>NZ_JBVIJO010000001.1:0-223236 GCF_055581365.1 Streptomyces sp. NPDC031445
GTAAGGCTCCCAGTAGACGACTGGGTTGATAGGCCAGATATGGAAGCCTGGTAACGGGTGGAGTTGACTGGTACTAATAGGCCGAGGGCTTGTCCTCAGACGCTCGCGTTCACTGTGTTGGTTCTGAAACCACGACCATGTCGCCCTCTTTGTGGGCGTTCCGGTTGTTTGTTTCATAGTGTTTCGGTGGTCATAGCGTGAGGGAAACGCCCGGTTACATTCCGAACCCGGAAGCTAAGCCTCACAGCGCCGATGGTACTGCAGGGGGGACCCTGTGGGAGAGTAGGACGCCGCCGAACAAATCTTGAAAAGGTCGGATCCTGAACTTCGGTTCGGGGTCCGGCCTTTTTTTGTTGTGCTTAACGTGTCGTTCACGTTGCGAGCCCAGCATCCCAGGCATGGGAACTGCAGCAATGCTCAGGGCCGCCGGCGTAGGAGTCGGTGACGAGGTCGTCGTGCCGGCCTTCGGGAACGTCGAGGTCGCCGAGGCCGTGACCCTGGCGGGCGCGCTCCCGGTGTTCGCCGACATAGATCCCGTGACCTACTGCCTCGACCCGGACGCGGTCGAAGCGGCCGTAACCGCCCGTACGGCCGCGGTGGTTGCCGTGCACCGCTTCGGACGCCGGGCCGACATCGGCCGGTTGCACGCGCTCGGGCAGCGGCACGGGCTGCTGGTGCTGGAGCAGGGCGAGTCCGAGGCGCCGTACGACGAGATAGCGCAGCGCCGGCAGCGGGCGGCCTACCTCGACGCCAAGTTGAAGGGCGTACGGACGCCGGACGGTGGGGACGGGCACACCTATCAGCAGTACGTCGTGCGGGTGCCGGGGAACGGCCGGCCTGACCGGGACGCTTTCGCACGGGCCGTGCGGGCCAAGGGAGTCGAGTGCCGGGTGCCGGTGAAGACGCCCGTGCACCGGCTGCCGGAGTTCCGCCGGTGCGTGTCGTTGCCGCAGACCGAGCTGGCCGCCGACGTGACGCTGGCGCTGCCCGTGGACGCCGCGCTCACCAAGCGGGAGATGCACCGCGTGGTGTCCGCCTGCAACGCCCTGGGCGGTCTGCTTCAGCCCGCCTTCTGACCGGGCAGCGTACGAATTTGGGAACTCGGGCCTGCTCGGGGTACAGTTTCTTCGTCGCCGCGAGGGAAACCTCGAAAACGACAGGCCCCTATAGCTCAGTCGGCAGAGCGTCTCCATGGTAAGGAGAAGGTCAACGGTTCGATTCCGTTTGGGGGCTCCAGAAAAAGGCCCCACCCTTCCGGGTGGGGCCTTTTCGTGTTTCCTCAAGCTTCCTTGTGGATTCCCGGGACCCGCATCGCCAGAATCGCCATGTCGTCGGACGGGGCGTCGGTGGCGAAACGCTCGACCGCGCGCATGATGCGTGCCGCGACCGCGCCCGCCGTCAGACCCGTGCAGGCAGTGAGGACGTCGGCGAGGCCGTCGTCACCCAGCATGCGCGTGCCCTCCCGGCGCTCGGTGACGCCGTCCGTGACGCAGAGCAGCACGTCGCCGGGGTCGAGGGTGACCGTCTCCTCGTACAGCTCCAGGTCCTCGATGACGCCCAGCAACGGCTGGGGTTCGGCCGCGGCCGTCACCGTGCCGTCCTGACGCAGGCGCAGCGGGAGCGGGTGACCGGCGCAGACCACCTTCAGCTCCGCGCTGCCGTCCTCCTGCGGGCGCAGCTCGCCGTAGAGGAGGGTCAGGAAGCGGCTGCGGTCGCCCTCGTCGAGGATCGCGGAGTTCAGGCGCTCCAGCACGGCCGGGCCGGACAGGCCCTCGCGGGCCAGCAGGCGCAGGGCGTGCCGGGCCAGTCCGGTGACCGCCGCCGCGTTGGGGCCCGTACCGCAGACGTCGCCGATGGCGAAGCCGTACGCGCCGTCGCCGATGGGGAAGAGGTCGTAGAAGTCACCGCCGACCTCGTTGCCCTCGCCGGCCGCGCGGTAGATGACCTCGACCTCGACGCCGTCGATGTGCGGCAGGCCCGGCGGGAGCAGGCTGCGCTGGAGGGACTGGCTGATGGCCGTGCGCTCGGAGTACAGGCGGGCGTTGTCGAGGGCGAGGGCGGCCCGTCGGCTCAAGTCCTCGGCGAGTTCCAGGATCTCCTGGCGGAAGTGCTCGTCGGTGGGCTTGCCGAGGGTCAGCATGCCGATGACGCGGTTGCGGGCGACGAGCGGCAGGACGACCGTCTCGCCGCCGACCGCGGAGGCCGTCGCCAGCGTCGGGCCGATGCCGGAGGCGACCTGGTGCGTGCGGCCGCCGGCCAGGCCCAGGCTGCGCATGGAGGTGCGCAGGGCGGCCCGGTGGGCGATCTCGGCGGGGGCCGTCCACACGCGGGCGCCGGGGGTCGGCACCGGATCCGGTGCGGGGACCTTCGACAGCAGTGACTTGATGCCGTCGATGAGTTCCTCGTCCTCGTGCAGGACGTATGACAGGTACGGCTCGGATGCCTGGTCGGCGATCGTGTAGACCGCGCACCAGGTGGCCAGCGTCGGGACCGTCATCTGGGCCATCAGGGCGAGGGTCTGGTCCCGGTCCAGGGTGCCGGCCAGCAGGTCGGAGGCCTCGACGAGGAAGCTCAGGGAGCCGCGGCGCAGCCGTTCCAGTTCGCCGAGGCGGGCCGACTCCACGGCCAGGGCGATGCGGTCGGCGGCGAACTGGAGGCGCAGCGCCTCCTCGTTGGTGTACCGGCCGGGCGCCTCGGCCGCGACGCCGAGGGAGCCGGTGAGGCGGCCCTCCACCTTGAGCGGGACGGTGACGACGGAGCGCATGCCGGTTCCGGCGAGCAGGGGTACGGCCCCGGGGACGGCGACGAGGTCGTCGTGGACGGCGGGCATGCGGGCGGAGCCGTAGCGTCCGGGGCCCGCTTCGACGGGCACGCGGGCGAAGCGCTGGCGGGCGGAGGGCAGGCCGGTGGAGGCGCGGACCTCCAGTTCCGTCTCGTCGTCGGTGGCGAGCAGGAGGAAGGCGGAGTCGCCGTCGAGCATGTCGCGGGCGCGTTCCACCGTGCGCTGGAGGAGGCCGTCGAGGTCGTCCGGGGCGGGGGAGCCGATGAACACCTCGAAGGGGTCGGTGCTCTGCCCGTCGGCGGACGGGGCGGGGTCGGCAGCCGGGACGCGGGAGGGGGTCTGCAGGACGGCGCGCTCGTGGTCGCGGACGAGGAGACAGACGGTGGAGGGTTCGCCTCCGGTGTCGCGGACCCGGAGGTGGGAGGCGTAGACCTGGGCCACGCGGCCATCGGCGCCGCGGATGCCGTAGGTGCCCTCCCAGCGGGAGAGCTGGAGAGCCTCGGCGATGCCGGTGCCGGTGCCGGGGGTGTGCGGCCAGGCGGCCAGCTCGGTGAGGGGTTTGCCGATGACGTCGGACGCCGGGTAGCCGAACAGATCCTCGGCGTCCTCGTTCCAGGCGCTGATGCCGCCCTTGCGGTCGACCTGGAGGACGGCGACGCGGACGCGGCCGTCGGCCAGCGGCAGGAGATCGGCGGGCAGGGCAGGGCCGGCGGTGCGGGTGCCGACGGGGCGTTCGGGCAGGTCGAGCTGGAACCAGACGTTCTTGCGGGTGGGGGTGTAGTCCACGCCCCAGCGGGTGGCCAGGGCCGCGCAGAGCTGGAGGCCGCGGCCGCCCTCGCGGTCGGGGCTGCTCATGGCCACGGCGGAGCTCTGGAGGGGCACCTCGCGCTCCGGGTAGCGGTCGGAGACCTCGATGCGCACGCCGTCCTCGGCGCGCAGGCACAGCACCTCCGCGTGGGTGCCCGCGTGGACGACGGCGTTGGTCACCAGTTCGCTGGTGAGGACGACCGCGTCGTCGACGACGTCGGCGAACCCCCAGCCCTGGAGGGTGTCGCGGACGAAGGACCGGGCGGTCGCTACCGATCGTCCGACGGGCTCGAAACTGGCAGCCGCGCGCGCGGTGATCACAGAACTCCTCGGCCGGTTGTCGACATGCAGGGCTGCGTGGCCGGCCGGCTCGCTCCGCTGCTGCGGCATCAGCTCGCCCGTCGGCTGTGGCTCCGGGGGCTGTGCCCCGGGGATCAGTCCGGTGGTCATGGTGTCCGGCCGCCCCTCCGATGCCCGCTCGTACTCGTGCCACCGCCCAGACCGGTCGGACCGGTGCGGCTGGACAGCCGCATGCAAGGTTACTTACCTTCGCGGTCCGCGCGGATGCCGGTCGCCGGTGTTTACGCCCCCAGGGTGTGCGGACGATGTGCGAAGCTGCCGAACTGTTATGGCCTGGTTGGGCCGGGGTGAAACACTGGGCAGGCTTCTGACGGAGGTCGGGTCGCGCTGCGTGTGTTCGGTGTAAGGCGGGCAGCAGCCCTAGGTGAGGCCGGATCTCGTCTGGCAGGAGAACGCAGCAGTGATCGGTACGCGTGAGCGACCGGCAGGCCGATGACCGGCAGGCCGGGCCGAAGCGGCCGAGTACAGCAGGAACGGTCTACCCCTCCGGGAGGGACACAGTGGAGTCTGGCGCGGCGACGCGAGGCACGAGGACGCGCGCGAAAGGCGAATCGTCCCTGGGCAGGAGCGGCGGCACCACCACGGTGGACACCGCTGCCCTGAACCGGCTGCTGGCGGCTCTCGTGTCGATGCGCGACGGGAACTTCCGCAAGCGGCTCACGGTCTCCGGGGATGGCGTGATGTCGGAGATCGCGGCCGTCTTCAACGAGGTGGCCGACCGGAACCTGCATCTGACCGGTGAGCTGTCGCGGGTGCGGCGCATGGTGGGGCGTGAGGGAAAACTCACGGAGCGGCTGGAGACGGGGGCCTGCGAGGGCTCCTGGGCGACGGCCATCGACAACTCCAACGCGCTGGTGGACGACCTCGTGCGGCCGGTCTCGGAGGTCGGCCGGGTGCTCACGGCGGTCGCCGAGGGCGATCTGTCGCCGCGGATGGAGCTGCGGACGCAGGCGCCGGACGGCGGTACGGGGCATCCGCTGCGGGGTGAGTTCCTGAAGGTCGGCCGTACCGTCAACAACCTGGTCGACCAGTTGTCGACGTTCACGGACGAGGTCACGCGCGTGGCCAGCGAGGTCGGCACCGAGGGCAAGCTCGGCGGCCAGGCCCGGGTGCGCGGCATGTCGGGTTCGTGGAAGGACCTGACCGAGTCCGTCAACACCATGGCGGACCGGCTGACCGCCCAGGTGCGGGACATCGCCCTGGTGACCACGGCGGTGGCCAAGGGCGACCTGTCCCGGAAGGTCACCGTCCATGTCGCCGGCGAGATGCTGGAGCTGAAGAACACCGTCAACACGATGGTGGACCAGCTCTCGGCGTTCTCCTCCGAGGTGACGCGGGTGGCCCGGGAAGTGGGCACGGAGGGCATCCTGGGCGGCCGGGCGCAGGTGCCCGAAGTGGCCGGGGTGTGGAAGGAGCTGACGGACTCCGTCAACACCATGGCGGGCAACCTGACCGCGCAGGTGCGCGGGATCTCCCAGGTGACCACCGCGGTGGCCAACGGCGATCTGTCGCAGAAGGTGACGGTTCCGGCGCGCGGCGAGGTGGCGCAGCTCGCCGAGACGATCAACCAGATGACCGAGACGCTGCGGATCTTCGCGGACGAGGTCACACGGGTGGCGAACGAGGTCGGCGCGGAGGGGCGGCTCGGCGGGCAGGCGAACGTGCCGGGCGCGGCGGGTACGTGGAAGGACCTGACGGACTCCGTCAACACGGTGTTCCGGAACCTGACCACCCAGGTGCGGGACATCGCGGCGGTGACGACCGCGGTGGCCAGCGGTGACCTGTCGCAGAAGGTCACCGTCGACGTGGCCGGCGAGATGCTGGAGCTGAAGAACACCGTCAACGGCATGGTGGACCAGCTGTCGGCGTTCGGTGCCGAGGTGACGCGGGTCGCGCGGGAGATCGGTGTCGAGGGCGAGCTGGGCGGCCAGGCGCAGGTGCCGGGGGCGGCCGGCACCTGGAAGGACCTGACGGACTCCGTCAACACCGCGTTCCGCAACCTCACCGGGCAGGTGCGCAACATCGCCCAGGTGACCACGGCGGTGGCCAACGGCGACCTGTCGCAGAAGGTCACCGTGGACGTCTCCGGTGAGATGCTCCAGCTGAAGAACACCGTGAACACGATGGTGGACCAGCTGTCGAGCTTCGCCGACCAGGTCACGCGGATGGCCCGGGACGTGGGTACGGAGGGCCGGCTGGGCGGTCAGGCCCGGGTGGACGGCGTCTCCGGCACCTGGAAGGAGCTGACGGACTCCGTCAACTTCATGGCCGGGAACCTGACGTCCCAGGTGCGGCAGATCGCCCAGGTGACGACGGCCGTGGCGCGCGGTGACCTGTCGCAGAAGATCGACGTCGACGCGCGCGGCGAGATCCTCGAGCTGAAGAACACGATCAACACGATGGTCGACCAGCTGTCGGCCTTCGCCGACCAGGTGACCCGCGTGGCGCGGGACGTGGGTACGGAGGGCCGCCTGGGCGGGCAGGCGCAGGTGCCCGGTGTGGCCGGTGTGTGGCGGGACCTGACCGACTCCGTGAACGGCATGGCCGGCAACCTCACGGCCCAGGTGCGCAACATCGCGCAGGTCGCCACCGCCGTGGCGCGCGGTGACCTGTCCCAGAAGATCACCGTGGACGCGCGCGGGGAGATCCTGGAGCTGAAGAACACCCTGAACACGATGGTCGACCAGCTGTCGTCGTTCGCCCAGGAGGTCACGCGCGTGGCCCGTGAGGTGGGTACGGAGGGCATGCTCGGCGGCCAGGCCGAGGTGCAGGGGGTCTCCGGCACCTGGAAGGACCTCACGCAGTCCGTGAACTTCATGGCGAACAACCTGACGATCCAGGTGCGCAACATCGCCGAGGTGACGACGGCGGTCGCGAAGGGCGACCTGTCGAAGAAGATCACGGTGGACGCGAAGGGCGAGATCCTCGAGCTCGTCACGACGGTCAACACGATGGTCGACCAGCTGTCCAGCTTCGCAGAGCAGGTGACGCGGGTGGCCCGTGAGGTGGGCACCGAGGGCATCCTGGGCGGCCAGGCGCACGTACCGGGCGTCACGGGCATCTGGAAGGACCTGAGCAACAACGTCAACCTGATGGCCAACAACCTGACCATGCAGGTGCGGAACATCTCCCAGGTGGCCGCGGCCGTCGCCAACGGTGACCTGACGCGGCAGGTGACGATCGAGGCGCGCGGCGAGGTCGCCCAGCTCGCCGACACCATCAACACCATGGTGAAGACGCTGAGTTCGTTCGCCGACCAGGTCACCAAGGTGGCCCGTGAGGTGGGCACGGACGGCATCCTGGGCGGCCAGGCGCACGTGCCGGGCGTGGCCGGCACCTGGAAGGACCTCACCGAGTCGGTGAACCAGATGGCGTCCAACCTGACCGGTCAGGTGCGCAACATCGCCATGGTCACCACGGCCATCGCCAAGGGTGACCTGACGAAGAAGATCGACATCGACGCCCGCGGTGAGATCCTCGAGCTGAAGACGACGATCAACACGATGGTCGACCAGCTGTCCAGCTTCGCCGAAGAGGTCACGCGCGTGGCCCGCGAGGTGGGTACGGAGGGCCAGCTCGGCGGTCAGGCCCGTGTGCGGGACGTCGACGGCACGTGGCGGGACCTCACCGAGTCGGTGAACGAGATGGCCGGGAACCTGACCCGGCAGGTGCGGGCCATCGCGCGCGTGGCGACCGCGGTGACCCGGGGCGACCTGAACCTGAAGATCGACGTGGACGCGTCCGGCGAGATCCAGGAGCTCCAGGACTACATCAACAAGATGATCGCCAACCTGCGCGACACGACGATCGCCAACAAGGAGCAGGACTGGCTCAAGGGCAACCTGGCCCGGATCTCGGCCCTCATGCAGGGCCGCCGGGACCTGGAGGACGTGGCCTCGCTGATCATGAGCGAGCTGACGCCGGTGGTGTCGGCGCAGCACGGCGCGTTCTTCGTGGCGATGCCGCTCATGGAGGGCAAGGGCGTCGGCAACGGCGAGGACGACTACGAGCTGCGGATGCTCGGTTCGTACGGCTACTCGATGGGCTCCATGCCGACGTCGTTCCGGCCCGGTGAGGCGCTGGTCGGCACGGCCGCGCAGGAGAAGCGCACGATCCTGGTGTCGGACGCGCCGAGCGGCTACCTGAAGATCTCCTCGGGGCTCGGCGAGGCGCCGCCCGCGCAGGTCATCGTGTTGCCGGTGCTGTTCGAGGGCAAGGTGCTCGGTGTGATCGAGCTGGCGTCCTTCACCCCGTTCACGCAGATCCAGAAGGACTTCCTCAACCAGATCGCCGAGATGATCGCGACCAGCGTCAACACCATCTCGGTCAACACCAAGACCGAACAGCTGCTCAAGCAGTCGCAGGAGCTGACCGAGCAGCTGCGGGAGCGGTCGGCCGAGCTGGAGAACCGGCAGAAGGCGCTCCAGGCGTCCAACGCCGAGCTGGAGGAGAAGGCCGAGCTGCTGGCCCGGCAGAACCGGGACATCGAGGTGAAGAACACCGAGATCGAGGAGGCCCGGCAGGTCCTGGAGGAGCGTGCCGAGCAGCTCGCGGTGTCGATGCGCTACAAGAGCGAGTTTCTCGCCAACATGTCCCACGAGCTGCGCACCCCGCTCAACTCGCTGCTGATCCTGGCGAAGCTGCTCGCCGACAACGCCGAGGGCAACCTCTCGCCCAAGCAGGTGGAGTTCGCCGAGACGATCCACGGCGCAGGCTCCGATCTGCTCCAGCTGATCAACGACATCCTCGACCTGTCGAAGGTCGAGGCGGGCAAGATGGACGTCTCGCCGACGCGGATCGCGCTCGTCCAGCTGGTGGACTACGTGGAGGCCACCTTCCGGCCGCTGACGGCGGAGAAGGGCCTGGACCTGTCCGTGCGGGTCTCCCCGGAGCTTCCGGCCACCCTGCACACCGACGAGCAGCGGTTGCTGCAGGTGCTGCGCAACCTGCTGTCCAACGCGGTGAAGTTCACCGACTCCGGGTCGGTGGAGCTGGTGATCCGGCCCGCCGGCGCGAGCGTGCCGCAGTCGATCCGGGAGCAGCTGCTGGAGGCCGGTTCGCTGCGCGATCCGGGCGGCGAGCTGATCGCGTTCTCGGTGACCGACACCGGTATCGGCATCGCGGCCAGCAAGATGCGGGTGATCTTCGAGGCGTTCAAGCAGGCGGACGGCACCACCAGCCGCAAGTACGGCGGCACCGGTCTCGGCCTGTCGATCTCGCGGGAGATCGCGCAGCTGCTCGGCGGTGAGATCCACGCGCAGAGCGAACCGGGCCGTGGCTCGACGTTCACGCTCTACCTGCCGCTGCACCCGAGCGAGCTGCCGCCGCAGGGCTACCAGCAGTCCGTGCCCGCGCTGGAGGCCGGCGACCTGGTGGCCTCCGAGGCGCACCTGTCCTCGGAGCTGTCCGCGGTGGAGATCGAGACGCCGGCCGAGGTGAAGTCGTACCAGGAGACGCAGAACGGCGCCGCCGCGCTCTTCAGGCGCCGGCGGCGGAGCCTGCCGGAGGGCGGGCAGCGCCCCGAGCAGTGGACGGCGGTGCCGGAGCAGGAGCGCGCGCCGCAGCAGGGCCGCGTGGTGCGGTTCGGCGGCGAGAAGGTGCTGATCGTCGACGACGACATCCGCAACGTGTTCGCGCTGACCAGCGTCCTGGAGCAGCACGGCCTGTCGGTGCTGTACGCGGAGAACGGCCGCGAGGGCATCGAGGTGCTGGAGCAGCACGACGACGTGGCGGTCGTCCTGATGGACATCATGATGCCGGAGATGGACGGGTACGCGACGACCACGGCGATCCGCAGGATGCCGCAGTTCGCGGGGCTGCCGATCATCGCGCTGACCGCGAAGGCGATGAAGGGCGACCGGGAGAAGGCGATCGAGTCGGGAGCCTCCGACTATGTCACCAAGCCGGTCGATCCCGATCACCTGCTGACGGTGATGCGTCAGTGGATGACCGCGGAGTGACCGCGGAGTGACCATGGTGAACGGATCGGACGGGTGTGCGGTGAACGTCGGGGGAATCTCCGGCGGAGGCGGGGAGTTGCTGCATGATGAAGAGCGGAAACGCGGCGGAAGCCTGGATTCCGGGAACCATCCGGGGTCTCGCCGCGTTTCCGCTGTGTGCACAGTGACATCGCGGTGACAGGGTGTGTCGACAGGCGGGGTGCGGCTACGATGACCGGCACAAGGACGGGCGGCGAAAGGGAGTCGTCCCCTGGGGCGGCGCCCGGTGTACCGCCGGGGCGAGGAGGGCGGGCCATGGTGCAGAAGGCCAAGATCCTCCTGGTCGATGACCGGCCGGAGAATCTGCTGGCGCTGGAGGCCATCCTCTCTGCGCTCGATCAGACGCTGGTGCGGGCATCGAGCGGGGAGGAAGCGCTCAAAGCACTGCTCACGGACGACTTCGCGGTCATTCTGCTGGACGTCCAGATGCCGGGCATGGACGGGTTCGAGACCGCCGCGCACATCAAGCGGCGCGAGCGCACCCGGGACATCCCGATCATCTTCCTCACGGCGATCAACCACGGCCCGCACCACACCTTCCGGGGCTACGCGGCGGGCGCGGTGGACTACATCAGCAAGCCGTTCGATCCGTGGGTGCTGCGTGCGAAGGTTTCGGTCTTCGTCGAGCTGTACATGAAGAACTGCCAGCTGCGGGAGCAGGCGGCGCTGCTGCGGCTCCAGTTGGAGGGCGGTGGCAAGGGCGGAGCCGCCGGCAAGGAGCCGGCCGGGCTCCTCGCCGAGCTGTCCGCGCGGCTCGCGGCCGTCGAGGAGCAGGCGGAGGCGCTGTCCAAGCAGTTGGACGACGACTCCGCGGACGCCGCCGCGGTGGCCACGGCGGCCCATCTGGAGCGCAAGCTCACCGGGTTGCGCCGTGCGCTCGACGCCCTGGAGCCGGGCGCGGGCGGCGCCGGTACCTCGGTGCCCTCGCAGAACTGACGGTCAGACGGAACTGACGCACGGGCGGAACTGGCGTACACCGGGCCGGGGTCCCGGATGAGTGTGCGTCAGTTCCGGTCCCCGGCAGGCACGACACGAACGGGTGAAGCTGTGGGCACGCGTGTCCGCTGTCGTCTCCCCCGGTAACCTCACACCATGGCCTCACGTCCCTCCGCAGCCAAGAAGCAGCCCGCCAAGAAGGCGGCGGCTCCCGCGAAGGCTCCGGCGAGGAAGGCCGCCCCGAGGAAACCCCCGGCCAAGAAGGCTCCCGCCAAGAAGGTCCCGGCGAGGAAGGCCGCGCCCGCGCGGCCGGCGCCCGGCCCGACCGGGGGCCTGTACCGGATCGTGCGCGCCCTCTGGCTCGGCCTGGCGCACGCCGTCGGCGCCGTCTTCCGCGGCATAGGGCAGGGCGCGAAGAACCTCGACCCGGCCCACCGCAAGGACGGCATCGCGCTGCTACTGCTCGGCATCGCCCTGATCGTCGCCGCCGGCACCTGGGCGGACCTGCGCGGCCCCGTCGGCGACCTGGTCGAGATCCTGGTCACCGGTGCCTTCGGCCGGCTCGACCTGCTGGTGCCGATACTGCTGGCGGTGATCGCCGTACGGTTCATCCGGCACCCGGAACAGCCGGAGGCCAACGGGCGGATCGTGATCGGCCTGTCCGCCCTCGTCGTCGGCGTGCTCGGCCAGGTCCACATCGCCTGCGGCTCGCCCGCGCGCAGCGACGGCATGCAGGGCATAAGGGACGCCGGCGGCCTCATCGGCTGGGCGGCGGCCACCCCGCTGACGTACACCATGACCGAGGTGCTCGCCGTACCGCTGCTGGTGCTGCTGACCGTCTTCGGGCTGCTCGTAGTGACCGCCACCCCGGTCAACGCCATCCCGCAGCGGCTGCGGACGCTCGGCGTGCACCTGGGCGTGCTGCGCGACCCGGAGGAGGACCGGTACGGGGAGGAGTACTACGACGACGAGTGGCGCGAGGCGACGCCCGCGCGCCCCCGCCGGCGTGCCGCCGCCCCGCACGCGTACGACCCCGACAGCGCCGAGGAAGAGGCCCTCACGCAGCGCCGCGGGCGCCCCAGGCGTTCCGCGGTGCCACAGCCGGACCCGCAGCGTCAGATGGACGCCGTGGACGTCGCGGCGGCCGCCGCCGCCGCGCTCGACGGCGCCGTCCAGCACGGCATGCCGCCGTCCCCGCTCGTCGCCGACCTCACCCAGGGAGTGAGCGCGGGCGAGCGCGAGGACACCACCCCGGTGCCCGCGCCGGCCCCCGCCGCCGAACCGGCCCCCGCTCCCGCACCCAGGCCGGTCCCGGCGGCCCGTCCCGAGCAGCAGAAGCCGGCGACCGGCTCCGTCCCGGACCTCACCAAGAAGGCCCCCGAGGAACCCCGCGAGCTGCCCGCGCGCGCGGAACAGCTCCAGCTGTCCGGCGACATCACCTACGCGCTGCCCTCCCTGGACCTGCTCCAGCGCGGCGGCCCCGGCAAGGCCCGCAGCGCCGCCAACGACGCCGTCGTCGCCTCGCTCACCCAGGTCTTCACCGAGTTCAAGGTCGACGCGCGCGTCACCGGCTTCACCCGCGGCCCGACGGTCACCCGCTACGAGGTCGAACTCGGCCCCGCCGTGAAGGTGGAGCGGATCACCGCGCTGACCAAGAACATCGCGTACGCGGTGGCCAGCCCGGACGTGCGGATCATCAGCCCGATCCCCGGCAAGTCCGCGGTCGGCATCGAGATCCCGAACACCGACCGGGAGATGGTCAACCTCGGTGACGTGCTGCGCCTCGCGGAGTCGGCGGAGGACGACGACCCGATGCTGGTCGCCTTCGGCAAGGACGTCGAGGGCGGGTACGTCATGCACTCACTGGCGAAGATGCCGCACATGCTGGTCGCCGGCGCCACCGGCTCCGGCAAGTCGTCCTGCATCAACTGCCTGATCACCTCGGTCATGATGCGGGCGACCCCCGAGGACGTCCGGATGATCCTGGTCGACCCCAAGCGCGTGGAGCTGACCGCCTACGAGGGCATCCCGCACCTGATCACGCCGATCATCACCAACCCCAAGCGGGCCGCCGAGGCGCTGCAGTGGGTCGTCCGCGAGATGGACCTCAGGTACGACGACCTGGCCGCCTACGGATACCGGCACATCGACGACTTCAACCGCGCGGTGCGCGAGGGCAAGGCCAAGCCGCCCGAGGGCAGCGAGCGCGAGCTTCAGCCGTACCCGTACCTGCTGGTGATCGTGGACGAGCTGGCCGACCTCATGATGGTCGCGCCGCGGGACGTGGAGGACGCGATCGTGCGCATCACGCAGCTCGCGCGCGCGGCCGGCATCCACCTGGTGCTCGCCACCCAGCGCCCCTCGGTCGACGTGGTCACCGGTCTGATCAAGGCCAACGTGCCCTCCCGGCTCGCCTTCGCCACCTCCTCGCTGGCCGACTCCCGGGTCATCCTCGACCAGCCCGGCGCCGAGAAGCTGATCGGCAAGGGCGACGGCCTGTTCCTGCCGATGGGCGCGAACAAGCCCACGCGTATGCAGGGCGCCTTCGTGACCGAGGAGGAGGTCGCGGCCGTCGTCCGGCACTGCAAGGAGCAGATGGCGCCGGTCTTCCGGGACGACGTCACCGTGGGCAGCAAGCAGAAGAAGGAGATCGACGAGGACATCGGCGACGACCTCGACCTGCTGTGCCAGGCGGCCGAGCTGGTCGTCTCCACCCAGTTCGGCTCGACGTCCATGCTCCAGCGCAAGCTGCGCGTCGGCTTCGCCAAGGCCGGACGGCTCATGGACCTGATGGAGTCCCGCAACATCGTGGGGCCGAGCGAGGGCTCCAAGGCACGTGACGTCCTGGTCAAACCCGACGAGCTGGACGGCGTGCTCGCCGTGCTCCGCGGGGAGTCGTAGGGGTGAGTCGAAGGGCCGTTCGGCGGACGCGGCTTACGCCGGGTGGCGGGATCGCCGTGACCCACCCGTTAGCGACCGGCGGGCAACCGTTTCCCTTTGTCGTACGTCCAGTTGAGCGAAAGGACAGGTAGCCGCCCCATCATGGGGTACCAGCCTGTCAAACCATCGGATTGTCCGGCCATCCCGATGGCGCACGAATGTCCTACCGTCCGGTTGTCCCACCCTTTCGTACCCCCCCTAGACTGAGCTTCCAGCACAGGTGGCTACACGCTCGAAAGGCGCCCCCGTGTCCATCGGCAACTCCCCTGAAGACGAGCGTCCGTTCCGAGACGAGCCCCAGGAAGCCCGGCCTTCCGTGGGCCGCGCGCTTCAGCAGGCGCGGATCGCGGCCGGGCTCACCGTGGACTACGTCAGCAGTGCCACTCGTGTCCGTATCGCCATCGTGCGCGCCATCGAGGCGGACGACTTCGCCCCCTGTGGCGGCGATGTGTACGCCCGTGGCCACATCCGCACGCTGGCCAAGGCCGTGCACCTAGACCCCGAGCCGCTGATCGCCCAGTACGACGCCGAGCACGGCGGCCGGCCCGCGCCCACCCCCGCCGCACCCCTGTTCGAGGCGGAGCGGATCCGGCCCGAGCGGCGCGGCCCGAACTGGACCGCCGCGATGGTCGCCGCGATCGTCGTCGTGATCGGGTTCGTCGGGTTCACCGCGTTCAAGGGCGGCGGAGCCTCCAGTGACGCGAAGTCGCAGGTCGCCGGGGGCGGGACGCCCGCGCCCGGCAAGTCCGCCGCGCCGACGCCGCAGAAGGCGACGCCGGCCGCACCGACCGGCGAGCCCTCCGACAGCGCCATCGCCGCCGCCCCGCAGGACAAGGTCACCGTCCAGGTCAGCGCGCCCAACGGACGCAGCTGGATCTCGGCCAAGGACCACAACGGCCGGATGCTCTACGACGGGCTGCTGAAGAAGGGCGAGTCCAAGACGTTCCAGGACAGCTCGAAGATCAACCTGATCCTCGGCGACGCCGGTGCGATCGAGCTGTACGTCAACGGCAAGAAGATCGAGGACACCTTCCGGCCGGGCGCGGTGGAGCGCCTCACCTACACGAAGGGCGACCCGGTCGCGGGCTGACGAGGGGCCCGCGGGACGGACGTGTGACGGAGTCGGCCGCAATCGGCCAACCCCGTCGACGTGGGCCGTCAGTGAGACAAAGTAGTCTTGAGCCCATGCCTGAACGCCGTACCGTCGCACTCGTCACTCTCGGCTGCGCTCGTAACGAGGTGGATTCCGAGGAGCTCGCAGGCCGTTTGGAGGCGGACGGCTGGCAGCTCGTCGAGGACGCCGCGGACGCCGACGTAGCCGTGGTCAACACCTGTGGCTTCGTGGAGGCCGCCAAGAAGGACTCCGTCGACGCGCTGCTGGAGGCCAATGACCTCAAGGGCCACGGCAGAACCCAGGCCGTCGTGGCGGTGGGCTGCATGGCCGAGCGGTACGGCAAGGAACTGGCCGAGGCGCTGCCCGAGGCCGACGGCGTCCTCGGCTTCGACGACTACACGGACATCTCGGACCGCCTCCAGACCATCCTCTCCGGCGGCGTCCACGCCGCCCACACCCCCCGCGACCGGCGCAAGCTGCTGCCGATCAGCCCCGCCGAGCGCCAGGAGTCGGCAGCGTCCGTCGCGCTGCCCGGACACGGCCCGGCCGATCTCCCGGAGGGCGTCGCGCCCGCCTCGGGCCCCCGTGCGCCGCTGCGCCGCCGTCTCGACGGCTCCCCGGTCGCCTCGGTCAAGCTCGCCTCGGGCTGCGACCGGCGCTGCTCGTTCTGCGCCATCCCCTCCTTCCGCGGCTCCTTCATCTCCCGCCGCCCCAGCGACGTCCTGAACGAGACCCGCTGGCTGGCCGAGCAGGGCGTGAAGGAGGTCATGCTGGTTTCCGAGAACAACACCTCCTACGGCAAGGACCTGGGCGACATCCGCCTGCTGGAGTCCCTGCTGCCGGAGCTTGCGGAGGTCGACGGCATCGAGCGGGTACGGGTGAGCTACCTCCAGCCGGCCGAGATGCGCCCGGGACTCGTCGACGTCCTGACCTCCACCCCCAAGGTCGCCCCGTACTTCGACCTGTCCTTCCAGCACTCCGCGCCCGGCGTGCTGCGCGCCATGCGCCGCTTCGGCGACACCGACCGCTTCCTCGAACTGCTCGACACCATCCGGAGCAAGGCGCCCCAGGCCGGCGTGCGCTCCAACTTCATCGTCGGCTTCCCCGGCGAGTCCGAGTCCGACCTCGCCGAACTGGAGCGCTTCCTGAACGGCGCCCGGCTGGACGCCATCGGTGTCTTCGGCTACTCGGACGAGGAGGGCACGGAAGCGGCGACGTACGAGAACAAGCTGGACGAGGACGTCGTCGCCGAGCGCCTGGCCCACATCTCCCGGCTCGCCGAGGAACTCGTCTCGCAGCGCGCCGAGGAGCGCGTCGGCGAGACCGTCCAGGTCCTGGTGGAGTCCGTGGACGAGGAGGAGGGCGTCCACGGCCGCGGCGCGCACCAGGCGCCGGAGACCGACGGCCAGGTGCTCCTCACGAGCGGCGCGGGCCTGAGCGTCGGACGTATGGTCGAGGCGAAGGTGGTGGGCACCGAAGGTGTCGACCTGGTGGCCGAGCCGCTGACCGGCTCGCTCGCGTGTAGTGAGGAGGCGGGCAGATGACCGGAGTGCCGGCATCCGCCGCGGGCGGCTCCTCCGGCGCGCAGGGCGCCCGGGGCTCCGCAGCCGCTGCCGACGGCGGAACCCCGGCCGAGGTCTCCGGTTCTGCTTCGGGCCCGGCCACGGCTCCCGAGGGCGGCAAGTCCCCGCGCGGCGGGAAGATCGCGGCCGCGGCCGTCAACCAGGCGAGCGTCTGGAACGTCGCCAATCTGCTGACGATGCTCCGCCTGGTCCTGGTGCCGGGCTTCGTGGCACTGATGCTGGCCGACGGCGGTTACGACCCGGCCTGGCGCTCCCTGGCCTGGGCGGCCTTCGCCATCGCCATGATTACCGATCTGTTCGACGGGCACCTGGCGCGCACCTACAACCTCGTCACCGACTTCGGGAAGATCGCCGACCCCATCGCCGACAAGGCGATCATGGGTGCGGCGCTCGTCTGTCTGTCCGCCCTCGGCGATCTGCCGTGGTGGGTGACGGCCGTGATCCTCGGCCGGGAACTCGGCATCACCCTGCTGCGTTTCCTGGTCATTCGCTACGGTGTGATCCCCGCCAGCAGGGGCGGCAAGCTGAAGACGCTCACCCAGGGCGTGGCCGTCGGGATGTACGTCCTGGCCCTCACCGGGTGGCTCGCCAGCCTGCGCTTCTGGGTGATGGCCGCGGCGGTCGTCCTCACCGTCGTCACGGGCCTCGACTACGTAAGACAAGCCATTGTGCTGCGCCGCCGGGGAATCGCCGAGCGCGCGGCAGCGTTGGAGGGGAAGGAAGCGTGAGTTCCACGGCCACCGAACTGGTGCGACTACTGACCGTGAGGGGCGAGACCCTCGCCGTCGCGGAGTCGCTGACCGGTGGCCTGGTAGCGGCGGAGATCACCGGGGTACCCGGAGCGTCCCGGGTGTTCCGGGGCTCGGTCACCGCATACGCCACCGAACTGAAACATGAGCTGCTGGGTGTCGACGCCACCCTGCTGGCCCAGTGCGGAGCGGTGGATCCGCAGGTCGCGGGCCAGATGGCGGCCGGAGTCCGCAAAGCACTGGGCGCGGACTGGGGCATCGCGACCACCGGGGTCGCCGGCCCCGATCCGCAGGACGGCAAGCCCGTCGGGACGGTCTTCGTGGCCGTCGACGGCCCCCTCGGCGTCCGGTCCGGTTCTGCCGGTGGCGGAAAAGTCGAGGGCCTGAGGTTGAACGGCAGCCGTACGGAAATTCGTATGGAGAGTGTACGGAGCGTACTCGCAGTGCTCCTGGAGCAGCTTGCGGGCGAACAGACTGGGAATGAGCGGGCACAGGATACGGAACGGAACGGGGGGTTTTGATGTTTGCAGCCCTGAGTGAACACGACATCGCTCCCCGCACGGCCGCGGCGCAAGGCGGTACGGTGGGGCGAGAAGGATGCGGCTACGCGGTCCGAGGAGGGAGCCACCGATGATTCTGCTCCGTCGCCTGCTGGGTGACGTGCTGCGTCGGCAGCGCCAACGCCAGGGCCGTACTCTGCGCGAAGTCTCCTCGTCCGCCCGAGTCTCACTCGGCTATCTCTCCGAGGTGGAGCGGGGGCAGAAGGAGGCTTCCTCCGAGCTGCTCGCCGCCATCTGCGACGCGCTGGACGTACGGATGTCGGAACTGATGCGAGAGGTGAGCGACGAACTGGCGCTCGCCGAGCTGGCCCAGTCCGCCCGGGCCACCGAGCCCGTGCCCACACCGGTCCGGCCGATGCTGGGTTCCGTCTCGGTGACCGGCGTGCCACCGGAACGGGTGACCATCAAGGCGCCCGCGGAAGCGGTGGACGTCGTCGCCGCGTGAGGTTCGTGCGCGCGGTCTGACGATCCGGGACGAGTGACGATCCGCCACCGTCCGATACGGCTTGAGCCCCGGCCGGCTTCTCCAGGAAGACCTGGGAGGCCGGCCGGGGCTTTTCGCGCTCTTTGCCCGAGATGCGCCCGTTTGCCGGTGTGGTGGGGTGCGGTCATCGTGGGAGGGACGTGACGGCGCCTGAACACCGGAGGAAGCGGATGTACGTCGTGAAGAGCCCGTTGGCCGAAGGGGACCTGAAGACCGTGTCCGGGGCGCTCCAGGGCGCCCTCGTCGATCTGGTGGACCTCTCGCTGGTCGCCAAGCAGATCCACTGGAACATCGTCGGCCCCCGCTTCCGCTCCGTCCACCTCCAGCTGGACGAGGTGGTCGACTCCGCCCGCACGCATATGGACTCGGTGGCCGAGCGGGCCTCGGCGCTGGGCGTGCCGCCCGACGGACGCGCCGGCACGGTGGCCTCCGGCAGCGGGATAAAGACCACCCCGGCCGGATGGATCAAGGACACGGACGCGGTCGGGGCGATGGTGGACGCACTGGGCTCGGTGATCACCCGGATGCGTGAGCGGGTGGAGGCGACCGGGGAGCCCGACCCGGTCTCCCAGGACATGTTCATCGGGATCACCGCGGACCTGGAGAAGCATCACTGGATGTTCCAGGCGGAGAACGCGTAAGCGGTGTGGCCGGGGCCGGATCCCCGCGCGGGAGAGCCGGTGGGAGCGCCGGGCGGGCCGGCTGCCTCCGGGCGCTGCACCGGTGAGCCCTCGGTGCGCCCTCGGTGCGCCTCCCGCGCGGTCGCGGCGGCGGTCTAGCGTCCGGCTGGAGGTGATGGCGGGCATGGCGGGACGGACAGTGCGCCGCGGACTGGCGCTCGCCCTGGGAGCGGTGTGGTGGTGGGCCGTGCTGCGGCTCGCCCTCGGAGAGGGCTCGGGCGTGCTGGAAGGGGCCGTCGCCGCCGGCGGCTGGGGACTGAGCCTGCTGCCCGTGCACTGTGTGCCCAAGGGGCGCGCGACCGGCGCCGTGCACCCTGGGCGCTGGGTGGCCGCCTGGCGGGCGGGAGACGTCACCAAGGCATCGCGACGCCCCAGTTCGGGCGAAGTGTCCGGGCCGTCATGAACACCGACGCGTCCGACGCCGGGTACAGCACCGCGCGCGCCACGTCGTCCGGTTCGCCGACCCGCCCCAGCGGGGTCATCCGGGTCGTCGTGGCCTCCGTGTGCGCCTGGGCCTCGGGGTCGTGCCGGTCGGTCATGGGGTGCGGATTCACCCCGGCGCGACCGCGTTGACCCGGAGCGTGGGTGGGGCCGGTTGGCGGGGCGGGTCGGTCAGCCGGTGCGGCGCGGGTACTTGTCGCGCCAGCGCTGGGGAGCGCCGGGTGCGGGGGCGGGGCCCGACTGGCAGGTGGGGCACCAGTAGGTGGGGCGTTCCTGGGAACCGTCGCCCTGGTCGGCCACCCGCACAGGGGTGTGGCAGCGCAGGCAGGGGCGGGGTGCGCGGCCGTAGACGAACAGGTCGTACCGGTGCAGGCCGGTGGTCTGCCGGACCGGGCGGTCGCGGTTGGCCTCCAGCAGCCGCTTGGCCAGTCCCGGCAGCCGCCGGGCGAGGTCCGCGGGCAGCGCCCCGGCCGGAAGCCAGGGGGTGACGCCGAGGAGGAAGCACAGCTCGCTCTTGTAGACGTTGCCGATGCCGGCCAGATTGCGCTGGTCCAGCAGGGCCTCGCCGAGCTCGCGGGCCGGGTCCGACAGGACGTTGGCCAGGGCGCGCTCGGGGTCCCAGTCCGGGCCGAGCAGGTCCGGGCCGAGATGGCCGACGACCCGCTCCTCCTCGGTCGTGTGCAGCAGCTCCAGGACCGGGAGCCGGTAGCCGACGGCCGTGCGGTCGGCGGTGCCGAGAACCGCACGGATCTGGTACGCCGGTCCGCCCCGCCAGCGCTCGCCCGTGCCGAACACCTTCCACGAGCCCTCCATGCGCAGGTGGGTGTGCAAGGTGAGGCCGCCCTCGAACCGGGTGAGGATGTGCTTGCCGCGCGGAACGGTGTTCAGCACCCCGCGGCCGGACAGATCGACCGTCGCGTACTTCGGCACGCGGAAGTCGCTGCGGGTCAGCGCCTTGCCCGCGAGGGCCTCGTGCAGCCGCCGCGCGGCCTGCCAGACC
Source organism: Streptomyces sp. NPDC031445 (assembly GCF_055581365.1). Classification (NCBI taxonomy): domain Bacteria; kingdom Bacillati; phylum Actinomycetota; class Actinomycetes; order Kitasatosporales; family Streptomycetaceae; genus Streptomyces; species Streptomyces sp. NPDC031445. Next base: position 20,436 of record NZ_JBVIJO010000001.1, read on the forward strand.
GTGTCACCTTCGGGCATGGGTCAAGGGTGCCACGGTGGGGTGAGAGGGGGCCGGGGGCAGCGGGCGAGGGTCGACGGGACCGGGGCCGGCCCCGTGTCGGCGTCGGCCGCCGCTGCCTGGCGTACCGGGCCTCACGCTCTCAGGCGCAGGCCGCGCGGTGTCGCCACGAATCCCGCCCCCTCCAGGAGAGTGCCCAGGGGGGAGGTCAGGGCCTGGGCGCCGTTGATCCGCTCGACCGTGACCGTGCCGAGCGAGCCCGCGCGGGCCGCCCCGGCCAGTGCCTCGGCGGCCGTGCGCAGGCGGGGATCGTCCGTCGCGGCCGTGTCCGGGGCGGTCGGCCAGGCCAGCAGCGTCTTGCCACCGCGTTCCATGTACAGCGTCAGCTCGCCCTCCACCAGGACGACGAGCGAGCCCGCCTTGCGGCCCGGCTTGTGCCCGGCTCCGGCCGGCGGTTCCGGCCAGGGCAGCGCGGAGCCGTAGGCGTTCGCGGGATCGGCCGCGGCGAGGACCACGGCGCGGGGGTCGGGCGTGGCGCTGCCCGGCCGGCCGTTGCCCTGGCCGCGGTACGGGGCCGCGCCGTAGGCGGGGCCGCCGCCGCGGGGGCCGCCGTAGCCGGGGGAGGCGAACGGGTCGGCGAGGTCGCGGGCCGCCGGGGTGCCGTCGCCCCCGGAGGGGCCCTCCGGCGGCCAGGTGAAGTCGCCGTCCAGGCCGGGGTGGCCGAAGCCGCCCTCGGCTCCGTCGAAGGCACCGGGGGGCGTGTGGCCGTGCGGGGTGCCGGTGGCGCCGCCGGGACCGTCGGGGCCGTCGAACGGGTTCGGGAAGTCCGGCCCGGCGAAGCCGGTCACGGCATCCGGGGCGCCGAAGCCGTTCGCCGTACCAAGGGCACCGAAGCCCTGCGGCCGGGCCGGGGCCGGCAGGCCCTCCGTCCGCTCGCGGGCGTTCGCCACCGCGCGGAGGCGGTCCACCGCGCCGTCCATGGCGAACTGGGCCGCGCCCAGCCCCTCGACCACGTAGCCGCGCCGGGCCTGACCGCTGTCCTCGAACGCCGACAGCACCCGGTACACCGCTGAGAAGCCGCCCTCGACGCCCTCCGCGGCGACCGCACCCCGGGTGACCACACCGTGCCGGTCCAGAAGCGTGCGGGCCAGCGCGTGCGCGCGCACGGTGGCGTCCGGCTCGGCGGCGGGCAGCAGTGACCAGCGGCCCGCGACGGTCGGCGGGCCGGTGCGGGAGGCGGTGCGCGCGGCGGCCGTCAGCGAGCCGTAGCGCCCGCGCGGGACGGCACGCTTGGCACGGTGGGCGGTCGAGCCGGCCGTACGGCCCGAACCCAGCAGGGAGCGCATCGGCGCCAGGGTGTCGTTGGTGAGCCGGCCCGACCAGGCCAGGTCCCACAGGGCGTCGGCCAGGTGCGGGTCGGTGACGTCGGGGTGCGTGGTGGCGCGGACCTGGTCGGCGATCTGCCGGAAGAACAGGCCGTAGCCACCGGAGAGGGCGTCGAGGACCGACTGGTGCAGCGCGGTCAGCTCCAGCGGGTGCGGTGCCGGGAGCAGCACCGGGGCCGCGTCCGCCAGATAGAGGGAGACCCAGCCGTCCTTGCCGGGCAGGGCGCCCGCTCCGGCCCACACCACCTCACCCGCGGCGGTCAGCTCGTCCAGCATCGAGGGCGTGTAGTTCGCCACGCGGGAGGGCAGCACCAGCTTCTCCAGCGCGGAGGCCGGCACGGAGGCGCCCTGCAACTGTTCGACGGCCCGCACCAGCCCGTCGACGCCCCGCAGCGCATGACCCCTGCCGATGTGCTGCCACTGCGGCAGGAACTGGGCGAGCGCGGCGGGCGGCACGGGCTCCAGCTCGTGCCGCAGGGCCGCCAGGGACCGGCGGCGCAACCGGCGCAGCACGGCCGCGTCACACCACTCCTGGCCGATGCCCGCCGGATGGAACTCGCCCTGCACGATCCGGCCGGCCGCGGCCAGCCGCTGCAGCGCCCCCTCGGTGACCGCCACACCCAGGCCGAACCGGGCCGCCACGGTGGCCGAGGTGAACGGTCCGTGGGTACGGGCGTACCGCGCGAGGAGGTCGCCCAGCGGGTCCTTGACCGGCTCGGTGAACGCTTCGGGGACACCGACCGGCAGCGCCGTGCCGAGCGCGTCGCGCAGCCGGCCCGCGTCCTCCACGGCCGCCCAGTGCTCGGCGCCCGCGATCCGCACCCTGATCGCCCGGCGGGCACCGGCCAGCTCCCGCGCCCACTGCGGGTCCGCACCGCGCGCGACCAGTTCCGCGTCGGTCAGCGGGCCGAGCAGGCGGAGCACGTCGGCGACGCCCTCGACGTCCTTGACCCGGCGGTCCTCGGTGAGCCACTGCAGCTCGCGCTCCAGCTCGGTCAGCACCTCGGCGTCGAGCAGCTCGCGCAGCTCCGCCTGGCCCAGCAGCTCGGCCAGCAGCCGCGAGTCCAGGGACAGCGCGGCGGCGCGCCGCTCGGCCAGCGGGGAGTCGCCCTCGTACAGGAACTGGGCGACGTACCCGAAGAGCAGGGAGCGGGCGAACGGGGACGGCTCCGGGGTGGTCACCTCGACCAGGCGCACCTTGCGGGACTCGATGTCGCCCATCAGCTCGACCAGCCCGGGCACGTCGAAGACGTCCTGGAGGCATTCGCGGATCGCCTCCAGGACGATCGGGAACGAGCCGAACTCGCTCGCCACCTGGAGCAGCTGCGCCGCCCGCTGGCGCTGCTGCCACAGCGGGGTGCGCTTGCCGGGATTGCGGCGCGGCAGCAGCAGCGCGCGGGCGGCGCACTCCCGGAACCGGGAGGCGAACAGGGCCGAGCCGCCGACCTGGTCGGTGACGACCTGGTCGACCTCGCCCTTGTCGAAGGCGACGTCGGCCGCGCCGACCGGGGCCTGGTCGCCGTCGTACTCGGTGCCGGCCTTCACGGGCTCCCGGTCGAGCAGGTCCAGGCCCATCAGGTCGGCGTCGGGCAGGCGCAGCACGATGCCGTCGTCGGCGTGCATGACCTGGGCGTCCATGCCGTACCGCTCGGACAGGCGGGCGCCGAGGGCGAGGGCCCAGGGCGCGTGGACCTGGGCACCGAACGGGGAGTGGACGACGACCCGCCAGTCGCCCAGCTCGTCGCGGAACCGCTCCACGACGATCGTGCGGTCGTCCGGGACGTGACCGCAGGCCTCGCGCTGCTCGTCCAGGTACGACAGCACGTTGTCCGCCGCCCACGCGTCCAGGCCCGCCGTCAGCAGCCGCAGCCGGGCGTCGTCCTTGGGCAGCGAGCCGACCTCGCGCAGGAACGCGCCCACCGCGCGGCCCAGCTCCAGCGGACGGCCCAGCTGGTCGCCCTTCCAGAAGGGCAGCCGGCCCGGCACGCCCGGCGCCGGCGAGACGAGGACGCGGTCGCGCGTGATGTCCTCGATCCGCCAGGAACTCGTGCCCAGCGTGAAGACGTCCCCCACCCGGGACTCGTAGACCATCTCCTCGTCCAGCTCGCCGACCCGGCCGCCGCCCTTCTTGGGGTCGGAACCGGCGAGGAAGACGCCGAACAGGCCGCGGTCCGGGATCGTGCCGCCGGAGGTGACGGCGAGGCGCTGGGCGCCCGGACGGCCGGTGATGTCGCCCGTGACGCGGTCCCACACCACGCGCGGGCGCAGCTCCGCGAACGCGTCCGACGGATAGCGGCCCGCCAGCATGTCCAGCGTCGCCGTGAACGCCGACTCGGGCAGCGAGGCGAACGGGGCCGCCCGGCGGACCACGGCGAGCAGGTCGTCGAACTGCCAGGTGTCCAGCGCCGTCATGGCGACCAGCTGCTGCGCGAGCACGTCCAGCGGGTTCGCGGGCACCTTCAGCGACTCGATCGCGCCCGTGCGCATCCGCTCGGTGACCACGGCGGCCTGGACCAGGTCGCCCCGGTACTTCGGGAAGACCACGCCCGTGGAGACGGCACCGACCTGGTGTCCCGCGCGGCCCACCCGCTGGAGACCGGAGGCGACCGACGGCGGGGACTCGACCTGCACCACCAGGTCCACGGCGCCCATGTCGATGCCGAGTTCCAGGCTGGAGGTGGCCACCACCGCGGGCAGCCGCCCGGCCTTGAGGTCCTCCTCGACGAGGGCACGCTGCTCCTTGGAGACCGAGCCGTGGTGCGCGCGGGCGATCACCGGCGGCGCGCCCTGGGCCGCGCCGGAACCGCCCATCAGCTGGGCGGGGGAGTGGTGCTCGTCCAGGGTCTCGCCGGTGGCGCGCTCGTACGCGATCTCGTTGAGCCGGTTGCACAGGCGCTCCGCCAGGCGGCGCGAGTTGGCGAAGACGATCGTGGACCGGTGGGCCTGCACCAGGTCGGCGATCCGCTCCTCCACGTGCGGCCAGATCGACGGCCGCTCCCCGCCCTCGGAGGCGTCGGCGGCCGGGGCGCCCGACAGCTCGCCCATGTCCTCGACGGGGACGACCACGGAGAGGTCGAACTCCTTGCCGGACTCGGGCTGGACGATCTCCACCTTGCGGCGGGGGGACAGATACCGGGCCACCTCGTCCACCGGGCGCACGGTCGCCGACAGGCCGATCCGGCGGGCGGGCCTGGGCAGCAGCTCGTCCAGCCGCTCCAGGGAGAGCGCGAGGTGCGCGCCGCGCTTGGTGCCCGCGACCGCGTGCACCTCGTCCAGGATCACCGTCTCCACGCCCGTGAGCGCGTCACGCGTGGCCGACGTCAGCATGAGGAACAGCGACTCGGGGGTGGTGATCAGGATGTCCGGCGGGCGCGTGGACAGGGCGCGGCGCTCGGCGGCCGGGGTGTCGCCGGAGCGGATGCCGACCCTGACCTCCGGCTCGGGCAGGCCCAGCCGCACCGATTCCTGCCGGATGCCGGTCAGCGGACTGCGCAGATTGCGTTCGACGTCGACCGCGAGGGCCTTCAGCGGGGACACGTACAGCACCCGGCAGCGCTTCTTCGGATCGGCCGGGGGCGGGGTGGAGGCGAGTTGGTCGAGGGCGGCGAGGAACGCGGCGAGCGTCTTGCCGGAGCCGGTCGGGGCGACCACCAGCACGTCCGAGCCCTCCCGGATGGCCTGCCACGCGCCCGCCTGGGCCGCGGTGGGCGCGGAGAAGGCCCCCGTGAACCAGCCGCGGGTCGCGGGGGAGAAGCCGTCGAGGGCTCGGCGTGCGGAACTGACCATGCGTCCATCCTGCACCCACCCACTGACAAACACCCTGACCTGGGCAAACGGGGCGAGTAGGGGCGTGTGACGTCGAGCGCGGGAGGTGCGGCCGGGTGCCAGGGCGCAGGGGGCTGTGGGGGACGCCGCGGCTCCGACACCACGTGGGTCCTGGGCGGGGCCGGCTCGCCGCCCTGCTCGCCGCGCTCATGGCCCGGCAGGCGCCGGCCGACGGGTACGCGCCGGTGCCGGACGCCCTGCCCGCCGGGCCCGGCGCGGCGGACCGGGCACCCGTGGTGCGCGCGCCCTTCCCGCTGGTCGTGGCGGCGGCCGGGGCGGTGACGGCGGGCGGGCGGGCCGTCGGCGGTGAGACGGTCCGTGGGCAGGGCAGGGGGACGGCCAGGGGACGTCGGCGGGTGGTCGCCGTTGGTGGCCGAGCGGGCCGTCCGCCGTGTGACGGAAGGCGCTGACCGTCGGCAGGGCCGGTCAGCCCACGAAGCGGCCGTAGGCCCGCAGGGTGCGCAGGGCTTCGATCGTCACCAGGGAGCGCGCCTCCAGGGCGGGCGCGGGGGCCCACCGGCGCCACCGTACCGGCCAGCCGCCGTCCTCCTCCTGCCCGGCGGCCAGGTGGTCCAGCGAGCGCGTCATCTCCGCGTCCGTGAACCAGGCGCGCGCGAGCGAGTCCGGGCGCGGGGCGAAGTCGTGCGGGAAGTGGTGCTCACCCGGGGCGTAGCCGGACGCGACCGGGAACGCGTCGAGCCGGTCCGGGTCCAGGGCCGCGAGCCGCTGCTCCCGCACCAGGCGGCCCAGCCGGCCGGCGGCGGCCTCCGCGCGGGTGCGGTCGGGCGCGGAGTCCAGGAAGGTCACGGCGGCCCGCACCTCGTAGGGGTGGGTCTTCTCCAGGGACTCCACCGCCTGCCAGCAGTAGTCGGTGGCCCGGAACAGCCAGGCGTGCCACACCTCGTTGCGGTGCAGCAGCCCGACCACCGGCCCGGTCGCGAGCAGGTCGCTGGGCGGATCGTCGACGACCGGGACGAACGGCGCCGTCGGGTACCCGCGCTGGCTGGGGTGGATCGCCGGCAGGGCGCCGTCCGCGGTGGACACGGAGGTCAGGTAGCGGCACACGCGCTCCACCCGCTGGCCGCCGCACCGCCCGATGGCGTCCAGCACGCGCAGGGCGTGCGCCGTGTGCAGGGGCTGGCTGACCGGTCCACGCAGATCGGGCTCCAGCGCGTGCCCGTAGCCCCCGTCCTCGTTCCGGTAGGCGTCCAGTGCCGCTTCCACCGCCTCCGGGCTGCCGCGCAGGAAGTGGTACGCGAAGAGGTGCTGCTCCAGCACGCGCGCGGTGAGCCACACGAACTGTTCGGCGCGGAAGAGCGGGGAGCGCGCCGGGGGCGTGGAGGGGGGTGGGGAAGCTCCTGTATCGGCCATGCGTCAGACCGTAGGACGGAAAGCGGTCTCGGCAGGCGCTCCCCGGCAGGGCCCACCCCCAGGGGCGGGATACTGGGGTCATGCGGTTGACGGTCTTCTGGCAGCGGATGGCGGAACACTTCGGTCCGGGGTACGCCGACACCTTCGCGCGCGATCACGTGATGACGGAACTGGGCGGACGCACCGTGAACCAGGCGCTGGACGCCGGCTGGGATGCCAAGGACGTGTGGCGCGTGGTCTGCGCGGTGATGGACGTGCCGGGCGAGAAGCGCTGAGGCACCGGGTCGGGCGCGCCGGACGTGCCGGGCGACAAGCACTGACGCGCCGGCCGAAATGCCGGGTTCGCCGTTGAAGAAGGCGACAGTACGGCACTGATCTGTCACGAAGATCGCCGCGAGGCGCCGGTTGTCGGTGGCGTGGGCGAGACTGGGCGCGTGGCACCCAACGAGGACCCCCTGGCACCCACTCCCGAGGACGGCGAGCAGTCGCGCGGGCAGGCGGCGACGGCCGATACGCTCCCGCCCGGCCGGACCCCCGCCTCCGGCACCCCCGCTCCGGGCGGCCGGATGCCGCGCTGGCTGCCGCGCGCCATGGTGCTCGCGCTCGCGCTGGTCGCCGCGTTCCAGCTGGGCAGCTGGGCCTTCCACCAGCTGACCGGGCTCCTGATCAACATATTGATCGCGTTCTTCCTGGCCCTCGCGATAGAGCCCGCGGTGAGCCGGATGGCGGCCCGTGGCATGCGCAGGGGGCTCGCGACCTTCCTGGTCTTCCTCGGCCTCACCGTCTTCACCGCAGGGTTCGTCACCCTGCTCGGGTCCATGCTGGCCGGCCAGATCATCAAGATGATCGAGGGCTTCCCCGGCTACCTCGACTCACTCATCCACTGGACCAACCAGACCTTCCACACCGACCTCAGACGGGTGGACATCCGGGAGGGCCTCCTGCACTCCGACTGGCTGCGCAAGTACGTGCAGAACAGCGCGGCCGGAGTCCTCGACGTGTCCGCCCAGGTGCTCGGCGGGCTCTTCCAGCTGCTGACGATCGCGCTGTTCTCCTTCTACTTCGCCGCCGACGGCCCCCGGCTGCGCCGCGCCCTGTGCTCCGTCCTGCCGCCCGCGCGCCAGGCCGAGGTGCTGCGCGCCTGGGAGATCGCCGTCGACAAGACGGGCGGCTATCTGTACTCGCGCGGCCTCATGGCTCTCGTCTCCGGCATCGCCCACTACGTCCTGCTGGAGGCCCTCGGCGTGCCGTACGCGCCCGTGCTCGGCGTCTGGGTGGGCCTGGTCTCGCAGTTCATCCCCACCATCGGGACGTACCTCGCGGGCGCGCTGCCGATGCTGATCGCGTTCACCGTCGACCCCTGGTACGCGCTCTGGGTGCTGATCTTCGTCGTGATCTACCAGCAGTTCGAGAACTACATGCTCCAGCCGAAGCTGACCGCCAAGACGGTCGACATCCACCCGGCCGTCGCCTTCGGCTCGGTCGTCGCGGGCACCGCGCTGCTGGGCGCGGTCGGCGCGCTGATCGCCATCCCGGCGGTGGCCACGCTCCAGGCCTTCCTAGGGGCGTACGTGAAGCGGTACGCCGTCACGGACGACCCCCGGGTGCACGGCCGCCGCGGCAGCGGTCCGGGCGGTCCCGGGATGCTGACGCGCGCGCGCCGGCTATGGTCCGGCCGCCGCCCCGACGGGGCACAGCAGCCGTAGCCCGCCGGGCCGGCCGCCGCCCGGGCAGGGCACAGCAGCCGTAGCCCGCCCGCGCACGACGGTGCCGCCCGCCTCAGTACGTCAGGACCGCCCACACGGCGGCCACGGCGACGGCTGCCGTGCAGCTGCCCACCGCCACGGCCACGATCCGCCGGCGCGTCCGCTCGTCCCACGGCGTGCGGGTCAGCAGCCGGGCCGGCAGGGGCAGGACGAGGACCGCGTGCAGGCTCACGGCGTGCAGCGGCTTGAGCGGGGCCGTCGAGCGATAGGCCGCCTCCTGGTGGCCGGTCCGGGTCAGGACGACCCCGCGCGCGATCATCGCCGCGCCGGAGTCCAGCGCGACCAGCAGGAGCGCGAAACCGGAACGCCTGGCCAGGGACATGCCGGCGGGGCCCGTCGGCCGGCGCCGGAAGGACGCGACGGCGAAGACCGTGAGCACGGCCACCAGGACACCGTCGCCCACCGCGAGCGTCATGGACACCGCCGTGTCGAAGGGGGGCTGCCTGTTCAGGTGCGAGGGCACCCGGCGCCACGCCTGGAGGGTGATGCCGCCCACCTCCACCACGCAGTCGGCGGCGAAGACCAGCAGCAGGACAGAACGCAGCCGGTCATCGGTCCGCAGGTACGACGTGACCCACGTGACCGCGATCAGGGTCTACCCCGAACGAGAGCCCGAACGTGACGGGCTTGCGCCAGGAGACGGGACCGTCCCAGGGACCGCCGTCGACCGCGAACACCACCAGGTGGGCGAGGCCGGACAGGACGAGGAGCAGCCCCGTCGCGTGGCAGAGGCGGTCGACGGCGGCGCGCGGGTTCTTCATGGGCCCAAGGCTTCCGGGCACGGCCCGCGCGATCGTCGTCCTGCCGGAGACACCCGTGGTACGCCGCCGGGAGCAGGCCCGCGCGCGTCGCAGTGGTCGAAGAACCGGTCCACCAGGTCGCGTGGCCCCCGTCGGCGAGCCGGGTCACACCGTCGTACACGCCGTCGCGCACGGCGTCGTCCAGGTTGTCGTGGTCGCCGGGCGCCGGGGTGGCGCGCTTGACACGAAAATCGAACATCCATTCTTATGGAGGCTCAGGCGAGGCTTTCGGCTGGGGATTTCGCCCCGATTCGCGGGTAGATGTCCCTCGGTTATCCACAGGCTGGGCCTGCGTCGGGGCGCATTGTCAGTGGCAGGCGTTAGCGTCTTTGACGTGAAGCGATCGACTCAAGCAAACCGGGTGGAACCCATGGCAGGAACCGACCGCGAGAAGGCGCTCGACGCCGCGCTCGCGCAGATTGAACGGCAATTCGGCAAGGGCGCTGTCATGCGCATGGGCGAGCGGTCGAAGGAGCCCATCGAGGTCATCCCGACCGGGTCGACCGCCCTCGACGTCGCCCTCGGCGTCGGCGGCCTGCCGCGCGGCCGTGTCGTGGAGATCTACGGACCGGAGTCCTCCGGTAAGACGACCCTGACCCTGCACGCCGTGGCGAACGCACAGAAGGCCGGCGGCCAGGTCGCCTTCGTGGACGCCGAGCACGCCCTCGACCCCGAGTACGCGCGCAAGCTCGGCGTCGACATCGACAACCTCATCCTGTCCCAGCCGGACAACGGCGAGCAGGCCCTGGAGATCGTGGACATGCTGGTCCGCTCCGGTGCCCTGGACCTCATCGTCATCGACTCCGTCGCCGCGCTCGTCCCGCGTGCGGAGATCGAGGGCGAGATGGGCGACAGCCACGTGGGTCTGCAGGCCCGTCTGATGAGCCAGGCCCTGCGGAAGATCACCAGCGCGCTCAACCAGTCCAAGACCACCGCGATCTTCATCAACCAGCTCCGCGAGAAGATCGGCGTGATGTTCGGCTCGCCGGAGACCACGACCGGCGGCCGGGCGCTGAAGTTCTACGCCTCGGTGCGTATCGACATCCGCCGCATCGAGACCCTGAAGGACGGCACGGAGGCGGTCGGCAACCGCACGCGCTGCAAGGTCGTCAAGAACAAGGTCGCGCCGCCCTTCAAGCAGGCCGAGTTCGACATCCTCTACGGCCAGGGCATCAGCCGTGAGGGCGGTCTGATCGACATGGGCGTGGAGCACGGCTTCGTGCGCAAGGCCGGTGCCTGGTACACGTACGAGGGCGACCAGCTCGGCCAGGGCAAGGAGAACGCGCGCAACTTCCTCAAGGACAACCCCGACCTGGCCAACGAGATCGAGAAGAAGATCAAGGAGAAGCTGGGCGTGGGTGTCCGGCCGGAGGAGCCCGCCGCCGAGCCGGGCGCCGACGCCGCGGTCACCGCGACGGCCGACGACCCCGCCAAGTCCGTCCCCGCCCCGGCAGCCGCCAAGGCCACCAAGCCCAAGGCCGCCGCAGCCAAGAGCTGACCCGTGACACGACGAACCGACTGGGCCGAGTACGAGTACGCCACCGGCGCCCCACGGGGGAGGGGCACCGGTGGCCACCCGGACTCCACCCCGGAGGGGGACGCCGGACATCGGGACGACGGGTTCGGCGGCGCGTACGGCGGACCTGACGCGTACCACGGGGCCGGCGGCGACGGGGGTGCTGCTGGCCTGGGGGACGAGGCCGGCGAGCCGTACGGGGGCGGTTCGCCGGGCGGTCGTGGGTCCGGGCGGTCCGGGGGAGCGCGCAGCGGCCGTCGGGGGCGTGGCCGGCGGCGCGGGTTCGGCGACGCGTCCGGGCCCGGTGAGGACGAAGGCGCCCCTTCCTCGGCGAGGGACGAGCGGGGGGAGTCTTCAGGGGACCCGGTGGAGCGGGCCCGGGCGATCTGCCTGCGCCTGCTCACCGGGACCCCGCGCACCCGCAAGCAGCTCGCGGACGCCCTGCGCAAGCGGGAGATCCCCGAGGACGCGGCCGAGGAGGTGCTGTCGCGGTTCGAGGAGGTCGGGCTCATCGACGACGGCGCTTTCGCGGACGCCTGGGTGGAGTCCCGGCACCATGGCCGGGGGCTCGCGCGCCGCGCACTCGCCCGGGAACTGCGCACCAAGGGGGTCGACTCGGCAGTGATCGAGGACGCCGTCGCCCAGCTCGACTCCGAGCAGGAGGAGGAGACCGCGCGCGAACTCGTCGCCCGCAAACTGCGGGCCACCCGTGGCCTCGAACGGGACAAGCGGATCCGCCGGCTCGCGGGCATGCTGGCCCGCAAGGGCTACCCGGAGGGCATGGCCCTCAGGGTCGTCCGCCAGGCCCTGGAGGAAGAGGGCGAGGACACGGAGTTCCTCGGGGACGGGGACTTCTGACGGGCTTCGGGACGAGGGCTCCCTGAGGACGAGGGGCGCGACGGCTGCCCGGGACACAGGCGGCCGACGGTCCAGTCGGAGGCGGGTGACAGGCGCCCGGGGTGGGGTCAACCCCCGCTGCCGGCGGTAGGGGTGGCCCCCGTCCCAGGACGCCGGGCCACCGCAGTGCTCTCCCACCCCCGCACCGGCGAGTCTGTACGCACGCCCAGCGCACGACACAACCGGATGCGTACAACAGAAGAGAGCCCGTCCCATGATGCTGCGTTACGCCCTGCAGTCGGTCCGCGCCCGCAAGGCGGGCTTCCTCGGCGCCTTCCTGGCCCTGCTGTGCGCGGCCGCTCTGATCACCGCGTGCGGCACCCTCCTGGACACCGGCCTGCGCGGCACCATCCGGACCGAGCGCTACACCGCCGCTCCCGTCGTGGTCTCCGCCGACCAGTACGTGCACCGGACCACCGTCAAGCACAAGAAGGGCAAGACCAAGGTCAAGCACAAGGCGAAGCCCCTCGCCGAGCGTGCCTGGCTGCCCGAACGTCTGCGCGGCACCCTCGCCCACACCCCAGGGGTGGCCCGGGTCGTCCCCGAACTCACCTTCCCCGCCCAGCCGTCGACCCCGGCCGGCACCGGTGGCCGTACCGCCTACGGCCATGCCTGGGACTCCGCCGCGCTGACCCCGTACCGGCTGACAGCGGGCGGTGCCCCGCGGGCCGCCGGCGACGTCGTCATCGACGGCGATCTCGCCGCGCGGAACCGGCTGCGGCCCGGCGACCGGCTCACCGTGCAGTCCACCCAGGCCCCGCGCACCTACCGGGTCACCGGTATCGCCATCCCGGCCACCGCCGTACGCCACCAGACGTCCCTGTTCTTCTCCTCAGGTGAGGCCCGCAGGCTGGCCGCGCACCCCGGAGAGGTCACCGCGTTCGGTGTGCTGCCGGCGAAGGGGGCGGACCCCGAGCGGGTGCGCCGGAGCGTGGCGCGGGCGCTGCACGGCACCACGGCACAGGTCAGCGCCGGGGACGCCCGCGGGCCCGTGGAGTTCCTCGACGCGGCCGCGGCCCGTACCCGGCTGGTCAGCATGGGCGGGGCCATGGGCGGCACCTCGCTGCTGGTGGCGGTGCTCGTGGTCGTCGGCACCTTCGCGCTCACCGTCCAGCAGCGCCACCGCGAACTCGCCCTGCTGCGGGCCATCGCCGCCACATCCGGGCAGATCCGCAAGCTGCTCGGCGGGGAGGCGCTGATCGTCGGCGCTGCGGCGGGCACGGCCGGCGCCCTGCTCGGACTGCCGCTCGGCGGCTGGCTGTACGGGAGGTTCGTCGCCCTGGGCGCCGTACCCGACACGCTCGACCACACCGTCAGCGTCTTCCCGCCGCTCGCCGCTCTCGCCGCCGCCCTCCTCGGAGCCTGGGCGGCGGCCCGGATCGCCTCCCGCAGGATCGCCCGGATCCGCCCGGCCGAGGCCCTGGCCGAGGCCAGGACCGAGCGCACCCGGCCGGCCTGGGGCCGCATCGCCGCCGGTCTGTTGCTCCTCGCCGGCGGGGTCGTCCTCGTCGTCGTCCTCGCCTCCCTGCGCACCGAGCCCGCCTCGACCCCCGTGACCTTCCTCGCCGTCATCGTCCTGTCCGCCTCCGTCGCCCTGCTCGGTCCCCTCCTGGTCAAGGCCGCCGCGCTGCTGCTGGCCGGCCCGCTCCGGCTCACCGGTCACGGCGGCAGGCTGGCCACCGCCAACCTGCGCGGCAACGCCGCCCGCATGGCCTCCGTCGTCACCCCCCTCACCCTGCTCGTCGGCATGACCTGCACCGTCCTGTTCGTCCAGGACACCCTCGGCGACGCCGCCCGCGCCCAGGTCCGCGAGGGCGTCCGGGCCGACTGGGTCGTCGCCGCCCAGGGCCCCGGTGTTCCCGGCGAGGCCGCCGAGCGACTGCGCGCGGGGCACGACACCGTCACCGAGGTGGTCCGTACGACAGTCCGCGTCGGCCTCGACAAGTACCCCGCGCAGGGCGTCACCCCGGCGGGTCTGACCCGCACCTGGGACCCCAAGGTGACCGCCGGCTCCCTGGACCGGCTCGGCCCCGGCACCGTCGCCGTCAGCGAACTGGCCGCCGAGCAGCAGCATCTGACGCCGGGAAGCACTCTGAGACTCGCGCTCGGCGACGGCACGCCCGCCACGCTGACCGTCGCCGCCGTCTACGCCCGGGGTCTCGGCTTCGGCGACCTCACCCTCGCCCACGACCTCGTGGCCCACCACGTGGACAATCCGCTCGCCTCCTCCGTCCTCGTCCGCACGACCCGTACACAGACACAACTCGCGACTACGCTCCGTGAGTTCCCGGGCGTGAGAATTCTTTCGCCGGCCGCCGCCGACGCCCTCCAGGCCGATCGGCAGCAGGCGAACGCCGAGGTCAACTACCTGGCCATGGGACTCGTCCTGGCCTTCACCGCCATCGCCGTCGTGAACACGCTCGCCATGTCGGTCGCCGAGCGTGTCCGGGAGTTCGCACTGCTCCGTCTCGCCGGCGCGACGCGCCGCCAGGTGCTGCGCATGCTGCGTACCGAGGCGCTGTCCGTCCTGCTCCTCGCCACATCGGTCGGCAGCGGAATCGCCCTCGCCGTGCTCACCGCGTTCAGCGTCGGCATGACGGGCCGGGCCGCACCGACGGTCACCCCGCTGCTCTACTTGGGCGTCGTCGCGGTCGCAGGCCTCCTCGCACTCGTCGCCAGTGCCGTACCGGGACGGGCGGCGCTCCGGGTGCGGGCGGTGACCGTGGCCACGGCGAAGGAGTAGGACCGGCCCCTCGTGCCTATGGGTTTCCGGTCGGTGCAGGTCAGGGCTTCCAGTCGGTGCAGGTCAGGGCTTCCGGTCCGGTCAGGCGCCAGTCGCGGGCAGGGCGCCCGGCCTCGGCCAGGGCGTCAAGGCCGGACCAGGGCGTCAAGGCCCCGCCAGGACCCCCGGTCCCGGTCAGGGGACCCGGTCCCGGTCAGGGCGCCCCGCCTCGGGCAGGGCGCCCCGTCCCGGTCGTGCGGTCCGTGCCGGCACGGCATCCGGTGCCGGTCAGGCCGTGGCCGGGTTCACCGGCAGGCCCTGCGCGCGCCACGCCTGGAAGCCGCCCACCAGGTCCGTCGCCCGGTGCAGACCCAGCTGGTGGAGGGAGGCGGCGGCGAGGCTGGAGGCGTAGCCCTCGTTGCAGATCACCACGACCCGCAGGTCGTGGCCGGTGGCCTCGGGGAGTCGGTGGCTGCCCTGGGGGTCGAGTCGCCACTCCAGTTCGTTGCGCTCGACCACGACGGCGCCCGGGATGAGCCCGTCCCGGTCGCGCAGGGCGGCGTACCGGATGTCGACCAGGAGCGCGTCGCCGGACCGCGCCGCCTCATACGCCTCCCGTGCCTCGACGCGCCGGTAGCCGGCACGCACGCGCTCCAGCCACTCGTCGATGCCGAGCGGCCGCTCGGAGGCCGTCCCAGCGGCCGTCGGCTGTTCGATCGTGCCGCTCACTGCCAGTCCTCCGGGCGCTCGACCTGCTCCAGGCGCAGCACCTGGCCCGTGCGACTGTAACGACGGATCCGGGGCAGCGGCGGGTAGTAGGCGTGGACGGAGACCGCGTGTCGCTCGCGGGACTCGTTGAGCACCTCGTGCACATGGTGGCGGCCGAAGGCACGGCCCTGCCCGGCGGGCAGCCGGCGTACGCGGTCCACCCCCGCGGTGAGCTCCAGGGTCTTCCAGCCGTCGGTGGGCAGCCGGGCGGCGAGGGAGTTCTCGGTGAGTTCGCCCGAAGCGGTGAGGAAGGCGCCGACCGAGTCGGCGTGGTCGTGCCAGCCGGTGCCGGTACCGGGAGGCCAGCCGATGAGCCAGGCCTCGCTGCCGCCGGGGCCCTGGAGCCGCACCCAGGTGCGGCCCTCGGGGTCGAGCGGCAGCGAGGCGATCAGCTCGGCGTCGGCCGCCGTACGCCGGACGAAGTCCAGGAGTTCCGCCTGGGTGGGCGCCGGTCCGGCGGCAGGGGACACGGACGCGGGCAGGGAAGGGGAGGGGGAGGGGACAGACACGTGCACCGTCCTGAGGAGCGTTCGCGGAACGGGCGCGCGACGGCGCCCGGAGAAGGGGGGTGAGGGTGCGAATTCAGCAGGACGGGCGACACACGCAGCCCGCATAGCGGATGAGGTCCACATGGACCCTCCGCCACAGGCGCACACAGGTGTCGGTCACGATCCGGAGTACAGCATTGCCGCCGCTCCGCGGTCAACCGGGTGTCATCTTGTGGACGGGGGTGCGAGGGGTGCGGCGGGCGCGTGCGGGAGCGGGTCGCGGAGCACGGTCGGCGCGCGGGAGCCGTACACCGCCGACCGCCGCCGGCGTACGGGCGAATCCGCCGTCAGCGTGCGCTCGAGCCGGCCTCCGCCGCCCTCTTCTCCTCGTGCCCGTCCCTCTCCCTCTCCTTCTCCTCCTGCTGTGTCTCCCGTGCCCGCGCCGCGCCCCCCACCGTGGCCTCGGCCGCCGCGTACAGGTCGGCCGGACGGACCCCGCTCAGGGCGGTGACCAGGTGGCCGTCGGGGCGGACGAGCAGCACGCTGTGCGCCGGCGCCCCCGGGTAGCTCTCGGCCACCAGGAGTTCGGCGGGGTGCGGCAGCGCGGTCACGGCCGCCGCGAGCCGTGGCATCACCCCGGCGGACATCCAGTGCTTGCGGTCCCAGACACCCGTGCCGGGCGCGATGAGCACGACGAGCAGCGCGCCGCGGCCGAGCCGGTCGCGCAGCTGGACGAAGGCCCCGTCCTCCGCCGTGACCCGGACGTCGGTGACCGGCGCGCCGGGCGGGGTGCCGACCGGGATCTCCCCTTCCAGACCTCGGGGTGCGAGCGGTGAGCCGGCGTACGTGCCGGACCCGCCCAGCGGACCGCGGCCCAGGTGGCCGTCGGTGAGCAGCGCGTCGTGGTTGCGGGCCGAGCCTGGGACGATGTGACGCAGCGCGCCCCCGCCGCGCAGCACCGGCAGGGCCTGGTCGGCGGCGCGCAGCCGGGCGGAGACCTGGGCGCGCCGCTCGGTCTGGTAGCTGTCCAGCAGGGCCTCGTGCGGGCCGTGGTGCCAGGCCGTGGCCAGCTTCCAGGCGAGGTTGTCGGCGTCCCTGAGGCCCTCGTCGAGCCCCTGGGTGCCGAGCGCGCCGAGCAGGTGGGCCGCGTCCCCGGCGACGAAGACCCGGCCGGCGCGCCACCGGCGGGCGAGGCGGTGGTGCACCGTGTGGACGCCGGTGTCGAGCAGTTCGTACGCCGGTGTGGGGCTGCCCGTCCAGCCCGTGAGGGTCTCGTGGATCCGGGCCAGCAGGATCTCGGGGGTGACCAGGTCCTTGCCCGGCGGCAGCAGCCAGTCCAGGCGCCACACGCCGTCCGGGAGGGGGCGGGCGGTCACCTCCCCGGCCGAGGGCCCGGACGACCGCCACGGCGGCATCCGATGGAGCAACGCGTGACCCGCCCACGGAAGTTCCGTGCGCAGCGCGGCGACCGCGTGCCGCTCCACCGCCGTACGGCCCGGGAAGCGGATGTCCTGGAGTTTGCGCACGGTCGAGCGGGCACCGTCGCAGCCGACCAGGTAACTGCCGCGCCACCAGGTGCCCTGGGCGCCACGGGTGCGCGCGGTGATGCCGGAACGCTCCTGCTCGATCGCGTCCAGGCGGCTGTCCACCGCCGTCTTCACCAGGGGCTCGGCCGCGATGGCACCGCGCAGCAGGCCCGTGAGCACGTGCTGGGCGATGTGCAGGGGCGCGGGTTCCGTCTCGGCGAAGGTGATCTCGCTCATCACCTGCTTGCGCCTGACGGACCGCCAGCCGGCCCAGCGCACACCGTGCTCCGTGAGCGCCGCCCCGGTCAGGCGCTCCAGCAGGGCGGTCGTGTCGTCGCGCAGGACGACGGTGCGCGCCGGACGGGGCTCCTCCTTGCCGGCGCCCTCGTCCAGCACGACGGACGGCACCTGCTGACGCGCCAGCGCCAGGGCGAGCGTGAGCCCGACGGGCCCCGCTCCGACGATGATCACCGGGTCCACGGTGTGGCGCCCCCTGCTCGCGGCGATGCCTTGACGGAGACAAGTGAACAGGAAGGTGAAGCGGGGTGCACGATCACACAACGTATGCAACCCATTGGCAGAGTTTGCGTCAAGCGAACGGAGGCAGTGGCGA
Organism: Streptomyces sp. NPDC031445; assembly: GCF_055581365.1. Lineage (NCBI taxonomy): Bacteria > Bacillati > Actinomycetota > Actinomycetes > Kitasatosporales > Streptomycetaceae > Streptomyces > Streptomyces sp. NPDC031445. Next base: position 38,110 of record NZ_JBVIJO010000001.1, read on the forward strand.
TCATGCCACTGCCTCCGGACGGAGTCATGCCACCTGACTGGTCGTCACTTCCTCGCGCCGTCGACGTCGCCGACGCCCGCGGCGGCGCCGGCCGGGTCGGCTCCGGCCGCCGTGCCCGCGATGTCCGCCACGTCCTGGGCGCCGAGCACCGCCCCGGTCGACTTCTTGCCGCGCCGCAGCCGGCCCTCCAGCCAGCTCGCGAACGAGGTCAGCGAGAAGTTGACGATCACGAAGATGACGCCCACGACGGCCAGGGAGGCGATGGTGTTGCCGTAGTAGCCGGCCATCGTGTTGGCCGAGGCCAGCAGTTCCGGGAAGGTGAGCACCGCACCGCCGAGCGCGGTGTCCTTCACGATGACCACCAGCTGGCTGACGATCGCCGGGAGCATCGTGGTGACCGCCTGCGGCAGCAGGACGAGCCGCATCACCTGGTTCTTGCGCAGACCGATGGCCATGGCCGCCTCGGACTGGCCCTTCGGCAGGGCGAGGATTCCCGCGCGGACGATCTCGGCGAGCACCGACGCGTTGTACAGCACCAGACCGGTGACGACCGCGTAGAACGGACGGTCGTCCGAGCTGACGTCGGTGTACTGGGCGAAGAGCGCGAGCCCGAAGATCATCAGGACCAGCACCGGGATGGCGCGGAAGAACTCGACCACGACCGCGGCCGGGACCCGCACCCACACGTGGTCCGAGAGCCGCGCTATGCCGAGGACGGCACCCAGCGGAAGCGCGATGACCATGGCCAGCGCCGCTGCCTTCAGGGTGTTCCGCAGACCGGGCCAGATGTACGTCGAGTACGCCTCGGTGCTGCTGAAGAAGGGCTTCCACAGGGCCCAGGCCAGCTGGTCCTTGTCGTCGAGCGCCTTGTACACCCACCAGACGAGGGCCGCGAGGACCACCAGGAAGACGGCCGTGTACAGGACGTTGCGCCGCTTGGCGCGGGGCCCCTGGGCGTCGTACAGAACGGAGGTCATCGCTTCACCGCCATCTTCTTGCCCACCCAGCCGAGGATCAGCCCGGTCGGCAGGGTCAGGCACACGAACCCGAAGGCGATGACTGCCGAGATCACCAGCAGTTCCGCCTCGTTCTCGATCATTTCCTTCATCAGGAACGCGGCTTCCGCCACACCGATCGCGGCGGCCACCGTCGTGTTCTTCGTCAGCGCGATCAGCACGTTGGTCAGCGGGCCGATGGCCGCGCGGAACGCCTGCGGCAGCACGATCAGGCCGAGCACCTGGGTGAAGCTCAGACCGATGGCACGCGCGGCCTCGGCCTGGCCGACCGGCACGGTGTTGATGCCGGAGCGGATCGCCTCGCAGACGAAGGCCGAGGTGTAGAGGATCAGACCGAGCACGGCCAGCCGGAACCCGCGGACCTGGAAGTCGTCCGCACCGAGCGTGACGCCCAGCGTGTTGCTGAGGCCGAGCGAGGAGAACAGGATGATCACCGTGAGCGGGATGTTCCGCACGATGTTCACGTAGGCGGTGCCGAAGCCGCGCATCAGCGGCACCGGGCCCACCCGCATACCGGCCAGCAGGGTGCCCCAGACCAGGGAGCCGACGGCCGACAGCAACGTGAGCTGCACGGTCGTCCAGAAGGCGCCCAGTACGTCGTAACGTCCAAGAAAGTCGAACACGATCTCCCGCGCTTCCGCGTGTAGGGATGCCCCGGTGCGCCGCCGTCAGGGGCGGCGCACCGGCGGGCATTGCCTCAGCTCTTGATGTCGCCGATCTTCGGGGCGGGCTCGTTCTTGTAGTTCGCCGGGCCGAAGTTCTTCTTCACGGCAGCATCCCAGGAACCGTCGGAGACCATGTCCTCGAGCGCCTTGTTGATCTTGGCCTTGAGGTCGCTGCCCTTCTTGACGCCGATGCCGTAGTTCTCGTTGGTCATCTTGAAGCCGCCCAGCTTGAACTTGCCCTTGAACTGGGACTGGGAGGCGTAACCGGCGAGGATCGAGTCGTCCGTGGTCAGGGCGTCGATGGCCCCGCTCTGCAGACCGGACAGACACGCCGAGTAGGTCGGGTACGTCTGGAGGTTCGCCTTCGGGGCCAGCGTCTTCTTGACGTTCTGCGCCGAGGTGGAGCCGGCCACCGAACACAGCTTCTTGTTGTTCAGGTCCGCCGGCGACTTGATGGTGTTCTCGTCCGCGCGCAGCAGCACGTCCTGGTGGGCCAGCAGGTACGGGCCGGCGAAGTCGACCTTCTGCTGACGCTCCGGCGTGATCGAGTAGGAGGCGGCGATGAACTGGACGTCACCGCGCTGCAGCATGGTCTCGCGGTCCGCGCTCTTCGACTCCTTCCATTCGATCTGGTCCGCGCTGTAACCGAGCTTCTTGGCGACATAGGTGGCCACGTCGACGTCGAAGCCCGAGTAGCCCTGCGGGGTCTTCTGGCCGATGCCCGGCTGGTCGAACTTGATGCCGACGGTGATCTTCTTGCCGCCGCCGGAGGAGCCGTTGTCGTCCTTCTTGTCGTCGCCGCCGCAGGCGGTGGCGGCCACGGAGAGGGCGAGGAGGACGGCCGAGGCGGCGGTGACCTTGCGGAGCTTCATGGTGAACATCCTTCTGAGTGGTGAGGAACGAGTCCCTGAGGCAGGGGTGGCGCGGACCGGGGCGGCCGTACGGCGGGAGCGGCCGGGCGGGCGGTGCGGGCGGTCCGGCGGTGCCGTCAGTGGTGCAGGATCTTGGACAGGAAGTCCTTGGCCCGGTCGCTGCGCGGGTTGCTGAAGAACTGGTCGGGCGTGGCCTGTTCGACGATCCGGCCGTCCGCCATGAAGACCACCCGGTTCGCGGCCGATCGAGCGAAGCCCATCTCGTGGGTGACCACGATCATCGTCATGCCCTCGCGCGCGAGCTGCTGCATGACCTCCAGGACCTCATTGATCATCTCGGGGTCGAGGGCGGACGTCGGCTCGTCGAACAGCATGACCTTCGGGTCCATGGCCAGTGCCCGCGCGATCGCCACCCGCTGCTGCTGGCCGCCGGAGAGCTGGGCGGGGTACTTGTCGGCCTGCGTGCCCACGCCGACCCGGTCCAGCAGCGCCCGGGCCTTCTCCTCGGCCTGCTTCTTGTCGGCCTTGCGGACCTTGAGCTGACCCAGCATCACGTTCTCGAGCACGGTCTTGTGCGCGAAGAGGTTGAACGACTGGAACACCATGCCCACGTCCGCCCGCAGCCGCGCCAGCTCGCGGCCCTCGTGCGGCAGCGGCCTGCCGTCGATCGTGATCGTGCCCGAGTCGATCGTCTCCAGGCGGTTGATGGTGCGGCACAGGGTCGACTTCCCGGACCCGGAGGGCCCGATGACCACGACGACCTCACCGCGGGCGATCGTCAGGTCGATGTCCTGGAGCACGTGCAACGCGCCGAAGTGCTTGTTGACGCTCCTCAGGACGACCAGTTCGTCGGACGTGACCACATCTTCCTTGGCCACCGATACATTGGTCATCGCTCTCAGGCTCCGTCCTCCTCGGGTTTCCGAGGACAGTAGTGAGGCGCTGTGACCTGCGTCATCACATCTGAGGGAGATCTGAGCATCACGATCCGATAGCAATCGGACACATGTCGTAGCACTTGTCGCCGGTGCGCGTATCGGCCGGATAACGGAAGCGACGGGCAACCGGAAGCCTCTTGACGCCGTCCTTGTCCATCAGCGTCACTGCCATGGTGCACGCGCGGGTGCGCGTGATCTACGCGCGCGACGCGAACCGAGACCGTACGACCGCTGAACCGGAGGGGGCCGGGATGAGACTGCTCCTCGTCGAGGACGACAACCACGTCGCCGCGGCGCTGTCCGCCGTTCTCGCGAAGCACGGATTCCAGGTCACCCACGCGCGCAGCGGCGAGGAAGCGCTGCGGGCGCTCGTCCCCGAGGTCGACGGATTCGGTGTCGTCCTGCTCGACCTCGGCCTGCCCGACCAGGACGGCTACGAGGTCTGCGGCAAGATCCGCAAGCGCACCAGCACCCCGGTGATCATGGTCACCGCGCGCTCCGACGTCCGTTCCCGCATCCACGGGCTCAACCTGGGCGCCGACGACTACGTCGTGAAGCCGTACGACACCGGGGAACTGCTCGCCCGGATCCACGCCGTCAGCCGGCGCACCGCTCACGAGGACCCGGCGACCGGTGGCGAGGGCGCGCTGCTCCTCGGCCCGGTCCGGATCGAACTGCCCACCCGCCAGGTCAGCGTGGACGGTTCGGTCGTCCAGCTGACCCGCAAGGAGTTCGACCTGCTCGCCCTGCTCGCCCAGCGGCCCGGCGTGGTCTTCCGGCGCGAACAGATCATCAGCGAGGTCTGGCGCACCAGCTGGGAGGGGACCGGCCGCACCCTGGAGGTGCACGTCGCCTCCCTGCGCTCCAAGTTGCGGATGCCCGCGCTGATCGAGACCGTACGCGGCGTCGGCTACCGGCTCGTCGCCCCGGCCGCCTAGCGGGGACGGGTGCGCACACGCCTCCTGCCGCTGCTCATCGTCCTGCTGGCGGCCGTCCTGCTCGCGCTCGGCGTCCCGCTCGCCGGCAGCGTGGCCGCCGCGCAGCAGCAGCGGGTCGTCGTCGACCGGATAGACGACACCGCACGCTTCGCGGCGCTCGCCCAGTTCGTCACCGACGGGCCCAGCGGACCCCACCGCACCGCCAGGGACGAGCGCGGGGAGACCCTGCGCAGCGAACTGGAGAGCTACTACGGCGTCTACGGCATCCGCGCCGGTGTCTTCTACCGCAACGGTTCCGCGATGGCCAACGCCCCCGGCGACTGGTTCGTACCGCGGACGGGTGAGGTCCGCAGGGCGTTCGACGAGGCGCTGCTCAGCCGGCGCAGCCACGACCCGCGGCAGGTGTGGCCCTGGCAGCGCGGTTGGCTCGTCGTCGCCTCACCGGTGATCCGGGACGGGGACGTCGTCGCGGTCGTGGTCACCGACTCGCCAACCGGACAGCTGCGTTCGCGGATCCTGCGCGGCTGGCTGTTCATCGGGGCAGGCGAGATCGCGGCCATGCTGCTCGCCGTCGGCGCCGCGCTGAGGCTGACCGGGTGGGTGCTCCGCCCGGTCCGGGTCCTGGACGCCACCACCCACGACATCGCCACCGGGCGCCTGAAGTCCCGGGTCGCGGTCGCCGGCGGGCCGCCGGAACTCAGACGGCTGGCCCGCTCGTTCAACGAGATGGCGGACAACGTCCAGGCGGTGCTGGAGCAGCAGCGCGCCTTCGTCGCCGACGCCTCGCACCAGCTGCGCAACCCGCTCGCGGCGCTGCTGCTGCGCATCGAGCTGCTCGCCCTCGAACTGCCCGAGGGCAACGAGGAGATCGCCTCGGTCCGCACCGAGGGCAAGCGCCTCGCGCAGGTCCTGGACGACCTGCTCGACCTGGCGCTGGCCGAGCACGCCGAGGCCGACCTCGTGCTGACCGACATCGGCGCCCTGGCCGAGGAGCGGGTGGCCGCCTGGGCACCGGCCGCCCGGACCAAGGGCGTCCGGCTGACCGGCGACTGCCCGCCCACCACCGGCTGGGCCGACCCGATCGCCCTGTCCAGCGCCCTGGACGCGGTGATCGACAACGCGGTGAAGTTCACCCCCGAGGAGGGGACGGTCGAGGTCACCGTCGCCGCCGACGGCGACACCAGCACCGTCGTCGTCACGGACACCGGCCCCGGGCTCACCGACGAGGAACTCGCGCGTGTGGGCGACCGTTTCTGGCGCAGCGGCCGGCACCAGAACGTGAAGGGCTCGGGCCTCGGGCTGTCCATCACCCGCGCGCTGCTCGGAGCGGGCGGCGGCTCGATCGACTACGCCCACCACGAGCCGCGGGGGCTGCGGGTGACGGTCCGTGTGCCCCGGCACGCGGAGACCGGGCCGGACGCGGCGGACCCCGTCTCCTAGGCTCCGCCGAGCCGGTGCCGGCTCCGGGATTCCCGTGGCCGGCTTCCTTCGGCCGTCGCTTCGCCGGGAGGCCCTTACGGCTTGACCGACCGGTAGTACCGCCGGGCGCCCTCCTGCAAGGGCAGTGGGTCGGTGTAGATGGCGGTGCGCAGATCGACGAGCTGGGCGGAGTGGACATGGGCGCCGATGCCGTCCCGGCTCTTGATCACCGTACGGGTCACCCACTCGGTCAGCCGGGGGTCCACGTCCGTGCGGGTCATCAGCAGGTTGGACACGGCGATCGTAGGAACCTGCACCCCCTGCTGCAGGTTGGGGTATGCCGACTCGGGGATGTTGGTGGTCCGGTAGTACCGCGCGCCCTCGCCCTGGCCGTGCAGCCGCGTGACGAGGCCGTCGTCGATCGGCAGGAACCGGAACCCGCCCTGCCGTGCCAGCGCGGCCAGCCCCTTCGTGGGCAGGCCCCCGGACCAGAAGAAGGCGTCGATCTTCCCGTCCCGCAGCCGCGCGGGCCCGGTGTCGATGCCGTCCGCGACCGGCGTGATGTCCTTGCGCGGGTCGATGCCGGCGGCCCGCAGCACCCGCTCGGCTATCAGCCGCACACCGGAATCGGGCAGTCCGGTCGCCACCCGCTTGTGCCGCAGGTCGGCGATGCTCCGGACGTCCGAGTCGCGGGGCACGATGAGGTGCACGTAGTCGTCGTAGAGCCGGGCCACCCCGCGCAGCCGGCCGGCGCCGCTGCCGTGCCCCAGCTCGTACGCCGCCACCGCGTCGGCCGCCGCGATGGTGAAGTCGGCCTTGCCGGTCGCCACCCGCTGGACGTTCTCCTGGGACCCGGCGCTGGTGAGCAGCTTCACCTTCAGGCCCGGCATGTCCCTGCCCAGCTCGGTGCGCAGCCGCTCGCCGTACTCCTGGTAGACCCCGCGGGACGTACCGGTGCTGAACACGATCGTCCCGCTCGGCGGCTTCTCGCCCAAGGGCAGCAGCCACCACAGCAGCAGCGCGAGGGCGACGGCACCGACGGCCGCGCCCTGCAGCGCTCGGCGCCTGCCGAGCCGGGGGAACACCTTGGACATGCGGCGATCCTGCCAGGCGACGCGCGCCACTGACCAGGGCCGTGGGCCACTGCGGGGCCCACGGGGCGGATGCGGCCGGGTCCGCGGGGGCCGAAGGGCGTTGTCAGTGGCCGCCGTTACAGTCGCCGTATGACCACTTCGCCCCCCGACCGCACGAGCACGTCACCGGCCGTCCTCGTCCGTGAGTTCCACCGCGCCTTCGGTCTCGACGCCCGCAGCACGCCGACGGAGGTGGACCCCGGGCTGGCCGCCCACCGCGGTGAACTGCTCGCCGAGGAGGCCGCGGAGGTCGCCGAGGTCGCGGTGGAGGGGCCGCTGGACCGGCTCGCGCACGAGCTGGCCGACGTGGTGTACGTGGCCTACGGCACGGCTCTGGTGCACGGCATCGACCTCGACGAGGTGATCGCCGAGATCCACCGCGCCAACATGAGCAAGAGGGGCCCGGACGGGACGGTCGCCCGCCGGGCCGACGGCAAGGTGCTCAAGGGGGAGCACTACCGGGCGCCGGACGTGTCGGCCGTACTGCGCCGCCAGGGCTGGATACCGGGCGGCGCGGCCTGACGGCGCCGGGACTCAACGCCCCGTCAGGCCCGTGCCGCCGAGACGGGTCAGCAGGTCCGCGAGGCGGGCGATGTCCGCCGCGGGCCACGCCGGGCCGGCGAAGACCTCGGCGGCGGTCTCCTCCGCCGTGGTCCGCATCTCCGCCAGCCGGCGCCGGCCCGTCCCGGTCAGCGCCGCGTACGCCACGCGCGCGTCCCGGGCGTCCGTCTCCCGGGTGACCAGGCCGATCCGCTCCAGCGGAGCGAGCCCCCGCGTCACGCCCGAGGCGGTCAGCCCCAGGGCTTCGGCGAGGTCCACCCGGCGCATCCGGCCGCCGGGCGCCTGCTCCAGCCGCAGCAGCAGGGTGAAGTCGGCCAGGCTGACGCCGTGCAGGCCGCCGAGCCGGGCGTCGAAGCGTCGCACGAGCGCCGACTGGGCCCGTACCAGGCGCAGCGCCGCGTCCAGACCCTCGCCCATGGCCCGCTCCCTCCCGTGTCCCTTGCCTTGTCCTTGAGTGCTCAAGTTCAGGGCGGACGTCACTGGCCGCTCGTACGGGCGGCGCGGCGCTGCCGTGCACCCAGGGGCGCCTGCGAGAGGTCCTCCGCGGACGACCGCAGCTGCTTGTAGCCGTACCCGCGCGCCGCCAGCCAGGACTTCGCCGCCTCCTCGGCCCGCTCGGTCGCCTCCAGGACGTCCTCCTCCTTCTCCCCCGTCGCGGAGAAGCGGAAGACGAAGGCGGGCCGGGCGGCGATGTCGTAGGTGAGGGTGCCCTCGGGGGTGAAGGCGGCGCGCAGGACGTCGTGTTCGGCGGCGTCGGCGAGCAGGGCGGCGCGCTGGTCGTCGGTGAGGGCGTCGAAGGCGCCGCGGACGGTGATGCGGAAGGTCCGTGCAGTCATCCCGCGACCCTAGGCACAGCGCGGGTGACTCCTCCACCGGGTTTCCCGCTCCGGGCGCCGCCCCGGGTGCTGTTGTCCCGTCGGTGCGGGCGATGACGGGAGGGGCGGGATCCCCCCGAGTGGAAGGCGGCGGACAGGCGGGAACGGGAGGCGCCGAACGCGTCGAGCGCCTCCCGTGAGGTCACCGCTTGAGCCCCGGGCCGGCCCTGGCCGGGCCCGCGGCCGGTTCCGGGGCCGGGCGGTCAGCCGGTGTAGCCGGCGAAGACCCGCGTGTAGTCCCAGGCGTTCTGGCTGACGCCGGAGCAGCTGTCGGCGGGCCCGCCGGTGCAGGGACGGTCCCGGTTGGCGGACCAGAAGGTCAGCCGGGCCAGGTGGTGCTGCTGGGCGTAGCCGAGGATGGTGCGGAAGTCGGCCACCGTGACGGTCTCGTTCTGGTCGGTGATGCCGTTCATGGACGAGATGCCCATGTCCCGGTAGGCCTGGTCGTCGCTGTAGTGGTAGGCGTTCTTCAGGGCGTTCTTCAGGCCCTCGGCCGCCTGCACGGTCAGGTTGCCCATGTTCTGGCCCGCGCCGCCGAAGTCGAACGGCATGATGGCCCAGGCGTCGGCGGTCAGCCCGGAGGCGGCGGCCCGGTTGATGAGGCTGGTGTCGGGACCGCTCTGCCCGGTTCCGATGGTGATGTACACCTTCAGGCCGGGGTTGTTGGCCTTCACGGTCTTCAGTGCGTCGACCGTGCGCTGCTGGACGGTGCCGTTGCTGTAGGCGTCGGCCTCCAGGTCGATGTCGATCGCCTTCAGGCCGTAGGCGTTGACGACCTTCTGGTAGGCGGCGGCGAGCTCGCCGGCGCTGGAGCAGGAACTCTCCAGCTTGTTGCCGCTGTAGCCGCCGAAGGACGGGATGACGTCACCGCCGTTCGCCCGCACGGTGTTGACCGTCTGCTGGTCCACTCCGCCGGTCAGCGGACGGCTGCCGTCCCACTGGGGGTTGCAGTAGCCGTTGCTCAGCACGAAGGCGAGCGTGAACCACTTGACGCCCGTGGCCTGGGTGATGGTGGTCGGGCTGGGCGGGCTGCCCCAGCCGTTGTACAGGTAGGGGGCCACCGCCATCGGCGCCGAGGGGGTGCTGCCGCCGCCGGCCGCGGGCGCGTTCCACTTCTGGTTGGCGGCGCCGGTGCAGCTCCAGATCTGTGTCCGGGTGCCGTTGGCGGAGTTGTTGTCGGTGACGTCCAGGCACTTGTCGGCCTGCGGGTTGACGATGTCGTGGGCGGCGGTGACGGTCCACTTCTGGTTGGCGCCGCCGGTACAGGTCCACAGCTGCGCCTTGGCGCCGTCGGCGGTGGAGTTGCCGGTGACGTCGAGGCACTTGCCGAGGGCGCGGATGGTGCCGTCGCTGCCGACCGTCCACTGCTGGGCGTTGGTGCCGTTGCAGTCGTAGAGCTGTACGGCGGCGCCGTCGGCGGAGCTCGCCCCGGCGACGTCGAGGCACTTGCCGGCCAGGCCGGTGATCGTGCCGGTGGCGGCCTGCGCGGGGGAGGCGGCCAGCAGCCCGGTGGACAGGGTGAGAGCGGCGACCGCCAGCGCGGCGGAAGCGGACGGGGGGAAGGACCTGGTTCTGGGCATGGTGGGGGCGCCCTTTCCTGGGGTGTGGGGTGGTCGCCCGGCGAAAACTAGAGGTACAGACCACTTCCGTCAAGGTATGAAGTAAGAAGTGAGGGAAGGCGGTTGCCGTGCCGCCGAGGACGCCGGCGGCGGACCGGGCGCTGGCCGGAAGTCGCCCCGGCCGCTGCGGCGGGTCCTAAGCTCGGTCGCGCTTGACGATCTCGGTGTCGCTCGGTGATCACGGTGAAGGGGCCTGAACTGCGGTGGAAGACAAGCGCGTTGTCATCGTGACCGGCGCGGGCTCGGGCATCGGCCGGGCGACGGCCCGGCTGCTGGCCGAGGCGGGTCACCAGGTCGTCGTCTCCGGGCGCCGGACCGAACCCCTGGAGCAGCTCGCGCGGGAGACGGGCGCGCTGGCGCACCCGTCCGACGTCGGGGACCCCGACGCCGTCGAGGGGCTGGTCCAGGCGGCCCTCGCCGCGTACGGACGGCTCGACGGGCTGGTGCTCAACGCGGGCATCGGGCGCGGCGGAGCCGTGGGCGACATGTCGCTGCGGGACTGGGACGAGGTGATGCGCACCAACGTGACCGGTCCGCTCCTCCTGCTGCGCGCCTCGATCCCGCACCTGCTGGCGTCCCGGGGGGCGGTGGTCGCCGTCGCGTCGGTGTCCGCGCTGCGCAACGGCACGAGCAACGCGCCGTACGCCACCTCCAAGGCCGCCCTGCTCCAGCTGTGCCGTTCCGTCGCCGTCGACTACGGCCGCCAGGGGGTGCGGGCCAACATCGTGTGTCCCGGCTGGGTGCGCACCGAGATGGCCGACCGGCGCATGGCGCGCTTCGCCGCGGAGGCGGAACTGCCGGGCGACGGGGTCGAGGCGGCCTACGCGGAGGCCACGAGGCTGCTGCCGCAGGGGCGCCCGGGTGAGCCGCGCGAGGTGGCGGAGGCGATCGGCTGGCTGCTGTCCCCGGCGGCGTCGTACGTCAACGGCGCGGTGCTCACCGTGGACGGCGGCGCGACCGCCCTCGATCCGGGAACGCTCGCGTTCGACTACCGGATCACGCCCCGCGGCGGTGAGGACGACGCCGGGGCTGCCCGCTGAGCGGGCTTCAGGACGACGGGGTTCGTCGCCGCTGGACGTCTTTCGGCGGGCCGAGGAAGCGTCGGTGCTGCTGGGCCGGTATGCCGGCGGGGCCGAGGGGTCTCGGCACAGTCGGGCCCTGAGCAGGGCGGCCCGGCCCCGACGCCGCTCCGGCGTTCAGCATGCCCGGCCACGCTCCCGGCGGCCGGCCCGGCTTCAGCGCCGCCGGGCCGGCGGGGTCCGGTCGGGGCAGGGAAGCGCGCTGGTCATCGCGGGCCACATCCGGGCGATGCCGAGCAGGGTCCCGGTACTGCCGTGCGTCACCCCCGGCAGGGGCTGGGGGTCGGCCGGTGGCACGCCGGCGAGGACGGCCCGCCGGGCCTGGTCCACGGCACCGGCGAGCGCGGCGGACGCCAGACGGTCGTCCGGTACCCCCGCCCGCCTGGCGTACCGGTACGCGCTCTCGTAGGCGTCCGGCCGCACGTACTGCTGGAGTGTCAGAAGGGCGTCGTACGTCTCGATGGTCTGCCGGTGTGCCTGCAGGGCTGGTGGGAGGCGCGGCCACAGCACCTCCTGGAGCCGGGACCGCCGCGGCCTGGCGAGGGCCACGTCGGGCACCGCCGTCACCAGGTCGCGCCACAGCGGCCACAGCCGCCAGACCGTCCGCAGCGCGCCGGCCGACCGGACGAGGGCGCTCGCGCTGGGGGCCAGCAGGGACGCCGCCCGCAGGAAGCCGTGCACACTCATGATCACGGTCAGGTAGGGGAGCAGGCGCGGGGCACGGTCGTAGAGGTGCCACAGGTAGCCGGACCAGAAGGCGAGGGCGAGCACGCTGCCGGCCGCGAACAGACGCAGCGACCACACCAGATCGCGCTCGGCCGTCCGCAGGCTGTACCGCCAGCAGACCACGAGGGCGACGGCGTCACCGGCGAGATGGGCGGCGATGAGGATCAGCCAGTAGGCGGACGCGCCGGACGCGGGCCCCTGGGCGGACGCCGTTCCCCTTCCGACGTGCAGCAGGTCCAGGACGAGCAACGAGACGAGGGCCGCCGTCATCCCCACCGCCACGTGGCGGCGCAGCCGCGGAGGACCGCTGGAGTCGACCACGAAGAGCAGGACCAGCCCCGCGCTGAGCACGCCGATCAGATTGCGGACGAGGGACACGGTGTGGACGTCGAGGCCGGCCGACGTGAGCGGGCCGACGATCCGGGGCTGGAAGAGGGTGATCGCGATGGTGGCCGCCAGCACGGTGAGCCAGAGCCCCCGCTGCTGGGAGTGGCGCAGTGCCGGCCGGGCCCGCCAGACGAGGGCGGACCACAGGGCGAGGACGCCGGCGAGTCCGGCCCTGGCCGCCAGCTCATTCACCGGCGCCGGCCGTCACCCCGAGGAACGCGCCGAGCCGGCCCACGGGCCCGGCGGCCCGGCCCGCGGTCCCGGCGCTCTGGATCAGGGTGGCGATCATCTCGGCTTCCTGTTCCTCGGTGTTCGTGTAGCTGGTCCTGGCCCTGAACCGGGTGACGCCGTGCGGCTGGAGCCCGACCAGGAGGTCACCGGCCGGCTGCTCGCCGTCGTCCGTGAGGCTCCGGTGGTGGTCGCACAGCACGTGGCCGATCTCGTGGAGGATGATGTGCTCCCGGTGCAGCGGGGCGGTCCGGGCCTCGTAGAAGACGTAGTCGGCCTTGTCGGTGGCCATCCAGAGGCCGCAGGCCCCGGCGGCCGCCACCTCCTCGGGCAGCTCCCTCAGCACGAGGGGACGGCCCCGGAGTTCCTCCACCCGCTCGACGACCGCGTCCAGGGACAGCGACCGGGGCACCCCGAGATCGCGCAGGATCGCGGTGCACCGGCGCCGTAGCGCGGTGTACTCGCCCGTTCTCCTCACCTGCCGTGTCACCCCGTTCGGGCGAGAAAGCACTTCCCGTCATCAGCGGACAAACCGTGGCTCACACCTAAGCAGGTCGCGCGCCCTCTTGCACACGCCTGCCCGGAAAATCGGTCGCCCTTTGGCCTGAACCTTCTGCCGCGCCCAGCGGGTTCCCGGGCAGGCGGCCCCGCACACACGGGGTTTCGCCGGGACCGGCGCCGCGGGGACTCGTCGCGGACAGCGCCGGAACCCCCGCGGGAGCGGGCCCGGGGCCGCCGGGCGGCCGGGCCGCCGTCGCTCCCTCCGGGACCGCCTACCCTTGACGCATGACCAGCAGCAGCGACCGGAGCCCGGCAGTGGACGTTCAAGGATCCAAGAGTTACGAAATCCGCACCTACGGGTGCCAGATGAACGTCCACGATTCCGAGCGATTGGCCGGGCTGCTCGAAGAGGCCGGGTACGTGCGCGCCCCCGAGGGCTCGGACGGTGACGCCGACGTCGTCGTCTTCAACACCTGCGCGGTCCGGGAGAACGCCGACAACCGGCTCTACGGCAACCTCGGCCGGCTCGCGCCGAAGAAGGTCTCCCGCCCCGGCATGCAGATCGCCGTCGGCGGCTGTCTGGCGCAGAAGGACCGGGACACCATCGTGAAGAAGGCGCCCTGGGTGGACGTCGTCTTCGGCACGCACAACATCGGCAAGCTGCCCGTCCTGCTGGAGCGCGCCCGGGTCCAGGAAGAGGCGCAGGTCGAGATCGCCGAGTCCCTGGAGGCCTTCCCCTCCACGCTGCCGACCCGTCGCGAGAGCGCCTACGCGGCCTGGGTGTCGATCTCCGTCGGCTGCAACAACACGTGCACCTTCTGTATCGTCCCGGCCCTGCGCGGCAAGGAGAAGGACCGCCGCCCCGGCGACATCCTCGCCGAGATCGAGGCCCTGGTCGGCGAGGGCGTCTCCGAGATCACCCTGCTCGGCCAGAACGTCAACGCCTACGGCTCCGACATCGGCGACCGCGAGGCCTTCAGCAAGCTGCTGCGCGCCTGCGGGACCATCGAGGGCCTGGAGCGGGTCCGCTTCACCTCCCCCCACCCGCGCGACTTCACCGACGACGTCATCGCCGCCATGGCCGAGACGCCGAACGTGATGCCGCAGCTGCACATGCCGCTCCAGTCCGGCTCGGACACCGTCCTGAAGGCGATGCGCCGCTCGTACCGCCAGGACCGCTACCTGGGGATCATCGAGAAGGTGCGGGCGGCCATCCCGCACGCCGCGATCACCACCGACATCATCGTGGGCTTCCCCGGCGAGACCGAGGAGGACTTCGAGCAGACGCTGCACGTCGTCCGCGAGGCCCGCTTCGCGCAGGCCTTCACCTTCCAGTACTCCAAGCGCCCCGGCACGCCCGCCGCGACCATGGAGGGCCAGATCCCCAAGGAGGTCGTCCAGGCGCGCTACGAGCGGCTGGTCGCCCTTCAGGAGGAGATCTCCTGGGAGGAGAACAAGAAGCAGGTCGGCCGCACGCTGGAGCTGATGGTCGCGGAGGGCGAGGGCCGCAAGGACGGCGCCACCCACCGTCTCTCCGGCCGCGCTTCCGACAACCGCCTCGTCCACTTCACCAAGCCGGACCAGGAGGTGCGCCCCGGCGACGTCGTCACCGTCGAGGTCACGTACGCCGCCCCGCACCACCTCCTCGCCGAGGGCCCCGTCCTCGGGGTGCGCCGCACGCGCGCCGGGGACGCCTGGGAGAAGCGCACCGCCGCGGCGGCCGCCAAGCCGGCGGGCGTCATGCTCGGCCTGCCGAAGATCGGCGTCCCGGCGCCGATGCCGGTGGCCACGGCGAGCGCCTGCGGCTGCGACTGAGGTCCTGGCACACTGCGGGACGGGAGGGAGCGGCACGCTCCCGGCACACCGCGCGGGGCGGGAAGGAGCACCACGTGTTGCCGTACGGCGTCGAGTTCACCGAGCGGGCCGCCCGCGTGCGTGACAGCCTGCCCGCCGACCGGCGCGACGCGCTGGAGCGCGGACTGGCCATCCTGGTGTCCGACCCACGGCACAAGCTCTCCCACCCCGTCGGGGGTGACGAGGCGACGCGGGAGATCGCGCTCTCCCGCAACCTCTTCGTCGAGTACGTGATCAGCGACGGCAAGCTCGTGGTGCTGGTCCTGACGGTGATCGACCTGACGGACGTGCTGATCGAGGAGTGACACGCGCTCTCCGCTCGCGGGGTTACGCTGCCGATCATGCTTGTCGCCGCCGCAGTCTGTCCCTGCCCGCCGCTGCTCGTGCCCGAGGTCGCCGCGGGTGCCGCACCGGAACTGGACACCGCCCGCACCGCCTGCACGGACGCGCTCGGCGTGCTCGCCGCCGCCCGCCCCGAGCTGCTGGTGGTCCTCGGCACCGCCGAGGAGGGCGGACGCGGCCCGTTCCCGCAGGGCGCCCCGGGCACCTTCCGCGGTTTCGGGGTCGACCTGGACGTGCGCCTGGGGCCCGCCGGACACCCCGCCCCGGAGCGTCGCCTGCCGGCTTCCCTGGCCGTCGGCGCCTGGCTGCTGGAGCGGACCGGCTGGTCCGATGCCCCGATCGAGGGACTGGGGGTCGCGGACACGCTGGAGCCGGAGCGGTGCGCCGAGACCGGACGGGAGCTGGCCGGCCGGGCCGGGCGGGTGGCCCTGCTGGTGATGGGGGACGGCAGCGCCTGCCGCTCGCTCAAGGCGCCCGGCTACCTGGACGAGCGGGCGGCGCCCTTCGACGCGGAGGCCGCCCGGGCGCTCGGCGCGGCGGACCTGGCCGCCCTGCGCGCACTGGACCCGGCCCTGGCGCACGAACTGAAGGCCGCGGGCCGCGCGCCCTGGCAGATCCTGGCAGGCGCGGCCGAGGACGCGGACCTCACCGGGGCACTGCTGTACGAGGACGCGCCGTACGGCGTGGGGTACATGGTCGCGACCTGGTCCTGAGCTGGGTCCGAGGACCGGACTGCCGTACGGCTGCCGTACGCGCGCGTAGGGCGCTCCCGGCGCCCTCAAGTGGACAGCGCGCGCCCGGGGCGCCCCGCGGATCACGGGGCGCCCCGGGCGCGCGGTCACTCAGGACGGCCGCCGGCTCGTCAGGAAGCCGGTGGCGGGCTCTCCGGGGGGGCCGGACGGGTCGGGGGCATGGGGTCGTGGGGCGCCGCCTCGGGGCCGCCCTTGTGCGCGAGGCGGTCCATCGCCTCCTTGGCCTTGCCCGTGCCCGCGTGGATCTTGTCGCTGTACTTGCCCTTGGTCCGTTCGTCGACGGCCTTCGCGGCCTTGTCGATCCCGTGCTGGACCTTGTCCCCGTGCTGCCGCGCGAGGTCCGACACCTTGTCCTTGGCCGGGCCCAGCTTGGCCTTCATGTTGTCCATCAGACCCATGGTCCACCTTCCCTCGCGGGACAATCACCTGTGGGCGCTGTCGCCGGCCTCGCTGTCGACGGCCCCGCCCGCGGACTGCTGCCGGGGGATCCCGGCGCCCTCGGACGCGTCGTCCGTGCCGGAGTCCCGGCGCGCGGTCCCGTCCTCCTGCTCGTCACCGGACGCGTCCTTCGCCTCCGCCGGCCCGGTTCCCGTCGCCTCGGCCGCCTCCCCTTCGGTCCCTTCCGGCTCCGTGCCGGCACCCGCCGCCGTGGCCGACGCCTCCGGAGCCGCCTTCGATCGGCCGAGAAGCCGTGCAAACACGCCCATGTCCACTCCATACGGTACTCGTGCGGGCGAATTCCCGCGTCACCCGGTGCGTAAGGTTGCGCCGCCCGGGTCACCGCCCCCGGCAGCCCGGCGGGCGGCACCTCGCACGGGCAACGACCCGGGACGTACGCCGTCACGTAACTCGTTCGAGACCTCACCGGGAGGTTTGCGAGACTGGTGCGGTGAGCAGTGCACCCCCCGCCCCCCGCGTCATCGCCGTCGTCGGTCCCACCGCGGCCGGAAAGTCCGATCTCGGCGTCTTCCTGGCCCAGCGGCTCGGCGGCGAGATCGTCAACGCCGACTCCATGCAGCTGTACCGAGGGATGGACATCGGTACCGCCAAGCTGACGCCCGAGGAACGCGGAGGCGTCCCGCACCACCTGCTGGACATCTGGGACGTGACGGTCACCGCGTCGGTCGCCGAGTACCAGAGACTGGCCCGCGCGCGGATCGACGCACTGCTCGCCGAGGGCCGCTGGCCCATCCTGGTCGGCGGCTCCGGTCTGTACGTCCGGGGCGCCGTCGACAATCTGGAGTTCCCCGGCACCGACCCGGAGGTCCGGGCCCGCCTGGAGGAGGAGCTGGCGCTGCGCGGTTCGGGCGCGTTGCACGCCCGGCTGGCCGCCGCCGACCCGGAGGCCGCCCGCGCGATCCTGCCCGGCAACGGCCGCCGTATCGTCCGCGCCCTGGAAGTGATCGAGATCACCGGGCAGCCCTTCACGGCCAACCTGCCCGGTCACGACTCCGTCTACGACACCGTCCAGATCGGTGTCGACGTGGCTCGTCCGGAACTGGACGACCGCATCGCGCGGCGCGTCGACCGCATGTGGGAGGCGGGCCTCGTGGCGGAGGTGCGCGCACTGGAGGCGCAGGGCCTGCGCGAGGGGCGCACGGCGTCGCGCGCGCTCGGCTACCAGCAGGTGCTGGCGGCCCTCGCCGGGGAGTGCACCGAAGCGGAAGCGCGGGCCGAGACCGTCCGTGCCACCAAGCGCTTCGCGCGCCGCCAGGATTCATGGTTCAGGCGCGATCCCCGGGTGCACTGGTTGAGTGGGGCGGCGGTGGACCGCCGGGAACTTCCGCAGCAGGCCCTGGCGTTGGTCGAACGACCGGTCACAGCCTGATCACGTCATGGCATCGGGATGCGCCGCCGGTCATCGCGGCCTCGGGCGCCGTGCCATCATCGAGCTTCGATCGACCAAGTGGAGCCTAGTTGGGAGGGCGCGTGGCGATGGAGGCCGGCCCTCGCGACACCGCACGAAGTGCCGAGCACGTCACCACCGAGGGTGACGGACCGGGCCGGAGCGGCCCGGACCCCGGTGAGGACCGTCCACGGGTGAACGGGCGCGCCGACGGACGGGCGTGCGACAGCGGCCTGCTCGACGCCGCCGCCTCCGACGACGGCCTCGGCGAGGACTACCTGCGCGAGGACCACCTGACGGAGATCACCCTCTCCGACGGCCGGCTGTCCGGGGCTGGCGGTCTCTCCGGCGACCGCCTGCCCGAGGACCCCCTGGCCGACGACGGGCCCGACGACACCGTGGGCGGGGTGACCGCCGACGGGCCGGCGCCCGAGGAGATGTACCCGGGCGGACCGGAGGTCGAGGTCGAGCTGCGCCCGCAGCGCCGGCTGCGCATCTGGCAGCTCGCCCCCATCGTGGGTCTGGCCGCCGTCGGCTCCCTGATGTTCGCCTTCCCGCTCGCCTTCGACTTCGGCGACAGCGGCGCGGTCATCGCCATGCTCGGGCTGCTGATCTGCTCCTGCGCGGCGGGTTGGGGCATGATGGCCGCCCGCCGGGTGGGCTACACCTGGCCCGGCCTGCCTCCGCGCGGCTCCGGCCGCCGCCCCGACTGGCGGGTCGTGCTCGGGTACGTGCTCCTGGTGGTCGTGGTCGTCGTGCTCGCGGTGTGGCGGGTGGCGCGCCTGCGCTAGCGCCCGCGGGTGAAGCCGGGGCCGCCCGGAAAGAGCCCGCAGGTGAAGCCGGGACCGCCGGAACGGGCACTGTCGTACCCACCCCGTACGATCGAGGGATGAGCACACGGATCGCCTTCCTCAAGGGTCACGGCACCGAGAACGACTTCGTGATCGTCCCGGACCCCGAGAACGCCGTCGAGCTGTCCCCGGCCGCCGTCGCCGCCCTGTGCGACCGCCGGGCGGGCCTCGGTGGTGACGGTGTGCTGCACGTCGTACGGTCCGCTGCCCACCCGGAGGCGCGGGGCATGGCAGCCGAGGCCGAGTGGTTCATGGACTACCGCAACGGCGACGGCTCGGTCGCCGAGATGTGCGGCAACGGCGTCCGTGTGTTCGCGCGCTACCTCCAGCACGCCGGACACGTCGCCGAAGGGGACCTCGCCATCGCCACGCGCGCGGGCGTGAAGACCGTCCACATCGCGAAGGACGGCGACATCACCGTGGGCATGGGCCGCGCCCGCCTCCCCGAGGGAGACGTCACGGTCAGCGTCGGTGAGCGCAGCTGGCCCGCGCGCAACGTGAACATGGGCAACCCGCACGCGGTGGCCTTCGTGGCCGACCTGGCGCACGCCGGCGACCTGTACACCGCACCACCGGTCAGCCCTGCGGCCGCCTACCCGGACGGCGTGAACGTCGAGTTCGTCGTCGACCGCGGCCCCCGCCACGTCGCCATGCGCGTGCACGAGCGCGGCTCCGGCGAGACCCGCTCGTGCGGCACGGGCGCGTGCGCCGTCGCCGTGGCCGCCGCCCGGCGGGACGGCACCGACCCGGCCGTCACCGGCACCCCGGCGACGTACACCGTCGACGTGCCCGGGGGCCGCCTCGTCATCACCGAGCGGCCGGACGGCGAGATCGAGATGACCGGCCCCGCCGTGATCGTCGCCGAAGGCGAGATCGACGCCGAGTGGCTGGCTCACGCGTTCGGCTGACCCGCGACCCTAAACCTCGATTGCATCGCTCGAAGGGGTGATCCGTTTCACGCTCGGCGAGAGGCGGTCTGTCGCACGTGGTGGGCTCGGTAGCATCAAGCACCGGCACGGACGGGGGAACGTCGCCATCCCTGAGCCGCGTACGCCCTGGGGCCCCGTCCGCCGGTCCACGAGCCGGAGGTGCCCATGAGTGCGGAGGCCACGAATCCTGCGACCGCTGGCCCGGTAGCGCCCACAGCGCCACAAGCGCTCACAGCGTCCGTGGCGCCCGCGGCGGCGCGCAGGAAGTCCCGGCCCCGGATCGATCTGCGCCGACTGGGCCGGGCCGCGCTGCTCGGCCCCGCGGCCCGCGGCAAACTGCCCGACGCGATCAGCCATGTCGTGGAGGCGCACCGCGCCCACCATCCCGACGCCGATCTCGAACCCCTGCGCCGCGCCTACGTCCTGGCGGAGTCCTCGCACCGCGGCCAGATGCGCAAGAGCGGTGAGCCGTACATCACGCACCCGCTCGCCGTGACCCTGATCCTGGCCGAACTCGGCGCCGAGACCACCACGTTGACCGCGTCCCTGCTCCACGACACGGTCGAGGACACCGAGGTGACACTGGATCAGGTGCGGGAGCAGTTCGGGGAGGAGGTGCGTTACCTGGTCGACGGCGTCACGAAACTGGAGAAGGTCGACTACGGAGCCGCCGCCGAGCCGGAGACCTTCCGCAAGATGCTCGTCGCCACCGGCAACGACGTGCGCGTGATGTCGATCAAACTCGCCGACCGCCTGCACAACATGCGCACCCTCGGCGTGATGCGTCCCGAGAAGCAGGAGCGGATCGCCAAGGTCACCCGTGACGTCCTCATCCCGCTCGCCGAACGCCTCGGCGTACAGGCCCTGAAGACCGAGCTGGAGGACCTGGTCTTCGCCATCCTCCACCCCGGGGAGTACGAGCACACCAGGGAACTCATCGCGGAGAACGCCGCCCGCCCCGGCGACCCCCTCGCCGAGGTCGCCGACGAGGTGCGCGGGGTGCTGCGCGAGTCCGGCATCCCGGCCGAAGTCCTCATCCGCCCCCGGCACTTCGTCTCCGTCCACCGCGTGGCCCGCAAACGCGGACAGCTGCGCGGCGCCGACTTCGGCCGCCTGCTGGTGCTGGTGAACGAGGACGCGGACTGTTACGGCGTCCTCGGCGAACTCCACACGTGCATGACGCCGGTGGTGTCGGAGTTCAAGGACTTCATCGCCGTACCGAAGTTCAACCTCTACCAGTCCCTGCACACCGCCGTCGCCCGCCCCGACGGCCAGATGGTCGAAGTCCTCATCCGCACCCACCAGATGCACAAGGTGGCGGAGGCCGGTGTGGTGGCCCTCGGCAACCCGTACGCACCCGCCGCCGACCCTTCCGCGTCCGGCACCGCCCCGGCCGGCGTCCCGTCCTTCGGTGCCTCGGCCGACGGTGAGCGCGCCGATCCCACCCGCCCCGGCTGGCTCTCCCGCCTCCTCGACTGGCAGCAGGCCGCCCCCGACCCCGACACCTTCTGGTCCACCCTGCGCGAGGACCTCGCCCAGGACCGCGAGATCACCGTCTTCCGCCCCGACGGCGGCGCGCTCGGCCTGCCCGAGGGCGCCACCTGCGTGGACGCCGCCTACGCGCAGTACGGCGAGGACGCGCACGCCTGCATCGGCGCCCGCGTCAACGGCCGGCTGGCCACCCTCAGCACGGTCCTGCGCGACGGCGACACGGTCCAGCTCCTGATGGGCCAGGACCCGGCCTCCGAACCCTCCCGCGAGTGGCTGGAGCACGCGCACACCCCGGCCGCCCGCATCGCCATCCAGCGCTGGCTGGCGACCCACCCCGCCGCCGGCACCGACCCGGCGGAGCCGGCCGGTCCGAACGAGCCGGGGGGCACCCGCGCCGAGACCACCCCCGCACCCGGCACGGCGCCGCCCCGGGCGGGGGAGACCTCTTCGACCGGCCCCGCAGCCGCCACGGGCCGCCCGGCTGCCACCGCAGGCCCCTCCTCGGCCCGCCCTGCAGACCCCTCCGCGGCCCACCGCGCCGAGCCGTCCGGCACCCGCGCCGCGGAACCCTCCGCCCGCCGCCCCGCAGCGGCTCCGGGGACCACGCCGGCGCGCCCCGGCGACGGTGCCCCCGCCCCGCGCTTGCGGCGCGCCGACGTCCTCGCGGACCGGCCCGGTGCCGCGGCACGGCTCGCCGGGTGCTGCACACCCGTACCGCCCGACGAGATCACCGGGTTCACGGTGCGCGGGGGAGTGGTGACCGTGCACCGCGTGGAGTGCGCGGCGGTGGCGCACATGAAGAGCCGAGGGCGCGCGGAGATCGGCGTGCGCTGGGGGGACACCGCCGAGTGCCGGGTCACCCTGGTCGCTGAATCGTTCGGCCGCCCCCATCTCCTCGCCGACCTCACCGAGGCGATCGCCTCGCAGGACGTCGAGATCGTCTCCGCCACCGTCGAACCGCCCACCCAGCAGCAGGTGCGCCACACCTACACCCTCCAGTTGCCCGACGCGGCCCACCTGCCGGCCCTGATGCGCGCCATGCGGGACGTACCGGGGGTGTACGACGTGCGCAGGGCCCAGCACCAGCCGCGGGCGTCCTGACGACGGCGTCGGGCCCACCCGTTCGGGTGGGCCGGTCGCGCGTCGTCACCGTCGGGCGGGCGGCCACTGGTAGCGGTGGTCCATGCCGCTCACCCCCCGCTCCCGGCCCCGGACCGCCCTCACCCGGACCACACCCAAGGCCTCCCGGCACCGGAAGACGGCCCTGCTCGCCTCCGCCGTCTCCGTCTGCCTCCTGGCCGCCGCGGCGCCGCCCGAGCCGCTCGGCGTCGGCGACCGGCTCTTCCCCTACCTCGGCAACCCGGGCTACGACGTCGCCTCGTACGACCTGTCCCTCACCTACCCCGGCACCAACGACAAGCCGCTCCAGGCCGTCACCACCATCGACGCCTGGACCACCGCCGACCTGGAGCGCCTCAATCTGGACTTCGCGCACGGCACCGTGCGGTCGGTCGAGGTCGACGGCCGTCCCGCGGACTTCACCAGCGCGGGCGAGGACCTGGTCGTCACCCCGGAGCACCCCCTGGCCGAGGGCGGCCGGACCCGGATCACCGTGCGCCACACCAGCGACCCCGTCTACGGCAAGGACCAGCAGGGCGGCTGGGTGCGCACCTCCGACGGCCTCGCCATGGCGAACCAGGCCGACGCCGCCCACCTGGTGTTCCCGTGCAACGACCACCCGTCCGACAAGGCGATGTTCACCTTCCGGATCACCGCTCCGAACGGCTACACCGCCGTCGCCAACGGCCTGCCCGCCGGCGCCGACCGGGTCGGCAACACCACCACCTGGACCTACCGCACCCAGCACCCCATGGCCACCGAGCTCGCCCAGGTCTCGATCGGCCGCTCGGCCGTGCCGCGCCGCGAAGGCCCCCACGGCCTGCCCGTGCGTGACGTCGTACCCGCGAGCGACCGCAAGGCACTCGAACCGTGGCTCGCGAAGACGCCCGACCAGATCGCCTGGATGGAGAGCAAGGTCGGCCGCTACCCCTTCGAGACCTACGGCCTGCTCATGGCCCGGGCCTCCACGGGCTTCGAACTGGAGACACAGACCCTCTCGCTCTTCGAGAAGGACCTGTTCACCGAGCCCGCCTACCCCAAGTGGTACATCGAGTCGATCATGGTGCACGAGCTGTCCCACCAGTGGTTCGGGGACAGCGTCACCCCCCGCACCTGGTCCGACGTCTGGCTGAACGAGGGCCACGCCACCTGGTACGAGGCGCTGTACGCCGAGGAGACGGCGAACCGGCCGATGGAGGAGCGGATGAAGGCCGCCTACGGCGCCTCCGACCGCTGGCGCGAGGCCGGCGGCCCGCCCGCCCGGCCCAAGCCGCCCGCCCCGGGCCAGAAGATCAGCATTTTCCGGCCCAGCATCTACGACGGCGCAGCCCTCGCCCTCTACGCCCTGCGCCAGGAGATCGGCCGGCCGGCCTTCGAGCGGCTGGAGCGGATCTGGGTCCGTGAGCACCAGGACGCCACCGCCACCACCGCCGACTTCGTCCGGCTGGCCTCGGCCATCGCCGGCCGCGACCTGAGCGGCTTCTTCGAGGCCTGGCTCTACGGCGAGAAGACTCCGCCGATGCCCGGCCACCCGGACTGGAAGCAGACGGCGTCGGCCGAGCCCACCCCGCCGCGTGCCCGGCGGTGACCCGGTCACGCCCGGCGATAACCCGATGACGAGACGTGCCGTACCGTGCGACCATCTAGAGGTTGGCGCGCACGGGAGACGGGAATCCTCCGGGGTACCCGTGCGTTGTACACACCGAGCGGCACGGGTGACCGTCCGCCGTACGGAGGCCGTCACGCCGACGCCGAGACGGCACTCCCACCGACGTATCTCATCGACGTAAGGATCCAATGACCTCCTCTTCTTCCCCTTCCCAGGACACCAAGCGCCTCGCGCACGCCTACCCCGAGGGTCTTCGGGCCGATGCCCTGATGGAAGAGGACGTCGCCTGGAGCCACGAGATCGACGGCGATCGGGACGGCGACCAGTTCGACCGCTCCGAGCGCGCGGCCCTGCGCCGCGTGGTGGGCCTGTCCACCGAGCTGGAGGACGTCACCGAGGTCGAGTACCGCCAGCTCCGCCTGGAGCGGGTCGTACTCGTCGGCGTGTGGACCACCGGCACGGCGCAGGACGCCGACAACTCCCTCGCGGAGCTGGCCGCCCTCGCGGAGACCGCGGGCGCGCTCGTGCTCGACGGCGTGATCCAGCGCCGCGACAAGCCCGACGCGGCCACCTACATCGGCTCCGGCAAGGCCGCCGAGCTGCGTGACGTCGTCATCGAAACGGGCGCGGACACCGTCATCTGCGACGGTGAGCTGAGCCCCGGCCAGCTGATCCAGCTGGAGGACGTCGTCAAGGTCAAGGTCATCGACCGTACGGCCCTGATCCTGGACATCTTCGCCCAGCACGCCAAGTCCCGCGAGGGCAAGGCGCAGGTCGCGCTCGCGCAGATGCAGTACATGCTGCCGCGGCTGCGCGGCTGGGGTCAGTCGCTGTCCCGGCAGATGGGTGGCGGTCGCGGCGGTCTCGCCACGCGCGGCCCCGGTGAGACCAAGATCGAGACGGACCGGCGCCGGATCCGCGAGAAGATGGCCAAGATGCGCCGGGAGATCGCGGACATGAAGACCGGCCGCGAGATCAAGCGCCAGGAGCGCCGGCGGAACAAGGTGCCGTCGGTCGCCATCGCGGGCTACACCAACGCCGGCAAGTCCTCCCTGCTCAACCGCCTCACGGGCGCCGGCGTCCTGGTCGAGAACGCCCTGTTCGCGACCCTGGACCCGACCGTCCGCCGGGCGGAGACCCCGAGCGGCCGGCTCTACACCCTGGCGGACACCGTCGGCTTCGTCCGGCACCTGCCGCACCACCTGGTCGAGGCGTTCCGCTCCACCATGGAGGAGGTCGGCGACTCCGACCTGATCCTGCACGTGGTGGACGGCTCGCACCCGAACCCGGAGGAGCAGCTCGCCGCCGTACGCGAGGTGATCCGGGACGTCGGCGCCACCGACGTGCCCGAGATCGTCGTGGTCAACAAGGCGGACGCGGCCGACCCGCTGGTCCTCCAGCGGCTGCTGCGGGTCGAGAAGCGCTCGATCGCCGTCTCGGCGCGCACCGGCCAGGGCATCGAGGAACTGCTCGGCCTCATCGACGACGAGCTGCCCCGCCCCTCGGTCGAGATCGAGGCGCTCGTGCCGTACACCCACGGCAAGCTGGTCGCCCGCGCCCACACCGAGGGCGAGGTGATCTCCGAGGAGCACACCGCGGAGGGCACCCTGCTCAAGGTCCGGGTGCACGAGGAGCTGGCGGCGGACCTCGCGCCGTACGTCCCGGTCTCCGCGGCCTGACCCAGCCCGTCACGAGGGCCCGCCACCCCCAGGGTGACGGGCCCTCGTCATGCCCGGCGCCAGATCACCGCCCGGCGAACTGCTTGCTCACCGACTCGTACACGCTCTTGGCCACCTCACCCAGCCGGGGACCGGCCAGCCAGCCGGAACGCACCGGGCCGATGGACGTGTTGGACACCAGCTCGGGCTTGCCGTCCGCGCCCGTCTCCACCCAGCCGCCACCGGAGGCGCCACCGGTCATCGTGCAGCCGATCCGGTACATCGTCGGGTCGGACTGCTCGATGGAGAGCCGGCCCGGCTTGTCCTGGCACTGGTACAGCAGCTGACCGTCGTACGGCGCCGCCGCCGGGTAGCCGGACGCCGTGATGCTCCGCACCTGGGACACGGCCGGCGCGTCGAAGTCCACCGGCAGAGCCCCGCCGACGGTCTCCTCCAGCGACTTGCCGCCGCTGCCCTGCTCGGGCGTCACATGGATGACGGCGAAGTCGTACGACGCGCCGTCACCACCCGTCTCGCCCCCCTTGCTGATCCACTGCTGCGAGGTCTTCGCCGCGTCGGCCCACCACACGCCGTACGGCGCGATCTCGGAGCGGCTGGCGCCCTCCAGCTGGGCCGCCGACCTGCCCTGGTCGTTGTACGACGGCACGAAGGCGAGGTTGCGGTACCAGCCGCCCTTCTTGCCTGCGTGCACACAGTGACCCGCCGTCCAGACGAGGTTGGACTTGCCCGGGTGCGCCGGGTCCGTCACCACCGTCGCGGAACAGACCATGGTGCCCCCGGGGGCGTCGAACAGCAGCTTGCCCGAGGTGGCCGCACTGGTGTGGTACGGCGGTGTGACCGTACGTGCCCGCACCGGCTGCGGCGTCGGGTCCGTCACGCCCTGGTCACCGGAGATGTCGTTGTCGTCGACGCCCCGGTCCGGGTCGTCGGCGCCGCGCATCCGGTCCGGGTTCCACAGGCCCTTGATGATCGGGTTGACGAAGTCGTTGGCCTCGCGCAGCCAGTCGTCCCGGTTCCAGTTCTTCCAGGCGCCGTGCTTCCACTTGTCGATGTCGATCCCGTGTTCCTTGAGCCTCTGCTTCAGGTCGTCCGGAATCGTGATCTTGCCGTCGCGGCTGCTCGCCGCGGACGGCTTGCCGTCGGCGTTGTCCTCGCCGCCGCAGGCGGTGGCGGTCAGCGCCAGCACCGACGCGAGCGCGACCGCCGTCAGCGAGGTGGGGGTCCGGCGACCCCCCCTGCCTCGCCGAGCGGTGAACGACGGCCGTATGGATCGCATGTTCTTGACTCCCCTTGCTGTGAAAGGAATTCGGCGCTTCGGCCCCGACACCGGCGGCGAACTCACGGAAGGTTCATGCCGGTCTCACGACCTTCTGGGAACGGCATCACACACTATGCCGTCGCCGTGGGGGAGTTCCGACGGGAGGGCAACGGTTCCGTCACAGGCCGCCTGAACAGGGCACGCGCGTCGGCCGGTCCGAGGGCCGCCTCGTCGGCCCGGTGATCGGCGCCGCTCGTCCATGGTGATCCGCGCCGGCTCATCGGCTGTCACCGACTCCCGGAGTGCCGGATGGGCCCGGTCCCGTGCCGTCCCGCCAAGGATCTCCCGGCGAGCCCGTAACCGCCCGATCGGTGCGCTGTTGTAGCCGGTGGGGCCTGCTGCCAGTGTCCGGTCCCCGAGGATCAACTCGTCATCGAGCAGCGGGGAGGACAACGCGCCGTGGCCGTTACGGAGTCGATGGCTGGAGGCACGTCCGGGGAAGCGCGGGCCGCGCACGAGGGAATCCTCAGACGCCAGTCGGCGCGTGAGTCCTCGGCGCGCACCTATGCCCGGGCCCTGCCCATCGTGCCCGTCCGGGCCCGAGGACTCACCATCGAGGGCGCCGACGGCCGCCGCTACCTGGACTGTCTCTCCGGCGCCGGCACCCTCGCCCTCGGCCACAACCACCCGGTCGTGCTGGAAGCCATCCGCCGGGTCCTCGACTCCGGCGCACCCCTCTCCGTCCTCGATCTCGCGACCCCCGTCAAGGACGCCTTCGTCACCGAGCTGTTCCGCACACTCCCGCCCGGCCTCGCCGGCCGCTCGCGGGTCCAGTTCTGCGGGCCGGCCGGCACCGACGCCGTCGAGGCCGCCCTCAAACTGGTCAGGACCGCGACCGGCCGCACCGGCATCCTCGCCTTCACCGGCGCCTACCACGGCATGACCGCCGGCGCCCTGGCCGTCTCCGGGGGAGCCCCCGACGTCCGGGTGACCCGCCTGCCCTACCCGCAGGACTACCGCTGCCCCTTCGGCACCGGCGGCCCGCACGGCGCCGAACTCGCCGCCCGCTGGACCGAGTCCCTCCTCGACGACCCCAAGTCCGGCGTCCCGCTGCCGGCCGGGATGATCCTCGAACCGGTCCAGGGCGAAGGCGGAGTGATCCCCGCGCCGGACGACTGGCTGCGCCGCATGCGCCGGCTCACCGAGGACCGGTCCATCCCGCTGATCGCCGACGAGATCCAGACCGGAGTCGGCCGCACGGGCGCCTTCTGGGCCGTCGACCACAGCGGCGTCACCCCCGACGTCATGGTCCTGTCGAAGGCCATCGGCGGCAGCCTCCCACTGGCCGTGATCGTCTACCGCGACGACCTCGACGTCTGGCGACCCGGTGCCCACGCCGGCACCTTCCGCGGTAACCAGCTCGCCATGGCCGCGGGCACCGCCACCCTCGCCCACGTCCGCGAGAACGCCCTCGCCGAACGCGCGGCCGCCCTCGGCTCCCGCATGCTGCGCCAACTCGCCGAACTGACCCACACGTTCCCCTGCGTGGGAGACGTCCGAGGGCGAGGACTCATGATCGGGGTCGAACTGGTCAATCCGGAGGCCGACCACATCGCTTCTCGTCCGGTGCCGCTCGCCGGTGACACCGGTGACGTCGCCGGCCTCGATGGTGGAGGCATGGGCGGCATGGACGGTCTCAGCGGCGCGGCCGTCCGGCCGGAGCCCACCCGCACGCCGCCCCCGGCCGCCCCCGAGCTCGCCGCCGCCGTGCAGCGGGAGTGCCTCCAGCGCGGACTGATCGTCGAACTCGGCGGCCGGCACGCGTCCGTGGTCCGGCTGCTTCCGCCGCTCACGATCAGCGACGAACAGGCGACGGCCGTACTCGACCGGCTGACCGACGCGGTGGCCGCGGTCGCCCGTCACCACGAAACCCATGGCCCACACCAGCAACGCCAAGCCCGCCCGGCCCAGCACACGGGCTGACCACCAGCCGTGCCGGAGGCCCCAGGCTCCAGCCTGCGGGCACACACCGCTTCCCATCCCCGTTCAGCCCCCTTTCCGGGCATCGAGGCCGACGTCCACCGCCGACCGCAACCACTCGGCCATCCCGCCCCACCGACCACCGGCCCCGGACGAATGGCGCCCCGAGCGGTCGGCGGAACGAGCCCGCACCCCCTCACTCCAGCCCCAGAGGAGCGTCATGAACGCCACCCCCACCCCCGACGACCAGGGAGGCACCGGCGCCCCGTCCTCCGCCGCACCGCTCACCGAGTCGGTCCCGCAGCAGAAGAAGCGGGAGACCGATCCCGTCGGGAGGACAGCTCCGGAGGCCGGTGCGCCTGAGGGCCCCCACCCCCTGGAGGCTCCCGATCCGCCGGAGGCTCCCGATCCGCCGGAGTCTCCCGACCCGCCGGAGGCTCCCGACCCGCTGGAGGCTCCCGACCCGCTGGAGGACCCTGATCCGCTGGAGGACCCCGATCCCCACGCCGCGGCCCAGGCCGCCGCCGTCGAGAACCTCCTGCGGTGCTGGGCCCGCGAGACCGGCCTGACCGCTCCCACGGCGGGCAGCCTCCGCATCCCGCTGCCGGCCAGCGGCGCCACCCTGATCGCACCGGTCCACCACTGGTCCCCGACGGGCTGGCACCGCTTCGGCCTCCCGCGCCTGGCCGGTGCGTCCGACGCGGCGCCACCCGTCGACGCCGTCACTCTCGCGGCCCTCCTCGCGAGGGAACCCGCCCCCGAGCCGGCCGACACCACCACCTCCTCGCCGCGCACCTCCTCCGACTCCGCTGACGGCCCCGGCTCCGACGGCCCCGGCCCGCGCCCCGACACCGGCGCCGGTGATCGAGCCGACGGCCCGGACCTCGTGGCCAGAGTCGCCGACTCCGTCCGCCGTACCGCGACCTTCATCCGGCACCGCCGGGAACACCCCGCCGACACCCCCGACCGCTTCCTCGCCGCCGAGCAGGCCCTCCTGCTCGGGCACCCACTGCATCCGACCCCGAAGAGCCGGGAGGGCCTCACCGAAGCGGAAGCCGAGCGGTACTCACCGGAGCTGCGTGGTTCCTTCCCCCTGCACTGGCTGGCCGTCGCCCCCTCCCTCCTCGCGGCCGACTCCGCCTGGACCGAGCGCGGCCGTCCCGTGGCCGCCGGCCACCTACTCCGCCGCCTCGCCGGCACCGCACTGCCGCTGCCCGACGGTCACACCGCCCTGCCACTGCACCCCTGGCAGGCCCGCGAGGTCCGGCACCGCGCGCCCGTCGCCGCGCTGCTCGACTCCGGGCTCCTCCGTGACCTCGGCCCCCTGGGCGCCCCCTGGGCTCCCACCTCCTCCGTACGCACCGTGCACCGATCCGGTGCCCCCGCGATGCTCAAGCTCTCGCTCGCCCTGCGCATCACCAACTCCCGCCGGGAGAACCTGCGCAAGGAACTCCACCGCGGAGTCGAGGTGCACCGGCTCCTGCGCACCGGTCTCGCCCGCGAGTGGCACACCGCCCACCCCGGCTTCGACATCGTCCGCGACCCGGCCTGGCTCGCCGTGGACGGCCCAGACGGCCTGCCCCTGCCCGGACTCGACGTGGTGATCCGGCACAACCCGTTCACCCCGGCCGACGACGTCGGCTGTGTCGCCGGGCTCGTCGCCCCCCGCCCGTTCCCCGAGCCGCCCGCCGGCACCGCGCCGCACCACCCCGCTCGGCCGATGCGGTCCCGGCTGGCCCGAGTCGTCGCAGGTCTCGCCGCGCGCACCGGCCGACCGGTCGGCGCCGTCGCCGCCGAGTGGTTCCTGCGCTACCTGGAGGAGGTCGTCCGGCCCGTCCTCTGGCTGGACGGCGAGGCCGGCATCGCGCTCGAAGCGCACCAGCAGAACACGCTGGTCCTGCTGGACGGCGACGGCTGGCCCACCGGCGGCCGTTACCGCGACAACCAGGGGTACTACTTCCGCGAGTCCCGGCGAGCCGAACTGACCGCCCGGCTGCCCGGCATCGGCGTACACAGCGACACCTTCGTTCCGGACGAGGTCGCCGACGAGCGCTTCGCCTACTACCTCACCGTCAACAACGTCCTCGGTCTGATCGGTGCCTTCGGCTCCCAGCACCTCGCCGACGAACGGCTGCTGCTCGCGGCCTTCCGCCGCTTCCTCACCGGCCTTTCCTCAGGGCCCGCCCCGCTGCGCACCACCCTGCCCGGCCGCCTCCTCGACTCACCCGTCCTGCGCTGCAAGGCCAACCTGCTGACCCGGCTGCACGGTCTCGACGAACTCGTCGGCCCGGTCGACACCCAGTCCGTCTACGTCACCATCGCCAACCCCCTTCACGCATGAGCGAAGTACCTCTGCGCACCACCTGAGCGGACCGCCCTCAGCCAGCCGCGCACCCTCCCCCCGCCCGAGGGACATGACCCACCACGTCTCCTGAGAGGAGCGCACCGTGCCTCCCACCGACGCCGGCTCCGGAACCGGCCCGGCCCAACCGGACAGCACCACTCGCCGCGCGGCCACCGAAGGGCCCCGGAACTCCCTCTTCGGACAACTCACCGTCGAGGACGAGGACCCGGACAGCGAGGACACGCTGGAGCTGTGCCTGCCCGCGGAGTTCGCCGCCCTCCGCGCCGGGGCGACGGCCGGTCTTCTGGGCCGACCGGCCACGTGGGGCTCGGTGGTGACCCCGGTCGGCTCCTTCCGGCTGACGCCCGTACGTCTCGATCAGGACCTCTCGCTCGTCCACCGCTGGATGAACGACCCCGCCGTCGCCGAGTTCTGGGAGCTGGCCGGGCCCCGGACCCGGACGGAGGACCACCTGAGGGCGCAGCTCCACGGCGACGGGCGCAGTGTGCCGTGCCTCGGCGTACTCGACGGCACCCCGATGAGCTACTGGGAGATCTACCGTGCCGACCTGGATCCGCTGGCCCGTCACTACCCGGCCCGTCCGCACGACACCGGGATCCACCTCCTCGTCGGTGACGCCGCCGACCGGGGACGAGGGCTGGGCTCCGTCCTGCTCCGAGCCGTGGCCGACCTGATCCTCGACCGGCGTCCCACGTGCGCACGTGTCGTGGCGGAACCCGATCTTCGCAACACCCCCTCCATCGCCGCGTTCCTGAGCGCGGGCTTCCAGTTCGCGGCGGAGGCCGACCTGCCCGGCAAGCGGGCCGCCCTCATGATCCGGGACCGAGTCCTGCGCGAGGTCCTGTAGCGCCACGTGACCGGGCGCTCACACATAGATACGAATGGGGATTCCGCGGTGTTCCCGCGTCCCGGAAAAAGTTCCTGGACGATTCACCCGAGCCGGCACCGCCGCGACCCCCTGCCGGCCACCGGCCCGCACCTGCCCAGCCCGGCCGGCAGGTCGCGACCACCGCTGACCCACGGCGTAGCGCCGGCCGGTACGCCGGCCACGCAGCGCGCGTCGGCGACCGCGCCAGCCCCCTCCGACGCACAGTCCCCGAACCCAGTCCCACCCGACCGCCACCACAACCCCAGCCCACCCAGGAGCCCCGCCCGTGAGTCCTCCCCCTGCCCCCGTAACGACCCCCCGTTTGTCAGTGCAGGGTCGTAGGGTGGTCAGGCTATGACGAAGCCCTCCCTCCCCGAACTCCTGCACGCCGCCGTCGCCGCCGTCGGCGGTGCGGAGCGCCCCGGCCAGGTGACCATGGCCGAAGCGGTCGCCGAGGCGATCGACGACGGATCCCACCTGCTGGTCCAGGCCGGCACCGGCACCGGAAAGTCGCTCGGCTATCTCGTGCCCGCGCTCGCGCACGGAGAACGGGTGGTGGTCGCGACGGCCACGCTCGCCCTGCAGCGCCAGCTCGTCGAGCGGGATCTGCCGCGCACCGTCGACGCCCTGCACCCGCTGCTGCGCCGACGCCCGGAGTTCGCGATGCTCAAGGGCAGGTCGAACTACCTGTGTCTGCACCGCTTGCACGAGGGCATGCCGCAGGACGAGGAGGAGGGGCTCTTCGACCAGTTCGAGGCCGCGGCGCCCACCAGCAAGCTGGGCCAGGACCTGCTGAGACTGCGGGACTGGGCCGACGAGACGGAGAACGGCGACCGGGACGATCTCACCCCGGGCGTCTCGGACCGTGCCTGGACCCAGGTCTCGGTGTCGTCGCGCGAGTGCCTGGGCGCGTCCAAGTGCGCGTACGGCGCCGAGTGCTTCGCGGAGATGGCCCGAGAGCGTGCCAAGCTCGCCGAGGTCGTGGTCACGAATCACGCGCTCCTGGCCATCGACGCCATCGAGGGCGCCCCGGTGCTGCCCCAGCACGAGGTGCTGATCGTGGACGAGGCGCATGAACTCGTCTCCCGCGTCACGGGCGTCGCCACCGGCGAACTCACGCCCGGGCAGGTCAACCGCGCGGTGCGTCGTGCCGCCAAGCTGGTCAACGAGAAGGCCGCCGATCAGCTCCAGACCGCCGCCGAGGGCTTCGAGCGGCTCATGGAACTCGCGCTGCCGGGCCGCCTGGAGGAGATCCCGGAGGACCTCGGCTATGCCCTGATGGCGCTGCGGGACGCGGCCCGTACGGTGATCTCCGCGATCGGCGCGACGCGCGACAAGTCCGTCCAGGACGAGGACGCCGTCCGCAAGCAGGCGCTGGCCTCGGTGGAGACGGTTCACGACGTGGCGGAGCGGGTGGTGAACGGCTCGGAGTGGGACGTCGTCTGGTACGAGCGGCACGACCGCTTCGGCGCGTCCCTCCGGGTCGCCCCCATGTCGGTCTCGGGTCTGCTCAGGGAGAAGCTGTTCGCCGACAGGACCGTGGTCCTCACCTCGGCGACGCTCAAGCTGGGCGGTGACTTCAACGGCGTCGGCGCCTCTTTGGGGCTCGGCCCGGAAGGGGCGGAGGGCGAGGACCTGCCGAAGTGGAAGGGCATCGACGTCGGCTCGCCCTTCGACTACCGCAGGCAGGGCATCCTCTACGTCGCCAAGCACCTGGCGCGCCCCGCGCGCGACGGCGAGCGCTCCGACATGCTGGACGAGCTGACCGAGCTGATCCAGGCGGCCGGCGGGCGCACCCTCGGCCTCTTCTCGTCCATGCGGGCCGCTCAGCTCGCCGCGGAGGAGCTGCGTTCCCGGATCCCGGAGTTCCCGATCCTGCTGCAGGGCGAGGAGACGCTCGGTGAACTGATCAAGAACTTCGCGGCCGACCCGAAGACGTGTCTCTTCGGCACGCTGTCGCTGTGGCAGGGCGTCGACGTCCCGGGCCCGAGCTGCCAGCTGGTCGTCATGGACAAGATCCCGTTCCCGCGGCCCGACGATCCGCTGATGAGCGCGCGCCAGAAGGCGGTGGAGGAGGCCGGAGGCAACGGTTTCATGGCGGTGGCCGCGACCCACGCGGCTCTGCTCATGGCACAGGGCGCCGGCCGTCTCGTCCGGGCGTCCGGCGACCGGGGGGTGGTCGCCGTACTGGACCAGCGGCTGGCCACCGCGCGCTACGGCGGCTATCTGAAGGCGTCCCTGCCGGACTTCTGGTACACCACGGACCGCAACCAGGTCCGCAAGTCGCTCGCGGCGATCGACGCGGTGGCCAAGCAGGCGGAGGCGGAGCCGGCGGCGGCGAAGTGATCGCGGGGTGGCCCGCCGGCGTCGGCCGGGCCACCCCGCGGATGCGCTCGGGTTCCATGGCCGCCCAGGAACACAGGGCTGCCGGACACGGCCAGGGCCGTTGACCGATCTGCGCCGGACACACGCAGGGCCTCGGGCAGACATGCGCCGGGCACCGGACACAGGCAGGGCCCCGGAACCGGCGCAGGGGTTCCGGGGCCCGGTCAGGGGGCGGGCGGGGCTTACCCGCCCGCCGCGGCCGTCACACGCGCCGCAGTACCGCGACGACCTTGCCGAGGATGGTCGCGTCGTCGCCGGGGATCGGCTCGTAGGCCGCGTTGTGCGGGAGGAGCCATACGTGGCCGTCCTCGCGCTTGAAGCGCTTGACGGTGGCTTCGCCGTCGAGCATGGCGGCGACGATGTCGCCGTTCTCGGCGACCGGCTGGCGGCGGACGGTGACCCAGTCGCCGTCGCAGATCGCGGCCTCGATCATCGAGTCGCCGACGACCTTGAGGACGAACAGTTCGCCGTCGCCGACGAGCTGGCGGGGGAGGGGGAAGACGTCCTCGACGGACTCCTCCGCGAGGATCGGGCCACCGGCGGCGATGCGGCCGACCAGCGGGACGTACGACGCGGCGGGCTTGCCTGCGGTGTCCGTGGGCTGCACGGTGACGGCCTGGTCGGATCCGCGCACCTCGTACGCGCGCGGGCGGTGCGGGTCGCGGCGCAGGAAGCCCTTGCGCTCCAGCGCCATGAGCTGGTGGGCGACCGAGGACGTGCTGGAGAGGCCGACGGCCTGGCCGATTTCCCGCATCGACGGCGGGTAACCGCGCCGCTGTACGGAGTCCCTGATGACCTCGATCACCCGGCGCTGCCGGTCGGTGAGGCCGGAGCTGTCGGCCCGGATGCCTGGAGGTCGGCCCGGCAGGGAGCGCTTGGGTCCCTCGGCATTCGTGGCTTCGTTCATCGCGTGTACCGGCTCGACTCGGCCCAGGGAGCGGTCCTGGGCGGTGATGGTGGCACTGTCTGCGGTGGTGGTCACGTCGGCCCCTCTCGATGGTCTCCCTGCTGGACAACGGTAGTTGCTTTCGAAAGGTTGCGCCAAACACACGTTCGAGTGAAAAAGTGCGTTTCGCCTGACGTGATCGCGTGCCTGGGTGTATCGCTAACGCAACGCTTGGCGGACAAAAGCACCCATTGTTGTACTCTTCACCGCCGGGGTGCGGCGGCCTCGTGGGCCGGGCCCCAGTCTGCCATCCGGAATCCCGAGGTCCGGGAGCCGGGGGTCTTTCTGCGCGGGAGTGCCACGCCTCCTCCCTGTGGCGCCCACCGTATCCCCGCAAGCGTCGCGGGAACACTGCCCGCCGCCCGCGTGTCCCCGCCGGTCGCCGGCGGCGCTCGGGGCCGCCCTTCCGGCGCGACACGCGTGTCTGCCTCACTGTATGGGCCAATCCCTACATCTAGTGGTTGGATGGCTACCGCAGCCCAGAAGTTGTGGTCCCCCGGGTCCAAGACGCCTCGGCGATCGCCTATGCTTAGGGCTGCTTCGCGGGGCCTGTGGGTCCTGTGAGGCCGACGAGTCTGCTGTGAGGAGGGTTGGAGAACATGCACTGCCCCTTCTGCAGGCATCCCGACAGCCGTGTGGTCGACAGCCGTACGACCGACGACGGCACGTCCATCCGCAGGCGCCGCCAGTGCCCCGACTGCTCCCGTCGTTTCACGACCGTGGAGACGTGCTCGCTCATGGTGGTGAAGCGGTCCGGAGTCACCGAGCCCTTCAGTCGCACCAAGATCATCAATGGTGTGCGCAAGGCGTGCCAGGGACGGCCTGTCACCGAGGACGCGCTCGCCCAGCTCGGCCAGCGGGTCGAGGAGGCGGTGCGTGCGACCGGCAGCGCCGAGCTGACCACCCACGACGTGGGCCTGGCCATACTCGGCCCGTTGCAGGAGCTCGACCTCGTCGCCTATCTGCGGTTCGCCTCCGTCTACCGGGCGTTCGACTCGCTCGACGACTTCGAGGCCGCCATCGCGGAGCTGAGGGAGGCGACGGGAGGCCCCGCCGCGGACGGGGAAGACGCGGGAGCGGGGAGCCAGGAAGACGATCGCGGGCCCGGCGGGACCACTCAGGTCCCCGTGCCCGCGCGCGCCGCCGACTGACCGGAGGGCCGGAAACCGGGAGGAGACCCGGCTTCCGGCCGGGAGGCGGCGAACGAAGACCTGTTGCGGGCGGCAGCTGAGGGTGCCCGCGACGCACGACAGAAACACGTGCCCATCGGAACAAATGGGCACTTCAGGGCGTTTTTGCCCGTACAGGGAGGCGGCATGACAGAGACGGCGAGCGGTCCGGCACGAGGTTCCCGGGCCAAGGGCATCAAGGCCACCAAGGGACTGCGTATCGAGCGCATTCACACCACCCCCGGAGTGCACCCGTACGACGAGGTGTCGTGGGAGCGCCGTGACGTCGTCATGACCAACTGGCGCGACGGCTCGGTCAACTTCGAGCAGCGTGGCGTCGAGTTCCCCGACTTCTGGTCGGTGAACGCGGTCAACATCGTCACCAGCAAGTACTTCCGGGGAGCCGTCGGCACCCCGCAGCGCGAGACCAGCCTCAAGCAGCTGATCGACCGCATCGTGAAGACGTACCGGAAGGCCGGCGAGGACTACAAGTACTTCGCCTCGCCCGCCGACGCCGAGATCTTCGAGCACGAGCTGGCGTACGCCCTCCTGCACCAGATCTTCAGCTTCAACAGTCCCGTCTGGTTCAACGTCGGCACCCCGCAGCCCCAGCAGGTCTCCGCCTGCTTCATCCTGTCCGTCGACGACTCCATGGAGTCGATCCTCGACTGGTACAAGGAAGAGGGCATGATCTTCAAGGGCGGCTCCGGTGCCGGCCTGAACCTCTCCCGCATCCGCTCCTCCAAGGAGCTGCTCTCCTCCGGCGGCAACGCCTCCGGCCCGGTCTCCTTCATGCGCGGCGCCGACGCCTCCGCCGGCACCATCAAGTCCGGCGGTGCCACCCGCCGCGCCGCCAAGATGGTCGTGCTCGACGTCGACCACCCCGACATCGAGGACTTCATCGAGACCAAGGTCAAGGAGGAGGAGAAGATCCGCGTCCTGCGCGACGCGGGCTTCGACATGGACCTGGGCGGCGACGACATCACGTCCGTCCAGTACCAGAACGCCAACAACTCGGTCCGCGTGAACGACGAGTTCATGCAGGCGGTCGAGAACGGCGGCAAGTTCGGCCTGCGCGCCCGTATGACCGGTGAGGTCATCGAAGAGGTCGAGGCCAAGGCCCTGTTCCGCAAGATCGCCGAGGCCGCCTGGGCCTGCGCCGACCCGGGCATCCAGTACGACGACACCATCAACAACTGGCACACCTGCCCCGAGTCCGGCCGGATCACCGCGTCGAACCCGTGCAGCGAGTACATGCACCTGGACAACACGTCCTGCAACCTGGCCTCGCTGAACCTGATGAAGTTCCTGAAGGACGACGGCAAGGGCCACCAGTCCTTCGAGACCGAGCGCTTCCAGAAGGTCGTCGAGCTGGTCATCACCGCGATGGACATCTCGATCTGCTTCGCGGACTTCCCGACCCAGAAGATCGGCGAGAACACACGCGCGTTCCGCCAGCTCGGCATCGGCTACGCCAACCTCGGCGCCCTGCTGATGGCGACCGGCCACGCCTACGACTCCGACGGCGGCCGCGCCCTGGCCGGCGCCATCACCTCCCTGATGACGGGTACGGCCTACCGCCGCTCCGCCGAGCTGGCCGCGGTCGTCGGCACCTACGACGGCTACGCCCGCAACGCCGACGCCCACAACCGCGTCATGAAGCAGCACGCCGACGCCAACGGCACGGCCGGCCGCATGGACGACCTGGACACCCCGGTGTGGGCCGCCGCCACGGAGGCCTGGCAGGACGTCCTGCGTCTGGGCGAGAAGAACGGCTTCCGTAACTCCCAGGCGTCCGTCCTCGCGCCGACCGGCACCATCGGTCTCGCGATGTCCTGCGACACCACCGGTGTCGAGCCCGACCTGGCGCTGGTGAAGTTCAAGAAGCTGGTCGGCGGCGGCTCGATGCAGATCGTCAACGGCACCGTCCCGCAGGCCCTGCGCCGCCTGGGCTACCAGGAGGAGCAGATCGAGGCGATCGTCGCCCACATCGCCGAGCACGGCAACGTGATCGACGCCCCCGGCCTCAAGCACGAGCACTACGAGGTGTTCGACTGCGCCATGGGCGAGCGCGCCATCTCCCCGATGGGCCACGTCCGCATGATGGCCGCGATCCAGCCGTGGATCTCCGGCGCCATCTCCAAGACGGTCAACATGCCGGAGACGGCGACCGTCGAGGAGGTCGAGGAGATCTACTTCGAGGCCTGGAAGCTGGGCGTCAAGGCGCTCGCGATCTACCGCGACAACTGCAAGGTCGGCCAGCCGCTCTCCGCGAAGACCAAGGAGAAGGAGAAGGCCGAGGTCACCGAGAAGGCCGAGGAGACCATCCGGGCCGCGGTCGAGAAGGTCGTCGAGTACCGCCCGGTCCGCAAGCGCCTCCCGAAGGGGCGTCCCGGCATCACCACGTCCTTCACCGTCGGCGGCGCCGAGGGCTACATGACCGCCAACTCCTACCCGGACGACGGTCTCGGCGAGGTCTTCCTGAAGATGTCGAAGCAGGGCTCCACCCTCGCGGGCATGATGGACGCCTTCTCCATCGCCGTCTCCGTCGGTCTGCAGTACGGCGTGCCGCTGGAGACGTACGTCTCGAAGTTCACCAACATGCGCTTCGAGCCGGCCGGCATGACGGACGACCCGGACGTGCGGATGGCGCAGTCGATCGTCGACTACATCTTCCGTCGCCTGGCGCTGGACTTCCTGCCCTTCGAGACCCGCTCCGCGCTCGGCATCCACTCCGCCGAGGAGCGTCAGCGGCACCTGGAGACCGGTTCCTACGAGCAGTCCATCGACGACGACGAGGTCGACGTCGAGGGCCTGGCCCAGTCGGCCCCGCGCGCCCAGGAGCTGAAGGCGGTCGCCACGCCCAAGGCCGAGGCGGCCAAGCCCGCGCCGCGGCAGGCGCACACCAGCGCGGAGCTGGTGGAGATGCAGCTGGGCATCCAGGCCGACGCCCCGCTGTGCTTCTCCTGCGGTACGAAGATGCAGCGGGCCGGTTCCTGCTACATCTGCGAGGGCTGCGGCTCGACCAGCGGCTGCAGCTGATGACACGCCGTTCCTGAAGTAAGGGGCGCCGGCCCGGGCCGGCGCCCCTTACGCGTTAGGGTCGGCCCTCAGGACGACCGAGTCCTTCCCATGACCCGGGTGAAGTCGGCCGGGTCCTCGTCGAAGCCCCGTACACCGGGACGGAACGTCCACTCCTGCGTGTCGTCCCGGACGAACTCGGCGATCGTGGCGGCCGTCGACCCGAGGGCCGACGCGAATCCGTCCTCGGCGAGCACGGTGTACCCCTTACGGATGCGTATGGCGGGATTCAGCACCTGGGCGAACGTCTTGTGCCCGGGCCGCTGCTGGATGACGACACCCACCACCACGCGCGCGTAGTGGTCGCTGAGGCGGTCCAGCTCCAGCGTCATGACCTCGTCCCAGCCGAACCCCTTGCCGTCCGTGCTGTCGCGGTTGAGGAGGATCGTGCCGTCCGGCGAGCGGCTGTCGAAGTGCACCAGATAGGCGGGATCCCCGTACGGGGCGTCCGACAGGAACGTCGCGGCGACGATGTCGAGATCCGTCGGCGGCTGACCCGCGGGACTGGGGTCCCACTTGAGCGCGACCTCGACCTTGCGGATTCCCTTGCTGAAGCCGGTCACCAGGCCTTCCCTTCCCCCTGTGGCTCGCTCGACCCCAACTCCCCATCGGCCGGGGTTCCTTGCCGTCCATCGTCCCACGCGCGCGGGGGCGCGTGCGCAGGTGATCTCCGCCGGAGCGTGACCGGCGCCACGCCCGGTGGCCTTACGATGGCGCGGTGCTGGTCAAGTGGATTCGCTGCACCGTGGTGGACCGCCGGGGGTTCGAGCGGGGACAGCGAAAATGGGCGGGGCTTCCGGGGGAGCCGGGATTTCGGGGACAGGGCGGGGGCTGGAGCCGGCAGCGGGCGGGCGTGGCGCACATCTTCACCTTCTGGGAGAGCCGTGCCTTCTACGACTCCTTCATGGCCCGCTCCCACGACCGCCTGGCCGCCGCCCAGTCCGGCACGTTCAAGGACGCGCAGGTGAAGTTGTTCGAGTACCGCTTCGATGTGAAGACGGGCTTCGAACCGCGGTTCACCGACGCCGATCTGATCCGCGTGGCCCTGTGCCGGGTCCACGAGGAGCGCGTGGAGCACTTCACACTCATGCAGGAGAAGGTCTGGAATCCGGCGATGGCGGGTTCGCCCGGCATGATCCGCGGCATGTTCGCGGAGGCTCCCGAGCAGGAGTTCATGATCCTGTCGATGTGGCGATCGGCGGCCGAGCACGGGAAGTACCGCACGGAGCGTGTGGAACGCCTCGCCCTGCGTGCGCAGACCGAGGCGGACATCGCGGCGCTCTCCGGTGACATCGTGGACCTGGAGCCGTCCTGGACGGTCTGACCCGTCGGTACGGCGGACCAACGGGCTCCCGGGGCCGGCGTGCGGGGGAGCGGCTCCGGAGGCGGCACGGGTGTGACATACGCCGTACAGGCCCGTTTGAGTGCTCGACTCTCCGGAGTCCGAATTAGGGTTTTGGCATGGCACGACCACGGCGCATCGTCCTTGTCCGGCACGGCGAGTCCACGGGCAACGTCGACGACTCCGTGTACGAGCGCGAGCCCGACCACGCCCTCGCGCTGACCGAGCGGGGCTGGAGGCAGGCCGAGGAAACCGGCAAGCGGCTCCGCGAGGTCTTCGGCCGGGAGCGCGTGAGCGTGTACGTCTCCCCCTACCGCCGCACCCACGAGACGCTGCGCGCCTTCCACCTCGACCCCGACCTCATACGCGTCCGGGAGGAACCCAGACTGCGCGAGCAGGACTGGGGCAACTGGCAGGACCGCGACGACGTCCGCTTGCAGAAGGCCTACCGCGACGCGTACGGCCACTTCTTCTTCCGGTTCCCGCAGGGCGAGTCCGGCGCCGACGTGTACGACCGGGTCGGCGGCTTCCTGGAGAGCCTCTTCCGCAGCTTCGAGGCCCCCGACCACCCGCCGAACGTCCTCCTGGTGACGCACGGGCTGGCGATGCGGCTGTTCTGCATGCGCTGGTTCCACTGGACGGTCGCGGAGTTCGAGTCGCTGTCCAACCCCGGGAACGCCGAGATGCGGATGCTCGTTCTGGGAGAGGACGGCAAGTACACGCTCGACCGGCCCTTCGAGCGCTGGCGGAAACCGCTGCCGTACTGGGTGAACGGATAGGGTGGCAGGGCGATGACCGCTGACTCCTCTTCCTCCGTACGCCTGGAACGCGCCCTGGCGAGCTTGCGGGGACTGGCCGTGGGAGACGCGCTGGGCTCCCAGTTCTTCGTTCCCGTGAACCACCCCCTGCTGAAGCGCCGCGAGCTGCCCGCAGGCCCCTGGCAGTGGACGGACGACACCGAGATGGCCTGCTCGGTGGTCGCCGTTCTCGCCACCCACCACCGCATCGACCAGGACGCGCTCGCCCGCTCCTTCGCCGAGCACCACGACTTCGACCGTGGCTACGGCCCCGCGGTCAACCGGCTGCTGCGCCTCGTCCGGGAGGGCGAGGACTGGCGCCGGCTGGCCGCCGGGCTCTTCAACGGCCAGGGGTCGTGGGGCAACGGCGCGGCGATGCGGATCGCGCCTCTGGGCGCGTGGTACGCGGACGACCCCGAGCAGGCGACCCACCAGGCGGAGATCTCCGCCTACACCACGCACCAGCACCGGGAGGCCGTGGTCGGAGCCATGGCCGTGGCCGCGGCGGCAGCCATGGTGGGCTCGCCCGACGGCCCGCCCGCCCCGGAGGCACTGCTCGACGGCGTCATCGCACTCGTCCCCAAGAGCGCGGTCGGCCAGGGTCTGCGCCGCGCCCGCGACATGCTCGACTACGCCGACGCCGCCACCGTCGCCGCCGTCCTGGGCTGCGGGCGCCGCACGACGGCCCATGACACCGTTCCCTTCGCCCTGTGGTCCGCCGCGCGTTCCCTCGGTGACTACGCCTCGGCGTTCTGGACGACCGCGCAGGTCGGCGGGGACGTCGACACGACCTGCGCGATCGTGGGAGGCGTGCTGGCCGCGGGCAAGGCCGGGGCGCCGCCCGCGGAGTGGGCGCGGCACACCGAGGAACTGCCGGACTGGGTTCCCGCCGGAGGCTGACGGCTCCGCCCGGCGCCGACGGCCTGGCGGCCCTCGCCGGTTTCGTGACCGCTTTCGGAAACTCTGCGTGCGCACCGGGAACTGTGCGTGACCGCCGTCCGTTCTCCCGGTATCCGCCGTCCGCCGTCCGCCTCGTTCGTGGCCGGTTCGGCGGATGCCGTGACCGGGACGACGAGGGACGGAGGGTGGGAGATGGCGTTCGCCGTGCCGGTGCCGGTGCCTAAGGTGGCGCAGGCCCTGTCCTGCCTGGTCCTCGGCTTGTGCGGGGTGCTGGTGGCCGTGATGCGGCCGACCGGATCTTCGCGTCCGCCGTCGGTCCCCTGGCGACGATCCGGTCGGCCGCGGCACCGCGCGGCCCGGCCCGGATCAGCCGAGGTGCGGTCCCGCCGTCCCCGCGAGGGAGTCGAGGTCGCTCTTGCGGACCCTGAGCACCAGCCAAGCGGTGAGGAAGGCAAGCACGGCCATCGCCGCGGCCGGTATGAAGGCCGTGGAGATGCCGTGGGCGAGCACGTCGTGCCCCCAGGGCGCGGGCAGTCGGTGCGTCTTGGCAAACTCAGCCTTCTGCTCCGGCGAGGCGTCGGCGAGGAACTTCGGCAGTTGCTTCTCCGCCTCGTCGGTGCTGGCCGATCCGAAGACGGTCGTCAGGATGGACAGCCCGAGCGAACCGCCGACCTGCTGCATGGCGTTGAGGAGCCCGGAAGCCGCTCCCGCCTCGTGCGGGGCGACACCCGACACGGCGGTGACGGTGGCCGTCACGAAGTTCAGACCCATGCCGAAGCCGAACACCAGCATGGGGCCCAGCACCCCGCCCACGTACGTGCTCTCGGGCCGGATGAACGTCTGCCAGACCAGCCCGACGACCACCAACGCGGAACCGCCCATCATGAACGGCTTGGGGCCGAGCACCGGCAGG
Source organism: Streptomyces sp. NPDC031445 (assembly GCF_055581365.1). NCBI lineage: Bacteria > Bacillati > Actinomycetota > Actinomycetes > Kitasatosporales > Streptomycetaceae > Streptomyces > Streptomyces sp. NPDC031445. The sequence goes on from NZ_JBVIJO010000001.1 coordinate 81,543, forward strand.
AGGCGCTGGGACAGGCCCGCCCCGACGGCGATCGCGGCGGTCACGGGAAGGAAAGCGAGGCCGGCCCTGATGGCGCTGTAGCCGAGCACGTTCTGCACGAACAGCACGATGTAGAAGAACATGCCGAACATCGCCGCGGCCAGGCTCAGCATGATCACGTACGTGCCCCAGCGGTTCCGGTCGGCGAACATCCTGAGCGGGGTGATCGGCTCCTTCGCCCGCATCTCGGTGAAGACGAAGGCGAACAGGAGGACCACGGCCGCGCCGAAGGAGCCCAGGGTGAGGCCGTCCCGCCAGCCGTTCTCGGCGGCACGTATGAACCCGTACACCAGCGACGCCATGCCGACCGTGGAGGTCAGCGCACCGGTGAGGTCGAAGCGTCCGGGGTGCCGCTCGGGCTCGTTGATGTACAGCGGTGCGAGCGAGGCGATCAGTACACCGATGGGCACGTTGACGAACAGCACCCACCGCCAGTCGAGCCAGTCGGTGAGCATGCCGCCCGCGAGCAGGCCGATGGCGCCACCGCCCGCGGAGACGGCGGCGAAGACTCCGAAGGCCCGGTTGCGTTCCGGGCCTTCGGGGAACGTCGTGGTGATCAACGCCAGCGACGTGGGCGAAGCGATCGCACCACCCACGCCCTGCAGGGCCCGTGCGGCCAGCAACTGCCAGGGTTCCTGGGACAGGCCTCCCAGCAGCGACGCGAAGGTGAACAGCAGGATGCCGGCCATGAACACCCTGCGGCGGCCGAGGATGTCGCCGGCTCGTGCGCCGAGCAGGAGCAGACCGCCGAACGTGAGCGTGTAGGCGCTGACCACCCACGTCAGGTCGGTGGTGCTGAACTTGAGGGCCTCTTGAATGTGCGGGAGTGCGATATTCACAATCGTCGCGTCGAGTACCACCATGAGTTGGCAAGTCGCGATGACGGTGAGTGCGATGCCGGGATGCCCCTCCCGGCGGGCCACGCCCGGTTTCTGATCGTCCTTGAGCAGCTGAGAGGTCGTCACCATGGGTCCCTCATAAAGACTCTAGTGAACGCTCGCGTTCACTTTCGAGTCCACGGTAGTGAGTCCTCGACAGTGAACGCAAGCGTTCACTCAATCGGGCGTCGCGTCCCGCGTCCCCCTGTTGCTGCGGCACGGCGCCCCTCCCCCCGGAACCCCCGCTTCCCTTGCATGTTGGAGAAACTCAGATGGTTACCTCGCGCTGGACGGCCGCCCCTGACCGGACGGCTTCCCCTCGTCGGCGCGGTGCGGTGCTGGAGCGAGCGATCCTGGACGCCACGTTGGAGCAGCTCAGCACGGTCGGCTGGAAGGGGCTGACCATGGAGGGCGTCGCGGCCGGCGCCCAGACCGGCAAGGCCGCGGTCTACCGTCGCTGGCCCTCCAAGGAGGATCTGGTGGCCGACGCCCTGGTGTCCGGACTGCCCCGGGTCGAGAAGGCCCCGGACCTCGGAAGCGTGCGCGAGGACCTGCTCACCCTGTGCCGGCAGGTGCGGCGGATCATGTACTCGCGGCCAGGGGTCGCACTGCGTTCGGTGATTCACGAGTGCGACCATGTGCAGGTGGAGCGCTTCGAGCGAGTGATCGTCGGCACCGTGGTCGAGCCGACCGTCAACCTGCTTCGAGAGGTCATCACCCGCGGAATAGAGCGAGGAGAAGTCCGCTCGGACGCGGCCAACGGGTACGTCTTCGACGCCATCCCGGCCATGATGATGTACCGGTCGAAGATGTGCGCCAGTGAATGGAGCGACCAGGATCTGGAAGAGATGATCGACCAGTTGATGCTCCCGCTGCTGCGGCCCTAAGAGACCTGACCCGCCGCGTCCGCACTCCCGGTGCCGGCCGGAAGACCGGGGTGTCGCAAGGCGATCCCGGCGGCGTACGCTAAGGGCGCCATGCCGTACGAACCACCTACTCACACCGTCGAGCGCTCCCTGCGCGCCACGACCGGAGCGAAGGTCATTGCCGGTGTCGACGAGGTGGGGCGCGGCGCCTGGGCCGGGCCCGTCACCGTCTGCGCGGCGATCACCGGACTCCGCCGCCCGCCCGAGGGGCTGACCGACTCCAAGCTGCTGACGGTCAAGCGCCGTACGGAACTCGCTCCGATCCTGCAGTCATGGGTGACGGCGTACGCACTGGGGCATGCTTCCCCGGAGGAGATCGACGACCTGGGGATGACGGCCGCGCTGCGGCTCGCCGCGGTCCGCGCTCTGGACGCGCTGCCGGTCCGCCCCGACGCCGTGATCCTCGACGGGAAGCACGACTACCTCGGCGACCCCTGGCAGGTGCGCACGGTGATCAAGGGCGATCAGTCGTGTGTGGCCGTCGCGGCGGCGTCGGTGATCGCCAAGGTTCAGCGCGACAAAATGATGGCCGAACTGGGTAGCGACCATGCAGACTTCGGATTCGCGGACAACGCCGGGTATCCGTCGCCCGTGCACAAGGCCGCACTGGAGGAGTGGGGGCCCACCCCGCACCACCGATTGTCGTGGGCGTATCTTGATGCGTTGCCCCAGTGGCGGCACCTCAAGAAGGTCCGCAGCTGGGCGGACGGAAGCGTTCCGGAAATCGAGGGTCAGCTCGTTCTCGATTTCTGACGGTTCCGATCGCACTGATGTGCCACCCGGTCATCCGCGCCGCACCAACGTTTGATAAATATCAGCTCATGCCTCTCATTCCCGAGGAGCCTCAGATTCACGAGAGTGCCCAGGGTCCCCGCGCCACGCCGGCCAGCGGCCGCACCGCGCCGACCCCCCGCCCCGTACCCGGCCCCCGTCCCGCGGCTCCGTCCCGCCCCGGTCGTCCCGGCCCTCTGCGGCCCACGCCGCCGGTGCAGCGCACGCCGCGTGACGTGGCTCCGGCCAAGCCTGGCCCCTCCGGCCCGGCCGCTCCCACCGCCACCGCGGCGAGCCCGCAGATCCAGCTGATCCCGGCTTCGGCCGAGGGCGCGCTCGACGCCGCCGAGGAGGCCGTGGACCTGCTCCTGGACTCGGGCCGCGCCCCCGGCGACGTGCTACTGATCACCACGGGTGCCCAGCACCCGTGGGCCGAGCACGAGCTGTCCTTCGGCGAGACGTCCTACTGGGCGCAGCATGACGCCGGTGACGACGTCTTCTACGCCGATGCCGCCGTCGCCTCCCGCGCCGCCACCCGCCCGGTGGTCGTCGTGGCCGTCAACGGAGGACCCGCCTCCGCCGCTGCCACCGCCCTCCCGCTGGCCCACTCCCGGGCCGGTGCCCTGCTGATCGTCTGCGGGGACCCGCAGCAGATCAACACGCTGCTGGGCGCCGGCGTCTGAGCCGCGTCCGGCACCCCGGGCCACCGGGGTGCCGAGGGGGCCGCTCCGGCGGAATCCGCACGGTGCGGCTTTTGGCGTGCACGCGTACGGGCGGCGACAGCCTTCGGAAGAGGCGTGCCGCACGGGCGCCCGGTGCCTGGGCCGAGGCCGGGGCGACCGCGCCGGGTTGCTCTCGGAGTTCGTCCTGCCAGAGTGGATCTTGCGTGTCCGGACCAGCTCGTGAGCCCGCGTGTGTCCTCGCTGCCCCTCGCGAGGACGACGGTTCGGCTCGGGCACCAGGGTTCGGTCCGGGCATCACGACGCGGCTCGGGCATCGCGCGCTGGTGCCGACTACCGGTTGGTCACGTTCGGTCGGCCACGCGTTCGTGCCCTCCGGCTGGCCGTCGGTTCGTGCGGCCCGGTCGCTCCCGACGTGCGGGCGGCCCGGTCGGTCGCGGCGATCGGGCACTCCGGCCGTCGTACCGGCCGTGGCGTTCATGGCCCCGGTCGGCGGCACGAACCGTCATGCCGCCGGCGGCACCACCAGGCCGGCTCAGCGAGCCGCAGCCCGGCGCAGCACCTCGGAGACCGGGCCACCGGTGCGCGGTACGAGCGGCGGAGCCTCCGCCGTGGCGAAGGGCTCGGGAGCCGAGTGCGCGTTGGGCCGGCGTCCGCCGCGCCCCTCACCGAGCACCTGCCAGCCGTCATGCGTCAGCGTGATGTACGCCCCGCAGCGCAGCCCGTGCAGCGTGCAGGCATCGCGCAGTCCCCACATCCACGCGCCGTCCTCCTCGGTCCAACGCGCGTCGCCCTCGCGGCAGTAGAGCAGGACAGCCGTGCGCACCGGGGTGCGGCGGCGGAGGTCGTGCGGAATCACCCGGCGCAGTTGGGCCAGCAGCGTGTTGCGGAACATCCAGCCGTCGGCGGCAGCCGGACGGCGCGTGAACGAGGCGCTGGCCCGCAGCCGTTCGTCCGGGTCGAGAACCGCCACGATCGCCGTGAGCGGCTTCGGGTGATGGCGGGTGTGCAGTCCGCTGACGACCTCACGGGGGTTGCGCAGCAGGGGGATTCCGGCAGCGGCCCATTCGGCCGGCTCGAGCAGGCGACTGGCGGAAGCGGCGGACGTGGACGTCGACAACGAGGCCGCCGAGGACGAGGCGAATCCGAAGGTCACGTTCCTCCCTTCGGCTACGCGCCCATACTGCGGGCGAGGTCGGATTCGGGGGAGCGCGCACCGCAGCGGAGCCCAACCGGATCACGGACGAGCCGTGCGGGGAGCGGACCTCAATTCTTCCTGTCGAACTTGGCTGCGGCAACGAGCAATTGGCACCGCCGACTGTTATCTGGTGGTGCGTGGCTTATATCCCTACCCAAAGGTTCGGCTGACGACGCCTGAGGTGCCCGATCACCGCCTGCCGGGTCACCGTGCGTAGCTGCGCGGTCATCCCGGAGCCGCGCAGCCCTGTGGCCACACGCAGCTCAGCCCGGCCAGGCGAGGACGGGCGGCGGCACGCCGGTCATCCTCGGAGCACCCTTGAGCGGCAAGGAGCGGTCCACGGCACGTCTGTCAGCCCTGCACGGCGAGGACCAGCGGCAGCACTCCGCGCGCCCCGGACTTCCGCAGCAGGCGTGTCGCGACAGCGAGCGTCCAGCCCGTCTCCGTGAAGTCGTCCACCAGCAGCACGGGACCATTCGCCTCGGCGAGCGCCGACGCCAGCTCGGGCGGCACCGTCAACGCGCCGTCGAGCATCTTCAGCCGCTGCGCGCTGTTGCTGCGTGGCGAGCGGGGAGCGTCCCCGGCGTACTCCACCGAGCCGAGCAGGGGCAGTCTGCCGACTTCGGCGATCCGGGCGCCCAGGGACTGGATCAGCCGGGGCCGGCTGCGCGAGGCCACGGTGACGACGCCCACCGGCCGGGGCGGGGCGTCGGACGCGCCGGAGGCCCAGCCGCCGGGACCCCGGGCCCAGTCGGCAAGGACGTCCACCACGGCTCGCGCCACGTCGTCGGGCACGGCGGCGTCCGGCGTCTGGGGCGCGAGCAGCGGACGCAGGCGGTTGCCCCAGCCGATGTCCGACAGGCGCCCCAGCGCGCGCCCGGGCGAGGCCTGCTCCCCGGCCGGGATGCGTCCCTTGAGGTCGATGCCGATGGCCGGCAGGCCGGTCGGCCACATGCGACGGGGCTCCACTTCCACTCCGGCGCGGCCCAGGTCGCTCCGCGCGGCGTCGAGGGCCGCCGGGGACAGACCGGAGGTGAAGCGCGGTCCGGCGCAGTTGTCGCAGCGGCCGCAGGGTTTGGCGCCCTCGTCGTCCAGCTGGCGCTGCAGGAACTCCATCCGGCACCCGGTGGTGGTCGCGTACTCGCGCATCGCCTGCTGTTCGGCCGCGCGCTGCCGGGCCACCCACGCGTAACGGTCGGAGTCGTAGGACCACGGCTGCCCGGTCGCGATCCAGCCGCCCTTGACGCGGCGCACCGCTCCGTCCACGTCGAGGACCTTCAGCATGGTCTCCAGGCGTGAACGCCGCAGCTCCACGAGCGGTTCCAGGGCGGGCAGCGACAGGGGCCCGTCGGCCCGGGCCAGGACGTCCAGGGTGCGCCGGACCAGATCCTCGGAGGGGAAGGCCAGCGAGGCGAAGTACTGCCAGATCGCCTCGTCCTCCTTGCCGGGCAGCAGCAGCACCTCCGCGTGGTCGACACCACGGCCGGCCCTGCCGACCTGCTGGTAATAGGCGATGGGGGAGGAGGGCGAGCCGAGATGGACCACGAAGCCGAGATCCGGTTTGTCGAAGCCCATGCCGAGCGCGGAGGTGGCGACCAGGGCCTTCACACGGTTGGCGAGCAGGTCGTCCTCGGCCTGCTGACGTTCGGCGTTCTCCGTCTTGCCCGTGTACGAGGCGACGGCGTGCCCGCGCTGCCGCAGGAAGGCGGTGACCTCCTCGGCGGCGGCCACGGTCAGCGTGTACACGATGCCGGAGCCCGGCAGGTCGTCGAGATGGTCGGCGAGCCAGGCCATCCGGTGCGCGGCGTCCGGGAGCCGCAGCACGCCGAGGCTCAGACTCTCCCGGTCCAGCGGCCCGCGCAGGACCAGCGCGTCGGAAGCGCCCCCCGTACCGAGCTGCTCGGCGACGTCCGCTGTCACTCGCGCGTTGGCCGTGGCGGTGGTGGCCAGTACGGGAACCCCGGGCGGGAGGTCGGCGAGCATGGTGCGCAGCCGGCGGTAGTCGGGACGGAAATCATGGCCCCAGTCGGAGATGCAGTGGGCCTCGTCCACGACGAGCAGGCCGGTGGCCGCGGACAGCTTGGGCAGGACCTGGTCCCGGAAGTCCGGGTTGTTCAGCCGCTCCGGCGAGACGAGCAACACGTCGACGTCGCCCGCCGCGATCTCGGCCTGGACGGCGTCCCACTCCTCGGTGTTGGCGGAGTTGATGGTCCGGGCGTGGATACCGGCCCGGCCGGCCGCGTCCACCTGGTTCCGCATGAGCGCGAGCAGCGGGGAGACGATCACCGTGGGCCCGCTTCCTGCGGCCCGCAGCAGCGAGGTCGCCACGAAGTACACCGCGGACTTGCCCCATCCCGTGCGCTGCACGACCAGGGCCCGGCGCCGGTCCGCGACCAGTGCCTCGATCGCCCGCCACTGGTCCTCGCGCAGCCGGGCCGTGCCCGTGGCGTCCCCGACGAGCCGGGCGAGGACGGCGTCCGCCCGTGCCCGGAGTTCCGCGTTGCTCGTGTGCTCCATGCGTCCCATACAACAGGACGGGACCGACAAACGGGCGGGCACGGGCCGAGGCTGTGGACAACGCGGCACCGCGTTGTCGTGTCCCTGATTCGACTTATCCACAGGCTCAACCGGAATCTCGAGATCCGCGAGATCGTCGCCGCATGACGAATCACAGCGAAGCCACCGGATCCTTCGAAAGCGACGACATCCCGGCACAGGAGCCGCCGACCGGACCGGCCGACCACGCCACGCAGGTCACGCTGCGTACCCCGGCCGAGCTGGCCGACGCCCTGCCCTACCTCCTCGGCTACCGCCCGGAGGACAGCATGGTGCTCGTCGCCCTGCACGACCACGCGGGCCGCCGCGGCAGGTTCGGCGGCCGGGCCCGGCTCGGCATCCCCGCGGCCGAGGAGGACTGGGAGGCCGCCGCCCGGCAACTGGCCCGCGGTCTGGTCACCGGCAGCGAGCGGCGCGGCTCCCGGCCCGAGCGGATGGTGGCCTACGTCTGCCAGGAACCGGGTCCGGGAGAGTCCGGCCGGGACGTCAAACGACGGCTGGAGAGGCTGGCCCACCTGATGCGGACCGAATGCGGCAACCTCGACGTGCCGGTCATCGAGGCCCTGTGCATCTCCGACGGCCGTTTCTGGTCGTACTGCTGCCCGGTCGAGGGCTGCTGCCCCGAGGACGGCTCGCCGATGGGCCTCCCCGGCACGTCGGTACTCGCCGCGGCGGCCACCTACGCCGGCATCCAGGTGCGCGGCACCCTGCGGGAACTGCGCGCCAGGTTGCAGCCGTGGGAGACCGGCGCGGCGCTGGAACAGGAGATCGCCCTGGACGCCGCCGGCATGAGCCTGGTGCCCCGCATCCTGGACGAGACGGCCCGTCAGGAGGTGGCCGAGGAAACCCTGGACCTTGCCGAGCGGATCATTCGCCGCTACGGCACCGCGGCCCCGGTCTCCGGCACCCATCCGGCGGACGCGCGCGACGACAACCTCCTCGCGGACGACGAGGCGGCCACCCTGATCCTCGGGCTCCAGGACCGTACGACCCGCGACAGGGCCGCAGCCTGGATGGAAGGGGCCGAGGCCGGGCCGGCGCTCCGGCTCTGGCGCGCCCTGGCCCGCCGCTGCGTGGGGCCCTACGGCGAGCACGCCGCCGCACCGCTGACCCTCGCGGGCTGGGTCGCCTGGTCCATGGGAGATGAACTGGAGGCGCGGGAAGCGCTGGCCATGGCCCTGGCCGCCGATCCCGACTACCTCTTCGCCCGCCTGCTGCACCAGGCCTGCAACGAAGGTCTCGACCCGGAGGCGGTCCGCCGCTGCCTGCGCGCGGACGGCGCACGGCGCACAACGGCGGGGACCACGGAACGAACGGACCCGGCACCCCAGACCGCTCTCACCGACCCCCCGCAGGCCCCGGCCCCGGCACCCGCCCCCGGCATCCAGGCGGACGACCGGAGCACCGAGCCCGGCTCCCGGACGGGCAGGCAACGACGGCGCCGGGTGCGCAGCGCGGACGGCGACGACGGCCGTCAGACGGCGCACGCGAAGGGAGGCCGACGCAGGCCGGCCGACACCCGCCCCCGGGCGTCCGCCACCGAGTCCTCCGGGCCCGGCACCCGCGGCCCGGTCAGCACGCGCACGCGTGGGGCGGATCCAGGCGACGCCACGACCGGTGGCGCCCGGTCGGACACCGGGCGTCCGCAGCCAGAGGAGAACGGATGAGCGCCGGCGAGTGTCAGGCGCCGCCCCGCACAGGAACGACCCCCGAGCCACCGGGCCTGAGTGGAGGCACCTCCGGACACGCCGGGCGCGCACAGTCGGCGAGGCGCCCAGGCCGATCGGCACCGGGTGCCCTGACGGTCGCCCTCCGCTGGCCGGTCGTGCCACCGCCGGGTGTCCGGGTGACCGGCTCTCGCTGGCCGGTCGTGCCACCGCCGCGTGTCCGGATGCCTGCCTCTCGCCGACCGGTCCCGCCATCACCGGGTGCTCGGACGCCCACCCTCCGCCAGCTGGTCATGCCACTCCCGGGCGCCCAGCCGTTCACTCCTAGCCGACCGGTCCAGCCGCCAACCCCGGGCCGACAGGTCCCCCCACCACCAAGCGGCCTGACACCCGCCCTCCGCCACCCCGCCAGGCCACCATCGGTCGGCTTCACGGGGGCGAGCCGTGACCCGGAGGAGTCCGCTGCCGTTCACCTGGGTGGCGGAAAGCCTCGACGGGCCCAGCCGCCGTACCTCCCCTGTCCTCCGGGGCGGCCCACCGGCCGCCCAGCACGCCCGAGGCACACCGAGCGCAGAAGAAGCCAGCCCATGCACCAGCAGCCGACTCCGCCCTCCGCCGCCGGCGAACGTCCGCCCCGGAGCAGGTCCGAGCCGTTGACGGACGTCACAGGCCCCACACCGAAGGCAGCCGGGTTTCGACCGACCTCACGTGCGGACGCCCGTCCCTTCGCCCCGGCCACCCAGGGCAGCCCCCTGCCGGCCGTCATGGCCCGGTCCCGGGGACCCGCCGCGGCCGCGCCGCCCCGCACACCTCCGGTCAGCCGCCCGGTGCCGGAGTTGCCGCCCACGCACACCGCCCTGATGTGCGTGGCCCTGCCCGGCCTCGCCGTCTCCGGTGAGTCGGGACAGTTGGCCGGACGGGGACTGGACGGGTTCTACCGGGGCGGCAGGCGGCTGCTGTCCCGGTGCCAGGTCCGCGTGGCCGGACGTGAACCGCTGCCGGTGCGGGCCTGGATGACCGGAGCCGACGGCGCCCGCTTCGTGGGGACGCTGCGCACTGCCGCGGCCGCCGGCCCCGACCCCGACGTCGTCGTGGAACGGACCCGCCATGCCGACGGAACCGAACGGATCACCTTGCGCAGCGCGGCCCCGCGTCCGCTGCGCCTGCCCGTCGAGGTCGCCCTCGGCACCGACCTGGCGGACCTCGCCGCCATCGCCGCCGGGACGGCCGGCCCCGAACTCCCGGCCAGTGTCCACGACTCGGGTCTGCGCTGGGCCAAGGACGACGCCGCCGCCTGCGTCACCCCGGACCCGCCGCCCGCCGACGCCCTGGCATCGGCCGGACTGCTGCGCTGGGAGCTGGAACTCGCACCGGGCGGGACGGCGACCGTGGAACTGCGGGTACGGCCCGAGGGCACCGGCCCCCTGCGGGCCGCGGGACACGCCGCCGGCCCTCTTGCCCCCGCCCGGGCGACCGGCGACGACCACCGAGTGGGCCCGCTGCTGCACTCGGCCGTCGCCGATCTGCGGGCACTGCTCCTGCGGGATCCCGCGCACCCCGCCGACACCTACCTCGCGGCGGGCGCCCCCTGGCGCTGCGGAATGGCCCCGGCCGAAGCGCTCACCGCCGCCCGCATGGCGCTGCCCCTGGGTACCCGGCTCGCCGCGGGCACCCTGCGCGCCCTGGCCCGTACCCAGCTCAAGGGTCCGGGCCCGCGGACCGGCATGATCCCCGGTCCCCGTCGCGACGCCGGCCCGCATCTCCCACCGAGTTGCACCGGAACGGAGGCCACACTGCTCTTCCCCGTCCTGCTGGCCGAGGCCCGCCGCTGGGGGCTGCCCGATCAGGAGACACGGCACCTGCTCCCTGCGGCCGAGCGCTGCCTGACCTGGCTGCGGACCACCGTGCGCGACGGCACGTACCTCCGCGACCCCCATCCCGCCGGACCGGCCCGCTGTGAGACCCAGGCCCATGCGCACCGTGCCGCCCTGCTCGGTGCCGACCTTCTCGACGCCTACGGCAGACCGGGCGCCACGGAATTGTGCCAGTGGGCCCGGACGCTGCGGTCGGCCTTCCGGGCCGACTTCTGGCTGGAGGACCGCGGCGGCGGACGTCCGGCCATGGCCCTGACAGCGGATGGCCGGCCCGTGCCCCACCTGGCCGCCACCACCGTCCACCTCCTCGACACCGGACTGCTCGGCGGCGGCATACTGGCCCCGGGCCTGCTCGACAAGGTGCACACCGCACACCTCGCCCGGCTGCTCGGTGCCCCCGCCATGGACGCGGGCTGGGGACTGCGCGGCCTCGGCGCCAAGGAGGCGGGCCACAATCCGTTCGGTCACCGGACCGGAGCCGTGCGCGTCCAGGAGACGGCACTCGCGGTCGCCGGGCTCGCGGCGGCCGGATATGAGAAGGAAGCGGCCGGACTGCTGAACGGGCTGCTGGACGCGGCGGAACACTTCGGTCACCGCCTGCCCGAGATGTTCGCCGGCGAACAGCGCTCCGCCGGCACCGCGCCCCTTCCGCACCCCGCCGCCTGCCGTCCGGCCGCCACCGCAGCGGCCTCCGTGGTCCTGCTGCTCACCGCTCTCGCCGGCATCCGACCCGACGCCCCCGCCCGCACGGTGACCCTGCGCCCCGTCCGCTCCGCCCCGCTCGGCGAAGTCGGACTCCACGGCCTCCGCGTCGCGGGGGCCCCTTTCGCCGTACGGATCAGCCGCCTGGGGCTGGCCATGGTGGAGGAGGCGGCGGACGGCCTGCAACTGGGAGCGTGACACCGGTGAACTGGCCGTGACCTCGTACGACAGCGCTGCTTGGACGGACGGAGAAGCGGTTCGGCGCCCCGTACGGGAGAGAAGCGGAATCACCCCCCGTTCGACTGGCGAAGGGAGTGTTTATCGTCAGGCAGACGACTATGATCGCGGCATGCCCTACGACCCGTCAGCCTTTCCGCCCTTCGCCGTCACCGTGGATCTGGTCGTGCTGACCGTGCGTCGCCATTCCCTGTGCGCGCTGGCGGTACGCAGGGGCGAGCCCCCGTTCCAGGGGCGCTGGGCGCTGCCCGGCGGCTTCGTACGGGCCGACGAGGATCTGTCCCAGGCGGCGGCCCGCGAGCTGGCCGAGGAGACCGGGCTGTGCGCCCACGATCCCTCGGTCCCGGCCCAGGACAACGGAGCCCACCTGGAGCAGCTCGCCACCTACGGTGATCCCAAGCGGGACCCGCGCATGCGTGTGGTCAGCGTCGCGCACCTCGCGCTCGCGCCCGACCTGCCCGCGCCACGCGCCGGCGGCGACGCCAGCAACGCGCGCTGGGCCCCGGTCGAGGAACTGCTCCAGCAGGGCGGCTACGGCCGCGACGGTGAACCTGTGGCACCGCTCGCCTTCGACCACGCGCAGATCCTCGCCGACGGAGTGGAACGCGCCCGCTCCAAGATCGAGTACTCGTCGCTGGCCACCGCCTTCTGCCCGCCCGAGTTCACCGTCGGAGAGCTGCGCCGGGTGTACGAGGCGGTGTGGGGTGTGGCCCTCGACCCGCGCAACTTCCACCGCAAGGTCACCGGAACACCCGGGTTCCTCGTCCCCACCGGGGGTACGACCACGCGCCAGGGCGGCAGGCCGGCCCAGCTCTTCCGAGCCGGCGGTGCCACGTTGCTCAACCCGCCGATGCTGCGCCCCGAGGTGTGAGACCACAGGGCGCGGTCCCGGCTGGACGCCCGGCGCACCGGGCTGCCGTACCGGGCCCGGATCCATCGAACGGCGGACAAGATCGGGCCTAGACCACACGGCATGTTTCCGCAAGTCCGCTTATACCGGGAAAACCGGACATGTAGCGCTATCTTGCTGCAGGTGATCCAGGCCTTCGGACTGACCAGCAACCCCCGCAAGGCGCATCCGCCCGCTGTCGACGACGTTTCCTTCGAAGCGCGCGCCGGGCATGTCACCGCGCTCCTCGGGGCCGCCGGTGCGGGAAAGACGACGGCGCTCAGACTCATGCTTGAGCTCCAACCCGGGCGCGGCATCACGTACTTCAGGGGGCGGCCCCTGCACTGCATCGCGCATCCGTCACAGGAAGTCGGCGTACTCCTCGGCGACGTGCCGGGTCACCCGTCCCGCACGGTCCGCGGCCATCTGCGCATGCTGTGCGCGGCGGCGGGAGTTCCCGCGCGGCGAGCCGACGAAGTCCTCGAAGCGGTCGGTCTCGTCAGCCTACGCGAGGAGCGCCTCGGCACGCTGTCGCGCGGCATGGACCGCAGACTCGGCCTGGCCTGTGCCCTGCTGCCCGACCCGCACACGCTCGTCCTGGACGAACCCGCCGACGGTCTCCCTACCCGTGAGGCCCAATGGCTGCACAGCATGCTGCGGGCCCACGCCGCCCAGGGCGGCACGGTGCTCTTCACCACGGCCGACACCAAGGAGGCCGCGCGGAGCGCCGACCGGGTCGTCACGCTCGACGCCGGGAAAGTCGTCGCGGACCAGGAGGGAAGGGCGTTCGCCCGCACCCGGCTACGCCCCCGCGTGGCCGTCCGCAGCCCCCACGCCGTACGCCTCGCGGCGCTGCTCACCAAAGAAGCACGCACCACTCGCCGCTCCGTCGAGGTCGTGCGCGAGGGAGGCAACCGCCTGTCCGTGTACGGCACCACGACCGCCGACGTCGGTGAGATCGCGTTCCGCCATGGCATCCTCGTCCACCAACTGGCCGACGAGGTGGGCGACATGGGGCCGGGAGCCGGTGCCGAGGGCGATGCGGGGGTGTGCTCCACCGAGCCCCTCCCGGTGGTCCCGGACTCGGCGCCGGCAGACCGGGAGACCCGGCAGGACCACGGCCCGGCGGAATCGCGCCCGGCGGCACCCGGCACCCCGTCCGAGGAACCGGGGCAGGCCTGGGCGGGCCCTTCGTGGGCGCGTCGCCGGCGTACCGTGTCGGGCTGCCCGGCGCCGGAGTCCGCCCGGCACTCCCCGCCGGAACCCGGCTCCGCCGCGCTCGGCGACGCACCGCAGGGCGCGAGCGGCGCCGCGGACGAGCCGTCGACGACGCCGGAACGCGCGAGGCCGGTGCCCGAGGAGACCGCGGCCCCCGCCCTCCACGCCGCGGACTCGTGCCGCATGCGCCCGCCGGGGGAGTCACGCGCCTCGATGACCGGTGCGGCGGCCAAATCCCGCGCGAAGACCCCCGACCGGTCCGCGCCCGGGCCGGACGCCGCCGCGCCGGGGCACTCCTCGGTCGACACGACCGTCGCCGGGCAGCCTTCGGAGCATCCCGAGCACACCCTCGACTCCTCCGCACCTGAGCCCGAGCGGGCCGCGGGCGGCTTCTCCCCGACGGGCGAAGACCGATCGGCGCCCGGGCTCGCGACGCGGGAACGCGGGCGGACCGCCGGCAGTGAGCGCACCGCGCCGGGCCACGATCGTGGCCAAGACCGCGCGGCGGAGGGCTCGCTGATCGTCCCCGGGGCTACGACGCACGCCGCGCCGGCGGCCGGTACAACCGTCGAGGATGGCCACGGCCACCGCGAAGCCACCGCGTCCTGCGAGACGAAGACGGCCGGCGCCGACGCCGGTGCTGCGCCCGCGAGGGCCACCGGCGGCCGGTCCGCAGACCCGGCGCCCACCCCGGACTCCGGCCCCGGCGGAGTCGCCACGGCTTCCGAACCGCAGCCGGGAAGCACCCGCACACCCACAGCCATCCTCGCCGGCACCCGTACCCTCCTGCCCGGGGCCAGGAATCCGGGCGCCCGGAAGCAGGCCGGCCGCACCGTCCGGCCCGACAGTGCGCGTCCCGTCCCCGCCCCGTCCCCTCTGCCACCCCCCATCACCGTCCGCCCCGCCCGCAGCCCCCTGCGCCCCCTGCGCTACGAGATCCGGCGCGCCGGCGGAATCGGCACCGGTTTCCTCGTCTGCGGTGCCGTACTGGTGGTGTCCGCGCTCACCGCCGTACTCCTGGCGCGGCTCGGTCACACCCCGCAGGCGCGGCTGTTCGCGGCGTGGCCGCGGGAGCTGCCGCTGCCGCCCGCGGCGCTCGCGGCGGGGCTGCTCGGCGCGCTGGCCTACGGGGACGAGTTCCGCCACCCCGCCCTGGCGGCGGACCGCGGCACCGTCCCCCGCCGACTGGGGCTGCTCACCGCGAAACTGCTCGTCTCCGGAGCCACCGCGGTGCTGCTCGCCTTCCTCACCGTGGGCTGCGACGCCGAAGCGCTCTACATCGTCTACGGACGGGAACTGGCACGAGTTCCCGCGGACTGGCTTTCGCTGACCGCGAGTTGGTTCGGGCTGGTCGTCGGTTGCGCCTGGGCCGGCGTACTGGCGGCCGGGGTGTTCCGGTCCACGACGGCCGGACTGGCCGCCGTCCTCGCCGTGCCCGTCCTCGTCGTGCCCCTCGTGCACGAAGCGCTGCGGGGTCCGGCCGTACGGATGGCGGCAGGCTTCCCGGTGCGGATGCGCGAGGTCTTCCTGCTGCAGTGGCCCTTCGGCGGAGAGCGGTACCTGGCCGCGGCCGCGCGGGTCCTCGCCCAACCCGTCGGGGGCGCGCTGGCGTTGTCGCTGGCGGCACTCCTCTGCGCGTACCTCTTCACCGCGCTGCGCACCCGGTTCCGATGACAACTGTCCGTACGCTTCCGTTCTCGGTGTGTGCACAACTCCCCGAAGTGAGCCCATTTCTTTTCGATAAGGCGTCAATTGCGACGCCGTGAGCGATCACCCTTTCGTGTGCTTTTCACCAAAGACCTCAAGGGAGTTGAAAACGGAGCCGACAAAGGATCCGTGAGTACCCTTGCGCACACCATGATGACCGCCGCCCGCTCCGCAGACTCAGGTCTGGCCGGCCCGGGCGAACTCGACCGCTACCCCTACGCCGAGGCCCCGGTGACCGACCGCGTCGGCGTGCCTGCCTGGGACGGCGGGGACCCCGAGCTGGGCCGTGTCGGCAGGCGGGGCTCGGGCAGCCGCGGACGCGGACTGCACGGCCAACTCGTCCAGCAGCTGGGACAGATGATCGTCTCCGGCGACCTGGGCGCCGACCGCCCGCTGGTGCCGGAGGAGATCGGCCAGCGCTTCGAGGTCTCCCGCACCGTCGTCCGCGAGTCCCTCCGGGTCCTGGAGGCCAAGGGCCTGGTCAGCGCCCGCCCCAACGTCGGCACGCGCGTGCGTCCCGTCAGCGACTGGAACCTTCTCGACCCGGACATCATCGAGTGGCGGGCCTTCGGGCCTCAGCGCGACGACCAGCGCCGGGAACTGAGCGAGCTGCGGTGGACGATCGAGCCGCTCGCCGCCCGTCTCGCTGCCGGGCACGGGCGCGAGGAGGTGCAGCAGCGCCTCTGCGACATGGTGGAGATCATGAGCCACGCGCTGGCCCAGGGCGACGCGCTCACCTACTCGCGCGCCGACACGGAGTTCCACACGCTGCTGATCCAGATCGCGGGCAACCGCATGCTGGAGCACCTGTCCGGCATCGTCTCGGCGGCGCTCCAGGTCTCCGGCGGCCCGGTCACCGGCTGCGACCGGCCGAACGAGGCGTCCCTCGCGCAGCACGCGCGGATCGTGGACGCGCTCGGCACCGGCGACGGTACGGCGGCGGAGAGCGCCATGCGCCAGCTCCTCACCGTCCACCCCGAAGTGGAGCGCGTGGTTCCCGCCCCGCGCGAGCACTGACCTCGCGAGGAACGCGGTGCGGTCGCCGGTGTGCGGCGCTCTCGTGGTACTCGTGGCGGAACCAGGCCCGGGTACCGGCCGCCGCCGGACCCCGCCGGACCACCCGAGGTCCGGCCGGGTCCGGCGGTGACGGGAAGCCCTGGTCGTGGGTGCGGCCGGTCAAAGGTCAGGGGAGATTCCTTTTGTACGTGTCTGATCGCCTTTGACCGCTTACGGGGTGTGACTCGGGCCACGCAGATTGGGCGTAACGCTCGTGGAGACAGCGCGATGACCTAAGAGGTGACAGTCGCGGAGGGAATGCGGACGCCGAACCAGGCGCTGTGAATCCTCCCGGCTCCCGCCCGCGCCGTCGGCCCATCCCCAGGCCGGTGGTCGGCTCCTGTCCTCAGTGGACGGCGCCGGAAGCCGTTTTCCAACGTTCCGAGAGGTTGTTCGTGTCGGCCAGCACATCCCGTACGCTCCCGCCGGAGATCGCCGAGTCCGTCTCTGTCATGGCGCTCATTGAGCGGGGAAAGGCTGAGGGGCAGATCGCCGGCGACGATGTGCGTCGGGCCTTCGAAGCTGACCAGATTCCGGCCACTCAGTGGAAGAACGTACTGCGCAGCCTCAACCAGATCCTTGAGGAAGAGGGTGTGACGCTGATGGTCAGTGCCGCAGAGCCCAAGCGCACCCGCAAGAGCGTCGCAGCGAAGAGCCCCGCCAAGCGCACCGCCACCAAGACGGTCGCGGCGAAGACGGTGACCACCCGCAAGGCCACCGCGACCACGGCCGGGCCCGCGGCGCCCGTCGCTCCGGCCGCAGCCGATTCCGCCGATGAGGCCGCACCCGCCAAGAAGGCCGCCGCCAAGAAGGTGACCGCCAAGAAGACGGTCGCGAAGAAGGCCGTCGCCAAGAAGACGGCCGCCAAGAAGACCACGGCCAAGAAGGACGACGTCGAGCTTCTCGAGGAAGAGGTCCTCGAGGACACCAAGGTCGCCGACGAGCCCGAGGGTGCCGAGAGCGCCGGCTTCGTCCTGTCCGACGAGGACGAGGACGACGCGCCCGCGCAGCAGGTCGCCGCGGCCGGTGCCACCGCGGACCCGGTCAAGGACTACCTGAAGCAGATCGGCAAGGTCCCCCTGCTCAACGCCGAGCAGGAAGTCGAGCTGGCCAAGCGCATCGAGGCCGGCCTGTTCGCCGAGGACAAGCTGGCGAACGCCGACAAGCTCGCCCCGAAGCTCAAGCGCGAGCTGGAGATCATCGCTGAGGACGGCCGCCGCGCCAAGAACCACCTCCTGGAGGCCAACCTCCGTCTGGTGGTCTCCCTGGCCAAGCGTTACACCGGCCGCGGCATGCTCTTCCTGGACCTCATCCAGGAGGGCAACCTCGGTCTGATCCGCGCGGTCGAGAAGTTCGACTACACCAAGGGCTACAAGTTCTCCACGTACGCCACCTGGTGGATCCGGCAGGCGATCACCCGCGCCATGGCCGACCAGGCCCGTACCATCCGCATCCCGGTGCACATGGTCGAGGTCATCAACAAGCTCGCGCGCGTGCAGCGCCAGATGCTCCAGGACCTGGGCCGCGAGCCCACCCCGGAGGAGCTGGCCAAGGAACTCGACATGACCCCGGAGAAGGTCATCGAGGTCCAGAAGTACGGCCGTGAGCCCATCTCGCTGCACACCCCGCTGGGCGAGGACGGCGACAGCGAGTTCGGTGACCTCATCGAGGACTCCGAGGCCGTCGTCCCGGCCGACGCGGTCAGCTTCACGCTCCTGCAGGAGCAGCTGCACTCCGTCCTGGACACCCTGTCCGAGCGCGAGGCTGGCGTCGTCTCCATGCGCTTCGGTCTCACCGACGGTCAGCCGAAGACCCTCGACGAGATCGGCAAGGTGTACGGCGTGACGCGTGAGCGCATCCGCCAGATCGAGTCCAAGACCATGTCGAAGCTGCGCCACCCGTCGCGTTCCCAGGTGCTGCGCGACTACCTCGACTAGGTCGCGGTCGTACGACGGCGAAGGCCCGGTTCCCCTCGCGGGAGCCGGGCCTTCGTGCTGCGCGCTCGCATGGGGTGCATGACTCTGAGTGTCCCAGCAGGACCCAGAGTGAGGAGCATGCATGCGCCGTTCCGTTGTCCGGGCACTGGTCCGGCCGCTGGCCCTGGCGGCCACCGTGGCCGCGATACCCCTGATGAGCGCGGCTCCCGCCGGCGCCGACAGCGTAGTGGTCGGGGGGTTCCCGATCGACGTCTCCCAGGCTCCGTGGACGGTGGCGCTGGCCAGCCGTGACCGGTTCGGGGGTACCCGGGCGGGCCAGTTCTGCGGCGCTGTGGCCGTCGGGCGCACCACCGTGGTCACCGCGGCCCACTGTCTGTCCGAGGAGGCCCTCGGGTCACCGCCGAACCGGCTGCGCGACCTGAAGGTCATCGCGGGCCGTACCGACCTGCTGTCGCGGCAGGGCGACGAGATCGCCGTACGGGAGATCCGGCTCAATCCCGCGTACGACGCCAGGACCCATTCCGGGGACTTCGCGGTCCTCGGGCTCGCCGGACCGCTGCCGCGGAGCGCGGTCGTCGCCATGGCGGGCACGGACGACCCGGCCTACGCTCCGGGCACGCAGGCCCTGGTGTCCGGCTGGGGGGACACGACCGGCGCGGGGGCCTACCCGCACCGGCTCCACGCCGCGCGCGTGCGCGTACTGCCCGACGAGATGTGCGCCCGCGCGTTCCCGGGCGGCCCAGACGGCTCCTACCGGGCCGCGACCATGCTCTGCGCCGGTGAGCCCGCCGGAGGCCCCGACGCCTGCCAGGGGGACAGCGGCGGCCCTCTGGTGGCCCGGGGACGGCTGATCGGCCTCGTGTCATGGGGGAGCGGCTGCGGACGGCCGGGGTTTCCCGGCGTCTACACGCGCGTCTCCGAGATCGTACGAGCGCTGCGGCCGGCCGACGGGTCCCCGCCGTCCGGGCGCTCGTGAGCGCGCGTCGACGGGCATGAGCACGGGCGGCCGCTCCTGGTGAGGAGCGGCCGCCCGTTCACCGGCCTGTGCCGGGGCTGGCTCGTCGTGGTGCGAGATTCAGCGCTCTTCCTCAGAAGGAGTGTTCGGAACGGAGGTCAGCCGCTCCGTCTCGTCCTGTATCTCAGCGGCGATCTTCTTGAGTTCCGGCTCGAACTTGCGCCCGTGGTGGGCGCAGAAGAGCAGTTCTCCGCCGCTGAGCAGGACGACGCGCAGGTATGCCTGGGCGCCGCAGCGGTCGCAGCGATCGGCGGCCGTCAACGGGCTCGCGGGGGTCAGAACAGTAGTCACGTCGCCTCTTCTCTAGCTCGACGAGCTGTCGTACCAGGGTCAACATCCAACCAGCCCGTAAACGTTCCCGCTCGTGGCTTTTCCTCGAAAAAATCTTTCCGGGGCGGCTGTCTGCTGCCGGTTGGCGGCGAATGTGCCGTAGTGCGTCTCTTGTATGCGTACGGGTTCGCGCTGTCTTGCTGTCTCGGTCCTCCCGGCCGGGTTGCCGGTTGTTCATGAGGACGTGCCCGGAGCCTAAATGGTTCATGCCTCGAAGGGAACGTGATGTGTGCTTCACTCCTGCGAGGGATCGAACAGGTATGCGAGTCTGGACTAGTGTGAGTTGACCGACGAGGGTGGCGTTACACCAGCTCTACCAGGGCTCGGTACCCTCTGTGCGGCGACCGAAGCCGCCCCCTTACCCAAAAGGGGGCCACCTGAAATTCAGCGAGGAGCGAACCGCGTGACCGCCGATACGTCCGTGCCGTCCACAGCGCTGCTGGCAGGAGCAGACCGGGACGGTTCCAACTACACCGCGCGGCACCTGCTCGTCCTCGAGGGTCTTGAGGCCGTGCGGAAGCGCCCCGGCATGTACATCGGCTCGACCGACAGCCGCGGTCTGATGCACTGCCTGTGGGAGATCATCGACAACTCCGTGGACGAGGCCCTCGGTGGCTACTGCGACCACATTGAGGTGATCCTCCACGACGACGGTTCCGTCGAGGTGCGCGACAACGGCCGCGGCATCCCCGTGGACGTGGAACCGAAGACCGGCCTGTCCGGCGTCGAGGTCGTCATGACGAAGCTGCACGCCGGCGGCAAGTTCGGGGGCGGCTCCTACGCGGCCTCCGGCGGTCTGCACGGCGTCGGTGCCTCCGTGGTCAACGCCCTCTCGGCCCGCCTCGACGTCGAGGTGGACCGCGGCGGCCACACGCACGCCATCAGCTTCCGGCGCGGCGTGCCGGGAGCCTTCGCCGCCGAGGGTGCCGACGCGAAGTTCGAGGCCAAGAGCGGTCTGCGCAAGGCCAAGAAGATCCCCAAGACACGCACCGGCACGCGCGTGCGTTACTGGGCCGACCGGCAGATCTTCCTCAAGGACGCCAAGCTGTCCCTGGAGAACCTGCACCAGCGTGCCCGGCAGACCGCCTTCCTGGTGCCCGGCCTGACCATCGTCGTCCGTGACGAGTTCGGCCTCGGCGAGGGCGGCAGCAAGGGCGAGGAGTCGTTCCGCTTCGACGGCGGTATCAGCGAGTTCTGCGAGTACCTGGCCAACGACAAGGCGATCTGCGACGTCCTCCGCTTCTCGGGCAGGGGCACCTTCAAGGAGACCGTCCCGGTTCTGGACGACCACGGTCAGATGACCCCCACCGAGGTCACCCGTGAGCTGGGCGTCGACGTCGCGCTGCGCTGGGGCACGGGCTACGACGCGACCGTCAGGTCGTTCGTCAACATCATCGCCACCCCCAAGGGCGGCACCCACGTCGCCGGGTTCGAACAGGCCCTCACCCAGACGCTGAACGACGTGCTGCGCGCCAAGAAGCTGCTGCGCGTGGCCGAGGACAACATCGTCAAGGACGACGCCCTGGAGGGCCTCACCGCCGTCGTCACCGTCCGGCTCGCCGAGCCGCAGTTCGAGGGGCAGACCAAGGAGGTCCTCGGCACCTCGGCGGCCCGCCGCATCGTGAACAGCGTGATCAGCAAGGAACTGAAGGCGTTCCTCACGGCCACCAAGCGCGACGCCGCCGCCCAGGCCCGGGTGGTCATGGAGAAGGTGGTCGCGGCCGCCCGCACCCGGGTCGCGGCCCGCCAGCACAAGGACGCCCAGCGCCGGAAGACGGCCCTGGAGTCCTCCTCCCTGCCGGCCAAGCTCGCCGACTGCCGCAGCGACGACGTCGACCGCAGCGAGCTGTTCATCGTCGAGGGTGACTCCGCGCTCGGCACGGCCAAGCTGGCGCGGAACTCCGAGTTCCAGGCCCTGCTGCCGATCCGCGGCAAGATCCTCAACGTGCAGCGGTCGTCGGTCACCGACATGCTCAAGAACGCCGAGTGCGGTGCGATCATCCAGGTCATAGGAGCGGGCTCGGGCCGCACCTTCGACATCGACCAGGCCCGCTACGGCAAGATCATCATGATGACCGACGCCGATGTGGACGGTTCGCACATCCGCTGCCTGCTGCTCACGCTGTTCCAGCGCTACATGCGGCCCATGGTCGAGGCCGGCCGGGTCTTCGCCGCCGTGCCGCCGCTGCACCGCATCGAGCTGATCCAGCCGAAGAAGGGGCAGGAGAAGTACGTCTACACGTACTCCGACCGCGAGCTGCGCGACAAGCTCATGGAGTTCCAGAGCAAGGGCATCCGGTACAAGGACTCCATCCAGCGCTACAAGGGCCTGGGCGAGATGGACGCGGACCAGCTGGCCGAGACCACGATGGACCCGCGCCACCGCACCCTGCGCCGCATCAACCTCTCCGACCTGGAGGCCGCCGAACAGGTCTTCGACCTGCTGATGGGCAACGACGTCGCACCCCGCAAGGAGTTCATCTCCAGCTCGGCGGCGACGCTGGACCGGTCACGCATCGACGCGTAGCCGCTGCGCTGGGCTTCGGCGGACGGGGCAGGGGCTCGGCCGACGGGGGGCGTCTCCCGGGGGTGAGGGCTTCTTCGGGGGTGGGGCGTTCGGTGTGTTGCGGGCGGTCCCGATCACCGACGCTCACTCCCGCCCACCCCTGACAGCCCCCCGTCCGCCCCCAAGGTCTCTCCACCCGTGGGTGGAGGCGGGCCGGTTCCGGGTTCCACCCGTGATCCACCCCGGCTCCGATCCCCTGGCCTGCGGACTTCCGTAGCTTCGAAGGCGTCGGCAGCACTCGCTTCCGGCACCGCCCTCTCGCTCACGGAGGTCCAGATGCCCGGGCTCGTCAACATGCTGGTGATCGTCGCCGTGGTCGCCCTAGTGATCGAGCGGCAGTTCCGCGCCCGGCCCGTCGGCACGGACCGGCGCTGGTGGCTGCTGCCCGTGATCCTCGCCGTCGTCTCATTGCGCGAGCCCGGCGTCCTCGATGCCCACCACCGGGCCGAATCCGCCGCACTGCTCGTGGTGGAGCTGTCCATCGGCCTGGTCACCGGCATCGGCTGGGGCTGGACCACCCGTATCTGGACGGCGCCGGACGGTGTCGTGTGGACCAGGAGCAGCAAGGCGAGCGGCGCCGTATGGATCGTGGGCATAGCCCTGCGCGCCGGGGTCTTCGCCCTCGGCTCCGCTCTCGGCGTGCACCAGGACAGCTCCGCGCTGATGCTCGGCCTCGCCGGCACCCTGCTGGTCCGCGGCGCAATCCTGGCCTGGCGGGCGCAGTCCCTCGGCGCCCCGAGCCACCCCGCCCCGAGCCACCCCGCCCCGAGCCGTCCCGCTCCGATCCGTTCCGCTCCGAGCCGTCCGGCTCCGGCGTACGGTGACGACGAGCGGCCGGCGTGGAAGGAGCGCGTGTGACGGAGAACGCTTGGACACGCTGGCCGTCACGAGAGGCGCTCGGCCGCTCGGGAACGACCCGTCCCCGGCGCATGCTCGCGTGGGCCGTCCGACTGCTCGTGCTGGCCGTGCTCCTGTGGGGCGTCTTCAGCCAGAGGCACGTCGGGCTAGGGGAAGCACTCGCGGCAGCGGCGGCGATCCTCCTCGCCGGCCTCGTCTCCTGGGCCTTCTTCCGGACCACCTACGCGCACCGGCTGGTGCCCTCCCTCGCGCTCATGGGCGTGCTCCTGGTCATCGCGGTCGCAGCGGAGGCCACGGGATTCACCGGACCGGCCCTCGTGATCTGGTGCGGCTGTGGAGTCGGCGCGCTGGAGCGGCTGCCGCTGGGGGCCGCGGTCCCGGTCGCGTCGGTGGCGCTGGCCTCGTACTCCGCGTTCACCAACGACGTCTGGCTGACCACGGCCGCCACCGTGGCCGGCATGGCCCTCGCCGGGTACGTGCTGCGGCTGGACGCGGAAGCCCGCGGCAGTGCGCAGCGGCTCCTCGCCCAGGAGCGCGCCGCCCGCGCGGCCGAGGCAGAGTCCGCGGCACTGGCCGAGCGTGCCCGCATCGCACGGGAGATCCACGACGTGCTGGCGCACAGCCTTTCCGCCCAGCTCGTGCACCTGGAGGCGGCGCGGCTGCTGATCGAGAGCGGCGCGGATCGCGAGCGGATCCTGGAGCGGGTGGTGGCCGCCCGGGGCATGGCCCGCGACGGCCTCGCCGAGACCCGCCAGGCGCTGTCCGCGCTGCGGGGCGAGCTGAGCCCGCTGGAGGACTTCCTGGCCGAACTCGTCAGCACGGCAGAAGGTGCCCAGGTCACCGTCACAGGTGAACGCAGACCCCTGCCGGCCGAGGCGTCCCAGGCCGTGCGGCGCGCTGCCCAGGAAGCCCTGACGAACGTCCGCAAGCACGCGCGGGGCGCCAGGGTGGCCGTGCGGCTCGACTACGGCGAGCGCGAAGTGACGCTGGACGTCCGGGACTCGGGCGGCGAAGCGGGCGAACTGAACGGTTCCGGGGGCGGGTACGGTCTGCTGGGCATGCGTGAGCGCGCCGAACTGCTCGGCGGTTCGCTGGACGCGGGACCGGGTGAGGAGGGGTTCGTGGTGACGCTGAAGGTGCCCGTATGACGCGGACGGAAGGGGAGCGGAAGCCCGCGCGGGTGGTGGTGGCCGACGATCAGACCGTGGTCCGCGAAGGCATCGTGATGCTGCTCGGGCTGCTGCCCGGGGTGGAGGTCGTCGGGGCGGCGGGAGACGGGGAGGAGGCGGTGCGACTGGTCGGGGAACTGGCCCCGGACGTCGTGCTGATGGACCTCAGGATGCCCCGCTGCGACGGCGTGGAGGCCACCCGGCGGATCCGGGAGCAGTACCCGGGCACGCAGGTCGTGGTGCTCACCACCTACGCGGACGACGACTCGCTGTTCCCCGCGCTCAAGGCCGGTGCCCGGGGTTACCTGACCAAGGACGCGGGCGGGGACGAGATCGTCCGTGCCGTGCACAGTGTGCTCTCGGGGGACGCGGGGCTGTCGCCGAGTGTCCAGCGGCGGTTGCTGGAGAGACTGTCGCAGGCCGAGCCCGTGCCGGTGCCCGCGGCAGATGAGGCGCCCGACGGGCTGACCGCACGCGAGACCGAGGTCCTGGTGCTGATCGGCGAAGGGCTCACCAATCAGGAGATCGCCCGCCGGCTGCACGTGTCGACCGCGACCGTGAAGACCCACATCAACAACCTGTTCGCCAAGACGGGGCTCAGGGACCGGGCGCAGGCCGTGCGGTACGCCTACAGCAAGGGGCTGGTGCGACCACCGACCGGGTGAATCACCTGATGGGGTGAAGAGCCGGAGGAAGAAGAGTCAGGGATCTATCCGTTCTGTCCATCCTTGGGCATGCAGTCAAGCAACGGTCGTCCCCGCGGAGTCGGGGACGGTCCCGAGAGATCGGCCGGGAACCAGGAGGACGACGGCGCGTCCTCCCGTGACGTGGCGTACGAGGACCCATGGCATGGCACATCGGCCTCGGGCTGGGGCGAGCTGGACGGTGCGGGCATGCCGGCGCCTGCCGTGCCGCCCGCGCGCGCTGAGCCCGGCGCGGCGGCGCGTGCCCGCGACGTGTACGTCGAGGTGCAGCACAGCGAGGCTTTCCAGGAGGTGCGCGGCAGGTACCGGCGGTTCGTGGCGCCGGGGGTCACGGCCTTCCTGGCGTGGTACGTGGCCTATGTGGTGGCCGCGACGACCGCGCCGGGACTCATGGCGCGGCCGGTGGTGGGGGCGGTGAACGTGGGGATGCTCGCGGGGCTCGGGCAGTTCGTCACCACGTTCGTGTTCACCTGGGCGTATGCGCGGCACGCGCGGCTGCGCCGGGACCGGGCCGCGCTGGAGTTGCGCTGGGACACCCAGGAACTGGCCCGCGGAGCGCAGGGAGGGAACCCGTGACCGGTGATCATCAGACGCTGGCGCTGCTGCTGTTCAGCGGGTTCGTGGCGGTCACTCTCGCGATCACGACGTGGGTGAGCCGCAGGCGGCACGGTTCGGCGGAGGAGTTCTACGCGGGCGGGCGGCTGTTCTCCCCGATGGAGAATGGTTTTGCCATCGCGGGGGACTACATGTCGGCGGCCTCCTTCCTGGGGATCAGCGGGCTCATCGCGCTGTACGGGTACGACGGGCTGCTGTACGGGGTGGGGTTCCTCGTGGCATGGCTGGTCGTGCTGTTCCTGGTGGCCGAACTGGTGCGCAACTGCGGGCGGTTCACGCTGGCCGACGTGGTGGCCGCCCGGATGAGCGAGCGGCCGGTGCGGATCGCCGCGGGAACGTCCTCGGTCACGGTGTCCGTGCTGTACCTGGTGGCGCAGATGGTCGGCGCGGGCAGTCTGGTGGCGTTGCTGCTGGGGCGGACCAGCGGCGCGGCCCAGGCATGGACGGTCATCGGTGTCGGCGCGCTCATGGTGATCTACGTGTCGTTGGGAGGGATGCGGGCCACCACCTGGATCCAGATCGTGAAGGCGGTCCTGCTGCTGAGCGGGACGGTCGTGCTGACCGTCCTGGTCCTGCTGCGCTTCCACGGCGACGTCGACCGGCTGCTGCTCACGGCGGCGGAGCGCAGCGGCCGGGGCAGGGCGTTCCTGGCGCCCGGGCTGAAGTACGGCGGGGACTGGAACTCCCGGTTGGACTTCATCAGCCTGGGGCTCGCCCTGGTGCTGGGCACGGCCGGGCTGCCGCACATCCTTTCCCGCTTCTACACCGTGCCGACCGCGCGGGCCGCCCGCCGCTCGGTGGTGTGGTCCATCGGCCTGATCGGCGGCTTCTACCTGATGACGATCGTCCTCGGCTTCGGGGCGGCGGCGGTGGTCGGGCCGCAGGCCGTACGCGGATCCAACGCGGCCGGGAACACGGCGGTGCCCCTCCTCGCCCTCGACCTGGGCGGCGGAGCGGGCTCGACCGGGGGCACCGTGCTGTTCGCGGTGGTCGCCGCCGTGGCCTTCGCCACGATCCTCGCGGTGGTCGCGGGCATCACGCTCGCCTCCTCCGCCTCGGTGGCCCACGACCTGTACGCGTCACTGCGCCGCCCGAGCGGCACGCCCCGCAGCGAGGTGGCCGTGGCCCGGTGCGCGGCGGTCGGCATCGGCGCCGTGGCGATCGGACTCGGCCTGCTGGCCCGCGATCTCAATGTCGCCTTCCTCGTCGGCCTCGCGTTCGCGGTCGCCGCCTCGGCGAACCTGCCGGTCCTGCTCTACTCGCTGTTCTGGCGCGGCTTCACCACGCGGGGCGCGGTGTGGGCGGTGTACGGCGGGCTGCTCCCGGCGATCGGGCTGGTGCTGCTCTCCCCGGTGGTGTCCGGCAGCCCGGACTCCCTGTTCCCCGGCGTCGACTTCCAGTACTTCCCGCTGGAGAACCCGGGCATCGTCTCCATCCCGCTCGGCTTCCTCGCCGGCTGGCTGGGCACGGTGACCTCGGACGAGGTCCCGGACGAGGCCAAGTACGCCGAGACGGAGGTGCGTTCGCTGACCGGGGCGGGAGCCGTGTAGCCGGGCCGTGGGCGGCTCAGGGCGCCACCCAGGCGTACCGGTGTTCCGGGCGCCCGGTGTCGCCGTACTTCAGCGAGAGGCGCAGACGGCCCGCCTGTTCGAGGTGGCGGAGGTAGCGCTGGGCGGTGGAGCGGCTCAGGCCCGTGCGGGCGGCCACCTCGTGGGCCGAGAGCGGCTGGTCGGCGCGGTGCAGGACACCGCAGATGAGATCCGTGGTGGGCTCGGAGTGGCCGGTCGGCAGGCCGGGTGCGGAAGGGGCGGGGGCGGTGCGCAGGGCGCCGAAGATCCGGTCGACCTGTTCCTGGCCCGTCAGGCCCCGCCCGCCCACCCGGTCGACGGTGCGGCGCAGGGCGGCGTAGGAGTCCAGGCGGGTGCGCAGCGCGGCGAAGGTGAAGGGCTTGACCAGATAGTGCAGGGCGCCCAGGCGCATCGCCTGCTGGACGGTCGTCACATCGCTCGCCGCCGTGATCATGATGACGTCGGTGCCATGGCCCTGCTCGCGCATGCGGTGCACGAGTTCGAGGCCGGTCTGGTCCGGCAGATAGTGGTCGAGCAGCACCAGGTCGATGGGACCGCGTTCCACCGCGGCCAGGGCCTGGGCGGCACTGTGCGCGCGGGCGGCCACCCGGAAGCCGGGAACCTTCCCCACGTACTTGGCGTTGATCTCAGCGACACGGAAGTCGTCGTCGACCACCAGGACGTCAATCATCAGGCCTCTCCTTACAAGGCCGGCGAGCGTTAAGCCCGTGTTTCGGCTCCGCAGTTGTAGCGCGAGCAAAAAGAGCACAACAGGTGCTTGCGAGCAAAAGAACGGCTTGTGCTCACAAGACTCCTGCTGGGCCCGGGGCCACACCTACCGTCCCGGCCCATGAGCGCACACACCAGCCCCGCCATCGAGCTGCGGGGCGCGAGCAAGACCTTCAGAACCCCGTCCGGGGGACTGCACACGGCGGTGCGCGGCCTGGACCTCACCGTGGAGCGCGGCGAGTTCGTGGCCGTCGTAGGACCGACCGGATGCGGCAAGTCCACGACGCTGACCCTGGTCAGCGGCCTGGAGGAGCCCACGGAGGGCGATGTGCTGGTGGCCGGGGAACCGGTCGACGGCGTCGGCGACAAGGTCGGTTTCGTCTTCCAGCAGGACGCCACCTTCCCCTGGCGGACCGTGCTGTCGAACGTCATGGCCGGCCCGCGGTTCCGGGGCGTGCCCAAGGCGGAGGCCAAGCAGAGGGCCCGCGACTGGCTGGCCCGGGTCGGGCTCGCCGCCTTCGAGGACCGCTATCCGCACCAGCTCTCCGGTGGTCAGCGCAAGCGGGTCGCCCTGGCGGCCACGTTCGTCAACGACCCCGAGATCCTGCTGATGGACGAGCCGTTCTCGGCGCTCGACGTGCAGACCCGCGCGCTGATGTCGGACGAGCTGCTGGAACTGTGGGAAGGCACCGGCGCCTCCGTCGTCTTCGTCACCCACGACCTGGAGGAGTCCATCGCGCTGGCCGACAAGGTCGTCGTGATGACCGCCGGGCCCGCGACCGTGAAGCAGGTCTTCGACATCGACCTGCCCCGCCCGCGCAAGGTCGAGTCGGTGCGGCTGGAGCCGCGGTTCATCGAGATCTACCGCGAGATCTGGGAGTCCCTCGGCGAAGAGGTCCGCATCACCCGCGAGAGGGGTGCCGCCCATGTCGCCTGAGGTCCTCAGCACCCCGGTCGTGGACACCGTCAAGACACCCGATCGCGCACGGACCCGCGCCGAAGCCGCACGCCGGCGCAGGCTCCTCGTCAACGTCGTGCGTGTGGTGCTCCTGGTGGCCGTCCTCGGACTGTGGGAGGTGTTGTCCCGCGCCAAGGTCATCGACCCGTTCAACTTCTCGATGCCCTCGAAGATCTGGGACCAGATCTGGACCTGGGTGACCCACGGGACGGCGCTCGGCTCCCTGGGCGAGCAGATCTGGTACACGCTGTACGAGGCACTGCTCGGCTGGATCATCGGCGTGGTCGCCGGTGTGCTGCTCGGCATCGCGCTCGGGCGGATCAGATTGCTCGCCGAGGTTCTTGGTCCTTACATCAAGGTGCTCAACTCGATCCCCAGGATCGTGCTGGCGCCCATCTTCCTGATCTGGTTCGGCCTCGGACCGTCCTCCAAGGTGGCATCCGCCGTGGTGCTCGTCTTCTTCCCGGTGTTCTTCAACGCCTTCCAGGGCGCCCGCGAAGTGGACCGCAACCTGGTGGCCAACGCCCGCATCCTGGGCGCGAGCGACCGCAGGGTGACCCTCCAGGTGGTCATCCCGTCGGCCACCTCCTGGATCTTCACCAGCCTGCACGTCAGCTTCGGCTTCGCGCTCATCGGCGCCATCGTCGGCGAGTACATCGGCGCCACCAAGGGCATCGGACTGCTCGTCTCGCAGTCGCAGAACACCTTCAACGCCGCCGGCGTGTACGCCGCGATGGTCATCCTCGCCGTCGTCGCCCTCGTCGCCGAGGGGCTGCTGACCTTCGCCGAGCGCCGCATCTTCCGCTGGAAGCCCACCGGTTCCGACAGCTGACCGGCTTCCCCGCCACCCCCCGCCCCTCCCGCACCGCCCACTCACAAGGACGTGAACCCGCATGCGCAAGACCGCCAGACACGCCTCCCTGGCAGCCGCCGGACTGCTCGCCCTCTCCTCGCTCACCGCCTGCGCCAACGACGCGGCAAGCTCAACGGCCGACACCGGCAGCGGCGGGGGCGGCGGAAAGGGGGAGAGCGTCAAGATCATGGTCGGCGGCCTGGACAAGGTCATCTACCTGCCCGCGATGCTCACCCAGCGCCTCGGCTACTTCCAGGCGGAGGGCCTGAACGTCCAGCTCCTCAGCGAGCCCGCCGGGGTACAGGCCGAGACCGCGCTCGTCTCCGGCCAGGTACAGGGGGCGGTCGGGTTCTACGACCACACCCTGGACCTCCAGGTGAAGGGCAAGTCGGTGGAGTCGGTCGTGCAGTTCTCGCACGCGCCCGGCGAGGTCGAGGTCGTCTCGAACAAGGCCGCCGGCGACCTCGCCTCGCCCAAGGACTTCAAGGGCCGCAAACTGGGCGTGACCGGGCTCGGTTCCTCGACCGACTTCCTCACCAAGTACCTGGCGGTCAAGAACGGAGTGAACGTCAGCGACTTCACTCCGGTCGCTGTGGGGGCCGGACCCACGTTCATCGCGGCGCTCCAGAAGGGCGCGATCGACGGCGGCATGACCACCGACCCGACCGTCGCGACGATCCTGGACAAGAAGGCCGGGAAGATCCTCATCGACATGCGCACCCCAGAGGGTTCGCAGGAGGCGCTGGGCGGGCCGTACCCCTCGTCAAGTCTGTACATGCAGACGGACTGGGTGAACGGACACAAGGAGACCGTCCAGAAGCTGGCCAACGCATTCGTCAAGACGCTCAAGTGGATGTCCACGCACAGCGCCGACGAGATCGCCGCCAAGATGCCCGCCGACTACTCCCAGGGCAACAAGGCGCTGTACGCGCAGGGCATCAAGAGCACCCTGCCGATGTTCACCGACGACGGCGTGATGCCCCAGGACGGTCCCGAGACCGTCGAGAAGGTCCTCAAGGCGTTCAACCCCAACATCAAGAACGCGAAGGTCGACTTGAGCAAGACGTACACGACGGAGTTCGTCAACGCGGTCAAGTGACCGCTGCCGCGTCGATGTGAACGCGCTCAGGCGCGGGTCGCCCACACGTAACGGTGTTCCGGGCGGCCCGCGTCGCCGTACTTCAGGGTCAGCCGCGCCCGGCCCGTGCGCTCCAGGAGCTTCAGGTACCGCTGGGCGGTCTGCCGGCTCACCCCCGTCCGCTCGGCGATCTCCTGGGCGGACAGGGGGTGTTCCGCGTTCAGCAGCGCTTGGCGCACCAGCTCGGCCGTCGTGGGGGAGTGCCCCTTGGGCAGCCCGGGCTCCGACGAGGCCGACAGGGCGCCGAAGATGCGGTCCACCTCCGCCTGCTCGGCCTCGCCGCCGCCGTCCAGGGTGCGCCGCAGCTCGGCGTACGCCTCCAGCTTCGCCCGCAGACCGGCGAAGGCGAACGGCTTCACGAGGTACTGCAGCGCGCCCTGCCGCATGGCGGCCTGCACGGTCGACACGTCCCGCGCGGCCGTCACCATGATCACGTCGGTCTGGTGGCCGCGCCTGCGCATCTCCTGGACGACCGACAGGCCCGTGTCGTCGGGCAGGTAGTGGTCCATCAGGACGAGATCCAGCCGGGGCAGCGCCTCGACCTGGCGCAGCGCCTCCGCCGCGTTGTGCGCCTCGCCGGCGACGCGGAAGCCGGGCACCTTCTCCACGTAGGCGGCGTTGACCCGGGCCACGCGGGTGTCGTCGTCCACGACCAGGACCTCGATCATCGGGCTTCCTCCTCGGCGGCGGCAGCGGTCCCGACGGACCCCCCGGGCAGCGCCGGTTCCAGGTCCGGCTCGGTCAGCGCCTCCGGCAGGACCACGGTGAACTCGGCGCCACCGCCGGCCGCCGCGCCCACGGCCGCGCTCCCGCCCTGCCGTTCGGCGAGCCGGCGCACCAGGGAGAGCCCGATGCCCCGCTTGCCGTGCGCGGGCGGCTTCTTGGTGGACCAGCCCTCCGTGAAGACCAGCTCCCGCTGGTCCTCGGGGACACCGGGACCCGTGTCGCACACCCGGAGGACGACCGTCCGGCCCTCCGCGCGCAACTCGACCTCCACGCGCGCGTGCGGTGTGCCCGCGACCGCGTCGAGGGCGTTGTCCACGAGGTTGCCCACCACCGTGACCAGCCCCCGGGGATCGATCAACCGGTCCGGGAGGCGGGTGCGCTCCGACACCCACAGGGCGACCCCGCGCTCGGCCGCCACGGTCGCCTTGCCCACCAGCAGCGCCGCCAGCAGCGGGTCCTGGATCTTCTCCGTGACCTGCTCGGCGGTGGCCCGGTGGTCCCCGACCACCTCGCCGACGAACTCCACGGCGTCGTCGTACATCTCCAGCTCCAGCAGCCCCAGCAGGGTGTGCATGCGGTTGGCGTGTTCGTGGTCCTGGGCGCGCAGGGCGTCGATCAGCCCGCGCGTGGAGTCGAGTTCGCGCCCCAGCTGTTCCAGTTCGGTGCGGTCGCGCAGGGTCGCCACCGCGCCGCCGTCGTCGGTGGGCATGCGGTTGGCGACCAGGACGCGATGGCCGCGCACGGTGAGCAGATCGGTGCCGGTCACCCGGCCGGTCAGCACGTCCGTCGTGCGGCCCGCGCCGAGCGCCGCGTCCGGGGTGCGCCCGACGGCCTCGTCGCCGATGCCCAGCAGCCGCCGTGCCTCGTCGTTCAGCAGGCGGATACGGCCGCCCCGGTCGAGCGCGACCACACCCTCCCGGATGCCGTGCAGCATCGCCTCGCGCTCCGCGAGCAGCGCCGAGATGTCGGAGAAGGCCAGGTCCCGGGTCTGGCGCTGCACCCGGCGCGAGATCAGCCAGGCGGCCAGCGCGCCGACCGCGAGCGCACCGCCGGCGTACGCGAACAGGCCCGGGATCGCGCTGATCAGTCGGCCCCGCACGCTGTCGTAGGCGATGCCGACGGAGACCGCGCCGACGATGCGGTGGTCGGCGTCGTACAGCGGCACCTTGCCGCGCGCCGAACGTCCCAGGGTGCCCCTGTCGATCTCCATGACCTCCTGGCCGTCCAGGGCGTCGGTGGGGTCGGTGGAGACGCGCCGGCCGATCTGCGAGGCGGTGGGGTGCGACCAGCGCACCCAGTTCCGGTCCAGCACCACGATGTACTCGGCGTGCGTCGCCCGCCGGATCCGCTCGGCCTCCTCCTGCACGGGGCCGTTCCTGGTCGGCGGGGTGGTCAGCACGCCTTCGGCGATGTGCGGGTCCTGGGCCGTGGTCTCGGCGATGGCCAGCGCGCGGCGCATCGCCTCCTGGTCCAGCTGCTTGCTCAGCGGGGCGAGGAAGAGCCCGGTCGCGAGCACCGCGACCCCCGCGGCGATCGCCACCTGCATCAGCAGCACCTGGGAGAACATCCGCCGTGGCAGACCGAGGCGCAGCCGGCGGGCGGGGGAGGCGGGGCTCATACCCAAGACGGTACGTGGGGCTGCCGGACGCGCCCCAGCGGGTGTGGTGTGGATCTCTTGATCCATGTGTTGATCAGGGGGGCGACACCTGTGCCCGGTCAGCTCGCCAGCGCCGTCGGCCGCAGCTCGCGCACCTCGACCACGTCCATCCGCGCGGGCGTACCGAGCACCGCCGCGCCACAGCTCTCCGGGCGGGGCGGCAGCGACGTCCCCCGCGCCACGCCGACCCGCCACCGGCGGCCGTCGGCGTGCCGGACGGTGACGGCCCAGCCGGAATCGGTGCCGTCGGACCGTACGACGCTGAGCACGCCCGCCCGGTACTCGCCCGCGGCGGACCGCACGGCCAGCTCCGCCGCCTGGCCCGGCCGGTCCCACGCCGAGCACCCCCGGCACCCCTCCACGACCACACGTCCCTCCTGGACGCCGCGCAGGGCCTCCTTGACGGTGTGCGCCTCCGCGCGGCCGTAGGCGTAGCCGTACGGCAGGACCAGCACCGTGGGAGCGAAGCGATGACCACCCAGATGGGTGACCTCCCAGACCCCGCGCACCCCGGAGGCGACCAGCTCCGTGGCGAGCGGACGGCCCAGCAGGGCGCAACAGCGGTCGCGCTTGCCGTTGGTGCACACGAGCGCCAGCGGATCACCCCGGTGCGGCCGTCCGCCGAGCACCGTGCCGAAGGAACGGTGGTCGCCCGCTCCGAGACCGGCGAAGTCGAGGTCGAGCAGCCGCCGCGGATCGCGCGTGGCCGCGCCGTGCAGCCACACGCGCCCGGGAACGGTGTGCGCGGCGTACACCTGCCGGATCGGGGGCGTACCCGGGTCGGCGTGGCGCCCGGGGCGCCGGATGAGAGCGATCCGCACGCCGGTCCCGCCGGCGGCGGCCTCCAGCGCCCGGCCCAGGGCGGGGTCCAGGTGACTGGACGTGAGCGCCTTGGCACCCCAGGGGCCGGGCTGTTCCAGCAGCAGCCACGTCGTCGCCGTCGCCGCCGTACCGGACAGCGGTTCCTCGAAACTCCGGGAGGCGGTCGCACACCTACTCACAGAGGTGAGCCTAACCTGACTTTCCCCGGGGCGACTTCCGGCCCGTCCGTGTCCTACTCCGGCAGGGGCTGTGGCGGACGCGGACCGACGTAGTGTCCACTGGGCCGCATGCGCAGCGGACGCTCGCCGTACTCCTCCAGGGCGTGGGCGATCCAGCCCGCGGTCCGCGCGACGGCGAAGATCGTCTCACCGGCCGTCGCCGGCATGCCGCTGGACACGGTGAACACCGCCAGGGCCAGGTCCACGTTGGCGTGCAGCGGGGTGTGCCGGGCGGTCGTCGCGACGATGTCACGGGCCGCGAGCAGCGCGGACTTCGCGCGCGGGACCTGCTCCAGGAGGTCGAACAGCACCCGCGCGCGGGGGTCCTCACCGGGGTACAGCCGGTGGCCGAGACCGGGCACGCGGCGGCCCGCGCGCAACTCGTCGGCGATCACCGGGACCGCCGTCCCCTGGTCGAGCACGTCCAGGAGCATCCGGTGGGCCAGGCCGCTGGCGGCGCCGTGCAGCGGCCCCTCCAGCACGCCGAGCCCGGCCGAGACGGCCGCGTACGCGTGCGCGCGGGCCGAGGCGGCGACCCGCACCGCCAGTGTGGACGCGGCCAGGTCGTGGTCGGCGAGCAGCGCGAGCGCGGTGTCCAGGACGCGCAGGGAGTCCTCGTCGGTCGGGTGGCCGGTCAGCCGCCCCCACAGCCGCTGTGCCAGTGCCCCGCCGTCCCTGTGGTCGGCCCGGACCGGCGGGAGCGCGGCGACGAGGGTCGGGATCAGGACCCGCGCCGTGTTCAGCACGGCGTCCTCGGACAGGTCGAAGCGCAGCGGGTCCTCGGCCGCCGCGGCGATCGCGGCGACCCGCAGCCGGTCGGCCGGGGAGGCGTGCTCGGACAGGGCGTCCACCGCGCGGCGGGCGACCTCGACGGTGGGCCCGGGTGCGGAGAACGCCGCCCCGGGGGTCAGCCGGCCGGTCCACAGCCACTCCGCGACCTCCTCGTAGGAGTGGCGGGTGGCCAGGTCGACGGCGTCCACGCCCCGGTAGAAGTACCGCTCCTGCTCGATGAGGGTGATCCGGGTGCGGACGGACAGGTCGCCGCCGGACCCCGGGGTCCCGGCCGCCTCGCGCCGGTTGCGGCGGGCGAGGGCCTCCACCTCCCCGGCCTCGAACGTGCTGGACCGGCCGCCGGGTTCGCGTCTGCTGCTGAGCAGGCCGCGGCTCACGTACGCGTAGACCGTCTCGGGCTTCACGCCGAGCAGTTCGGCGGTCTCCTTGGTGCTCAGCCGGCGCCCGGGACGGTGGGGAGCGGTGTCGTGATCGCGCATGGGGTCACCGTAGTGGCAGCACATATGTTGATGCACTTACATTGATTTAATCAATATTGACAGTGCAGACGTCAAGCATGGACAGTCGATCAAGTATCGGGGGACCCCAAGGAGGAGATCCATGGCTGTCAACGCGTCCACTCCACCGCTCGGCGCCACTGCGCTCGGCGGCGCCCCGCTCATCGACGCCCCGCGCGGCCTCGCCGGCGTCGTCGTCGCCGAGACCGAGATCGGCGACGTCCGGGGCCGGGAGGGCTTCTACCACTACCGGCAGTACTCGGCCGTCGACCTCGCGCGCACCCGGAGCTTCGAGGACGTCTGGCACCTGCTGGTCCACGGCACCCTGCCGGACGCCCGGCGCGGTGCCGCCTTCACCGCGCAGACCGCCGCCCTGCGGCGCCTGCCCGAGGACGTCCGCGCGGCCCTCCCGGCCATCGCCGCGGCCGGGCGGCGCTCCGGACCGCTGGCCGGACTGCGTACGGCGCTGTCCCTGCTGGGCGCGGCCCAGGGCTTCCAGCCGGTGTACGACACCGACGCCGACCGGCGCCGCGCCGACACCGTGGCCGCCTGCGCGGCCGTACCCACCCTGCTCGCGGCGCTCTACCGGCTCGGCCGCGGCCTCGACCCGGTCGAGCCGCGCGAGGACCTCTCGTACGCGGCCAACTACCTGTACATGGTGACGGGTTCGGAACCGGAGCCGCACCGGGCGCGGGCGATCGAGCACTACCTGATCTCAACCATTGATCACGGATTCAACGCGTCAACCTTCACCGCACGCGTCATCGCCTCCACGGGCGCCGATGTGGCGGCCTGCCTGACCGGTGCCGTCGGCGCCCTGTCCGGGCCGCTGCACGGAGGCGCGCCCAGCCGGGCCCTGGAGACCCTCGACGCGATCGGCACGCCCGACCGGATCGACGCCTGGATCCGCGAGAGGGTGCTCGCCGGCGAACGGATCATGGGCTTCGGGCACGCCGTCTACCGCACGGAGGACCCGCGGTCCCGGATGCTGCGCGAGATCGCCCTCGGCTTCGGCGGCCCCCGGGCGCGGTTCGCGGTGGAGGTCGAGCGCCGCGTGGAAGCGATCCTCGCCGAGCTGAAGCCCGGCCGCGAACTCCACACGAACGTCGAGTTCTACGCCGGTGTGGTCATGGAACTGTGCGGCCTGCCCCGCGAGATGTTCACCCCCACCTTCGCGGCGGCACGGGTCGTGGGCTGGAGCGCCAACATCCTGGAACAGGCCGCCGACTCGAAGATCATCCGTCCGGTGGCGCGGTACGTGGGCCCGGAGCCGGAGGCCGCGGTGCCCACCACCGGGTGAGCGCGGCGTTGCGGTGCCGCTCGCCTCGCCGCCCCCGCCCGCTGTGGCCCCCGCGCCGGCGTCCGAGAGCCTCGGGCTCCCGGCCCGCTCGTATCCTTGACGCAGTCCACGCCCGTCCGCGCATCGGGCCGCGAACCGGTGCGCTCTGGTACGTCAGAGAGGTCGCCCGTTGGGGAACAGCCTGGCTCGCGGGGGCAGTCCGCAGCAGATCCCGGTCGTCGTGCTCGCCGGTTTCCTGGGATCCGGGAAGACCACGCTCCTCAATCATCTGCTGCACCGCAGCGGAGGCAGCCGCATCGGGGCCGTCGTCAACGACTTCGGGGCGATCGAGATCGACGCGATGGCCGTGGCCGGCGCCCTGGGCGACTCGACCGTCTCCCTCGGCAACGGCTGCCTGTGCTGTGCCGTCGACGCGAGCGAACTCGACCTCTACCTCGACCGGCTCGCCGCGCCCGGCACCGGGATCGACGTGATCGTCATCGAGGCCAGCGGGCTGGCCGAGCCCCGGGAACTCGTGCGCATGGTGCTCGCCAGCGAGCACCCGGGCATCGTGTACGGCGGCCTCGTCGAGGTCGTCGACGCCGCCGAGTTCGGCGAGACGCGGGCGAAGCACCCCGAGATCGACCGGCACCTGGCGCTCGCCGACCTGGTCGTCGTCAACAAGCTCGACCGCACGGACGACGCCGAGCGGACGCTGGGTGCCGTCCGCGCGCTCACCGACCGCGCCGCGGTCGTCCCCGCCACCTACGGCCGGATCGATCCCGAGCTCCTCTTCGACTGCCGGCCGGGCGAGGAGCGCCTCGGGCAGCTGTCCTTCGACGACCTGCACGACCACGACGCCGACGGCCACGGATCCGACGGCCACGAAGGCGACGAGCACGCCGGGCATCTGCACACCGGCTACGACAGCCTGTCCTTCACCTCCGACGTGCCCCTGGAGCCCCGTCGGCTCATGCGGTTCCTGGACAGCCGGCCCGAGGGGCTGTACCGGATCAAGGGCTACGTCGACTTCGGGCCGTACGACCCGCTCAACCGCTACGCCGTGCACGCCGTCGGCCGGTTCCTGCGCTTCTACCCGGAGCCCTGGGCGCCCCGCGAGGACCGCCTCACCCAGCTGGTGCTGATCGGCGCCGGCATCGACGCGGACACCCTCGGCAAGGAACTGGAGGCGTGCAGGGACGACGCCCCGCACGCCGACGAACACGGCATGTGGGGCGTCCTGCGCTACGTGCGGGGCCCGGACGAAGCGGACGCCGACGTGGAGGACCCGCCCGCCTAGAGTCAGCGGGGGCCCGGCCGGGCGAGCCCCCCGGGCCCGCCCGGAGCCCGGCTACAGCACCGGGCCCGCCACCACCGCCACCGTCTTCGCCAGCGACATGCCCGAGCCGTCGCGGCGCGGGTCCGGCTCCGGCAGGTCCGCCGGGGTGCCGTTCTTCTGCGCCGCGAGCGCGGGCACCGGGCCCGCCCAGGCCAGCGACAGGCAGTCCTCGCCCTTCAGGAACCGCTGACAGCGCACGCCGCCCGTCGCCCGGCCCTTGCGCGGGTACTGGTCGAACGGGGTGAGCTTGGCGGTCGTCTGCACCGAGTCGTCCAGCGTGCCGCGCGAGCCCGCGACCGTGAACACCACCGCGTCCACGGCCGGGTCGACCGCGGTGAAGGAGATCACCTTCGCGCCCTCGGCGAGCTTGATGCCCGCCATGCCGCCCGCCGGCCGGCCCTGCGGGCGGACGATGGGGGCCTGGAAGCGCAGCAGCTGGGCGTCGTCCGTGATGAACACCAGGTCCTCCTCGCCGGTGCGCAGCTCCACCGCGCCGACGATCCGGTCGCCCTCCTTCAGCGTGATGACCTCCAACTCGTCCTTGTTGGACGGGTAGTCGGGCACCACGCGCTTGACGACGCCCTGCTCGGTGCCGAGCGCCAGACCCGGGGACGATTCGTCCAGCGTGGTCAGGCAGACCACCGTCTCGTCGTCCTCCAGGGAGACGAACTCCGCCAGCGGGGCACCTCCGGAGAGGTTCGGCGCGGTCGTCGGCTCGGGCAGCTGCGGCAGGTCGACCACGTTGATCCGCAGCAGCCGGCCCGCCGAGGTCACCGCGCCGATCACCCCGCGCGCGGTCGCCGGCACCGCCGAGACGATCACGTCGTGCTTGACGCGCTTGGCGCCCGCCGTCCCGGGGAACGGCT
Source organism: Streptomyces sp. NPDC031445 (assembly GCF_055581365.1). Taxonomy (NCBI): domain Bacteria; kingdom Bacillati; phylum Actinomycetota; class Actinomycetes; order Kitasatosporales; family Streptomycetaceae; genus Streptomyces; species Streptomyces sp. NPDC031445. The sequence goes on from NZ_JBVIJO010000001.1 coordinate 120,577, forward strand.
CGTCGGTCGCCGTACGGGCCAGCAGTCCCGTCGAGGACAGCAGCACCCGGCACGGGTCGTCGGCCACCTGGAGCGGGACGGTGGCCGCCGGGGCGCCCGCGGACTCCAGCAGGACCGTGCGCCGGTCGGTGCCGAACTTCTTCGCGACGGAGGCCAGTTCGGCCGAGACCAGCTTGCGCAGCTCCGCGTCCGACTCCAGGATCCGGGTCAGCTCCTCGATCTCCGCGGTGAGCTTGTCCTTCTCCGCCTCCAGCTCGATCCGGTCGTACTTGGTGAGGCGGCGCAGCGGCGTGTCGAGGATGTACTGCGTCTGCACCTCGCTCAGCGAGAAGCGCTCGATCAGGCGCTCCTTGGCCTGCGCGGAGTTCTCGCTGGACCGGATGATCCGGATGACCTCGTCGATGTCGACCAGCGCGGTCAGCAGGCCCTCGACCAGGTGCAGCCGGTCGCGCTTCTTGCCGCGGCGGAACTCGCTGCGGCGCCGGACCACGTCGAAGCGGTGGTCCAGATAGACCTCCAGCAGCTCCTTCAGGCCCAGGGTGAGCGGCTGGCCGTCGACCAGGGCGACGTTGTTGATGCCGAAGGACTCCTCCATCGGGGTCAGCTTGTACAGCTGCTCCAGGATCGCCTCGGGCACGAAGCCGTTCTTGATCTCGATGACCAGGCGCAGGCCGTGCTCGCGGTCGGTGAGGTCCTTGACGTCGGCGATGCCCTGGACCTTCTTCGCGTTGACCAGGTCCTTGATCTTCGCGATGACCTTCTCGGGGCCGACCGTGAACGGCAGCTCGGTGACCACCAGGCCCTTGCGGCGGGCGGTGACCGGCTCGACCGAGACCGTCGCGCGCATCTTGAAGGTGCCACGGCCGGTCGCGTACGCGTCCCGGATGCCGTCCAGGCCGACGATCCGGCCGCCGGTGGGCAGGTCCGGGCCCGGGACGTGCTTCATCAGCGCGTCCAGGTCCGCGTTGGGGTTGCGGATCAGGTGGCGGGCGGCGGCGATGACCTCGCGCAGGTTGTGCGGCGGCATGTTCGTCGCCATGCCGACCGCGATGCCCGAGGAGCCGTTGACCAGCAGGTTCGGGAAGGCGGCGGGCAGCGCCACCGGCTCCTGCTCCTGGCCGTCGTAGTTCGGCGCGAAGTCGACCGTGTCCTCGTCGATCGACTCGGTCATCAGGCTCGTCGCCTCGGCCATCCGGCACTCGGTGTACCGCATGGCGGCCGGCGGGTCGTCGTTGCCCAGCGAGCCGAAGTTGCCGTGGCCGTCGACCAGCGGCACGCGCATGGAGAAGGGCTGAGCCATGCGCACCAGGGCGTCGTAGATCGACGCGTCGCCGTGCGGGTGCAGCTTGCCCATGACCTCGCCGACGACACGGGCGCACTTCACGTAGCCGCGCTCGGGGCGCAGGCCCATCTCGTTCATCTGGTACACGATCCGGCGGTGCACCGGCTTCAGGCCGTCACGGGCGTCCGGCAGGGCGCGCGAGTAGATGACCGAGTACGCGTACTCCAGGTAGGAGCCACGCATCTCGTCCACGACGTCGATGTCGAGGATCCTCTCCTCGAACGAATCGTCGGGCGGCGGGGTCTTCGTGCTGCGGCGGGCCATCGCTGCCGGCTCCTTGCTGAAAGGATGGACGGAACTGACGCCGACCATTGTGGACCGAGGCAGTGACAACCCGTGCCACGACCCGGTTCAGCGGGCTGCGCCGGGAGCCGGGAGCGGGTCCCGGGCGGGTCCCGGGATCCGCTGTGGGCGTACGCCCCGCGGGAACTTCGCCGAGGCCCCGCACGCTTTGCATACAGTGGCAGGAACGGCAGGAAAACCGCGGTTTCCATCAACCGCCTCCGCTCGCGAAGGGACGTACATGCCCATGGGTCACACGACCACAGCCGAGGCAGGCTCCGGGGGCCTGACAGCGACCGAGCACCGCCTGGCCAACGGTCTGCGCGTGGTGCTCTCCGAGGACCACCTGACCCCGGTGGCGGCGGTCTGCCTCTGGTACGACGTCGGCTCCCGCCACGAAGTCAAGGGGCGTACCGGCCTGGCTCACCTCTTCGAGCACCTGATGTTCCAGGGCTCGGCGCAGGTCAAGGGCAACGGCCACTTCGAGCTGGTGCAGGGCGCCGGCGGCTCGCTGAACGGCACCACCAGCTTCGAGCGGACCAACTACTTCGAGACCATGCCCGCCCACCAGCTGGAGCTGGCGCTCTGGCTGGAGGCCGACCGCATGGGCTCGCTGCTGGCCGCCCTGGACGACGAGTCCATGGAGAACCAGCGGGACGTCGTCAAGAACGAGCGCCGCCAGCGCTACGACAACGTCCCGTACGGCACCGCCTTCGAGAAGCTGACCGCGCTCTCCTACCCGGAGGGCCACCCGTACCACCACACGCCGATCGGCTCGATGGCGGACCTGGACGCGGCCACCCTGGAGGACGCCCGCCAGTTCTTCCGCACCTACTACGCGCCGAACAACGCGGTGCTCTCCGTGGTCGGCGACATCGACCCCCAGCAGACCCTCGCCTGGATCGAGAAGTACTTCGGCTCGATCCCGTCCCACGACGGCAAGCCCGCCCCCCGCGACGGCTCCCTGCCGGACGTCATCGGCGAGCAGAAGCGCGAGGTCGTCGTGGAGGAGGTCCCGGCGCGCGCCCTGATGGCCGCCTACCGGCTCCCGCACGACGGCACGCGCGCGTGCGACGCGGCCGACGTCGCCCTGACCATCCTGGGCGGCGGCGAGTCCTCCCGCCTGTACAACCGGCTGGTGCGCCGGGACCGCACGGCCGTCGCGGCCGGCTTCGGTCTGCTGCGCCTGGCCGGCGCCCCCTCCATGGGCTGGCTGGACGTGAAGACCTCCGGTGACGTCGAGGTGCCGGTCATCGAGACCGCCATCGACGAGGAGCTGGCCCGGTTCGCCGCGGAGGGCCCCACGCCCGAGGAGATGGAGCGCGCCCAGGCCCAGCTGGAGCGCGAGTGGCTGGACCGGCTCGGCACGGTCGCCGGCCGCGCCGACGAACTGTGCCGGTACGCGGTCCTGTTCGGCGACCCGCAGCTCGCCCTGACCGCCGTCCGGCGCGTCCTGGAGGTGACCCCGCAGGAGGTCCAGGAGGTCGCCGAGGCCCGCCTGCGGCCCGACAACCGCGCGGTCCTCGTCTACGAGCCGAAGTCCCCGCAGGACGCCCCGGACGCCGGGGTCCCCGAGGACCCGGAGCAGGAAGCGACCGTCGAGGCGGGCCGCGACGAGACCGAGAACGAGGAGACGGCCAAGTGACCGAGCTCGCCACCATGGACTTCCACCCCCAGCCGCGGCCCGGCGAGGCCAAGCCGTGGGCGTTCCCGGCGCCCGAGCGCGGCACGCTGGACAACGGCCTGACCGTGCTGCGCTGCCACCGCCCGGGCCAGCAGGTCGTCGCCGTCGAGGTGCTGCTGGACGCGCCCCTGGACGCCGAGCCGGCCGGCCTGGACGGCGTCGCCACGATCATGGCGCGGGCCTTCTCCGAGGGCACCGACAAGCACTCCGCCGAGGAGTTCGCCGCCGAGCTGGAGCGCGCGGGCGCCACCCTCGACGCGCACGCCGACCACCCCGGCGTCCGGCTGAGCCTGGAGGTGCCGGCCTCCCGCCTGGCCAAGGGCCTCGGCCTGCTCGCCGACGCCCTGCGCGCGCCCGCCTTCGCCGCGAGCGAGGTCGAGCGGCTGGTCCGCAACCGCCTGGACGAGATCCCGCACGAGCTGGCCAACCCCTCCCGCCGGGCCGCCAAGGAACTCTCCAAGGAGCTGTTCCCGGCGACCTCGCGCATGTCCCGTCCGCGCCAGGGCACCGAGGAGACGGTCGAGAAGATCGACGAGGCGGCCGTACGCGCCTTCTACGACCGCCATGTGCGGCCCGCCACGGCCACCGTGGTCGTCGTCGGCGACCTGACCGGCGCCGACCTGGACGCGCTGCTCGACGACACCCTGGGCGCGTGGACCGGTACCCCGGGCGAGCCCCGGCCGGTGCCGCCGGTGACGGCCGACGACACCGGGCGCGTGGTCATCGTGGACCGGCCCGGCGCGGTCCAGACCCAGCTGCTCATCGGCCGGATCGGGCCCGACCGGCACGACCGGGTGTGGCCCGCCCAGGTGCTCGGCACGTACTGCCTCGGCGGCACCCTCACCTCCCGCCTGGACCGCGTCCTGCGCGAGGAGAAGGGCTACACCTACGGCGTGCGCGCCTTCGGGCAGGTCATGCGGTCCGCGCCGGACGGCACGGGCGCGGCGATGCTCGCCATCAGCGGCTCCGTGGACACCCCCAACACCGGCCCGGCGCTGGACGACCTGTGGAAGGTGCTGCGCACGGTCGCGGCGGACGGCCTGACCGACGCCGAGCGGGACGTCGCCGTGCAGAACCTGGTCGGTGTGGCGCCGCTGAAGTACGAGACCGCGGCGGCCGTCGCGAGCACGCTGGCCGACCAGGTCGAGCAGCACCTGCCCGACGACTTCCAGGCGACGCTGTACCAGCAGTTGGCGGCCACGGGCACGGTGGAGGCCACCGCGGCCGTCGTGAACGCCTTCCCGGTGGACCGCCTGGTGACCGTCCTCGTCGGTGACGCGTCGCAGATCAAGGCGCCGGTGGAGGCGCTGGGCATCGGTGAAGTGACCGTGGTGGCGGCCGAGTAGGCGGCACCGCGGCGGCCGGACGACGGCACGCGCGCGTGGGGCCCTGGTGACCTACGGGTCGTCAGGGCCCCACGTGGTTCCACTCCCTTGCTCAGATGCCCGTTTTGGGGCGGAGGTTGCCTGTCTGCCCTGTGGGATGCGCTACAAAAAGCGGGATGCGTTTGAGGACTGACAGCATGCTTGCGTAGCTTCGTCCGGGCTGTTCGTCAGGCAGTGCGCCGCACCCGCGGCACCGGACAGTCATCGCCGAGTCCCCGTACGGCGCGAGCCAGGGGAGCCGGGGACCCACCGTCCCTGGGGTGAATCGGGCGTCCGCGCGAGTGCGAGGGGGCCCGTAGGAGACCTTCCTGCTCCGAACCCGTCAGCTAACCCGGTAGGCGAGAGGGAAGGAAAGGACCAGCCACTTCATGGCGTTCATGTGCGCCACCGGGAAGCACCGCAAGCCCGGCCGGGTCAAGCGGACCACCGCCCAGGCGGCCGGCGTCGCGGCCCTCACCACCACCGGTGTGATCGGCACCCTCGCCGCCTCCCCGGCGCACGCCGCCGGGAACACCGCGGAGCAGACCGGCCTCACCCCGGTCGTCGCCGTGTCCGAGGGCGTCGCCGACGAGATCGACGCGCAGGCCGCCGCGCAGCAGCAGGCCGCCGAGCAGAAGGCGGCCGAGGCGGCCGCGGTGAAGGCGGCGGCCGAGCGGGCGCAGAAGATCCGCGCCGAGAAGGTCCGGGCCGCCCGTGAGGCCGAGCGCAAGCGGCTGAACACCTTCGTCGCCCCGATCGCGCACTCCTACGTCTCCACCGCCTACCAGGCGAGCAGCTCCCTGTGGAGCTCCGGTGCGCACACCGGGATCGACTTCCACGCGGCCGGCGGCACGGCCGTCCACGCGGTGGGCTCCGGCACGGTCGTCTCCGCGGGCTGGGGCGGCGCGTACGGCAACCAGGTCGTGATCCGCATGGCCGACGGCATGTACACCCAGTACGGCCACCTGTCGTCCATCGGCGTCGTGGTGGGCCAGAAGGTCGTCCCGGGCCAGCAGATCGGCCTGTCCGGGGCCACGGGCCACGTCACCGGCCCGCACCTGCACTTCGAGGCGCGCACGACCCCCGAGTACGGCTCGGACGTGGACCCCGTCGCCTACCTCCGCAAGCACGGCGTGAACGTCTGACACCGACCGCACGGCTGTCCGAGGCCCCGGCTCACCGAGCCGGGGCTTTCGCTGTTTTTCCCGGTGTCCGCCGGACCGCTGTCCAAAAAATAGCCATGAATTAGGGTCCGCCGTCGGAAATTCCGGCTCATTGGAATAGAGTCACGGAACACGCGTCAATCGTCGACGTTTCACCGGGATGAAGGCGGAGGTCGGTCATGCGTATTCCGGCGCACTCGGTGTGCACGGCCATCCGGGACGACATCGTCGCGGGGGTCCACGAGCGCGGCAGCCGCCTCACCGAGGAAGTCCTGGCCCGCCGCTACGGCGTCTCGCGCGTCCCCGTGCGCGAGGCCCTGCGCACCCTGGAGGCCGAGGGCTTCGTGGTGACGCGCCGGCACGCGGGCGCGTGCGTGGCCGAGCCGACCGAGCAGGAGGCCGCCGACCTGCTGGAGATGCGGACGCTGCTGGAGCCGCTGGGCGCCGCCCGGGCCGCCCAGCGGCGCACGGAGGCCCATCTGAAGGTGCTGCGCGGGCTGGTCCGGCTGGGCCAGGAGCGGGCCCGCAGGGGCGGCAACGAGGACCTGCGCTCGCTGGGCGGCTGGTTCCACGAGACGCTCGCCCAGTCCTCCGGCAGTGCCTCGCTGACCTCGGTGCTCACCCAGCTGCGGCACAAGATCGCGTGGATGTACACGGTGGAGGCGCCGGTCAGCCCGGTCGAGTCCTGGACGGAGCACGCTGCCATCGTGGACGCGGTGGCCCGCGGCGACGCCGAGCGCGCGCGGGCGCTCACGACGCTGCACGCCGAGCGCGCGACGGGCGCGCACCGGCTGCGGTTCTCTTTCGCCGTGGAGCGCGTGAGGACTTCGCAACCTGCCGTAAACATGTCGGGCCCGCGGCATTAACAAGCGCACCGTATACAAAGGGAGGCTGTTTTCGGGCCGGGTAATTCCTGCTGCCCGAATTCGTCGTGCGGGAAATTCCCGGAAGTCCGCCGGCCGGCGCGGCGGGCGGTGAATCGACGGCGCATCGGGCCGCGTGCGTCCGGGATACGGCGAAGCCGCGCCGCCCCGGAGGGCGAACGCGGCTCCGGCGTTCTGTGCGGTGCTCGCTCAGACGGTCTCGGGCAGCTCTTCCAGGCCCTCGGAGACCAGCTTGGCCAGACGGTCCAGGGCGGCGTCGGCGCCCTCGGCGTCGGAGGCGAGGACGATCTCCTCGCCACCCTGGGCGCCCAGGCCCAGGACGGCCAGCATGGAGGCCGCGTTGACGGGGTTGCCCCCGGCCTTGGCGATCGTCACCGGGACGCCTGTGGCCGTGGCGGCTCGGACGAAGATGGAGGCGGGGCGGGCGTGGAGGCCCTCGGCCCAGCCGACGTTGACGCGGCGCTCAGCCATGTGTTGCTGCCCTTCGGTGTTCAGGTTGTCTAGACCAGTTTCCCATACCGTGAAGCGCGTCCGGAGCGGACGTCCGTCCCCTCCGGTGTGGCACCGGACCGCGGCCTCGGTCCGGCGTCCCGTCCTCCACAGACTGCCTCGCGCCGTTGTCGGACGCGAGCCGTACTCTGGGGCCCATGCAGACCTCGGCGGACCGGCAGGACCGGCACCAGTACCCCGCCCACTGGGAGGCGGACGTGGTGCTGCGCGACGGTGGCACCGCGCGCATCAGGCCCATCACCGTTGATGACGCCGACCGCCTGGTCAGTTTCTACGAGCAGGTCTCGGACGAGTCGAAGTACTACCGCTTCTTCGCGCCGTACCCGCGGCTCTCCGCCAAGGACGTCCACCGCTTCACGCACCACGACTTTGTGGACCGGGTGGGACTCGCGGCCACCATCGGCGGCGAGTTCATCGCCACCGTACGCTATGACCGCATCGGCACCGACGGCATGCCCGCGTCCGCGCCCGCCGACGAGGCCGAGGTCGCCTTCCTGGTACAGGACGCCCACCAGGGCCGCGGGGTCGCCTCCGCCCTGCTGGAGCACATCGGGGCCGTCGCGCGCGAGCGGGGCATCCGCCGCTTCGCCGCCGAGGTGCTGCCCGCCAACACCAAGATGATCAAGGTGTTCACGGACGCGGGCTACACCCAGAAGCGCAGCTTCGAGGACGGCGTCGTCCGCCTGGAGTTCGACCTCGAACCCACCGACCGCTCCCTCGCCGTGCAGCGCGCGCGGGAGCAGCGCGCCGAGGCCCGTTCCGTACGGCGGCTCCTCGCGCCCGGCTCCGTCGCCGTCGTCGGCGTCGGCCGCGCCCCCGGCGGGGTGGGCCGCGGCGTCCTCGGCAACCTCCGCGACGCCGGCTACCCCGGCCGCCTGCACGCCGTGAACAAGGCATTCCCGGACGACCTCAAGGAGGTCGACGGGGTGCCCGCGCACCGCTCGGTGCGGGACATCGACGGTCCGGTCGACCTGGCCGTCGTCGCCGTGCCGGCCGCGCACGTGCCCGCCGTCGTCGCCGAGTGCGGGGAGCACGGCGTCCAGGGGCTCGTCGTGCTCTCCGCCGGCTACGCCGAGAGCGGGCCCGAGGGGCGCGAGCGGCAACGGGCCCTCGTGCGGGCCGCGCGCGCGTACGGCATGCGGATCATCGGCCCGAACGCCTTCGGCGTCATCAACACCGCCCCGGACGTCCGGCTGAACGCCTCGCTCGCCCCCGAGATGCCCCGCCCCGGCCCCATCGGACTGTTCGCCCAGTCCGGTGCCATCGGCATCGCCCTGCTCTCCCGGCTGCACCGGCGCGGCGGAGGGGTCACCGGCGTCACCGGTGTTTCCACCTTCGTGTCCGCCGGCAACCGCGCGGACGTCTCCGGCAACGACGTCCTCCAGTACTGGTACGACGACCCCGAGACCGACGTCGTCCTCATGTACCTGGAGTCGATCGGCAACCCCCGCAAGTTCACCCGCCTCGCCCGGCGGACGGCGGCGGCCAAACCGCTCGTGGTGGTGCAGGGGACCGGCACGGCACCCCAAGGGCACGCGGTACGGGCCACCCGGCTGCCGTACGAGACCGTCTCCGCGCTCCTCCGGCAGGCCGGCGTGATCCGGGTCGACACGATCACCGAGCTGGTCGACGCGGGCCTGCTGCTCGCGCGGCAGCCGCTGCCCGCCGGACCGCGCGTGGCCATCCTCGGCAACTCCGAGTCGCTGGGCGTGCTGACCTACGACCGGTGCCTCGCCGAGGGACTGCGGCCCGCGCGGCCGGTCGACCTGACGACCGGGGCGACGGCGGAGGACTTCCACCGGGCGCTCGCCGCCGCGCTGTCCGACGGCACGAACGACGCCGTCGTCGTCACGGCGATCCCCGCGATAGGGGAGAGCTCGCCCGGGGACGCCGAACTGGCGCAGGCGCTGCGGTCGGCCGCGGCGGCGGTGCCGGGCAAGCCGGTGCTCGTGGTGCACGTGGAGCTGGGGGGACTGGCGGAAGCGCTGTCGGCGGCGGCGAGCACCGCACCGGGAGCCGTGGAGAAGGCGCCCGGCACCGAGGGGGCGGCGGCCCCCGCCCCGCTCACCACCCCGCCCGAGGGCACCCACCTCATCCCCGCCTACCCCGCCGCCGAACGGGCCGTCCGCGCCCTCGCCGAAGCCGTGAAGTACGCGCAGTGGCGGCGGGAGGCGGCCGATCCCGGGAAGGTGCCGGAGTACGACGACATCGACGAGAAGGGGGCCGCCAGGCTGATCGGCGAGCTTCTCGCGCGCGGGCAGGGGCTCACCATCTCCGACGCGGAGACCTGTGAGCTGCTCGCCAAGTACGGCATACCCGTGCGCCGGGCCCTGCCCGCGCTCACCCCGGGCGCCGCCGTCGAGGCCGCCCGCGCGCTCGGCTACCCGGTCGCCCTCAAGGCCACCGCCCCGCACCTCAGGCACCGCGCCGACCTGGGCGGTGTCCGCCTCGACCTCGCGGACGAGGAGCAACTGCTGCGGGCGTACGCCGAATTGACCGAGCTGTTCGGGCAGCCGGAGGAACTGCGGCCGGTGGTGCAGGGCATGGCGCCGCGCGGCGTCGACACGGTCGTACGGGCCGTGATCGACCCGGCGGCCGGCGCCGTGCTGTCCTTCGGCCTCGCCGGGGCCGCCTCGCAGCTGCTCGGCGACATGGCCCACCGGCTCGTCCCCGTCACCGACCGGGAGGCGACCTCGCTGGTGCGCTCGATCCGGACGGCACCCCTGCTGTTCGGCTGGCGCGGCTCCACCCCGGTGGACACCCCGGCCCTGGAGGAACTGCTGCTGCGGGTGTCGCGGCTGGTCGACGACCACCCGGAGGTGGTCGCGGTCACCTTGGAGCCGGTCGTCGTCGCCCCCCACGGCGCCAGCGTGCTCGGCGCCACCGTACGGCTCGCGCCGCCGCCCGCCCGAGACGACCTCGGCCCGCGCACCCTGCCGGCCTACTGAGCGGGGCGGGGGCCGCATGGACACCGCCGCAGCCGGTGGGACGGGGACCGGCGCCCGCGCACGCGGGGTGGCCGCGCCCGCCCGCCGGACACGGCGGACGGCACAGGAACGCCGTGGGCCGGGAGGCCGTGTCCTGCCCGGTGGCCGGCGAAGGGCTGGGGTTCCGGCCGGGGCCCGTGCCGCCGCCCCCGCGCGCCGACGTACAGGCCGGCACCGGTCCGTGCGACTGGCCCGGACCCCCCTTGCCCACGGATTAGGATGGACGCCATGGCCAAGACCAGTACGACGACCCAGGGGCTGCGCGCGGCGATCGAGCGCAGCGGCTACTACCCGGCCCTCGTGGCCGAGGCGGTGGAGGCCGCAGTGGGCGGCGAGCCCATCCGGTCGTACCTGGTCCACCAGGAGACCACGTTCGACCAGAACGAGGTGCGCCGGCACGTCACCGTGCTGGTCCTGACCGGCAACCGCTTCATCGTCAGCCACACCGACGAGCAGGCCGCCGACAGCACCTCCCCGACGCCGTACGCCACCACCTCCACCGAGTCCGTGAAGCTCGACCGGATCTCCTCGGTCGTGGTCAGCCGGGTCGTCGCGAACCCCGAGCAGTACACGCCGGGCACCCTGCCCCGCGAGGTCGTGCTGACCATCGGCTGGGGCGCGGTCAGCCGCATCGACCTGGAGCCCGCCGCCTGCGGCGACCCCAACTGCGACGCCGACCACGGCTACACGGGCAGCTCCACGGCGGACGACCTCAGCCTGCGCGTCAGCGAGGCCGGGGACGGCCCGGAGACGGTGCGCCAGGCGCTCGCCTTCGCGCAGGCCATCTCGGAGGCGACCGCGGACGTCACACGCTGATGTCCCAGCTCTCCGCCTGGGACCACCCGGAACCCCTCGCCCTCGACACCGCGCCGCTGCCCGAGTACGGCAGCGGCTCCCTCGCCGACCTGCTGCCCACCCTGGCCGCCGGCATGGGCGTGCCCGGCCTGACCGCCACGATCGGGGAACTGACCCCCGCCGACCGGGTCTGCGTCTTCCTGGTCGACGGCCTCGGCTGGGAGCAGCTGAAGGCCCATCCGGACGAGGCCCCGTTCCTGACCTCCCTGCTCGGCAGCTCACGCGGCGGCACCGGCCGCCCGCTCACCGCCGGCTACCCGGCGACCACCGCGACCTCCCTCGCCTCCGTCGGCACCGGCCTGCCGCCCGGCGCCCACGGCCTGCCCGGCTACGCCGTGCGCAACCCGGACACCGGCGCGCTGATGAACCAGCTCCGCTGGCAGCCGTACACCGAACCGCACGCCTGGCAGCCGTACCCCACCGTCTTCGAGCTCGCCCACCAGGCCGGGGTGCACGCCGCCCAGGTGTCCTCGCCCGCCTTCCAGCACACCCCGCTCACCAAGGTGGCGCTCAGCGGCGGCAGCTTCCACGGACGGCTCACCGGCGAGGAGCGCATGGACCTCGCGGCCGGGCAACTGGCCGCCGCGGACCGCGCGCTGGTGTACACGTACTACGCCGAACTGGACGGCTCCGGACACCGCTACGGCATCGCCTCCGACACCTGGCGCGGCCAGCTGATGTACGTCGACCGGCTCGTCCAGCGCCTCGCGGAGCAACTGCCGCCGCGCAGCGCCCTCTACGTCACCGCCGACCACGGCATGGTCGACATCCCGTTCGACGAGCGGCACCGCATCGACTTCGACGAGGACTGGGAACTGCGCGCCGGGGTCGCCCTGCTGGGCGGCGAGGGCCGCGCCCGGCACGTGTACGCGGTGCCGGGCGCCGAGAACGACGTGCTGACGGTGTGGCGCGAGGTGCTCGGGGAGCAGTTCTGGGTGGCCTCGCGGGACGAGGCCGTCGCGGCCGGCTGGTTCGGACGGCCCGGCGAGTGCGACGAGCGCGTGTACCCGCGGATCGGGGACGTGGTCGCCGCCGCGCACGACGACGTCCTGATCATCGCGTCCGAACGGGAGCCCAAGGAGTCGGTGCTGGTCGGCAACCACGGCTCGATGACCCCTGCCGAGCAGCTGGTCCCGCTGCTCGAAGTACGCTCCTGAACCGTCCCCGCCCCCCGTCTTCCGCGACTCGCCGAAAGGTGCTCAACTCCTCATGCCCGAGCTGGTGTTCTTCTCCGGAACGATGGACTGCGGGAAGTCGACGCTGGCTCTGCAGATCGAGCACAACCGCTCCGCGCGCGGCCTGGCCGGCATGATCTTCACCCGGGACGACCGCGCCGGCGAGGGCAAGCTGTCCTCCCGGCTGGGCCTGGTCACGGACGCGGTGGAGGTCGAGGACCGCCAGGACCTGTACGCCTATCTGGTGGACCACCTCTCGCGCGGCGGCCGGGCCGACTACGTGATCGCGGACGAGGCGCAGTTCCTCGCCCCCGAGCAGATCGACCAGCTCGCGCGCGTGGTGGACGATCTCGGCCTGGACGTCTTCGCCTTCGGCATCACCACCGACTTCCGCTCCAAGCTGTTCCCCGGCTCCCAGCGGCTGGTGGAGCTGGCCGACCGGATCGAGGTGCTCCAGGTGGAGGCGTTGTGCTGGTGCGGCGCCCGCGCCACGCACAACGCCCGCACGATAGACGGCGAGATGGTGGTCGAGGGCGCCCAGGTGGTCGTCGGCGACGTCAACCAGTCGGCGGGCCAGGTCGGATACGAGGTGCTGTGCCGGCGCCACCACCGGCGCCGGATGACCGCGGCGACGGCCCGCGCGGCGGCCCTGTCCCCGGACGTGCTGCCCGTGGCGTCCTCCGGAGCCCCCTGACCGCTCAGCGCGGCTCCTGGACCACCGAGAACTCGGCGCCCTCCGGGTCCGCCACCGTCGCCAGCCGCCCGTGCGGGCCGTCGTGGGCCGGCTTGAGGATCCGGCCGCCCAGGCCGGTGACCTGCCGAAGCGTTTCGGCGAGGTCGGCCACCTCGAAGTACGTCCGCCAGTACGGCCCCCGGTCCCGGGGCAGCGCGTGGCCCACGCCGTGCAGCCCCGCCACCGGACGGCCGTCGAGGCGCAGGGTCAGGTAGTCGAAGTCGGCGGAGACCACCGGCTCCTCCTCGTAGCCGAACACGCTCCGGTAGAACTTGGCGACGCTCTCCGTCTCCAGGGTGACCAGTTCGTTCCAGACGGGTGTGCCGGGGACGCCGGTGACCGGCGTGCCGAGGTGCACGGAGCCTTGCCAGATCCCGAACACCGCGCCGGAGGGGTCGGAGGCGATGGCCATCCGTCCGGCCTCGGCGGCGTCCAGCGGCCCGACGGCCAGCGTGCCGCCGCACAGCCGCACGGTGTCCGCGGTGCGGTCCACGTCGTCCGAGGCGAAGTACGGCGTCCAGGCGACCGGCAGCCGGCGGTCCGGCGGCAACTGGCCCATGCCGGCGACCTCGCGCCCGTCCAGCAACGCCCGCACATAGGGCCCGGGCTGCTGCGGGCCCGGCAGGAACTCCCAGCCGAACAGCTCACCGTAGAACTCCTCGGTGGCGTCCAGCGCGTGCACCATCAGGCTCACCCAGCAGGGTGTGCCGGGCACGCGCCGCGCGTGCGGACCGGCCGGCTCCCGTGCCTCGGTCATCGATCACTCTCTCCCCGGCCCCTCGTGGTGGCCGTGTCGCTTCCGCTCCCCGGAAGGGTGTCCGCGCTGGTGGCGCGTACGCCCGTGCCGGCGACCGCGCCCGTTGGGGTGCCGCGGGGCCGTACCGCGCCGCTCGGCCGTACCTCCGGAAGGATGCCCGGTCTGCCGTCTTTCGCCGTTTCTTGACGATGGCCGACGGGTGTCCGTCGGCAGTACAGCACGTGCACGATCACCTACGTGCTGTGATCGAGGCTGTCCGGCCGAGCAGAGTAGCGGGAGCTGGACGCCGCGGCCACCCCTGGCGTAAGGATGGACGCCATGACAGCCATCATCACCGCATCCGAACTCGCACACGAGCTGACCGCCGGCGACCCGCCGGTGCTGCTGGACGTGCGCTGGCAGCTGAGCACGGCGAAGGCGGGCGCGCCGTCCTTCGACGGGCGGGCCGAGTACGCGGCCGGTCACCTCCCCGGCGCGGTCTTCGTCGACCTGGACCGCGAGCTGGCCGCCGCGCCCGGCGCGCACGGCCGGCACCCGCTGCCCGATCTCGCGGAGTTCGGTGCCGCGATGCGCCGCGCGGGCGTGTCGGCGGGCCGGCCGGTCGTGGTGTACGACGGCGGCCAGGGCTGGGCCGCCGCGCGCGCGTGGTGGCTGCTGCGCTGGACGGGTCACCCGGACGTGCGGGTGCTCGACGGAGGGTTGCCGTCCTGGGAGGGCGAGCTGTCCACCGCGGTGCCGGCCCCTGCGGAGGGCGACTTCGAGCCGGTGCCGGGCGTGCCGGGGCTGCTGGACGCGGACGGCGCCGCGGCCCTCGCCCGTACGGGTGTGCTGCTGGACGCGCGCGCGGGGGAGCGGTACCGCGGTGAGGTCGAGCCGATCGACCGGGTCGGCGGGCACATCCCGGGCGCGGTGTCGGCGCCGACTTCGGAGAACGTGGGCCCGGACGGCCGTTTCCTGCCCGCGGCGGAGCTGAGGGACCGCTTCAAGGCCCTGGGGGTGTCCGAGGACACCGAGGTGGGCGTGTACTGCGGTTCGGGAGTCTCCGCCGCCCACGAGGTCCTCGCGCTGGCGGTGGCGGGCATTCCGGCGGCCCTGTACGTCGGTTCCTGGTCCGAGTGGTCCGCGGACCCGTCCCGGCCGGTGGCGGTGGGGGCGGACCCGCAGTAGCCGGACAGCCGGAAGAGGGGGCACGCGCGCGTGCCCCCTCTTTTGTCGGCGGGACCGTCCTACTCCTGCTTTTTGCGGCGCGTGCCGAACACGATCTCGTCCCAGCTCGGGACGGCGGCGCGGCGGCCGGGGCGGACGCCGTCGGCCTCGGCCTGCCGGTCGGTCGCGCCGATGAGCCGGTCGCGGTGGCTGCCGACGGAGCGCGGCATCAGGACGTCCGCGTAGGCGGAGCCGGCGGACGCGGCCGGTGCCGGCGGCTCCTCGGCGGCGGGCTCCTCCTCGGCGTCCTCCGAGGGCTCCGACGGGCGTTCCGGGACCACCAGGTCCCCCCGGAAGCTCGGCACGGCCTCCAGCAGGCTGGTCAGCGAGTCGCGTTCGCCCGTGCTCTCCTCGGCCGGCTCAGGCGACTGCGCGGGCAGGCTGGGCCGTTCCCGGTCGCTGCGGTCGAGAGCGCGGTCCATGGTGCGCTCGCGCGGCAGCCGGGCGATCCTCGGGACGAACGGGAAGCTCGGCTCCGGCACGGCGAGGTCGTCGGACTCGCCGATCAGCGACCGCGCCTCGTCGTCGACGGCCTGGACGAGCCGCCGGGGCGGGTCGTACGTCCAGCTCGCCGAGTGCGGTTCACCCGCGACCCGGTAGACGAGGAGCACTTCCCAGGTGCCGTCGTCGCGGCGCCAGGAGTCCCACTGCACGGTGTCCTTCTCGGCGCCGCGCAGCAGCAGCCGCTCCTGCACGGCCTCGCCGAGCAGCGGGCCGGAGTTCTCGCCGGGGCGGCGGACCGGGGTCTTGCGGGCCCGCTCGGCCATGAAGGCGCGTTCGGCCAGCACCGGCCCCTCGAAGCGCCGAACCCGGTCGACGGGGATGCCGGCGAGCTGCGCGACCTCTTCCGCCGTGGCACCGGCCCGTATCCGCGCCTGGATGTCGCGCGGCCGCAGATGGCTCTCGACCTCGATCTCGATCTGGCCGAGGCGGGGCCGGTCGCCGCGGACGGCGGCGCGCAGCCGTTCGTCGATCGGAAGCGTGTACTCCGTAGAGTCGGCAGCCTTCAGCACCAGCCGTGTGCCGTCATTCGAGACGGCCACGACACGCAGTTCGGGCATGGGGACCTCCCGGGTGGTGCCTGCCGACGTCACGTGCGTCGCTGCTTCCGCTAGTCGAGTGTGGCCTGCCCGGGTGCAGCCTGCCACAACCTTGCCGAGTTGCCCGGCGTGTCGGGCACGGGCCCTGGACCGCCGTTATGGCACGGTTACCTGTTCGCAACGCTAAGTGACCAACCGCGTCACCCTGTGCAACTAGCCCCCTCCCGGCGATCCTGCAAGGCCGCGGGCACCCTGACGGGAGACCGGACCCAGGGCTCGCAACAGTACTCCATTCGGACCACGTGCGTGGATTGGCGCGCCGCCCAACTTCTGGCAAGGGGTGCGACTTGGCCGTCCGCAAGCGGTTTTGTGGATCATGAACGTGGCGAACTTCACGCAATCGCCAGAAACGGAACTAATGGTTTCGTTCGTACGTCCCTTTCTCGTGCGGTCGGCCGGCCAATGTCGGCAACTGCGGCAAGTGCTCCAAGAGGTGCGGGAAAGGCAGGCAAGTTCCGGGTATGCGTGAGACGCCCGATACGGGTCGGAAGCGGATCGACCTGAACGTCCCCCAGGTCGCGGGCAGCGCCCTCGCGGCGGTGGTGGCGGCCAAACTGGCCTCGTACTTCGGGGTGTACGGCACGATCCTCGGCGCCGGCGTCGTCAGCATCGTCGCCACCTGCGGCGGATCGGTCTTCCAGCACTTCTTCAAGCGGACCGGGGAGCAGCTCAGGGAGAAGACCGCGGTGGCGGCGCGGCCGCCGGAGGACCGGGGAGCGCGGGCACCTGGGAGGCGGACGTCCCTGCCGCCGGGCGAGTTCTCCGAGGGCACCGTCTACCGCGCGCGGGCCACGGGCCGCCGCCGGCCGCTGGCCGCCGCCGCCCTGGTCTTCGGGGTCACGCTGGCCGGCATCACGGCGTACGAGCTGGTCTCGGGGAACAGCTTCAGCGGCGGTACGGGCACGACGGTCAGCGACGCGGTCACCGGCCGGGGCTCCTCCGGCGCCGCGTCCGGCCGGACGCCGGCCCCTTCGCGCACCACCTCCCCGGAGCGCACGCCCTCCACCGGCGACGGCACGGGCCACGGCGCGTCCCCGGCGCCCGGCGGCTCACCCAGCGGCCGGCCGACCGGGCAGCCGGACGCCGGGCGGAGCGGGGAACCGGGCGGCGGCCCGGCGACTCCGGTCCCCACGCCCAGTGCCCCCAGCGCGTCCGCCACGACGCCTACGCCCCCAGAACCCTCCGCAGATAGTCGTTCTGGAACAGCCTCTCCGGGTCCAGACGGTCCCGCAGCGCCGTGAACTCGCCGAAGCGCGGGTACACCCGGGAGAAGTACTCCGCGTCCCGCGTGTGCACCTTGCCCCAGTGCGGGCGCCCCTCGTGCGCGGTGAAGATCCGCTCGGCGGCCGTGAAGTACGCCTGGTACGGCGTGCCCCGGAACATGTGGACGGCGATGTAGGCGCTGTCCCGGCCGGAGGCGGTGGACAGGGCGATGTCGTCGGCCGGCGCGGTGCGCACCTCGACCGGGAAACTGACGCGCAGCCCGGAGCGGTCCACCATGGCCTTCAGTTCGCGCAGCGTCTCCACCAGGGCCGCGCGCGGGACGGCGTACTCCATCTCCACGAAGCGCACCCGGCGCGGTGAGGTGTAGACCCGGTACGGGATGTCCGTGTACGTCCGCGCGGACAGGGCCCTGCTGGAGACCTGCGCGATCGCCGGAACGGTCGCCGGGACCGCGCGGCCGACCCACTGGGCCACCTGGAAGACGCCGTTGGAGAGGAACTCGTCCTCGAACCAGCCCGCGAGCCGGCCCACCGGCTGCTCGGGGCCCGCGCTGCGGTTGTTCCGCTTGGTGTTGGTGTTGCCGGTGTGCGGGAACCAGTAGAACTCGAAGTGTTCGTTCTCGGCCCACAGCTGGTCGAACTCGGCGAGGACCCGCTCGAAGGACATGGGTTCCTCGCGCGCGGTGAGCAGGAAGAGCGGCTCCACGGCGAAGGTGATCGCGCTGACGACGCCCAGGGCGCCGAGGCCGATGCGGGCCGCCGCGAAGACCTCCGGGTTCTCCTTCTCGGAACACGTGAGCACCGAGCCGTCGGCCGTGACCAGTTCCAGGGCCTTGATCTGGGCGGCGATGGAGCCCGACGTGCGGCCGGTGCCGTGGGTGCCCGTGCTGGTGGCCCCCGACACGGTCTGCTCCATGATGTCGCCCATGTTGGTGAGCGAGAGGCCCTCGCGCGCCAGGGCGGCGTTGAGTCTCTTGAGCGGGGTGCCCGCCTCCACCGTGACCGTCATGGACGCCCGGTCGATGGTGCGTATACCGGTCAACAGTTGAGGGCGTATCAACACACCGTCGGTCGCGGCGATCGAGGTGAAGGAGTGCCCGGTGCCGACCGCCTTCACCTTCAGGCCGTCTTCCCGGGCCCGGAGCACCGCACCGGCCAGCTCCTCCACGGAGGCCGGCGCGACCTGCCGGGCGGGCCGGGCGGAGACAGTGCCGCCCCAGTTACGCCAGGTGCCGTTCTTCCCGCTCGCTGTGCTGCTCAACGGTGCCTCCCCGACCCGCGGCCGGCCTGCGCAGCCGGCGGTACCCGAGGAAACCGACCGCGACCGCGACGGCCCCGGACACGGCCGGCACCCCGTACCCGGCCCGTGCCCCGGCCGCGTCGATCACCCAGCCGGCCACGGAGGAGCCGGCCGCGATGCCGACGGCGAGGCCGGTGCTCACCCAGGTCATGCCCTCGGTGAGCTGCGCGCGCGGTACGTGCTCTTCGATGAGGGACATCGTCGTGATCATCGTCGGTGCGATGGACAGCCCCGCCACGAACAGCGCCACGGCCAGAAGCGGCAGGTTTCCGACCAGTAGGAGGGGGATCATACTCACGGCCATCGCCGCCACGCCCAGCAACCAGCGTCGCTCGGCCGCACCGCTCAGGCGCAGCAGTCCGAAGACCACGCCGGCGACGCACGAACCGGCCGCGTACAGCGCCAGGACCAGGCTCGCGGCGCCCTTGTGGCCGCGCTCGTCGGCGAAGGCGACGGTGACCACGTCCACGGCTCCGAAGATCGCGCCGGTCGCCGCGAACGTCGCCACCAGCACCTGGAGCCCCGGCGCGCGCAGGGCGCTGCCGCCGCCCCGCCGCTCGCGCGGATGCGGTTCCGGCTCGGTGGCGCGCTGGGAGGTCAGCCACAGCACGCCGGCCAGCAGGAAGCAGGCGGCGAGCAGCGGGCCCGCCTCCGGGAACCAGGCCGTGGACAGGCCGATGGAGAGGATCGGCCCGAAGATGAAGCACACCTCGTCGACGACCGACTCGAACGAGTAGGCGGTGTGCAGCTTCGGGGTGCCCCGGTACAGCGCGGCCCAGCGGGCCCGGATCATCGCGCCCAGGCTCGGCACCGAGCCGATCCCGGCCGCGCAGACGAACAGTACCCAGTCCGGCCACCGGAAGTGGGCGGCGAGCAGCAGCCCGGCCGCCGCGAGCAGGGCCACCAGGGTCGCGGGGCGCAGCACCCGGCGCTGCCCGTGCCGGTCCACCAGCCGGGAGATCTGCGGGCCGATCGCCGCGGCGGACAACGCGACGGTGGCCGACAGGGCGCCCGCCAGGCCGTAGCGCCCGGTGAGCTGGGAGACCATCGTGACGACGCCGATGCCCATCATCGACAACGGCATCCGCCCGATGAATCCCGCGGCGGAGAAGGCCTTGGTGCCGGGCTCGGCGAACAAGGCTCTGTAGGGGCTGGGCACGTGGTCTCCGAAGCGGATCAGTAAGGCGCGAATGCGGCTCATACAGCTTACGAGTTAGGGCAACCTAATCGCACCCGATATGACCGGTGGACAAATAGCACCGAATCGACCGGTAGCCGACTCTTCGCCCCGCTGTTTCCCCGCTGTCGGCGCCTGGTGGGAGGATCGACCCATGCCAGACGCGCTCGATCCCACCCCGTACGACGCCCTGCTCCTGCTCTCCTTCGGCGGCCCCGAAGGCCCGGACGACGTGGTCCCGTTCCTGGAGAACGTCACGCGCGGGCGCGGTATCCCCAAGGAACGTCTCAAGGAGGTCGGGCAGCACTACTTCCTGTTCGGCGGGGTCAGCCCCATCAACGCCCAGAACCGCGCCCTGCTGGACGCCCTGCGCAAGGACTTCGCCGACCACGGCCTGGACCTGCCGGTCTACTGGGGCAACCGCAACTGGGCGCCGTACCTGACGGACACCCTGCGCGAGATGGCCGCCGACGGCCGTCGCCGCATCCTGGTCCTCGCCACCAGCGCCTACGCCTCCTACTCGGGCTGCCGCCAGTACCGGGAGAACCTCGCCGACGCGCTGGCCGCCCTGGAGGCCGAGGGCACGGAGCTGCCGAGGATCGACAAGCTGCGGCACTACTTCAACCACCCCGGCTTCGTCGAACCCATGATCGACGGTGTGCTGCGCTCCCTCGCCGACCTCCCCGAGGACGTCCGGGCGGGTGCCCACATCGCCTTCACCACCCACTCCATCCCGACCTCCGCCGCCGACACCTCCGGCCCCGTCGAGGCCCACGGCGAGGGCGGCGCCTACGTCGAGCAGCACCTGGACGTGGCCCGGCTGATCGCCGACGCCGTCCGCGAGCGCACCGGCGCCGACCACCCCTGGCGGCTCGTCTACCAGTCCCGCTCCGGCGCCCCGCACATCCCCTGGCTGGAGCCGGACATCTGCGACCACCTGGAGGAGCGGCACGCCGCCGGTGTCCCGGCCGTCGTCATGGCCCCCATCGGCTTCGTCTCCGATCACATGGAGGTCCTCTACGACCTCGACACCGAGGCGACGGCCAAGGCCGCGGAGCTGGGCCTGCCGGTGCGCCGCTCGGCCACCGTGGGCGCCGACCCGCGGTTCGCCGCCGCCGTCCGCGAGCTGATCGTGGAGCGCGCCGCCGTGGAACGCGGCCAGGAGACCGCCCCCTGCGCCCTGGGCGCGCTCGGCCCCAGCCACCACGTCTGCCCGGTCGGCTGCTGCCCGGCCCGCGCCCCGCGCCCCGCCGCCGCGGGCGCCGACAGCCCCTACGCGTGAGGAGACCCGTGACCGACGCCCTGCACCGGGACCTGCTCGAACTGGCCCAGGAGGCCGCCCGCCGCGCCGGAGCGCTGCTGCGCGACGGCCGCCCCGCCGACCTGGCCGTGGCGAAGACCAAGTCCAGCCCCATCGACGTCGTCACCGAGATGGACATCGCGGCGGAGAAGCTGATCACCGATCTGATCTCCGGGCAGCGCCCCGACGACGGCTTCCTCGGCGAGGAGGGAGCCTCCGTCGAGGGCACGAGCGGCATCCGCTGGGTGATCGACCCGCTGGACGGCACCGTCAACTACCTGTACGGCCTGCCGACCTGGGCGGTGTCCATCGCCGCCGAGCAGGACGGCGAGACCGTCGCTGGGGTCGTCGCCGCTCCGATGCGCGGCGAGACGTACCACGCGGTGCGCGGCGGCGGCGCGTGGGCCACGGGCGCGTGGCAGGGCGAGCGGGCGCTCGCCTGCCGGCCCGCGCCCCCGCTGGACCAGGCCCTGGTCTCCACCGGCTTCAACTACGTCACCGAGGTCCGCGCCCACCAGGCCGGGATCGCCGCCCGGCTGATCCCCCTCCTGCGGGACATCCGGCGCGGCGGTTCGGCGGCGATCGACCTGTGCGACGTGGCCTGCGGCCGGCTCGACGGGTACTACGAGCGGGGGCTCAACGCGTGGGACTTCGCGGCGGGCGACCTGATCGCCCGGGAGGCCGGTGCGCTGACCGGTGGACGGCCCGGTGAGCGGCCGTCGCGGGATCTGACCGTGGCCGGGTCGCCGGGCGTCTTCGAGCCCCTCCAGCGGCTGCTGGAGGACTTCGGCGCCTGGCACGACTGACCCGGGGCCGAGCGGGCACACGGTCGAGCGGGCACACGAAGGGACCCCGGCGCTGGATTCGCCGGGGTCCCCTCGCGTGCCCTGCCGGGCCGTTCAGACGCGTGACGCGCCGACCTCCACACCGTGTTCGGCGGCGAGGCGTCGCAGGTCTTCGAGCTCTGCCTGCTCCACCTCGGCGAGGAAGTCGTCGCCCTCGTCACGAGCCCGAGACAGGTCGGACTCGGTCGCCCTTATGCGCTGCAGAAGTCCTGCGGTGAAAGCGTCCATGCTGCGCCCCCTCGTCCAGGGTCGTGGGTCGGTGGCACGGGGGTGTGCCGTTCAGAAGGGGCGATCACGTCTCTCGCGGGTGCCCAGCGCTGCCCGGGCTGGGCGGCGACGGTGCCGGACATCCGCGCCCGCTCTGCGAAGCGGAGGCCGAAGTACCGCATGGTGCTGCGGCACATGCAGAGCGTGATCGCGGGGTGTAAAGCCGTCCTCCCCCCACTCCCCTCTGGAGAAACCTCAACCTGAGGAGAAAATCTCGTATTCCCGCCCCGCACCTCCGTTCCCGGGGTCCGGTCCAGCGGTCCGGACACCGCCTTACAGCCGACTTATGGCCGAAAAGGGCAGGATGGGGGTCACATCCACGGACACCCCTGCCCGCACGCGCCCGCGGCGCGTCCTCGCGGGTGGACACAGGAAGGACAAGCGACGTGCGCGTACTCGTCGTCGAGGACGAGCAGCTGCTCGCCGATGCGGTGGCCACCGGACTGCGCCGGGAGGCCATGGCCGTCGACGTCGTGTACGACGGTGCGGCCGCCCTGGAACGCATCGGCGTCAACGACTACGACGTGGTCGTCCTCGACCGCGACCTCCCGCTCGTTCACGGCGACGACGTCTGCCGCAAGATCGTCGAGCTGGGCATGGCCACGCGCGTGCTCATGCTCACCGCCTCCGGCGACGTCAGCGACCGCGTCGAGGGCCTGGAGATCGGCGCCGACGACTACCTGCCCAAGCCGTTCGCGTTCAGCGAGCTGATCGCGCGCGTCCGTGCCCTCGGCCGCCGGACCAGCGTGCCGCTGCCGCCGGTCCTGGAGCGCGCCGGCATCAAGCTCGACCCCAACCGCCGGGAGGTCTTCCGCGACGGCAAGGAGGTCCAGCTCGCGCCCAAGGAGTTCGCGGTGCTGGAGGTGCTGATGCGCAGCGAGGGCGCGGTCGTCTCGGCGGAACAGCTGCTGGAGAAGGCCTGGGACGAGAACACCGACCCGTTCACCAACGTGGTGCGCGTGACGGTGATGACCCTGCGCCGCAAGCTGGGCGAGCCGCCCGTCATCGTCACCGTCCCCGGCTCCGGCTACCGGATCTGATCCCCGTGGCCACGACACCCGCACCGCCCCAGGCGCCCCCGAAGCCCACCTGGGACCCCAGAAGGCCGCAGCCGCCCTTCCCGTGGCTGCGCCCCACCATCCGCATACGGCTGACACTGCTCTACGGCGGCATGTTCCTGATCGCCGGCATCCTGCTGCTGTCGATCATCTATCTGCTGGCCGCACAGGCGATCAGCACCGGCAACCAGCCGCTGTTCAAGATCGTCAGCGGTTCGGCGATCAAGGTCACCAGCGACAACTGCCCCGCGGTCACCGCGATCAACTCCGGGCCGGTGCCGCTGTCGGACTTCAACGACGCCATCGCCCACTGCGTGGACCAGCAGCGCCAGGCGGCCCTGGACAACCTGCTCAGCCGCTCCCTGCTGGCGCTCCTGGGCCTCGCCGTGATCGCCTTCGCGTTCGGGTACGCGATGGCGGGCCGTGTGCTCTCCCCGCTCGGCCGGATCACCCGTACCGCCCGCCAGGTCGCCGGCTCGGACCTCTCCCGCCGGATCGAGCTGGACGGCCCGGACGACGAGCTGAAGGAGCTGGCCGACACCTTCGACGACATGCTGGAGCGGCTGGAGCGGGCCTTCACCGCCCAGCAGCGCTTCGTCGGCAACGCCTCGCACGAACTGCGCACCCCGCTCGCGATCAACCGCACGCTCCTCGAAGTGCACCTGTCGGACCCGAACGCGCCGGTGGAACTCCAGCAGCTCGGCAAGACCCTGCTCGCCACCAACGAGCGCAGCGAACAGCTGGTCGAGGGGCTGCTGCTGCTCGCCCGCAGTGACAACCAGATCGTCGAGCGCAAACCGGTCGACCTGGCCGAGGTCGCCACGCAGGCCGTCGACCAGGTGCACGCCGAGGCCGATGCCAAGGGCGTGAAGATCCGCGGCGAGCGCAAGCCCGCCGTGGTCCAGGGCAACGGCGTGCTGCTGGAACGGATCGCGCTGAACCTCGTCCAGAACGCCGTGCGGTACAACGTGCCGGAGGACGGCTGGGTCGAGGTGGACACGGAGATCGAGCACGGGCAGGCCGTGCTGACCGTCACGAACACCGGGCCGGTCGTGCCGGCGTACGAGATCGACAACCTCTTCGAGCCCTTCCGGCGGTTGCGTACCGAGCGGACGGGCAGTGACAAGGGGGTGGGTCTCGGCCTGTCCATCGCACGGTCCGTGGCCCGTGCGCACGGCGGTCACATCCTGGCCCGGCCACGGGAGGGCGGTGGTCTGGTGATGCGCGTCACGCTGCCCCTGTGATCAGGCACGACACACGCGGGGGATGTTCGCTCCGCGCGGAAATTTCTGACCGTCGTCCATGGTTCTTCCTGTGTGATCGATCACATGGGCGGATTTCCGGCCATGTACGCACAGTGATCATGACAGAAGGTGGAAAGCCGGGAAAGTCCGGGTTTTCAGGGCTCTTGATCACGGGAAGTACACGGTGAGGCGCCTTTGAGGTGCGGCATTCGAACCGTGTACGGTCCTCACCGCCATCCAAGCCGATCACTCTTGAGGGGTCGGGTTGGGTGTCGATTGAGTAACAGACCTTGATGTGAGGCAAAATCTCCGCCTCAGGTCGGGCACAAGTCCGGCCTCTCACGCGTTACGTGCGCTGGAGACACCGCAGACACCCAGAGGGGGAGAGCGACTATGGCAACCGATTACGACACTCCACGCAAGACCGACGACGACGTCGACTCGGACAGCCTTGAAGAGCTGAAGGCCCGGCGGAACGACAAGTCCACCTCGGCGGTGGACGTCGACGAGTTCGAGGCCGCCGAGGGCCTCGAACTGCCCGGCGCCGACCTCTCGAACGAGGAGCTGGCCGTCCGGGTGCTGCCGAAGCAGCAGGACGAGTTCACCTGCTCCAGCTGCTTCCTGGTGCACCACCGCAGCCAGCTGGCCAGGGAGAAGAACGGCCAGCCGATCTGCCGCGACTGCGACTGAGGACGGGTCGGCCGTGTCTGGCTCGACCCCTCCCCGGAAGCGCCGCTTCTCCCTGCGGAAAGCGGACCAAGGGCCGATCGGCGGCCCGCACGGCGCGCGTGACGGCGAGCGGGGCTCACCCCTGGCGGGAGCCCCGCTCGAACCGGAAGCCGGCCGGGAGGACTCGCCCGCGCCGGCGCAGCACCCCGCACCCGTCGCCCGGCGGCGGGCGGCGGTCGTCCGCGACAAGGCCCGGGACATGGCCCGGGAAGGCGCCCGCAAGGGCGGCAGCCGGGCTCGCGCGGGCCTGGCGTACCTCGCGGACCGGATCATCGAGATCGCCCCGCGCATCCCCGTACGCGACCTCGCGACCCTGCGCGGGCAGTTCCCCGGCCTCGGACCCGAGGAGCTGGCCGACAAACTGGTGGCGGGCGCGGCGGCCGGCACCTCGACGGTCGGAGCCGGGATCGGGGCCGCGGCCATGCTGCCGGTGCCGCCGGCCATGCCGACCGAACTGGCCGCGGAGATCACCGGGGTCGCCGCGATCGAGCTGAAGCTCATCGCCGAACTCCACGAGGTCTACGGCGTACGCCCGCCCGGGAACCTCAAGACCCGCTCCGCCGCGTATCTGTCCTCCTGGTCGGGGGAACGCGGCATCGACGTGCTGAAGCCGTCGACGTACGACACGGCCATGGGCGGCCATATGAAGCGCCGCATGCGCCAGCAGATCATGAAGCGGATGGTCCGCGACCTGCCCAACCTGATGCCGTTCATGGTCGGCGCCGCGGTCGGGGCGGTCATGAACCGCCGGGACACCAGGAGACTGGCGGCCCGCATCCAGGCCGACCTGCGCAAGATCCAGGTGCCCTGGGACGAACTGCCGGAACTGCCGCCGCTGGAGAAGCCGGTGGAACCGCTGGACCTGCGCGACCTGCCCGACGGACCCTAGGGCCTGTCCCCGGCGCCGGAGCCCGCTCCTGTCCGGCCCGGTCCGGGCTGATCCAAACGAAAGACCCTAGGCGTGCGCCGTGCGCGCCGCCGCGATCGCCGCGGCCAGCTTCTCCGGCTCCCGCGTCGACAGGTACAGGTACGGCGTCGGGTCCTCAGGGTCCGTGACCTCCACGCGCAGCGCCGTCGGGATGTAGGCGCGCAGCAGCAGGAACGCCCGGGTGTCGGCCTTGTACGTCCGCCAGGCGCGGGCCTCCTCCGCGTCCATGATCTGTGCCTCGCCCAGCGCCGCCACCGGGATCTTCGCCTCGCCCGCGATCAGCGAGTCCCCCACGACCCGGATGCGCGGGGAGCCGTAGGCGCTGGCCACCACCGCCGCCGCGGCCGTGCCGCCGACCAGTCCGCCGAGCAGCGGCAGCGTGCCGAAGGGCAGCAGTATCAGGGCGAACGAGACGCCCACCAGGAAGCTGATCAGCCACCACGAGCGGGGGGCGGTGAGGCGTTCTTCGTACGGGGTGGCGGAGAGCTGCATGCAGCCAAGCTTGGCACCGGATCCGCACAGCGCCGGAGCCGGGGCGTTCGGCGCGGGGCGCTGTCGTGCGGGGCGGTGGCGGGTGACGGGCGGCCGGGTAAGGTCTGCGGCTGTGAGTGGTAGTTCCGCAGCTCTTCAGCCCCCTGCCGACGCGGTGAAACCGGTACGGCACCCCGACGCGCCCGCGCCCGGGGAACTCCTCGGCGCCCACTACGAACACTGTTTCGGGTGCGGTCCCGGACAGCCGCACGGACTGCACCTGGAGGCCCGGGCCGGCGAGGGAGTCTCGCTGACCGCCGAGTTCACCGTGCAGCCCGCCCACCAGGGCGCCCCGGGCCTCGCGCACGGCGGAGTGCTCGCCACGGCCCTGGACGAGACCCTCGGCTCGCTGAACTGGCTGCTGCGCACCATCGCCGTCACCGGACGGCTGGAGACCGACTTCGTGCGGCCCGTGCCCGTCGGCACCACGCTGTACCTGGAGGCCGAGGTCACCGCCGTCGCCGGGCGGAAGATCTACTGCACGGCCACCGGGCGCCTCGGCGGCCCCGGCGGAGCACTCGCCGTGCGCGCCGACGCCCTCTTCATCGAGGTCAAGGTCGACCACTTCATCGACCACGGCCGCGAGGAGGAGATCCGGGCCGCGATGAACGACCCGGACCAGATCCGGCGCACCCGCGCCTTCGAGGTGAACCCGTGAGCCGAGACCCGCTGAACGTCCTGATCCGGCGCGTCGACGCGGACGTACCGCTTCCGGCGTACGAGCACCCCGGGGACGCCGGGGCCGATCTGCGCACCACCGAGGCGTGCGAGCTGGCGCCCGGAGAACGGGCCGTCCTGCCCACGGGTGTGTCGATCGCCCTGCCCGAGGGGTACGCGGCCTTCGTGCATCCGCGTTCCGGTCTCGCCGCCCGCTGCGGTGTCGCCCTCGTGAATGCCCCGGGGACGGTTGATGCCGGGTACCGTGGGGAGATCAAGGTGATCGTGGTGAATCTCGACCCGCGCGAGAGCGTGCGGTTCGAGCGCTTCGACCGGATTGCCCAACTGGTCGTCCAGCAGGTCGAGAGGGTCCGCTTCCAGGAGGTCGCGGAACTTCCCGGCTCCGCGCGGGCCGAAGGGGGCTTCGGGTCCACCGGTGGCCATGCCGCGGTGGGCGGCGAGAGCGGCACAAGCGGTCAGGCCGCCGAGGGCGGTCCGACGGGTGGGAATCGATACGCTTCGGTCGTATCCGACCGGGAAGGACAGTGACGTGTTCGGACGTCGCAAGAAGAAGGGTGCCGCCGAGGACGCGGCCGGCGAGGCCGAGCAGGTCGTCGACAGCGTCGACACCGAGGCGGACGAGGTGGAGGCCGAGCGCGAGCGCGTCCGGCTGGAGCCCGGGCCCAGGCCCGACGGGCCGTGGGACAGCAGCGAGGTGCGCGACCCGGCCGAGGGCCGCGTGGACCTCGGCGGTCTGTTCGTACCGGGCGTCGACGGCATGGAGCTGCGGGTCGAGGTCGCCGGGGACGCCATCGTCGCCGCGACCGTCGTGCTGCGCGACAGCGCCGTCCAGCTCCAGGCGTTCGCCGCGCCCAAGCGCGAGGGCATCTGGGGCGAGGTCCGCGAAGAGATCGCGTCCGGCATCACCCAGCAGGGTGGCATCGTCGACGAGGTCGAGGGCCCGCTCGGGTGGGAGCTGCGCGCCCAGGTTCCGGTGCAGCTGCCCGACGGCACCGGCGGCTTCCAGGTCGTCCGGTTCGTCGGCGTGGACGGCCCGCGGTGGTTCCTGCGCGGGGTGATCTCCGGCCAGGGCGCGGTGCAGCCGCAGGCGGCCGGGCTGCTGGAGCAGATCTTCCGGGACACCGTCGTGGTCCGCGGCGAGGGCCCGATGGCCCCGCGCGACCCGATCGTCCTCAAGCTGCCCAACGACGCGCAGATGGTTCCCGAGGGGGTCCAGCAGGAGGAGGGCTCGCGGTTCTCCGGGGGGATGGGGCAGTTGCAGCGGGGCCCCGAGATCACCGAGGTCCGCTGACGGCTTCGGCAGCGATACACGGGCCGTGCCCCTCGGGGGTGCGGCCCGCTTTGTGCGCGGTCGCGCCGTCGGGGTGCCTGGCCGTGACCGGCGCGGGTCCGCCGTGGTCGCTCGCGCGGGTCCCCGCGCCCCTTCCGGGGCGCCGTCCCCTCCGGTGATACTGGCGGCCGGTCGATGGGGGAGGGGCATGAGCGGTCAGGTCGTCACCGAGACCATGGTGCGGGTCGAGGGCGTGCACAAGTCGTACGGCGCGGGGGCCGCCGCCGTGCACGCGTTGCGCGGGGTGTCCTTCGAGGTGCCCCGCGGGGAACTCGTGGCCCTCAAGGGGCGGTCGGGGTCCGGAAAGACCACCTTGCTGAACATCGTCGGCGGGCTGGACACGCCCGACCGCGGCCGGGTGGAGGTCGAGGGGCGGGACCTCGCCCGGCTCGGCGAGAGCGAGCTGCTGCGGCTGCGGCGGGACCGGGTCGGGTTCGTGTTCCAGTCCTTCGGGCTCATCCCGATCCTGAGCGCCGCCGAGAACGTCGGCGTGCCGCTGCGGCTGCGCCGGGCCGACCCGCGCGAGCGCGAGGAGCGGGTCGGACTGCTGCTCTCCCTGGTGGGGCTCGCCGGGCACGCGGCCCAGCGGCCCGGTGAGCTGTCCGGCGGCCAGCAGCAGCGGGTCGCCATCGCCCGCGCCCTCGCCAACCGGCCCGCCCTGCTCATCGCGGACGAGCCCACCGGCCAGCTCGACGCCGAGACCGGGCACGCCGTCATGGAGCTGCTGCGGACCGTCGTCCGCAACGAGAGGGTCACGGCGCTGGTCGCCACGCACGACGCGACCCTGCTGGACCTGGCCGACCGGGTGCTGGAACTGCGCGACGGGGAGATAACCGAGCACTGAGCCGCGCCGCCCGGCGGGGCCATCAGGGTTGCGTCAAAGTTGCGGGCCGCTCCCGCTCCCCGTCCCGTTCGCCGTGGTCGTGGGCCGTAGGGTCGACGCTGCGTAAGCGACAGGCACGGGAAGACAATGGGGCCATGGCACGCGGCAAGCTTCGGATCTACCTCGGTGCGGCACCGGGCGTGGGCAAGACCTACGCGATGCTCGCCGAGGCGCACCGCCGGGTCGAGCGGGGCACCGACTGCGTGGTCGCGCTCGTGGAGAGCCACGGCCGGCCGCGCACCGAGGTGATGCTGCACGGCCTGGAGCAGGTGCCGCGCAGACGGCTGGAGTACCGGGATGCCGTCTTCGGCGAGATGGACGTCGAGGCCGTGCTGCGCCGGGCGCCCGCCGTCGCCCTCGTGGACGAGCTGGCCCACACCAACGTCCCCGGCTCCCGCAACGCCAAGCGCTGGCAGGACGTGGAGGAACTGCTGGCCGCCGGCATCGACGTGGTCTCCACCGTCAACATCCAGCACCTGGAGTCACTCGGCGACGTGGTCGAGTCGATCACCGGGGTGCGGCAGCGGGAGACCGTCCCGGACGAGGTCGTACGGCGGGCCGACGACATCGAGCTGGTCGACATGTCCCCGCAGGCCCTGCGCCGCCGCATGGCCCACGGCAACATCTACCAGCCGGACAAGGTCGACGCGGCCCTGTCCAACTACTTCCGCCCCGGCAACCTCACCGCCCTGCGCGAGCTGGCGCTGCTGTGGGTGGCCGACCGGGTCGACGCGTACCTGAACGCCTACCGCAGCGAGCACCGGGTCTCGGCGATATGGGGCTCCCGGGAGCGCATCGTGGTGGGCCTGACCGGCGGTCCCGAGGGCCGCACCCTGATCCGCCGGGCCACCCGGCTCGCCGAGAAGGGCGCCGGCGGCGAGGTCATGGCCGTCTACATCGCGCGCAGCGACGGGCTGTCCTCGGCCTCCCCGAAGGAACTGGCCGTCCAGCGCACCCTGGTCGAGGACCTCGGCGGAACGTTCCACCAGGTGGTCGGCGACGACGTCCCGGCCGCCCTGCTCGACTTCGCGCGCGGGGTGAACGCCACCCAGATCGTGCTCGGCTCCTCCCGCCGCAAGGCCTGGCAGTACGTCTTCGGGCCCGGCGTCGGCGCCACGGTCGCCCGGGACTCGGGCCCCGACCTGGACGTGCACATCGTCACCCACGAAGAGGTCGCCAAGGGGCGGGGACTGCCCGTGGCCCGGGGCGGCCGGCTCGGGCGGGGTCGGATCATCTGGGGCTGGGCGGTCGGCCTGGCCGGTCCCGCGATCCTCGCGGTGCTGCTGAACACCGTCGACCTCGGCCTCGCCAACGACATGCTGCTGTTCCTGGCCGTCACCGTCGCGGCGGCCCTGCTCGGCGGCCTGCTGCCCGCGCTGGCCTCGGCGGCCTTCGGCTCGCTGCTGCTGAACTACTTCTACACCCCGCCGCTGCACCGGCTGACCGTCGCCGACCCCAAGAACATCGTCGCCATCGCGATCTTCTTCGGGGTGGGGATGGCGGTCGCCTCGGTGGTCGACCTCGCCGCCCGGCGCACCCACCAGGCCGCCCGGCTGCGCGCCGAGTCCGAGATCCTCTCCTTCCTCGCGGGGAACGTGCTGCGGGGCGAGACAAGCCTGGAGGAGCTGCTGGAACGGGTCCGCGAGACCTTCGCCATGGAGTCGGCCGCCCTGCTGGAACGCGCGAGCGACGTGGCGCCCTGGACCTGCGCGGGCCGCGCCGGCTTCGGGCCGCCGCTGGAGCGCCCCGAGGACGCCGACGTCGACGTGCCCGTCGGCGACCACATGGCACTGGCGCTCACCGGCCGGGTGCTGCCCGCGGCGGACCGCCGGGTGCTTGCCGCGTTCGCCGCCCAGGCCGCCGTCGTGCTCGACCGCAGGCGCCTGAAGGAGGAGGCCGAACAGGCCCGCACGCTCGCCGAGGGCAACCGCATCCGCACCGCCCTGCTGGCCGCCGTCAGCCACGACCTGCGCACCCCGCTGGCCGGCATCAAGGCCGCCGTGTCCTCCCTGCGCTCCGACGACGTCGCCTGGTCCGAGGAGGACCAGGCGGAGCTGCTGGAGGGCATCGAGGAGGGCGCCGACCGGCTCGACCACCTCGTGGGCAACCTCCTGGACATGTCCCGCCTCCAGACGGGCACGGTCACCCCGCTGATCCGCGAGATCGACGTCGACGAGGTCGTACCGATGGCCCTGGGCGGCGTACCCGAGGACAGCGTGGACCTCGACGTGCCCGAGACGCTGCCCATGGTCGCCGTCGACCCCGGGCTGCTGGAGCGGTCGGTGGCCAACCTGGTGGAGAACGCCGTCAAGTACAGCCCGCCCGGACGGCCCGTGCTGGTGGCCGCGAGCGCCATCGCCGACCGGGTGGAGGTGCGCGTGGTGGACCGCGGCCCGGGCGTCCCGGACGAGGCCAAGGACCGCATCTTCGAGCCCTTCCAGCGGTACGGTGACGCCCCGCGCGGTGCCGGCGTGGGACTCGGTCTCGCGGTCGCCCGGGGCTTCGCCGAGGCCATGGGCGGCACCCTCACCGCCGAGGACACGCCGGGCGGCGGGCTCACCATGGTGCTGAGCCTGCGCGCGGCAGGATCGCGCCCCGAGCCGCTCCCCGCCGGGGAGTCCCGTACCGAACCGGAAAGGCAGGCCACATGGTGAGCCCGGCTGGGGGGAGCCCCCAGACCCCCGTGAGGGTGCTCGTGGTCGACGACGAGCCGCAGATCGTGCGCGCCCTCGTGATCAACCTCAAGGCGCGCAAGTACGAGGTCGACGCGGCCGCCGACGGCAGGACCGCGCTCGAACTCGCCGCCTCCCGCCACCCCGACGTGGTCGTCCTGGACCTGGGGCTGCCCGACATGGACGGCGTCGAGGTGATCAGGGGGCTGCGCGGCTGGACCCGGGTGCCGATCCTGGTGCTGTCCGCCCGCCACTCCTCCGACGAGAAGGTTCAGGCGCTGGACGCGGGCGCCGACGACTACGTGACCAAGCCGTTCGGCATGGACGAGCTGCTGGCCCGGCTGCGGGCCGCCGTCCGCCGGGCCGAGCCGGCCGGGCCGGGCGAGGACGACGTGACGACCGTGGAGACCGAGGGCTTCACCGTCGACCTCGCCGCCAAGAAGGTCAACCGGGGCGGCAGGGACGTGCGGCTCACCCCGACCGAGTGGCACCTGCTGGAGGTGCTGGTCCGCAACACCGGCCGGCTGGTCAGCCAGAAACAGCTGCTCCAGGAGGTGTGGGGGCCGTCGTACGGGACCGAGAGCAACTACCTGCGGGTGTACATGGCCCAGCTGCGCCGGAAGCTGGAGTCGGATCCGTCGCACCCGAAGCACTTCATCACCGAGCCGGGGATGGGCTACCGGTTCGAGACGTGAGCCGCTCCGCGGGAAGGAGGCGCGCTGCGGACGTGAGCTGCGCTACGGCCGTGTCGGCGCACCCCGGTACGCTTCAGGTATGACTGCTGTTCCTCGTTCGGAAAAGCCGGCCGGCCGGTTCCGGCGCATGCTCGACCGGCTCTCCTCGTCGCAGGAGGACCTGGAGTCCGAGGAGCTGCGCGAGGACGCGGAGACGGCCGGGTGCACCAGGATCGGCGACTGTCACGACCGGCAGATCGTCACCGTAACTGGTACCTTGCGCACGGTCACCCTGCGCCCGCGTGCCGGAGTCCCGGCCCTGGAGGCCGAGCTGTTCGACGGCACCGCCGCGCTGGACGTGGTGTGGCTCGGCAGGCGCTCCATCGTGGGGATAGAACCGGGGCGCAAGCTGATCGCATCGGGCCGGATCTCGATGAGCCGGGGCCGCCGGGTGCTGTTCAACCCGAAATACGAACTGCGACCCCTCGGACGGGAGTAGCCGGTGACGTCCCTCGACAAGCCGACCCAAGACACCGACCAGACTCAGCCCGACGCCCGCGCGGTGACCGAGGCGGCGCTGTTCGAGGCCTTCGGCGGGGTCCGCGGCATGGTCGAGACGGTCCTGCCGGGCCTGCTCTTCGTCGCGATCTTCACGGTCAACAAGAACCTGCACATGGCGGCGATCGCCGCGCTGGCCCTGTCGCTTATCCTGGTCGTCGTCCGGCTGGCGATGAAGGACACCGTCAAGCACGCCTTCAGCGGTGTCTTCGGCGTGGCCTTCGGCGTCGTGTTCGCGATGTTCACCGGCAACGCCAAGGACTTCTACCTCCCCGGCATGCTCTACACGCTGGGCCTGGCGCTGGCGTACATCATCACGACGCTGGCCGGTGTGCCCCTGATCGGCCTCATCCTCGGCCCGGTCTTCAAGGAGAACCTCTCCTGGCGCACCCGCAACCCCGGCCGCAAGAAGGCGTACGCCAAGGCCAGCTGGGCCTGGGGCCTGATCCTGCTCGCCAAGTGCGCGATCCTCTTCCCGCTGTACTGGTGGGCCGACACCGCGCAGCTCGGCTGGGTCCTGGTCATCCTCAAGATCCCGCCGTTCCTGCTGGCGGTGTGGCTGACCTGGGTCTTCCTCGCCAAGGCGCCCGCGCCGATCGACGTGTTCGCGGAGATGGAGGCGGAGGAGAAGGCGGCCGAGGAGAGGAAGGCCGCCGCCGAGGCGGCCGGCGGCCGGCACCGCCGGGAGGACTGAGCGGGCCGCGGAGGGGCCGGGCGGACCCCGCCGGGAGCCTCAGCGGATCCACGACGACGAGGGGCGCCCCTGGCAACAGGGGCGCCCCTCGTCGTCGTGCGGTCAGTCCTCGCGCCGCACCGACAGCAGGTCCTCCAACTGCTCCTCCCGGGCCTGCGCGGCCACGAAGAGGAGTTCGTCGCCCGGCTCCAGGGAGTCCTCCTTGGAGGGCGTCAGCACGCGGGTGCCGCGGATGATCGTGACCAGGGAGGTGTCCTCCGGCCACTGCACGTCCCCGACCTGGGTGCCGGCCAGCGCCGACTCCTCCGGCAGGGTCAGCTCGACCAGGTTGGCGTCACCGTGGCTGAAGCGGAGCAGCCGGACCAGGTCGCCGACGCTCACGGCCTCCTCGACCAGGGCGGACATCAGGCGCGGGGTGGACACGGCGACGTCGACGCCCCAGGCCTCGTTGAACAGCCACTCGTTCTTCGGGTTGTTCACGCGGGCCACGACGCGCGGAACGCCGTACTCCGTCTTGGCGAGCAGCGAGACGACCAGGTTCACCTTGTCGTCGCCGGTCGCGGCGATCACGACGTTGCAGCGCTGCAGCGCCGCCTCGTCCAGGGAGGTGATCTCGCAGGCGTCGGCGAGCAGCCACTCCGCCTGCGGGACGCGCTCGACCGAGATGGCGGTCGGCGCCTTGTCGATCAGCAGGACCTCGTGGCCGTTCTCCAGCAGCTCGCCCGCGATCGAGCGGCCGACGGCGCCGGCCCCGGCAATGGCGACCCTCATCAGTGACCGCCCTCCTCTTCCGGGCCACCGGCGAACGCCGCCTCGACCTTGTCCACGTCGTCCGTCCGCATCATCACGTGCACGAGGTCGCCCTCCTGCAGCACCGTCTGCGAGGTGGGCAGGATCGCCTCGCCCAGGCGGGTCAGGAACGCCACCCGGACGCCCGTCTCCTCCTGCAGCCTGCTGATCTTGTGACCGACCCACTTCGGGGAGGCGTGCACCTCGGCCAGCTGCACCCCGCCGGTGGGATCGCGCCACAGCGGCTCGGCCCCGGAAGGCAGCAGCCGGCGCAGCATCTGGTCGGCGGTCCAGCGGACCGTGGCCACGGTGGGGATGCCCAGACGCTGGTAGACCTCGGCACGGCGGGGGTCGTAGATCCGGGCGGCCACGTTCTCCACGCCGAACATCTCGCGTGCCACGCGCGCGGAGATGATGTTGGAGTTGTCGCCGCTGGAGACGGCGGCGAAGGCGCCGGCCTCCTCGATGCCCGCCTCGCGCAGGGTGTCCTGGTCGAAGCCGACCCCGGTGACCCGGCGGCCCCCGAACCCCGGGCCCAGCCGACGGAAGGCGGTGGGGTCCTGGTCGATCACGGCGACCGTGTGTCCCTGTTGCTCCAGGGTCTGGGCAAGAGCGGAACCCACTCTTCCACAGCCCATGATGACGATGTGCACGACCGTCCTTCCGGTGTCCAAAAGCTACTGCTCAGCATCAGGGTCTCAGACCGACGCCCAAAGCTACACACGGGCGCCACGCGGCGGGCACCCCTGTGCCGCGGGCGGTGGCGGGAGCCGTCGGCGAGTGATGCTGCGCACGCTGCACAAGGTCAGGATTCCGAGGCCGCCGAGGGCGAGCAGCGCCCCGATCAGCTCCGCGGTCGCGGGCATGGAACCTCCGAAGTGCGATGACAGGCGGGGTTTGCCATCTAGGCACGGCGGGCACACGAAGCACGGATTCCGTAGTTCCGTTCGCCCCCGATTTCACTCGTGAGGCAGATCCAGCACGCCGGGTGGGCGGGTGCCAGTTCGAAGGCTTACGATCCTCTCTCGTGTCCAAACTGACCGACGTGCCCAAACGGATCCTGATCGGGCGCGCATTGCGCAGTGACCGGCTGGGCGAAACGCTCCTGCCGAAGCGCATCGCACTCCCCGTCTTCGCTTCCGACCCGCTGTCCTCCGTCGCCTACGCGCCGGGGGAGGTCCTGCTGGTCCTGTCCATCGCGGGCGTGTCGGCGTACCACTTCAGCCCCTGGATCGCCGTCGCGGTCGTGGTGCTGATGTTCACCGTGGTCGCCTCCTACCGGCAGAACGTGCACGCCTATCCGAGCGGCGGCGGCGACTACGAGGTCGCGACCACGAACCTGGGCCCCAAGGCCGGCCTCACCGTGGCCAGCGCCCTGCTCGTGGACTACGTTCTGACCGTCGCCGTCTCCATCTCCTCCGGCATCGAGAACCTCGGCTCCGCGATCCCCTTCGTGGTCGAGCACAAGGTCTTCTGCGCGGCCGCCGTGATCGTGCTGCTGACGCTCATGAACCTGCGGGGCGTGAAGGAGTCGGGCAAGCTCTTCGCGATCCCGACCTACGTGTTCGTCGGCGGTGTCTTCATCATGATCGCGTGGGGCGCCTTCCGCGGTCTGATCCTCGGGGACACCATGCGGGCGCCGACCGCCGCCTACCACATCAAGGCCGAGCACCAGGGCCTCGCGGGCTTCGCGCTCGTCTTCCTGCTGCTGCGCGCCTTCTCCTCCGGCTGTGCCGCCCTCACCGGCGTCGAGGCCATCTCCAACGGCGTCCCGGCCTTCCGCAAGCCCAAGTCCAAGAACGCGGCCAACACGCTCGCCCTGATGGGTCTGCTGGCCGTCACCATGTTCTGCGGCATCATCGCGCTCGCCATGACCACCAAGGTCCGCATGGCCGAACGGCCGGCCACCGACCTGCTGCACAACGGCGTCCCGCTCGGCCCCGGCTACGTCCAGAACCCGGTGATCTCCCAGGTCGCCGAGGCGGTCTTCGGCAAGGGCAGCTTCCTGTTCGTCCTCCTCGCCGCCGCCACCGCGCTCGTGCTGTTCCTGGCCGCCAACACGGCGTACAACGGCTTCCCGCTGCTCGGCTCGATCCTCGCCCAGGACCGCTACCTGCCGCGCCAGCTCCACACCCGCGGCGACCGGCTCGCCTTCTCCAACGGCATCGTGCTGCTCGCGGGCACGGCGATGCTGCTCGTCTTCATCTACGGCGCCGACTCCACCCGCCTGATCCAGCTCTACATCGTCGGCGTGTTCGTCTCCTTCACGCTCAGCCAGACCGGCATGGTCCGGCACTGGAACCGCCACCTCCGGGTCGAGAAGGACCCGGCCAAGCGCAGCCACATGGTCCGCTCCCGGGCGATCAACGCGTTCGGCGCCTTCTTCACCGGCCTGGTGCTCGTCGTCGTGCTGGTCACCAAGTTCACGCACGGCGCCTGGGTGGCCCTGCTCGGCATGTGCATCTTCTACGCGACGATGACCGCGATCCGGAAGCACTACGACCGGGTCGCCGAGGAGATCGCCGCGCCCGAGGGCCCGGCCGACGACATGGTCCGCCCGTCGCGCGTGCACTCGGTGGTGCTGATCTCGAAGATCCACCGTCCGACGCTGCGCGCCCTGGCCTACGCCAAGCTGATGCGCTCGGACACCCTGGAGGCGCTGACCGTCAACGTCGACCCGGCCGAGACCAAGGCGCTGCGCGAGGAGTGGGAGCGGCGCGGGATCGACGTACCGCTCAAGGTCCTGGACTCGCCGTACCGCGAGATCACGCGGCCGATCATCGAGTACGTCAAGGGCCTGCGCAAGGAGTCCCCGCGCGACGCGGTCTCCGTGATCATCCCCGAGTACGTGGTCGGCCACTGGTACGAGCACCTGCTGCACAACCAGAGCGCGCTGCGGCTCAAGGGCCGTCTGCTGTTCACGCCGGGCGTCATGGTGACCTCGGTGCCGTACCAGCTGCAGTCCTCGGAGGCGGCCAAGCTGCGGGCCCGCAGGCGCCAGGAGTGGAACGCACCGGGCGCGGTCCGGCGTGGCCCGGCGGTGGAGCGGCCGAAGGAGCCGTCGGCCAGGGACTGAGCCACCCCGGGAACCGGGACAGGGCTCGGCGCGGGTCTGGCCGGCGTCGGGGGTGCCTTCGGTGCGGTCCGGGGTGGCGTCGGCGGAGCCCTCGGGTGCGGTCCGGGGCGGCGTCGACGGAAGCCCTCGGATCCGGTCCGGGGTGGCGTCGGCGGAGCCCTTCGGGTGCGGTCCGGGGTGGGGCGGGGAGGCCGTAGACTGGTGGGCTGTTGTCGGGCCCGCCGGTGCGGGCCGCCCCCCATCCCCGATTTCCCGGTCTGGAGTCACCCCACCATGCAGGCAGAACCGACCAAGTCTCTGGTGGGCGAGGAGTACGAGGTCGAGATCGGCCCCGTCGCCCACGGCGGCCACTGCGTCGCCCGCACCTCCGAGGGACAGGTGCTGTTCGTCCGGCACGCGCTGCCCGGGGAGCGGGTGGTGGCGAGGGTGACCGAGGGGGAGGAAGGCGCCCGCTTCCTGCGCGCGGACGCGGTACGGGTCCTGGAGGCGTCCAAGGACCGCATCGAGGCCCCCTGCCCCTTCGCCGGCCCCGGCCGCTGCGGCGGCTGCGACTGGCAGCACGCCAAGCCGGGCGCCCAGCGCCGGCTGAAGGCCGACGTCATCGCCGAGCAGCTCCAGCGGCTCGCCGGCCTCACCCCCGAGGAGGCGGGCTGGGACGGCACCGTGGTCCCGGCCGAGGGCGACAAGCTGCCCGCCGGCCAGGTCCCGCAGTGGCGCACCCGCGTCCAGTACGCCGTCGACGCCGAGGGCCACGCCGGTCTGCGCCGGCACCGCTCGCACGAGGTCGAGCGCATCGACCACTGCATGATCGCGGCGGCGGGCGTGAGCGAGCTGGGCATCGAGAAGCGGGACTGGACCGGCATGGACACGGTCGAGGCCGTCGCGGCCACCGGCTCCCAAGACCGCCAGGTGATCCTCACCCCGCGCCCGGGCGCGCGCCTGCCGCTGGTCGAACTGGACCGGCCGGTGTCCGTCCTGCGGGTCGACGAGAAGTCCGGCGGAGTGCACCGCGTCCACGGCCGCCCCTTCGTCCGCGAACGCGCGGACGGCCGTACGCACCGGGTGGGCAACGGCGGCTTCTGGCAGGTCCACCCGAAGGCGGCGGACACGCTCGTCACCGCCGTCATGCAGGGCCTGCTGCCCCGCAAGGGCGAGACGGCCCTGGACCTGTACTGCGGCGTCGGCCTCTTCGCCGGCGCGCTCGCCGACCGTCTCGGCGAGCAGGGCGCGGTCCTCGGCATCGAGTCCGGCAAGCGGGCGGTCGAGGACGCGCGGCACAACCTGGCCGACTTCCCGCGGGTCCGCGTCGAGCAGGGCAAGGTCGAGTCGGTCCTGCCGCGCACCGGCATCACCGAGGTCGACCTGATCGTCCTCGACCCGCCCCGCGCCGGCGCCGGCCGCGACACGGTCGCCCACCTGTCGTCCCTCGGCGCCCGCCGCATCGCCTACGTCGCCTGCGATCCCGCTGCGCTGGCCCGGGACCTGGGGTACTTCCGGGAGGGCGGTTACCGGGTGCGGACGCTGCGGGCGTTCGATCTGTTTCCTATGACGCACCACGTGGAGTGCGTGGCGATCCTGGAGCCGGCCGCCAAGGCGGTCTGACCCGCGGTTGCCGGCGGGAGGCCCCGACCTGGTGCTTTCCGCCGGTGACGCGACGAAGGGGAGGGAGTGCGGTGCCCGACCCCCGCGAACGGTGCAAGGAACCGCTGACGGCCTGATCCCGCCGCTTCGACGGGTGCCTAGGGCTCGGCCGTCAAGGAGGAGGCGTTCCGCAGTCTTGCCCTGAGCAGTCCGTTGATCTCTTGCAGTACGCGACGCTGAGCCCTGATCACGGGCTGTTCGTAGACCGACATCAGGCTGTAGAGCGTTCCCGTGTAGTTCACCGCCCGCCGGCAGCGGTCGTCTGCCACGGCCGTGCGGATCTGCACGGCACTCGGGCGAGCGTCCGTGCCGGCGGTGCTCCACCGCGGGTCCCCCTGGGCCTGCTGGGGACTGTCGTAACGGAACCCCTTCTGCCCCATGCACCGGCTCCATTCGGCAACGGTCCGGCGGAACCGGGCGTCATGGGTGGCCTGGTCGTAGACCTGGGACTTGAAGAACCTGATGCCACGCTCGGGAACGATCGGGGGTGTGGCGGAGTCGAAACGGACGTGTGGTGCGCCCGCGTCGAGTCGCCGTTGCACAGCGCCGAAGCATCCGCCGGCGGGCACCGGCTTGCCGTGGAAGCCGGCGATCCGTCCCTCGAACACCGGGAGCAGGGCGGGCTGCACGATCAGGTCCCAGGAACCGTTCTTGGACACCGCGATCAGGTCGGCGGCCACCCCTGGGGGCCCCTGGTACCCGTACCGCGACACCTGCAGTGCGTCGAGCTGCCCCAGAAGAGGCATGTTCCGGGGGTAGGCCAGGGCGTGGGTGGCCGGCGTCCGCAGGGTGAGTCCGTAGTTCCTCATGCACTGCCTGAGGAAGCGGTTCTCGGCGTTCTGGATCTGCACATGCTGCTGGACGGACAGGTCGTAGGAGTCCAGGCGCAACCGCAGATCAGCGCCCGGAGCGGGGTGGGACACCGTGCGGAGCGGGGGTGTTCCCGCTGCGGCGCCGTCGGATGCCCGGGACGTGCCGGTGGTGCAACCGGTGGCCGTCGCCGCGGTGACGGCCGCCGTGATCAGCAGCGCCGCCAGAGCGCGCCTCATGAACGTCCCCTCCGGTTCCCCGTCGCGTCGCGGATCGCCCCAGGATGCCGATCCCGCCGTGAACCCCGCGGCACCAGTGGCCCGGCGCCACGGGAGCGCCGGTCATCCTCCCCAGTAGACGGCTGGTCCGTAGACATTGGGGTGTCCTTCGAGCTCCGCCTGGACCTTGTACGCCTGATAGTCGGGAACGCCCGGGGTGTAGGTTCCGCCCTCGGTCCGGGGATAGCAGGTGTACAGGGCCTTGTTCTTCCTGTAGCGCCAGTTCAGCGCGGGACCGAGTCCGGCGTTCCTCTCGTATGCCCATGCGTACCAATGAGGGCCGTAGTACCCCTGGTTCACCTGGAAGTGGCCGGCCCCGTGGTAAGCCCGGGTGCCCGGCACCATCTTGACGCCGTAGGCGACCGATGGGTCCTTGAGCCAGCTGCCGCACCAGTTGCCGCCGGCCGACGACGCGGTCGTGGGCGTGAGCCCCGCGACCACTGCGCCCAAGACCACGACCCCCGCCAGCCGAATCGCCGGCCGACCGGTCCTGATTCCACGTGACATGATCCGTTCCCCCTGTCCTTCCTGGCCTGCCCGACATCGTCCCGTCCGGCGGCGGGAGTGTCATTGACGCACAACGCACAGCGTTCCTGTCGTGAGGGCGGTCGGGGGACGACCGGCCGCCGGCTCGGGGCCACGCTGGTCCTGCCGGGGCACGGCGGTGCTGTTGCGTGCTCGGTCAACCGGTGTGCACGCGGTGCCGATGCCTTCCCCGGCGAGCCGAGGAAGGCTGGACGCCCGTCATCTGGACCGATGAGGAGAAGGGCGCGGTGCGGATCGTCTGTGTCGACGGTGGACGCGAGTGGGACGTGGAGGTGCGCTTCGGACGCCCGGACGCCACCCTCGTCGATCTGGCCGCGGCCGTGGGAATGCCGGGCCGTGTGCTCGCCGTGGACGGCCGGGTGATGCCGCCCGAGACGATGGTGAACGAGTCCGGTCTCGTGCACGGGTCGCGGGTTGCCGGCGGCCGTGGCCCTGTGGCCGGCGGACTGCGGAAGCCGGCGGTCGTCCTGCGGCTGGTGGGCGGTCTGGAGGCGGGCCGCAGCGTCCCGCTGGCGGTGGGCCGCACGGTCGTCGGGCGCGGAGCGGAAGCGGACGTCCGCGTGGTGGCCACGGGGGTTTCGCGGCTCCACGCCGCAGTCGACGTCCTGCCCGACGGCCGGGTCACCGTCACCGATCTCGGCTCGGCGAACGGCACGGACGTCGACGGCGCGCGAATCCGCGAGACGGTCCGCGTCCATGCCGACGACCTGGTGTCGCTCGGCGGCGAAGTGCTCCTCCGCGTCCTGCCCGCGGACCGGCTCGGCCCGGTGCAGCGGATCAACGCCGTCCGCGAGGCCGGGCCCGGTGGGACGCTGCCGTTCAACCGCCCGCCGCGGGGCGGGCGCCCGGGCGGCGCGGCGCCGATCGTGGTCCCCGCGCCGCCGGCTCGTACGCACAAGGCTCCCTTCAGCGTCGCGGCCTTGCTCGGCCCGCTGGCCATGGCCGCCGCGACCGTCGTGCTGACCGGTGACCCGCGCTACGCGGCCATCGCGGCGCTCACCCCGCTGATGTTCCTGGCCAACTTCGCCGAGGAACGTCTGCGCGGCAGGTCCGCGCTGCGCCGGGGCAGCCGTGAATACGCCGCCCGGCTGGCGGAGTTCGAGACGGCGGTGAGGCGCGCGCACACCGAAGAGGTACGGTCCCGCCGCGCGGCCCACCCCGACCCGGCCGAGGTGCTCCACCGGGCCACCGCCCCCGGGGCCACGCTGTGGGAACGGCGTCCGGCCGCGGACGACTTCCTCCACCTCGTGGCCGGGACGGCTGACCTGCCCTGGGAACCGCCGTTGGACCGGGGCTCCACCGAGCCGGCCCCGGAAGCCGCGGCCGTACTCGCGCGGCACCCCGTACTGCCGCAGGTGCCCGTGGTGGTGGGAGTCTCGGCGGGCGAGGCCGTGGGCCTGGAGGGCAACCGGAAGGCGTGCCTCGCCGTCGCCCGGTCCCTGCTGTGCCAGGCCGTGGTGGGCAGCGGGCCCGCGGACGTCACGGTCGCGCTCTTCACCGACGCCGACC
The DNA here is from genome assembly GCF_055581365.1 of Streptomyces sp. NPDC031445. Classification (NCBI taxonomy): domain Bacteria; kingdom Bacillati; phylum Actinomycetota; class Actinomycetes; order Kitasatosporales; family Streptomycetaceae; genus Streptomyces; species Streptomyces sp. NPDC031445. The sequence continues at coordinate 163,359 of NZ_JBVIJO010000001.1, forward strand.
GGCTCGCCGACTGGGACTGGACCAAGTGGCTGCCGCACGGAGCCGACGTACGGTCCGGGACGGCACGGCTGGTGGCGGTCGGTCCGGAGCAGGCCGACACGCTGGCCCAGCACCTGCTCGCCGCCGGGCCGCCCGCGCAGGCCGCGGCCGGCCGGCCGGCCGCAGGTCCGGTGCTGCTCGTGGTCGTGGACGGCGTCACCCTGCTGGAGGGCCGCCCCAACCGGCTCCGGGACCTGATCGCGGGCACCTCGGTGCGCTGCGGGGCGCTGGTGCTGACCACCCGTCTGCCCGCGCTGTGCACCCGCGTGGTCACCGTCTCGCCCGAGGGCATCGGGCAGGTCCATGACGTGGCCCTGGGCGCCACCGTGGAGCGGGTGCTGCTGGACGGCATGCCGCCGGCCGAAGCGCGGGACACCGCACGGGCGCTGGCCCGCTTCGAGGACCCGGAACTGCGGATCGACGGCGCCGGACTACCCGACCGGATCTCTCTGCTCCCCCTGCTGGACCTGGAGAGCGTGGACGGCGTCGCGGTGGCCGGCCACTGGAAGAAACGGGTGTCCGAGCTACGGGTCCGGGCGGTGCTGGGCGTCACCGAACGCGACCTGTTCACCATCGACCTCGACGACGACGGACCGCACGCGCTCATCGCCGGGACGACCGGTTCCGGCAAGAGCGAGCTGCTGCGCACGCTCATCGCGAGCATGGCGGTCGACGCCGACCCGGAGCACCTCACCTTCGCGCTGATCGACTACAAGGGCGGCGGCGCGCTGGACGAATGCGCCGCCCTGCCGCACACCGTCGGGCTGGTCACCGACCTCGACGAGCAGCTCAGCGAACGTGCCCTGCGCTGCCTGGAGGCCGAACTGCACCACCGCGAACGGCTGTTGCGCGAGACAGGCCTGAGCCACGTGCGCGACTACCAGCGGCTGCGGGACACCGGGCGGACCGGACTCGAGCCGATGCCGCGGCTGGCCGTGGTCATCGACGAGTTCGCCACGCTGGTCAAGGCGCTCCCGGACTTCGTGGACGCCCTCGTCGGCATCGCGCAGCGCGGCCGCAGCCTCGGCGTGCATCTGATCATGGCGACCCAGCGGCCCGCCGGCTCCGTCAGCGACGCGATCAAGAACAATGTCAAGCTCCGCATCGCGCTCCGCCTGGAGTCCACCGGCGACTCGCAGGACGTCGTCGACAATCCGGCCGCCGCGGCGATCGGCAGCCGGCAGTGGGGCCGCGCCTTCTACCGGCTCAGCGCCCGTGAAGTCGTACCGGTGCAGACCGCGCTGTCCACCGGTGTGACCCCCGCGACAGCCGTCACGGCCCCGGCGACCGCGGCACCCTTCCTGCTGGCCCTGCCAGCCGCCGAGCCGAGTGCGCCGGAAACCGGCGCGGCGACCGACCTGCAGCGCCTGGTCGCGGCCGCCGGGGAGGCGGCAGGGCTGGCCGGTTTCGCCGCGCCGCGCCGCCCCTGGCCCGACCCGCTGCCCGCCGTCGTACGCACCGCCGATCTGCCGCCCGTCGCGGAACGCGGTCTGCAGACAGAGGCCGCCGGCCTCCCCGCGTACGCCCTCGCCGATGACCCCGAGCGGCAGCGGCAGTACCCGGTCGGCTGGGACCCCGCGGCGGGGAACGTCCTGATCTACGGCAGCGGCGGCTCGGGGACGTCCACCGCCCTGGCTGCCCTCGCCCTGGCCGTCGCCGGCGCCCAGCCGCCCGAGCGGTGCCACGTCTTCGCCCTCGACATGGGCGCGGGCGACCTGGCGCCGCTGGCCGGCCTGCCGCACACCGGGGCCCACATCGGACCGGCCGAACGCGAGCGGCAGGTCCGCCTCATCCGGTTGCTGCGCCGGGAACTCGACGAACGCAAGACCCGCGGCGGCGCGGCGTCCGGCCACGGCGAGCCCGCCCCGGACTGGCTGGTGCTCCTGGACAACCTCGGGGCGTTGCTGTCGGACTTCGACAAGGACATCGCCGGGATGAACCTCATCGACGAACTGGCCCGGGTCTACGCGGACGGGCCGGCCGTCGGCATCCGCTTCGCCGTCACCGCCGACCGGTCCGGCGCGGTGCCGTCCCCGTGGGCGGCGCTGACCCAGCAGAAGCTGCTGATGCGCATGGCCGACCCCGGCGAGTACGGCTACTTCGACGTGCCGCGCGGCGCCGTCCCCGCCTACGTCCCCGGGCGCGCGCTGGTGGCCGCGACGCGCCAGGTGATCCAGATCGGCCTGCCCGCCGAGGACCTCGGCACCGCGGTGGCCGCCCGCGCCGCCCGGTGGCCCGGCGCCGTCACCACCGCGCCACGCGTCGGCCTGCTGCCCGCGGAGATCACCATCGAGGCCCTCGCGGCAGCGGCCTCGGTGGCCGCCGAGCCCTGGCACGTCCCGGTCGGAGTGGACGCGGACACCCTCGCAGGTGCGGCCCTGCGGCTGTACGAACAGGAGCACGCGCTGATCGCGGGGCCACAGCGGTCCGGCCGCTCCACCGCCCTGTGCACGATCGCACGCCAGGTGGCCGGCGCGGCGGACCCGCCGGCTGTGGTCGCGTTCGCCCCCCGCCGCTCGCCCTTGCGTGACCTGCCCTGCCTGACCACTCTCGTCACCGACTACAGCGGCCTCGAAGCGGCCCTGGTCCCGCACCCCGGCCCGGCCCTCCTCCTCGTCGACGACGCCGACACGGTCGAGGACGACCTCGGGGTCCTGGAGCGCTGGCTGTCCGCGGCCGGGCCCGGACACCACCTCGTCGCCGCCGGCCGTGCCGACGCGCTGCGCCGCACCTACGGCCACTGGACCCAGCACGCCCGCGACAGCCGCTGCGGCATCCTGCTCGCCCCGGACCACGACCTGGACGGCGACCTCCTCGGCGCCGCCCTGCCCCGGCACGACCGCCTGGCGGCCCTTCCGGGGCGGGGGTATCTGGTCACGGACGGGGTGGCGGGCGGGGTGCAGGTGGCGCGGTGACGATTGCGTGCGGGGCGTACGGGTGTGCGTGCGAGGTCAATGACGGCCGGGCCTGGCACCTGGAAGATGCTGCGATCAATGCACGGTCACCGACCTGCGCAGCAAGTCGGGTGGTCCAGCTGCACTGCGAGGTAGGAGGCCAGGCCGCCGCGGCACCATCGCCCGGCACAGCACCGTCGGTCCCACCGCGGCTGATCACACGCTCAGCGGGCGTGGACTCGTCCTCGGGCCGACATCACGAAAAACGTCACGACCGAATCGACCAAGGGGGGCGAACAGATGGCATCCGTTGAGGCCGAAGCGGCGGACTGGCTCGAACGTCAGCTGACCCAGCTGGTGGACAAGCTGGAGAAGCTGATCCACCTGCGCACGAAAAAGCGCCGTGTGCTGCTTGGCGACAAGCGCAGCGACAACTGGTCGGGCAGCAAAAGGAACGCTTTCGAGGCCGAGTTCCGCGGGCAGCAGAACGCACTCAGTGAGCTTAGGCTGGCGGCCATGTCCTTACGAGGCGCCGTTTACGACGCCCGGGAAAAGGCACTGAAGGACAACAACTAGCGCGAGGGTGCCCTCTCTATGGTGTCAGCGATTCCCGAGAACCTTATCGAGTATTCCGCAGCCTGTACGTGGGCGGCCCAGGACCTGCAGAACTGGATCAGCAGTGTGCTGCGACCTGCCCTGCTGGCATACCAGAACGCCGGCCATCCGTGCGTCGAACTGGACGCCGAGGTCGCGGCGGTGGTGTCCAGGGCGTACTACACGGACCGGGACGTCCGCACCGTCGCCATTGCGTTCCAGCAGACCCAGCACAGCGCGCTGGGCGGCCACCGGGTCGTCACCGCCGAGGAGTCGGACGTCATGGCGGCCTACAACCGTCTCCAGCAGCAGAACCAAACCAGGATGACGGCCGGCGCGGGACTCGCGACCAAGCTCATGGCGTTGCAGCCGCCCAGCGACGACAACCGGCTGGGATCGAGCCCCGAGGCGGCCAAGCCGATCCTGCAGGAGTTAGCCAAGCACGCCGACGATCCGTACTTTTGCGCCGGGTTCTACAACGCCCTCGACGCCCCCCACCTGGATACCGCACTCGCCGTCGGCGGCATCCCCGCCCTGGTCAGCGCCTACTCCAGTGGCGCCGTCAGCGCGCACACGACCCGACTGGTAGCTATGCGCCTGGCGGCACCGGCGGGCCATGGCGGCCCAGGGGCCCCGGGGTTTCCCTGGAGCCACATCAGCAGCGGGCAGAAGGCGCAGCTTCTGGACGCCTTAGCAGCCGATCCCTCGGCCTCGTACTTCCTGGCGAGGTCCCTGACGCCGGACGAGGTCCGCCAAATGTTCTACGGCGATCGTCAGTACAGCGCCAAGGTGATGACGATGCTGGCCGTCGGGATGAGGGGGGAGCACTCGCCGCAGGCCGCCCGGGACTTGATGCACAAGGTGTCGCTGGGCCTGTTTGGGGAGGGGGCGCCGACACTGACGAACAGTGAGTGGAAGCACGTGGCGGGTGCGATGAACAACTTCTATGCGTACGGCGTGTTGCACGGCGTTGCGCCGCCGACCGGGTTCTCCAGACGGGAGCTGGAGGAATGGCAGCGCATCACGGGAGCGAACACCGGTCAGGACGTCGCGTTGTTTCTGAAGGCACTCAACGCGGCGGGCCCGGACAACAAGTTGATCAAAAGCATGATCCAAGGCGGCTACGTGAACGTGGCCTTCATGGTGATCGAGCCGGAGGGTGTGGCGGCCACGGCGGCGCTGGGCGCCCTGCAGAGCGCCTACTCCGCGGTCGATCCAGGCATGAAGATGTTGCTGGACAAGGTCTTTCCGGCCGGTGGCCATCCCCGTGCTTACGAGGTGAACCGCAAGCTCGCGGCGGGCGCGTTCACGCATACCCTCGGGCTGCTGGGTGCGCAGAACCAGGTCCATGACCCTTGGGGCAAGATGGTCCACTTCACCGGCGACGCGGCGCACGACCAGAAGTACATCACACGCATCCTCGACCATCCGGACGACTACACCGTCGGCAACGACAAGGTCACCGTCAACGAATTGCTCGACGCATTCGGCCGCATGGAGCAGGACGAACCGCTGAAGGCCCTCGGTAACGACGATTACAAGCCGTCGTACGGCTGATCAGGTGGCGACTCGGTGAGGGCCAGGTCGGTTATTGACGCTGATCGCCGGTCCCGACTTGCACCGACCGTCAAGAGGCGTGCGCTGTGGATCAATGACGGTTATGGAGTCCGCAACAGACAATTCCTGGGCAAGTCGACAGGCTGCTACAAGGAGAACCGAATGGCGACCGTAAAGTCCACCGACCTGGCCCACCAGGAAGCTGGGAAAATGCTGAGCCTCATCACCAGTCAGCTCCCCGGTCTCATCGGGCAGCTCAACAGTCATGGGCAGACCTTGAGCGACCCGAACAACTGGGACGGTCCGCTGGCGCAGAGGTTCAGGGGCGAGGTGTGGCCGCAGGCCAAGGGGGACCTGGACAAGATGAGGGCCTCGCTGGAGCACCTGCAGCAGCAGGTCCAGAAGATCCTCACCAACATCTCGCACGCGGGCGGCGCGTAAGAGCCACGAGAAGGACCAGGGACGCCCCATGCCCGACACGAACCCCCCTGCCGCCGGAGCCGGCGGCCCGTTCGCGGCCGAGCTGTCCGCGGCCGACCTGGCGTTGCTCGGCGCCGAGGCGCTGCGCCGCTCCGACCCGCCGGACATCGGGCCCTACCGGGTGCTCGCCCGGCTGGGCCGCGGGGGGATGGGCCGGCTGTACCTCGGGCGGGAGTCCGGCACCGAGGGGGCGTACGGGTCCGGGTCGCTCGTCGCGGTGAAGGTGATCCGCTCGGAGTACGCCGAGGACGAGCGGTTCCGCCGTCGCTTCGAACGCGAGATCGAGGCCGTACGCCGGGTGCACGGGACGTACACCGCCGAGCTGCTCGACTCCGGTTACGACCGCGACGAACTGCTGTGGATGGCCACGGCCTACGTGCCCGGGCTCAGCCTGGGCGAGGCCGTCGAGCGGTACGGGCCGCTGCCCGCGCCGGTCGTGTGGAGGCTGGCGCACGAGATCGGGCAGGCGCTCACCGCGATCGCCGCCGTGGGCATCGTCCACCGCGACCTCAAACCGTCCAACGTCCTGCTGGGGCCGGACGGCGCACGCATCATCGACTTCGGGGTGGCGCACACCGCCGACGCCAGTTCGATCACCATGACCGGTCAGCAGCTGGGCACCCCGGCCTTCATGTCCCCGGAACAGGCGAACGGCCGCGACGTGCGCACGGCCTCGGACGTGTTCTCCCTCGGCTCGGTCCTCGCCGCCGCGGTCACGGGCTCGGCGCCCTTCGGCGAGGGCACCACCGGTGACGTCGTCCACCGGATCATCTACGCGCCGCCGGACGAGCAGGTGATCGCCGAGGCCGCCCGGCGCGACCCCGGTCTCGCCGAACTGATCGGCCGGTGCCTGGTCAAGGACCCGCGGCGGCGGCCGAGCCCGCAGGACGTCGTCGAGGCCACGCGGGGGCAGGCCACCGACGCGCAGTGGCCTGACGCGATCACCGAGACCGTCGCCGCACGGGCGGACTGGCGCGGAACCGCGGTGGCGGTGCCGCCCATGGACCAGCTGACGATCCTGCGCCGCACGAAGCCGGAGGAGCCGGCGAAGGAGGTGACCGGGCGACGCCGATGGCCGCTGGTGGCGGGCGCGGCGGCAGCGGTCGCGATCATGGGAGCGGCTGTCGCCCTGGGGGCCTCCGGAGGAGACACCGCCCGCCAGACCGCTGCGCCCACACCCGCGGGGTCACACGCCTCCTCCACCACGAACTCGCCGCACGCCGAACCGTCCTCCGCACGGCCGCGGCCGCGGCCCAGGACGGCGGTCACCGCGACCGTTACGGCTCCGGCGTCCCCGGGGAACCAGCCGCCCGGCGGCGTTCCCGACCCTGCCCGGCCGCAGCAGCCGTACGATCCCCCGCCGGCCACGCGGCCCCCCGCGCCCGCTCCGGCCACGGAACACGCCCCGCCACCCGCCACCCACGCCCCGGCTACGCAACACGCCCCGCCGCCGGCCACACCCGCCAAGCCCTGGAAGTCCTGCACGTACTACTCCGGCACCGCTCTCACCGTCTACGGCCAGAAGGGCTCCCGTGTGAAGGAAGTCCAGTGCATCCTCAAGGCCCGCGGCTACAACGTCGGCCCCAGCGGGGTGGACGGCGTCTTCGGCTACGACACGCTGACCGAGGTCAAGAAGTTCCAGAGCGGGCACCACCTCCAGGTCGACGGTGAGGTCGGCGTCAAGACCTGGGCCGCGCTCCGGTCGTGACCGGCGCGCCGCCCCGCGCAAGACCGGCCGGGTGCGCGGTCACGACCGCAGCCGCTGCCTGCGGTACGCACCGGGCGTGACCCCGTAGACCGACTTGAACGTCCGGTTGAACACGGCCGGGTCGCGGAAGCCCCAGCGCCTCGCGATCTCGCCCACGCCGCGCCGCGCCTCGGCCGGGTCGGACAGATCGGCCCGGCAGTGTTCCAGGCGGCGCTCGCGCAGGTAGGCGCCGACCGTGCGCCCGTCCCGCTGGAAGAGGTGGTGCAGGTAGCGCAGCGAGATGTGGTTGGCGGCGGCGATGGAGGCGAGTGACAGGTCGAAGTCGTGCAGGTGGTGCTCGATGTACGTCTTGATGCCGCGCAGCAGCAGGTCGGACGCGGGCGGGGCGGGCTGGGGGCAGGTGGGTAGCGGTTCGGCCGGGCACGGCTGTCGCCGGCCGCCCTGAAGCAGTGCGGTCTCGCTGTCGAGGAAGGCCGTCGCGAGGTTGACGGCGGCGGTGCCCAGCCAGGCGGTGTGCCGGTCCTCGGTGGATGGCACGTGCGTGGCCAGCCCGAGGACGAAGGACGCGAGGAGGGCCGCCGGGCCCGACCCGGTCGCCACGGGGCGCCCGGCCACGTTGCGCAGCGCGTCGCCGGGCAGCGGCAAGGCCGCTTCGGGCAGGTGAAGGACCAGCGCGCGGACCGGGCGGGAGCCGGCGGACGTGCCGGCGCGGAGCCGTAACGGCTCGGTGGCCTCCCACAACACCACGCTGCCGGACTCCAGCCGGACGAGCCGCCGGTCGCGGCCGAGGACCAGTGGCCCGCGGGGCGCGAAAACCAGGTGCCAGGTCAGGGGTGGGCCGCTGGTGTACCGGTCTGGCGTCCGCTGGACGGCCGGCGGGGCGGGCAGGTCGAGCAATGACAGCCGTACGGGCCCCACGTCGAGGTGGTCGCGGACCGCCGGGTCGGGCACGACCGTGCGTACCGGAACCTGAAGCCCGCCGGGCAAGGCGGCTGCCGGGGCGTCCGGGCGGTCGGCGACGGCACGGTACCGCCGCCCCGCGCCCGAGCCCGGCCTTCTCGTGGCAGGCGGCCTGCTGCGCCTGCCGGTGGTGGTCGACGTGGTGTTCGCGATCTCCGACTCGTCCGTACCGGGCGAGCTGCCGTGAGCCGTCATGCCGGAATTCCCTCGCAGCGTGCGTGAGTGGCGTGCTGCACCCGCGGCGGCCGGACCGGAAGTCCGCGTGGGCCGGGTGCTTCGTGCGGGCGTCGGATGCCGCCCGCACGGTCCCCCTCCCGGGGCGGCCGGGAAGGCCGGCCGGGGCCGTCACGCAGGTGCCTTCCCGAGTCTGGAGCGGGCGGACGGCTGGGACCAGAGCCACCCGCCAGTTGCCTCGATCCTGGGACGGGTCCCCCTCTGACCTGCGAAGATGCCCGATGGACGGAGTGCGGGACGGGACAGCTGTGGGATAGTGGGCGCTCCGGGGGAAGGGGGCGCCGTCGTGGGACGCTGGCAGCCGCTGCGGGGCGATCTGCCCGCCGAGGTGGCCCGGCTGGTGCGGGAGTTGCGCCAGTACGTGGACCGGTGCGAGATGAACACCATGACCGTCGCCGCCAAGACCGGTTACAGCCGCAGTTCCTGGCTGCGCTACCTCAACGGGCGGCGACTGCCCCCTTGGGCGGCGGTCGCCGAGCTGGGACGACTGGCGCAGGCCGATGCCGAGCCGCTGCGTGTGCTGTGGGAGTCGGCGGCCCACGCCTGGACAGGGGAACGCCCGGCCGACGGCACCGGCCCGGCACCCGCACCACCGCGTCCGGCGGGTGACGCACGGAACCTGGTTGTCCCGGACACCGTGCCCTCAGGCCCCATGCCGGCTGCGCACCGGGTTCTCCCGCGCGGCTTACGGCCGCCACCCGCGGGCGTGCTGGCCGCTGTCGCCGCTTGCTCGCTGCTGGCCGTCCTGCTGCTCGCCCGGCCGTGGGACGGCCGGACCAGCGGGACGGAGGACGGCCGCCCGCCGGCCGGCGCTCCCTCGGGAGCGCCGGCCTGGCCGTGGCCCTTGCACGGCGCGGCGGACGGGGCGGCCGCCGGGTGCCGGGCGGGCGGCTGCCGGGGCCTGGACCCCTACCGCGAGAGGTGCGACCGCGACAGTGTCGTCGTCCACCGGCTGCGCGCGTCCGGCCGGGTCTTGACGCTTCGGTACAGTCCCGCCTGCCGGGCGAGCTGGGCGGAGGTCGACATCGCGGCGCGGACGGCCGGGCTGCGAATCGCCACGACGAGCGGCGACCAGCAGACGGCCACCGGCGGCGGCGCGTACACGGCGATGGTGGCGAGCGGGCCGGACGGGGCACGTGCCACGGTCGTCGTCCGCGGCCGGCAACTCGGCGTCGCGCGGTACGACAGCTGGATCGACGCTGTCAGCGGCAGCGCGCGAGGGTGACGGCGTCCGTGCGCAGCCGGTGGAACCGCCCGGCGTCGTAGACCTCGTAGACGCCGTCCGGGGCCGGGCGCAGCGGAAGACCGTAGCGCTCGCCCTGGTAGACCATCCACCGGCCGACGGGGACGATACGCTCCGCCGCGGCGCCCCAGGTGGCCGGCCCGACGATCCCGTCCGCGGACAGGTGGTGGTTGCTCTGCCAGACGCGGGTGGCCTCGGCCGTCGCCTCGTCGTACGTGCAGGTGACCCCGGAGCGCGCCGAGTATCCGTCGGCCCACAGCACGCTCTGCCACAGGCCGATCAGGTCGCTGCGCCGGGTGCGGCCGACCGCCAACTGCTGTGCGGCGCCCAGCCCGGCGGCGACGGGCACGCCGCCGTGCCGGTCGCGGGACTGCTGGTTCCGCGGGGCCCCGGACCCCGCGCACACCACCGCCAGAATCAGTACGCACAGCGCGGCGCGCGCCGTCGTCCCTTCGCCCATGGCACCGTCTCACCGTCGTGAGGTCAACTACGTTCCGCACGGGCCTGGTTGTGCAGAATCAGCGGCTCCGCGATCGCCCGCGTGGATACAGTAGGGAAGGAAAGCGACGATCCCCAGAGAGCACTGGGCCCGGAGGGCGTACGTGACTGAGTGGAAGCCGTTACCCGTCGGCCTCGCCTCGGACGTCCGGCATCTGGTCGCCGAACTGCGCGCGTTGAAGGACCGCGCCGGACTGAGCCTGGCCGTCCTCGGCGGCCGCACTCCGTACAGCAAGTCCTCCTGGGAACGCTATCTCAACGGCAAGGCACTGCCGCCGCAGCACGCGGTGATCTCCCTCGGGAAGCTGGCCGACGCCGATCCCGCCCGGCTCCTGGCGCTGTGGGAACTGGCGAACACCGCCTGGCACGAGCACAAGCCCGAGGGCGCGGACGGGGCCCGCGACGCCGACGACGTGCGGGGCCGGCCGCCCGGGGAATCCACTGCCTCCACGGAGCGCGCTCCCGCCACGCGGGCCGAGGAGCCGCCGTCCGTGAGCCGTCGGTCCGGCCGGCGGCGGCTGGTCCGGACGGTGGTCGCCCTGGTCGCCGCCGTCGGCCTGTCCGTCTCCCTGTACGCCGCCTTCGGCCGGCATGCGGGCGCGCACGCCGGCCGGGACGGCACCGTGAGCACGGACGCGGCGAGCAGGCAACTGGACGTGAACTGCTTCGCGGACAGCTGTACCGGGAAGAACCCCGGGCAGACCGGCTGTGGCGGCGACGCGTGGACCGCCGCCCTGTACAAGCTCGCCGGGGTGTACGTGGAGCTGCGCTACAGCGACGCCTGCAAGGCTGCCTGGTCCCGCATCAGCTGGGGACACCCCGGCGACATCGCCCGGGTCATCGGCGAGGGGGGCCGGACGTACCAGAACAAGGTCCACTACGACACCGACACGTTCAGCGCGATGGTCGCGGCGCCGAGCCCCTCGACAGCCAGGGCATGTGCGCTGCTCACCTCCGGGGCGCACGCCTGCACCTCCCCGGGCGGCACCCAGCACCTCACCGAGCCCCCGAACCCGCCCACCCCGGCCGTCCCCTCCGCGGCGGCCGGCACGAGGTGAGCGGGACCGCCGAGGGCGGCCTTCGGTACACCACTCGGTCGAGGCAGGCCGCGGCCGTGCAGGAGGTCAAGGGCCGCCGCCGGCCGCGCATCCTGCGGTCGGCGATCCGGTAGCGCGGTGCCGGTGTGAAGCCGGCCCGGCGGCAGGCGCCGGCCATGGCCTCCGGTCCGCCGTCGCCGTCGTCGGTGAGCGTCGTCCAGGTCTCGCCCGCCGGATCGGCGAGTTCGATCCGCGCCTGCCCGGCCAGTGGGCGACGCGGTCCTGGACGGGGAGGCCGCCGACCACGAGGTGCCGCTCCCCGTACTGTCCGGCGACGAGCATGCGGGTGAGCGTGGTCGCCGAGTGCTCGGTGGTGACCATGGCACGCCGGCTCGGCGGACCGCGGTGGCGCGGTTCTCCTCCCGGTTCGCCACGGCGATTTCCCCGGCGACCGGCAGGGGGGCGCGCTTAGGGTCGGCACATGCGACTGAGTACCGTGATCCTTCCCGTCCGGCGGTGGCGCGACGGGGGCCGTGAGCAGTGGGTACGGGCCGAGCGGCTCGGCTTCCACGCCGCGTACACGTACGACCACCTGTCCTGGCGGAGTCTGCGCGACCGCGCGTGGTTCGGGGCGATACCGACCCTGACGGCCGCCGCCGGGGTCACCGAGCGGCTGCGTCTCGGCACCATGGTGACCTCACCCAACTTCCGGCATCCGGTCACCCTGGCCAAGGAGCTGATCTCGCTCGACGACGTCTCCGGCGGCCGGATCACCCTGGGCATCGGCGCCGGCGCCGCCGGGTACGACGCGACCGCGCTCGGGCAGGAGGCCTGGAGCCCGCGCGAACGGGCCGCGCGGTTCGAGGAGTTCGTGCCGCTGCTCGACCGGCTCCTGACCGAGGACGCGGTCAGCCACGACGGCACCTACTACTCCGCCTCCGAGGCCCGCACCATCCCCGGCTGCGTCCAGCGCCCCCGTCTGCCCTTCGCCATCGCGGCGGCGGGCCCCCGTGCGCTGCGGGTCGTCGCCCGCCACGGCCAGGCGTGGGTGACGATCGGCGACATCAGGCTCTGGCAGACCGGGACGGCCGAGCAGTCGATGGAGGCGATCCGCGAGCAGTCGGCCCGGCTCGACGACGCCTGCGCGGCGGAGGGCAGGGACCCGGCCGGGCTGGAGAGGATCCTGCTCACGGGGCTCACCCCGGACCGGCCGCTGGCCTCCCTGGACGCGTTCGTGGACTTCGCCGGGAAGTACGCGGCGCTCGGCTTCACCGAGATCGTCGTCCACGCGCCCGTGCCGGACTCGATGTTCGACACCTCGGAGGAGGTCTTCGAGCGGATCGCGACGGAGGGAGTCGCTCAACTCGGCGGTAACTAGGGGGGCTGGCACGAACATGCTTGGCCGGGTGTGGCCAGCGTCGCAACGTCCAAGGTGGGCCGGGTGGCGGCTCCCGCCACGGGGGGCCCCATCCGGCCTGGCCTGTTGGTGCAACGCGGCATGTACTGACAGTGACACGGCGGCGAGCCAGTATTTCTCTCGAGCGCCACAGCGGCCGGTTCATCCGATACGGCCCTCGCCATCGCTGGTTCCCGATTTCCCGAAGGAATAACGTGAAGAGTTCCCAGCTTTCCGTCGCCCGGTTTGTCGTCGCCGCCGCCGCGGTCGCCGCCGTCGCCGCCCCGTTCGCCGTCCTCGCCGACGGCACCGGCCGCGCCCACGCGGCGGTGACCGCCACCACCGACGCCCCGGCTTCGGACGCGAGCGTCACCGAGAGCCCGGAGCCCGGCTTCGGCTGGGGCTGATCGGCACCCGCCACCGAGCGAAGCACGTCCATGTATGCCGCCGTCGTCGTGTTGAAAGCCGGCGCCGACCAGGCCAAAGCCTCCGTCAGCAGCGCCTCGCTGACCGACGCGTTCTGGGCGCACGCGCAAGCGGACGACGGCCTGGAGCACGTACGGACCGCGGACCGCGCCGACGGCTTCTCGGTCGTGCTCTTCATGCATGGGGGAGACGAGACCGAGGTGGCCACATCCGCGCTCGCCCTGTGCTGGCGCCTGGTGATGGTCATGCCGCCCCTGGCGGGCTGGTATGTCGATTCCTGTGTCGTGCGCGGCGCCTGGCGATAACGGCGGCCACATGGATGCGGAATTCCGTCGGTCCCGACCGGGTCGATCGCCGCAGCAGAATTGCCCGGAGGAAGAGTGAGCATCTCCCTGAATCTGCCGGAATCCCTTTCTCTCGACGTCCTCGACCCGGACGCCGACGACGCGCCGACGGTCTCCCTCCCCGTCCGCGCGCTGCGGTTCGGGGACTCGCCGCGCGGCGGCGGGCTGAACGACGCGCACTGCCGCATGCTGGCCGCCGCCGGGGACACCCTGCCCCCGGTCGTCGTGCACAGCCGCACCATGCGCGTCGTGGACGGCAACCACCGGGTGCGGGCCGCCGTGCTGCGCGGCCGGCAGGAGATCACGGCCCGGATGTTCGAGGGCACGGCCGACGAGGCGTTCGTGCTGGCCGTGCGGCTGAACACCCTGCACGGCCGCGGCCTGCTCCTGTCGCGTACCGACCGCACCGCCGCGGCGGCGCGCCTGGTCACCACCCACCCGCACTGGTCCAACCGCATGATCGCCTCCCTGACCGGCCTGTCGGCGGGCACCATCGGCCGCATCCGGGGCCAGCTGACCGCCGAGTCCGGCGGCGCGGTCGTACGGGTCGGCAAGGACGGGCGGGCGCGGCCCGTGGACGGCTCCAGCGGCCGGATGAAGGTCTACGAGCTGCTGATGAGCGACCCGACCGCGTCCATCCGCGACATCGCGCAGCGCGTCGGCGTCTCCCCGTCGACCGTGCACGACGTACGCAAGCGCGTCCTGGCGGGGGAGGAGCCGGTCTCCCGGCGCCGCAGGGCACAGGCCGAGGACGAGACCGAGCAGGACCGCACCGTTGTGCCGCGCCCGCAGCCCGAGCCGGAACGGGAGGCGCCCGCCGACCCCGCGGCGATCATCGCGGCGCTCACCAAGGACCCGTCCCTGCGCTACAACAACATCGGCCGGCGGCTGATTCGCTGGCTCGACGGGTGCCGGCGCGGCGTGGCCGAGTGCCCGGAGATCGCCGAGCGGGTGCCCTCCCACAACATCGACCCGGTGGCGGCGCTCGCCCGCGAGTACGCCCACGCGTGGCTCGACTTCGCCACCGCGCTGGAAGAGCGCAACCGCGACGCCTGCTGACCGCCGTCCGGCAGGCGCACATGTCCGCGGCGGCCACTCACCATCCCGTGACCGGTCCCACAGGCCGCCGGGGTGCATTCTCGGAAGGGTATTCCATGGCTGACATGACCGAGGCATTCGCTGAAATAGAGGACATCAGGGCGAGCCTCCCCGAACGACAGTTCCTGCGGGACGAGACCGAACTCAAGGAGCTCTCCCGCCAACTCGGCTCCAGCCGTGCGCTGCGCGGTGTGCCGGCGGTCGAGGCGTTCCTCGACGACCTCGCCGTCTTCGAACCGGGAAAGCGTCTGGAGGCGACGAAGGCGCACATCAACAACCGGCGCGACAACGTCATCTTCTCGCTCTTCGACGCCTCGTACTTCCCGCGCCTGAACCTCGACTGCCTCACGTACGACACGCTGCCGACCGACCCGTACCTGGCCGAGCGTTACGCCAGCAACACCATGCCCGTGAACATCACGGGAAAGACCACCGGATTCGGCTCCCGGGTCGTCGTGGCGCTGTTCCCGGAGAACCACATCGACGGCATACAGAAGCCGGACGACCTCATCTTCTACTTCATCGACAAGTTCCTGGAGCGGCACAACAGGGTCACCCGACTCCTCATCGACGAGGTGATGGAGCCGGGCAGCTTCCCGCAGATCCAGGGCGCCTCCGACCGGAAGGTCGAGCAGGCCTCGTCCTGGTGGGTCCGGCTGCACGAGTACCACCACCGCCACGGCGACATGCCGATCCCGGAGTACCTCGCGGCGAAGAAGCTGAAGCCGCTGGCCGGCCTGGAGGAACTGCGCGTCGACGTCTCCGGCATGCTCGTCTGCCTGCACGACACGAAGCTGCCGCGCGAGGAGGCGCGGGCCGCGTACGAGTTCATCCTCGCCGAGCGTCTGCTGCGCTACGCGGTGGAGGGCATCCCGCGCCCGAACTACGACGCGGTCGCCTCCCAGTTGCTCTTCAACTATCTGGAGGGGAACGGCGGGATCGGTCTCGCCGACGGCCGCATCCGGCTCACCGAGAAACTCCCCGACGTGCTGCGCGATTTCCTCTCGGAGATCGAGCGCATCGAATCCGGTATCCACCGGGACCCGGTCGAGGTCGTGAAGCAGCGCCTTCTCGACTTCACCAACCGGTACACCGACTACGACACCGAGTCGCGCGACTACCGGCACATTCCCTACTTCGCCGAGGTCAAGAGCCGACTCGGCGTCTGAACAACGTCACCGGGCCGGAGTGTTCGACCGTGCAGCACAGTCGATCACACCGGCCGATCAGTGCGGGCATCATCAGGAAATCGCCCTGCGTAAGAGCCGACTGTTCTAGAGGAGTAGTTGTGAGAAACGAAGGCGCGGCCCCCGAGGGCGAGGACCTGGTGGGAACGACCGCGGAACGCCCCTACGACCTCCTGGGCATAGGATTCGGCCCTTCCAACCTGGCTCTCGCCGTGTGCGCCCGTGAGCAGAAGCTGCCGCTGTCCTGCCTGTTCGTCGAGCGCCGCGAGGGCGTCGCCTGGCACCCCGGCATGCTCATCGACGGCGCCCGGATGCAGATCTCCTTCCTCAAGGACCTGGTGTCGCTGCGGAACCCGGCCAGCCCCTACTCGTTCCTCCAGTACACCAAGGCCAAGGGGCGGCTGGAGCGGTTCGTCAACCTCAACGAGTTCCGGCCGACCCGGATCGAGTACGACGACTACCTGAAGTGGGTCGCCGAGGACTTCACCGACCAGGTCCGCTTCGGTACGCGGGTGAACCACGTGACGCCGGTGACGGCCGGCGGCGGCACCCTGTCGCTCTTCCGCGTCGAGACCGAGGAGGTCGCCACCGGCCGGCGCACCACCCACTACGCCCGCAACGTCGTCCACGCGGGCGGCGGGCGGGCGGGCCGGCCGGACGGTGTCGCCGACGTCTCCGCCGTCATCCACTCCAGCGAGTTCCTGACCCGCTTCCCGGAGCGGTTCAAGGACCACGACGCGCCGTACCGGTTCGTGATCGCCGGCGGCGGCCAGAGCGCGGGCGAGATCGCCGAGTACCTCCTCCACCACTACGACCGGGCCGAGATCCACCTCGTCGTCTCCGGGTACACCCTCCAGCCGACCGACAACAGCCCCTTCGTCAACGAGCAGTTCTACTCCGGCGGCGCCGAATCCTTCTACCGGATGGCGCCCGAGCACCGCGCGGTCGTCGCCGCCCAGCTGCGCGACGCCAACTACGGCGTGGTCCGCGAGGACCTGCTGGAGCGGCTCTTCAACACCGACTACCTCGACGAGGTCAAGGGCCGCCGCCGGCTGCACATCCACTCCTTCTCCCGCCTCGGCGAGGTCCGCGAGGACGGCGACGGGCTGGCCGCGACCCTCCACGGGCGGCTGGAGGAGCGCCCGGACGAGGTGCTCGCCTGCGACGGCGTGGTCCTGGCCACCGGCTACGACCGCTCGCTCGACCCGGAGATCTTCGCGGACGTGCTGCCCCACCTCGTCACGGAGGAAGCCGGCACCGGCGTCTCCCTCACGCGCAGCTACCGGGCCCGTACCGGCTCCGAGCTGCGCGCCGGGCTGTACCTCCAGGGCTTCGGCGAGGCGCAGTTCGGCCTCGGTGACACGCTGCTGTCACTGCTGCCGTTCCGCTCCAAGGAGATCGTGGACGACATCGCCGACCGGGTGCCGGCGCCGGCGGGCATCGGCGGCTGCCCGGTGATGTCGCCGGGCGCGTCCGGCCGCCCGGCCGTCTCCGCCCCGGCCGGCGCGTCCGGTACCGCCGCGTACCCGCCGAGCTGGTACCTGGAGCACGACCGGGAGAAGCTCTACGCCCTGATGGAGCGGTTCCGCTTCGCCACGCTGATCTCGGCGCGCTCCGGCGACGAGCCGTTCGCCACCCACCTGCCGCTGATCCTCGACCGGTCCCGTGGCACCATGGGCGTCCTCTTCGGGCACCTGGACCGGGCGAACGAGCACGCCTCGCTCATCGACGGCCGCCGCATGCTCGCCGTCTTCCACGGCCCCAACGCCTACATGCCGCCGGACCTCTTCGCGAGCGACCCGCTGCCCACCTGGAACTCGATGTCCGTCCACGTGCGCGGCCGGGTCCGGGTCATCGAGGACCGGGACACGCTGGTGCGCGGTCTGATCGGGATCGCGGAGCACTCCGAGCCCGACAACCGGCTGCGCGGCGACGACCCGCGCATCGACCGCATCATCGGCGGCATCCTCGGCTTCGAGTTCGAGATCGACGAGATCGTGGGCCGCTTCAAGCTGTCGCAGGACCGCGACGAGACCGACCGCCGGCACGCCGCCGTCGCCCTGGCCCGCGCGACCGAACGCGGCGAGCGGGACTTCATCGAGTACGCGGTGGGGCTCAGCCTCCTCACCGAGGACGCCCCCCGGGACCTGGCCGACCGCCCCCTCCTCCCCATCGCCATTGGAGGCATTCATGAGTGACACGACACTGACCCAGGAGCGTTACCTCGTGGTCCGCAACCACGAGGAGCAGTACTCGGTCTGGCGCGCCGACCGCGAGCTGCCGCAGGGCTGGGAGCCCGTCGGCGAGGCCGCCGCGAAGGAGGAGTGCCTGAGCCGGATCGAGGAGCTGTGGACCGACATGCGGCCGCTCAGCCTCCGGACCTTCATGGAGGGGGAACGATGAGCGGGACGCAGCTGCGGGACGTCTCCACCAACGCCTCGCCGATCTTCACCCTCTTCGACGCCGAGACGGTCGACGAGCTGACCCGGGACCACATCCTGCGGCTGGCCGTCGGGGTGCTCGGCGCGGTACGGATCCGCGGCTTCTCCTCGGAGCAGGAGTGCGCCGACATCATGGAGGGCCTGGACCACCGGGAGTTCGGGGCCTACGACGAGAACCTGATCTTCCCGCCCATCGCCAAGATCGGCCCCGCCGCGTACGACTTCTACGGCGCGCACACGCTGACCGACGAGTACTGGAAGACCGCGGACGAGGCGCTCCGCCTGCGCGGGAAGCTGCACCACGGCTCGGACCCGATGGACCTGGCCGTGGAGCGGGTCAGCCGCGCCTGGGGCGACGAGGTGGTGCCCGCCCGGTCCAGGGGCCGTGAGATGTTCGCGGGGATGATCCGGGAGATCCCGAACGGCGCCAAGCTCCACTTCGACGAGATCGTGCGGGAGTTCCCGGGCATCCTGGACGAGACCCCGGCCAGTTTCCTCACCCTCAACTGGTACCTCTCCATGCCCGAGCAGGGCGGCGAGACCCGTGTCCACCGGCGCCGCTGGCGGCCGGCCGACGAGCCCTTCCGCGACGGCTACGGCTATGACGAGAAGGTGATCGAGGACGAGCCGGTGGCGGTGGTCCGCCCGCGCACCGGCGACGCGGTGATCTTCGACTCGCGCAACCTCCACGCGGTCAACGAGATCGGTGGCGAGGGCCGCCGGGTCAGCCTCTCCTTCTTCCTGGGCGTGACCGGGCGCGGCCCGCTCCAGGTCTGGTCCTGAAACACCCCTACCCATGAGCAGAGTGATCACATGCGACTCAGCCAAGAGCAGGTGCGGCAATTCCGGACTCAGGGCTACCTGATCCTCGACCGGTTGTTCAGCCCGGAAGAGGCCGAGGCCCTTCAGGACGCCTTCCAGCGCGACTCCCTCATACCCGGTGACCACCGTGTGGCCGAGCAGGACGGCGGCGAGGTGCGCGCCGTCTACGCCTCCCACACCCGACAGCCCGAGTTCGCCGCCCTGATCCGCACCCCGAGGGTCCTCGGCCCGGTGCGGCAGCTCCTCGGCGGCGAGGCGTACATCTACCAGTTCAAGATCAACGCGAAGGCGCCCTTCTCCGGCGCCGGGTGGTCCTGGCACCAGGACTTCGCCGCCTGGCAGATGGCCGACGAACTGCGCCTGCCCCGGCTCGTCAACGTCGGCGTCTTCCTCGACGAGGTCAACGAGTTCAACGGGCCGGTGATCTTCTGCCCCGGCTCGCACCGCGACGGTTTGGTGAAGAAGGGCCGGGCGGCCGGCCCGGCCGCCTCCGAGCAGCACGTCGACCCGGAGGACATCGCCCTCACCCCGGCGGACATGACCGGGCTCGTGGAGCGCCACGGCCTGGTCAGCGCCAAGGGCGCCGCCGGCACCGTCGTCCTCTTCGACCCCGAGATCGTGCACGGCTCCGCGACCAACATGGCGCCCTTCCGGCGCCGGCTGCTGATCGTGACGTACAACGACGTCACCAACGTGCCCAAGCCGGCGGGCGAGCGGCGCCCCGAGTACGTCGTCGGCCGCGACACCGCACCGCTGGAGCTGACCGACCAGGAGATCGTCCCGGCCCTGGAGGTGCTGGTATGAGCGTCGGACGCGCCGTCGTCCTGGCGGAGTTCGGCCGGCCGCTGGAACTGCGGAAGTTCCCGGTCCCGCCGGCGCCGGAGGGCGGCATGATCGTCGCCAGCCGGTACGGCGGGGTCTGCGGCACCGACCTTCACCTCCAGCAGGGCCACCTGGAGGTCCCCACGCCGCTGGTCCTCGGCCACGAGGGCCTCGGCACCGTCCACGAACTGGGCGCCGGCGCCGGCACCGACGTCCACGGCACGCCGCTGCGCCCCGGCGACACGGTGATGTGGGCGTCCTCGATCGCCTGCGGCAGCTGTGTGCCCTGCCGGATCCACCGCGAGCCGACGCTGTGCGAGTACCGCCGCACCTACGGCGTGAACCGGCCCACGGACCAGGAGCCGGGCCTGTCGGGCTCCTGGGCCGAGTACATCTGCCTGCGGCCCGGCACGACCGTGGTGAAGGTACCGGACGGCGTCGACCCGGTGGCCGCGATGTCCTTCGCCTGCGCGGGCCCCACCATGGTCCACGCCCTCTACGAGCGGCGCCCGGTCCGCGTCGGCGAGACCGTCGTCGTCCAGGGCAGCGGCCCGGTCGGCCTGGCCGCCACCGCCCTCGCCCAGCTCTCCGGCGCCGCGCGGGTGATCCTCGTCGGCGGCCCCGGCAAGCGCCTCGCCACCGCCGCCGAGGCGCGCGTCGGCGACCACCACGTCAACATCGTGGAGGCCGCCGACCCCTCCGCCGCCCTCGCCGAGGTCATGGAACTGACCGGCGGCCGGGGCGCGGACCTGGTCATCGAGGCCACCGGCGCCCCGGCCGCGATCGACCAGGGCCTGCGCCTGGCCCGGCGCGGCGGCTCGTACCTGGTGGTCGGCCAGTACACCGACAGCGGGGACACGACGATCAACCCGCACCAGATCGTCCACCGCCAGCTGGACGTGGTCGGCTCCTGGGCGTTCACCGGCGCCCACCTCGTGCAGTACGTCGCGCTGCTGCCCGCGCTGGTACGGCGCTTCGACCTGGCGCGGCTGGTGACCAGCTACCCCCTGGAGGACCACGGCAGGGCGCTGGCGGACGTCGCCGCCGGAGCCGTGATGAAGGCCGTCCTCGTCAGCTGAGCCGGCCCCCGGACCGCACCCACCCCACGCAGCCCACCCACGGCCGCGGCGCGGTGCCGCGGCCCGGAACGAGGGAAGTACGCATGGCGACCCCGCCGAGCACCCACCAGCCCTGGCAGGCGGCCCTGGCCGACCTGCCGGAGAAGATCGACCTGCCCGGCCTGCGCCGGCCCGACCAGGCCGGCCCGCCCGGGACGGCCACCGCCGAGTGCCGCCTCGACCCCGGGCTCGGCGGGGCGATGACCCGCCTCGCCGGGGAGGCGGACGGCGGCGCCACCCTCGCCACCGTCTTCACGGCCGGCGTCGCCGCGCTGCTCACCCTGCTGCGCGCCGGTGCCGATCTGCCGCTGGCCACCGCCGCGGCCGCCACGCCCACCGGCGTCCGGCTGCTGCGGGTGGCCGGCTCTGCCGCGACGGACTTCCGCGCGCTGATGGCGGCCGTCCGCGCCGGCGAACGGGCCGCCGCCGCCCAGGACGGCGTCCCCTTCGCCGAGATCGTACGGGCCGTCGACACCGCCCGCGGCACGCCCGGCCTGCCGCTCTTCCAGGTCGGCACGGCCGTGGACGCCGCGCCGCCCGCCCCGGAGCCGGGCCGCGACCCGGGCGAGCTGTGGTTCACCCTGCACACCACGGACGGCGCCGCGGGGGCCCGGCCGCACGTCCGGCTGACCTACCCGGTCGCCGCGCTCGACCGGGCCGGCGCCCAGGCCCTGTGCGACCGGCTCGTACGGGTCCTCACCCGCGCCGTACGCGCGCCCGGCGCGAGGCTCGACACCATCGACTGCCTGCTGCCCGGCGAGGCCGCCGGCCTGATCGGCGAGGGGCACGCGGGCCCGGTGCCCGACGCCACCCTCGCCGGGTGGTTCGAGGAGCGCGCGGCGCGCTGCGCCGACGCCGTCGCCGTCGTCGACGGCCCCCGGCGCGTGACGTACGCGGAACTCAACGCGCGCGCCAACCGGCTGGCCCGGACGCTGACGGCGGCCGGGGCCGGCCCCGAGCGCGTCGTCGCGCTGGTCCTGCCCCGCTCGGAGCTGTCGGTGACCGCGTTCCTCGCGGTGCTCAAGACCGGCGCCACCTATCTGCCCGTCGACCCCGAACTCCCGGCCGAGCGCGTGGCGCTGATGCTGGAGGACGCCGCGCCGGTGGTGACGGTCACGGACGCCGGGCACGCCGGGCTGCTGCCCGCCGGGGCCGCCCCGCCGCTGCTCCTCGACGCGGAGCTGTCCGCCTGCGCCGGGCAGAGCCCGGACAACCCGGCCGAGGCGGAGCTCACCGCTGCCGTCGGCGGCGGCACCCCCGCCTACCTGCTCTACACCTCCGGCTCCACGGGCCGCCCCAAGGGGGTCCTCATGACGCAGGAGGCCGTCCGCAACCTCATGGCCTGGCACCTGGACGAGATCCCCAGCGAACCGGGCCGCGTCACCGTCCAGTTCACCTCCGTCAGCTTCGACATCTCCGTCCAGGAGATGCTCTCGGCGCTGCTGTCCGGCGCGACGCTCGCCATCGTCCCCGAGGACGTGCGGCGCAGCCCGCAGGACTTCGCGCCCTGGCTGGAGGAGCACGGCGTCACGGACCTGTTCGCGCCCAACGTCGTGATCGAACTGGTCTGCCAGGCCGCGCTGGAGCAGGGCCGCACCCTGCCCGCCCTCACCCATGTCGCACAGGCGGGCGAGGCGCTCGTCCTGAGCGAGGCCGTACGGGAGTTCTTCCGGCTGCGGCCCGGGCGGCGCCTGTACAACCACTACGGCCCCACCGAGACGCACGCCGTCACCTCGTACGTCCTGCCGGAGGACGTGGCCGCCTGGCCGGCGGCGGCGCCCGTCGGGACGGCCGTGTGGAACACCTCCGTGTACGTGATGGACGAGGCGCTGCGGCTGGTGCCGCCCGGTGTCGCGGGCGAGCTGTACGCCTCCGGGGTCTGCCTGGCGCGCGGCTACTGCGACCGGCCCGGCCTGACCGCCGACCGCTTCCTGCCCGACCCGTACGGCCCGCCCGGCGCGCGCATGTACCGCACCGGTGACCTGGTGCGCCGCCGGCCGGACGGCGCCGTCGAGTACCTCGGCCGCACCGACCACCAGATCAAGATCCGCGGGATGCGCGTCGAACTCGGCGAGATCGAGGCCGCCCTGCGCGCCGCGCCCGGGGTGCGCGACACCGTCCTCGTCACGGCCGGGGAGGGCGGCACCCGGCGCATCGACGCCTACCTCGTGCCCGCGCCGGGCGCCGACGCGCGGACCCTGGGCGCCGCGACCCGCGCGGAGCTGCGCCGGACGCTGCCGCCCGCGATGGTCCCGGCCTCGTTCACCGTGGTGTCCGAGTTCCCGCTCAACTCCAACGGCAAGGTGGACCGGCGGGCGCTGCCCGAGCCGGTGTTCGGCGGTCCCGACGAGGCGGACCGGCCCCGCACCCCGGAGCAGGAGCGGCTCGCGAGGATCTTCGCCGAGGTGCTCGGGCTGCCCGCCGTCGGCGTCCACGACAGCTTCTACGACGTCGGCGGGCACTCGCTGCTCGCCGCCGAACTCACCGTCCGCGTCCGCAAGGAGTTCCGGGTGGAGCTGTCGCTCGGCGACGTCCTCGGCAACCCCTCGGTCGCCGAGCTCGGCGCGCTCCTGACCCGCGTGGAGCCGGCCCGCCCGCCGGTCGTGCCGCGCACCGGCGACGCGCCCGCGCCCGCCTCCTTCGCGCAGCAGAGCCTGTGGGTCCTCGACCAGCTGGAGGGCGCGAGCCCCCGGTACAACGAGCCGCTCGCCCTGCGGCTGACCGGGCGGGTCGACGTACCGGCGCTGCGCGGCGCCCTGGCCGACGTACTCGACCGCCACCACGTGCTGCGCACGGTCCTGACCATGGAGGACGGGCAGATCGTCCAGCGGGTCCTTCACGGCCCGGCCGCCGTGCCCGCGCTCGGCGAGACCGCCGTCGCGGCGGACGGCCTGGACGCGGCGCTGCTCGCCGCGGCCCGTGTGCCGTTCGACCTGGCGCGCGACCTGCCGGTGCGGGCGACGCTCTTCCGCCTGGAGGGCGTGCGGGAGGACACGCATGTCCTGCTCGTCGTCATGCACCACATCGCCTGCGACGGCGTCTCCCTCCCCACCTTCCTGCGCGACCTCGCCGCCGCCCACAACGCGCGCACCGCCGGCGCTGCCCCCGACTGGGCGCCGCTGCCCGTGCAGTACGCCGACTACGCCGTCTGGCAGCGCGATCTGTTCGCCTCCGACGGGACCGGGCCGGCGGCGGCGCTGCGCCGGCAGTACCGCTACTGGGAGGAGAAGCTCGCCGGGCTGCCGGCCGCGATCCCGCTGCCGCTGGACCGGCCGCGGCCCGCGATGCGCTCGGGCGAGGGCGCGGCCGTGCCGTTCTCCGTCCGGCCCGCCCTCCACCGCGCCGTCCGTGCCCTCGCGCAGGGCCGGCGCACCACCACGTTCACCGTGGTCCACGCCGCGCTGACGGCGCTCCTCGCCGAGCGGGGCGCGGGCGACGACGTCGTGGTGGCGGCGGTCGTCTCCGACCGGGGCGACCCGGCCCTGGACGATCTCGTGGGCTTCTTCGTCAGGACGCTCGTCCTGCGCGTCGACGCCTCGGGGAAGCCGGACTTCGCGGAGCTGCTCGACCGGGTGCGGGAGACCGACGTGGCCGCCTTCGCCCACCAGGACCTGCCGTTCGAGCACGTCGTGGAGCTGGTCAACCCGGCCCGCTCGCTCGACTGCCACCCGCTGGCGCAGGTGATGCTGGCCTTCCAGGTCGAGGAGGCGGAGCCGCCCCGGATGACCGGGCTGACCGTCCGGCACGAGCCGGTGGAGCTGGGCGTCGCCAAGTTCGACCTGTGCTTCAAGGTCGTGGAACGGTTCACCGCGGACGGCGAGCCGGCCGGCGTGGAGGGGCTCCTGGAGTACGCGACCGATGTCTTCGACGCGGAGACGGCCGCCGCCCTGACGGCGGACCTGGTCGGCTTCCTGGAGGCGGGCGCCGCCGGCTCCGCCTGAGCCGCCGGCGGCACACGACCGAGGGCCACGGCGTCGACGCCGTGGCCCTCGGTGCGTGCGGGGTGACCGCTCAGCCGGCCGGGACGCCCAGGCTCCCGGCGACCGTGGCGAGCACCTCCCCGGCGGCGGTCACGGGGAAGAAGTGACCGCCCTCCACGCGGCGGACGGAGAACGGGCCGCCCGCCCAGGGCCGCCACGCCTCGCAGTGGCCCTCGGGAGCCGTCTCGTCCTGGAGCCCGCCCAGCGCCACCATCGGCACGCCCACCCGCCCGGCCGGGGAGACCTCCCGGCGGCAGGAGTGGAACAGCCGCATGTCCGCGCGGAGCGTCGGCAGGAAGGTTCGCAGGAAGGCGGGGTCGGCCAGCAGCTCGGCGGGGGTGCCCTGCCACGCGTTCAGGTGCGCGAGCAGCTCCTCGTCGGTGGGCTCCGGGCCCGGCTCGCCCACCAGGTGCGGCGGCAGCGCCCCGGCCACGAACAGCGCCCGCTGTCCGCTGGTGGAGCCTTCGAGACGGCGGGTGACCTCGCGGGCGACGAGGGCGCCGGTGCTGTGCCCGAAGACGCCGAAGGGCCGGTCCGCGTGCCCGAGGATCTTCTCGGCGATCCGGTCGGCCAGCGCGGCGACGTCGGTGAACGGCGCCTCGCCGAACCGCTCCTCGCGGCCGGGGGTGAGGACGGCCTCGATCCGCAGCCCGGCCGGGGCGGCCGCCGACCACGGCCGGTAGGTGCCGGGTCCGGCGCCCGCCGCGGGGATCAGATACAGCAGGACGTCACCGTCGCCCCGGGTGAGGCGCTTGAACCAGCGGTCCCCGGACTCCGCGCCGATCTTCGCCGCGATGGGCCGCTCCTGTGTCCGCAGCAGCATGACGAACCGGTCGTCCAGGGCCGGGGCGTCCCCCGCGAACTGGAGCCGGCCCGCCGAGTCCACCCAGAGCCGCACCTGACGGCGCCGGGCCTCGCCGATCAGCTGGTCGGCCAGGAATGACATGGGAGTCCTCCTTCTCGTTCGGTTGTCGTGGCCGGGCGGCGGCTCACTCGGCCTGCTCCGGCAGCGTGCGCATCCGGACCAGGGGGGCGAACAGCAGTGGCAGGCAGCTCAGTACGCCGCCGATGACGGCCAGCCAGAGCGCGGGCCGCAGGCCGATCAGGGTGCCCAGGGCGCCGGCGACGAGCGCGCCGGCCGTCCGCACCCCGTGGATGAGCCCGAGGTAGGCGCCCTGCACGCGGGAGCGGAAGCGGTCCGGGGTGAGCGCCTGCTGGATGGAGGAGCCCGCGATGTCACACAGCATCAGGCCCATGCCGGAGACGAACTCGGCGGCCACCACCAGGCCGAACGCCACCCACTTGTCCTGCGTCGCGAACGGGACGAGCGCCAGCGCGCCGGGGAAGAGGACGGAGCCGATCAGGAACGTCGGCCCGATGCCGGCGCGCCGGCTGACCCAGCCGGTGACGAACGAGCCGACCAGGGCGCCGACGGCGCCGAGTCCGAGCGCGACACCGATCATCCCGGGTGTCAGCTTCAGTTCGCGCGCGATGAACAGCAGGAAGAGCGTGAAGTAGACCGTGTAGCAGAGGTTGAGCAGGCCGCCGCCGACGAACTTGGCCCGCAGGGCCGGGGTCCGCGAGACGAAGAGCAGCCCGTCCCGGATGTGGGAGGACGACCTCTCCTTCTCGGGCGCCGGCTCCTCGAGGGAGATGGACCGCAGCAGGAGCGCCGAGCCGAGGAACGACACCACGTCGGCGAGGAGCGCCACGGGCGCCGACAGCGCCTGGACCAGCATGCCGCCGAGGCCGGGGCCCGCCACCCAGGAGAAGGAGAAGCTGCCACGGGTCAGCGACATGCCCCTGACGTAGTCCTCGCGGTTCACGAGCGCGGCGAACAGGCTGTTGCTGGAGACGTTGAAGAGCATCGCCAGGACGCCCGTCACGAAGGCCACCACCCACAGGTGGGTGAGGGTCAGCGCGTCGAGCGCGTACGCGACCGGCACGGTGAGCAACACGGCGGCGCGGCCGAGGTCGCTGAGGATCATCATGTGCCGCAGCCGGCCGTACCGGTCGACGAGGCCCCCGGCGTGCAGCGCGAAGAGCAGGTTGGGCAGCGAGGCCAGCGCGCCGAGGACGCCCATCTCCGCGGCCGAGGCGTCCAGCGCGAGCACGGCCGTGAGGGGCAGCGCCACGGTGGAGACCTGGTCGCCGAGGAAGGAGATGGTCTGCGCGGTCCAGAACCTGCGGAACGTGACCTGTTGCAGCAGTCGAGGTATGCGGTCCATCAGTTGAGTGGCCATCGATAACCATTTCGGTCGTGGAGAGGCGGCTACCGAAGTCGTCGGTCCGGCCGCGCCGGGTTCGGCGCACAATCTACCGGCACGGAACTGCCCTGGTACCCCCGCGTTCGACTGAACACTTGGCGCCATCGAACACCGGATATTCTCGATCCGGAGGCAGATGGAACACCTACGACTAAGAATTCGAGGCGCCGTGCTGCAGGATATGCCCGCACTCACAGATCCGCTTCTCTATTCCGAGGGCGACCCGCACGAGGTATGGCGGAGGCTGCGGCAGGAAAACCCGGTCTCCTGGCACGAGTACGGCGAGCACGGAGGCTACTGGGCCGTCACCACGCACGCGGCCGGTCTCGAAGTGCTCACCGAGTGGGAGCGGTTCACCTCCACCAAGGGAATCTTCCTGCGCCCCAACTTCAAGGACCCGTACCCCGGCGCCGGCAAGATGATGGCGCTGAGCGACCCGCCCCGCCACGACCAGCTGCGCAAGGCGATCATGGGCCTTTTCACCGTACGGGCCATCGCGAAAATGGAGGAGCGGACCCGGGACGTCGTCCGGTCCGCGCTGCGCGGCGTGGTGGAGGCCGGCACCTGTGATTTCGTCAAGGACATCGCCGCTCGCATACCCCTGGCCGTCTCGGCGGAGCTGCTCAGTATTTCCATGGACGATGTGGAGATGCTGGCCAAAGTCACCACCGAGGCCGCCGAGAATTCCACCGACATCGACGGGGTCGAAGCACAGCTGGCGCATTTCGAAATCCTCCGCCACTACTCCGAGATCATCGACGAGAAGCGCCGGAATCCCGGCCGCGACCTGGTGTCCGCGCTGACCACGGCACAGGCCGAGGGGCTCGACATCACGGACGACGAGGTGATCCTCACCTGTGACAACGTCATCGTGGCGGCCAACGAGACCACCCGGCAGGCGGTCGGCGCCGGCATGCTGGCGCTGCTGGAGAGCCCCGAGCAGTGGCGGGCACTGCGGGCCGGTGACCTCAAGCTGAAGACCGCCGCCGAGGAGTTCCTGCGCTGGACCGCACCGGTCACCCACATCCTGCGCACCGCCCAGCACGACACGGTGCTGGAGGGCGTGGAGATCCGCGAGGGCGACGCCGTCACCGTCTGGCTGCCGTCGCTCAACCGCGACGAGAAGGTCTTCGACCGGCCCGAGCGGTTCCTGCTCGACCGCGCCACCAACCACCACGTCTCCTTCGGCGGCGGCGGCCACTTCTGCGTCGGCGCCAACCTGGCGCGGCTGACCATCCGGGTCATGCTCGAGGAACTGGCCCACCTGCCCGCGGAGATCGAGGTGTGCGGCGAGCCGAAGCGGATCGCCTCCTACATCCTCGGGGGCCTCACCTCGCTCCCGCTCGCCTTCCGTCCGCACTGACCACCGACCGAACCATGGGGAGATTGGGCCGAACATGACCGCAGTGCGCGAACTGCTGGACCGGCTGACCGCGGACGGCATACAACTCTGGGTCCAGGACGGACGCTTGCGCTTCCGGCCCACCGGCGCCCTGACATCCGACCAGGTCGCCGACCTGCGTACCCACAAGGACGAGGTCGTCCGCCTGCTGACGCGGCCGGCCGACGCGCCCGGCGGCCTCTTCGACGCCCCGCGTCCGGAGGCCCTGCCGCTGTCGTACGGGCAGGAGAGCCTCTGGTTCCTCGACCGGCTCGGCCTCCAGGCCAGCTACAACGTCGGCACCACGCTCCGGATGGAGGGCGAGCTGGACACGCCCGCCCTGGTGCGCGCACTCGACGAGATCATGCGCCGGCACGAGGTGCTCCGCACCTGCTTCCGCGAGCACGACGGCGTGGTCACGCAGATCGTGACGGACGACGCGCGGATGCCGCTGGAGCGGATCGACCTCACCGCCGAGCCCGCCGAGGAGCGCGAGGCCCGCGCCCAGGCCCATCTCGACCGGCACTTCTCCACCCACTTCGACCTCGCCGCGGACCGGCTCGTCACCGCGCAGCTGATCACGCTCGGCGCCACCTCGCACATCCTCGCCGTCAACGCCCAGCACATCGTCGTGGACGGCGCGTCGATCGGCCGGATCTTCGGCGAACTCAAGGAGCTGTACGAGGCGCTCCGCGCCGGCCGGCCCTCCCCGCTGTCCGAACCGGCCGCCCACTTCGCCGACTACGCGGTCTGGCAGCGCGGCCCGGCCGTCACCGAGGAGCACGCCCGGCAGCTGGAGTACTGGCGCGAGCGGCTCGCCGGCGCCCCCGAGGGGCTCGACCTGCCGCTCGACCACCCCAGGGGCGAGCTGCCCGACTTCGCCGGCGCCAACGTGAGCTTCACCGTGCCGCCCGGCCTCTTCGACCGGCTGCGCGAGGTCGCCGCCCGCAACGGCGCCACCCCGTTCATGGTCGTGCTGGCCGCCTTCCACGTCCTGATGGGCCGCTGGTCCCGGCAGGACGACGTGTGCGTGGGCACCCCCGTCGACTGCCGCGCCCACCCCGAGACCGCCGAGATGATCGGCTACTTCGCCAACACCGTCGTCGTCCGCGCCGACCTCTCCGGCAACCCCTCCTTCACGCGGCTGCTCGACGGGCTGCGGGAGAGCGTCATCGGCGCCTACGACAACCGCCAGCTGCCCTTCGACCGGCTGGTGGCGGCGCTGCGGCCCGGCCGCAGCCAGGTGAGGCAGCCGCTCTTCGACGTGATGTTCTCCTACCAGGGGCAGCAGGACTTCCACCTGGAGGGGCTCGACGTCACCTTCGTCGACCAGCCCAGCACCACCGCCAAGTTCGACCTCTCCCTCTTCGTCTCCGAGACCGACGACGGCCTCTACGGCAGCTTCGAGTACGCCACCTCGCTCTTCGACGCCCCCACCGTCGAGGAGCTGTCCCGGCTCTTCGTCCGCCTCCTCGAAGGCATCGCCGCCGACCCCGGCGCCCGCATCCTGGACCTGTCGCTGGTCACCCCCGCCGAGCGGCCCGAGCTCGTCACCGGTGGCGTCACCGGCCGGCTGCGCGAGGGCTCACTCGCCGGCTGGTTCGAGGAGCGGGCCGCCGCCGCGCACACCGCCCCCGCCGTCCTCGACGGCGAACTCACCCGTACCTACGGGGAGCTGAACGCCCGGGCCAACCGGCTCGCCCGCGCACTGGTCCGGCACGGCATCGGCCCCGAGCGGGTCGGCGCGGTGCTCCTGCCCCGCTCCGGCCTGGCCGTCACCGCCTTCCTCGCGGTGCTCAAGAGCGGCGGCGTCTACCTGCCCGTCGACCCCGCCCTCCCGGCCGAGCGCGTCTCGGTGCTGCTCACCGACGCCCGGCCCGGGGTCGTCGTCACCGACGCGGCCGGCGCCGCGCTGCTGTCCGGCCACGACGTGCCCGTCCTCCTCGTCGACGAGGAGCTGTCGGCGTACGCGGGGGAGAGCCCCGCCGACCTCCGCGACGCCGAGCGCACCGCGCCCGTCGCCGAGGCCACCCCGGCCTACCTGCTGTACACCTCGGGCTCGACCGGGCGCCCCAAGGGCGTCGTCATGACCACCGGTGCCATGCTGAACATGATGGAGTGGCACTTCACCACCCTCCCCACCGGCCCCGGCCGGGTCACCGCCCAGTTCACCGCCCTCAGCTTCGACGTCTCCGTCCAGGAGATGCTCTTCACCCTCCTCTCCGGAGCGGCCCTCGCGATCGTCCCCGAGGAACTGCGGCGCAGCCCCGAGCAGTTCACCGCCTGGCTCGACGACCGGCGGGTCACCGACCTCTTCGCGCCGAACGTCGTGATCGAGCTGACCGCCCGCGCCGCGCTCGCCACCGGCCGCACGCTGCCCGCCCTCACCCACGTCGTGCAGGTCGGCGAGGGCCTCGTCCTCAGCGACACCCTGCGCCGGTTCACCGCCGCCGCCCCCGGCCGCCGGCTGCACAACCACTACGGCTCCACCGAGGTCCAGGTCGTCACCGCGCACGACATGGAGCCCGGCATCGACGGCTGGCCCGATGTCGCGCCGCTCGGCCAGTCCGTGCGCAACACCGTCGCCTACGTCCTCGACGAAGGCCACGGCCTCGTCCCGCCGAACGTCCCCGGCGAGCTGTACGTCTCCGGCGCCTGCGTCAGCCGCGGCTACTTCGGGCGGCCCGCCCTGACCGCCGAGCGCTACCTGCCCGACCCCTACGGGCCGCCCGGCGCGCGCATGTACCGCACCGGCGACCTGGTCCGCCGCCGCCGCGACGGCAGCCTGGAGTACCTCGGCCGCACCGACCACCAGGTCAAGATCCGCGGCATGCGGGTCGAGCTGGGCGAGACCGAGGCGACGCTGCGGCTGCACGAGGGGATCGGCGACGCCGTCGTCCTCGCCCACGCCGACGTCCTCGGCTCCCAGCAGCTCACCGCCTACGTCGTCCCGGCGGCCGCCGGGACGGCCCCCGCGCCGGCGGACCTGCGCGGCTGGCTCCTCGACCGGCTGCCGTCGCACGCCGTGCCCTCCCGTTACGTCGTCCTCGACGCGCTGCCCGTCAACCGCCACGGCAAGACGGACCGCAACGCCCTGCCCGCCCCGGACGACGCCTCCTTCGGCTCCGGAACCGAGTACCTCGCCCCGCGCACCGGCGGCGAACAGCTCGTCGCCGACATCTGGCGGGAGGTCCTGCGCGTCGAACAGGTCGGCGCCCACGACGACTTCTTCGCCCTCGGCGGCCACTCCCTGCTGGTCTCCCAGGTCCTCGCCCGGATCAGGAAGCGCACCGGAGCCGACCTCTCCGTACGCGACTTCTACGCCGGGGCGACCGTCGCCCGCCTCGCCGGACTGGTCGCCGAGGCCGACGCGGTCCCCGACAACGTCGTCCCCAGGCCGGCCGGCGCGCCCGCCGAGACGTCCTACGCCCAGCAGCGCATGGTCTTCCTCCACCTCCTCCAGCCCGACGGCGGCCTCTACAACGTCCAGATCCCGCTGGCCCTGCGCGGGCCGCTGGACCGGACGGTGCTCGCCGCCGCCCTCGACGAGATCGTCCGGCGCCACGAGGTGCTGCGCACCACCTTCGACCTCGCCGGCGAGAACATCGCGCCGGTCGTCTCCGACGAGGCCGTCTTCCCCCTGGAGTTCCGCGACGTCAGCGGCGCCGACGACCCCGAGGCCGAGGTGCGGGCGCTGCTGCGGACCGAGGGCGAGACCGGCTTCGACATCCAGACCGGCCCCGTCGTCCGCGCCGTCGCCGTGCGGACCTCACCCGAGGAGCACCTGCTCGTCCTCACCGCCCACCACATCGTCTTCGACGGCTACTCGGTGGCCGTCCTGGTCGAGGAACTGGGCACGCTGTACGAGGCGTACCTGCGCGCGGAGCCCTCGCCGCTGCCCGAGCCGGTCCTGCAGTACGCCGACTACGCGGTGTGGCAGCGCCGCCGCCTCCAGGGCGGCCCCCTGCGCGACCACCTCTTCTACTGGAAGCAGTACCTCGCCGGCACCCCGCACGCCATCGAGCTGCCCACCGACCGGCCCCGGCCCGCCGTGCCCGACTTCGGCGGCGACGCCGTCGGCTTCACCGTCGACGCCGGTCTGACCGCGCGGCTGCGCGCCCTCGCGGGCCGGAACAGGGCCACCCTGTTCATGACGACCATGGCCGCCTACAGCGCCCTGATGCACCGGCTCAGCGGTCAGGACGACGTGTGCGTCGGCTTCTTCTCCGGCAGCCGGCCCACCGTGGAGACCGAGTCCCTCATCGGGCTCTTCGTGAACACGATCCCCGTCCGCTCCCGCGTCGTCCCCGGCCAGAGCTTCGGCTCCCACCTGGAGCGGGTCCGCGAGTCCGTCCTCCTCGGCGACGCCCACCGCGAACTGCCCTTCGAACTGCTCGTGGACGAGGTCCAGCCCGACCGGGACGTCTCCCGGCACCCCGTCTTCCAGGTCGCCTTCAGCTACTACGCGGCGGCCCCGCAGGAGTCCCGCACCACCGGCTCGGGCCTGCGGATCGCCCCGTCGTCGGCCTCGCCGGGCACCTGGGCCGCCAAGTTCGACCTCACGCTCTACCTGCGGGAGTCGGAGGACGGCGAGCTCCTCGGCGACCTGGAGTTCTCCACCGCCCTCTTCGACCGGCCCACCGTCGAACGGTTCGCCGCCCACTACGTACGGCTCCTGCAGAGCATCGCCGAGGCCCCCGACACGGCGCTCGAAGCCCTGCCGATGCTCGGCGACGCCGAGCGGCGCCAGGTCCTGGACGACTGGAACGACACCGCAGCGGAGGTCTCCACGGCCACGCTTCCCGAGCTGTTCCAGCGGCGCGCGGCGCTGGACCCGGCCGCCCCCGCCGTCCACTTCGAGCAGACCACGCTCTCGTACGGCGAGCTGAACGCCGAGAGCAACCGCCTCGCCCGCCATCTGGTCGCCCTCGGCATCGGCCCCGGCGACTTCGCCGCCATCGCCCTGCCGCGCACCGAACGCGTCCTCGTCGCCGTCCTCGCCGTCCTGAAGGCGGGCGCCGCCTACGTGCCGATCGACCCCGGCTACCCCGCCGACCGGATCGCCCTCATGCTGGACGACGCCCGGCCGGTGCTCGTCCTCACCTCCGAGCAGGCGAAGGACCGCGTCCCCGGCCACGGCCCCGCCCGCCTCGTCCTCGACGCGCCCGGCACCCGCGCCGCCGTCGCCGCCCACCCCGGCCACGACCTGACCGACGCGGAACGCACCGCCCCGCTGGACGCGCTCCTCCCCGCGTACGCCATCTACACCTCCGGCTCCACGGGCCGGCCCAAGGGCGTCGTCGTCGCCCACCGCAGCGTCGCCAACCTGGCGGCCTGGGCGGGCGAGACCTTCGCCCCCGGCCAGCTGGCACGGGTGCTGGCCGCGACCTCGCTCAACTTCGACGTCTCCGTCTTCGAGATGTTCGGCCCGCTGCTCAACGGCGGCTCCGTCGAGATCGTGCCGTCGCTGCTCAGCCTCGCCGACCCGCCCGCGGGCCCGTACACCGCCTCCCTGCTCAGCGGGGTGCCGTCCGCGCTGGCCCAGATCCACGGCACCGGCGGCCTGCACGCCGAGGCGGGCACCGTCGTCATGGCCGGCGAACCGCTGTCCGCCAAGGCCGCCAACGACATCGGCGGCGCCGTCGGCGCCGGACTCGTCGGCAACCTCTACGGCCCCACCGAGTCCACCGTCTACGCCACCGCCTGGTTCACCCGCGACCGCGTCGAGGGCGTCCCCCCGATCGGCCGCCCGCTGCGCAACACCCGGACGTACGTCCTGGACGCGGCGCAGCAGCCGGTGCCGGTGGGCGTGGTGGGCGAGCTGTACCTGGCCGGCGAGGGCCTCGCCCACGGCTATCTGCACCGGCCCGGCCTCACCGCCGACCGGTTCGTGCCCGACCCGTACGGCGCGCCCGGCACCCGCATGTACCGCACCGGCGACCTGGTCCGCTGGACCGCGGACGGCGACCTCCTCTGCCTGGGCCGCGCCGACCACCAGGTGAAGGTCCGCGGTCACCGCATCGAACTCGGCGAGATCGAGGCCCACCTGGCCGGCCACCCCGACGTGGACCAGGCCGTCGCCGGCGTGCAGCGGCTCCCCTCCGGCGACCGGCGGCTCGTCGCCCACGTCGTCTGCCACCGGCCGGTCACCCCCGACGCGCTGCGCGAGCACCTGGAGGCCAGGCTGCCCGGCTACATGGTCCCCGGCGCGTTCGTCCAGCTCGACGCGCTCCCGCTGAACATCAACGGCAAGGTGGACCGCTCCGCCCTGCCGGAGCCCGAGGACGACGGCGGCGCGGACGGCGACCACGTGCCGCCGGTCACCCCGCTGGAGAAGGAACTGGCGGAGATCTGGGCCGACGTCCTGTCCCGGCCGCGGGTCGGCCTGACCGACAACTTCTTCGCCCTCGGCGGCCACTCGCTCCTCGTCACCCAGATGAGCGTCCGCATCCGGCAGCGCCTGGGCGTGGAGATCGGCCTGCTCGACATCTACACCACCGAGAACCTGGGCGAACTCGCCCGCACCATCGCCCGCATGAACGGCATGACGCCGTGACCCACCCGTCCCGAAAGGGGAATGCAGTGTCCATCGAAGGGACTCCGGTCATGACGCCCGGCCAGGACCAGGTGGCGGTGCCCTTCCGGCTCCGCCCGCAGCTTCGGGAGCAGGCGTCGCAGACGGCCCGCCGGTACGGCGTGGGCGAACGCGCCGTCCTGCTCGCGGCGCTGCTCGCCACCCGCTTCCGGCACGCCCGCCGCGAGCACGCCGAGATCCGGCTGTCGCCCGACGCGGAGCGGGCCGTCCCGCTGACCGTCACCGGGGAGCTGGCCTTCGCGGAGCTGCTCCGCGCGGCCGACAAGGGCCTCACCGACGGCCCCACGGCGGAGCCGGCCGGCAGCGCGGCCTCCGGCGGGGCGGTCGAGCGGCTGGTCCTCCAGTACGACGAGGGTGCCGCACCGGTCCCGGGCGCCGACCACCTGCACTGCGTGGTGCGGACCGTCGAGCCCGAGGCCGAAGGGGCCCTGGTCTGCGGGCCGCTGCCCTCCGGCTGCACCGCCGAGGAGTGGACCGCCCGCTTCCTGACCCTGCTCGCGGACGCCGTCCGGCGCCCCGAGGCCCGCGTCGACGAGCTGGCGCTGCTGTCACCGGAGCGCCAGGCCGCGCTGGCCGCCGACGCCAACGCCTCCTTCGAGGAGTACCGCGGCCTGCGCACCCTGCACGGGGCGTTCGAGGAGACGGCTCGCCGCCACCCGGACGCCGTCGCGGTGGAGGCGGGCGGCCGGGCGACGACCTACGCCGAACTCGACGGCCGCGCCAACCTGCTCGCCCACACGCTGGCCGCCGCCGGCATCGGCGCCGAGAGCCTCGTCGCCGTCCGGGTCGAGCGCTCCGCCGACCTGGTCGTGGCCCTGCTCGCCGTCCTCAAGCGCGGCGCGGCGTTCGTCCCGCTGGTGCCGTCGCTGCCCGCCGAGCGGACGGCCGTCATCACCGGCGACGCGCGGGTGGCCGCCGTGCTCGTGGACGGCTCCGGCACCGGCCGGCCCGACGGGCTCGGCGTGCCGCTGATCCCGGTCCCCGCCGAGGGCTCCGCCCCGGCCGCGCCCGAGGCGGACGTGCCCCTCGACCAGGCGGCGTACGTCTACTACACCTCCGGCTCCACCGGCACCCCGAAGGGCGCCGTCCTCGACCACCGCTGCGCGGCGGGCCGCCTGGAGTGGCTGGGCCGCCGCTACGGCCTCCAGCCGGGCGACCGGGTCATCCACAAGACGCCGCTCATCTTCGACGTGGCGATCTGGGAGATCTTCGGCCCGCTCGCCGCCGGCGCGACCATCCTCATGGCCGACCCGGGCGCCGAGTCCGACGTGGTGCACCTGAGCCGGCTGCTCTCCACCGAGCGGACCGTCTTCGCGCACTTCGTCCCCTCGATGCTCAACGCCTACCTCAACCTCGCCCCCGAGGCGGACTGCCCTGACCTGCGCTGGGTGCAGCTCTCCGGCGAGGCGGCCGGCACCCGTCTCCTGGAACGGTTCGCCGAGCGGTTCGGGGCGGAGCTGCACAACCTCTACGGCCAGACCGAGACCTCCGAGGTGGCCGGCTGGGAGGGCCGTTCGTACGACGGCGCCGGCGGGCTGCCCATCGGCCGCCCGCTCGGCATCTACCGCCTGTTCGTCCTGGACGAGGCGCTGCGCCCGGTGCCGCCCGGCGTCCCCGGCGAGCTGTGCGTCTCCGGCACCGGCGGCCTGGCCCGCGGCTACCTCGGCCGCCCCGGGCTGACCGCCGAGCGGTTCGTCCCGCACCCCTACCCGGTGGCGGACGGCGAACGGCTCTACCGCACCGGCGACCTGGTGACCGTCGACGCCGACGGCCTCGTCCAGTACCTCGGCCGCGTCGACAACCAGGTCAAGATCCGCGGCTGCCGGGTCGAAACCGGCGAGGTCGAGGCGGTGCTCGCCGGCCACGACGCCGTCCGCGAGTGCGCCGTCACCGTCTTCCGGGACGAGGACGACGACAACCAGCTCGCCGCGTACGTCGTCGTCGGCGACGACGGAACCGTCGAGGAGCTGGCCGCGTTCGCCGAGGAACGGCTGCCCGGCTTCATGCTCCCCGCCGTCTACGTCCGCCTCGACGCGCTGCCGCACACCCCGTCCGGCAAGCTCGACCGGCTGCGGCTGCCCGCGCCCTCCCTGGACGACCGGCAGGCCCGCGCCGGGGACGACGCGCCGCACAGTCCCCTGGAGGAGCAGGTCGCGGAGTTGTGGCGGGAGGTGCTCGGCGTCGAACGGATCGGCCGTACCGACAACTTCTTCGCCGTCGGCGGCAATTCGCTGAAGTCGCTGCAACTCCTCAACCGCGTCAACGCGGCCTTCGGCGTGCAGGTCTCCGTCCGCGACTTCTTCGCCCTGCCGACAGTCGAGGGCGTCGCGGGAGGCCTCGAACGGGCCCTGACCGAACTGGTCGCGGGGCTCTCCGACGAAGAGGCCGCTATGCTGCTCGGCAAGCTCTGAGCGGCTCGCGTGCGAAGAGCGGCGGACAGGACGGCCGGGAGGGCTTGGTCTTGAGTGCACACGGGCCCGGAGTCCGGATCGAGGGCGCCACGGAGAACAACCTCCGCGACATCGACGTGACCCTGTCCGAGGGCGTCACCGCGGTCGTCGGCGCCTCCGGGTCCGGCAAGTCCTCCCTCGTCTTCGACACGCTCCACCGGGAGGCCAGGCACCGCTTCCTGGCCACCCTCGCGGGCGCCCCGGCCGCCGCCGCGGCCCGGGCGGCCCGCGTCCGCGCCGTCCACGGGCTGCGGCCCGCCGTCGCCGTCGGCCAGAACGTCCTCAACCGCAACCCCCGCTCCACCGTCGCCACCGCCGCCGGCGTCCACCCCTTCCTGCGGGTGCTCTTCGCCCGGTTCGCGGTCCTGCGCTGCCCGCGCTGCGCGGAGGTCACCGAGACGGTGACGGCCGAGGAGCAGCTCTCCTTACTCCGGGCCGCCGCCGCGTCCGGACCCGTGGAGGTGGCCGCCCCGCTCACGCGCGGCGCCCTCGGCACCCACACCCGGCTGCTGGCCGGGCTGCGCGAGCGGTACGGCACCGAAGAGGTCACCGTCGACGGCCGGCCCTGGTCCGGCGACCCGCTCGACCCCGGCCGGCCCCACGACATCGCCGTCCGGGTCGGCTCCCTCACCGCCGCCGACGACGCCCGGGCCGCCCGGCGGCTCCTGGACGAGGTCGCCGCACTCGGCTGCGTCCAGGTCTCCTTCCGTACGGCGGCCGGGACGCGGACGCTGTCCCGGGCCCGGCTCTGCGCCTCCTGCGGGGCGCCGCTGCCCTCGGTCCGGCCGCAGGACTTCCGGGCCGGCGGCCCGGACACCGAGGCGTACGAACTGGCCGGCCTGACCCTGCCCGCCCTGCTGCGGCTCGATGCCGACCGGGCCCGGCGGACGCTGGCCGGGGCCGCGCTCCCCGCCCACGCGGGCACCGCCCTGCGGCACGTCCTGCGCCGCCTCGACGCGCTCGTCTCCCTCGGCCTCGGCTACCTCGCCCTCGACCGCTCCTCGCCCACCCTCTCCCGCGGCGAGGCCCAGCGCCTGCGCATCGCCGTCCTCCTCGCCAACGACGTCGAGGACCTCCTGCACATCCTCGACGAACCCACCATCGGCCTCGGCGCCGCCCAGGTCGCCCGCCTGATGGACGAACTGTGCAAGCTCCCCGGCCCGGTCGTCCTGGTGGAACACGACCGCACCGCCGTCGCCTCCTGCGACCATGTCGTGGAGATCGGCCCCGCCGCCGGCTCCGGCGGCGGCCGCGTCGTCTTCGAGGGCACTCCGGCCGGCCTCTGGCGCGCGGACACGGTCTCGGGCCGCTGGTTCTCGGGCCGCGAACGCCTGACGGCGCCTCAGGCGGCGGGAACCGGCACCCGGTGGCTCACCGTCCGCGACGCCCGCCACCACAATCTCGCCGGGTTCGACTGCGCCTTCCCCGTCGGGGCCCTGACCGTCGTCACCGGACCCTCCGGGGCCGGGAAGACCACCCTCGTACGGGACGTGCTCATCGCCTCCCTGGAGGCGGGGGAGCCGCGCGGGTGCGCCGCCCTCGAAGGGGAGGCGATCGTCCCGCTCACCGTCGACCAGTCGCCCATCGGGGTCAACCCCCGCTCCAACCCGGCCACGTACACCGGGCTCGCGGACCGCGTGCGGGCCGTGCTCGCCGACGCCACCGGGCTGGCCGCCGGCACGTTCTCGTTCAACCGCTCCGAGGGCGCCTGCCCCGCCTGTGCCGGTATGGGATCCGTCGAGGTCAAACTGCGCTTCCTGCCCTCGGAATGGGTGCAGTGCGAGGCGTGCGGAGGACGCCGGTTCAGCGCCGAGGCGCTCGCCGTGCGCGCCGGACTGCCCGACGGGAACACGTACTCCGTGGACGAGATCCACGACCTCAGCGTGCGCGACGCCCTGCCGCTCTTCGGCCACGACGCCCGCGCCCGCCGCATCATCCAGGCCCTGCTCGACGTGGGCCTCGGCTACCTGCGGCTCGGGCAGCCCTCGCCCACCCTCTCCGGCGGGGAGGCCCAGCGCGTCAAGCTGGCCAAGCAGATCGCCGCCACCCGCCCCGCGCAGCTCGTCTACCTGGACGAGCCGACCACGGGACTCCACCCGGCCGACGTGCCCCGGCTCGCCGCCCTGCTGCGCCGTCTCACCGACCGCGGCTGCACGGTCGTCGTCGTGGAGCACAAC
Organism: Streptomyces sp. NPDC031445; assembly: GCF_055581365.1. Taxonomy (NCBI): domain Bacteria; kingdom Bacillati; phylum Actinomycetota; class Actinomycetes; order Kitasatosporales; family Streptomycetaceae; genus Streptomyces; species Streptomyces sp. NPDC031445. The sequence continues at coordinate 203,107 of NZ_JBVIJO010000001.1, forward strand.
CGCGACATCGCGGCGATGGCCGACTGGTCCGTCCGGATCGGCCCGGGCAGCGGCCCGGACGGCGGACGGCTGCTGCACGCGGGACCGCCCGAGCCGCCCGACGCACCGCCGGTCCGCCCGCCGGCCGCCCCGGCCCGCCGCCCGCGCCCCGCCCGCACCGCCGTGGAGATCCGCGGCGCCCGCGCCAACAACCTCCGTGACGTCTCGGTCGACATCCCCAAGGGCGCGATGACCGCCGTCGTCGGCGTCTCCGGTTCCGGCAAGTCGTCCCTCGTCCGCGACGTCCTCGAAGCGGAGGCCACGCGCAGGCTGCTGGAATCGCTCTCCCTCTACGAGCGCCAGTCGGTGCGTGAGGGCCCGGAGGCCGGCGCCGCCTCCCTCACCGGGCTCGGCCCCACCCTCGCCGTCGGCGCCGACGGCCGGGCGCCCGGCCTGCGCAGCACCGTCGGCTCCACCACCGACCTCAGCCCGCACCTCGGCGTGCTCCTCGCCTACGCGGGCGTCCGCCGCTGTCCCGACTGCGGCGGGGAGCAACGGCGTTCGGGCCACCGGCCGGCCAGCCCCTGGACCTGCGCGGGCTGCGGGCGCCCCGGCCCGCCGGCCGAACCACCGGACTTCTCGCCCCTGCGCTACGAGGCGGCCTGCCTGCGCTGCCACGGCATGGGCACGATCGCCGTGCCCCGCGTGGAGCGCCTGATCCACCGGCCCGAACGGGCGCTGTGCGACGGAGCGATGTACTCCCCGGGCTTCTATCCGCGCTCGTACCACTCGAAGCCCGCCAACGGCGGCTACTGGATGCTCCTCGCCCTCGGCGAGCGGTACGGCTTCGACCCCGAGCGCACACCGTGGCGGGAGATGAGCCCGCGGGCCCAGGAGGCGTTCCTCTTCGGCGAGGAGGAGGTCACCCTCTCCTCCGAGGCCCGGGTCACCCCCTCGGCCACGGTCGTCTGGCGCGGCGTCTTCCGCATCATGGACGGCTGGGACGTCGGCGGCCTCTACACCGAGCGGGTGCCCTGCTCCTCCTGCGCGGGCGGCCGGCTGCGCCCGGAGTTCCTCGACCGGCGGGTGGCCGGGATGAACCGCTACGACCTGCACCACCAGCCGGTCGACGCCGTACGGGACGCGCTCGCCGGGCTGCGGCTCCCGGACGGCGCGCCGGGCTGGGCGGTCCGCTCGCACGCCGTCGTCCTGCGCCGCCTCGGCTTCCTCGGCCGCGTCGGCATCGGCCACCTCCACCTGGACCGGATGGCCAACACGCTCTCCGCCGGCGAACTCCAGCGGGTCCGGCTGACCGCCCTCCTCGGCGCCGAACTCACCGGCATGACCGTCCTGCTGGACGAGCCCTCGCGCGGTCTGCACCCCCGTGAGGTCGACGTGCTCGGCGCGGTCCTGGAGGAGCTGCGCGACCACGGCAACACGGTGATCCTGGTCGACCACGACACGCGCCTGGTCGCCCGGGCCGACCACCGGATCGTGATGGGACCCGGGGCCGGCCGGCACGGCGGCACCGTCGTCGCGGCCGGCAGCGCGGACCGGGTGCGCGAGGACCCCCGGGCGCGCCTCCTCCTGGAGCGCCCGCTGCCCGCGCGCGCCGCCGGGCCGCGCCGCGAACCCACCGGCTGGATGACCGTCCGCAAACCCGCCGAGAACAACCTCGACGGCCAGGACGTGCGCATCCCGCTCGGAGTCCTCACCGGCGTCTGCGGGGTCTCCGGCTCCGGCAAGTCGACACTGGCCCTCGGCATCGTGGCCCGCGCGCTCGCCCCCAGGAAGCTGACCACCTCGGCCGCCGCCACACCCGTCGCGCCCGGAGCGCACGAGGGCATCGACGGCGCCCCGAAGCAGGTCCGGCACACCGACCAGAGCAGCGTCGGGATCACCTCGCCCGGCGCCTTCCTGAAGGTGCTCGGCCCGCTGCGCGAGGCGTACGCCGACTCCGCCCCGGCCCGGGAACGCGGCCTGGCACCGGCCGACCTCCAGCCCCGCTGCGACGGCTGCAAGGGGAAGGGCACCGTGGCCGAGGACATGGGCTTCATGCCGACCGTCCACCGGCCCTGCGACGCCTGCGGCGCGACCGGCTACCGTGCCGAGGCCCGCGAACTGTCCGTGCGCGGCCACAGCCTGCCCGAACTGGAGCGGCTGAGCATCGAGGAGGTGCTCGGGCTGTGGCCGGACGTGGAGGCGGTCGCCGCCCCGCTGCGCGGCGCCGTGGAGCTGGGCCTCGGCTATCTGACCCTCGGCCAGGGACCCGGCACCCTCTCCGGCGGCGAGCGCCAGCGGCTCAAGCTGGTGCGCGAGACCACCGGCGCGCCCGGCCGCCCCGCCCTGCACATCCTGGACGAGCCCACCACCGGTCTCCACGGCGCCGATGTGGAACTCCTGGTGGAGGCCCTCGACGGCCTGGTGGCCCGGGGCCACGGCGTCCTCGTCGTCGACCACGACCCCCGGCTCCTCGCCTGCTGCGACCGGCTGCTCGAACTGGGCCCCGGCGGCGGACCGGAGGGCGGCGTGGTCGTCGCCGAGGGCACCCCCGAGGAAGTGGCCGCCGGGGACACGCCCACCGCCCCGTACCTGCGTGAGGTGCTGTCATGACCGGAGCCGCGTGGCCGCTGCTGTGCGACCCCTCCCCGGCGCTGCGCTGCCGCGTCCTGACCGAGCTGCTCGACGTGGCGGACGACGACCCGGAGCTGGCCGACCTGCTGCCGCGCCGCGCTGAGGACCCGGAGGCGCGCGCCCTGCTGGCGGAGGAGCCCGGGGGACTCCAGCCGCTGGCCCACCTCCTCGGCCGCCTCGGCCGGCTCGGCTTCGACCGGGGCCATCCCCGGGTGGCGGAGCTGGTCGAGCGGGTCTTCGCCCGGCAGCGCGCCGACGGCTCCTTCCCGCTGGCGGAGTTCCGCACCGACGACCGCTACACGATGATCCCGCTCCAGGTGTCCGTACCGCTGCGGGGCCTCGGCGCCGTCGGCGCGGCGACCGACCCCCGGGCCGAACGCGCCTACGAGTGGCTGCTCGCCCAGCGCGCCGAGGACGGCTCGTGGCCCACGGGCCTCGTCGCCGGCCAGCCCGGCGGCGTCCCCGGCTACCGGAAGCTGCCCGGCTCGCCGGGCTGCCGCGCCAACACCGAGGCCGCCCTGGCCGCCCTCGTCCAGCACCCGCGGCGGGCCCGCTCCGAACCGGCCCGCCGCGCCGCCGACCTGCTGCTGCGCCGCGAGACCCGCGACGAATGGGCGCTGGGCACCGAGATCGCCCGGCTGCACGGCCGGGAGCGCGCCACGGGCTTCATCTCCCTGCACTCCCGCTTCGACCTCGCCTTCGTCCTGGAACTGGTCTCCCGTACGGGCGTCTCCGCGCGCGACCCCCGGGTCGCGGGCCTGACGGCCTTCCTGGAGGGGCTGCGCGGCCCGGCCGGACTCTGGGAGCACCCGGCCCATCCGGAGCTGAGCCGCTGGCTCACCCTCGACCTCCTCGCCGCCCTGCGCCGGCTCGACGGCGGCGAGTGGACCGGTGAGGGACCGCGGCTGCGCTTCCGCGCCGGCGACGTTCCCGTGAAACACCACTGATTCCGCCGCCGGCGCCGCAGCGCCCCCTGCCCGCGCTGTTCGACTGAAAAGCTTGGCCAGTCGAATTGGACCGGGGATCGGATAGCTTCTTTCTTGTCTTCAAGAAGTGCTTCCGTTTCCTGTGTGGGGTGTGGACAGGTGAGTCAGCTCAGTGCCGGCCAAGCGCAGCTTCTCGAAATGCTCCGCAATCGGAAAGCGGAAAAGGCCGAGGTCTCGATTCCGAAGGTGGAGCAGGGTGCCAGAGTTCCGCTGCTTCCTGCACAGGCTCGTATCTGGTACTTCACCAGGCGTTTTCCGCAGAGCACGGAATACAACCTCTTCGACGCCGTCACCCTCGCGAAGGCTCCCGACCGGGAGCGGCTGACCGCAGCCGTCCGGACGCTGACCGAGCGCCACGACGCGCTGCGGCTGCGGATCGTGGAGGTGGACGGCGAGCCCGTGCAGGAGGACTGCGGCGTGCCCGCGCCGCCGGTGCTCTGGCACGACCTGCGCGACCTCGGCCAGGAGGCCGCCGAGACCCGGGCCGCCGCGATCGTCCAGGAGGCGGCGGCGCGTCCGCTGCGCACCGACGAGGCGCCGATGTTCCGCGTCCTCGCGCTGCTCCTGCCGGACGGCCGGGCCGTGCTCGCCCTCGGCTTCCACCACGTGATCATCGACCACTGGTCGGTCGGCCAGGTCATGGGCGAGCTGACCCGCCTGCTGGCCGGGCACGAGCTGCCGCCCGCCCACGGCATCGGCTACCTCGACTACGCCGCCGCCCAGGCCCGGAGCCTCGACCCGGCCCGTGAGGCACGCGAACTGGCGTACTGGACGGAGCGGCTCGGCGGCGAGCTGCCCGTGCTCGACCTGCCCAAGGACCGGCCCCGGCCGGCCACCGAGACGCGCGGCGGCGAACTGGTCGGCTTCCATGTCGAGGCCCCGCTCGCCGACCGGGTGCGCCGCTTCGCCACGGCCGAGAACACCTCGGTGTTCGTCGTCCTGCTCGCGGCCTACCAGACCTTCCTCTCCCGGCTCACCGGCCAGAGCGACGTCGTCGTCGGCTCGCCGCTCGCCGGCCGCGACGACGAGACCGCCGAGAAGATCGTCGGCTGCTTCGTCAAGCCGGTCGCGCTCCGCGGCGACCTGTCGGCGGCGCCCGCCTTCCGCACGCTGGTCCAGCAGACGCAGCGGACCGTGCTGGAGGCCCAGGACCACCAGATGGTGCCGTTCGAGCGGGTCGTCGCCGAGCTGGGCGTCGTCCGCACCCCCGGCGTCAACCCCGTCTTCCAGACCATCTTCGGCTTCCAGGACGGCGTCATGGTCGACGCCGACGCCGGCGGCGGCTCCCTCGTGTCGCTCGACACCAAGTCGGCCCGCACCGACCTGTCGCTGTCCGTCACCGACGAGGGCGGGCGCCTGCGCGGCCTGCTGGAGTACTCCTGCGACCTGTTCCACCGCTCGACGGTCGAGCGGTTCGGGCAGATGTACCTCGACCTGCTCGACGCCCTCCTCGACGCACCCGGCGCCTCCGTCGCCGACGCCCCGCTGCTCACCGAGGACGGCCGCCGCCACATCCTGCACGGCCTCAACGCGTACGCGAAGCCGGACATCGCGTACCGGACGCTGGCCGAGCCCTTCGAGGAGCAGGTCCTGCGTACCCCCGACGCCGTCGCCCTCGTCGGCGAGGAGGGCGAGGTCACCTACGCGGAGATGAACGCGCGCGCCAACCGCCTCGCCCACCACCTGCGGGACCGGGGCGTACGGCCCGGCGGCAAGGTCGCCGTCTGCATGGACCGCGGCTTCGCCATGGTGATCGCGCTGTACGCCGTCGCCAAGACCGGCGCCGCCTACGTCCCGATGGATCCCGAGCTGCCCGACGGCCGCATGGAGTTCATGCTCGCCGACACGGAACCCCAGCTGGTCCTCGCCGACGAACTCGGCGCCGGGCAGCTCCCGCAGGGGCCCTGGCCCGTGCTGCGCCTCACCGGCGACGAGCGTCCCTGGGAGGAGTGCCCGAGCGACGACCTCACGGTGTCCACCCGGCCCGACGCGCTCGCCTTCCTGCTCTACACGTCCGGCTCGACCGGCCGCCCCAAGGCCGTGGCCTACCCCGTCGACGGCGCCCTCGCCAACATCTTCTGGCTCCAGCGGCACTACCCCTTCGGCCCCGGCGACGCCAACATCCTCAAGACCTCGTACGGCTTCGACGTCTCCACGTGGGAGCTGTACTGGCCGCTGTACTACGGCGCCCGCCTCGTCGTCGCCCGCCCCGGCGGCCACCGCGACCCCGAGCACCTGCTCGACCTGACCGAGCGGTACCAGGTCACCACCCTCTTCTTCGTCCCCACGATGATGGAGGTCTTCCTGGCGGCCGCCCCGCCCGGCAGCTGCCGCTCCCTGCGCCGGGTCGTCATCGGCGGCGAGGAGGTCAAGCCCCGGCTGCGCGACGCCTTCCACGCCCACTTCGACGCCGACCTCGTCAACTGCTGCGGCCCCACGGAGGCCGGCACCGTCGTGGAGGGCGTCATCCCCCGGGAGCCCGGCGTCCCGGTCCTGCCGCTCGGCCGGCCCTGCGACAACTTCCGCGTCTACATCCTCGGCCCCGGCCTGGAGGTCCTCCCGGTGGGCGTCCCCGGCGAGATGTACATCGGCGGCGAGACCGGCCTCGCGCACGGCTACCACAACCGCCCCGCCATGACCGCCGAACGGTTCCTGCCCGACCCCTTCGGCCCGGTCGGCGAGCGGATGTACCGCACCGGCGACCTGTGCCGCTACCGCGAGGACGGGGTGATCGAGCACCTGGGCCGCATCGACCGCCAGGTCAAGGTCAGGGGCCTGCGCATCGAGCTCTCCGAGATCGAGTCGGTCCTGCGCGACCACCTCGACGTGCACGCCTGCGTCGCCCTCGCCCCGAGCGCCTTCGAGGGCCGCATCGCCGCCTTCGTCGTGCCCGAGCCGGGCCACGAGCCCGTCCCGCGCGAACTGGAGCGGCACGCCCGCCACCACCTGCCGACGCACATGGTGCCCGCGGCCGTCGTCACCGTCGACCGCATCCCGTACAACGTCAACGGCAAGATCGACGACAAGGCCCTGCTCGAACAGCTCGGCAGCGAGGCCGCCGGCGGCTCCACGGAGCTGGTCGCCCCCGAGGGCGAGACGGAGACCCGGCTCGCGGCGGTCTTCCGCGAGGTGCTCGGCATCGAGACGCTCAGCGTCACCGACGGCTTCTTCTCCCTCGGCGGCCACTCCCTGCTCGTCTTCAAGCTCATCGCCGCCTGCGGCCGGGAGCTGGGCCTACGGCCCACCGTCGGCGACGTCTTCGCCGCGCCCTCCGTCCGCGAACTCGCCGTCCGCCTCGGCACGGCCCGCGAGGAGCGTCCCGGCGACGACGTGCTCGTCCCGCTCGTCCGCCCCCAGGGCGGGCCCGTCGTCCTGCTCGTGCACGGCGCCGGCGGCTCCGTCCTGCCCTTCCACGCGGTCGCCCGGGGCCTGGCCGACCAGTACGACGTCTACGGCCTCCAGGCCGCCGAGGACCCGCGCGGCGTCACGACCATCGAGGAGATGGCGGCCCGGTACGTCGCCGCCGCCGACGCCGTACGCGGCACCCGCCCGGTCTTCCTCGCCGGCTGGTCCGTCGGCGGCTGCGTCGCCCTGGAGATGGCCCGGCGGTGGCAGGAGCGCGACGTGGAACTCGCCGGCGTCGCCCTGCTCGACTCCTGGCTGCCGCCCGCCGCCATCGGCGACCCGCCCGCCGCCGAGCAGGCCCGCACCGCCTTCACGGCCATGGACCTGCTGAAGGGCGAGGGCGACGCGACGGCCCGGCTGGCCGGGCTCTCCGAGGAGGCCGCGCACATCCCCGCCCTGCTGGAGCGGCACCGCGCCGCCTTCCTCGCCTACGCGCCCGAGCCGTACAAGGGCGAGGTGCGTCTGCTGCGGGCGGCCGACCCGTACCCCGATCCCCGGATCGCCTTCCCCGCGATCCTGCGCGGAGAGGACCACGGATGGCGGGAACGGATCTCGGGACTCTCCTTCCGCGAGATCCCCGGGAACCACTTCACCCTCGTCTCCGAGAAGAATTCGGCGGACCTCGCCGATGCCATCCACGAAATCGTCGACGAGACGCTCTCGTTCAGCGAAATCTAGGAATCTGGAGTAGTCGTGACTGATATCGAAATCAGCGCCGGCGCGCGCGGCGCACTCGACGAGCGAGTCGATCTGGAGATCGCCGAGGCCGGACTCGGCCGCGCCGACAACCGCTTCTTCAGCTTCGCCCGGGGATTCGAAACAGAGGATTTCCGCGGCCCGCTCGCCGTCGCCCACCAGTGGCGCGCGATGACCAAGGCGTTCATGTTCACCACCCTGGCCGGCCTCGGCGTGACGGCTCGCGCCCTGGCCGCCCAGCGGTCCCCGTCCCGCGACGTCCTGGCCGCCTTCCAGACCATCTTCCGCGTCATCGGCGACGACCTGGACAACCTCGCCCCGGTCTTCAGCGCGGTCGCCCCCAAGGGCCCCGCCGGAGCCCACTACGTGTGGTGGGAGGACTCCCTGATCACGCCGCTGTCGGAGCACGTCGACGAGGCCGGCCGCAAGTCCGCCGCCGAACTCCCCGAGGGCGTCGTGCGCCTCATCGAGAACATGGAGCGCTTCGCGGACTCCCCGCTCGGCGCCGCCGTCCAGCTGCGGGTCGTCGAGACGATCGCGCTGGACATCGCCGTCGCCTTCCGCCGCGTCTACGGCAAGCTGGAGGTGAACGGCGAGCGACTCTTCCCCGAGACCGAGGACCTCGCCTGGATCGACTCGCACATCAAGGCCGAGACGATGCACGCCGCGCAGGTCAGCGACGACGAGACCGGCATGACGTTCCTGGTCACCACCCAGGCCGAGGCCCGCGCCTTCGCCGAGATGACCGCCGAGTACTCCGCGAGCTGGGCCGGCGCGCTGAACGCCTTCGCCGACTCGCTCGGCCTGCCCGCCGCCGTCGCCGCGACCCAGGCGGCCTGACATGCGCTCTCACCGCATCGCCGCGCTCACCCTCGACGACGAGCGGCTCGCCGCCGACCTCGCCGCATCCGAGGGCTTCGCCTACAACGACTCCTACGCCGACTTCGTCAGCACCGGCCTGCTGCGCAGCACCATGCTGTGGAACCAGAGCGGCAGCCTGGAGGAGGCATCCCTCGGCGACTACGAGGGCTCGGCGCGGCCCACCCCCCACGGCGAGGCGCTGACCTACGTCAGCGAACTCATCGGCCGGCTCTTCCGCACCGAGTACCTCAAGTACGCGCGCTTCATGCGGCTCGCCGGCGGCAGCCTCTACGTGCCGCACCGCGACTTCCTGGAGCTGAAGGCCGACATGGTGCGGGTCCACCTCCCGCTCCAGACCGACGACAACGTCTACGCCTCCGAGGAGAACACCGTCTTCCGGATGCGCCGGGGCGAGCTGTGGTGCCTCGACGCCACCCGGACCCACTCCGTCGGCTCCTTCTCCGACCGCGACCGCGTCCACATCGTCTGCGACTTCACCGCCGACAGCCTCCGGCAGGTCCTCGCCTTCGACGTGCCGGACGAGCCGGACATCCCGGCGGGCAACATCGCCGAGCGCCCGCCCCTCGACGACGCGGGCCGCAAGGCGCTGCTCGGCCTCGCCGACGTCGTCGACGAGCACAACTACCAGGAGATACAGACCCTCCTGATCAAGCAGCACTTCACCACCGGCATCTCCGGCGACGACGTCTTCGCCCTGCTGAGGGAGATCGCGGCCGGCAGCGGCCGGGACGACCTGCTCAGCCGCGTCACCGCCCACGAGGAGTACTGCATGGTCAGCCGGTAGCCGGACGCGTCGCACACGACAGGCCCTGGGACCGCACGACGGAAGGAGACCGCACTCCATGCGGTGGAACGGAATCTATCTCAACGCCTGCGGTGCGGTGCTCGGCCGCGGTGAGGAGACCTCGGTCGCGGTGGCCGAGGGACGGTACGACGCGGCGGAGGCGGAGGCCGACGGCTTCCTCTCCATCAGCGTGGCCGACGACGGCCCGGCCGTCGAACTCGCGGTCAAGGCAGCCGACCTCACCATGGGACGCGCCACCGTGGAGCCCGACGACATCGACCTGGTCGTCCACTCCAGCTGCCATCACCAGGGCCTCGACCACTTCGCCCCCGCCTCCTACGTCCAGGGCCGCACCATCGGCGGCCGGGCCGCCGCCGTGGAGGTCAAGCAGTACTCCAACGGCGGCCTGGCCGCCCTGGAGATCGCCGCGGCCTACCTGACCGCCCGGCCGAAGAAGTCCGCCGCCCTGCTCACCACCAGCGACGTGTTCGCCCTCCCCGCCTTCGACCGCTACCGCTCCGACAAGGGCGTGGTCTTCGGTGACGGCGGCACCGGGCTGGTGCTGTCCCGGCGGGGCGGCGTGGCCCGGCTGCTCTCCACCGCCGTCATCAGCGACGGCACCTACGGGGCCGTCTACCTCGGCAACAAGCCCTTCGAGGACGCCCCGGCCGACGGCGACGGGCCGGTCGACCTCCGCGCCCGCCGCGACGAGTACCTCCTGGAGAACGGCGAACTCCTCCTGAAGATCGTCCAGTCGCTCACCGAACGCCAGCAGGAGAGCGTCTCCGTGGCGCTCGCCGACGCCGGGCTCGGCGCCGGCGACATCGACCGCTGGGTCCTCACCAACGTCGGCCGCACCCTGAACGACCTCGACTTCCGGTCCATGTTCGGCATCGAGGACGCCAAGACCACCTGGGAGTGGGGCCGCAGGGTCGGGCACATCGGCGCCGCCGACCAGATCGCCGGACTCACCCACCTCCTGGAGACCGGACAGGTCGTCCCCGGCGACCGGGTGGCGCTCTGCGGCATCGGCATGGGCTTCACGTACGCCTGCGCCGTCGTCGAGATCCTCGAACAACCCCGGTGGGAGGCCGCCGCGTCATGACCGGATCGCCGCCCGCCCCGGCGTCCCTGCCCGGGGACGAGCTTCTGGACCGGATCCGCGCCCTGCGCGACTCGCCCGCGGCCACCGACACGGGACTCATGGGCGAACTCGGCGCCGTCGCCGACCCCCTGCTGCTGCACGAGGCTGGCCGGCTGCTCGAGGGCGTGGCGGCGGCCCGGCTGACCCGCGCACCGGCCACCCGCGTCAGCACCCTGCGGGTCGCCGTCGCCGCCACCTTCACCGCCGACGACGTCGTCCCCCTGCTGCGGGCGGCCCTGCTGGCCGGCGGCATCGACGCGGAGCTCCACCTGTGCCCCTACGACCAGCTCGGCGTCCAGCTCACCGACCCGGCCTCCGCCCTCGCCGAGTTCGCGCCCGAGGTGACGCTCTGCCTCCTGGACGCCGGGGCCCTGCTGCCGCGCGACTGGGACCCGTCCGCCCTGGACGGCGTCCGCACCGCCGTACGCGACCGCGTCGACGCCCACACGGCCGCCGCCGCCGGCTTCGCCGCGCGCACCGGCTGCGCCGTCCTCCTGCACACCGTGCCGCTGCCCCGCCCCGACCGGCGCAGCGTCATCAGCTTCCGGGGCGGCGCGGCGCTCGGCCGGATCTGGCGCGAGGCGAACATCGCGCTCCTCGCCGCCGGCGAGACCCACGACGGGGTCTACACCGTCGACCTGGAGGCGCTCCTCGCCGACGTGCCCGGCCCCGTCCGCGACGAACGGCAGTACCGGTTCGGCCGGATGGCGTGGACGCCGGCCGCGCAACTGGCCTACGCCCGTGAGGCCGCCGCCTTCTGCCGGGCCGTCGCGGGCCTCGGCCGCAAGGTCCTCGTCCTCGACCTCGACAACACGCTGTGGGGCGGCGTCCTCGGCGACGACGGCCCCGCCGGCATCGAACTCGGCACGGTCTACCCCGGCGACTGCTACACCGACCTCCAGCGCCGGGCCCTGGCCCTGCGGCGCCAGGGCGTGCTCCTCGCCGTGTGCAGCAAGAACGAACGCGCCCTCGTGGAGGAGACCCTGGCCGGCCACCCGGACATGGTGCTCCGCCCGGACGACTTCGTCGCTGTCCTCGCCGACTGGCAGCGCAAGGACCTGCACGTCGCCGCCCTCGCCGAGGAACTCGGCCTCGGGCTCGACGCGTTCGTCTTCGCCGACGACAGCCCCTTCGAGTGCGGCATGGTGGCCGGCTCCCTGCCCCAGGTCGACGTCGTGGGCCTGGACGGCGACCCCGCCTGCCACTCGGCCAGGCTCCTCGAACCCGCCCGCTTCGCCCAGCTCGGCGTCACCGCCACCGACACCGAACGCACCGCGCTCTACCGCGGCCGGCGCGAACGCCACCGGCTGAGCACCACGCACGAGACGGCGGAGGAGTATCTGCGGGCCCTCGGCATCCACGTCACCGTCGGTCCCGCCGACGCGTACACCCTGCCCCGGCTCGTCCAGCTCGAACAGCGCACCAACCAGTTCAACATGACCGGCCGCGCCCACGGTGAGGCCCTCACCCGGCGGCTCGCCGGCGACCCCGGGCACCTCGTGCTCGCCGTCGAGGTCACCGACCGCTTCGGCGGCGAGGGCGTGGTCGGCGGTGTCTGGCTGGACCGGGGCCCGGACCGGTGGACCGTGCGCAACCTCGTCCTCAGCTGCCGGGTGCTCGCCCGGGGCGTCGAGCGGGCCGTCCTGCAGTACGTCGCCGACACCGCCCGTGCCGCCGGCGCCGCCGTCCTGGAGACCCGCTTCCGCCCCACCGCCCGCAACGCACCCGCCGCGACCCTCTACCCCTCCGCCGGCTTCACCCGCGCCGAAGGACCCGCCGGCGACGACGAGACCGTTCACCACGAGGCCCGTCTCGACCGGCTCCCCGCCCTGACCCCCGACTGGATCACCCTGGTCGCCAAGGAGGCCCCGGCCCATGTCTGACACGATGACCACCCTGCGACCCCTCGTCGCCCGCGTCTCCCACCACCCCGCCGAGTCCCTCGCCCCCGACACCCGCTTCACCGCCCTCGGCAGCTGGGGCAGCCTGGCGGCGATGCGCCTGCTGGCGGCCGTCGAGCAGACGTACGGCGTGCAGCTGGACCTGCGCGCCTACATGAAGCTGGAGACGGTCGGGGAGCTGGCGTCTGAGATCTCGACCCGCCTCTCGGGAGGGCCGGCGGCCCATGCGGGGTGAGCCCGCGGGCGGGACCGGCCCCCGCGCGGGCGGCCCGCCGTGATCCTCGGTGTCGACCACGTCGGCCTCGCCACCGCCGAGCCCGCCCGGGCCGGGGAGCAGCTCACCGCGCTAGGGATGGTCCGCACGGACCACGGGCGGGCCGACGCCTACGGAGTCGCCTGCGAGTTCTGGAACCTGCCCGGGGACCGGGCCGGTACCGCCGTCGAGCTGGTGTCGCCCACGCGCGCCGGGTCGGCGGTCGACGGGCGGCTCGCCGGGCAGGGGCCGGGCCTGTACCACCTCGCCCTCGTCGTCGACGACCTCGCCGGCGAGACCGCCCGCCTGCGCCGGGGCGGCTTCCTCGCCCTGGACGCCGAGCCGTGCCGGGGCGCCCGCCCCGGTATGCGCGTCGCGTTCCTGTACCTGCCCGAGCCCGCCGAACTCCTGGTGGAGCTGGTCCACTACGCGCCGCCCGCCCCGTCCCGCTGAAGCGGGCCGCGCACGTCCCGTTCCCGTACATCCGCCACCACCACATGGCCTTCACACCCTGGGGAGAACATGCCCTCCGACACGACCGCCGCTGCCCCCGCGAAGACCCGCGTCCAGCGCCGTCGTCATTACCTGATGTGCCGCCCCTCCCACTTCGAGGTGGTGTACGCCATCAACCCGTGGATGGACCCGGCCAAGCCGGTCGACACCGGTCTCGCCGTCCTCCAGTGGGAGCGGCTGCGCGAGCTGTACCTGGAGCTCGGCCACACCGTCGACCTGATCGACCCGCTGCCCGGTCTGCCCGACATGGTGTACGCGGCGAACGGCGCCACCGTCGTCGACGGCCGGGTGCTCGGCGCCAGCTTCCGCAACGCCGAGCGCCGCGCCGAGGGCCCCGCGTACCTGGAGTGGTTCCGGGCGAACGGCTTCACCGAGCGGCACGACCCGGCGTACGTCAACGAGGGCGAGGGCGACTTCCTCGTCACCGGCCGCTTCGTCCTGGCGGGCCACGGCTTCCGCAGCGACGCGCGCAGCCACCAGGAGGCGCAGTCCTTCTTCGGCCGTCCGGTCATCAGCCTGGAGCTCGTCGACCCGCGCTACTACCACCTCGACACGGCGCTGGCCGTGCTCGACGGCGACGAGATCATGTACCACCCGGAGGCGTTCGCCCCGGGCAGCCGCGAGGTGCTGCGTTCGCTCTTCCCGGACGCCCTCGAGGTGTCGGCGGCGGACGCGGAGGTCTTCGGCCTGAACGCGGTCTCCGACGGCCTCAACGTCGTCCTGCCGGAGGCGGCCCGGCTCCTCGCCGGCCGGCTGCGCGAACGCGGCTTCAACCCCATCGGCATGGACCTGTCCGAACTCCTCAAGGGCGGCGGCAGCGTGAAGTGCTGCACCCTCGAGATCCGCCACTGAGCACCCGTACCAGCCGTACCGACTCAGGAAGGTATTCCCCATGGACGTGATGACGGCGGTCATGACCAGGCGCAGCGAGCAGACCCTGCACGGCCCCGCCCCGAGCGACGGGGAGTTCGCCTATCTGCTCCGCGGCGCGAGCACCGCGCCGGACCACGGGCGGCTGCGGCCCTGGCGGTGGGTGCTGCTGCGGGACGAGGACCGCGACGCCCTGGGGCGCTGCCTGGCGGACGAGGCGGGCGGGGACGAGGTGACGGTGGAGCGGATGCGGGCCAAGCTGCGCCGGGCCCCGCTGGTCGCCGCGCTGGTCTTCTCGCCGCGCGAGGGCCGGATACCGGAGTGGGAGCAGCTGGCGGCCGCCACGTGCATGACGCACGCGCTGATGCTGCTGCTGCACTCGCGCGGTTACGGGAGCATCTGGCGCACCGGCGCGCTGGCGCGCAGCACGACGGCGGCCGGACTGCTCTGCCTGGAGCCGGGGGAGCGGCTGCTGGGCTCCCTGGACATCGGGACGCCCGACCCCACGGCGACGCGCCACCGCCGTCCGATGGAGGACGTGTCGGGCCTGATCACGTCCTTCGCCGACCTGCGGGACCGGAGCGCGGCGGTCCGGGTGCCGGCCGGGCACGGGGCGGCCTAGGCCGATGGGTGCTCCCGCGCCGCTGGTCCCGCGTCCCGTCGGGCAGGGCCTGCCGGACGCGGGGCTGGAACCGCCGGAGGCGGGCGGCCCGCCGCAGCTGTGGCTGGTGCGGGCCGACGCCTACGCCCTGGGGCCGGACGCCGCCCGTCTGCTCGCCGGGGAGCGGGCGGCGCGGCGGTCGCGGTTGGCGCACGCGACGGACCGGCACCGCCACACCGTGGCCCATGTGGTCCTGCGCCGGCTGCTCGGCGCGTACCTGGGGCAGGATCCGGCCGAGGTGGCGCTTGTCCGCCTGCCGTGCGAGCGCTGCGGGCGGCCCGGCGGCCGGCCGGCGCCGCGCGGGGCGGACCTGCACTTCTCGCTCTCCCGCAGCGGTGAGCTGGCGCTGTACGCGTTCGCCCGCGCCCCGGTCGGGGTGGACGTGGAGGCGGCGCCGCCCGCCGGCACGGCCGGCGAACTGGCGGCGATGCTGCACCCCCGGGAGCGGGCGGAGCTGGCGGCGCTGCCGCCGGCGGAGCGCGGGGAGGCGTTCCTGCGCTGCTGGACGCGGAAGGAGGCGTGCCTGAAGGGGCTGGGGGCGGGGCTGACGCACGGGATCGAGGAGCCGTACGTGGGGGGCGGCGAGGTGCCGGGAGCGGTGTCGGGATGGCGTCTCGCGGATGTGCGGATCCCCGCGGGATATCGCGCGGCGGTGGCCGTATCCGTACGCTGATGTCCCGTGATGGGCACCTCTTTTTTGGCGCGATTGAGAGGAACGTTTCTCCGGCGAAGCGATAAAATGCGCTCTCAGTTATGGTCTCACACCTGACCAGTTTCGGGGGCGGTCGCGCTTCGTCCCTGGGGGCTGTGAGAAGGCACCTGACCATCCCAGGGGGAGGAGTGGCTGTTGCTGGAAGTGCTCGGTTTGGAGCCGGATGTCGAGGCAGTCTACCGATTGTTGTTGGAACGGCCCGATATGGGAGTGCGGGACATCTCCGCGAACCTGGGCCTGCCGGAAAAATCCGTCCGCCGCGCGCTGGACGACCTCGCCGACCTGCACCTTCTCCGCCCCGGGGAGACCGACGAGCAGCACCTGACGGTGAGCCCCGAGGTCGGACTGAGCGTCCTGCTCAACCGCATCGAGCTGGAACTGGGTGCGAAGCAGCGCAAGTTGGAGACGGCCCGTTCTTCGGTGGCCGCGCTGATCACGCGGTACGGCCAGCAGCGGCACGCGCCGGAGATCATTCGTCAGCTCTTCGGCCTGGAAGCGGTCCGACTCCGCCTCGAACAGCTCGCCGCGACCGCCCGCACGGAATGCCTCTCTTTCTTCCCCGGCGGGGCCCAGCGCCCGGATGTCATGGAATCGAGCAAACCGCTCGATCAAATGGCCCTGGAACGGGGTGTTTCCCTCCGCACGCTCTACCAGGACAGTTTCCGCAACGACCCCGGCACGCGGGAGTACGTCCACTGGCTCTCCACGCTGGGCGGGGAGACGCGCACCGTCCCCAGCCTTCCGATGCTGATGGTCCTCGTCGACCGTGAGATCGCCCTCGTCCCCCTCGACCCCGAGGACGTCCGCCAGGGCGCCCTGGAGATCCGCAGCCGCGGCGTCGTGGAGGCCCTGCACGTCCTGTTCACCCGCTTCTGGGACGCCGGCATCCCCTGGTACGAACAGGACGGCCCCGACTCCACCGGCCTCTCCCGCCGTGAACGCGAGCTGATGTACCTCCTGGCGAGCGGCCACACCGACGAGGCCATCAGCAAGAAACTCGGCGTCTCCCTGCGCACGGTGCGCCGCACCGTCTCCAACCTCATGGCCCGCCTGGAAGCCCGCAGCCGCTTCGAGGCCGGGGTCCTGGCCGCTCGCGCGGGCTGGCTCTCCTAGGGACACGGCGACGTCGGCGAGGGTCGCCGCCACGAGGGCGGCGACCCGGAACCGGCGACGGTGTGCGGTCGCAGGGGGCGTGTGAGGCAGGTCGCGTCAGGTGCGGGTCCAGCGCTGGTTGCTGCCGTTCGAGCAGGAGTAGAGCTGGATCAGGGTGCCGTTGGCGGTGCCGTTCCCGACGGCGTCGAGGCAGAGGCCGGACTGGACGCCGACGATGGATCCGTCGGAGTTGAGGCGCCACTTCTGGTTGTCGCCGCCCCAGCAGCCGTAGATCTGGACCTTGGTGCCGTTGCCCGTTCCGCCGGCGTCCAGGCACTTGTTGCCGTAGACCTTGAGTTCACCGGCGTCGGTGAGCGTCCACTGCTGGTTGGTGGCGCTGTTGCAGTCCCACAGCTGGACCTGGGTGCCGTCGGTGGTACTGGCGTTGGGCACGTCCAGGCAGCGTCCCGAGCCGACGCCCTTGATCTGTCCGCCTCCCGTGGGGGGAGGCGGGGTGGTGGAGCCGCCGTTGAGCGCGTTGAGGACCGCGGTGTAGGCGGGCTTCTTGCTGCCGTCTCCGTTGAACAGCAGGGGCGTGTCACCCGAGCGCCAGGAGTCGCTGTCGCGCACGCCCCAGACGGTGATGCCGAGGCAGCGCGAGACGGCCAGGCAGTCGTTGGTCACGTTGGCGTAGGTCGTGGACGAGGCGCCCTGGATGTCGAGTTCGGTGATGGCCACGTCGACGCCGAGGGCGGCGAAGTTCTGCAGCGTGGTGCGGAAGTTGCTGTTGTAGGGGCTGCCGCTGTTGAAGTGCGACTGGAAGCCGACGCAGTCGATCGGCACGCCGCGCTGCTTGAAGTCGCGGACCATGTTGTACACGCCCTGGGTCTTCGCCCAGGTCCAGTTCTCGATGTTGTAGTCGTTGTAGCAGAGCTTGGCCGACGGGTCGGCGGCGCGCGCGGTGCGGAAGGCGACCTCGATCCAGTCGTTGCCGGTGCGCTGCAGGTTGGAGTCCCGGCGGCCGCCCGAACCGTCGTCCGAGAAGGCCTCGTTCACGACGTCCCACTGGGCGATCTTGCCCTTGTAGTGGCCCATCACGCCGTTGATGTGGTCGATCATCGCCTGGCGCAGCGTGCTGCCGCTGAGGCTCTGCATCCAGCCGGGCTGCTGGGAGTGCCAGGCCAGGGTGTGACCGCGTACCTGCTTGCCGTTCTGCACCGCCCAGTTGTAGACGCGGTCGGCGGCGGTGAAGTTGAACTGGCCCCGCTGCGGCTCGGTGGCGTCGATCTTCATCTCGTTCTCGGGCGTCACCATGTTGAACTCACGGCCCGC
The DNA here is from genome assembly GCF_055581365.1 of Streptomyces sp. NPDC031445. Taxonomy (NCBI): domain Bacteria; kingdom Bacillati; phylum Actinomycetota; class Actinomycetes; order Kitasatosporales; family Streptomycetaceae; genus Streptomyces; species Streptomyces sp. NPDC031445. The sequence continues at coordinate 220,951 of NZ_JBVIJO010000001.1, forward strand.
GATCGACGTGTACGCCGAGTCGCCCAGCCTGCCCGAGGCGATGGCGGTGCCGAAGTAGCGGCCGCTCTGCGCCGCCGCGGCGCCGAGCGTGCTCTCGGCGGCGTGTGCGGCCGGCGGCGCGGCCAGCGCGGTGACCGTACCGAGGACGCCGGCGACCAGCGCCAGCAGTAAGCCGCGGGTTTTCCGGCGGCGGGCCGAGGGTCGGGAAAGGGCACAAGAGCCCATGGGTGTGCCTCCGAGGTAGGAATCACGGATGGACTGCGACACGGATGCGCAGGTGCGAACCTCACCGGAACGAAGCGGGGCGGTGCGGGTGCTGTGGTGCGCGGATGAGGCCGGTGTCTCAGACAGGGATGATTGAGGCGGTGGCCAGGGATCGTCAATACTCCTCGCAAGAAAAATTTACGATCGCTGTACGAAACTTTCGAATTAGGGGTGGCGAGGGGGGTGAGCCAGCAACTTCCTTCTTTTGCGCCGCCCTTACGCCTCGCAGGGTTGTCGTCTGTGCGGAGTGAGCGCTGACCGGAGCATGGGAAGGCGAACGATTTCGCCCATGACCGCGATTCATGCGGGAGGTGTTGACGCAGTTCACCGGTTCTCTATCATTCGGGTTGCTCGAAGCTTCGACACTCGTTCGGTATAGCGAACATCCTGATTTGCTCGATCGCGCGTGCAGGGACAGTCCGGGCATATGCGTGTCATGTGCCTGTCATAACGACGCTCCGGCTACCCAAGGGTGAGGAAGTACTCCATGCACAGAGGACGTTTCAGCCGCAGGCACCCGTCCGGGGTGCTCGCCGCCGTGGTCGCGACCCTGGCCGCGTTGGCGGCGATGCTCGTCGCCGCCCCGGCCCAGGCGGCTTCCAGCGGCGCCTTGCGGGGTGTCGGTTCCGGCCGGTGCCTCGACGTGCCGGGCGCCAGCCAGACCGACGGCACGTATCCGCAGTTGTACGACTGCTGGGGCGGGACCAACCAGCAGTGGACGCTGACGGACGGCAACCAGCTCACCGTGTACGGCAACAAGTGCCTGGACGTTCCGGGCCACGCGACCGCGGCCGGTACCCGGGTGCAGATCTGGACCTGTTCCGGCGGCGCGAACCAGCAGTGGCGGGTGAACTCCGACGGCACGGTCGTCGGCGTCGAGTCCGGGCTGTGCCTGGAGGCCGCGGGTGCCGGTACGGCCAACGGCACGGCGGTGCAGATCTGGACGTGCAACGGCGGCAGCAACCAGAAGTGGACCGGTCTGTCCGGGACGACCCCGCCGGACGGCACGTGTGCGCTTCCGTCGACGTACCGGTGGACGTCGACGGGCGCGCTGGCGCAGCCGGCGAACGGGTGGGCCTCGGTGAAGGACTTCACCACCGTCACCTACAACGGCAAGCACCTGGTCTACGCGTCGAACGTCTCCGGGTCGTCGTACGGCTCCATGATGTTCCAGCCCTTCACGAACTGGACGGACATGGCGTCGGCCGGCCAGACCGGGATGAGCCAGGCCGCGGTGGCGCCCACGCTGTTCTACTTCGCGCCCAAGAACATCTGGGTGCTGGCGTACCAGTGGGGTGCGTGGCCCTTCATCTACCGCACGTCGAGCGACCCCACCAACCCCAACGGCTGGTCCGCTCCGCAACCGCTGTTCACCGGGAGCATCTCCGGCTCCGACACCGGCCCGATCGACCAGACCCTGATCGCCGACGGCCAGAACATGTACCTGTTCTTCGCCGGTGACAACGGCAAGATCTACCGGGCGAGCATGCCGATCGGGAACTTCCCGGGCAACTTCGGCTCGTCGTACACGACGGTCATGAGCGACACGAAGGCCAACCTCTTCGAGGCGCCGCAGGTCTACAAGGTGCAGGGCCAGAACCAGTACCTCATGATCGTCGAGGCCATGGGCGCGAACGGGCGCTACTTCCGCTCCTTCACCGCCTCCAGCCTGAGCGGCTCGTGGACCCCGCAGGCCGCCAGCGAGAGCAACCCCTTCGCGGGCAAGGCCAACAGCGGTGCCGGCTGGACCAACGACATCAGCCACGGTGACCTGGTCCGCAACAACCCCGACCAGACCATGACCGTCGACCCCTGCAACCTGCAGTTCCTGTACCAGGGCAAGTCCCCCACCGCGAGCGGCCCGTACGACCAGCTGCCGTGGCGGCCGGGCGTGCTGACCCTCCAGCGCTGAACCGTCCCGTCCACCCCGCCGGCGGCCGGCCCCGTCCCGATGGGCCGGCCGCCGCTTCGTTCGGTGCGGGTGGGCGGCGTGCGGTTGTTCACTCGGCCTGGTCCGGCAGG
>NZ_JBVIJO010000001.1:223333-675767 GCF_055581365.1 Streptomyces sp. NPDC031445
AGGGTGCGCATGGCCGGGACCGGGGCGAACACCAGGGGAAGGCAGCTCAGCACGCCGCCGATGACGGCCAGCCAGAGCGCGCTGCGCAGCCCCAGCGGGCCGTGGCGACCGGGCGTGCCCCGACCCTCCGGCGCTCAACCCGGCCCGTGCGCCGCCTTCCCCCGTCCTCGGTGAGGCCCTCGAACCGGCGGCTGCGGGTGGGCGGCGTGCGGTTGTTCACTCGGCCTGGTCCGGCAGGGTGCGCATGGCCGGGACCGGGGCGAACACCAGGGGAAGGCAGCTCAGCACGCCGCCGATGACGGCCAGCCAGAGCGCGCTGCGCAGCCCCAGCCACGTGCCCAGACCGCCGGCGGCCAACGCGCCGACGGTGCGCACCCCGTTGATCAGCCCCAGATAGGCACCCTGCACCCGGGACCGGAGGCGGTCCGGTGTCAGGGCCTGCTGGATCGAGGAGCCGGCGATGTCGCAGAGCATCAGGCCCATGCCGGAGAGGAACTCGGCCATGACCACCAGGCCGAAGGCCACCCACTTGTCCTGCGTCGCGAACGGCACCAGGGCCAGCGCCCCGGGGAAGACCACCGAGCCCAGCAGGAACGTCGGCCCGATGCCGAGGCGCCGGGTGAACCAGCCGGTGACGAAGGAACCCAGCAGCGCGCCGACGGCACCGAGGCCGAGGGCCACACCGATCATTCCGGACGTCAGCTTCAGTTCGCGTGCGATGAACAGCAGGAAGAGCGTGAAGTAGACCGTGTAGAAGAGGTTGAGCAGACCCCCGCCGAGGAACTTGGCCCGCAGGACCGGGGTCCGGGAGACGAACCGCAGCCCGTCCCTGATGTGCGAGGACGACTCGTGCTTCTCTGGAGCCGGTTCCTGCGGGGAGATCGACCGCAGCAGGGACGCGGATCCGAGGAAGGACAGCACGTCGGCGAGGAGCGCCCCGGGTGCCGACACGATCTGCACGAGCACACCGCCGACGCTGGGGCCCACCACCCAGGAGAAGGAGAAGCTGCCCCGGGACAGCGAGGTGCCCTGCACGTAGTCCTCGCGGTTCACGAGGGCGGCGAACAGACTGTTGCTGGAGACGTTGAACAGCATGGCCAGCGTGCCCGTCACGAAGGCCACCACCCACAGGTGGGTGAGCGTCAGCGCGTCCAGCGCGTAGGCGACGGGCACGGTGAGCAGCACGGCCGCGCGTCCCAGGTCGCAGAGGATCATCGTGCGTCTGAGCCGGCCGTGGCGGTCCACGAAGCCGCCCACGTGCAGGGCGAACAGCAGGTTCGGCAGGGAGACCAGAGCCCCGAGGAAGCCCATGCCCGCGGCGGAGGCGTTCAGCGCGAGCACCGCGGTGAGCGGGAGCGCGATGGTGGACACCTGGTCCCCGAGGAAGGAAATGGTCTGCGCTGTCCAGAACCTGCGGAACGCGACCTGGTGCAGTAAGCGGGGCAGGCGGTCCATGAGCTGATTGGTCATTCATAACCGTTTCGGTCGCGAGAGGCGGCTGCCGAAGCCGTCGGCCTGGCCGCGACATTGTTCCCGCACAACCAGGTGCAGGCAAACGCGGCCGGGCGCCCGGGCGTCCGACTGAACGGATCGAGCCATCCGGCGCCGAACACCTCGCCCCGGCCGCGCTGTTGGTTAGGGTGACCGGTGGCTCCCGCGCGGGCCGAGTCGGACACGACGGGGGGCTCGTCGGTGGGCGGTGGGCAGCAGCAGAAGCCGGCGGCCGGTGCGCGCGGTCCCGCCCGCCTCCGCCCGGACCGGCCGGCGCCCGAGGTGCTGCCCCCGTCGCTGCGCATGCGGCTCGGACCGGTCGCGGTCCTCGCCGCGCTGGTGGTGGCCGTGCTCGGGGTGCTGTACGCCGGCCACGGCGAGTCCGGCACGGCGGACCGGTGGATCACCCCGCCGACGGCGGACAGTGTGCGGCCGCCGTGGCGGTACGTCGCCCTCACCCTGGACTGGCTGGGGGAGCCCGTGGGAGCGGTGGTGCTGGTCGTGGCCGTCGTGACCGGCTGCCTGCTGCTCCGGCGGCCCCGGGGCGCGGTGCTCGTCGTCGCCGTCGCCGGTGCGGCCGTGGGGACGGCGACCCTGCTCAAGCACCTGGTGGGACGCACCATCCACGGCGACGGCAACCTCTCCTATCCGAGCGGGCACACCGCCTTCGCCACCGCGCTCGCCTACGCGGTGGCGCTGCTCGCGGCCGGCCGTCCCGGCAGGACGGCCGGCGCGTCAGCCGTGCTCGCCGCGGCACTGGTGGCCGGCGCCGCCATGGGGTGGGCGGAGGTCGCCCTGAGCGCGCACTACCCGACCGACGCCCTCGGCGGCTGGTGCACCGGGCTCGCGGTGACACCGGCGACCGCGTGGCTGGTCGACCGGGCGGCCGGCGCCGGCCGGCGAGAGCGTGGCTGACGCCGCGTCAGGCCCGTCGGCGGAACACGGGCTTCACCGGCCGTCCGCCCAGCCACGGGGTGGGGTCACCGGCGTCCAGTGCCTTCCGGTACACCCCGCACGCCTGGGCGACCACGTCGACGGTGTGGTCGATGTCGGCGTCGCTGAGCGCACTGCTCACCACGAACGACGGGGCCAGCACCCCGCCCATGAGGAGCCGGCGCAGGAACAGGGTGCGGTACCGCTGCGACGGCTGCCCCTTCTCGTCGAGGGTGGCGAAGACCAGGTTGCTGGCCCGGCCCCGGACGACGACGTGGTCGCCGACGCCCGTGACGGCCGCGGCCTCGCGGACCCCGGCGGCCAGCCGCTCGCCGAGCGCGTGCAGCCGTGCGGTGACGCCCTCTTCGACGTAGGTGGCGAGCACGGCCATCGCGGCCGCCAGGGAGTGCGTTTCCGCGCCGTGCGTGGTGGACAGCAGGAAGACCCGGTCGCCAAGGTGCCGCAGCCCGCCCCGCTCCATCAGCTCCCGGCGCCCGGCCAGCGCCGAGACGGCGCATCCGTTGCCCAGCGCCTTGCCGAACGTGGACAGGTCGGGGACGACGCCGTACAGGCCCTGGGCGCCCGCCTCGGACCAGCGCAGGCCGGTGATCATCTCGTCGAAGACCAGGACGCAGCCGTGCCGGTCGGCCAGCTCGCGCAGGCCGGCGAGGTAGCCGGGCGGCGGCTCGGTGTGGGTGGCGGGTTCGAGGACCAGGCAGGCGACCTCGCCCGGGTACCGGCTGAGCAGCTCCTCCGTGGCGGCCAGGTCGCCGTAGGGGAACGCCACGGTCAGCTCGGTGGTCGACTCCGGGATGCCGGCGGACATCGGTGTGGTGCCGATGAACCAGTCGTCGACGGAGAAGAACGGATGGTCGGCGCAGAGCGCCACCCGCGGGCGTCCGGTGACGGCGCGGGCCAGGCGCACCGCTGCGGTGGTGACGTCGGAGCCGTTCTTCGCGAACTTCACCATCTCCGCGGTCGGCACCGTGGCCAGGAAGCGTTCCGCCGCCTCGACCTCCACCACGGACGGCCGGACGAAGTTGCCGCCTCGGTCGAGTTCCCGCCGCACCGCCTCCGTCACGCGCGGATGGGCGTGGCCGAGGCTGACCGACCGCAGGCCGGAGCCGTACTCGACGTAGCGGTTGCCGTCGACGTCCCACACGTGGGCACCGCGGCCGTGGCTGATGACCGGGGCCAGGTCCTCGGGGTACTGGTCGTCGCCCTTGGCGTAGGTGTGCGCGCCCCCGGGAACCAGGGCGTGCAGCCGTTCGTTCATGGCCCGCGAGCGGGGCAGGCGGAACTCCTCGGTGTCCAAGCCGGTTTCACCCTTCCATCTGCTTCAGGACCTCGGCGAGGCTCGGCGCCTCCCGGTCCCGCTGGGACATCGATGTGACCGGCAGCGGCCACGGGACGGCGAGGTCCGGATCGTCGAAGGCGATCGTGACGTCCTCGGCCGGGTCGTGCGGGCGGTCGATCCGGTACGAGGTGTCGGCGGTGTCGGTGAGCGCCTGGAAGCCGTGCGCGCACCCCGCCGGGACGTACAGGGTCGCCTGCGTGTCGCCGGACAGCTCGAAGAAGGCCCGGCCCAGGTAGGTCGGCGAGGCGGGCCGCAGGTCCACGACGACGTCGAAGATCCTGCCGTAGGAGCACCGCACCAGCTTGGCCTCGCCGGCGCCGGAGCGCAGGTGCAGTCCGCGGAGCACGCCCCGCACCGAGCGGGACACGCTGTCCTGGACGAAGGAGTCCGGGTCGAGCCCCACCGAGCGGACCAGGCCGGCGTCGAAGGTGCGGCAGAAGAAGCCGCGCTCGTCGGCGTACGGCGTCGGCTCGAACAGGTACGCGCCGGCGATCTGCGGGACTTCGGTCGCTTTCATGAGGCCTCCTGCCGGGCGGGGGTGCGGGCACGGCCGGCCGCCGGGAACAGGGCCGTGGTCAGGGCGGTGAACTGGTGGTCGAGCTGCCGGGCGGCGGCCTCGTTCCGCTCGGCGAGGATGCGCCGCAGCTCGGCCGATCGCTTCTCCAGCTCCCGGAACTGGGCGAGCAGCCGGCCGGCGTCGAGCGCGCGCGCCGGGTGGCAGTACGTGCCGAGGCCCATCCGCTCCATGAGCGCCTCGCTCTTCGCCGCGTAGGTGACGGCGAGCGTCGGTGTCCCGGTCTTCAGCGCGCAGATCAGGTTGTGGTACCGGATCGCCACCATGGTGCCGGCGGCCGCCGTCTCCTTCATCAGGTCGGCCAGGCAGGCCGTCTCGGCGGCGGTGACCAGCGGTGAGTCCACCGCGTCGAGGACCGCGGCGACCACCGGCGCGTCGCACGCGTCGCCGGTGAGCAGCCGGACCGCCCTGCCCTCCTCGGCCAGCGCGCGGACGAACCGGATCGTCCCGTCCAGGTACTGCCGGTGGATCTCCTCGGCCCGGGCCCGGTCGTCGTTGCCGCCGTGGAAGTCCATGACCCCGACGCAGACCGGGCCCGGCGGGTCCGAGGGCGCGTTCGGTCCCGGTGCCGGCAGGACGAACGCGAGGTCCGGGTAGACCTCGTCGCGCGAGGTGTCCACGCCCATCGCCCGCATCGCGTCGCGGGACCGGTCGTCCCGGTACGACCGGTACGCGGCCAGCCGTGCCGACCAGCGCACCAGGGCCCGGGTCGGCCGGTCGCCGATCGTCGCGGCGCCGACGCTGACCAGCGCGACCCGCGTGCCCAGCAGCCGGCCGCTCGCGCAGAGCAGGAACAGCGCGTACGGGAAGCCCCACGGCCGCAGCGGCAGCGTGGCCTCCAGGACGCCCATGCCCGGCACGATCACCACGTCGTGCCGGCGCACCCAGGCGGCGGTACGGAAGACGTCGACGAGCTTGCCCAGGCCCTTGGACACGACCGCGCCCGCGCGCGACGCGGTCCGGTACTCCCCGCGGTACCAGTGCAGCCGCGTCGCGGGGATGCCGAACCGGGCCGTGACGGCCTCGGGTCCGCCGCACAGCGCGTCCACGACCGCTCCCGGGTGCTCGGCGCGCAGGTAGCCGAGCAGGGCCTCCAGCGACCCGTCGTTGCCGAGGTTGCCGGAGCCCAGCAGGCCGAACACCCCGACGCAAGGCCCGGTGTTCATGCCCGCCGCCCCTCACGGCCGGCGACGAGGGCGTCGACCGAGACGGTGAGCGCGGCCGGGTCGACCGGGGCGCGGTCCTCGACCCGCTCGCCGGCGCCCGGCCGGGCCCGGCTGGTCATCCACGCGGCCAGGTGGCGGTAGCAGGCACGCCGGTCGGCGGGGGACAGCGGCGCCCGCCGGATCGCCGAGACGAAGCCCCAGACGTACTCGGCGAGCAGCCGGGGCGTCGGGTGCAGCGGACCGGCCCGGCGCGGGTCCAGGTTGACGCACCGGGCCCGCTTGGACGGGTTGGCCCGCTCGGCGCGGGTGGGGTGGTCGCGACGGAAGTACAGCAGCTCCGGCACCTGGTGGAAGGGCCCGTGCAGGCCGATCTCGGCGACGAACGTGCGGTCCGCGTGGTGGTAGCTGTCCATGGGTTTCACCCGGCGCAGCACGTCGGCCCGGATCACCCCGTAGAAGTCGTCGCCGCCGGGCTCGAACAGCATGCTGCGGAAGCGCTCCGGCGCGTGCGGGGAGGCCGTGGCGAGCGTGTACTCGTACGGCACCTTCACCTGGCCGTCGCCGTCGATGACCGCCTGGTCGGCGTGCGCGAGGATCACGTGCGGCCGCTCGTCCAGCGCCTCGACGCAGCGGCGCAGCAGGTCCCGGCCGTACAGGTCGTCGTGCGAGGCCCACTTGAACAGCTCGCCGCGGCACTCGGCGAACACGAGGTTGTGGTTCGGGGTGGCGCCGATGTTCCGGGGCAGGCGGACGTACCGGATGCGGGAGTCCTTCGCGGCGTACGCGCGGCAGATGTCCTGGGTGCCGTCGGTCGAGGCGTTGTCGGAGACGACCAGCTCGAAGTCCTCGTAGGTCTGGCCGAGCAGGGCGTCGAGCGACTCGGCCAGGTACTCCTCGCCGTTGTAGACGGGCAGGCCGATGCTCAGCCTGGGTCGGTCGGTCATGTGGTCCTCACTTCGGGAACGGAGTGGTGGTGCCGCTCGCGCAGGGCGGACCGCAGGTGCAGCCACCACACGGCCGAGCCGCTGACGGTCGCGGCGGCGACCCCCCAGGCCGAGCCGACCGTGCCCGCCGCGGCCGCCCCGCCGAGCCCGCCGCCGACATAGCAGGCGGAGGCGAACAGCTGGGAGCGCAGGCTGCGCCGGGCCGCGCCGAGCGCGCGCAGCCCGGCCGCGGCGCCGGTGCCGAGGCCCGCACCGGCGACGCTGAGGGTGATCGGCACGATGAGCTGCGAGGCGGAGTGCCAGACGCCGCCCAGCACGAGGTCGCCCAGCCGCTGCGGCAGCAGCAGCAGCGACCCCCCCCACAGCAGCGCGGCGGCGGCCTGCCCGCCGCCGAGCAGCAGGCAGAACGTGCCGAGGCGGTGCGGGGCCTGCCGCAGCACCCGTGCCGCCTCCGGGACGGTCACCAGCGACAGCCCCATCAGCACGGCGAGGAAGGGGCCCATCAGGAGCTCGGCGCCGCGCACCGCGCCCACCGCGCCGACGCCGGCGATCGCGCCGAGCCCGTACGCCCGCAGCTGGCTCGCGCCGCTGAGGCTGACGTTCTCGACCAGGTAGCGGGAGCCGAGGTCGCGGTGCTCGCGCAGCCACACGCGTACGCCGCCCGCCTCGGGCCGGATCCCCGACTGCAAGCAGCCGTACCCGGCGGCCACCGCGGCGGAGACCCCCCAGGCGAGCACGAACGCGGCCACGCTGCCGACGCGTGCCGCCAGCACCATGGCCGGGACGAGCGCCACGCACCACACGAGGTCGTTGACGAAGGCCTTCCGCCCGGTGCCGGCGGCGAAGAACGAGAACCGCCAGGCGTCCTGCAGCAGCAGCCCCGGCAGCACCACGCCGAGGCAGGCGAACGCGGGCCCCACACGGCCGCCGAGACCGAGCCCGGCGGCCAGGCACGCCGCGCCGATGACGGCGCCCACGCCGAGCGCGGTACCCGAGGACCGGGCCACCGCCGTGCGCCAGGACGCCTCCGGCGCACCGCTGAAGCGCACCACGAGGGGGTCGGTGGCAAGGCCGCGCGAGACGTTGAGCACCACGCCGTAGGTCACCCAGGCGAGGCTGAACACGCCGAACGCGGTCACCCCCAGCGAGCGGGCCACGTAGATGCCCACCGCGAAGTTGCTGATGCTGGAGGCCGCCTGGTCGGCGAGCCCCCAGGACAGCCGGCCGGCGACGGCCCGCCGGGCGGAGCGCCGGGCGTGCGCGGCCCGGGCCGCCGGTGGCGCCGTTGTCCGCGGGTTCTCCCCCTCGGTGGTCATCGGCGTCATGCCTTGATCAGTCCGGCGCCGTGCAGGGCGTCGGCCGCGGCGGCGACGGTGTCGAACGGCAGCCCGGACCGCTCGGCGACGTCCAGCAGACCGTGCCCGCCGTCGGAGAGGCTGAGCACCCAGAGCATGGCCATCTGTGCCTGCTTGGTGTCGCTGCGGCCGCCGAGCGCGTCGTACAGTCCCCGCCGGCCCAGCTGTGGTTCGCCGTAGGGGCTGAGGTTGACGTACCGCCGGTTGCGGTCGAGGACGGCGAACGCCTCGCGGCAGACGGCGAGCGTGTCGGCCATCGCCTCGGGGGAGACGAAGTCCAGGTCGTCCGCCGAGGTGTGGTACTCGGGATAGCCCGCGTACGGCGTCCGGGTGAGCGAGCCCACCCCGAGGTCGAAGCCGGGCGAGCAGTACTGCCGCTCGTCGTAGCCGTAGGGCGTGAACTCGGTGACGCGGTGCGGGCGTTCGGAGGCGGCCAGGACGTGCCGCATCACCCGGTCGATCTCCGCGTCGCCGCGCCGGCTCTGCTTGTACGTCAGCCGGCCCGGGTCGCCGGCGCAGGCCAGCACCAGGCCGTGCCTGACCCGGTCCACCCGCTCCGCGTTGCGGGCCAGCCAGGTGATCGCCCCGATGGTGCCGGGCGCGAAGACGAACCGGTAGGTGTAGTACGGCTTCCGCTCCGCCAGCGCCCGCGCCAGGAACGTCGCCACCGCGATGCCGGCCAGGTTGTCGTTGGCCAGCGACGGGTGGCAGACGTGGCAGGAGACGAGCACCTCGTCGGGGACCTGCCCGGGGACCACGTGCTCGGCGTAGCTGAGGTGGCCGTCGGCGAGGGTGGAGTCGATGCGGACCTCGTAGTCGCCGTCCTCCATCGCGTCCAGGGTCTGCTGGGCCAGGCAGAACCCCCAGTCCGGCTTGTAGTAGCTGGTGCGGTACGGCACCCAGGCCGGCTGCTCCGGCAGGGTGTGCAGGTGCCCGCGCAGTTCGGCCAGCGGCATGGTCGCCGACACCGGCACGCTGTAGCCGAGCACGTGCAGGCTGGACGCGGCGAAGTCGACGACCCGGTTGCCGGCGGTGTCGGCGATGTACGCGTCGCGGATGTTCCACTCCTGCGGCACGGTCCAGTCGAGCACCTGCGTGCCGGTCGGCACCTCGTGCCGCTGGAGCGGGATGTACTCCCCGACGATGTCCAAGGTGGCGCGCACACCGTCGCCGGTGATGCTCCGGCACAGCGGGTACATCCGCTCCACCAGCGCGTACATCTCCTCGCCCGCCCCGGTCACGGGCGCCACCGCAGGGTGTCGTCGACGGCACCGGACCCGGACGCCGCGCGCAGCACGGCGAGGCGGGTGAAGCGCTGCTCGAAGTCCTCCCGGGTGAGGCCGCACTTGCGGTAGGCGTCGGCGAGTTCGAGCGCGCCCCGCTTCACCGTCCACGCGCAGTCGAAGCCGGGCACCGCGGCGCGGAAACGGGAGAAGTCCACCCGGTACGACCGCGGATCGGCACCGGTCTCCCCGGTGATCACCACCTTCGCCCCGGGCACCGCCTCGGCGACCTGCCCGGCGATCTCGGCGACGGTGACGTTGTTGGTCTCGCTGCCGATGTTGAACGCCCGGTCGTGCACCGCTTCCCGCGGCGCGCTCAGCGCGGCCGAGAAGGCCCGCGCGATGTCGGCGGCGTGCACCAGCGGGCGCCAGGGGGTGCCGTCGGAGAGCACGAGGACCTCACCGGACAGCAGGGCGTGGCCCACCAGGTTGTTGAGCACGATGTCGGCGCGCAGCCGGGGCGAGAAGCCGAAGGCGGTGGCGTTGCGCATGTACACCGGGGTGAAGTCGCCGTCGGCGAGGGAGTGCAGGTCGTCCTCCACCCGCACCTTGGACTCCGCGTACGGCGTCACCGGGCGCAGCGGGGCGTCCTCGGCCACCAGGTCGTCACCACCGGCGGCGCCGTAGACGGAGCAGGTCGACGCGTACAGGAAGCGCCGCACCCCGGCGTCGCGGGCCAGCCGGGCCAGCCGCACGGACGCGTGGTGGTTGATGTCGTAGGTGAGCTCCGGTGCCAGCGATCCCAGCGGGTCGTTGGAGAGCGCGGCCAGGTGGATCACGGCGTCCACCCCGGCCAGGTGGTCGGCCGTGACGTCACGCAGGTCCACCCGGTGCCCCGGCGGGTCGGCGGGCGCGGGGCCCAGGACGCAGTCGGCGAACAGGCCGGAGTCGAGGCCGACGACCTCGTGCCCGGCGGCCGTCAGGACCGGCGCCATGACGGTGCCCAGGTAGCCCTGGTGCCCGGTGAGCAGTACGCGCAAGGTTCATTCCCCCAGGTCGAGCGTGAGTTTGGTGACGGCGAACGCCTCGGCGTAGCGCTCGTGGCATTCGATGCCGCGGATCCGGGCCAGGCCGAGGAAGGCCTCCCGGTCGTACCAGGGCCGGTGCCGCTGCGAGGGGTAGTGCTCCTGCAGCAGCCGCACCTTCTGTTCGGCGGTCCGCGGCGACAGCGGCTGGTAGGCGGACGGCCGGCCGAGATCGCCGTCCCACTTGACGATCTCGTAGCCGAGGACCAGGTGGTCGCGGAACGCGGTCGGTACCAGCCGCGCCAGGCCGCGGTGGTCCTGGTGCGCGTCGTCGGTGCGCGGGGCGAGGACCAGGTCCGGGTCGGACCGCTCGCGCAGCTCCTCCACCGCGGACTTGGCCTCCTCCCAGTGCGCGGGAAGCCGGCCGTCCGGCAGCTTGTGCACGGTCAGCCGCAGGTCGGCGCCGGGGCAGAAGGCGGCGAGCGCGGCCCGCTCCTCCTGCTCGCGCTCGCCGCCGCCACCGGAGAGCACCAGCGCGTCGACACGGACACCCGGCCGCGCCTGGCACAGCGTCAGCAGCGTGCCGCCGGCGCCGATGGCGATGTCGTCGCAGTGCGCGCCCACCGCGACGATCCGCTCCAGGGGTCCCGCCCCCAGCCGGATCACGCGGTCACCCCCGCGCCGTCCCGCTCCCACACGGCCCACGGACGGTCGCCCCGGGCATAGGCGGCGTCGAGCGCGGCCCGCTCCTTCACGGTGTCGGTCGGCTTCCAGAAGCCGCGGTGCCGGTGCGCGACCAGCCGTCCGCGCTTGGCCAGCTGGGCGCATCCGTCGGCGACCAGGTCCCCGTCCTCGGGGATGTGGTCGAAGACCTCCTGGCGGAGCACGAAGTAGCCGCCGTTCTCCCACAGCGGCAGTTCGCTCACCGCGGTGATGCCCCCCACCAGGCCGTCCTCGCCCAGCTCCACGCAGTGGAACGACGACTGCGGCGGCACCACCATCATCGACGCGCCGGCGTCGCGCCGGGCGAAGTTCTCGACCATCTCCGGCAGCGGGGCGTCGGTGAGCACGTCGGCGTAGTTGGCGAGGAACATCTCGTCGCCGTCCAGGTGGTGCCGCACCCGGCGCAGCCGCTCCCCGATCGGCGACTCGATGCCGGTCTGCGCGAACGTGATCGTCCAGTCCGAGATGTCGGTGGACAGCAGCTCGGTCCGCCCGCCCCGCAGCACGAAGTCGTTGGACGTCGTCTCCTCGTAGTTGAGGAAGAACTCCTTGATGTGGTGGGCCCCGTACCCGAGGCACAGGATGAACTCCGTGTGGCCGAAGTGCGCGTAGTAGCGCATGACGTGCCAGATCAGCGGCCTGGGGCCGACCATCGCCATCGGCTTGGGCACGTCGTCCGCGGCACCGTTGCGCATCCGCATCCCGTAACCGCCGCAGAACAGAACGACCTTCATGCTGTGACCTCTCACGACGCGGCCTCGACAATGCTCAGTTCCGGGATGGGGAAGACCAGCCGGCCGCCCCAGTCGTGCACGTAGGACAGCTGCTCGACCAGTTCGGCCCGCAGGTTCCACGGCAGGACCAGCACGTAGTCCGGCTTGTCGGCGGCGATCCGCTCGGGCGGCAGGATCGGGACGCGGGTGCCCGGGGTGAACCTGCCGTGCTTGTAGGGGTTGCGGTCGACCGTGTACGCGAGCAGGTCGGGCCGGATGCCGCAGTGGTTGAGCAGGGTGTTGCCCTTGCCCGGCGCGCCGTAGCCGACGACCGTCTCGCCGCGCTCGGCCGCCTCGACGAGGAACCTCAGCAGGTCCCGGCGCACCTTGGCCACCCGTGTGGAGAATTCGGTGTACCCGGACAGCTCCTGGAGCCCGGCGGCCTTCTCCCGGTCCAGCACGTCGGCCACCCGCCGGGACGGCTCGCCGGCGGCCTCGGCCGGCCGGGCCCACAGCCGGATGGAACCGCCGTGCGTGGGCAGCAGCTCGACGTCCACCAGCGCGAGTCCGCCGCCGGCCAGGGCCCGGATCGCGGAGGCGACCGTGTAGTACTGGAAGTGCTCGTGGTAGATCGTGTCGTACTGGTTCTCCTCGATCAGGGTCAGCAGGTGCTGCACCTCGATGGAGACCCAGCCGTCGTCGGCGACCAGGGCGCGCAGTCCCCGGGTGAACCCGACGACGTCGGGGATGTGCGCGTACACGTTGTTGGCCACGACCAGGTTCGCCGGGCCGTGCCCGGCACGGACCGCCGCGCCGGTGTCCGGGCTCAGGAACTCCGTGAGCGTGGGCACGCCCGCGTCCCGGGCCGCGGCGCCGACGTTCACCGACGGCTCGATGCCGAGGCAGCGGATCCCCCGGTCCACCACGTGCTTCAGCAGGTAGCCGTCGTTGCTCGCGACCTCGACCACGAAGGCGTCCGGGCCGAGTCCCGCCCGCCGCACGGCGTCGGCGACGAACATGCGCGCGTGCTCCACCCAGGACGTCGAGTACGAGGAGAAGTACGCGTACTCCTTGAACGTCTCCTCCGGCGTGATCAGCGGCGGGATCTGCGCGAGCCAGCAGTCGGTGCAGACCCGCAGGTGCAGCGGGTACGTCGGCTCCGGTTCGTCCAGTCGGTCCGCCGCGAGAAAGCTCTCGCACGGCGGCGTCGCCCCCAGGTCGACGACGCTCACCAGCGCCGCCGAGCCGCAGAGTCGGCATCGTGTCATCCAGTGCCCCCCATTGGTTCCGTCCCCCCTCGATGCGCCCGCCCCGCGATCGCGGCGCGGTACTCCTCTTCCAGGCGCTCCAGCCCGACGGCCGGGCTGAAGCCCTTCTCGTAGCGGCGCCGGGCCGCCTGGCCCATCTCCCGGCCCAGCTCCGGCCCGGTCGCGATCCGGCGTATCCGGTCCGCGAGCGAGACGGGGTCGCCCGGCCGGTGCAGCAGCCCGGTCACCCCGTCCTCGACGAGTTCGACGAACCCGCCGTGACCGGCGGCGACAGCCGGCACGCCCGCCGCCATCGCCTCCGCGACCACCAGGCCGAACGTCTCCATGGCCATCGACGGGGCCACCACGGCGACCGACCGCGCGACGGCCTGCCGCACCTGGGCCGGTTCGAGCAGACCGGCGTAGCGCACGTCGTCCCGGCCCGCCGCCCACGCGGTCACCTCCCGCTCCAGCGGCCCCGCGCCGGCGAGCACGAGCGGCACGCCGACACCGCCGTCCGCCGCGAGTGCGTCCCACGCGGCCATGAGCAGCCCCACCCCCTTGGCCTCCGCCAGCCGGCCGAGGAAGAGCAGGTGCTCGCCGTCGCCCTCCCGGCAGGCGCCGGGATCGGGTACGAAGTTGTGCTTCACCGTCAGCAGCCCGGCCGGCAGGCCCGACCGCACCAGGACGTCGCGCTGCGCCGCGGAGATGCACAGGAACCGCTCCACGCCGGACCACCACCGCCGCCGGTTGACCGACAGGCTCACCGCGAGCGGCACCGTCGCGAGACGGGAGCCCCGGTAGCAGCCGTGCCGGACGGCGGGCAGCGGCACCGCCGGGCCGACGCACTCGGTGCACAGCCGGCCGTCCCGTTGCAGCGTGCCGGGCGGGCAGACCTGGGTGTAGTTGTGCAGCGTCGCGACGACGGGCACGCCCGCGTCGGCGCAGGCGGCGAGGACCGCGGGGGACAGGAGCGGGAAGACGTTGTGGACGTGCACCACGTCCGGCCGCCCGGCGCGGAGCCGGGCGGCGAGCTCCCGGCGCACCGCCGGGTTCCACGGCACGAGCAGCGGCACCGCGGCCTTGCCGGGCAGGGACCGGCCGGCGATGTCGTCGCTGCGCCGCTCGAACACCCCGACCCGGTGGCCGGCCGCGCGCAGCAGCGCCACCTCCTCGTCGACGACCCGGTTCTCGCCGCTCGGCTGCGCCGAGGAGTAGCGGTTGTGCACCACGAGGACGTGCATGGTCAGCTCACCTCCCGGTCCCGGACCCAGCGCGGGACACCTGGCCGGGGCGGCGGGAGCGCAGGCGGCGGGGCCGTGGCGGGCGCCACGAGCAGCGAGGCGGCCAGGGCCAGGTGCAGCAGGTACGGCGAGGCGTCGCCGAGGCCCGCCTCGGTGTACGACGAGATCGCGACGTAGCTGATCAGGAAGATCGCGCAGGCCCTCGACAGCGACGGCGGCCGCAGCAGCGCGACCCCGCCGAGCACGAGGATGACCGCCGCCACGAGGGCGACACCGACCAGGCCCTGCTCGTTGTAGACGGCCAGCCAGCTGTTGTCGATCGGCAGCCCGCCGAACGACTTGTCGCCCAGGCCCACGCCGAAGAACCGCTCCCCGGTCGTCCGGGGCGCCGCCAGCAGGGCGTCCCAGACCTTGGCCCGGCCGGTGAGGCTGGAGAAGTTCTCCTTGCTCTGTCCGCGCAGGAACCACGCCTGGAGCGCGGAGGCGAACCCCACCGCGGCCACCGTGGCGCACAGCACCGCCCAGGAGAAGAAGCGGCGGGCCGCGGCGCTGGTGAGCATGAGCGAGCCGATCGCCAGTGCCAGCCCGGCGAGCAGGCCGACGGTGGCCGTCCGGGTGTGGGTGAGCGCGAGGAGGACGAGTGAGGGAACGATGACGACCACGGCGCTCCTCCTGTCGACCTGGCGGCCCAGGAGCAGCAGCACGGTCAGCCCGGTGATCACCGCCGTGTACTGCCCGATCTGCGGCGGGGTGAGCGGCCACAGCGCGCCGACGAGGCGTCCGCCGTAGAGGTCGGGCATGGCCGCGCCCGGTGAGATGGCCAAGCCCGCGGCCACCGACACGAGCACCGCGAAGTACATGCGGATGTGGTGGCGGACGAATGTCACACTCCCGTCCCACCAGCGGCTCACCAGCCACAGCGTGCCGATGAAGAGGGCCAGCCGGGTGCAGCGGAACAGCGCGCCGAACCCGGACTCCAGGTGCACGCTGGAGAGCACGCTCGGCACCAGCAGCAGGGTGAGCAGGAACACGAAGGCGCTGGGTCTGACGCGCAGCCGCACATTGAGGGCGAGCGCCAGCGCGAACGCGGCGACCAGCGAGCCCATGGTGACCAGCTGGATGAGGGAGCGCGGCAGCTGGACGATGGTCTTCGCCCCGGCGGAGCCGAGCGTGTTGAGGCCCAGCAGCAGCCAGACGATCCCGACGGCCTTCGGTGTGGTGGCGGGGGCACGGTCCATCTCAACCACCGGCCCGCTTCGTCGCGAAGGTGCTGCCCGTGTCCTGCCGGTACGGCGGGCCCTGCCACTGCCACCGGTCGAGCACCCTGCTCGGGTCCTGGACGACGAACTGCCACGGTCCGCGGTAGGTGTTGTCGTGCCAGCGGTTGTGCTGCTCCAGGGTGATCGCCTCGGCCACCCGCTTGCCCTTGTACGGCGACCAGTCCGGATAGGTGCCGTAGTTGGCCAGCACCGCCATGCGGTCGCACTTCTCCGTGCACTTGACGACGGACCTGTCCAGGACGAAACGGTTGTCGTGGATGTCCACGCGCTGCGTCTTCCAGCGGCAGTCGGCGTACAGCGGTGCCCTGGCGATCGCCGGTTTCGCGCAACGGGCCTTGTCCTTCACCAGCAGCGTGCAGTCACCGGAGGAGGTGTTGGCCGGACTGTTGCAGAACCGGTCGGCGTTCTCCCACAGGGTGATCCCGTTCCAGTTGTTCTCCAGCAGGTTCCGGTAGATCTCGATCTTGTCCGTGCGGGCCGCGACCCGTGGCTCGCCGCCGGCCTCCGACAGGTAGACGGTCCCGAACGGGAAGTCGTCGCCGCGCTCGGCGCCGCCGCGGCCCTCGACCCAGTTGTTCCGCCGGATCGTGTTGTTCCGGATGACCGCGTTGTAGCTGATCTCGTAGATCAGCGCCGCGCCGTCGTTCTTCTCGATCAGGTTGTCCTCGAAGCGGAAGTCGTTGTTGTTGGTGTCCGCCCACAACCCGGCCCCGCGGTTGTCGTGCACCCAGTTGCCGCGCACCTCGGCGCCGTCGACCGACCAGAACTTGACGCCTCCGGTGCAGCCGCAGCCGGGCTTGCGCCGCTCCCAGTCGCCGGTGTTGTTGCCGGTGATCTCGTTGCCCTCGACCACCAGGTCGCGGATGGTGTTGCCGGTCTTGTACGCGTTCATCCCGTACTGGCCGTTGTCGCGCAGGCAGTTGGCGCGGACCTGCTGGCGGGCGCCGGCCATCAGCCCCGCGCCGTCGTTGTCCTGGATCGTGCTGTGCTCGATCACCCACCCGTCGGCCATGTCGTGGTTGACCACGCCCTCGTCGGTCGGGGCGACGAAGCGCCGCACGGTCAGGTAGCGGATGGTGACGTCGGGGGCGGTGCCGCTGAACGCGTACGCGTTCTTCCTCCCGCCGTCGAGGACCGCGCCCGGCGCGCCGAGGTAGCGGTCCCCCTTCTTGGGCATGACCTGGGCGTAGCGCTCCGGATCGAGCCGATGCGTGCCCGGCCGCAGCCAGAACGTGGTGCCCGCGGGGCTGTTCCTCGTCTTCTCGGCCAGGTCGCCGACCACGTCGGGGTCGACCGTCACCGCACCCGCCGGAGCCTTCGCGGGCCCGGTGCCGGGCTTCGCGCACACCCGGGCCACGGCTGAGGCGGCCCCGGACCCGGACGGCGCGGCGGCCGGCCTGCCCGGAGTGTCCGGCGAGCTCGTACAGCCGGCCGCCGCCAGCAGGGCCAGCGTCAGCGGTGCCGCGGGCCACGCCCGACGCCGGCACTCGATCCCCACAGGTCCCCTCCCCCCTAGTTGCGGAACGTCAGTACGGTCGTGAACCCCCGCACGCCGTCGGCGACACCGGTGCCGACCAGCGTGGTGGCGGGTTCCTTGCGCCCGAAGCCCGCGGAGTACCAGCCCAGCGGCGGCTCGGTCTCGCCGCGGTGCGCCCGCCAGGACAGTTCCCCCGGCAGCACCAGCACCGCGGAGCGGTCCTCGCCGTCCCGGGTCCAGGTGAGCTCCGCCCGGTTCCCCACCAGCTCCGCGCCGACCGCCGGGCCCAGGTGGAAGGCGAGCCGCACGGGCCGGCGCGGGCCGAGCACCTCGTCGACCACCCTCAACTCCCGCTCCACGGCGCTCAGCTCCACCCGCCGGCGGTGCGTGGAGGGGCGGTAACCGTCGTGCTCGGCGCACCAGCGGGCCGTGCCGTGCGAGGAGGCGCCGGAGGTGTCCGCGGCCAGGACGCGGCTGCGGGCGTGCCGGGTCCACAGGAACGGGCCGCCGGAGACGGACTGGTCACCGCCGTCCAGTTCCAGGGTGTTGTGGCCGAGCGTCGACCGGAAGTACCGCCGCCACTCGGGCTGCCCGTGGTAGCAGTACGTCCCCGGGTCGGCGAGCACGTCGATCCCGTCGTGCCGGACCTCCACGGACAGCGCGTCGGCGTGGGCGTGCGCGGCGATGGACAAGAAGCCGTGCGGGCCGCCGTCGCAGCGGCACCAGATCCCCGCCGGACCGCGCAGGATCGTCATGCCCGCGTCGGCGAAGTGGGCCGGCCGGCTCGCCGGGCGGGACACGGACAGCCGGGCGGGTCCGCAGAGCGCGGCCAGCAGCGGGGTGCGCACGTCGGTGCCGGTCACCTCCGGCCACCAGGCGAGGCGGCCGAACACGGCGTCGCCGGTGGCCAGCAACGAGGCCCAGCGGTCGGTGCCCGCGCCGTCCACGACCAGACCGTGCCCGTCGTCCGCGTCGCCCTGGCGCGGCGGGCGCAGCCGGTCGTCCACGACGGCCGCGAGCGCGTCGGTCATCCGCAGCAGCACCAGGCGGACCGCCGCGGGAACCGGCACGCCCGCGGCGTCCGCCTCGGCCACCGCGGCCAGGCCGAGCTCCAGCACGAGTCCGTGGTACTCGGAGGCCAGCTCGCGGTTGAGACCGGAGGGGAAGGTGTTGGCGCGCAGGTGCCGCTCCAGCGACCGCAGCGCCTCGGCCCGCCAGCGCGCCGAGGCGGGGAACCAGTCGAACGCGCAGGCCGCGGCGAACTGCCCGGCGGCCTCGGCGATCACGTGGTTGTTCGCCGACGACCCCCGGCTGGGGAAGGCGGCCAGCCAGCGCTGGTGGTGCCAGATCTGGTGCAGCGCCACCGGGTCGCCCTCGAACAGGGCGGCCGCGCCCGGCCAGCCGTCGAGCAGCCGGCGGATCCACACCCACGACAGCAGCCGGATGCCCAGCTCGATGCCGCTGGTCCAGTGCACCCCGCGCAGCGGCGGGTTGGCCGCCCACCACGACCGCAGGTGCGCGGCCACGCGTTCGGCGTACCGCTCGTTCCCGGTGACCGCGTAGGCGGCGGCGAGCACGGTGAGGTACTGATGCCGGGACGGCTCCCAGATCTGCTTGATGTCCCCGACCGCGTCCTCGTCCCGGTACGGCACGTCGAAGGCGTAGCCCTGCGGGGCCCGGCGCCCGGTCTTCGGGTCGTACCGCCAGTCCGGGTCGGCCAGGTCGTCGCGGACCACCCCGAAGAACTCGGCGTGCCCGTCCATCAGCCGGTCCGCCTCGGCGACGAGTCGTTTGGCGGCGTCCGGCGGCACCGCGGCGACCGTCCCCGCGGGCAGGACCGCGGTGAACCGGGCGCCGGTCACGCTCGGGCAGTCCGGCGGCGCCGCACGCCACCGCCGTCTGCGCACCGCGTCGCCCGCCCGGCCCGCGACCTCCCGCGGTCCCATCCGGGACAGCCGCCGCAGGTACCAGCCCGCGCTCATGGTCATCGCGCCCGCTCCAGCGTCGCCGGCGCACCGGCGGCCAGAGCGGTCCGCACGGCGAGGGTGGCCGCCGTGGTGGCGGCCAGCGACGGGAGCGGCACCGGCATCGGCCCGCCCGTCCGCACGGCCTTGACGAACGCGGCCAGCTCGGCGTTCTGCCCCTTGTCCCGGGCCTTGGGCAGCCGCGAACTGACCCACCGCTTGCGGTCGTACACGAAGGCGCGGACGAAGTCGTCGAGCCGCAGCGCCTTGCCGTCCGCGACCAGGTCCAGCGTCTCCTTGGGGAAGCCGGCCGGGCCGCCGGTGACGTAGCTGATGGTGGCGGTGGACCCGTCCGGGTAGCGCAGGACGACCTGGAGGTCGTCGTTGCCGGGCGAGGCGACCGCGTACACGGAGACCGGGTCGGCCCCGAGCAGCCAGCTCGCCGTGTCGATGAAGTGCCCGCCCTCGCCGGCGAACCGCGAGCCCTCGGTGTCCTGCCGGAGGTACCAGCTGGTGTGGTCCAGGCGGCCCGCGTTGACCAGGTACCGCAGGTTCGCCGGGCCGGTCCGGGCGCCGAACCGCGCCCTGGCCTCCCGCAGCAGCGGCGCGAACCGGCGGTTGAAGCCCACCTGCAAGCGGTCGTTGCCGGACTCCTCCACCGCCGCGAGCACCCCGGCCAGCTCCTCCTCGGTGAGGGCCAGCGGCTTCTCCACGAACACGGCCTTGCCGGCCAGCAGCGCCCTGCGGGTCAGGTCGGCGTGCGAGCTGTGCCGGGTGACGACGAACACCGCGTCGACGGACTCGTCACCGAGCACGGCGTCGAGGTCGGTGGTCGCCCGGGCGAAGCCGAACTTGCGCTGCGCGTTGGCCGCGGACAGCGCCGTCGTGGTGACGACGGTCGCCAGCTCGACGCCGTCGCGCTGCGCCAGGTGCGGCAGCAGCATCGACGTCGCGTAGTTGCCCGCGCCGACGAACGCCAGCCGCACCGACGCGTTGGCCGCCCGGACCGGACGCCGCCGCACGTTCACCGCGGGCACGGCCACCGCCGGCGCCGCCGCCTTTTCGGTCCCGCCCTCCTGCCGGGGGTAGCGGAACAGCACGGCCACGGCCTTCAGCTCGCCGTCCTTCAGCCGCCGGTACGTCTCGACCGCGTCGTCGAAGCCGGCGACGTGCGACACCAGGGGCTCCACGTCGACGCTGCCGCGGGCGAGGAGGTCGAGGAAGCACGCCAGGTTGCGGCGCTCGGTCCAGCGCACGTAGCCGATCGGGTAGTCGCGCCCCTCCAGCTCGTACTCCGGGTCGTAGCGCCCGGGGCCGTAACTGCGGGAGAACCGGACGTCCAGCTCCTTCTCGTAGTACGCGTTCCACGGCAGGTCCAGGCGGCACTTGCCGATGTCGACGACCCGGCCGCGGTCCCGGCTCAGCCGGGCGGCCAGCTCGACGGGCTGGTTGCTGCCGCCACCGGCGGCCAGGTACACCTGGTCCACGCCCAGACCGCCGGTGAGTTCCGCGACGGCGCTCTCCACGGCCGCGGACGCGGGATCGCCGCAGGCCGCGGCGCCCAGACGCCCGGCCAGCTCGCAGCGCACCGGGTCGGGGTCGACGCCGACGACACGCACCCCCGACGCGGTCAGCAGCTGCACCACCAGCTGCCCGATCAGCCCGAGGCCGATGACCAGGGCCACTTCGCCGAGCCGCGGCTCACCCTGGCGGACGCCCTGGAGGGCGATCGACCCGACGGTGCCGAAGGCCGCGTGCCGCGGCGCGAGGCCGTCCGGCACCGGGACGTACAGGTTCCTCGGCACCCAGTTCACCTCGGCGTGCAACGCGTGCTCGTTGCCCGCGCAGGCCACGAGGTCGCCGGCCTTCACATCGTCGATCCCGGCGCCGACCTGCTCGACCACCCCGCACAGCGAGTAGCCCAGCGGCGTGTAGGAGTCCAGCTTGCCCATCACCTTGCGGTAGGTGGCGGGCACCCCGTTGGTGGCCACGCTCTGCATGACCTTGGCCACCTGGTCGGGACGGGAGCGGGCCTTGCCCAGCATCGACATGCCGGCCTCGGACACCTTCATGAGCTCGGTCCCGGTGGAGATCAGCGAATAGGCGCTGCGGACCAGCACACCGCCCGGCTTGCACCCCGGCACCGGCACGTCGAGCACCGCCAGCTCGCCGCTCTTGTAGTTCTGCACAACCTGTTTCACCCGAACTCCTCTGAATTCCTAAGCCGTCATCCGAGTGCGCTGGCCGGACCCAGAGGTCGCGTCGCGATACCAGTACTCGAGCGTCAGTACGTGCCACAGATGCTTGGAGAAGTCCCGCTGCCCGGCGGCGTCCTCGGCGACCATCCGCCGCAGCGCGCCGCGGCGCAGGAACCCGGACCGGACGAGCTCCCCGTCGTCGACCACCTCACGCACCAGCGGTGCCAGGTCCCGGCTCATCCAGGCCCGCAGCGGCGCGCTGAACAGGCCCTTGGGCCGGTACACGATCTCCCGTGGCAGGACGGAGGCGGCCGCCTCCTTGAGGACGGCCTTGCCCTGCCGTCCGGCGATCTTGCGGTCGCCGGGCACCGCGAAGGCCGCCCTGACCACCTCGACGTCGACGTACGGGACCCGCACCTCGGTCGACGCGGCCATGCTGGAGCGGTCCGTGTACGCGAGGTTCAGACCCGGCAGGAACATCCGGGCGTCGGTCAGGCACATGCGGTTGACGAAGTCGTCCAGGTCGTTGTCCCGGTAGGTGTCCGCGTGCTCGGTGAGCACGTCCTCGACCGTCCCCGCCAGGTCCGGATCGAGGAGGGCGAGCAGCTCGTCCCGGTCGTACATGGTGTAGCTGCGCCGGAACGCGGTCTCCTCCGGCAGGTCGGCGAAGGAGAGGAACCGCTTCGCGAAGCGCACCGACCGGTACCCCCGGCGGGACGTGGCGACCGGCAGCCGGTCCACGGCCGCGGACACCCCGCGCCGCAGGGGCCGCGGGACGCGCTGGTAGCGCAGCGCGAGCAGGTTGGCCAGGTGCTTGCGGTACCCGGCGAACAGCTCGTCGGCGCCCATCCCCGACAGCAGCACCTTGACCCCGGCCTCCCGGGCGGCCGAGCAGATCAGGAACGTGTTGATCGCGGCGGGGTCGCCGATCGGCTCGTCCAGGTGGTACGTCATCCGCGGCAGCAGGTCGAGCACGTCCGGAGCGATCTCGATCTCGTGCAGGTCGACGCCGAACCGCTCGGCCACCTGCCGGGCGTAGCGCAGGTCGTCGGGCATCGCCTCGAACCTGGCGTCCTCGGCGCGGAACCCGATCGTGTAGGCGGAGATGCCGGGCCGGTGACGGGCCGCCAGCGCGGTCAGGTAGCTGGAGTCCAGCCCGCCGGAGAGGAAGGTCGCCACGGGCACGTCGGACAGCAGGTGGCGCCGGGTGGACTCCTCGACGACGGCGGCCAGGTCCGGCCGCTCGCCGGCCCGGGCCCGCTCCCGGCCCTCGGCGGCGACCTCCCGCAGGTTCCAGAACCGGCCGCGCTCCACCGAGCCGTCGGCCCGGCACCGCAGCCAGCTGCCCGGCGGCAGCTTCTCCGCCTCGCGGAACGCGCACCGCGAGTCCGGCACCCAGTAGTACAGCAGCGAGGCCACCAGCGCCGCGTGGTCCACCTCCAGCGGCCCGCCGGTCACGGCGGCGAGCGCCTTGAGCTCGGAGGCGAACACCAGGCCCGCGCCGCGCCGCAGCAGGAACAGCGGCTTGATGCCGAGCTGGTCCCGGACGAGGACGAGGTCCCCGGTGCGCTCGTCGAAGATCCCGAACGCGAACATGCCGCGCAGCCGGGGCAGGCAGCCGGTGCCCCAGCGCCGCCAGGCCTCCAGCAGCACCTCGGTGTCGGAGGTGCCGCGGAAGCGCACCCCGGCGGCCGCCAGCTCGGCACGCAGCTCCGGCGCGTTGTACAGCTCGCCGTTGTACGTCAGGGCGAGGCCGCCCGAGACCATCGGCTGGGCGCCGGTCTCCGACAGGTCGATGATGGCCAGCCGGCGGTGCCCGAGGTGCACCTCGCCGTCACCGGCCCGGTGGCTGTACCGGCCCGACCCGTCCGGACCGCGGTGGGCCAGGGCGCCGGTGAGCCGGTCGGTCACGACCTTGCCGTCCGGCCAGCGGTACGTACCCGCGATGCCACACATCTCCTACCGTGCCTCCTGGTCGTTGTCCGCGCCCCGTGCGGCCCACATCGGCTGCCGCTCCGTGCGCCGCCGGCCCGTCTGCTGGGCCGGGCGCTCGCTGCGGCCGCGGAGCGCGGTGTGCAGCCCGTCCCACAGCGTGCCGTCGGTCCGGTCGCGCGGATCGGGGTCGATCAGCACCACACCGATCACCGCGATGTGCTGGTCCGCCAGCTGCCGCGCCACGGTGTGCAGCCATGCGGCGCTGCCGTGGCCGGCCCGCACGACGAGCACGGTCTGCGTGCCCAGGTGGCGCAGGTCGGTCCACGCCGTGCCGGGCGCCACCGAGCCGACGCCGAGCCGGCGTTCCTGGGGCGGCACGGCCGCGGCGCGCTCGCCGCTGACCACGGTCGGGTCTCCCGGCTTCGGGCGGCGGTCCGCGAGCTGCGGGCCGGGCAGGGCGTCGACGACGGTCACCGCCCCGTCCGCCGCCATCGCCCTGGCGAGGTCGAGGGCGATCGCACCGGTGGCGCGCGCACAGCCGAGTTCCAGCAGCGACACCGGTTCCGTGGAGCCGCGCACGGTACGGGCGAGGTGCGCGGTGAGCCGTTCGCGCGACAGCCGGGTCCGTCGGCGCTGCCAGGGCCTGCCCGGCCGGCGGGGCAGCTCGGCGATGACCGAGGCGCCGAGGTTCGCCGCGATGTCCCGGCGCAGCACGGGGCGGTCGGCGACCACGACGCCCACGGCGGCGACGGAGAGGCCGAGGACGAGGCCGAGGACGAGTCCGATCGCGGCGTCGGTGGCCGCCGACTTGGGCAGCGAGTGCTTCACCGGGCGCGGGGCGTCCACGATCTCCGTGCCGGCGACGACCTGGGGCGTGCCGACACGCGCCTCCTCGGCACGCTGGTTGAAGTCGGCGATCCGCGTCGTCAGTTCGGCCCGCCGGGCGAAGAGCGACTCGATGCTCGCCGACTCCTGCGGGTCGGCCGCCGTCTGCGGTGACCGGTCGCCGATGTCCTTGTTGACCTGGGCGAGTTCGTCCTTCATGCGGTCACGCTGGTCGAGCAGCGCCTTGGCCTCGGCGTTCGCCGTCGCCCGCATCCTGCGCACGTGGTCCGCGACGAACGCGTCGGCCAGGGCCCTGGCCCGGGCCACCGCCTCCGCGTCGCTGCCGCCGGTGACGGTGATCTCCAGCAGGTTGTTGGTGACGCCGGCGCCCCGGTAGTCCCGCAGGAAGTCCTCGGCCTTCTCGGAGGACTTGAGCGACCGCAGGGCGCTCTCGGCGATCCGCGTGGTCCCCAGCACCTCGACGTCGGTGCGGATCAGCGTTCCGGTGTCGTTCGGCTGGTCCTCCTTGTGCGCGACCAGCACCTTGGTGACCGCGGTCGGCGGCGGTGGCATCAGGACCGCCACGGCCGCGCCGGCCAGCAGTCCGAGGAGTGCCAGGGCGCACCAGAGACGGCGGCGCCTGCGCACCGCGACCACCAGTGCCTGGAGGTCGAGGAGCGGGGTGGTGGCCGACGGCTCCGGTGCCGTGCTCGTCGTCACGCCGAACCCCCCGTCGCGTGGCCGCGTACCGCGAGGGCCAGGGTGGCCTCGTCCGAAGGGCGTGCGGCCGTCTTCGTGGGCCGGGTGCGGACCAGGCCGGCGACGACGATGCCGACGACCTCGTGCCCGCCGTCCGCGCACGCCTCGGCGATGCCGGCGAGCTCCTCCGCGGTCCAGCTCCCCGCGCTCAGGACGACCAGGGCGCCGGACTCGGTGTCGCGGTCCGGCACGACCGGCCGGTCCACCGGGACCCGCACCACCCGCAGCTGCGGGTCGCTCTTGGCCTCGGCGGCGAGCTGTTCGGCGGCCCGGCCCCCGATCTCGTCGCCGTCCGGTACGACGGCCAGCAGACGCCGGGGAGACGGAACCCGGGTCCGGAGCCGGGCGCACACCCGGCGGTAGCGGATCCGCCGGCCGGCCTCGTCGCCGGATGCCTGCGGGGCCGGGAGGTCCCACCGGGTGTCGACGCCGAGGAGCCGGCGGATCCGGGCGCGTGGGCCGCGGCCCTGCGGCCGGTGCCCGCCCCGCCGTTCGCCGGGCACGTCGACGGTGCCGAGGAGCGCCGAGCCCAGCGCCGCGGCGATCTCCGGCTCGGTGCGCAGCCGGCGATCCGCCCGAGCGGCGACGAGATGGCCGATGACCGCGAGCAGGAAGAACAGCAGCGCCCCGGCGACGACGAGCTGCACCCTGGTCGGCGGCGCCTCGCCGGTCGGGCGGGCCGCCGGCCCCATGACGACCATGCCGGCCACGGTGTTCGCCGGGTCGGCCTGGTCCAGCTTCGTCATGGCCTCCTCCAGCGACGTGCGCAGCTTCTCCAGCTCGGTGCGGGCCTGCACGCTCTCCACGGTCTGTCCCGGATCGGCCGCCTTCGCCAGTTCGCTGATGCGGCGGTTGGTCTCCTCGACCTGCTTCCGCAGCGCCGCGGGCCCGGTGGCCGCCTTGACGTCGGTGCCGCCGCCCGCGATCCGCGCCGCGAACTTCACGAACTGGTCGGCCACCTGGTCGGCCAGGTGCTGCGCGCGCTCCGGGGTGTCGGCCGTGCCCGAGATCTTGATGATGTTGCCGTCGGAGGCCTTGGCGGCCACCTGGTCCCGCAGCTCCGTGCCGCTGACGCCGGGCCAGCCGAGCGCGGCGGCGGCGCGGTCGACCACCGTCGAACTGGTCGCGATGTCCACCTGGGTGAGCAGTTCGCGCTCCTCCCACTGACCGGGCAGCAGGACCGAGGCCGACGTCGTGTAGCGCGGCGGGAACAGCAGGGAGGCGCCGTAGCCGGCGAGCGCCCCCACCAGGGCGAGGACGGCGAGGAGCCGCCAGCGCCGGTGGAATATCCGCCCGATCGCGACCAGGCGTATCGTGTCGTCGCTCAACGTCGCGGCCTCTTCCCCGCCCGGACCGGACCGCCCGCCGACACCGGGGCGCGGTCACGGCAGGCAGCGGCGTAGGCGGCGAGCAGCGACGCCTGCGAGTTGCGCCAGGAGAGCGGCCCGCTGATCCGCTCCTGGCCGAGCTTGCCCATCCGGGCCCGCTGCTCCGGATCGTCCAGCAGCAGCGCGATGAGCCCCGCGAACTCGGCCTCGTCGTTGGCGCGCGCGTAGACGGCGGCGTCACCGGCGGAGACCCGCGCCTCGCGGAGGTCGAACGAGACGATGGGCCGGCCCATCACCATGTACTCCAGGACCTTGTTCATGGTGGACACGTCGTTGAGCGGATTGAGCGGGTCGGGGGAGAGGCACACGTCCGCGGTGGACAGGTAGCGCACCAGGTCGGCGTCCGGGACGCGCCCGGTGAACTCCACCTGGTCGGCGAGCCCGAGCCGGCGGGACAGCTCCACCATCGCGTCGAAGGTGTCGCCGGCGCCGACGAACACCGCGTGCCAGTCGGTCCGCCCGAGCTCGTCGCGCAGCTTCGCGAGGGCCCGCAGGGCGTAGTCGACGCCGTCCTGCGGACCCATGACGCCCAGGTAGCACAGCAGATGAGGCTTGCCGCGCTTCAGCTCCGGCTCGGCCGGCACCGGCTGGAACCGCTCGGTGTCGGGCGCGCTGCGTACCACGAAGACGTCCTGCGGACGCCGGCCGCCACGGCGCAGCGCGACGCCCCGGTAGCTCTCGTTCGTGGCGAGCACGACGTCCGCGGCCCGGTAGGTGAGCCGTTCCAGCGCGCACACACCGCGGTAGAGCAGGTCCTTGCCGCGGTCGAACCGGGACAGGTACAGCTCGGGCACCAGGTCGTGCTGGTCGAACACGAACCGCGCCCCGCGCCGCTTCAGCCACAGCGCCGGCAGGAACAGCAGGTCGGGCGGGTTGCAGGCGTGGACCACGTCGACCGGGCCGACCTTCCGGGCCAGCCGGACCGTGTGCCACAGCGCCGATCCGTACTCCCGCAGGTAGCCGGCCGGTCCTCCGGTGGCGGCGCGCAGCGGGTAGCGGTGGATGCGCACCCCGTCGATCTCCGCCTCCGGCTCCGTGTCCCGCTTGGTCCCCCGGGGGCAGATGACGTGCACCTCCCACCCGGCGTCGCGCAGCGTCGTGCACTCCTGCCACACCCGCCGGTCGAACGGCACGGACAGGTTCTCCACCAGGATCAGCGCGCGCCGGGCCGGGCCGGCGCCGCCCGTCATGTCACCAGGCAAGGCCCACGTACCCCGGTTCGGCCCGGCGCGCCTCGGCGTCGGGGAGGCGGACGAGGTCGACGAGCACCGGTCCGCCGCCCTGGGGCAGGGCCGACAGCACGGCCGGGTCCCTGGTGCCGACCAGGCACACCTCGGCGTGTTCCAGCACCTCGCCGACGGAGTCCGCGAGCAGCTGCGCGAGGTGCGGCAGCCGGTTCTCGATGTACTCGCGGTTCGCGCCGATCAGCCGGGACAGGTTCACGTTGGCGTCGTAGATCCGCAGGTCGTACCCCTTGCCGAAGAGCCTCTCCGCCAGCTCGACGAGCGGGCTCTCGCGCAGGTCGTCGGTGCCGGGTTTGAAGGAGAGCCCGAACATGCCTATGCGTCTTCTGCCGGTCCGCTCGACCAGGTCCACCGCGCGTTGCAGATGGTCGGAGTTGGAGGGCAGCACGTGCGCGAGGATGGGCACCGAGACGTCGGCCCGCCGCGCCGCGTGCACCAGGCTGCGCAGGTCCTTGGGCAGGCAGGAGCCGCCGAAGGCGAAGCCGGGCCGCAGGTAGGCGGGGCTGATGTTCAGCTTGCGGTCGGCCAGGAAGACGTCCATCACCTGGTGCGAGTCGACCCCGAGCGCCTGGCACACCGCGCCCAGTTCGTTCGCGAAGCCGATCTTGAGGCCGTGGAAGGCGTTGTCCGCGTACTTGATCGCCTCGGCCGTCGGGACCGGCACCCGGAACACCTCTCCGGGCAGGCCGTCGTACAGCGCCGCCACCGTGTCGCCGCTCGCCGTGTCCAGCTCGCCGATGACGGTCTTGGGCGGGTCGAAGAAGTCCCGCACGCTCGTGCCCTCGCGCAGGAACTCCGGGTTGACCGCGACCCCGACGTCCACGCCGGCCGTACCGCCGACGTACTTCTCCAGGATGGGCACCAGCAGGTTCAGGCAGGTGCCCGGGAGCATGGTGCTGCGGAAGACGACGGTGTGCCGCCCGCCGCGCTCGGCCAGCGCCGCGCCGATCTGCTCGGTGACCCGCTCCAGGTACGTGGTGCACAGACTGCCGTTGGGCTCCGACGGCGTCCCCACGCAGACCAGCGACACCTCGCTGTTCTCGACCGCCTCGCGGACGTCGCCGGTGGCGCGCAACGCCCCCGTCCGCACGACCTCGGCGGTGAGCTCGCCGATCCGCTCCTCGACCACCGGGGCCTTGCCGTCGTTGACCAGGTCGACCTTCACCTGGTTGACGTCCACCCCGATGACCTCGTGCCCCATGCTGGCCAGGCACGCGGCCGACACGCAGCCCACGTAGCCGAGCCCGAAAACGCTGACTCTCATGACCCGTTCCTCCCCCCAGGCAGGCCTGGTGGCCTGCGGTCCGCGCGTCCGGCCGGACGACGGCCCCCGCACATCAGTAGGCGCCCTGCCCGTAGAGCACCGCACGCAGCGTCTTCCACAAGATCACTGTGTCCAGGGCGAGCGACCAGTCCTCCACGTACCGCAGGTCCAGGCGGACCGCTTCCTCCCACGACAGGTCGCTGCGCCCGCTGATCTGCCACAGGCCGGTGAGTCCGGGCTTGACCAGCAGCCGACGCCGGATGTCCGGGTCGTACGCGGCGCACTCCTCCGGCAACGGAGGCCGCGGACCGACGAGCGACATCGATCCGGTGAGCACGTTGAACAGCTGCGGGAGCTCGTCGAGCGAGTACCGGCGCAGCACGGTTCCGACCCGGGTCACGCGTGGATCCCGGCGGAGCTTGAACAGCGGGCCGGCGCCCTCGTTGCGGTGGGCCAGCTGGGCACGCGCCCCGTCGGCCCCGACGACCATGGTGCGGAACTTGTACATGGTGAACTCGCAGCCGTCCTTGCCGACCCTGCGCTGGCGGTAGAACGCCCCGCCCCGGCTGTCCGCCACCACGAGCAGCCCGACGAGCACCATCAGCGGCGCGAACAGCAGCAGCAGGAGCGCCGCGCCCATCCGGTCGACGACGCCCTTGACCGCCCGGCGGCCCCCGGTGAAGGCCGGCATGCTGACCCGCAGCAGCGGGATGCCGAGCACCGCGTCGACGTGCAGCCGGGGACCGGCCACCTCCATCAGCACGGGTGCGACGACCATCTCGGCGTCGCTGCCCTCGAGGTTCCAGGCCAGCCGCTGCAACCGGGCCGGTGACCAGTGCGGGTCCGGTGTGACCGCGACGACACGGTAGCCGTCGTGGTGGACGTGCTTGGCGACGTCCGCGAGCCGGCCGACGACCGGCACCCCGTCCAGTTCGTCACCGTCGAGACCGAGACCGTCCGTCGTGCACACGGCGTCCACGCGCCAGCCGAGGTGTGGGAACTTGCGGGTCCGGGTGATCAGGTCGCGCACGGTGGCCACGCTCCCGGCGGCGAGCACCGGTCGCAGGCACTGACCCTCCTTGCGCTGCCTGTGCAGCCACAGGCGCAGCAGGTACCGCGCGGTCATGGTGACGAGCGCGATCGCGGGGACCGCGACGAAGATCCAGAGCTTGATGTTGCGGGAGGTGAGGGCTATCCCGCCGAGCGCGAGTACGACGGTCGCCGTGAACAGCGAGCGTCCGAGCCGCCGGAACTCCTCGGCTCCCTGGCCGAGTACGGCCGGAGCCCACGCCCGGCTCACCGCGAGCGCCCCGAGCACCAGCAGTTCGGTGCCGAAGGCGAGTATCCCCCACTTCTCATGCCAGTTGGCCGCGTCGCGGGCCCCGAAGAAGTTGCCGATCGCCGCCACCACGCAGGCCGTGGCCACGGTGTCGCTGATGATCACGGTACGGCGGTACCGCTGCTCCCAGTCGGTTATGGACCGGCTGGCCGCCCCGTTCGCCAGACGCTCGCGCGCAGACGGAAACGGGCTGACAAGTCCCCCTTGCCGCACAGAACCCCCCCAGGTCCCAGTGGTTCGACGTGTTCGCCCAACACTGTTCGTCCCCCTCGGGAGGCCCCCGCCTCCCGCATTGTTCCTCCCCCGGGGGCCCCCGCCCCCGCGCATGCCGTCCCGGACTCCCAGAATTGATCATCAATACGTCCGGCACAGGGGACGCGACTACCGGCCTTCCATTGCGCCGGTCTTAAAGATCATTAATTGGCTGCCAAGTGTCCGAACGGCTGAAGCACGGTCAATCTAGACCATCAAGGCCGATCTGAAGAGAGGATGTGTGGAATTTGTGCTCAGGCTTTTGGGGCTCGGTCCACCGCCCGGTGACCGCCCACGGGCGCCTTTGCGCCACCGCGCGCCCAGCGGCTCATCGGGCCCCGGCAGCGGCTTCCACGCGACGTGATCGTGTCGGCGGAGCTCCTCTGACCTGCGGTTTATGTCGCTGACCGAGGGAGGTGGGCGCCGTGCCGATCATGGCGCGGGCCGTCCTGAATGCCGCCGGGCGCCCGTGCGGTGGGCGACCGGCGTGATCGAAACCAGCGCTGCGCGGTATGGCCGGTCTTCACTGGTTACCGCCCGACCCCGCCCACCACTTCAGGAACTGACGTTCATATATCCGCGCGTTTGTTCGCGCCGCGCGCTTCCCCTGATTCCCGGATCGCACACCCGGGTCCATTCCACGGAAGGGATTTTTACGCGGTACCGCCGGTGACCCGTCGTACCGCCGGGTCCCGCCGCGCCGAAGGGACGCGGCGGGCCCGGCGTCGCTCAGCCCTCGGCCGGAAGCGCCGTACGGCCCTCGAAAGCCGCCAGGATGCGCTCCGCCGCCAGCGTGGCCGTCAACCGGCCCTCCCTGACCTGCTGTTCGAGGTCCGGTGCCGTCGCGCGGACCGCTGGGTCGGCGTGCAGGCGGCCGAGGAGTTCGTCGCGGACCATCGCCCAGGTCCAGCCGACCTGCTGGTCCCGGCGTTTGGCGGCCAGCCGGCCGGTGGAGTCGAGCAGGGCGCGGTGCTGCTCCAGACGCTCCCAGACCGTGTCGAGGCCGGCCGGCTCGCGGGCGCTGCAGTGCAGCACCGGCGGGGTCCAGAAGGCGTCCTTGCCGTGCATCAGGCGCAGCGCTCCCGCCAACTCCCGTGCCGCCGCCCGCGCGTCGCGCTCGTGCGGACCGTCCGCCTTGTTGACGGCGATCACGTCGGCCAGCTCCAGGACGCCCTTCTTGATGCCCTGCAACTGGTCACCGGTGCGGGCCAGCGTCAGCAGCAGGAAGGAGTCGACCATCTCGGCGACCGTCGTCTCGGACTGGCCGACGCCGACGGTCTCGACCAGGATCACGTCGTAGCCCGCCGCCTCCATCACCACCATCGACTCCCGGGTGGCCTTCGCGACCCCGCCCAGCGTGCCCGCGCTGGGGGAGGGACGGACGAAGGCCGCCGGGTCGACCGCCAGACGCTCCATCCTGGTCTTGTCGCCCAGGATGGAGCCGCCCGTGCGGGTGGAGGACGGGTCGACGGCGAGGACCGCCACCCGGTGGCCCAGCGAGGTCAGCATCGTGCCGAACGCGTCGATGAACGTCGACTTGCCGACACCCGGCACCCCGCTGACGCCGATCCGCCGCGCCCGGCCGCTGTGCGGCAGCAGCTCGGTGAGCAACTGCTGCGCCAGCGCCCGGTGCTGGGGCCGGGTGGACTCGACGAGGGTGATGGCGCGGGCCACCAGGGCCCGCTTCCCGTCGAGCACACCCTTCACATAGGTGTCCAGACCGATCGCGGCCATCGCGGCCCTACAGCTCGTGGCCGAGGTCGGCCGCCAGGCGCTTGACCAGGTCGTGGGCGGCGTCCGGGATCACCGTCCCCGGCAGGAACACCTCCGCCGCGCCCATCTCCCGCAGGGCCGGCACGTCCTGCGGCGGGATCACCCCGCCGACCACGATCATGATGTCCTCGCGGCCCTCCTCGGCGAGCTTCTCGCGCAGCGCCGGGACGAGCGTGAGGTGACCGGCGGCCAGCGAGGAGACCCCGACCACGTGCACGTCCGCCTCGACGGCCTGCCGGGCGACCTCCTCCGGCGTCTGGAACAGCGGGCCGACGTCGACGTCGAAGCCGAGGTCGGCGAAGGCGGTCGCGATCACCTTCTGGCCGCGGTCGTGGCCGTCCTGGCCCATCTTGGCGACCAGGATGCGCGGCCGGCGCCCCTCGGCCTCCTCGAACGCGTCCACCAGCGCCCGGGTGCGGTCCACGGACGGGGACTGGCCTGCTTCGTTGCGGTACACGCCGGAGATCGTACGGATCTGGCTCGCGTGCCGCCCGTACACCTTCTCCAGGGCGTCGGAGATCTCGCCGACCGTCGCCTTCGCGCGGGCCGCGCGCACGGCCAGCTCCAGCAGGTTCTCCGTGCCGTCGGCCGCGCGGGTGAGCGCGTCCAGGGCGTCCTGGCAGGCCCGCTCGTCCCGCTCCGCCCGCAGTCGGCGCAGCTTCTCGATCTGCTGCGCCCGCACGGAGGAGTTGTCGACCTTGAGGACCTCGATCCGCTCGTCGCTGTCGACGCGGAACTTGTTGACGCCGATCACCGGCTGCCGCCCGGAGTCGATGCGGGCCTGGGTGCGGGCCGCCGCCTCCTCCACGCGCAGCTTGGGGATGCCCGCGTCGATGGCCTGCGCCATGCCGCCCGCCTGCTCGACCTCCTGGATGTGCGCCCACGCCTTGCGGGCGAGGTCGTACGTCAGCCGCTCCACGTAGGCGCTGCCGCCCCACGGGTCGATGACCCGGGTGGTGCCCGACTCCTGCTGGATGAGCAGCTGGGTGTTGCGGGCGATGCGCGCGGAGAAGTCGGTCGGCAGCGCCAGGGCCTCGTCGAGGGCGTTGGTGTGCAGCGACTGGGTGTGGCCCTGGGTCGC
Source organism: Streptomyces sp. NPDC031445 (assembly GCF_055581365.1). Taxonomy (NCBI): domain Bacteria; kingdom Bacillati; phylum Actinomycetota; class Actinomycetes; order Kitasatosporales; family Streptomycetaceae; genus Streptomyces; species Streptomyces sp. NPDC031445. The sequence goes on from NZ_JBVIJO010000001.1 coordinate 256,108, forward strand.
CGCCATCGCCTCCACGGCCGTGCGCGTGACGTTGTTGAAGACGTCCTGCGCGGTCAGCGACCAGCCTGAGGTCTGCGAATGGGTGCGCAGCGAGAGGGACTTGGCGTTCTTCGGGTCGAACTGCCGCACCAGCTTCGCCCACAGCAGCCGGGCCGCGCGCAGCTTGGCGATCTCCATGAAGAAGTTCATGCCGATCGCCCAGAAGAAGGACAGCCGGGGCGCGAACGCGTCGACGTCCAGGCCCGCCTCCCGGCCCGCGCGGATGTACTCCACCCCGTCCGCGAGCGTGTACGCCAGCTCCAGGTCGGCGGTCGCGCCGGCCTCCTGGATGTGGTAGCCGGAGATGGAGATGGAGTTGTAGCGGGGCATCCGCTGCGAGGTGTACGCGAAGATGTCGGAGATGATCCGCATCGACGGCTTCGGCGGGTAGATGTAGGTGTTGCGGACCATGAACTCCTTCAGAATGTCGTTCTGAATGGTCCCGGCCAGCTTCTCGGGCGGTACGCCCTGCTCCTCCGCCGCCACGATGTACAGCGCCAGCACCGGCAGCACGGCGCCGTTCATCGTCATCGACACGGTCATCCGGTCCAGCGGGATGCCGTCGAACAGCCGGCGCATGTCGTAGATCGAGTCGATGGCCACGCCCGCCATGCCGACGTCACCGGTCACGCGCGGGTGGTCGCTGTCGTAGCCCCGGTGGGTGGGCAGGTCGAAGGCGACCGACAGGCCCTTCTGGCCGGCCGCCAGATTGCGCCGGTAGAACGCGTTGGACTCCTCGGCGGTGGAGAAGCCCGCGTACTGGCGGATCGTCCAGGGCTGGTTGACGTACATCGTCGGGTAGGGGCCGCGCAGGTACGGCGCGATGCCCGGGTAGGTGCCCAGGAAGTCCAGGCCCTCCAGGTCACGGCCGGTGTACAGCGGCTTGACCCCGATGCCCTCCGGGGTCTCCCACAGCGGCTGCGGGCCCCCGGTGGCCCGCTCCAGGGCCGCACGCCACTCGCCCTCGGTGGCGTCGGCGGCCGGGGTCCCCAGCTCGATGCCGGAGAAGTCGGGGATTCCCATCAGGACACTCCCATGCGGTCGAGGGTCGCGGACAGGACGTCCACGGCGTCACAGCCCGCGAAGACGTACGAGTCGATGCCGGCGTAGTCGCCCCGGCCCGCCAGGAAGACGTGCCGGGCACCGGCCGCGCGCAGCGCCCGCGCGGTCTCCTCGGCCTGTTCGGCGTAGAGCGCGTCGGTGGAGCACAGCACGGCCTCGGTGGCGCCGCTGTCCTCGAAGCGGCCCTCGGCGACCGGCTCGATGCCGCCGGCCTGGAAGAGGTTGGCGGCGAAGGCCGAGCGGGCGGTGTACTCGGCGGCGGAGCCGATCGTGGCGAGGAAGACGCGCGGCCGGGCGCCGGTCGCCGCCAGATGGGCGTCGGAGCGGGCGCGCAGCTCCTCGAACGCCTCGTCGCGGCGCACGCGCGGCAGCCCGCCGGACGGCGGCTCGGGCGCGGGCGCGCGCTCCACCGGCTTCTCCGCCAGCAGCGGGAACTCGCTGACCCCGGTGATGGGTTCGCGCCGCTTGGCGAGCCGCTTGGAGCGCTCGGCCCAGGTCGTCGCCAGGTCGGTGCGCAGCCGGCCGGAGCGCAGGACGGCGGCCTGGCCGCCGTCGCGCTCCACCGACCGGAAGAACTGCCAGGCGGCCTCGGCGAGTTCGTCGGTCAGCCGCTCGACGTACCAGGAGCCCCCGGCCGGGTCGATGACCCGGGCCAGGTGGGACTCCTCGATCAGGATGGAGGAGGTGTTGCGGGCGATCCGGCGCGCGAACGCGTCCGGGAGGCCGAGCGCGTGGTCGAACGGCAGCACGGTCACGGAGTCCGCCCCGCCCACCCCCGCGGCGAGCGTCGCGACCGTCGTGCGGAGCATGTTCACCCAGGGGTCGCGGCGGGTCATCATCACCGGCGACGTCACCACGTGCTGCACCTGCGCGCCCGCGTCCGGGGCCCCGCACACCTCGGCGACCCGCGCCCACAGCCGGCGCGCTGCCCGCAGCTTGGCGATGGTCAGGAACTGGTCGGCGGTGGCCGCGTAACGGAACTCCAGCTGGGCGGCGGCCTGGTCGACGCCGAGCCCGGCCTCGGTCAGCTCCCGCAGGTAGGCCACGCCGGTGGCGAGCGAGGCGCCCAGCTCCTGCGCGGCCGAGCCGCCCGCCTCGTGGTAGGGCAGCGCGTCCACGGTCAGCGCGCGCAGGCCCGGGTACCGCTCGGCGCAGCGGACGGCCAGGGCGGCGAAGGGGGCGAAGTCCAGTGCGGTGCCGGTACGGGCCTCGTACCCGAGCGGGTCGCCGCCCAGGGTGCCGCGGGCGGCCTCGGGGTCGACGCCCTTGTCGTCGTACAGCCGCAGCAGCGCCTCGGCGGCGGCCTCGGTGTCACGGCCCGCGTCCAGGGCGACCGCCGCCAGATCGAGGTAGACGCCGTCGAGGGCGCGGCCCAGCGCGGAGACCGGGATGCCGCCCTCGCCCAGCACCAGCCACAGGGAGGTGCCGCCGTTCTCCAGGTCGGCGAGCACGGCGTCGGCCGTGCCGTCGGCGAGTGCCGTGTGCCGCTGCCGTACGTCCCAGCCGCTCGTGCTGGTGCCCTGCGCGCGGCTGCCCCGCACGAAGGGGGCGAAGCCCGGCAGGCCGGGGTCGGGCGCGCTGTCGCGCGCGGTGTACAGGGGCCGGGTGCGCAGCCCGTCCTCCAGCGTCGTGGACAGGGCGTCCTCGGCTGCCGCGCCGGTCAGTTCCTTGCCGGACTTGCGCAGGACGCCCTCGACCAGGCGTTGCCACTGCTCATGTGTCGCGTCAGGGAACTCGGCGGCCAGTGAGAGCCCGTCGTCAGGCAGGACCGTCATGGCTCGGATGCTAGGGCAGGCTGTCGGAGCAAGCGCGGAGCACGGGCTGTGAGGTTTCTCTTCTTGCGGTGGTGACGTGTGTCTCTCCGTGCCCGGCGGCTCAGCGGGTCCCGGTCTCCAGATCCGGGACGAGGGCGCACACGGCCGCCCGCTGCTCGGGGCCCATGGAGTCGGCGAGGGCCTGACGGACGGTGCCGGCGAGCAGGGCGGAGGTCTCGCGCAGCAGGTCGCGGGCCTTGTCGGTGAGGGCGACCTGCACGCCCCGCTTGTCGCCGCACACGGTCGTGCGGCTGACGAGACCGGCCCGCTGGAGGCAGGCGATCTGGTAGGTGAGGCGGGTCTTGGGGCGGCCGAGGAGATCGGCGACCTGGGTCATCCGCAGTCCGGTGCGCGGCTGCTCCGCCAGCAGACACAAAATCAGGAACTCGTCGTGGGAGACGTCGAGGGTCTCCTTCACGGCCGACCGCAGCCGCTGCTCGACGGCGCCGGTCGCGGCCAGCAGGACCATCCAGGCGCGCAGTTCGCCCGGGAGCAGCCCGTCGCCGTGCCCGAGGGGGCAGGAGGGCTGGTCGGCGGTGTGCGCGTCGGAGGCGGACATGGGTCGAGTCTACCTGTTGTCCAAATTTGTACGAGTGCACCCGGGCGCTGTTGTCCAAATTTGGATGAGGGGCTAGCGTGAGATCCGGTCATCCAAATTTGAATCACCTTTGAGCCCCTGGAGTACGACATGACCGTCGCCGTGGAGACAGGCCTGTGGCAGCTCGACCCGACCGCGTCCACCGTGGGTCTGCGGCACAAGACCCTGTGGGGCCTGGTCACCGTCAAGGGCGCCTTCACCGGCGTCGGCGGCACCGGCGAGGTGCGGCCCGACGGCTCGGCCACCGGCACCGTGACCCTGGACGCGGCCTCCCTCGACACGAAGAGCGCCAAGCGGGACGCGCACCTGCGGTCGGCCGACTTCTTCGACGCCGAGCGTCACCCGGAGATCACCTTCGCCGTGCGCGGCGCGGACCGGCTCGAAGACGACACGGTCCGGGTCACCGGGCAGCTCACCGTCCGGGGCGTCAGCCGGCCCCTGTCCCTCACGGCCCGCCTGACCGGCGTGAGCGCCGACGCGCTGACCCTGGAGACGGAGTTCGGCGTGGACCGCGGGCAGTTCGGCATGGGCTGGAACCAGCTCGGCATGATGCGCGGCCTGACCACGGTCACGGCCGCGCTCCGCTTCACCCGCGCCGCGGACTGAGGCCCAGCGCCGCCCGGGGCACGTCCTGGGTGGACAGCGTCTGCGGGTCCGCCGTGAAGGCGCGCAGCCGGTAGCGGGTACCGGGCTTCACCGGCGCCTGGACATCACCGGACGGCGCCCACAGTACGACGGTCGCCGTGCGGTGCGCGGTAATCGTCGCCGGGCCGCGCATCAGCGACCAGTAACGGCCCATCCCCTGGCCGGCGCTGAGCATGTAGTGCGGGGTGAGCGCGGTGCCGCCCGTGTTGGTGACCCGCAGGGTCAGCCGGGACAAGGTCTGTGCCGGGGTCCGCCGGGCCGCAGTGACGTCCATCCGCAGCGGCGGCGTCCCCGTCACCGCCAGGGCCGCGCTCACCAGCGCGGGCGTGACCAGCGCGGCGCCGGCCACGGCCAGTGCCGCCCGGCGGCGCGGACCGGTGAACGGGCGGGGCCGCGGCTGCCAGGCGTGGGCGAACTCCGGCAGGGGCGCGGTCACCGCCGCCGCCAGCCACAGCGGGGTCATCATCAGGTAGTAGCCGTCCTGGGACCGGGTCGCCAGGTAGAACGCGCACCAGGGCAGCACGGTCGCGGCCGGCCCGAGCCGCCGGACGAACAGCGCGAACACCGCCAGCAGGGCGGCGGCGAGCAGCACGCTCGCCCGGCCGTACCAGTCGAGGCGGTCGCTGCCGTGGGTGAAGTACAGCGAGACGTCCACCAGCCCCTGGCCGTGCAGCACCGCGCCCTGGGTCAGCGGCAGGGCGATGCCCCGCAGCCACCGGCCGGGCTCGCTCACGACGAAGTACACGTTGATCAGCAGCCAGGTGAGCACCGCGGTCCCCGCGATCCGCAGCAGCACCCGCGCCGCCGCCCGGCCGCCCAGCTCCCCGCGCCGCACGGCGTAGATCCCGGCCAGCAGGAACGGCGCGACGAACCAGGGCAGTTGCTGGGCGGCGCACGCGGCGCCCAGACACGCGGCGCGCGCGAGCCCGGCCGCGCCCAGCCGGCCGCGCGCGCCGAGCCGGGGCCAGCGCACCACCACCGGCAGCAGCAGGACCAGGCCGATGATCGCCGGGTAGCCCTGGCGGGCGTACATCGGCAGGAAGCCGAAGCCGAGGCAGACCATCGTCGCCGCCGAGCGCCAGGGCACCGGGAGCAGCCGCCACAGCACCACCGCGCCCACGACCAGCGCGACCGTCGCCGCCGCCGTCGCCGGGGCGCCGCCGTGACCCAGCCACAGCAGGGGCGCGGTGAGCAGCGGGGCCAGCGGGGGGTAGCCGTAGGTGAAGTCGTATCCGCCGCCCATGGTCGGCGTCAGCGCGACGCCCTCGGCGTGGAACAGCCAGGGCCAGGGCTGCTCGTACACCGGGCGCCCGGCGACGAGTTCCCGCGCGGCCTGGGTGGTGAGGACCGCCTCGTCACCGCCGCCGTGGTTCAGGGCCCAGGCGCACAGGGCGAGGGTGACCGCCGTCGCCAGCACCACCAGGTCCAGACGGGCCAGCGAGCGCGTCCGGCGGACGGTGAGGGCGAGCACGCCGGTCACCAGGATCGAGGCGTAGCAGACCGAGACGACCCCCGCGAGGACCAGCTGGTGCGTCGCCGCCTGGGTCCACACCGAGCGCGTGCCGATGAACAGGCTCACGTCGGCGAGGAGCGTCAGTACGCGGTGCCACTGCGCGGGGCCGTCCGGCACCGCGGCGCGGGCCCCCGGATCGGCGGACACCACCGACGATGTCCGCCGTCCGGGTGTCACCTGCTGTGTCTCTGCCAAGTGCACGGCACGCGACGCTAGCGGGGAGGAGTGAGCGGGGCGCGCGGACCGATGAAGAGTCGGGTATGAGCCCGGTAAGAAGCGGGCGTATCCGTACATCTGACGCAGGGTGTGACGCGCGAGATACGGCCGGCCCGGTCGCGCACCGTGTCGTTGTTGGGCCGAACGGGTGACTTGGCGTAAGAATTGGCAGGTGCAGGGAACAAGTGCGAGTCAGGTCAGGGGGAGCCGGTGAGCCGTTACGACGTCACCGATGAACAGTGGGAAGGGCTCGCCCAGGTCGTGCCGCTGCGGGGCCGGGACGCCTGGCCGTCCGCGGTGGACCACCGCTCGCTGCCCGACGCCGAGACCGAGACTAGGCGCCGGTTCGTGGTCCTGCGTGTCAACGTCTTCGCGGACGCCCGGGAAGTCGCCGAGACCCTGATGGCCGGGGCGCCGGTGCTGCTCGACCTGTCCGGCGCGGAGGGCGACGTCGCCAAGCGCGTCCTCGACTTCAGCACGGGCGTCGTCTTCGGCCTGGGCAGCGGCATGCACCGCGTGGACCGCAACGTCTTCCTCCTCACCCCGCCCGGGACGGAGGTCAGCGGACTCATGGAGGGCGCGGCGATCTCGGGCGGCTGACCCCGGCGCCGCGCCCTGCCGGGGGGTGCGGGAGCGCCGCGCGCCGCGCGAGGACGCGTGGCTGGAGTCCCGGTCGTGAAGCCGGAACCGCACTCGTGACGCTGGACCCCACCCGTGCCGCTGGAGTCCGGCAGGGCGTGATGCGGCTCGGCCGTGCGCGTTACGGCCCCCTTGGCGCGCGATGGAGGTATGACGCGGCGCCGGTGCGGGACGTGGCTCAGGCGGTGCGTGACACGGGCGCGGCCATGCGCGACGCGGCTCGGCTCGTGTGAGATGCGGTCCCGGCCGCGCGCGAGGCGGTCGCGGGGATGCGTGGCGGGGCCCTGGCGGCGTGCGAGGCGGCTCCGCCGGTGCGTGACGCCGCCCCGGTGGTGCGTGACATGGCCCCAGTGGTGCGTGACACGGCTCCAGTGGCGCCCTAAGGGCTTGGCGGCGCCCTACGGGCACGGCGCTGCGCCGTGCGCGGCCGTACCCGGTGCGCAGTGATGCCCGCGGCCGCCCCCTGGGGTGGCCGCGGGACGCCTGTGTCAGTGCCGTGCGGCGCCCGCCGCGGGGTTCGGCGTGCGGGCGGTGAACACCCACACGCCGTGCGACTGCGTCGCGCCCATGACGCGTCCCTTGGTCAGCAGCCAGGGGCTGTCCTTCTGGAACGGGGCGAAGTTGTCGTTGGAGACGATGATGCCGCCCACTTCCTCGGCGATGCTGATGACCAACGCGTCACCCCGGCCCTCCGTGCCGGCCGGCGGCTGGACCACCTGGTGCTCCGCGACCGCCTGCTCCACCAGCGGCCGTTCCTCCACGCTGACCTGGTGCCGCAGGGAGGCGTCCACGACCACGTGGATGTCGCGCTGCGGATGCTTGAACCGGAGCGCGGTCACCGCCGCCTGGAGCGCCGCGAAGCTCGGCCGGCCGCCCTGCGCGCGCGGCGGCCTGCCGTTCCATGCGAGGTTGGAGCCGTCCACGACCAGCGGCTCGGTGGACTCGCCGGGCTGCCGCGGCCTGCCCTGCGGGGTCTGCGGATGCGTGGGCTTCGGCACCGGCCGGGAAGCGGGGGACAGGGCCAGCAGCCGTTCGAGCTCCTTGGTCACCTCAGGCTCCACCGCGCCGTCGCCGAACACCTCGACCTCACCGTTGAGCACGACCTCGCCGGTGCGCTGAAGGGTCGCCTTGACCGACAGCAGCCCCTCCTTGCTGTAGGTGAACTCCAGGTCGAAGACGCCCTCGCTGCGGTCACGGCAGGGCTCCGGGTACGTCAGCCGCAGCTCGGTCAGCTTGACGTTGTCCGGGTGCTCGACCGGCCGGTCCGGCGCCCCTTCCCAGACCTCGACCGTCAGCTTGGTGACGTTGTCCTTGTTGGGCTCGTACGACTTCACGCGCTGCTGGGGCAGCCTGAGGTTGCGCGGGATCAGGGTGCTGAACCGCCTGTCGCCGTCGCTCCCGGTCGTGACCGTGCCGAGCGCGTGCGTGTTGACGACCCGGATGACGCTGCTCAGCTCCCCGGCCATGGCGGCGGCGCAGATGGCGGCGCCCTCGGCCACCGCCGTCATCGGGTCGAACGCCTCGACGGACACCGGATCGCGGTCGAGGGCCTCGGCGACCGCGGCGCGTACCGCCGGGATCTGGCTGCTGCCGCCGATCATCAGCACGGCGGTCAGGTCCTCCGGATCGAGCTGCGCCTGGGCGAGACACTCCTCGACGGGCTCCAGCGCCCGGGTGATCAGGTCCTGGATCTCGTACGAGAACTCGTCCTGGCCGATCTCCACCGACGCCCCGTCCGGGGTCAGCACGCTGACCGACTCCTGCTGGGACAGCAGAATCTTGCTGCGCTCGATGTCGAGCCGGAACTGCCGTTTCTCCGACTCCGTCCACGCCCGCCGCGCGGGGGACCGCTCCAGGACCATGCGGCGCAGCCGTTCGTCGATCTCCAGACCGCCGAGCCGGTTGACACCGCGGCTGGCCTTCTCGTCGAAGAAGCCGTCGTCGTGCAGCAGGAGGGTGGCGTCCATGGTGCCGCCGCCCCAGTCGAAGACCAGGAACTCGCCCTCCTCCTCCAGGTAGTGGGCGTAGGCGATGGCCGCGGCGGTCGGCTCGTTCAGCAGGGTGCGCACCCTGATGCCCGCCGCACGGGCGGCCTCCCGGGTACGGAACCGGGCCGCGCCGGTGGCGTTGGCCGGCACGGTGATGACCGCCTCGTCGATGTCCGTGGCCGCCTCGTCCCAAGCGGCGACGGCCATCGAGCGGAACACCGCGGCCGCGGCGGTGGTGGCGGCGAACCGTTCGCCCCCGATGGTGACGAGCGGTTCCTCACGCAGCATCCGCTTGCACGCCTCCACGGCGCGCTCGGAGCGCAGCTTGGCCTCCCAGCCGAACAGCGTGCCGGCGCGCAGCGAACTGGTGCCGACCACGGACGGGTACAGGCGCTCGAAGCCCGGACGGCGCCAGGTGGCGTCCAGTCCGTGGCCGCCGATCTCCAGCACCTCGGCGAACTCGCCACCGGTCCACTGCGCGGCCACCGAGTTCGTGGTGCCGAAGTCGATACCGGTGGCCGTCATGCGTCTTCTCCCGTGGTGTGCTGTGCGGCGTCCGCCGCGATCCGCCGGAGCTGACCGGCGAGGATGACCTTGCCCGTCAGTTCGTCGACGTAGGCGGGGCGGAGCAGTTCGAAGGCGTCGCCCGCCCCCTCCGTGACGACGAACGCCTCCGCCTGCTCCGGTGTGTCCAGCCGCCGGATCCCGAGGGCCTTGAGGTGGTCCGCCATCGAGGCGCGGACGGCCGGGCCGCCGTGGTCCGGCTGGGTCCACAGCAGGGCGTCCATCTCGGCCACGCGTCCGGTGAAGGCCGCGCGGGTGCGGAACTCGTCCAGCACCGCCTTGCGCACGGCGGCCGTGAGCGCGCTCGACGCGGGCGCGTCGCCCGCCCCGGACTCCGCCAGAGCGGCGGGGACGCGTTCGACGATGCCCTTGATCAGCGTGGGCGCGTCCACCGGGACCCGGGCGGGTGCCGGCGCCGGGGTCTCGGCGGGCGCGGACGGTCCGGCGGACTCGACGGGTGCCCCGGCGGGGTCCGGGCGTTTCGCCGCCGCGGCCGGTGCCGGCCGGGCGGTGGCCGCGCGGCCGGCCTGGCGGATGCGCAGACCGGTCGGCTTGGGGCCCTTGGCGCGCCCCTCCGTCCCGGGCTGCACACCGCCGCACGCCGGGCAGATGCGCCCGGGGCGGTCGGCCTTGTCGACCCTCTTCCTGGCGGCGGCCTTCCTCGGCGCGGCCTTCTGGTCGGCTGACCGGCCCCGGGAGCCGGTCGATCGAGAGGGGTTGTTGCTGGGGGACATCGCGGACGGTTACCTCGCAGAGAGGGTGTGGAGCAGGGCGGGGAGAGGCGGCCGGGCGGTGATCAGGCCCGTCGGTCGTGGCGGTCGAGACGCGGTGGCGTGCTGCGCAGGTCCTCCAGGAGCTCCACGGCGGCGCGCGCCCGGATCCGCTCCAGCTCCGCTCCGCTGACCGCGGGCGTGCGCCGGGGCAGCGGCGCCGGCGGCGGTACGAGCGTGACGGGAACCGAGTCCGGCATCAGATAGCGGTCGGGCTCCAGCGGGATGCGGAAGAAGACCGACAGACCGGCGTCGGTGCCCTGCGCGGCGCGGATGCGTTCCTCCGCGTCGTTGATGCGCGCCTGCTCGGCGTGGTCGCCCTCGGCCTCGCGGAACAGCTCCCGGCAGTGCTTCTCCCACCGGAACGAGCCGTGGTCCAGACCGAGTTCGATGAAGGGGTTGGAGACCCGGTCGCGGCTGTTCTTCGGCGTGGCCCGCCAGCGGCGCACCAGCGCCAGATTGGCCTGCGCCTGCTCGCCCAGACCGGTGGCGGCCTCCGCGAACGCCTCGGCCTGAGCGAGGTCGCCCTCGACCGCGGCGACGTACGCCCTGATGACGAGGGCCTCCTGACGCAGTCCGGTGCCCGCCTTCCTGCCGGTGCCGCCCTTCTCGAACCGTGCCGCCTGCTGCCCGGCCTCCTCCAGCCGGCCCGCCTTCAGCAGGTCGTACGCGCGGTTCAGCGCCACCAGCGCGTGGAACGGGCTCAGTTGGGGGCTGACGCTCTCCCGCGGCTGCCACAGACTGGCCATCAGCAGCCACAGTCCCGCGTCGGCGACCGTCTCGCGCGGCCATTCCCCGTTGATCGCCCCGGACCTGAGGTCGCGGAGCTGGATCTGCTGGGTGCGGGGCAGCAGGGCGTCGAGTTCGTCGATGCGCGTGACGTCCCCGTCGGCGACGACGTCGTACAGCAGGTCCCACAGGTCGGCGGGGTCCAGCCGCTCCAGGGGCGCACCGCTCAGGAACGCCTCGCGCCGCAGGTGGCCGGTCCATTCCAGGGCGGCCGCGTCCTGCGGAGCGATCGTGTCCGGCACGAGGCGTGCGCGCAGGTAGAGCGCCTCGTCCGGGTCCCGGTCCGCCCACGGCCGGTCCTCGGGCAGCAGACCGCCGTGGTCCACCAGGTCGTCCAGGACCGGCAGCGGCGCCCAGGGCAGGATGCCGGGCAGATGGCGGGTGGGCACGGGAACGGCGCCGCGGGTGGCGGCGGCGGCGAAGAGGGAGAAGGCCGGACCCCCGGATACGCCGCGCGCCCGGCCGCTGACGAGCAGCAGGCTCGGCGCGCTGGAGCAGATCACCCGGCAGCGCTCCGCGCCGGCGTCGGTCAGCCAGGGTACGTCCGCCTCCCACAGGACCCGTACGTGCGCCAGCACCTCTTCGGGAGCCGCGTGTTCCAGCGCCCTGCGCACCGCCGGGAGGAGCGCCTCGCGGTCCGGCGCGCCGTCGGCCGCGGCCCGCAGGACGGCACGCGGTTCCTCGGGCAGACCCGGTACGGCGGAGAGTTCGTCCAGGACGCCGTGCACGGCCGGGACGGCGTCCCCGGTCACGCCCAGCCAGGCCCACTTGCGGCGCAGGAAGCCGCTGACCGCCGTGCGGTCGCGGGACTCGCGCCGCTCGCGGTCGCGGGCCAGCCGCTCCTTCTCCGCCGCGATCGCCGCACGTCTGCGCGCCGCGGGATCGCCCGTCTCGAACTCCTCGTACACCCCGGCAGAGTAACGGTGGGCACCGACAACGACCACAAGAGCGTCATCTTTTGCAAAATTCCTGGTCCGCGCCGGATGTCCGCCGCGTCAGGTCCCCCGATCGTAGGAACGTCCCCGTAGTGAAACGGTTCGGCGTACGGGCGGAGCCGTACCGTCCGCATATGGCCGTGCCCTCCGTGTCCGCTGAGCCGCCGGCGGCCGACGCCGCCGTCCCCGCGCACTCCCGTCCGTCCCCGGACATCCGGTCCCGGATCACCGAACTGCGGCTGTCGGCCTTCGCCGGGCACCGGCGGGCCGGGTTCCCGCTCGGCCCGGTCACCGTGTTCGCGGGGCCCAGCGGGACCGGCAAGACCACCGCGCTCGCCGCGTACGAGGCGCTGGCACGGCTCGGCGGCGGCGCCCCGCTCGCCGAGGCGTTCCCGGAACCGGTCGCCTGCGTGCCGGAACGGGCCCGCCCCGACGCCGGGGGGCGGCGGGGATTCCGGATCGGCTGCACCGCCGACGGCGCCGAGGGCCCGGTCCGGCTCGACCTCGCCGTGCAGGCCGAACCGTACCCGCGGATCGTGGGGGAGCGGCTGACCGCGCGCGGGGTCGTCCTGCTGGAGACCGCCCTGCGCGACCCCGGACGCCGTACCGTCCAGGCCGCCTGGCACACCGCCGGCTCCGCCCCGGTCACCCGCGCCCCGCTCCCCGACGACCGCCTGGGCACCGCCCTGCTGCCGCTGCGCGTGGCCGGCAAGACGGACGGCCAGCGCCATGTGCTGGCCGCGGCCGAGCAGATGGTCGTCGCCCTGCGCTCCGTCTTCCCCTGCGACCCGCGCCCCGAGCACATGCGCGCCCCCGTCCCGACCGGCTCGGGCCGGCTGCTGCGCGGCTGCGGCAACCTCGCCGACGTACTGTGGCGCACGCGCGCGGAGTGCGGCCGGCGGCACGGCCTGCTGGTCGAGGCGCTGCGCGCGGGCTGCGCCGGGCGGGTGGCCGACCTGGTCGCCGAGCCGCTGGCCGACGGCACGGTACGGGCGCTGATCGACCGCGGCGACGGCTTCCGCAGCGAACTCGCCCGGCTGGGCGACGGCGAACTGCGCTACCTCGCGCTGACGCTGGTGCTGCTGACCGGGCCGGGGGTCCTCGACGTGGACACCCCCGGCGAGGTGCCCGACGCGCTGCGGACCCTCACCGTCCTCGCCGACGGTTTCGACCGCGGCCTGGATCCGCGGCAGCGCCGGGAGGTGCTGCGGACGGCCGCGCGGATGGGCGAGCGGGGGCACATCCGCTGTGTGGCCGCGGTGAGCGACGCGTCATGGGCCACCGGGACCCCCGGTGTCACGGTGGTACACCTGAACCCGTGACCGAACACCCCGATCCCGGCCTGGCCCGACTCCAGCGCCGACTGGCCGAGTTCGCCGCCGCGCGGAACTGGCAGCCCTACCACACGCCCAAGAACCTCGTCGCCGCCCTCTCGGTGGAGGCCTCCGAACTGGTCGAGATCTTCCAGTGGCTGACCCCCGAGGAGTCGGCCCGGGTGATGGACGACCCCGGGAGGGCCCACCGCGTCACGGACGAGGTCGCCGACGTCCTGGCCTATCTGCTCCAGCTCTGCGAGGTCCTCGGCGTCGATCCGCTCGCCGCGCTGGCCGCGAAGATCGACCGCAACGAGCTCCGGTTCCCGCTTCCCGGTGCCGGGCACGGCGGCCTGGACGACGATCCGGACGGGGAAGAGGGACGGAGCCGAGGCCGGGGCCAACAATCGGAGTCCTGAACTCCGCTATTACTCTCCGGAGTCAAACTGCCGGTCGAATCCGAATTGTTGTCCACAGATTTCGGTCTTCCTCTGGCTTTTCGCCCTACCGTCCCTCACGCTGGGTAGTGAACAAGAGAGTTCGGCTGGCCGTATGAGGCGGCGCGGCGGAGGGACGGGGGCACCGTATGGATGCGGTACGGCTCATTCTCACGAGCAGGCGGGCCCTGGCGGGCGGCGCCGACGCGGCGGAGATGATGGCGGAGGTCTGGCAGGCACAGGCCCTGGCGCAGGCGATCGGGAGCCGCCTCGCTGTCTCCGGCCCGCCGGAACTGCGCGGCGAGGCACTGGGACTGACGGAGCTGGCGGGCCGGGGCTGCGGAGTGCTGGACCCGCCCGAACTCGACCCCGGCGACCTGCGCGCCGCCCAGCTCACCCGGCTGGACGACGCCCGCGAGACCCTGCTCTGCCTCGGCGGCCTGCTCGGCGAGGTCGGCATGGCCCTGGTCGGCATGGCCAGCGCCGCGGCCGACGAGACGACGTACTGGCAGTGCATGGAGGCGATCGACGCCGCCGACGAGTCGCGTGACCGCGTCCTGGAGATGCTGCGCAAGCTGGCGGCCCGGGAGGAGATGCTGCCGGGCGGCATCCAGGACAGCCCGTCGGGCGTCTGACCGGCGGCCTGCCGCGTGGTCACCGCGCGCGTCGCCGAGCCGTCCGCCTCATCGCGCCTCCTCGGCCGCGCCCGGCGCCGGCGCCCCGGCCTGGAGGTCCGCCAGGGCCGACAGGTCCGCGTTCAGTGCCGCCATCAGCTCCTCCATCCGCTCCAGCAACCCCTTCGGCCGGCCGGCGGGGCCCTCCGGCAGGGGGACGGACTCTTCGGACATGACGGCCTCCTCGGCCCCGGCCCGCCGGGGCCGGCGCGGTGACGCGCGACGGAGGACACGGTCCGGCGCGGGGCGCCGGACGGTCCGGCTCCGACAGCCCAACGATCACCGCCGGAGCCGGTCACCGGCCCGCGACGGGACCCGCGCGCGGGACGGAAGGATTTCACCCGGCCGGGGACCGCCGTGCCGGACGGGACCGGCGCGGTTGACGCGGACGGCGCCGTGCAGGATAGATGTATGGACCTTCGAATCTTCACCGAGCCCCAGCAGGGGGCCACCTACGACACCCTGCTCACCGTGGCCAAGGCCACCGAGGACCTGGGCTTCGACGCCTTCTTCCGTTCCGACCACTACCTCCGCATGGGCAGCGTGGACGGTCTGCCCGGCCCGACGGACGCCTGGATCACCCTGGCCGGCCTCGCCCGCGAGACCAAGCGCATCCGTCTCGGCACGCTGATGACCGCCGGCACCTTCCGACTGCCCGGCGTCCTCGCCATCCAGGTCGCCCAGGTCGACCAGATGTCCGGCGGCCGGGTCGAACTCGGCCTGGGAGCGGGCTGGTTCGAGGAGGAGCACAAGGCGTACGGCATCCCCTTCCCGAAGGAGAAGTTCGCGCGGCTGGAGGAGCAGCTCGCGATCGTCACCGGGCTGTGGGCGACCGAGGCCGGCAAGACCTTCGACTTCCACGGCACGTTCTACGACCTCACCGACTCGCCGGCGCTGCCCAAGCCCGCCCAGAAGAAGGTCCCCGTGCTGATCGGCGGCCACGGCGCGACCCGGACCCCGCGGCTCGCCGCCCGGTACGCCGACGAGTTCAACATCCCGTTCGCCTCGATCGAGGACAGCGAGCGGCAGTTCGGCCGGGTGCGGGCCGCGGCGGCGGAGGCGGGCCGCGACGCGGACGACCTGACGTACTCCAACGCGCTCGTCGTCTGCGTCGGCAGGGACGACCAGGAGGTGGCCCGGCGCGCCGCCGCGATCGGCCGTGAGGTGGACGAGCTGAAGGCCAACGGGCTGGCCGGTTCCCCGGCGGAGGTCGTCGACAAGATCGGCCGGTACGCCGAGATCGGTTCCCGGCGGATCTACCTCCAGGTGCTGGACCTCGGCGATCTGGACCACCTGGAGCTGATCTCCAGCCAGGTCCAGTCCCAGCTGTCGTAGCCACCCGGCGACCCGGCCCCGGCCCACCGGGGCGGGCGGCGCCGAAAGGCGGGCCAGGGCGGGGGCGCCGGCCGCGCCGGGACTGCCACGGCTGCCCGCGCGGCCCGGCCGACCGGCCCGACGCGGGTGCCGGGGGGACCCGTGGATCCCCCCGGGCCGGCTCAGCCCCGCTGGGTGAAGCCGTAGTCCAGGATCTTCGCCGCGTCCTTGAAACGCTGGTCCGCCGACGTGTCCGCGAGGATCGTGCCCACGACCGTCCTCGAATCACGGGTGGCCGCGAACACCAGGCAGAACTTCGCCTCCGGACCGGAGCCGGTCTTCACGCCGAACGCGCCCCGGTAGGAGGCGAGGAGCTTGTTCGAGTTGTTCCACGGCTTCATGGCGTGCGTTCCGCCGCCGGGCCGGTACGACCGCATGTCGTCGTAGACCTTGGTGCCGACGACCTTCTTGAACGACTTGTTCTTCAGCGCGACCCCGGCCAGCTTGGCCAGGTCGCGCGGCGAGGAGTAGTTCTTCCCGTTGGACACCCCGTCGAAGGAGTCGAAGTGGGTGTTCTTCAGGCCGAGTTCGCGCGCCTTGGCGTTCATCTTGCCGATGAACGAACTGGTCCGCCGGGCCGTCGTCGAGCCCGTGCCGTAGGTGTCCGCGAGCGCGTAGGCCGCGTCGCAGCCCGAGGGGAGCAGCAGGCCGTACAGCAGGTCGCCCGTCGTCATCGAGTCGCCGAGGATCAGGTTGGCGCTCGAGTAGCGCTGGACGTGCGTCACCGGGTCGATGACGTAGTCGGTGTACTCCTTCTTGATCTTCACTTTCTTCCCGAGGTCCACGTTCCGCTGCGACAGCACCACCAGCGCCGTCATGATCTTCGTCGTGGAGCCGGTCCGCAGCCGCCCGTCCGGCGCCTTGCCGAAGAGCTGCTTGCCGGTCGCCGGGTTCATGGCGTACGCGCCCTGCGCCGACACCTGCGGTGCCGCGGCGGCGGTGCGCTGCGCGGAGGCCGCGCCCCGTGCCGTGGCCGCCTGGGCGGGAGCGGTCGCGAGGACGCCCGCCCCGAGGACGGCACCGGCCGCCACGGCGACGGCGGCTCTGCGGCGTACCCGGGTTCCCTGGCCGTTGGTCATGGTTCCCCCTTCTGTCAGTGGTCAGTTGACGGGGGCTCACTCCATCAGACCCGGGCCGGGGCGGCCGTAATGGAGATCACATGGGTCTTCTGTGCGCACCATGTGCCGGAACTATGGCTTCCGTCACAGCGCACATGATCCCTGCCTGGTCATATGACCGCGTGCGTAAAATCCTCCCCCTCGCCCTCACCGGCCTGCTCGCCGTGTCGGCGTGCCAGTTCGCCGGCGGCGACGACCCCGGCGACGAGGCCCACCGCCTCAACACCATGGAGTCGTTCCCGCTGCACGCGTACGTACCGGACGCGACGTCCCGCGACGGCAAGGCCGTCGGCACGGCCCAGTGGATCCTCGCCAAGCGGTGCATGGTCCGGCTCGGGTTCACCGGTTTCAGGACGCTCGACATCAGGACCGTCGAGTCGACCTACCCGGTGCGGCAGGGCACCTTCGTGGGCGGAGGCAAGGTCGGGGACGACAGCCCGTACGGTGTGGACGACCCCGGCCGGGCGGCCGAGCACGGCTACCACAACGTGGTGCGGGACCAGTCCGACGACCAGCCCATGGAATGGCCCGCCGACCAGTACGCGGCCCTCACCGGCACGTTCGAGTCCGGCGACAGCCACCGGGCGCACGGCCACCCCATCCCCGCGAAGGGATGCATGGGCGAGGCCTTCCGCAGCATCTACGGCCCCGAGCCCAAGCCGGCGAAGGTCGGCGGCGTGCGGCTCAGCGGCTACTACTCGCTCCCCGTGCAGTACTGGTACCAGGCGCACAAGCAGGCACGGAAGGACCCCGCCTGGAAGAAGGCCGAGCGCGAGTGGTCCACCTGCATGAAGGACAAGGGCTTCCACTACTCCGACCCGGACCAGGCGTCCACCGACTCCGACTGGTTCCGCGGCGACGAGCCGTCGGAGAAGGAGAAGAAGACCGCCGCAGCGGACGCCCGCTGCAAACTCGACACCGGCTTCATCCAGGCCGTGCACGCCGTCGAGAGCCGCGCGCAGAAGACCGCCATCGGCAAGAACAAGAAGGCGCTGGACGCACGGCTCGCCGACGACCGGCGGGCCATGGCGAAGGCGCGGAAGATCGTCGACGACGAGTCCTGAGCGGGCGGGCCCGGCCGCGCGGCCGGGCCCGCGGGCCATCGCCGCACGGAAAACCTGTGGTCGGCGAGGTCCCGGCCGGGGAGACTCGGCGGCATGTTCCTGACGATCTCCACCACCGGCACGGCCGGGAACCCGGCCACCGACCTCGGGTACCTGTTGCACAAGCACCCCGACAAGGCGCAGGCGTTCTCCACGTCGTACGGCACGGCGCACGTCTTCTACCCCGAAGCCGACGCCGAACGCTGCACGGCCGCCCTGCTGCTGGAGACCGACACGCTCGCACTGCTGCGCCGGGGCAAGGGCAAGGGCCGCGGCGGCGCCCCCGACGCGGCTCTCGCGCAGTACGTCAACGACCGTCCCTACGCGGCCTCCTCGCTGCTCGCCGTCGCGCTGAGCAGCGTCTTCTCCAGCGCCCTGCGCGGTGTGTGCGCCGCCCGCCCCGAGCGGGCGGCGGCTCCGCTGCCGCTGCGCGTCGAGGTCCCGGCGCTGCCCGCCCGCGGCGGAGCCGACCTCGTACGACGGCTCTTCGAGCCGCTCGGCTGGACGGTCACCGCCGACCCCGTGCCGCTCGACACCGCGTTCCCGGAGTGGGGCGACTCGCGGTACGTCCGGCTCGTGCTGGAGTCGGAGCGGCTGACCCTCGCCGCGGCACTGCGCCACCTGTACGTCCTGCTGCCGGTGCTGGACGACGCCAAGCACTACTGGGTCTCCGCCGACGAGGTCGACAAGCTGCTGCGCGCCGGTGAGGGCTGGCTCGCCGGCCACCCGGAGCAGCAGCTGATCACCAGCCGCTACCTGTCCCGCCGCTGGTCGCTGACCCGGCAGGCACGCGAGCGGCTGGAGCTGGTGCGGCTGGCCGAGGCCGACGACAGCGAGGTCGAGGACATCGACAACGCCGTCGCGGAGGAGACCGAGGCGGAGGAGAAGCCGGCCCCGCTCGCCGAGCAGCGCCGGGCGGCGATCCTCACCGCGCTGCACGCCTCCGGCGCCGCGCGCGTCCTCGACCTCGGCTGCGGGCAGGGGCAGTTGGTGCGGGCGCTGCTCAAGGACACCCGGTTCACCGAGATCGTCGGCGTGGACGTGTCCGTACGGGCCCTGACCATCGCGGCGCGGCGGATCAGGCTCGACCGGATGGGGGAGCGGCAGGCGGCCCGCGTCCGGCTCGTCCAGGGCTCCCTCGCCTACACCGACAACCGGCTCAAGGGGTACGACGCCGCCGTGCTCAGCGAGGTGATCGAGCACCTCGACCTGCCCCGGCTGCCCGCCCTGGAGTACTCCGTGTTCGGGCACGCGCGTCCCCGCACGGTCGTCGTGACCACCCCGAACGTCGAGTACAACGTCCGCTGGGAGAGCCTGCCCGCCGGACACGCCCGGCACGGCGACCACCGCTTCGAGTGGACCCGCGAGGAGTTCCGCGCCTGGGCGGCGACGGTGGCCGGACGCCACGGCTACGACGTCGAGTTCGGTCCCGTCGGCCCGGAGGACCCCGAGGTCGGGCCGCCCACCCAGATGGCCGTGTTCCACCGCGACGACCGCGACGACACCGAGAAGGAGGCGAAGGCCGCATGAACGCAACCCGCCGGCCGGGACGGGAGCTGCCCGTCACCGACCTGTCCCTCGTCGTCCTCGTCGGCGCCTCCGGCTCCGGCAAGTCCACGTTCGCCCGGCGGCACTTCAAGCCCACCGAGGTGATCTCCTCCGACTTCTGCCGCGGTCTGGTCGCCGACGACGAGAACGACCAGAGCGCCAGCCGGGACGCCTTCGACGTCCTGCACTACATCGCCGGCAAGCGGCTGGCCGCCGGCCGCCGCACCGTCGTCGACGCCACCAGCGTGCAGCAGGACGGCCGGCGCCAGCTGATCGAGCTGGCCAAGCGGTACGACGTGCTGCCCATCGCCATCGTGCTGGACGTGCCGGAGGAGGTGTGCGCCGCGCGCAACGCGGCCCGCACCGACCGCGCCGACATGCCCCGCCGGGTCATCCAGCGGCACATCCGCGAACTGCGCCGCTCACTGCGCCACCTGGAGCGCGAGGGCTTCCGCAAGGTGCACGTCCTGCGCGGCACGGAGGAGGTGGAGAACGCCACCGTCGTCACCGAGAAGCGCTACAACGACCTCACCCACCTCACCGGCCCCTTCGACATCATCGGCGACATCCACGGCTGCTCCGCCGAACTGGAGGCGCTGCTGGCCAGGCTGGGGTACGCGGACGGGGCGCACCCCGACGGCCGTACCGCCGTGTTCGTCGGCGACCTGGTCGACCGCGGCCCGGACAGCCCCGGCGTGCTGCGTCGGGTGATGTCCATGGTGAAGTCGGGCAACGCCCTGTGCGTCCCCGGCAACCACGAGAACAAGTACGGCCGCCACCTCAAGGGCCGCCGGGTCCAGCCCACCCACGGACTCGCCGAGACCATCGCGCAGATGGAGGGCGAGAGCGAGGAGTTCCGGTCCCAGGTACGGGAGTTCATCGACGGACTGGTCAGCCACTACGTCCTGGACGGCGGCCGGCTCGTGGTCTGCCACGCCGGCCTGCCGGAGAAGTACCACGGCCGCACCTCCGGACGGGTCCGCTCGCACGCCCTGTACGGGGAGACCACCGGCGAGACCGACGAGTTCGGGCTGCCGGTGCGCTACCCGTGGGCGGAGGACTACCGGGGCCGGGCCGCGGTGGTCTACGGCCACACACCCGTGCCCGAGGCCACCTGGCTCAACAACACCATCTGCCTGGACACCGGTGCCGTCTTCGGCGGCAAGCTGACCGCGCTGCGCTGGCCGGAGCGGGAACTGGTCGACGTACCGGCCGAGCGGGTCTGGTACGAGCCGGCGCGGCCGCTGCGCACCGAGGCGCCCGGCGGGCAGGACGGCCGGCCGCTGGACCTGGCGGACGTGCACGGCCGCCGGGCCGTGGAGACCAGGTACGCGGGCCGGGTGGCCGTCCGCGAGGAGAACGCGGCGGCGGCCCTGGAGGTCATGAGCCGCTTCGCGACCGACCCGCGCCTGCTGCCGTACCTGCCGCCGACCATGGCGCCGACGGCCGCCTCACGGGCCGAGGCCCGCGACGGAGCCGCTGACGGACACTTCCTGGAGCACCCCGAGGAGGCCTTCGCGCAGTACGCGCGGGACGGCGTCGCGCGGGTGGTGTGCGAGGAGAAGCACATGGGCTCCCGCGCGGTGGCCCTGGTCTGCCGGGACGCGGAGACGGCGCGCAAGCGGTTCGGTGCGGACGGCCCCACGGGGTCGCTCTACACCCGTACCGGGCGGCCGTTCTTCGACGACGCCGAGGTGACCGAGGAGATCCTCGGTCGGCTGCGCTCGGCGATCGGGGACGCCGGTCTGTGGGACGAACTGGACACCGACTGGCTGCTGCTGGACGCCGAGCTGATGCCCTGGTCGCTGAAGGCCACGGGGCTGCTGCGCGGCCAGTACGCGGCCGTCGGCGCCGCGTCCGGCGCGGTGTTCCCGGGCGCGCTCGCCGCCCTGGAGGCCGGGGCGGCGCGCGGTGCCGACGTGGGCGCCCTGCTCACCCGGCAGCGCGAACGCGCCGCCGACGCACGGGCGTTCACCGCCGCCTACCGCCGCTACTGCTGGACCACCGAGGGCCTGGACGGGGTCCGGCTGGCCCCCTTCCAGCTCCTGGCCGTCCAGGGCCGCAGCCTCGCCGCGCTCCCGCACGACGAGCAACTGGCCCTGATCGACCGGCTGGTGGAGCACGACGGCACCGGACTGCTGCAGACCACCCGGCGGCTGTACGTCGACACCGGCGACCCGGAGTCGGTCCGCGCGGGCGTCGACTGGTGGCTGGAGATGACCGGCCGGGGTGGCGAGGGCATGGTCGTCAAGCCGGTCGGCGCGCTGGTCCGCACCCCCGAGGGGCGGCTGGTGCAGCCCGGCGTCAAGTGCCGGGGCCGCGAGTACCTGCGGATCATCTACGGTCCCGAGTACACCCGGCCGGAGAACCTGGCCCGGCTGCGGCAGCGGTTCCTGAACCACAAGCGGTCCCTGGCGCTGCGCGAGTACGCCCTCGGTCTGGAGGCCCTGGACCGGCTCGCCGCCGGGGAGCCGCTGTGGCGGGTGCACGAGGCGGTGTTCGGGGTGCTGGCGCTGGAGTCGGAGCCGGTCGACCCGCGGCTGTAGCCACCGCACGGCGCACCGCCTCCCGGCACCGGCGCACGCCTTCCCGACGCGCCGGTCACACGACGCCCTTGTGTCGCGCACATCTTCGTCCATATGGTGGACAGCCGTGCGGCGCAGGGGCGTTGGCGTGTCCTGGGGGGAGTGGCGAGCGTGGAGATCAAGAAGATCGTGGTCCGCGAGGACCAGCGGGACACCACCCGCAGGCCGGCGATCCTGGAGAAGCGGCCGACCCGCTGAGCATGCGCGTCCACCTGGTCACGATGCCGTGGCACCCCCTCGACCTGCCCTCGCTGCAACTGGGTCTGCTCCAGCGGATCGTGCGGCGGTCCCGCCCCGGCGACGAGGTGAGCGAGTTCCACGGCTCGCTGCGCTGGGCGGAGTACCTGCTGGAGGGCTCCGGCGGCCGGCTCCGCCCGGGCGACTACGTCGCGGTCGGCAGCGACGCCGTCTTCCACGGCCTCGGCGACTGGGTCTTCTCCGGCGTCCTGTACGGCGACCCCGGCTGGGGCGAGGCCCGGCTGAAGGAGTACGCGGCCGACCGGGACGTCCCCATCGGCACCGCGCTCGCGATGCGCCCGTACGCGGCCGGCTTCATCGACGCCTGCGCCGCCGAGATCCTGGCCGCCGGACCGGACGTGGTCGGGTTCACCAGTACCTTCATGCAGAACGTGCCGTCCCTCGCCCTCGCCCGCGAACTCAAGCGAAGACGCCCCGGGGTGACGGTCGTCCTCGGCGGCAGCAACTGCGACGGCCCGATGGGCCACGCCCTGCACCGCAACCACCCCTTCGTCGATCACGTGGTCCGCGGCGAGGCCGAGTACGCCCTTCCCGCGCTCCTGGACCACCTGGAAGCCCGTACCGCCCCGGCGGACGTCCCCGGACTGTGCTGGTGGGACGGCACGGTGTCCCGGGCCAACACGGAAACCCGGCGGACCGTGGCCCCGGCCGACATACCCTCGCCCGACTACGACCAGTGGCAGGCAGCCCTGGACGCCTCCCCGGTCCAGGAGCACATCCATCCGAAGCTCGTCGTGGAGGGCGCCCGTGGCTGCTGGTGGGGCGAGAAGCACCACTGCACCTTCTGCGGGCTGAACGGCACGGCCATGGCCTTCCGCGCCAAGCCGGGGGAGCGGCTGTGGACGGAGATCGACCGGCTGGTGCGCCGCCACCGCCTCCTCGACGTGGTCACCGTCGACAACATCATCGACATGGCCTACTTCCGCGACTTCCTGCCCCGCGTGGCCGGGAGCGGCTGGGACCTGCGGCTGCACTACGAGGTCAAGTCCAACCTCACCCCCGCCCAGCTCGGACTCCTCGGCGCCTCCGGCGCCGTGCACATCCAGCCCGGCATCGAGAGCCTGGGCAGCCGCGTCCTGGGCCTCATGGACAAGGGGGTCACCGGCGCCCGCAACGTCCGCACCCTGCGCGAGTGCGAGAACCACGCCCTGACCTGCTCCTGGAACCTGCTGTACGGCTTCCCCGGCGAGAGGGCGGACGACTACGCGCCCGTCATCGACCAGCTGCCCGCGCTGGTCCACCTCCAGCCGCCGAGCGGCGCCCACCGCATCCAGCTGGAACGGTTCAGCCCGCACTTCACGGACCCCGGCCTCGGCTTCGGCGAGCGCCGCCCGGCCGCGATGTACCAGCACGTCTACGACCTGCCCGAGGACGAACTCGCCGACCTGGTCTACCTGTTCGACACCGAACCGGCGGGCATCGGCGGCCCGGTCGAACGGCGGCTGAAGGACGCGGTGGCCGACTGGCGGGCCGGGCACGCGGACTCCCGGCTGCTGTTCGAGGAGGACGGCGCGGAGCTGCTGGTGCACGACCGCCGCTCCGGCCGCCCGCCCGCCACCCACCGCCTCACCGGCTGGCGGGCCGCGGCCCTGCGCCTGCTGGAGGACGGCCGGACCGTGCCCGCGCTGCACCGCCTGCTCACCGCCGACGGCCACGAGGTGCCGGCCCGGTCCCTGGACGCCTGGGTCGACCACGCGTACTCCCTGGCCCTGCTGTTCCGTGACGGCACCACATACGTCTCCCTGCCGACCTGGCAAGAGCCGGTCCGGCTACCCGAGGGGGCTGGCTGAGGGGCTGCCGGGGGACGGGGCGAGTGGGCCCATGGTGGGCCCCGCGACTGAGCGGCCGGCCAAGGGAACGGGATGAGCCGGCTGCCGAGAGGGAGGGTGTGAGCGTGCCGATCGGGGGCGTCGGGAGCGTGTCGACCGAGGGGGACCGGGCGAGCGGGCCCACCGGGGAACGCGGGCTGCCCGGCTCCGTTCCGCACCGGCGTGCCGGGCGCCGGGTCGAGGTCGCCGGGGCCCTGGACATGAGCGGCACGGGCCGTGCGACGGCGGAGGCGGTGCGGTTCCTGCGCGAGTGCCAGGGGCTGGGCCTCGGCGTGAGCTGGCGGGCGACGGGCACACCGTCGTACGACCCCCGCCTGCTGTGCCACCTCCCGCCGCCCGCCGAACCGCCCGGCGAGGAAGGCGTGCCGGCGTCCTGGCGGGCCTCTCACGCCCACGGCATCCTCTACCACCGGCGCGGCCCGGACTTCGTCGCCGTCCTGGACCGCAGGGAGCGGGGCACGGCCGTCCGCCTGACCCTGGACCACCCCGCGCTGCACGCCACGTTCCTCCGGCTGCTGGAGCCCACGCCCGTCGCGGAGCTGGACGCGACCGCGCGGGAGGCGCTGGGGCTGCTCACGGCCGAGCGGCTGGTCCTCGCCGCCGGCGGCTGGGCCGTGACCCTGCCCCCGCGCATCCGCCGGTGGCCGGTGCCCTGCACCGCGATCTGACCCCGCCCGGCGCGGCACGGCGGAAACCGGCGGGCGCGGAAACCGCCGGGCGGAGGGTGAAGAGGGGTTCCGGTGGTCAGGATGGAGGCATGGGATTCCACGTCGACTCCGAGGCCGGGCGGCTGCGCCGCGTCATCCTGCACCGGCCGGATCTGGAGCTCAAAAGGCTCACCCCCAGCAACAAGGACGCCCTGCTCTTCGACGACGTGCTCTGGGTGCGCCGGGCGCGCGCCGAGCACGACGGCTTCGCCGACGTACTGCGTGACCGGGGGGTCGAGGTGCACCTCTTCGGGGACCTGCTCGCCGAGACCCTGGCGCTCCCCGAGGCCCGCGCACTCGTCCTGGACCGGGTCTTCGACGAGAAGGAGTACGGCCCCCTCGCCACCGACCACCTGCGCGCCGCCTTCGACCGGATGGCCCCGGGCGAGCTGGCCGAGGCCCTGGTCGGCGGCATGACCAAGCGGGAGTTCCTGGCGGAGCACGCGGAACCGACCTCGGTCCGCTTCCACGTCATGGAGCTGGACGACTTCCTGCTCCGCCCGCTGCCCAACCACCTGTTCACCCGCGACACCTCGGCGTGGATATACGACGGCGTCTCCATCAACGCCATGCGCTGGCCGGCCCGGCAGCGGGAGACCGTCCACTTCGAGGCGATCTACCGCCACCACCCGCTGTTCCGTGACGAAACGTTCCACGTGTGGTCCCGGGGGCAGGCGGACTACCCCTCCACCATCGAGGGCGGCGACGTCCTGGTGATCGGCAACGGCGCCGTGCTGATCGGGATGAGCGAGCGCACCACCCCGCAGGCCGTGGAGATGCTGGCGCACAAGCTGTTCGCGGCCGGTTCCGCGCGCACGATCGTCGCGCTCGACATGCCCAAGCGGCGCGCCTTCATGCACCTCGACACGGTGATGACCATGGTCGACGGCGACACCTTCACCCAGTACGCGGGCCTCGGCATGCTCCGCTCGTACACCATCGAACCGGGCGTCGGCGAACGCGAGCTGAAGGTCACCGACCATCCGCCGGAGCACATGCACCGCGCGATCGCCGCCGCGCTCGGCCTCGGCGAGATCCGGGTGCTGACCGCCACCCAGGACGTGCACGCCGCCGAGCGCGAGCAGTGGGACGACGGCTGCAACGTCCTCGCCGTCGAGCCGGGTGTCGTCGTCGCCTACGAACGCAACTCCACCACCAACACGCACCTGCGCAAGCGGGGCATCGAGGTGATCGAGATCCCGGGCAGCGAGCTGGGCCGCGGCCGGGGCGGCCCGCGGTGCATGAGCTGTCCGGTGCAGCGGGACCCCGTATGAGAGGGCGGGGACATGCGGATCGCATAGAAATGTGAAGGGTCGTATAGACTTACAGGGTCCCTTGCAGTCATACATCTGGAGCGCCCCCCATGGCGACAGTCCCGACCGCCCTCGCCGGCCGCCACTTCCTCAAGGAGCTGGACTTCACCGGGGAGGAGTTCCGCGGCCTGGTCGAGCTGGCCGCCGAGCTGAAGGCCGCCAAGAAGGCCGGGACCGAGACGCCGTACCTGCGGGGCAGGAACATCGCGCTGATCTTCGAGAAGACCTCGACGCGCACCCGCTGCGCGTTCGAGGTCGCCGCAGCCGACCAGGGCGCCCACACGACCTACCTCGACCCCTCGGGCTCGCAGATCGGGCACAAGGAGTCGGTCAGGGACACGGCGCGCGTGCTGGGCCGGATGTTCGACGGGATCCAGTACCGGGGCGACAGCCAGGCCAAGATCGAGGAACTGGCCGCGTACGCGGGCGTGCCCGTCTACAACGGACTCACCGACGACTGGCACCCCACCCAGATGCTCGCCGACGTGCTCACCATGACCGAGCACAGCGCCAAGCCGCTGCGGAAGACCGCCTTCGCCTACCTCGGCGACGCCCGCTTCAACATGGGCAACTCCTACCTGGTCACCGGCGCCCTGCTCGGCATGGACGTACGGATCGTCGCCCCCAAGTCCTACTGGCCCGCCCCGGAGATCGTCGACCGCGCCCGCGCGCTCGCCGGGACCAGCGGTGCCCGCGTCACCCTCACGGAGGACATCGCCGAGGGCGTCCTGGGCGCGGACTTCGTCGCCACCGACGTCTGGGTCTCGATGGGCGAGCCCAAGGACGTGTGGGACGAGCGGATCGCGGCCCTCGCCCCCTACGCCGTGACGATGGACGTGCTCCACGCCACCGGCAACCCGGACGTGAAGTTCCTGCACTGCCTGCCGGCCTTCCACGACCTCGGCACCACCGTGGGACAGCAGATCCATGAGACCCACGGCCTGGCGTCGCTGGAGGTGACGGACGAGGTCTTCGAGTCCGCCCACTCGATCGTCTTCGACGAGGCCGAGAACCGCCTGCACACCATCAAGGCGGTGCTGGTCGCCACACTCGGCCGGGAAAGCCTTGCCTGACCCGCCTCACCAGGCCTTATCCTGACCGGCGGCCCCGAGCCACCCCTTCTCGGCGCCGACGCCGCGCCCCTACGCCGGGCGCCCGCACCACCAGAAACGAGCACCACCCGCATGCCCGCTCCCCGCATCAAGTCCCCGCACCTGCTCGTCGCCGAATCCGGAGCCGACCGCGAGGGACACGGCCTGAAGCGCACCATGGGCCTCTTCCAGCTCATCTGCTTCGGCGTCGGCGCCATCGTCGGCACCGGCATCTTCGTCGGCCTGTCCGACTCCGTCGCACAGGCCGGTCCGGCCGTCGTCGTCTCCTTCGTCCTCGCCGCGCTGACCTGCGTCTTCACCGCCTTCTCCTTCGCGGAGCTGGGCGGCGCCATCCCGGTCTCCGGCTCCTCGTACTCCTTCGCCTACGCCGGCCTCGGCGAGTCCACGGCCTTCCTGGTCGGCTGGTGCCTGCTGCTGGAGTACGGCATCTCCATCTCCGCCGTCGCGGTCGGCTGGAGCGAGTACGTCAACGAACTGCTGCACAGCCTCACCGGACTCCAGCTCCCGGCCGCCCTGTCCGCCGGCCCCGGCGACGGCGGTCTGGTCAACCTCCCCGCCGTGCTCGTCATCGCCATGGCCTCCGTGCTGCTGGTGCGCGGGGTGCGCGAGAGCGCCCGCGCAACCGCCGCGATGGCCGCCGTGAAGCTCGCGATCCTCCTCGCCTTCTGCGCCATCGGCTACAGCGCGTTCAAGCACGGCAACCTCACGCCGTTCTCCCCGGCCGGGCTCGGCGGCATCGGCGCGGGCACCACCGCCGCGTTCTTCTCCTACATCGGCTTCGACGCGATCACCACCGCCGGCGAGGAGGCGAAGAACCCCCGCCGGGACATCCCGGTCGCGATCATGGTGTGCATGGGTCTGGTGACGCTGCTGTACTGCGCGGTCGCGCTCGCGGCGATCGGCGCCATCGGCGGCGACCAGGTCGCCGGCCGCCCCGCCGCCCTGTCCTACGTCGTCAACGAGGTCACCGGCTCCACCGTCGGCGGCGGTGTCATCGCCTTCGGCGCGGTCGTCGCCATCGCCTCCGTGGTCCTCGCCGTGATGTACGGCCAGACCCGCATCCTGATGTCGATGTCCCGGGACGGCCTGATCCCGCGCGTCTTCGAGAAGGTCAGCCCGCGGACCTCCACGCCGGTCGCCGGCACCCTGATCGTCGCGGTCGTCTTCGCGCTCCCGGCGGCCTTCGCCTCCCTCGACGCCGTGATGAACCTGTGCACCATCGGCACGCTCGCCATCATGGCCGTCGTCAACATCGTGGTGATCGCCCTGCGCCGCCGCGAACCGGGCCTCGCCCGCAGTTTCCGGGTGCCGCTCTACCCGGTGGCCCCGCTGCTCGGCGTCGCCTTCTGCCTGTACCTGATGTACGAGACCGGCTGGCGGACCTGGCTCCAGTTCGCCGTGTTCCTCGCGGTGGGCCTGCTGGTGTACGGCGTCTACGGCCGCCGGCACTCCACGCTGGCGCGACCGGCCGCCGAGGTCACGCCGGCCGTCGCTGAGCGGGAATCACAGGCAGTCTGAACCACACCGCCTTGCCCGAGGGGGTGGGGCGGTGCCCGCAGGACGAGCTGAGGGCGCGGATCAGCAGCAGCCCGCGCCCGCCCTCCTGCCAGACGTCGGGCTCCTCGATCACGGGCCGGGTCAGGTGCCCGGGCGGCGCCGGGTCCGGGTCGTGCACCTCGACCTGGCAACCGGTCGGCGCCAGCTCCACCACCAGCTCTATCGGGCCGTGCCCGGCGGTGTGCTCCACCGCGTTGGCCACCAGCTCGGCCGTGAGCAGCTCCGCCGTGTCGCAGTCGGCCACGTGCTCCACCTCGGTGAGGGCCGAGCGCACCAGGGCACGCGCCACGGGCACCGCCGCCGCGGTGTGCGGCAGGGCGATGCGCCAGGAGGCCGATTCGGCGGGGCGTTCGTGCAAGGCGAGTCCGTTCATGGAGCAGGCTGTCCTGCTTTCGACTGTAGGAATGGTACGGGCCCGGCCGTCCAGGGCCGTCGCCGGGCTTCGTCCGGGACCCCCAGGCCCCGGCACCAGGCGGCCTACCCAGGCGAACGGCCCGCCTCGCCCGCGCGGCCGCACTGTTACGGCGCTGTCGACGACCGGTGACCCGCGTGCCGACTGCCTTGTCGCGCCCTGGTGACGACAGTCACAAACAGGTGATAACTTCGTGGGACAGAGCAACGTACGGCACCGCCGCGCTAGGAGGCCGCACGTCATGAGTCCCTTCACCGGCTCCGCCACCCGCACCGCCGACTGGGCCCACCTGCGGGTCGAGATCGCCGACGGGGTGGCCACCGTCACCCTCGCCCGCCCCGAGAAACTCAACGCGCTCACCTTCGGCGCCTACGCCGACCTGCGCGACCTGCTCGCCGAGCTGTCCCGGGAGCGCTCGGTGCGTGCCCTGGTCCTGGCGGGGGAGGGCCGCGGCTTCTGCTCCGGCGGCGACGTGGACGAGATCATCGGCGCCACGCTCGCCATGGACACGGCCCAGCTGCTCGACTTCAACCGGATGACCGGCCAGGTCGTCCGCGCGATCCGCGAGTGCCCGTTCCCGGTGATCGCGGCGGTGCACGGCGTGGCGGCCGGCGCCGGCGCGGTCCTCGCCCTGGCGTCCGACTTCCGGATCGCCGACCCCTCGGCCCGCTTCGCCTTCCTCTTCACCCGGGTCGGCCTGTCCGGCGGCGACATGGGCGCGGCCTACCTGCTGCCCCGGGTCGTCGGTCTCGGCCACGCCACCCGCCTGCTGATGCTGGGCGAGCCGGTGCGGGCCCCCGAGGCGGAGCGCATCGGCCTGATCAGCGAGCTGGCGCCGGAGGGCCGGGCGGACGAGACGGCCGCCGGACTGGCCCGCCGCCTCGCCGACGGCCCGGCCCTCGCCCACGCCCAGACCAAGGCGCTGCTC
This sequence comes from Streptomyces sp. NPDC031445, assembly GCF_055581365.1. Taxonomy (NCBI): domain Bacteria; kingdom Bacillati; phylum Actinomycetota; class Actinomycetes; order Kitasatosporales; family Streptomycetaceae; genus Streptomyces; species Streptomyces sp. NPDC031445. The sequence goes on from NZ_JBVIJO010000001.1 coordinate 285,948, forward strand.
ACGGCCGAGCTGGACATGCCCCTGGCGGCGGCGGTGGAACTGGACGCCTCCACCCAGGCCCTGCTGATGAACGGCGAGGACTACGCGGAGTTCCACGCGGCCTTCACGGAGAAGCGCCCGCCGAAGTGGCGGGGGAGGTGAGGTCCGGTGCGCGTGGCGATCATCGGCGGAGGCCCCGGCGGGCTCTACGCCGCGGCCCTGCTCAAACGCCTCGACCCCGCCCGCGACGTCACCGTCTGGGAACGCAACGCCCCCGGCGAGACCTTCGGCTTCGGCGTGGTCCTCTCCGACGAGACCCTCGGCGGCATCGAGCACGCCGACCCCGTCGTCCACGAGGCCCTGCGGCGCGACTTCGTACGCTGGGACGACATCGACATAGTGCGCCGCGGCACACGGCACCGCTCCGGCGGCCACGGGTTCGCCGCACTGGGCCGGCACCGGCTGCTGGAGATCCTCCAGACGCGCTGCCGCTCGCTGGGCGTGGAGCTGCGGTTCTCCACGCAGGCGCCGCCCCTCGACCGGCTCTCGCGGGACCACGACCTCGTCGTCGCCGCCGACGGTGTGCACAGCACCACGCGCGAGACCCGCTCCGATGCGTTCCGCCCCCGAGTGACCGAGCACCGCTGCCGCTACATTTGGCTCGCCGCCGACTTCGCCTTCGACGCCTTCCGCTTCGAGATCGCCGAGACCGAACACGGCGTGATGCAACTGCACGGTTACCCGTACGCCCGCCCGTCTCCCGGCCAGCACCCCTCGACGAGGCCCTCCGGGCCGCAGAGCCCGTCCGGCTCCTCCACCGTCATCGTCGAGATGCGCGAGGAGGTCTGGCGGGCCGCGGGATACGACGAACTCACCCCCCAGGAGTCCGTCGAACGCTGTGCCAAGGTCTTCGCCGACGCGCTCGGCGGACGCCCCCTGCGCTCCGGCACGTCGGCCTGGACCAGGTTCCGCACGGTGGTCAACGAGCGCTGGTCGCACGGCAACGTCGTCCTCCTCGGCGACGCCGCCCACACCGCCCACTTCTCCATCGGCTCCGGCACCAAGCTCGCCGTCGAGGACGCCCTCGCGCTGGCCGCCTGCCTGTCGGAACAGCCGGACGTGCCCCGCGCGCTGGCGGCCTACGAGGAGGAGCGCAAGCCCGTCGTCGCCTCCACCCAGCGGGCCGCCCGGGCCAGCCTGGAGTGGTTCGAGAACCTGCGGCTGTACCTGGACCAGCCGCCCCGGCAGTTCGCCTTCAACCTGCTCACCCGCAGCCGCCGGGTCACCCACGACAACCTCCGGCTGCGCGACGCCCGCTTCACCGGGGCCGTGGAGCGCGAGTTCGGCTGCCCGCCCGGCACGCCCCCGATGTTCACGCCGTTCCGGCTGCGCGGCCTGACCCTGCGCAACCGGGTCGTCGTGTCACCGATGGACATGTACTGCGCCACCGACGGCGTCCCCGGTGACCTCCACCTCGTCCACCTGGGCGCGCGGGCCCTCGGCGGGGCCGGCCTCGTGATGACCGAGATGGCGTGCGTCAGCGAGGAGGGCCGGATCACCCCCGGCTGCGCCGGCCTCTACACCGGCCGGCAGGCCGAGGCGTGGCGGCGCGTCACCGACTTCGTGCACCGCCAGGCGCCGGGCGCCGCGATCGGCGTCCAGCTCGGGCACTCCGGACGCAAGGGCTCCACGAAGCGGATGTGGGAGGGCATGGACGAGCCGCTGCCCAGCGGCAACTGGCCCGTCGTCGCCCCCTCCCCGCTGCCGTACAAGCCGGGCAGCCAGGTCCCGCGCCAGCTCTCCCGCGCCCAGCTCACCGACATCCGCGAGCAGTTCGCGGCGGCCGGCTGGCGGGCCGCCCGGGCCGGCTTCGACCTGCTCGAACTGCACTGCGCCCACGGTTATCTGCTCTCCGGTTTCCTCTCCCCGCTCACCAACCACCGCACCGACGCCTACGGCGGCTCCCTGGAGAAGCGGCTGCGGTTTCCGCTGGAGGTCTTCGACGCCGTCCGCACGGTGTGGCCGGCCGAGCGGCCGATGACGGTGCGGATCTCGGCGACCGACTGGGCCGAGGGCGGGACGACCGCCGAGGACGCCGTCGAGATCGCCCGCGCCTTCGCCGCGCACGGCGCCGACGCCATCGACGTCTCCACCGGGCAGGTGGTGGCCGAGGAACGGCCCGAGTTCGGGCGGTCGTACCAGACGCCGTTCGCCGACCGCATCCGGCACGAGGTCCGCGTCCCGGTGATCGCGGTCGGTGCGATCTCCTCGTGGGACGACGTCAACTCGCTGATCCTGGCGGGCCGCGCCGACCTGTGCGCGCTGGCCCGGCCGCACCTGTACGACCCGCACTGGACCCTGCACGCGGCGGCCGAACAGGGTTACGACGGCCCCGCCGCACCCTGGCCCGCCCCCTACCGCGCGGGCAGCCGCCGCCCCCGCACCGGCCGCACCGACGCCCCCCGCCCCCGGCTCTCGCTCGGCGGCTGAGCGACACCGGGCCGGTCCCCTGGCGAGCGCCGGGTGTCACAGCCCGGCGAACTCCGCGCCCGCGTCGCGGAGTCGTTCGTGCAGGCGGTGGAAGACCCGGGCCGAGCGGACGCCCGGCCAGTTCGCCGGGAGGAGGCGGGCGGGCAGGCCCGGGTCGGTGTAGGGGAGGTGGCGCCAGGAGTCCAGGGCGAGGAGGTAGTCGTGGTACGCCTCCTGGGGCGGGGTGTCCGGCCGGCGCTCCCAGGACTGGAGCACGGGCTCGTGCGCGTCCAGGAAACGCTCGTGCTCCTTGGCGATCGCGGCCAGGTCCCACCAGCGGCCCACCGCCTCGGCCGTGGCCGCGAAGCCCAGGTGCTCACCGCGGAAGAAGTCCACGTACGGGTCCAGGCGCAGCCGCCGCAGGGTGTGTTCCGTCTCCTCGTACAGCCGCGCCGGGGCGATCCACACCCCCGGGGCCGCGGTGCCGAAGCCCAGTCCGGCCAGCCGGGAACGCAGCACGTGGCGTTTCTGCCGCTCCGACTCGGGAACCGAGAACACCGCGAGCACCCAGCCCTCGTCCGCGACCGGCGCCCCGGCGTAGATGCGCCGGTCGCCGTCCTCCAGCAACTGGCGTGCCTCGGGCGAGAGTTCGTACGCCGCCGCGCCGGACTCCGTGCGGGCCGGCGACAGCAGGCCGCGCCGTTTGAGCCGGGACACCGAGGAACGCACCGAGGGGGCGTCCACGCCGACCGCGGCCAGGAGCCGGATCAGCTCGGCGACGGGCACCGGGCCGGGCATGAAGCGGCCGTACGCGCCGTAGAGCGTGACGATGAGGGACCTGGGTGCGTGCTGCTCGGACACGTTGATCATTTTAGGTCGTCGGCATCACTGCTGGTCACTTCCGGTGCGCAGCCGGAACCGCTGCAACTTGCCGGTGGCCGTGCGCGGCAGCGCGTCGAGGAAGACGAACTCGCGCGGGCACTTGTAGGGCGCCAGCTGGGAGGTGAGGAACGCGCGCAGCGCCGCCGGGTCGCGCGGGGCCCCGGCGCGCAGCACCGTGTAGGCGATCGCCACCTGGCCGCGGGCCTCGTCGGGACGGCCGACGACCGCCGTCTCGGTCACGTCCGGATGGCGCAGCAGCGCCTCCTCCACCTCCGGGCCCGCGATGTTGTACCCGGCGGAGATGATCATGTCGTCGGCGCGGGACACGTAGCGGAAGTAGCCGTCGGCCTCGCGGACGTAGGTGTCGCCGGTGACGTTCCAGCCGCCCCGGACGTAGTCCCGCTGCCGGGGGTCGGCCAGGTAGCGGCAGCCGACCGGGCCGCGCACGGCCAGCAGGCCGGGCTCGCCGTCGGGCACGGGCCTGCCGTCGGCGTCCTGGACGCGCGCCTGCCACCCCGGCACCGGCAGGCCCGTGGTGCCGGGCCTGATCAGCTCGTCGGCGGCGGAGACGAAGATGTGCAGCAGTTCCGTGGCCCCGATGCCGTTGATGACGCGCAGGCCCGTGCGCTCGTGCCAGGCCCGCCAGGTGGCCGTCGGCAGGTTCTCGCCGGCCGACACGCAGCGCCGCAGGGAGGAGACGTCGTACGTGTCCAGCTCGTCCAGCATGGTGCGGTAGGCGGTCGGCGCGGTGAACAGGACCGAGACGCGGTGCTCGGCTATCGCGGGGAGCAGCTGGCGCGGGCCCGCCTGTTCGAGGAGCAGGGCGCTGGCGCCGGCCCGCAGCGGGAAGACCACCAGTCCGCCGAGGCCGAAGGTGAAGCCCAGCGGGGGACTGCCGGTGAAGACGTCGTCCCCGTGGGGGCGCACCACGTGCCGGGAGAACGTGTCGGCTATCGCCAGCACGTCCCGGTGGAAGTGCATGCACCCTTTCGGGCGACCCGTCGTGCCGGAGGTGAACGCGATCAGGGCCACGTCGTCGGAGGCGGTGTCGACCGCCCGGTAGGGGGCGGCGGGGGCCGGCCGGCGCAGGAGGTCGTCGGGGGTGTCACCGCCGTACGTCGTGATCCGCAGCCCGGGTACCGCGGCCTTCGCCAGGTCGTCCACCACCCGGATGTCGCACAGCGCGTGCCCGACCCGGGCGATGTCGCACAGGGTCGCCAGCTCGTACGGGCGCTGCTGGGCCAGCACGGTGACCGCGACCGCGCCCGCCTTCAGCACCGCCAGCCAGCAGGCGGCCAGCCAGGGCGTGGTCGGGCCGCGCAGCAGCACCCGGTTGCCCGGGACCACGCCCAGGGTGCCGGTGAGGACGTGCGCGATCCGGTCGACCCGCGCGCGCAGCTCCCCGTAGGTCCAGGTGGGGCCGTCCGGGGTGTGGAAGGCCGGGCGGGCCGGATCGGCGTGGGCCAGGAGCTCGGCGGCGCAGTTGAGCCGTTCGGGGTACCGCAGTTCCGGCAGGTCGAACCGCAGCTCGGGCCACTCGTGCGGCGGGGGCAGATGGTCGCGCGCGAAGGTGTCGACGTGGGCCGAGCGATGCATGGCGGTCCGCCCCCTTGCCGTGACAGAGGTCCGGGACGTCCGGGACGGATGCCCGGACGGGCTTCCTGGTGGGCTCGCGCTCCCCCGGAGCGGGGATCCTCAGCGTATCGTGTCGGTGACGACAGTCAACTGTGCGCGATAACGTCGGGAGATGGGTAGGGAAGGGCGTGGGGACGGCCACGGGCCCGCCCCGGAGGGAGGACCGGCTGTGTCCGCATTCTCACTCGCACCGGAGCAGACCGCCTGGTGTGCCGAGCTGCGCGAACTGGCCGCGGGACGGCTGCGCCCGCTCGCCGACCGGGGCGAACCCGGCCGCGTCAACCGGCCGCTCCTCGCCGAACTCGGCCGGCTCGGCCTGCTCGCGCGGCTCTTCGGCTCCGGTGCCCTGGACCTGTGCCTGATGCGGGAGTCCCTGGCCCAGGCCTGCACCGAGGCCGAGACCGCCCTCGCCCTCCAGGGGCTCGGCGCCCACCCGGTGCACGCCCACGGCACCCCGGCCCAGCGGGAGCGCTGGCTGCCCCGGGTCGCCGACGGCAGCGCGGTCGCCGCCTTCGCGCTCAGCGAGCCCGGCGCCGGCTCGGACGCGGCGGCGCTCGCCCTCGCGGCCGAGCCCGACGGCGACGGCTGGCGGCTCACCGGCGCCAAGTGCTGGATCTCCAACGCCCCCGAGGCCGACTTCTACACCGTCTTCGCACGCACCACGCCCGGCGCCGGCGCCCGCGGGGTGACCGCCTTCCTCGTCCCCGCCGACCGGCCCGGACTCACCGGGGAGCCGCTGGAGATGATCTCGCCGCACCCCATCGGCGCCCTCGGCTTCGACGCCGTGCCGGTCACCGCCGCCGATCTGCTCGGTGAACCCGACCGCGGCTTCGCCGTCGCCATGGGCACCCTCAACCTCTTCCGCCCCAGCGTCGGCGCCTTCGCGGTCGGCATGGCCCAGGCCGCGCTGGACGCCACCGTGGCCCACACCGGCCGGCGCGAGGCCTTCCACGGCAGACTGATGGACCTCCAGGCCGTGTCCCACCAGGTCGCCGAGATGGCCCTGCGCACGGAGGCGGCCCGGCTCATGGTGTACGCGGCCGCGGCGGCCCACGACGCCGGAGCCGCCGACGTGCCCCGGCGGGCCGCGATGGCCAAGCTGCTCGCCACCGAGACCGCGCAGTACGTCGTCGACACCGCCGTCCAGCTGCACGGCGCCCGCGCCCTGCGCCGCGGCCACCTCCTCGAACACCTCTACCGGGAGGTGCGCGCACCCCGCATCTACGAGGGCGCCAGCGAGGTCCAGCGCGGCATCATCGCCAAGGAGCTGTACGCCACGGCGCAGAAGGAGGCACGGTGACGACCGAGCGCGTCAACCCGCCCGGGCTGTCCCCGCCCACGGGCTTCTCGCACGCCGTCGTCGCGGCCGGCTCCCGCGTGGTGTTCCTCGCCGGGCAGACCGCCCTGGACGCCGACGGCAAGATCACCGGCGACTCGCTGCCCGAGCAGTTCGCCAAGGCCCTCGGCAACCTCCTCACCGCCCTGCGCGCGGCCGGCGGCACCCCCGCCGACCTCGCCCGGATCACCGTCTACGCCACGGACGTCGCCGCCTACCGCGCCCACGCGCGGCAACTCGGCCGGATCTGGCGGGAGTCGGCGGGCCGCGACTATCCGGCGATGGCCGTCGTGGAGGTCGTACGCCTGTGGGACGAGCGGGCGCTGGTGGAGCTGGACGGGTTCGCCGTCCTGCCGTAGCCCCGGCGTCCTCCGGGCGTACCCGGCGTGACCTGGCCCGTTCGGTTTCATGACGCGCCACCGATGGGGTGACGGTCACGTTCGCGGGCCCGGCCGCCCGGTACCAGTGGAGGCCCTCGAACCCCTGGAACCGGGAGGTACCCCATGTCCGTACGCCGCCCCCTCCTCGCCTCGGCCCTCGGTGCCGCGGCCCTGCTGTGCGCCGCCGTCGCCCCGGCCTGCGCCGACCCCTCCGAGCTGATCACCGTCGACCCCGTCGGCCGGATCGCGCCCGACGGCACGGTGACGCTGTCCGGCACCTACCGCTGCACCGGCGGCACCGGCCCGGTGTTCGTCAGCTCCTCGGTCAGCCAGGGCGACGCCCGCCTCAAGCAGGGCGTCGGCGGCGGCATCGCCCGGTGCGACGGCGCCGAGCACCGCTGGGAGAACTCCGGCGAGGTCACGGCCGGGACGCCGAAGGCGGGAACGGCGCGGGTGCAGGCCACGCTGACCGAGCTGCGCCCCTCGGGCATCATGCTGCTGCCGGCCTTCCACGCGGTGACGGACCGGACCGTCACGCTCACCCAGGAGTGACGCCGGGCCCGCCGTCCCGTCAGGCGCGGGCCGTTCCGTCCGGGTCCGCCGCAGCCGCCCTGCGCCGGAGCACCGGGGTCCCCGGCCGGCGCAGGGCGGCCACGAACTTGTACCGGGAACCCCGGTACACCGAGCGCACCCACTCCACCGGGGTGCCCGCCGCGTCCCGCGAGTGCCGGGACAGCAGCAGCATCGGCAGTCCCACGTCGGTGCCGAGCAACTGCGCCTCGCGCGGGGTCGACAGCGAGGTCTCGATGGTCTCGTCGGCCTCGGCGAGATGGACGCCGTACACCTCGGCGAGCGCCGTGTAGAGCGAGGGGTACGTGGCGAGGGACCGGCGCAGGCCGGGGAAGCGGTGTACGGACAGATGGGTCGTCTCGATCGCCATCGGGTCGCCGCTGGCCAGCCGCAGCCGCTCGATGCGCAGCACCTTCCCGCCGATCCCGATACCCAGCAGACCCGCCAGCTTCTCGTCCGCCGGGACCTCGCCGATGTCGAGCACCTGCGAGGCGGGCGTGAGCCCCTGGGCCCTCATGTCCTCGGTGTGCGAGGTGAGTTGCAGCGTGCGGTACAGCTTGGGCTGGGCGACGAAGGTGCCCTTGCCCTGGATCCGGTCGAGCCGGCCCTCGCCCACGAGTTCCTGGAGCGCCTGCCGGACGGTGGTGCGGGAGGTGTCGAACCGGACGGCGAGCAGACGTTCCGCCGGCATGGCCGAACCGGGCTGGAGCGCCTCGGCCATGGAGAGCAGCTGCTGCTTGATCCGGTAGTACTTCGGCACGCGCGCGGTGCGGCCGGACGCCCCCCTGTACGGCTGGGCGCTGCTGACGTCGGTGGTCATGCCTGCCTTCCCGGCTGTGTCGACGGTCTCCCGTTATAGCGACCAACTGCCTTATGGTCTAGTCCAACTGAACGGTCCGGACGAAAGGGCCGGAATGCGGACGGACGCGCTCCGGTGACTTTCTCGTAACGGCCCGGACCGGCTTTCCGAACCACCCTTGACACTCCAAAAGGTCTAGGCCAAGCTCCACCGTACTGGTCTACACCATTAGTGGCCAGGTCCCGAGCCCTACGTGCAACAGCGTCGTACGCAGGTCACCGCCGAGGGCGTGGGGGGTTAGTGGCATCCCTGAGGAGGGTGGCGTGAAGCGCAAGCTTGCGGCCGCGATCGTGATCGCGGGCATGATGGTCTCCGTGTCGGCGTGCGGCGGGGACGACGGCGACGACAGCGGCAAGAACGCGGGACCGGACAGCTTCAAGGGGCAGACCCTGACGGTCTGGGCGATGGACGGCTCCACGCCGGACCAGTGGGTCAAGGACGTCACGGCCGCCTTCGAGAAGAAGACCGGCGCCAAGCTGAAGTTCGAGACGCAGAAGTGGGACGGGATCCAGCAGAAGATCACCACCGCCCTCTCCGAGTCCAACCCGCCGGACGTGCTGGAGGTCGGCAACACCCAGACCCCGGCCTACGCGGCCACCGGCGGCCTCGCCGACCTGAGCGACCTGAAGAAGGAGATCGGCGCCGACTGGACGCCGTCGGTCTCGCAGTCCTCCGTCTACGAGGGCAAGCAGTACGCCGCCCCCTGGTACTTCGCCAACCGCGTCGTCATCTACAACAAGAAGATCTGGGCCAAGGCCGGCATCAAGGACACCCCGAAGACCCGGGACGAGTTCTTCAAGGACCTGGAGACCATCGGCAAGAAGACCGACGCCGAGCCGCTCTACCTGCCCGGCCAGAACTGGTACTTCTTCGACGGCCTGACCATCGGCCAGGGCGCCGACCTGGTGAAGAAGGACGGCGACAAGTACGTCTCCAACCTCGCCGACCCCAAGGTCGCCCAGGCCATGGAGGTCTACAAGAAGTACGCCTCCTACTCCAAGGCCCCCAAGGACAAGGACGAGGCCACCCCGCAGCAGGCCGAGGTCTTCGCCAAGGGCAAGACCGGCGCGTTCATCGGCATGGGCTGGGAGGCCGGCACGGCCGTCACCGCCAACAAGGCCATCGAGAAGGACCTCGGCTACTTCACCATCCCCGGCCAGACCGCGGACAAGCCCGAGGGCGTCTTCCTCGGCGGCTCCAACCTCGCCGTCGCCCAGGGCAGCAAGAAGCAGGCCCTGGCCAAGGAGTTCCTGAAGATCGCCCTGTCCGACCAGTACGAGGGCGAACTGGCCAAGCTCAACGGCGTCATCCCGAACAAGCAGGCCCTGGAGTCCAACCTCAAGGGCAACGCCGTCGCCGAGGCCGCCGCCCCCGGTGCCGCCGTCGGTGGCACCACCCCGCTGATCCCCGAATGGGGCGCGGTGGAGAACAACCCGAACCCGATCAAGTCGTACATGACGGCCGTGCTCAACGGCAAGTCCCCGGCGGACGCCGCCAAGCAGGTCGAGGGCGAGATCAACAAGCGCCTGGCCCAGCAGAACTGATGACCGCGCCGGGGGCGCCACGCCGGCGCCCCCGGCTCACCAGTGTCGTCCGTACGGCCACGGAAGAGATGGCAACTCATGTCAGTGCAGACCGAAGGCACGGACACGGCCGGGGGGCCCGCTGTCCGCAAGGCCCGGGTGCCGGCCCCGCCGCGCGGTGACAGCCGCACCACCGGCGCCCCGTCCCGGCGCGGAGCCGCCGCCCCCTACCTGCTCCTGCTGCCCGCGCTGCTGGCCACCGCGGTGCTGCTCGGCTGGCCCCTGGTCAAGAACGGCCTGCTGTCGTTCCAGAACCTCAACCCGCGCCAGCTCATCCAGCACCTCACCGAGTGGAACGGCGTCGACAACTACCAGGAGGTGCTCAGCGGCGGGGACTTCTGGCACGTCGTCGAGCGCTCCGTCGTCTTCACCGCCGTCAACGTCGCACTGATCATGCTGATCGGCACCCTGGTCGGCCTGCTGCTGGCCCGCCTCGGCGCCAGGATGCGGCTGCTGCTGATGATCGGGCTCGTCCTCGCCTGGGCCATGCCGGTCATCGCGGCCACCACCGTCTACCAGTGGCTGTTCGCCCAGCGCTTCGGCGTCGTCAACTGGGTGCTGGACAAGCTCGGCTGGCACTCCATGGCCGACCACAACTGGCTCCAGACCCAGTTCTCCACGTTCGCCGTGATCACCCTGCTCCTCGTCTGGCAGTCCATACCCTTCGTGGCGATCAACCTCTACGCCGCGACCACCACCATCCCCCGCGAGCTGTACGAGGCGGCCTCCCTGGACGGCGCCGGAGCCTGGAAGAGCTTCACCTCGGTGACCCTGCCCTTCCTGCGGCCCTTCCTGTACGCCACGACCTTCCTCGAAGTCATCTGGATCTTCAAGGCGTTCCCGCAGATCTTCGCGATGAACGAGGGCGGCCCCGACCACCTCACCGAGACCCTGCCGATCTACGCCTACGTCGAGGGCGTCGGCAACCAGCACTTCGGAGTCGGCGCCGCCATCTCCTTCCTGACCATCCTGGTCCTGCTCCTCATCACCTCGTACTACCTGCGCATGGTGCTCAAGCAAGAGGAGGACGAGCTGTGAAGCGCTCGCTCTTCGGCCGCTTCTGGCCCAACGCGACCGCCGTCGTCCTCTTCGTCGGCTTCGTGTTCCCCGTGTACTGGATGTTCGCCACGGCCTTCAAGCCGACCGGTGACATCATCTCCGAGAACCCGGTGTGGTTCCCGACCGACGCCACCCTCGAACACTTCAAGAAGGCCGTCGACGCCGACCACTTCTGGACCCTGGTCGTCAACTCCGTCACCGTCACGGTCCTGTCGGTCGTCTTCTCGCTCGTCATCGCCCTGTTCGCCGCCTTCGCCCTCGCCCGGCTGCGGTTCAAGGGCCGGCGCGGCCTCATCGTGACGTTCATGCTGGCGCAGATGGCCCCCTGGGAAGTCATGATCATCGCCATCTACCTGATCGTCCGCGACAACGACATGCTCAACAGCCTGGTCCCGCTCACCGTCTTCTACACGATGATGGTGCTGCCGCTGACCCTCCTCACACTGCGCGGTTACGTCGCCGCCGTGCCCAAGGAGCTGGAGGAGTCGGCCATGGTCGACGGCTGCACCCGCACCCAGGCCTTCGTCAAGGTGATCTTCCCGCTGCTCGCGCCCGGTCTGATGGCGACCTCGCTGTTCGGCTTCGTCACCGCCTGGAACGAGTTCCCGCTCGTCCTGATCCTCAACAAGGACATCGAGAAGCAGACCCTGCCGCTGTGGCTGTCCCAGTTCCAGACCGCCTTCGGCGACGACTGGGGCGCCACCATGGCCGCCTCGTCCCTGTTCGCGCTGCCCATCCTGATCCTCTTCATCTTCCTGCAACGCAAGGCTGTCAGCGGTCTGACCGACGGCGCCGTGAAGGGATGACGCCCCCGATGACCACCATCGCCACCGCCGCGTCCGGCAGCGGCTCCGCGGGCGGCGACGCCCTGTCCCGGGACGCCCTCGCGGTGCTGCAACCGGGGTTCGACGGCACCACCGCGCCCGACTGGGTGCGCCGCCGCATCGGCGAGGGCCTCGCCTCCGTCGCCCTGTTCGGCCGCAACGTCGTCAGCGAGGAGCAGGTGACCGCGCTGACCGGCCAGTTGCGCGCCGAACGCGACGACCTGCTGGTCGCCATCGACGAGGAGAGCGGCGACGTCACCCGCCTCGACGTGCGCACCGGCTCCTCCTTCCCCGGCAACCACGCCCTCGGCGCCGTCGACGACCCCGATCTCACCCGGGCCGTCTCCCGCGAGCTGGGCCGGCGCCTGGCGGCCTGCGGCGTCACCTTCGACTGGGCGCCCTCCGCCGACGTCAACGCCAACCCCGACAACCCCGTCATCGGCGTCCGCTCCTTCGGCGCGAGCCCCGATCTGGTGGCCCGGCACACGGCCGCGTGGGTCGAGGGCCTGCAGTCCACCGGCGTCGCCGCCTGCACCAAGCACTTCCCCGGCCACGGCGACACCAACGTCGACTCCCACCACGCCGTACCCCGCATCGACGTCGACGCCGACACGCTGTACGCACGCGAACTGCCCCCGTTCCGCGCGGCCATCGCCGCCGGCACCCGGGCGATCATGAGCGCGCACATCCTCGTGCCGGCGCTCGACCCGGACCGCCCGGGCACCCTGTCCCGGCGCGTCCTCACCGACCTGCTGCGCGGCGAACTCGGCTACCAGGGCCTGATCGTCACCGACGGCATGGAGATGCGCGCCATCTCCGGCACCTACGGCCTGGAGCACGGTGTGGTCCTCGCCATCGCGGCCGGCGCCGACGCCATCTGCGTGGGCGGCGGACTGTGCGACGAGGGCACCGTGCTGGGGCTCCGGGACGCCCTCGTGGCCGCCGTACGCTCCGGTGAACTGCCCGAGGAGCGGCTCGCCGACGCGGCGGCCCGCGTCCGTGACCTGGCCGCCTGGACCGTCGCCGCCCGCGGCGACGCGGCGGCGACCCCGGCCGACCCCGAGATCGGCCTGGTCGCGGCGCGCCGCGCGCTGACCGTGACCCGGGCCGGCGCCGCCGCACCGGTCACCGGAGCGGTGTACGTCGCCCAGTTCAACCCCACGCCGAACATCGCCGTCGGCGACCGGACCCCCTGGGGCGTCGCCGACGAACTGGAGCGGCGGCTGCCCGGCAGCGCCTCCGGTTCCTTCACCGGCGAGGACGCCGGTGCTTCCGTCCTCGCCGCGGCCGAGGGCCGCCGGATCGTCGCCGTGGTCCGCGACGAGCACCGGCACGACTGGATGCGCTCCGCGCTCGACACCCTGCTCGCCGCCCGGCCCGACACCGTCGTGGTCGAGATGGGCCTGCCCCAGGCCCCGCCGCGCGGCGCCCTGCACATCGCCACCTACGGCGCCGCCCGGGTCTGCGGTGTGGCGGCGGCCGAAGCGGTCGTCGCGGGCTGACCCACGGGCTCACCGGCCGCCCGCCGCAGCGGGCGGCCTACTCGCTCTTGCTCTTTTCCCGGATCTCCACCGCACTTCGTGTTCAAGTTCCAGAGGAATCGCATGCAGACGCCCCACCCCTTCCTCCACCGCGCGGCGACGGGCCGCCCCTACTTCAGCGCCGACGGTGAGACCTACCTCGCCCCGACCCCCCTGCGCGACCTCGAGAAGACCCAGCCGCTGCGCGTGCTGTCCGAACAGGACCTCGCCTTCTGGCAGACGTACGGCTACGTCGTCGTGCGCGAGGCCATCACCCCCGGCGAGGCCAAGCAACTCCTCGACTTCGCGTGGGAGTTCCAGGGGCTCGACCCCGACCGCCCCGACACCTGGTACGAGGAGCCGCGGTTCCGCAGCGAACTCGACCGGCACCTCTACATCTACGGCTTCGTCGAGGCCTACCACCACCAGCTCCTGTGGGACAGCCGGCAGAACCAGCGCGTGTACGACGCCTTCGCCGACATCTGGGACAGCCCGGAGCTGTGGGTCACCCTGGACCGCCTCAACCTCAACCCGCCGAACATCCGCACCCGTTCGCGCTCCCTCATCGAAGCCACCGACGAGGGCTTCGACATCGAGCTGCACTGGGACGTCGACACCACCCTCGCCGTCCTCCCGCAGCGCGTGCAGGGCATCATCGCGCTCACCGACACCCGCCCCGAACTCGGCGGCTTCCAGTGCGCGCCCGAACTCTTCCGCCGCTTCGAGGAGTGGCGCGTCACCCAGCCGCCCGGCCGCGACCCGGTCCGCCCCCACACCGACCGCGCCGAGTTCCCGGTGGTCCGCCCCGACCTCCAGGCCGGCGACCTGCTGATCTTCAACGGGCTGCTCGCCCACGGCGTGGCGCCCAACCTCTCCGACAACGGTGTCCGGGCCGTCCAGTACCTGTCGATGATGCCCGCGCTGGAGGAGCACGCCACCCTGCGGGACTCCCGCGTGGACTCCTGGCGCACCCTCGCCACCCCCGACTGGAACGCCACCCTGCTCGGTGACGCCCGCGAGCCCGAAGCCCTCCGCTACGGCCCCGCCGAACTGAACGGCCTGGGGCGCAAGCTGCTCGGCCTCGACTCGTGGGCCACCGCGGCAGGTGCCCGGTGAACCGCGTCTGCCTCACCCTGCCCACCAACCGGGCCTGCTCCGCGACCATCACCGCCCTGCACGCCGAAGCGGCGTACGCCGCCCGGCACCACGGCGCCGACGTCCGGCTGCTGATCCTGGACTCCGCCGACGACCGCACCCGCGGCGAGCACACCCGCACGGTCGCCGCCCTGCCCCCGCACCAGGGCGTGACCGTCCACCACCTCGACGAGGAGGCCCAGCGCGACTTCCTGCGCCGGGTCGTCCGCAAGGCGGGCCTGCCCGAGCCGGACCGCATGCTGCGCCTCATGCTCCCGCCCGCCGTCTCCTACGGCGCCTGCACCAACCGCGCCTTCCTGCTGGCCGCCGCCCTCGGCTGCGACTCGGTGCACCGCCGCGACTCCGACAGCACGTACCAACTCCACGCGGGGCAGCCGGTGTTCCCCGTTCACCACGAGCTGCCCTGGCTCGGCCGCCCCGCCGCCGAGGCCGCGGCCGCCGTCACCCGCACCGACCTCGCACCGGCACTGGCCCACCGCCCGGTCTCGCTGGCCGGAGCCTCCTTCATCGGCGAACTCTCCGTTGACGTCGCGGAGATACGGCGCCTGGACGAGGCGGTCTACCACGACGTGGTCGGCCTCTGGGCGCCCGGCGACTGGCCGGAGGACCGCAGGCGCGCGCTGGTCGAGGAGTCCTTCACCGGCGCGGGCACGGCCCCCTTCACCGGCGACCACTCCACCCTCACCCTGGTGGACCCGATGCGCGTCGACATGTGCAACGTCGCGTTCGACCGCGCGGTGTACGAGCGCGTCCCCCTCCCGCCCGCCACCGACACCATCGGCAGCGACTACTTCCTCCTCCACCTCGTCCACGACGCGGGCCTGCCCGGCATCCTCCACAACCGCCACATCGAGAACTTCCACACCCCCGAACGCCGCACGGACGCCGGCTTCCCGGCCTACCAGCGCCGCTTCGTGAAGTTCCTGCTGTCGATGCTGTACTTCCACGCCGTCTACGACCGGATGGCGGCCGAGGGCCCGGGCCTGCTGGACGAGCGGCAGCGGGTCCGGCCCGACCGGATCGTGGAGTTCCTGCGCGAAAGCACGGCTGTGGACCGAGCCGAGAACATCTGGCGCCTGGACCGGGTGGACACGGCGTACCGCAAACTGGGCGGCCGGTACGCGACCTTCGCTGACCAGCTCTGCGAGGAGCGCGAAGGGTTACTCGGCCAGGCCGAACAGGACATCGAGGACTTCGCCCACCTGATCGT
Organism: Streptomyces sp. NPDC031445; assembly: GCF_055581365.1. NCBI lineage: Bacteria > Bacillati > Actinomycetota > Actinomycetes > Kitasatosporales > Streptomycetaceae > Streptomyces > Streptomyces sp. NPDC031445. The sequence continues at coordinate 301,409 of NZ_JBVIJO010000001.1, forward strand.
CTCCTGGCCCGCCCTGATAGAGGCGGCCCGGTCATGAGCGCCCCGCAGGGGCGCGGGGCCCCGTCCGGCATGCGGCTGCCGCCGCGTGGGCGCGACCAGCCACGACGGAGCGGCAGCCGCACGACGGACCGCCTCCTCTACGACCTCACCGGCATAGAGCATCAGTACGACACCCTGGTGAGCGAGCTGCCCGGAACCCGCATCCGCTTCGCACTCAAGGCATGCCCGGTGGACGAGGTCCTGCGCTGCCTGACCGCCAGAGGCGCCGGCTTCGACGCGGCCGGCCCCGCCGAGATCGAGCAGGCCCTGCGCGCCGGTGCGCACCCCGACCGCATCCACTACGGCAACACCATCAAGTCGGACCAGGACATCGCCGAGGCCCACCGCCTGGGTGTCCGCACGTTCGCCACCGACAGCGTCCAGGACGTCACGGCCATAGCCGCGCACGCCCCCGGCGCCCGCGTGTTCTGCCGACTCTCCACCAGCGGGGACGGCGCCCTGTGGGGTCTGAACCGCAAGTTCGGGTGCGCTCCGGACGACGCCGTCCGCGTCCTGGACACGGCCCGCGCCGCCGGCCTCGTCCCGGCCGGCCTGTCCGTGCACGTCGGCTCCCAGCAGATGACCGGCGAGGCCTGGCAGCAGGCCCTGGACACCCTCGCCGTGACCCTGACGGCACTGGCCGGGCGAGGGATCGCCCCCGACCACGTGAACCTCGGCGGCGGGCTGCCGGCGCTCGGCTACCTCGACCGGCGCGGCAACCCCCTCGACCCGCCGCTGGACAAGATCTTCACCGTGCTCCGCGAGGGCATGGAACGCCTGACCGCGCTGGCCGCCGCCCCGCTCCGCTTCGTGCTGGAGCCGGGGCGTCACCTGGTCGCCGATCACGGTGTGGTCCACGCCCGCGTCGTCCGGCTGACCGAGCGGACGCAGCCGGACGGCGCGCGGACCCGCTGGCTGTACCTGAGCGTCGGCAAGTACAACGGCCTGTACGAGATGGACCAGGTCACCCACCCGCTGGTCTTCCCCGGGCGGGAGACGCAGGAGCACGTCCCCGCGATCGTCGCCGGACCCACCTGCGACAGCGACGACGCCTACGGCGCCGGCCGGTACCCGGTGCCCGTGCCCCGGTCCGCCGGCTCCGGCGACCCGGTCCTGATCCTCTCCGCCGGCGCCTACGCCAGCAGCTACATGACCCAGGGGTTCAACGGCATCCGCCCGCTGCGGGCCGAATGCACCCGCGGCCAGGAAGGACACCACTGAGATGACGGGCCTCGTACGGGGCATCACCGAGGCCGACTGGCCGCAGGTCGCCGCCCTGGAGGCCGGGGCGTACGCGGACACCCCGCTCACCGAGGGGGAGGCCGGCCTGCGGTCCCGGGCCCCGGCGGGCACCAGCTTCGTCCTGGAACTCGACGGGCGGATCGCGGGCTACGTCCTCGCCCTGCCGTACCCGCGGTTCCACTGCCCCGACCCGGCCCGCCCGGAGCGGGTCGCCCACCACACCACCAACCTCCACCTGCACGACCTGGTCGTCAGCGCGCCCGTGCGGCGCCGGGGCCTGGGCACCCGCCTGGTCCGGCACCTCACCGACGCGGCCCGCGCCCGGGGCTTCGCCACCATCTCGCTGGTCGCGATCGCCGGCCGGGAGCCCTTCTGGCGGGCCAACGGCTACCGCCCCCACCACGAGGCGCGGGTGCCGGCCGGCTACGGCGGCGGCGCGGTGTACATGTCGGCCCAGGTGGCCGCCCTGCGGAAGGCGGGCTGATGAGCACACCCACCGCCCCCTCCTTCCGGCGCGCCAAGTGGTCGATCGCCGCGCTGTTCTGCTTCCTCGGCTTCCAGTACGGCACCTGGGTGTCCCGGCTGCCCGCGCTGAAGACCCGGCTGGACCTGGGCGCAGGCGAGGTGGGGCTGCTGCTGATGGCCTGCGGGGCCGGAGCGGCCGCCTCCTTCCCGCTGGTCGCCGTCCTGATGCGGCGGCTCGGCTCCCGCCTGCTGTCCCTGGCCTCCGCCGCCGCCCTGATCGCCGTCCTGGCCGCCCTGTCCACCGTGCCGGACTACCCGCTCGCGCTGCTGGCCGTGTGCGCCGACGGCGTCGCCGTCGGCTGCCTCAACGTGGCCATGAACGCGCAGGGCGCCGCGCTGGAGAGCGCCCACGGCCGTACGGCCATGTCCCAGTTGCATGCCACCTTCAGCGGCGGGCTGCTCGCCGCCGCCCTGCTCACCTCCGGCGCGACCACCCTGACCGCGTCCGTTCCGGCGCACTTCGCCGTGGCCGGTGCGCTGCTGCTGCTCCTGCTCGGCGGCGCCCGGCCGGGCCTGCTGACCCACCGGGAGCCGGACCCCGCGGCCCAGGACGGGCCGAAGCGCCGCGGCCGCCGCGGCCTGCCCTCCGGCACGACCCTCCTCATGGGCTGCGCCATGGCCTTCGGCACGATCACCGAGGGCGCGATGAACGACTGGTCGACGCTCTACATGAAGGACGTCGTGCGGGCGTCGGCGGGCGTCGCCCCGCTCGGCATCGCGGTCGTCTCCGTGATGATGCTGCTGGCCCGCGCCCGCGCGGACCGCTGGCGCACCCGCTGGGGCGACGGACGTGTGGTGCGGGCCGGCAGCGCGGTGGCCGCCGTGGGCCTCGCCCTCGCGCTGCTCGCCGGGGGAGTGGTGCCCACGCTGCTCGGCTTCGCCTGCGTCGGCCTCGGTGCGGCGGCCGTCACCCCGTGCGTGTACGTGGCGGCGGCCGGCCACGGCGCGGACGCGCTGGCGCTGGTCGCCGCGATGGGCACCACGGGCCTGCTGGCCGGCCCCGCCCTGATCGGTTTCGTCGCCGGCGCGGCGAACCTGACCGCGGGCATGGCCACGGTGGCGGCCTGCGCCCTGATCGTCACGGCGACCGCCTTCCGCATCCCGTGGCGGGCCCGCACGCCGGAACCGGTCGGCTGACGCCCGACTGCCCGGGCGTGACCCGACCGGCTCCCGCCGAACCGCCCCTCCGCTACGCCCTGCGGCGGCGTCCCGGCGCGCGTGACGCGGAGTTCTCCTCCCAGGCGGTGGGCACCTGGGCGGAGTCCAGCAGGTGCTCGCCGTAGAGGTCCTGCAGCCAGTTGCCCTGGTAGATGGTGTCGAGGTAGCGCTCCCCGAGGTCGGGGGCTATCGCCACCGCCGTGAGGTCACGGGTGCCGTGCCGGGCCAGCCAGTCCGTCGCGGCGCTCACCACAGTGCCCGTGGAACCGCCGAACAGGAAGCCCCGCCGGGCCAGGCGGTGGCAGGTGCGGATGGTGTCCGCCTCCTCCACCCGGACCACCTCGTCCACGTACCTCTCGTCGAGCAGCGGGGGGCGCATGCTCATGCCCAGGCCGGGGATCATCCGGCGGCCGGGGGTGCCGCCGAAGGCCACCGAGCCCACGCTGTCCACGGCGACGATCCGCACCGGCCGGTGCCACGTGCGGAAGTAGCGGGCGCAGCCCATCAGCGTCCCGGCGGTGCCCGTCCCGACGAACAGCACGTCCAGGCGCGGGAAGTGGACGGCGATCTCCGGTGCCGTCGTGCGGAAGTGCGCCCGCCAGTTGCCCGCGTTGGTGTACTGGCTGAGCCACACGTAGCGGTCGTCGGACGCGCACAGCGAGCGGACGTACTCCAGCCGCGTGCCCAGGAAGCCGCCGCCCCCGTCTAGGTCGGTCACCACGTGCACGTGGCTGCCGAGGGCTTCCATCAGCAGTTTCGTCGACAGGTTGCACCGGGGGTCCGTCACGCACAGGAACCGGTAGCCCTTGCTGGCGGCGATCATGCTGAGGGCGACGCCCAGGTTTCCGGACGAGGACTCCACGAGGATGGAATCCGGCGTCAGGGATCCTTCCCGCTCGGCGCTCTCCACCATCTCCTTCGCGGCCTTCAACTTGATGGAGCCGGCGAAGTTGAAGCCCTCGCACTTGAGGTAGAGGCGGTGTCCGAAAATCGACTCTAGGTCGACGAAGAGACTTCCTTCGTTGAATGCGTGGGGAGCGGAGATGACGGGCACGGCAGGCCTCCTGGTCCCAGGGCTGAGGGCAACGGCCTCAGCCGTACCGGCGCAGATCGTGGAAGAAGTCGTCGATGAGGCGGAGTTCTCCCGCCCTGGCCACTTGCTCGTAGACGTACTTGCCGACGGCCAGGTCGAGCACGCCCAGGCCGAAGGGCGAGAAGATCACCGGCTGGTCGCCGGGCGGGGCGGCCCGTCCTTGCAGCACGTCGTAGAGGGTCCCGTTGAGGAAGTCGCGGTTGCCGGTGCGCTGCTCGACCAGGTGCGGGGAGGTGTCCGCCTTCAGGCAGTGCTCCACGTCGTCCACGAAGTTGGCCGAGGCGAGCAGGACCTCGGGCGCGAGGTCGCGCAGCGACACGTGCAGCACCAGGGGGTTGTGGGCGAACCAGCCGGGGGCCGTGACATGGGGCCGGCCGGCGATGGTGGCGAAGACCACGAGGTCGCTGGAGCGGACGAGGTCCTCGGCGCTGTCGTGGACGGTGACCTGACCCGTGGCGCCCGCCTGGCGCAGGTAGCCGCGGAAGCCGGCGGTGCTGTCGGGGGACACGTCGTGCACGCCGACGGCGTCGAAGGTCCAGCCGGAACCGGCCAGGAACGTGTGGATGTACCGGGCGATCAGACCGGTGCCGAAGAACCCGACGCGGCGGGGGCGGCTCCGGGTGCGGCTGAGCCAGTCGGCCGCCAGCGCGGCGGAGGCCGCGGTCCGGGTGGCGCTGATGACGGAACTCTCCAGGCACGCGAACGGGTAGCCGGTGTCGTGGTCGTTGAGGATGAGCACCGCGGAGGCCCGGGGCAGCCCGGTGCGCACGTTGTCGGGGAAGCTGGAGATCCACTTCAGGCCGTCCACCCGCGTGGAGCCGCCGATGGAGGCGGGCAGCGCGATGATCCGCGCCGTCGGGCGGTCGGGGAAGCGCAGGAAGTACGAGGGCGGGTTGACCGAGTCCCCGGCTCCGTGCAGCCGGTAGGTGGCCTCCACCAGGTCCACCAGTTCCTTCTCGCGCCCGCCGAGGGCCTGTTTCACCTGCTTGCCGGAGATCACCGCGAAGGAGGGCGCCGGCCCCCCGTGGGGCGTGTCCGCCTCGGTGGCGGTCGACAGCATGTCGGTCATCGACGGCTCGCCTCCCCCGTCGGGCAGGAGTCGGCCAGGCGTCGCGGCTCGGCCATGCCCACCAGCACCTGCCGGTCGCCCGTGTACGCCTCCCGGCTGTGCGCGGAGCCGATGTTGTCCACGAGCATCAGGTCGCCGGCCTGCCAGGGTTCGCGCCGGGTGTGCTCCTCGTAGGTGGCGTTCAGCAGCTGGACGACGTCCTCGCCGATCGGGCTGCCGTCGCCGTACCGGGTGTTGAACGGCAGGCCGTCGGCGCCGTACTCGTCCACCAGGTACTCGCGCACCTCCGGTGCCAGCGTCCATTCGTTGAGGAACGCGATCTGGTTGAACCAGCACCGCCTGCCGGTGACCGGGTGCCGCACGACCGCGCAGCGGCGCTGCTCGGTGCGCAGGGACCCGTCCGGCTGCCAGTGGAAGTCGATGGCGTTGGCCCGGCAGTAGCGCTCGATCGCGGCACGGTCGTCGGTGCCGAAGGACTCCGCCAGGGACGCCCCGATCTCCTCGTTGTAGCTGCGGGTCAGCAGCCAGCCCTCCCGCTCGAACCGCTCGGTCAGCTCGGCGGGCAGGGCCTGAAGGACCCGCCCGGCGTCGGCGACCCCGGTCGCCCCGCCCTGTCCGGGCGCGGTCAGGCACGCGAACAGCAGCAGGCCGGGCACCTCCAGCGGGTAACTCAGCTCGTGGTGCATGCACATCGGCTGGTTGGCCGGCCACGGAGTGGAGGAGTACAGGCCGTGGCCGTGGTCCTGCCGGGGGGCGAAGGCCTCCCGCTCCGGCATGAGCGTCCCGGCCAGCCGTGCGAAGACGGCACCGACCTGCTCCGCGTCGCGCAGGCCCAGCCCGCGCACGAGCAGCGCCCCGTGCTCGGTGACCTGTGCCCGCAGCGCCTCGCGGTGTTCGGCCGCCCAGCTCGCGGCGTCGGCGGGCCGGTCCACGCGCAGCAACGGTGGCCGGTCCGGCCGCAGCTCCACGTCGAGCGGTGCTGCCAGGGATGAGGACGGCATCTCGGTTTCCTTTCGGTCGCCCGTCGTGTGGACGTACGGGTCAGGTGGAGGCCAGGGGGACGGCCGCGCTCAGCACCGCGTGCGCGGCCTCGGCGGGCCGGGTGCGCAGGAAGTAGTGGCCCCCGTCGGCCAGTTCGTGCAGGTCCACGTGGTCGGCCAGCAGCAGCCAGTCGCGGTGGTGACCGGCGTGGCCGGCCGTGTGCGGGTCGTCGGCGGCGACCACCACCGTGACCGGCGCGGCCAGCTTCACCGGCGGCGGGGCCTTCAGGACCGCCTGGAAGTAGCGGTGGGCGGACACGCAGTCGTGCCGGTAGGCGGCACCTATGTGCTCGGCGTGCCGCGCGTTCAGTTCGGCCAGTTCGGTGTAGCCGCCGTCCGCGGTCAGCCGCGCCGCGATCTCCGCGTCGCTCAGGCCCGTCAGCTCGGCGACGGCGGCACCGCGCTCCTCGGCCGTGCCGAGCAGTTGCGCCCCGAGGAACACCCGGGTGACCCGCACCCCGCGCTCCTGGAGCGTCCTCGCCGTCTCCAGGGCCGGTGCGGCGCCCGAGGAGTGGCCCCACAGCATGACCCGGGTCAGGCCGCGCGCCGTGATCTCGTCGGCCACCCGCGCGGCGACGTCCGCGATCGACGCGAACGGCTCCCGGTGCGCCGCCAGGTCGTGGCCGGGCAGGTCCACCGCGAGGACCGCCGTGCCGCTGCCCGCCAGCGCCGCCGCCATCGGCCGGTAGTTCACCGCGTTGCCGCCCGCGTACGGGAAGCAGACCAGTGCGCACTGAGGGGAGCCGTCCGCCTCCGACAGCGGCTGGAGCAGCTCCGGGCGCTGCCGGGCGGCACCGTCGAGGAGGGCGGCCAGGTCGGCGAGCACCGGGTGCCGGGTGATGTCCCGCAGGGAGACCGCGCGGTCGAGCGCGATGCTGAGCTTGACGGCCGACAGGGAGGTGCCGCCCGAGTCGAAGAAGTTGTCCGTCCGGCCGATCCGGTGCTCGGGCACGCCCAGCAGTTCGGCCCAGGCCGCCGCCAGCCGCCGCTCGCCGGGGCTGAGCGCCTCCCGGTCCCCGCCGGCCGCCGCCTCGGGGCCGGGGCCGGTCCGCGCGGCCTCGGCGGTCAGGGCCTTGCGGTCGATCTTGCCGTTGGCGGTCAGCGGCAGGCTCTCCCGCCAGTGGAAGGCCGCCGGGACCATGTAGGCGGGCAGTGCCGCCGCGAGCGCCTCGCGCAGCACGTCCGGCTCGTGACGCCGGCCGGAGTGGAAGGCGATCAGCTGCGTGTTCCCGCCGCCCCGCTCGACGACGACCACCGCACCGTCGCGCACCCCGTCCACCCGCAGCAGGGTGTTCTCGATCTCGCCGATCTCGATCCGGAAGCCGCGGATCTTGACCTGGCTATCCCGGCGGCCGAGGAACTCCAGCTTGCCGCCGGGGTGCCAGCGCCCCCAGTCACCGCCCAGGTACAGCCGCTCCCCGGGCCGGTACGGGTCCGTCCGGTAGGCCTCCCGGGTCCGCTCCGGATCGTTGACGTAACCCCGGCCCACACAGACCCCGGAGAACGCGATCAGCCCGGGAGCGCCCAGCGGCACCAGCGCCAGCTGCTCGTCCACGACGTACACGCGCACGTTGTTGACCGCGCGCCCCAGCAGCACGCGGTCGGGGACGCCGTCCAGGACCTCGTGGTTGGTGTCGTCCGAGGTCTCCGTCAGCCCGTAGGCGTTGAGCAGCCTGATGCCCGGCTGGAGCGCGAACCAGCGCTGCACCAGCTCCCGTTTCAGCGCCTCACCGGTCACCGACACCCACCGCAGGTCCGGCAGCTCCCGCGGGCGCTGTTCCAGGTACGAGACCACGACCTCCAGGTAGGAGGGCACGAGCTGGGTCACGGCGACCCGGCCCCGCACCAGCGTGTCCACGAACCGCTCCACGTCCACGACCACGTCCTGGCCGATCAGCAGGGTCCGCCCGCCGACCAGCAGCGCGGACACCAGCTGCCACAGGGAGATGTCGAAGCACTGCGGGGCGGTCTGCGCCACCACGGAGCCCTCGCCGATCCCCAGGTCGTCGATCTTGGCGTACAGGTGGTTGAGCAGACCGGCGTGCTCGCACATCGCGCCCTTCGGCTCGCCGGTGGAGCCGGAGGTGAAGAAGAGGTAGGCCAGCTGACCGGGGTCGACCCGCACCCCGAGGTCGTCGTCGGCGTGCGGTTCCGCGTACGCCGTTTCGACCAGCAGCTTCTCCGCCTCCGGCACGGTGGCCAGCGCCTCGTCGAGGGTCCCGGTGCTGCCGGACTCGGTGAGGACCAGCCGGCACCCCGCCCGCGACAGCGTCGCCGCGATACGGCCGGCCGGGAAGTGCGGCTCGATCGGCAGGTACGCCCCGCCCGCCTTGAACACCGCGAGCGTCGCCGCCAGCCAGTCGAGGTTCCGCTCGGTGACGACCGCGACCACGTCCTCCCGGCCCACCCCGCGCGCCACCAGCGCCCGCGCCAGCCGGTTGGCCCGCGCGTTCAGCTCCCCGTACGTCCACTCCCGCTCGCCGTGCACCGCGGCCACCGTCCGCGGATGCGCCCGCACCCGCTGCTCGAACAGCTCGTGCGCGCGGGCGTCCGGCAGCGGCCGGTGCGGCCCCGCCAGCCCTTCCAGCTGCTCGCGCACCTCCGCGGCCGACAGCAGGCTCTGCTGGGTGTGGTCGGCGTCCGGATCGGCCGCCAGCAGCCGCAGCGCCTTCAGGTGGTAGCCGCCGATGCGGTCCGCGCCCTCCGCGTCCAGCACGTCCGTGCGGTGGCGCAGGCGCAGCTTCAGCCGGCCGCCCAGGTCGCACCAGCGCACCTGGAGCACACCGTCGTCGTGGTGGTCGTCCTCGGCGTCCATGGGGCCGAACACCACCTCGTACGACGGCTCGGTCACCCCCAGTTCCCGCCGCAGTTCCGGCACCGGGAACTCCCGGTGCGCCAGCACCTCCGCCTCGGCGCGCTCGGCGGCCGACACCAGGGCCCGCCAGGACCCCGACGGCACGGTCAGCCGGAGCGGCAGCGGCTCGCCGCGCACTCCGGCGGCGTACCCCGTGACCACCTCGCGCTCGCCGGACAGCGCGGCCAGCACCTTCGCGTGCGCCGCCAGCAGCAGCGCGCTCAGCGGCAGGCCCGACCGGCGCACCAGTGCGCGCACCGAGGTCACCACGTCGTCCGGGACCGGCGTCTCCTGCTCCGCCGCTCCCGGGGCCGGCTCCCGGACCCACCGCGGCACGGCGGTGCTGCCGCCCGCGGTCAGCACAAGGCTCCAGAACTCCCGGTCCGCTTCCACCGCTTCCACGCGCGTTCCCATCGAAATGTCCTTCCTCATCCCGTGACGGACGCGGGGGCGTCGGTCGCTTCCAGGGCCCGGACCGTGCCGCCGGGCCGGTGGCCGGCCCCGGGCATGTCCACGGCCGGGTTGCCGCCCCACCGCGCGTGCGGGGGGACTTCCTCGCCTTTCATGAGGAAGGAGTCGGGTGCCAGCACCGCGCCGTCGCCCATGGTCACGCCGTAGTGCACGTGGGCGCCGACGCCGAGCGTGCAGCCCGCGCCGAGCGTGGTGCCGTCGGACTTGAACGTGCCGTCCTCCTGGGAGTGGCACTGGATCTTGCTGCCGGCGTTGAGGGTGCACTCATCGCCGACGGTGGCCAGGGTCCGTTCGGTCATGTAACAGCCGTCGTCGAACACCCGGCGGCCGATGCGCACGCCCAGCAGTCGCCAGACCAGGGCCTTGAAAGGAGTCCCGTTGAAGATGTTGAGGTAATGGCTCGGCATTTTCCACACGCGCTCGTGCCACCAGAAAATCGGGTGGTAGATGGAGCACAACTGGGGAGTGAGTGCGCGGAACCTCGTCAGGCAGCGCTCCACCAGGATGTAGTAGCCGGTGGAGAACGCGAGCGTCATGGCCAGGTACAGGGCGATGACCACGTGCCCGACCACGCCGTACAGGTCCACGGAGAGAAGCCCGAACAGGGTGAGCGCGAAGACGAGGAACCAGCGCATGCACAGCATCAGGGCCATCGAGCGCAGGTTGTAGCGGTTCTTCGCGCTGAGGTGGCGGTGCAGTTCGTCGCCTTCCCGCAGATGGTCGAACCGGGCGTCCCGGTCCACCGAGCGGGGAATCTCGAAACACGGCGAACCGAGCAGTCCCACGCCTTCCCGTACCTCGCCGTCGAGGGGAATCATCACCTTGGTGGCGAGAAGGCAGTTCTCACCCGTCCTGCCGCCCACGGGATAGGCGATGTTGTTGCCCAGGAAACTGCGCGGACCGATCTCCACCCGGGACACCCGGAAGGACGTGCTGGAATAGTCGGCGTTGACGACGGAGAGGCCGTCGGCGATCATCGTCCCGCTGCCGACCGTGACCATGAAAGGCGTCTCGTGCTGCATCTCGGTGCCGAAATTCGAGCCGGTCTGCTCCACCCGTGACAGGTCGTAGCCGAGCCCGCGCAGATAATGCACGATGTACGAGCTGTCACCGAAGAGCCAGGCGAAGAACTTGATGTTCGTCATGCGTGCCGCCGCCCGGTGCAGGGTGTAGTGGAACCCGTAGAGCGGATACACCCGGTCGGGTTTGACGAACAGGCCCAGCAGACGGGGAACGGTGTACAGGACCACCAGGCCCAGCACCAGGAAGCCGCAGAACAGGGCCAGCGAGATGCCGAGCGCGTCCGGGATCAGTTCCGGCCGGGTCAGCACCGCCGTCTGCGGATCGAGCCGCTTGCCGATCGCCGGGACCTCGGTGAACAGCATGTAAACCCCGCCGAGGGTCAGCGGCAGGTACAGGAAGAGCGTCTGCAGCAGCGTGACGGCACCGAACCAGGCCCGGCGCGCGGTCCCGCACCTGGCCGGCGGGACCCGCAGGTAGTCGACCTGGGCGGGTTCCGCCGGGGAGCCGTGCCAGCGCTCGCCGTCCGGCACCGCCTGGCCGCTGTGCAGCGCGGAGGAATGGCCCAGCTGGGCGCCGTCGCCCAGCGAGGTGTCGATGTCCAGGACGGTCTTCTCACCGATGTACACGTCCCGGCCCAGCGTGACCCGGCCGGTCTGGATCCGGCCCGCGTGAGCCCGGTAGCAGAGGAAGAACGTGTCCTTGCGGATCACCGTGCCGGCGCCCACCGTCAGCAGGTCGGTGCAGACCGGGACCGTGCGGGAGAGGATCGTGACGCCCTTGCCGATCCGCGCGCCCAGCGCCCGCAGATACAGCACGTACAGCGGGGTTCCGACGAAGAACACCATCGGATTCGCGTGCAGCAGTACCTTCACCAGCCAGAAACGCAGATACGCCGCTCCCCAGACGGGGAACTCATCCGGTTTCCAGCGGCCGACGAGCAGCCATTTCGCGATGACCGGAAAGGTGCACAGGGCGAGGAAACCGATACCGCCGAACAGCAGCGACCGCACATATATGCCGACGAAGCCGGAACCGGCGGCGATCCATTCGTACCCCCGGGCGGTGACGAATCCCCAGACGAGTGAATATATGAGGAAGACCAGCAGCTGGGCCGTCCCGCACAGAAAGTGGTGGACGGGATTCACACGCGTCACCGGGGCGGGGGAGACCGCCGGCTCCGGCACCGGCGCCGGCGCGGCCGTGCCGGCGGGAGTCACCTGGACGAGGGCCGCTGTCAGGCTCCGTATCGTGGGATGCCGGTAGATGTCCCGCATGGACGGTGAGGGAAGATCCGGGTTCTTCCTCAGCCGCGCGCAGAACTGCGCCATCACCAGGGAATTCGCCCCGAGGTCGTTGAAGAAGTTACTTTCGGCGGGAACGTGGTCGCAGCCGGTGACCTCGGCCAGGATTTCCGCGAGTTTCCGCTCGGTCCACTCCGTGTCCGACCCTATGTCGCCCAGGGAGACGGCAGGTTCGTCGGGCCGGGATATGGGGACCTCGGAGGACTGCTCCACCATTACATCTCCTGAGGGCGTTCGGATCGCCATTGGCCGGCCGGACGGTCCCTGATCAGGAACCATCGGTTTCAGTCTGGCGAGGCGCACAGCAGGCTGCCACTTCGCATCGCCCCGATTCGCCGCCCCGGGAAGCGCGGATGGCTCCGTATTCCTTTGGTTTCCGTGCGGAGCCCTCCCCCTCAGGCCTCACCCGAACGGCCGCGCCCCGGATCACCCACCTGTCCCAAGGAGCACCGCCGAGGGCATGACCCGGCGCCGGACATGCCGCGGCCCTGGCCGAGGTGCCCCGCACACCGTGCCCCAGGGCATTCAGGCACGGCGGGTGTCACCTTCCCGGAACTCCCTCACCCTGGGCGGCGGAGCCGCCGATGCCCAGGGCCCACGCATCGTCGGTGCTCTCGCCGGACGTGTCGGGCCCGGCGCGCGCCCCAGGACGTGCGGGCCGACAAGCCGCCGTCGCCGCTTCAGGAGGACGGCGACCGCATCGAGACGCGCATCCGCCCGGTGACCGGGGAACGGAGCCGGCGGTGCGCCTGAGGGAACACCGGCCGGACATCGCGTACTCGGTGCCGGCGAGCCGCGCCCGGCCCGCCTGGCGGCCCACACCGTGCGTGCGCGCGGTCATCCGGCCGGGCGGCTGACCCCGTCCTGCCCCGTTTGCGGCCGGTGGGGGTGGGGACCCGGCCGACCATGAGCACAAGGTCACGCTACCCCCGGACAGGGCGCAACCGCCTTCTGCGGCTGCTGGACCGCCTGGAGCGGGAACCCAGGGCCGACGCGGTGATCGACAGAATCCGCAAGGGGGTGCAGGCCCTGCCGCTCGGCGACGGGCGCGACCTCCTGCACGGCAGGTGGCTGGGGCACCCGGTGCATCCGCTGATGGTGCAGGTGCCGATCGGCAGCTGGCTGTCGGCGGCGGTACTGGACGTGTACCCCGGCCGCTCCCGCGAGGCGGGACTCCTGGTCGGCGTCGGCCTGGCCTCCGCCGCGCCCGCGGCCCTGGCGGGCTGGGTCGACTGGGCGGAGCTGCACCCCCAGCAGCAGCGTGTCGGACTGGCGCACGCCCTCGCGAACTCGGCCGCCGTCGGTCTGTACGCCGCCTCGCTCGGCTGCCGCGTCAAGGGACGCGGCGCGGCAGGCCGGGCCTACGGCTACCTGGGCCTGACGGCGGTCGCGCTCGGCGGCATGCTGGGCGGCCACCTGGCCTACCGCCAGGCGTCCGGCGCCAACCACGCCGAAGAGGTCCCGCACGTCGTCACCGAGGGCTGGCACCGGATCGGGGCCGTGGCCGAGTTCCCGGCCGACCAGCCTGTGCGGCGCAGCGTGGACGACGTCCCGGTCCTGGTCGTCCGGGAGTCCGGCGGGACGATCCACGCCCTGGCCGAGCGGTGCAGCCACCTCGCCGGGCCGCTCTCCGAGGGCACGGTCAGCGACGGCTGCGTCCAGTGCCCCTGGCACGGAAGCGTCTTCCGGCTCTCGGACGGCTGGAACGTCCGCGGCCCGGCCACCGCACCTCAGCCGGCCTTCGACACCCGCATCACCGACGGCCACGTCGAGATACGCCTGCGTCGGCAGGACCGGGACGGGCAGCCTTACGACGCGGCCGATGCGGGACGGCGACGCACGGGAACGGGAGCCCATGGGTCCGACAGTTGACGGCCGTCCCGCGGGACGTCTGCACGGGCTGCTGCGGCGGACCCGAAGGCGGTACGCGGCAGGGCACGACCGCCCGCTGGGCGGCTACCTGGCTGCCATGGCGGGCTTCGCCACGTACACGACGGCCTGGGCCACCGCCGTACGGCTGCGCGGCCGGCCGCTGCCCGACCGGCCCGAGCCGTGGGACGTGGTCCTGACCTCGGTCGCCACGTTCCGGCTCAGCCGACTGCTGACCAAGGCATCGGTCACCAGCCCGCTGCGCGCCCCCTTCACCCGGTACGTCGCCCCGCAGGGCCCCGCCGAACTGCACGAGGAGGCGCGGCCCGAGAAAGGCAGGCACACCGTGGGAGAGCTGGCCACCTGCCCCTTCTGCATGAGTGTCTGGGTCGCCTCCACCCTCACCGCCGGCCAGCTCCTCTGGCCGCGCGCGACCCGCACCGCCATGGGCGCGCTCACGGCCCTGGCCGGTGCGGACACCCTGCAACTGGCGTACGGCGCGCTGGTCGGGAAGACGACCGCCGCTGAATGACCCGCCGGCGAGGGAGCGGAGGGGACCGGCCGCGCGGGTGAGGGCGGTCGTCGCGGGTACCCGCCGGGGCATGCTCAAGCGCGCACTGTGGCAGGGACTGCTCGCCGGCGCCGCCGGAGGGGTCGTGATGACCCTCGGTGAGAAGGCCGAGCAGGCCGTCACCGGCCGGTTCGGCTCCCACGTGCCCGCCCGGGTGCTCCAGCGGCTGACCGGCCTGCCCGAACGTCCCGGAAGACAGCCGCTGCCGGTCAACTGGGCCATGCACTACGGCCAGGCCGCCCTCCTCGGGGTGCTGCGCTCGGTGATGGCCCAGACCGGACTGCGCGGACCCCTCGCCTCCGCCGAGTTCGCCGTCGTCCGCCTCACCAACGACCAGATCCTCGAGAACGCGACCGGCGTCGGCGCCCCACCCGGCACCTGGCCCCGCCGGGAACTCGCCGTGGACCTTCTCCACAAGGCCGTGTACGCCTTCACCACCGGTGCCGTCGCCGACGCACTCGCCGCCCGCGGTGGACCCGGCCCCGGACAGCGCCATGCCGCCGCCCGCCCCGGCCGCCACGCCCACATCGGCCCCCTGCCCCGCGGACAGGCCTTCGGAGCGGACAGGCGAAGGTGAGCACGCCGGCCGGCACCCCTCAGGGCGTGGTGCTCTGGGCGAGGATCAGGTCGGTGACCGCGGGCAGGCCGCCTTCGGCAAGGGCGGCGCGCTGCCGGTCCGCACCGGTGCCGTCCTGCAGAAGCCGGTGCACCAGGGCCGTCACCTGCCGGTTGTCGCCGGACGCGTCGAGCGCGGGGGCGACGTAGCGCAGCAGCTCGTACAGCATCTCGCCGGCCCGGCGCTGCCGGCCGCCCGGATCGACCAGGGTGCTGCTCAGCCCGTGACGGGCCGCGTGCCACATGCTCGCCTGGAGCAGCTCCTGGTCGCAGTCGAGCGCCGGAGCGCCGGCGGCGGTCTCCGCGAGCACCGTCTCCACCAGGGCCCGGACGAGACCCGCGAGCATCACCGCGTCGTCCGCGCGCAACTGCACGTCGAGGCACCGCACCTCGACGGTGGGGTACCGGGCCGAGAGCCGGGCCTGCCAGTACAGCTGGCCGGTGTCCGAGATCAGACCGCTGTCCAGGAGCTGCCGCACACGCCGGTCGTGGTCGGCGATGTCGGCGAAGTGCGGGGGCATGCCGCTGACCGGCCAGCGGCTGAAGATCACGGTGCGCCAGCTGGCGAAGCCGGTGTCGTGGCCGTCCCACAGCGGGGAGTTCGCGGACAGGGCGGTGAGGGCCGGCAGCCACACCCGGATGCGGTTCAGGATCTGCACACCGGTGTCCCGGCCGGGTACGCCGACGTGCACGTGCATGCCGTTGACCAGCTGCTCCGCCACGAGCTGGGGCGCCTGGACGAGCATGGCCCGGTACCGGGCCTGGTCGGTGACGGCCACGGGGCGGCCGTGGCGCAGCGGCGGTGTGGCGCAGGCCGCGACCCGGCAGCCGTGCTCCTCGGCGGCCGCCCCGACCGCGTGCCGCAGCCGGAGCAGATGCCCGCCGACCTCCTCCAGCGTGCCGCACACCGGGGTGGCCACCTCCACCTGCGCCTGCAGCAGCTCGCAGTGCACCTCCTGGTCGGCCACGAGATGCCCCAGACCGGCCGCGGCCCGCACCTTGTCCGCCACGGGTACCGGTAGCCCCGTGACCGGGTCGAGCAGCAGGTACTCCTCTTCGACACCGATCGTCGTCATCGATCGCCTTCTGTTCCGCCCGGCTGTGACACCGGACTGGCTCCCGATGCGCCTGGCCGGTGCATCGCACGGCGAGGACCCGTGGCGAGGGCCGCTCGCCGTGGCCGAGTGACCGCACCCGCTCCCCGCTAAACCACCGTCCGCCGCCGACGGGCCCGCCGCCGTGCCGCGCCCCTCGACCGGTCCCGTGCCCCGCGGATCCGCCGGCCGGCGGGCCCGCCGGGGCCACGGCCATCGCCGCGAGGTTGACGTGACCGGCGCCGAGGGTGGTGAGGCCCATCTGGGTGTCCAGCAGGTCGCGCAGGCACTGCTTGTCCGGCTCGAACGTGAGCACGTCGGGCAGCTCCGGGGCCAGGACCTCCCGGGCTTCGCCCCCGGTGTGCAGGTGCTCCAGCTCCATGAAGGAGCAGTACGGCAGGCCCCGGCGCCGCCCGTCGCGGGGTGGCCAGGACCGCTCGACGTCGTTGTCGGCGCGCATCGCCGGCAGCGCACCGTTTCCCGTACCACGGAGACTCGTCCCACGGCGCCCGTCGGGCGGGCCCGACGGGCGCCCGCAGCTTCGCCGAGGCCATTGGCGGCACGCCCGACGCCGAGTACGTACCCGGTGGCGGCCTGGCCTCGATGCCCGCCGCAGGGGACTGCACCGCAGCGCGGCGTCCGGAAGCAGCCGGGCCCGTCGGCGGCGGCCGTAGCCGAACAGCTCAGGCTTCGGACGGCACGTCGAGTTCCCTGCGGACATGCCCGGTGTCCAGCCGCAGGCGCCAGGCGTTACGGCGACGCATGCCTGTCAGTTCGCACTCCAGTGGGGACGGTGGTACCGCGAGGACGGGGCAGGTGGCCTGGGCGAGGCAGTAGCGGCTGACCGACGGCCTCAGCGCGCGGTGCAGACGGCCACGTCGTCCGGCGCCGATCACGAGGAGGTCGTCCTCCCGGCCGGCGATCCGCAGCAGCGCCCGTCCCGGAGTGCCCCGGGCGATGAGCGCCTGCCCGGGCAGAGCGAGGTCGGCGCCGCCGAACACGTCACGCAGGGCCTGGAGCAGTCTCTCCCGGGCCAGCCGCTCCCAGTCGTCCATCGTGATCACCGGGGCCGGGGACCGGCGCGCGGCGAGCTCCCCTCCGGGCGGCTCCCATGCCAGCACCGGCCAGAGCTCGGCTCCGCGACACCGGGCCTCCTCGGCGGCCCGGCGCAAGGCGACGAGACTGCCCGGAGAGCCGCTCACCCCCACCACGACACGAGCGGCCGAGGGCGCGTCGGACTGGGACATCTCTTCACCGTTCTCCCCACGCCAGTGGTTCCGTTCCCGCCGGCGATCTCGTCGAAGCGGCTTCCATCTCACTCGCGGACACGGCGTCGGAGAAGGCCGCGAGCCAGTTCTTGGCGCTCTTCTGACGGGCCTTGCCGGGGCCGCCGACCAGGCATGTCAGCAAGCCGTCAATGTCGTCCCGGGCGCCGTCAGCATTCCGTCAGGAGGGGCCGGGACCGGACGCGGACGGGCATAGCGTCGATGGCGAGCCCCGGTCCGCCTCCCCGCGTCCGGGGCACTTCAGCTCTCCTTTTCCGGAGGTATTCCATGGAAGAACTCCTGTACGGCGAAGACCCCGAGCCCTCCGATCGGTTCCCGGCCGGACCCCTGTACGTCCCGGTCCGGCCGGGCCCCTACGGGTGTGCGGCCCGCCTCTTCCGCACACCGCTCGGCGACCGCACAGCCGTCGGCTTCACCTCCGAGCGCAGGCTCGTCGTGACGCTCGGCGCCGGTCAGGCGTGGATCCGCCTCGCCGAGCCCGCACTGCGCGCACTGACCGCACCGCTGGGCGTCACCAGCGTCACGATCGACCCGCTGCTGACGGCCCCGGCCCCGGCCCCGGTCGGGCCGGCCGTCCTGGAGGCGGCACTGGCCGCCCCGGCCCAGCGGATCGGCTGAGAGGAGAGCAGGCGATGACCACCGTTCATGAACCCGCCGTCCCCGCGGCCCTCGCCGGACTGCCGGTGTGGCCCGCTTCGGCCACCGAGTCCGGCCCCGGCCACCTGGAGGTGGGCGGAGTACCGCTCGCGGAGATCGCCGACCGCTTCGGCACCCCCGTCTACGTCCTCGACGAGGCCGAAGTGCGCCACCGCTGCCGCACCTACCGGGACGTCTTTCCGGACGCCGAAGTCCTCTACGCGGCCAAAGCGTTTCTGTGCCGGGCCATGGTCCGCTGGATGGACGAGGAGGGCCTCGGACTGGACGTGTGCTCGGCCGGCGAGCTGGAGCTCGCGGTCACCGCCGGCTTCTCACCGCAGCGGATGGTGCTGCACGGCAACGCCAAGTCTCCGCAGGACCTGAAGGCGGCTCTCCGCCTGGGCGTGGGCCGTATCGTCATCGACAGCCCCTCGGAGATCGCCCGGCTGGCCGCCGCCGTGGGCCCCAGCGGCAGGCAGAAGGTCATGGTGCGCGTGGTGCCCGGCATCAGCGCGGGCGGCCACGAGAAGATCCGGACCGGCACGGACGGCCAGAAGTTCGGCCTTTCCATCGCAGACGGCTACGCCCAGCACGCCATCGCCCGCATCCTCGACCAGCCGCAACTCGAACTCACCGGCCTGCACTGCCATCTGGGCTCGCAGATCACCAGCGTCAAGCCGTACCTCGCGGCCGTGCGCCGCATGGTCGGCCTGATGGCCCGCCTGCACGAACAGCACGGCCTGGTCCTGCCCGAACTCGACCTCGGCGGCGGGCACGGCATCGCCTACCGGCCCGGCGAGGACGCCCTCGACCTGACGTCACTGGCCCGCAAGGTCCGCGCCGAGCTCGCCGACGCCTGCGCCTCGGCCGGACTCCCCGTGCCCCGGCTGGTCATCGAGCCGGGGCGCGCGATCGTGGGCCCCGCCGGGATCGCTCTGTACCGTGTCCTGTCCGTGAAGCACTCGGGCGAGACCGTGTTCGTGGCCGTGGACGGCGGCATGAGCGACAACCCCCGGCCGGCCCTGTACGGCGTCCGCTACGCACCCCGCTTGATCGGCCGGCACAGCAGCGCGGCCTCCGCCCGGGTCACCGTGGTGGGGCGGCACTGCGAGGCAGGCGATGTCCTGGCCGCCGACGCCGAACTCCCCGCCGACGTACGCCCAGGCGATCTGCTCGCCGTACCCGTGGCCGGCGCTTACCACCTCTCCATGGCCTCCGGCTACAACCTGGTCGGCCGCCCGCCCGTGGTCGCCGTACGCGCCGGCCTGGCCCGCCTCCTGGTCCGCCGCGAATCGATGGAGGACATCCGCAGCCGAGACGTTGGCCTGTAGGCGCGCGCCCGTACGGGAGTCGGGAGTGTCCGACCCGAGGCGCGGCACTGGCCGCTGACAGGGGTGGCAGAACAGGGAACGCCTGGTCGGTGCACATGCGTGCCACCAAGCCCTCTGCAACACCCCGCAGCTCGAAGTCTGAGCCCAGCAAAAGTCCCAGAGGCACGTAAGAGTCCCCTCCTGTCCTGCGTCTGCGCAGGCCAGGAGGGGCTTCTCGCTGCTTCTTCCCAGATCTCTCAGATGTCCCGGAAGATCTCGATCTGGGCCCCGATCGAGTTCAGGCGCTCGGCCAGGTCCTCGTAGCCGCGGTTGATGACGTACACGTTGCGCAGCACCGACGTGCCCTCGGCCGCCATCATCGCCAGCAGTACGACCACCGCGGGACGCAGGGCCGGCGGGCACATCATCTCGGCGGCGCGCCAGCGGGTCGGGCCCTCGACCAGCACCCGGTGCGGGTCCAGCAGCTGGAGCCGGCCGCCGAGGCGGTTGAGGTCGGTCAGGTAGATGGCCCGGTTGTCGTACACCCAGTCGTGGATGAGGGTCTGGCCCTGCGCCGACGCGGCGATGGCCGCGAAGAACGGGACGTTGTCGATGTTCAGGCCGGGGAACGGCATCGGGTGGATCTTGTCGATCGGCGCCTCCAGCTTGGAGGGGCGGACCGTGAGGTCGACCAGCCGGGTGCGGCCGTTGTCCGCGCAGTACTCCGGCGACCGGTCGTGGTCCAGGCCCATCTCCTCCAGGACCGCCAGCTCGATCTCCAGGAACTCGATGGGCACCCGGCGCACCGTCAGCTCCGACTCGGTGACCACGGCGGCGGCCAGCAGGCTCATCGCCTCGACCGGGTCCTCGGAGGGGGAGTAGTCGACGTCCACGTCGATGTCCGGCACACCGTGCACGGTGAGCGTGGTGGTGCCGATGCCCTCCACCCTGACGCCCAGGGCCTCCAGGAAGAAACACAGGTCCTGGACCATGTAGTTGGAGGAGGCGTTGCGGATGACCGTGACGCCGTCGTGCCGGGCGGCGGCCAGCAGCGCGTTCTCGGTCACCGTGTCGCCGCGCTCGGTCAGCACGATCGGCCGGCCGGGACGCACGGAGCGGTCCACCCGGGCGTGGTAGTGGCCCTCGGTGGCCGCGACGTCCAGACCGAACCGGCGCAGCGCGATCATGTGCGGCTCGATGGTCCGCGTACCCAGGTCGCAGCCACCGGCGTACGGCAGCTTGAAGCCGTCCATGCGGTGCAGCAGCGGGCCGAGGAACATGATGATGGAGCGGGTGCGGACGGCGGCCTCCGCGTCGATCGCGTCCATCTCCAGCTCGGCGGGCGGGACGAGTTCGAGGTCGACCCCGTCGTTGATCCAGCGGGTGCGCACGCCGATGGAGTTGAGCACCTCCAGCAGGCGGTACACCTCCTCGATCCGCGCCACGCGGCGCAGCACCGTGCGCCCCTTGTTCAGCAGCGAGGCGCACAGCAGCGCCACGCACGCGTTCTTGCTGGTCTTGACGTCGATGGCGCCGGACAGACGGCGGCCGCCGACCACGCGCAGATGCATCGGACCCGCGTAGCCCAGCGACACGATCTCGCTGTCCAGGGCTTCACCGATGCGGGCGATCATCTCAAGGCTGATGTTCTGATTGCCGCGCTCGATGCGATTGACGGCGCTCTGGCTGGTGCCGAGCGCCTCCGCGAGCTGCGCCTGTGTCCACCCCCGGTGTTGCCGGGCGTCACGGATGAGCTTGCCGATGCGTACGAGGTAGTCGTCTGACATGAGGTCGAGGTTATCTCAGATATGAGATGGCGCCCGTCAGGGGGTCCATTCGAGTGATGTCGGTGACGGGCTGTCAGGGACGGTCGCTCCAGGGCACGCTGGGTGACCGGAAAGGGGCAGATAAATCCACCGATGTCGTCTGATTCGGGGCTCGGTGCGGGAGGCGGTCGCCTGCTGCGCGCCCCGGCCGCCGAGGGCCCCGCGGGCCGGGCGGGTCCGCCGTCGTGGTGCGGCGTGTGGTGTACGGGCACACCGGGACCGGGTCGGGCATGACCGGACCGCGCCCATGTACTAGAGTTATCTCGACATCGAGATATCTGCCGAGGCGCACCGTAGCCGCCACTCCAGTAAGGCATGCCTAACTTAGCCTGACCTTACTGGTTCGGCCAAGCCGGCGAGGCGGCACGATTGACGGTGGTACGCGCACATCAATGAAGGAGACTGTCGTGTCGGCGAACAGCTTCGACGCCCGCAGCACGCTGCAGGTGGGCGACGAGTCGTACGAGATCTTCCGGCTGGACAAGGTGGAGGGCTCGGCCCGCCTGCCGTACAGCCTCAAGGTCCTGCTGGAGAACCTGCTCCGCACGGAGGACGGCGCGAACATCACCGCCGACCACATCCGCGCCCTCGGCACCTGGGACTCCCAGGCCCAGCCCTCCCAGGAGATCCAGTTCACGCCGGCCCGCGTGATCATGCAGGACTTCACCGGCGTGCCCTGTGTCGTGGACCTCGCCACGATGCGTGAGGCCGTCAAGGAGCTGGGCGGCGACCCGGCCAAGATCAACCCGCTGGCGCCGGCCGAGCTGGTCATCGACCACTCCGTCATCGCCGACAAGTTCGGCACGAACGACGCCTTCAAGCAGAACGTCGAGCTGGAGTACGGCCGCAACAAGGAGCGCTACCAGTTCCTGCGCTGGGGCCAGACCGCCTTCGACGAGTTCAAGGTCGTCCCGCCGGGCACCGGCATCGTCCACCAGGTGAACATCGAGCACCTGGCCCGTGTCGTGATGGTCCGCGACGGCAAGGCCTACCCGGACACCCTGGTCGGCACCGACTCGCACACCACCATGGTCAACGGCCTCGGCGTCCTCGGCTGGGGCGTCGGCGGCATCGAGGCCGAGGCCGCCATGCTCGGCCAGCCGGTGTCCATGCTGATCCCGCGCGTCGTCGGCTTCAAGCTCACCGGTGAGCTCCAGCCCGGCACCACCGCCACCGACCTCGTGCTCACCATCACCGAGATGCTGCGCAAGCACGGCGTCGTCGGCAAGTTCGTCGAGTTCTACGGCGAGGGCGTGGCCGCCACCTCGCTCGCCAACCGCGCCACCATCGGCAACATGTCGCCGGAGTTCGGCTCCACCGCCGCGATCTTCCCGATCGACGACGAGACCCTGAACTACCTGCGCCTGACCGGCCGCTCCGCGCAGCAGGTCGCCCTGGTGGAGGCCTACGCCAAGGAGCAGGGCCTCTGGCTGGACCCGGCCGCCGAGCCCGACTTCTCCGAGAAGCTGGAGCTGGACCTCTCCACCGTCGTGCCGTCCATCGCCGGCCCGAAGCGCCCGCAGGACCGCATCGTCCTCGCGAACGCCGCCGAGCAGTTCAAGCTGGACGTCCGCAACTACGTCGACGACATCGACGAGGCGGGCAAGGAGTCCTTCCCGGCCTCCGACGCCCCGGCCGTCGCCCCGAACGGCTTCCCGAGCAACCCGGTCCCGGTGACCGCCCCCGACGGCACCACCTACGAGCTGGACCACGGTGCGGTGACGGTCGCGGCCATCACCTCCTGCACCAACACCTCCAACCCGTACGTCATGATCGGCGCCGCCCTGGTCGCCAAGAAGGCGGTCGAGAAGGGGCTCTCCCGCAAGCCGTGGGTCAAGTCCACCCTCGCCCCGGGTTCGAAGGTCGTCACCGACTACTTCGAGAAGGCCGGCCTCACCCCGTACCTGGACAAGCTGGGCTTCAACCTCGTCGGCTACGGCTGCACCACCTGCATCGGCAACTCCGGCCCGCTGCCGGAGGAGGTCTCCAAGGCCGTCAACGACCACGACCTCGCGGTCACCTCGGTCCTCTCCGGCAACCGGAACTTCGAGGGCCGCATCAACCCCGACGTCAAGATGAACTACCTGGCGTCCCCGCCGCTGGTCGTCGCCTACGCCATCGCGGGCTCCATGAAGGTGGACATCACCCGCGACGCCCTCGGCACCGACCAGGACGGCAACCCGGTCTACCTGAAGGACATCTGGCCCACCGAGGCCGAGGTCAACGACGTCGTCGCCAACGCCATCGGCGAGGACATGTTCGCCAAGTCCTACGAGGACGTCTTCGCCGGCGACGCCCAGTGGCAGTCGCTGCCGGTCCCGACGGGCAACACCTTCGAGTGGGACCCGGAGTCCACCTACGTCCGCAAGCCCCCGTACTTCGAGGGCATGGGCATGGAGCCGGTCCCGGTCGAGGACATCTCCGGCGCCCGCGTCCTGGCCAAGCTGGGCGACTCGGTCACCACCGACCACATCTCCCCGGCCGGCGCCATCAAGGCCGACACCCCGGCCGGCAAGTACCTCACGGAGCACGGCGTCGAGCGCCGCGACTTCAACAGCTACGGCTCCCGCCGCGGCAACCACGAGGTCATGATCCGCGGTACGTTCGCCAACATCCGCCTGCGCAACCAGATCGCGCCGGGCACCGAGGGCGGCTACACGCGTGACTTCACGCAGGACGGCGGCCCGGTCGCCTTCATCTACGACGCCTCGCAGAACTACCAGGCCGCCGGCGTCCCGCTGGTCGTCCTGGCCGGCAAGGAGTACGGCTCCGGCTCGTCCCGCGACTGGGCGGCCAAGGGCACCGCGCTGCTCGGCGTCAAGGCCGTCATCGCCGAGTCCTACGAGCGCATCCACCGCTCCAACCTCATCGGCATGGGCGTGCTCCCGCTGCAGTTCCCCGAGGGCGCCTCGGCCCAGTCCCTCGGCCTGACCGGTGAGGAGACCTTCTCCATCGCCGGCGTCACCGAGCTGAACGAGGGCCGTACGCCGCGCACGGTCAAGGTCACCACCGACACCGGTGTCGAGTTCGACGCGGTCGTCCGCATCGACACCCCCGGTGAGGCCGACTACTACCGCAACGGCGGCATCATGCAGTACGTGCTGCGCAGCCTGATCCGCAAGTAGGCGGCGGGGCACGGCACAGCCGTCAGGGCCGTATCCCCGGTGCCGGGGGTACGGCCCTTCGCCGTGCCCGTGGCCGGGGCCGCTGCGGCGAGAGCGTCCGTCACCGCTTCACGCGCGCGCGGGCTGAACTATCAGTCCCCGAGGTCTCCCAGGTCCCCGAGGTCTTCCAGGTGCGCGAAGTCCCCGAGCAGCCGGGTGGGGTCCGGCGCCGCCAGCTCCGCCCAGATCACCTTGCCCTGGGGTGTGTAGCGGGTGCCCCAGCGCTCGGCGAGCCGCGAGACCAGGAACAGGCCCCGGCCGCCCTCGTCGGTCGTCGCCGCGTACCGCAGGTGCGGTGAGGTGCTGCTGCCGTCGGCCACCTCGCAGATCAGCGTGCGGTCGTGGATGAGCCGCACATGGATCGGGTCGGAGCCGTACCGGATGGCGTTGGTGATCAGCTCGCTCAGCACCAGCTCCGTCCCGAACTCCAGCTCGGACAGTCCCCACTCGGCCAGCTTCACCGAGACCACCCCGCGCATCCCCGACACGGCGGCCGGGTCGCGCGGCACGTCCCAGTCGGCGACCCGGTCGGCCGGCAGGGCCCGGGTGCGCGCGACGAGCAGGGCGACGTCGTCACCGGGACGCTCGGGCAGCAGTTGCTCCAGCACCGCCCGGCAGCTCTCCTCCGGCGAGCGGCCGGGGTGACCCGCCAGGGCCCGGCGCAGCAGCTCCATGCCCTCGTCCAGGTCGCGTCTGCGGTCCTCGATCAGACCGTCGGTGTACAGGACCAGCTGGCTGCCCTCGGCCAGCTCCAGCTCGGCCGTCTGGAACGGCAGGCCGCCCAGGCCCAGCGGGGGACCGGCCGGCACATCGGGGTAGGTGACGCTGCCGTCGGGGTGGACCAGCGCGGGCGCGAGGTGCCCGGCGCGGGCCATCACACAGCGGCGCGTGACCGGGTCGTAGATCGCGTACAGGCAGGTGGCGCCGACGATCTCGCCGGACTTCTCCGGGCAGGGCTCGTCCTGGTCGAGGCGGCCGACCAGCTCGTCCACGTGCTGGAGCAGCTCGTCGGGCGGCAGGTCGAGCGTGGAGAAGTTGTGCACCGCGGTCCGCAGCCGGCCCATCGTCGCGGCCGCGTGCAGACCGTGTCCGACCACGTCGCCGACGGCCAGCGCCACCCGGCTGCCCGACAGCGGGATCACGTCGAACCAGTCCCCGCTCACCCCGGACTGCGCGGGCAGATAGCGGTAGCCGACCTCCAGGGCGCTCTGCTCGGGCAGGGCCCGGGGCAGTAGGCTGCGCTGCAGGGTGACCGCGAGGGCGTGCTCGCGCGTGTACCGGCGGGCGTTGTCGATGCTGACCGCCGCCCGGGTCACCAGTTCCTCCGCCAGGGCCAGCTCCTCCGTGTCGAAGGGCTCCCGCTTGGACCGCCAGAAGTTGGCCATGCCCAGCACGACACCGCGCGCCCGGATGGGAGCGGCGATGAGCGAGTGGATGCCGAACTCCAGGATCTGCCCGGTCCGCTCGGGGTCCTGCGCCCGCCAGCCCTCGGCCCGCGACAGGTCGGTCACCAGCTCCGCCCGTCCGGCGCCGTAGCCGCGCGCCTGCGGGGTGGAGGGCAGGAAGTCGATCAGCCGGCCCAGCTCGTAGAGGGGGTGGTCGTCCTGGATGCCGCTCACGACGACCCGGCGGATGTCGTGCGCCGTCGGCGCCGGTTCCTCGCCGTGCAGGACGGCGTCGGCCAGGTCGACGGTGACGAAGTCGGCGAACCGGGGCACGGCGACCCGCGCGAGTTCGTCGGCCGTGCGGACCACGTCCAGGGTGCTGCCGATGCACAGCCCCGCGTCGTACAGCAGCTCCAGCCGCTCGCGGGCGGCCTCGGCCCGGCCGGACACCGCCTGGAGCTCGGTGGAGTCGCGGAGCGTCACGACGGTGCCCCGGGGACCGCCCGCGTACTCCGTGGGCCGCTGGTTGACCGCCAGCAGGCGTCCCTTGGCGAAGTGCACCTCGTCGCTGGCCTCGCGCCCGGAGGCGAGCAGTTCCGCCGTCGCCGGGTCGAGTTCCCCGAGCTCCCGCACCGTGTGCCCCTCGGCGTCGGGGGGCAGCTCCAGCAGGCGCCGGGCCTCGTCGTTGACGAGCAGCAGCCGGCCGTCGGGGCCGACGATGAGGACGCCCTCCCGCACCGAGTGCAGGACCGCGTCGTGGTGCTCGTACATGCGGGTCATCTCGTCAGGGCCCAGGCCGTGGGTCTGCCGCCGCAGCCTGCGGCCGACCAGGGCCGTGCCGCCGGTCGACACCACGAGCGCGCCGGCCCCGGCGGCGAGGATGATCGGCAGCTGCCGGTCCAGCTCGCTGGTGACGTGCTTGACCTTCAGCCCGGCGGAGACGAGGGCGACGACCTTGCCGTGGGCGTCGTCCACGGGCACGGTGGCCTGGACCTCGTGGCCCAGCGGGCCCTGGACGCTCTCGGTGTAGACCTTCCCGGCCAGCGACGGCCCTATATTGCCCACGAACCGCTCGCCGATCCGGGCGGGTAGGGGGTGGGTGTAGCGGGTGCCGTGCGTGTCCATGACCACGATGAAGTCCACGCCCGCCGATCTGCGTCCCGCCTCGGTCAGCGGCTGGAGGACACGGGACGGGTCGGGGCTCCGCAGGGCGCGCAGCAGGCCGGGGGAGTGGGCGAAGGTCTGCGCGACGGCTATGGACCGCCGCCTGGCCTCCGTGCTGGTGTCCCGCCTCGACTGCAGTACGAGAGCGACGACGGCGCAGATCACGAGCAGCACCACCAGCGCCACCTGGAGCAGGAAGACCTGTCCGGCGACGCTGCGGGGGCTCTTGCCGATCACAGTGCGCCAGGAGAGGCGCCTGAATCGGGCAGATGCGTCCGACATGCGGCATTTGTAGCACCGCGTTCCGCCGGATGGCTACGGTCCGTCCATGAGATGGACAGGCCGGACCTCCGGCCTGCCGACCGCACGCGGGTCCGTGGGCGACCGGTACGGCACCTCACCTGCGCCGGCGACACCGTCCGGGCGGCGCGCGTCCGCGCCTGGCGGCGGTGGCTCTGCGGGCGGTTTCCGGTCCGGGTGCGTGGGGCGCGGGTCGGGCCGGACGCCGGGGTGGACGGTCGCGGCGGCTCGGTGCTCACCCGGAAAGCCTCCGCTCCTCAGAGCCCCCTCGCCCGCCCCCCGGGGTCACCGCCCCCGCCCCCGGGCTCACGGCGGTCCCGTCACCGTCACGCGGGCGGGGCGCAGGAGGCGGTCGCCGATGCGGTAGCCGGGGTGCAGGATCTCCGCGCAGACCAGCCGCCGCGCGCCCGGCGCCGCCTGGTGCGCGATCGCCTCGTGGCACGCCGGGTCGAACGGCTCGCCCTCCTCCCCGAACGTCTGCAGCCCCAGCGAGCCCAGCTGGGTCCGCAGGGTGTCGGCGATGTCCTTCAGGCCGGGGGTCAGCGGCTCGTGCGCGCACGTCCGGTCCACGGCGTCGACCACCGGCAGGAGGGCCGTCAGCACGTTGGCCACGGCGATCTCCCGCACGGCCATGCGGTCCCGCCGCACCCGCTTGCGGTAGTTGTCGTACTCCGCCTTCACCCGCTGGAGATCGGCGGTGCGCTCCCGCAGCAGGCGCTCCACCTCGTCCGAGCTCCGCGTCCGCGCCCCGTCCATCGTCAGCCCGCCTCCGGCTTGTCGTCGTCGACGATCTCGGCGTCCACCACCTCGTCGTCCCCGCCGGAACCCGTCGCACCACCGGCACCGGCACCGGCACCCGCACCGGCCTGGCCGCCCTGGCCCGCCTCCCCGCTCTGCGCGGCCTGCTCGCTGCGCGACCGCTCGTACAGCGCCGTACCGATCTTCTGCGCGGCCTGCGCGGCATGGTCCAGGGCCTGCCGGATGCCCGCCGTGTCCTGCGACTTCAGCTTCTCCTTCAGCTCGGCCAGCGCCGTCTCCGTCTCGGACTTCGCGTCCGCCGGGATCTTGTCGCCGTTCTCCCTGATCAGCTTCTCGGTGGAGTAGACGAGCTGCTCGGCCTGGTTGCGCGTCTCCGCCGCCTCCCGCCGCTCGCGGTCCTCCTCCGCGTGCTGCTCCGCCTCCCGGACCATCCGGTCGATGTCGTCGCGGGGCAGCGCCGAACCGCCGGTGACGGTCATCTTCTGCTCCTTGCCGGTGCCGAGGTCCTTCGCCGAGACGTGCATGATGCCGTTGGCGTCGATGTCGAAGGCCACCTCGACCTGCGGCACCCCGCGCGGGGCGGGCGCGATGCCGCTGAGCTCGAACATGCCGAGCTTCTTGTTGTACGCGGCGATCTCCCGTTCGCCCTGGTAGACCTGCACGGTCACCGAGGGCTGGTTGTCCTCGGCCGTCGTGAAGATCTCCGCACGCCGGGTCGGGATGGTCGTGTTCCGCTCGATCAGCTTGGTCATGATGCCGCCCTTGGTCTCGATGCCGAGGGACAGCGGGGTGACGTCGAGCAGCAGGACGTCCTTGACCTCGCCCTTGAGCACACCGGCCTGGAGGCTGGCGCCGACGGCCACCACCTCGTCCGGGTTCACGCCCTTGTGCGGCTCCTTGCCGGTCAGCTCCTTCACCAGCTCGGTCACGGCCGGCATCCGCGTCGAACCGCCCACCAGGACCACGTGGTCGATGTCGGACACCTTGATCCCGGCGTCCTTGATCGCGTTGTGGAACGGCGCCTTGCAGCGCTCCAGCAGATCCGCGGTCAGCTGCTGGAACTGGGCCCGGGTGAGCTTCTCGTCCAGGTGCAGCGGGCCCTCCGCGGACGCGGTGATGTACGGCAGGTTGATCGAGGTCTCACTGGACGACGACAGCTCGATCTTCGCCCGCTCCGCCGCCTCCCGCAGCCGCTGCACGGCCATCTTGTCCTTGGCCAGGTCCACGCCGTAGTTGTTCCTGAACTGCGTGACCAGGTGGTCCACGACCCGCTGGTCCCAGTCGTCGCCGCCGAGACGCGTGTCGCCGTTGGTGGCCTTCACCTCGATCACGCCCTCGCCCATCTCCAGCAGCGACACGTCGAAGGTGCCGCCGCCCAGGTCGAAGACGAGGACCGTCTGGTCGTTCTCCTTGTCCAGCCCGTACGCCAGCGCCGCCGCCGTCGGCTCGTTGATGATCCGCAGGACGTTCAGGCCCGCGATCTCACCGGCCTCCTTGGTCGCCTGGCGCTGGGCGTCGTCGAAGTACGCGGGCACGGTGATCACCGCGTCGGTGACGTCCTCGCCGAGGTACGCCTCCGCGTCCCGCTTCAGCTTCTGCAGCACGCGCGCGGAGATCTCCTGCGCGGTGTACCGCTTGCCGTCGACGTCCCCCTGGTCGGGGAACCGCCACGCATGATCCCCCATGTGCCGCTTGACCGAGCGCGCGGTGCGCTCCACGTTCGTCACGGCCTGCCGTTTGGCGACCTCGCCGACCAGCACCTCGCCGTTCTTGGCGAACGCGACGACCGACGGCGTGGTTCGTGCGCCCTCCGTGTTGGTGATCACGGTGGGCTCGCCGCCCTCCAGGACGGAGACCACCGAGTTCGTCGTACCGAGATCGATTCCGACCGGACGCGCCATCTGCGTGCTCCCTCTTGTTCGTCGGCTCCTGTGCCCTACGGCCGTTCGCCGGGTTCCCAGTGCACCGGTCCCGCGCGCAGCGGCGGCTCGGCAGCCGTGCCGCCCGGTACCAGGAGGTACCGGAGGCGGGCCGGCGGGCTCGCCGCGGCGGCGCCGGACGGGGCGCGGTGCCGCCGCCGGGACGACCGCTCGTACGCCCGGTCGTAGGCCGCGCGCCGCACCGGGTCCCGGAGCGTCTCGTACGCCGTGCGCACCTCGGCGAACCGGGCCGCGGTGACCGCGTCCACCCGGGTGTCCGGCCGCAGTTCCCACGCTCTGCGGCGGAAGGCGGAGGTGATCGCCTCGGCCGGGGCGGAGGGCGCCACACCGAGCACCGCGTACAGGTCCAGCTCCACCGTGCGGGTCACCTCCTCACCCACCGCGAGCTGCGCGTTTCAAACCGAATTGCCTATCAATCGGGATAAAACTTGAGTTGACTCATGTCAAGGGTGGCCTGTCACCGAAGCCGGACCGGCCGCTCCGGTACCCTCCGTCGCCGCAGGCCGCCGAGCGGCTCGCCGGCCTGCTTGGGCGGCGGTCGCCGTCGAACGGCCGGGTACCCACTCCGCAGCACCACGAAGTCCCGTCCGCGCGGATGCCGCCACTCGCCCGCTGGGCGCGGCCGTCGCGGGCGGCACTCCGGCACCCGGCGGCGGGCGCCACCGGTCGGGGTGGTTTCGCGCGTCCTTGATCGCCACGTCCGGTCACGAGGGGACCGGCAGGTCCATGAGCGCGAGTCCGGCCGGATCGAGGGCGGCGTCGCCTCGGGTGTGCCACGGAGCCGGGCGGCGAAGGGCGGGCCCAGGGCCGGCTACCGGTGCTGCGCCGGCCACGGGAACACGGCGGCGCGCTCTGGGCGGACCCGGTGGCATACGCACCGGGTCCGCGAGCCGGGCAGGCGAGGGGGTGGGCTGCCTGTCCGGAGGGGAATGACCTGAAACCGCGTGGCTTGTGCGGCGAGATGGCGTGCGACATCGTTGTCAGTCGTCGTGCTCATGACTCTACCGCCTCAACCGACAACGATGTCAACCCACTTGGCTGGGCCGGCCGGGTGATGAGGGCGTACGCCTCCCGGCGCGCACGCGGTCTTCCGTGGTACGGGTGGCGCACGTTACTGTCCCTGCGGCTTGTGCGACCTGTGGTGCGCGACCCGTCCGTTAGGAGGAAGGGCCGCGTCATGCGTTTCAGACCCGCTTCCCTGCTGCTGTCCGCGCTCCTCGCGACCGCCGGCACCGCGACTCCCGCCCTGGCGGCGACCACCGCGCCCCCCGGCCTCGTCAAGGACCCGACCCCGTACGTCGATCCGCTGATCGGCACCAGGAACGGCGGCGACGTCTTCCCGGGCGCCGTCGTGCCGTTCGGCATGCTCTCCTGGAGCCCGGAGAACACGCGCGGCGACGCCACGAGAACCGCGGCGCCGGGCGGCTACCAGTACGACGCCACCCGCATCCGCGGCTTCAGCCTCACCCACATGTCCGGCACCGGCTGCGCCGGCGGCAGCGGGGACATCCCGTTCTTCCCGTACGCCGGCGAGGTCACCTCCTCCCCGGCGAGCGACACCAAGGACGCCGTCTACGCCTCCGACTTCCGGCACGCCGACGAGACCGCCGAACCCGGCCACTACGAGGTCGGCCTGGCCTCCGGCGTCACCGCCGACCTCACCGCCACCGCGCGCACCGGCTCGGCCCGCTTCACCTACCCGGCGGGCAAGCCCGCCTCCCTGCTCGTGCGCACCGCCAACTCCGAGGTCGGCTCGGAGGACTCGACGGTCACGATCGACCCGGACACCCGGACCATCTCCGGCTCGGTCACCTCCGGCAACTTCTGCGGCTACCTCGACCCCGAGGGCCAACGCTCCTACTACACCCTCTACTTCACGGCCCGCTTCGACCGCGCCTTCCAGGCCACCGGCACCTGGCACGACGACCGGCTCGACCCCGGCTCGCGCGAGGCGTCCGGCGGCACCGGCGGCTTCTCGCACGGCGGGCGGCCGGTCGCCGGCAAGGGCGCGGGCGGCTACGTCGAGTTCGCGCCCGGAGACGGCCCGGTCAACGTCAAGGTCGGCATCTCCTACGTCAGCCGGGAGGCCGCCGCCGCCAACCTGGCCGCCGAGAACCCGCCCGGCCGGTCCTTCGACGCGGTCCACCAGGCGGCCCGGCGGGCCTGGCGGGAGCGGCTCGGAGCCATCCGGGTCGGCGGCGGCACGGACGCCGACCGCACCACCTTCTACACCGCGCTCTACCACGCGCTGCTGCACCCCAACGTCATCAGCGACGCCGACGGCAGGTACCGGGGCGCCGACGGCCGTGTGCACAGGGTCGACCGTCGCCGGCACGCCCAGTACGGCACCTTCTCCGGCTGGGACGTCTACCGCGACCAGGTCCAGCTGCTGACACTGCTCGACCCGCGCACGGGCTCGGACATCGCGCAGTCCCTGTACGAGCTGGCCCGGCAGAACGGCGGTGTCTGGGACCGCTGGCTGCACGGCGCGAGCGGCACCCACGTCATGAACGGCGACCCCTCGCCGACCGCGCTCGCCGGCATCCACGCCTTCGGCGGCACCGACTTCGACCTCGAAGGAGCCCTGGGGTCCCTCGTGCGGGCGGCCACCGTCCCGACCCCGCAGGACCTGTCCCCGGCCGGCAAGCCCGTGCTGTCGGCGGGCCAGCGCCCCTCCCTCGACAAGTACCTCGAGTTGCACTATATGCCGAGCGTGTCCAACGCCTGGGGCGGGGCCGCCGAGACCCTGGAGATGTCCACCGCGGACTTCGCGATCTCTCAGCTGGCCCGAGCCGCCGGGGAGAAGGGCACGGCGGACACCTTCGCCCGGCGCGCCCAGTGGTGGCAGAACAACTTCAACGTCGCCGCCGCGCCGGACGGCGGCTACATCGCGGGCCGCAAGGCCGACGGCAGCTGGGTCACCGGCTTCACCCCGGACACCGGCAACGGCTTCGTCGAGGGCACGGCCGCCCAGTACACCTGGATGGTCCCGCACGACCCGGCGGGCCTCTTCGCGGCGCTGGGCGGCCGGGACAAGGCGCTCGCCCGGCTGGACGACTTCTTCCACGACGCCGACGGCGGCTGGGCCTTCACCGGCAACGGCGGCACCAAGTCCGAACTGGACAACGAACCCTCGATCAACGTCCCCTACCTGTACGACTACGCCGGCGCCCCCTACAAGGCGCAGCAGACCGTCCGCGCGGCGATGCGGCAGCTGTGGTCCACCGAGCCCGGCGGCATCCCGGGCAACGACGACCTCGGCGCGATGTCCGCCTGGTACGTCTTCTCGGCCCTCGGCATGTACCCGCAGGTGCCGTCGCGCGCCGAACTCGTCCTCGCCTCACCGCTGTTCGAGCGGATCGAGATCGACCGGCCGCACGGCAACGACATCTCCGTCCGCGCCACGGGGGCGGCGGCCGACGCGCCGTACGTCCGGTCCCTGAAGGTGAACGGCCGCAGCAGCGACCGGCCGTGGCTGCCCGCGTCCTTCGTCCGCGACGGCGGCCGGCTCGACTACACGCTGTCCGCTACCCCGGACCGGAACTGGGGCGTCGGCAGCCCGCCGCCGTCCTTCCGGCAGGGCGAGCAGCCGTACCAGATCGGCGTCGGGCCCACCACGGCCACCCTCGCCCCCGGTGACAGCACGAAGATCGGCATCCGTGCGCTGTCGCTGACCGGCGGCACCGGCCCCGAGGTCCGCTTCCGGGTGGAGACCCCGGCTGGGGTGACGGCCACGCCCGCCGAGGGCAAGGTCACCGACGGCGCCCAGGAGATCACGCTCACGGCGGCCCGGGACGCGGGGCAGGGCTTCGCCGACGTCCGGGTCACGGTGACCTCGGGCGACTCCTCCTACGAGCAGCCGGTGGCGCTCACCGTGGCGGCCCCGGGCACCCTGCTCGCCGCCTACAACAGCACCGGCGTCTCCGACGACGACGGCGACCACGACGAGGCCGACTACGACGGTGGCGGCTGGAGCTACTCCCGGCAGGCCCTCGCGGCGGCCGGCCTCGCCCCGGGCAAGCAGGCCACGGTCGGCGGTCTCGCCTTCACCTGGCCCGCCTCGCCCGCCGGCCGCCCGGACAACGCCTCGGCGTCCGGCCAGACCATCCTGCTGGACAGCCCGGCGGACGAGCTGTCCTTCATCGGCAGCGCCGTCAACGGCAACCAGCAGACCAAGGCGACCGTCGCCTACACCGACGGCACCACCGGCACCGTCGACCTGTCCTTCACCGACTGGACCGTGGGCGGCGGCGGGGGCTCCGTCCAGTACGGCAACGAGGTCGTCGCGAAGACCGCGTACCGCAACGTCGCCGGCGCGGACAAGGACCCGGTGGCCACGTACGTCTTCGCCACCAAGCCGTACCAGGCCCCGACGGGCAAGCAGATCAAGAGCGTCACGCTCCCGCGCGACACGGACCTGCACGTGTTCGCCCTCGCCACGCGCTGAGCGCACAGGCTGAGCGCACCGGCCGGGCGCGGACACGGCACGGGGGCGGGCCCATCCGGGCCCGCCCCCTCTTCCGGTGTCCCCGGTCAGCCCAGCAGTTCCACCTCCGCCAGGGTCGACTCGCCGTCCAGGACCAGGCGGTACTTCGTGTAGGCGCCCGGTGCGGCGATGGTGAAGGCGCGGGTCTGGCGGTCCCAGGTGAACGATTCCCCGGAGCGGTGGTCCAGGGTCCGCCAGGTCGTGCCGTCGGTGGAGCCCTCCAGGGTCCAGCCGGCCGGCGCCTTCGTGTGGTCGGCTCCCGAGGTCAGCGTGTACTGGACCGGCCGTGCACCGGCCTTGGCCGGGAGGTCGGCCGAGGTGAGCGTCGCGCTCGTCGCCGAGGTGTCGTCGAAGAGCGGGCCGTCACCCTTCAGCACGTCCGCGCGGGGCGTCGGCACCTTGTCGTCCTGGGTGACCGAGGCCGGCGCCGCGTCCTTCCCGGTGCCCCACGCCGACGGCTTGGAGCCCATGAAGAAGTCCAGCACCCCGCCCTTGGACAGCAGCGAGTGCGGCAGCGACGTCGACTTCCAGGGGCGGCCGTTGAACATGACGCCCTGGACGTAGACGTTCTTCGCGCTGTTCCCCGGCGCACGTACCACCAGGTCCCGGCCGTTCTCCAGGTGCACGGTGACCTTCTTGAACAGCGGGGAGCCGATGGCGTACTCGCCGCCGCCCATCACCAGCGGGTAGAAGCCGAGCGCGGAGAAGAGGTACCAGGCGGACTGCTCGCCGTTGTCCTCGTCGCCGTGGTAGCCCTGCCCGATCTCGCTGCCGGTGTACAGCCGGGACAGCGCCTCGCGGACGTTCGCCTGCGCCTTCCACGGCTGGCCGGCCGCGTCGTACATGTAGATGACGTGGTGCGCGACCTGGTTGGAGTGGCCGTACATGCCCATCCGGACGTCCCGCGCCTCGGTCATCTCGTGGATGACACCGCCGTAGGAGCCGACGAGGTCGGGGGAGGCCGTCTCCGGGGTGGCGAAGTACTCGTCCAGCTTGTCGGCCAGGCCCTGCCGGCCGCCGTAGAGGTTGGCCAGGCCGCGGCTGTCCTGCGGGGCGGTGAAGGCGTAGCCCCAGCCGTTGGTCTCCGTGTAGTCGTAGCCCCACACGCGCGGGTCGTACTTCGCGGAGTCCACGCGCCAGTCGCCCTTGGCGTCGCGGCCCTGGAAGAAGCCGGCCTTGGCGTCGAACAGGTTCACGTAGTCGCGGGCCCGGTTGAGGAAGTACTCCGACTCCTCCTGGTAGTGCTTCTCGCCGGTCTTCTTGTAGAGCGCCTCGCCCATCTTCGCGATGCCGTAGTCGTTGACGTAGCCCTCCATCGCCCACGACAGGCCCTCGTGGGTGTCGGTCGAGGTGTAGCCGAGGAAGGGCGAGGTGGACATGCCCTTGCGGCCCACGCCCGACATCGGCGGGACGACGGTCGCGTTCTTCACGGCCGCGTCGTACGCCGCCTTCGCGTCGAACTTCACGCCCTTGACGTAGGCGTCGGCGAAGGCCACGTCCGAGGAGGTGCCGGTCATCAGGTCGGCGTAACCGGGGGAGGACCAGCGGGAGGTCCAGCCGCCGTCCTTGTACTGCTGCACGAACCCGTCGACCATCTCGCCCGCCTGGGACGGCGTGAGGAACGAGTACGCCGGCCAGGTGGTCCGGTAGGTGTCCCAGAAGCCGTTGTTGACGTACACCTTGCCGTCGACGATCTTCGCGCCGGTGTGCGTCGGGGTGTCCGGGCCCGGCATCGCGGAGAACGGCGAGGCGTACCGGTCCTTGCCGTCGACCCGCTCGAAGCCCGAGTTGGGGTACAGGTACAGCCGGTACATGCTCGAGTACAGCGTGGTGAGCTGGTCCGGGGTCGCGCCCTCCACCTCGACCTTGCCGAGCAGCTTGTCCCAGACCCGCTGCGCGTGGTCCTTGACCGTGTCGAAGGAGGTGCCGTCCGGAATCTCCTGGCGCAGGTTGTCCTTCGCCTGGTCCACGCTGATGAGCGAGGTCGCCAGGCGCAGGGTGACGGTACGGTCGGCGCCCGCGTCGAAGCGCAGGAAGCCCTTCACCCCGCTGGAGCCGCCGTCGGTGACCGGCTTGTCGAACTCGCCGTACACGAACAGCCGGGTCGCGCCCGTCGACAGGCCCGACTTCACGTCGGAGTAGCCGGTGACGGTCCCGTGCTCCTTGTCCAGCGTGAGTCCGGCCTGCTCGGTGACGTTGTCGAACAGCACGCTCGCGTCGTCACCGGGATAGGTGAAGCGGAGGGCGGCCGCGTGGTCGGTCGGGGCCATCTCGGCCTTGAGGCCGTTCTCGAAGCGGACGCCGTAGTAGTACGGCCGAGCCGTCTCGTTCTCGTGCCGGAAGGGCAGTTCCCGCGCCTCGCGGCCGGTGTCCGGGGTGCCGGACGCGGCCGACGGCATCAGCTGGAAGGTCTGCCGGTCGCCCATCCAGGGGCTCGGCTCATGGCTCGCGCTGAACGCCTGGATCGTCGGCAGGTTGTCCGCGTTGTTCGCCCGCGCGTACTCGTACAGCCAGCTCAGCGAGGAGGCGTTGGTCACCGGGGTCCAGAAGTTGAAGCCGTGCGGCAGGGCCGTCGCCGGGAAGTTGTTGCCGCGCGAGAAGCTGCCGCTGGAGTTGGTGCCGCGGGTGGTCAGCGCGTAGTCCGACAGGTGCGCCTTCGGCTTCTCGGGCGCGACCGGCTTCAGGGCCACGTCGTCCAGCCAGCCGCGGAACTTCGCCGGGCCGGCGGGGGAGTCGTACGCCACCAGGATCCGGTCGACGGTCTTGCCGGCCGCGACCGAGCCGATCCGCGCGGACACGTTGTTCCACTGGTTGACGTACAGGGCCTTCGACGCGCCCTGCCCGCGCGGGGTGAGCGGGAAGCCGTGCTGGTCCAGCGCGCCCAGGCCGCTCAGATAGGTGCCGTCGGTGAAGGCCAGGTCGACGGAGACGTTGGTGGCGTCGTAGTCGCGGTCGCCGTCGGCCATCGACGGGAAGACGCGGTACGACAGCTGGGTGTCGCCGCCCACCTTCACGTTCACGTCGAAGACCTTGTTGTACGAGTAGGCCCGGCCGGCCGCCGTGTGCCGGCCGGCGTAGCGCAGGGCGCGCTTCCCGGTGAACCCGGCCCGCGCCTTGGCGGTCGGGGAGCCGCTCGGGCCCTTGTCGACCAGGGTCAGCATGTCCTGCGGCACCGGGCTGCCGCCGTCGTTGCCGGTGGAGAACTGCACGTCGGCGAGTTGGAGGATGCCCGAAGCGCCGGCGTTCTTCGTCACCTCCAGCCGGAAGTGCTGGTACTCGGCCGGCTCGGCGAGGTCGTAGGACTTCGTCTGGAAGCGCTCGGCGAAGTCCTCGCCCGAGCGGGTGTCGACCGTCTTCCAGTCCTTGCCGTCGGTGGAGCCCTTCAGGGTCCAGTCCGCGGGGTCGCGCTCGTCGAAGTCGTTGGCCGAGGTGAGCGCGTACGTCGTTATCTTCACGGGCTTGTCCAGGTCGAACTCCACCCAGCCGGTGGGTTCGAAGGTCAGCCACTTGGTGCCGGGCTCGCCGTCGACGAGGTTCTCCTTGACCTCGCCGGCGCCCGCGTTCTCGCCGCTGGCCCGGACCTCGGTGACATGGTCGGTGACATTGCCCGGGATGCCCGTGCTGTAGCCGCCGTCGACGCCCGAGGCGCGCTTGGTCCCGTCCCGTCCGGTGTCGACGGTGTTCAGCCAGTCCGGCGCCGGGTCGCCCGCCTCGAACGAGGATGCGAACTCCCGGTCGGGCGCCTGGGCCTTGGCGGGCAGGGCGACCGCCGCGCCCTGCGCGCCGACGGCCATGACAAAGGCGGCCGTGAGGACGGCCGCCGGGCCCCATCTGTGCCGCGTTCTCCGCTGCATCTACCGATTTCCCCTCCTGCGCCCCCTCCGGACAACGTTGTCAACTACGGGGCGCAGGAACCAGTAGGTGGTCAAGTGGCCCGCGATGTCAAGGGTGTTGGCTGTGGCATTCAGGGAGTTATGTCGCGACTTTTTCCGGCGGGCCGCTGCGCGGGCCTTCATATTTCCGCGAGGTCTCAACTCGGAAAAGACCCAACGCGAACCCTGCATTCGATCTTGCCCAGTTGACGGGAAGTGGACTATACCTGTCGGCGTTTCCAGCACGACCCAGCACTACCCGACAGCGGTGCCGGGGAGGATCCGGTTCACCGCCTGAGTCCTGGAGAAGGCGAGGACTTGAGCATGGGATCCACTGCGCCCCACGGCGTCGAAGGTGTAGGCCGTCGTGATCTGATCAAGCGATCCGCGGCACTCGGTCTGGTCGCGGCCCCGGGAATGGGCCTTTTGTCCGCCTGTGCCAGCGGGGGCGGTGACGGGCAGGACAAGGCGAAGGCGGGCAAGAAGACCGCGAAGAACCCCCTGGGCGTCAACGACACCGCGGGCATGGAGTTCGTCCTCTTCGACGGCGGCTTCGGCAAGGAATACGCCCAGGACGCCGTGAAGGTCTACGGGAAGGACTTCCCCAAGGCCAAGGTGAAGTTCGCCGCCACCCAGAAGATCCAGTCCACCCTGCAGCCCCGCTTCAACCAGGGCAACCCGCCGGACCTCATCGACAACTCCGGGGCCGAGCAGATGGACATGGGGGTGCTCGTCGGCAAGAACCAGCTGGCGGACCTCACCCCGCTGCTGGACGCGCCGTCGTACGACGACCCGGGCAAGAAGGTCCGCGACACGCTGCGTCCCGGCATCGTGGAGATGGGCCAGTTCGACGGCAAGCCGGTCTGGGTCCTGTACTACGCCTACACGGTCTACGGCGTCTGGTACTCGCAGAAGGCCCTCGACTCGCTGGACGCGGAGTACCCGCAGACCTGGGACGAGATGCTGGCGGTCTGCGCGAAGGCCAAGAAGAAGGGCATGGCGGGCTGGACGTACGCGGGCAAGTACCCGTACTACATCCCCTTCTCGCTCTACCCGATGATCGCCAAGGTGGGTGGCCGCGAGGTCCTCGACGCCATCGACAACCTGGAGCCGAACGCCTGGAAGCACCCCGCGGTCAAGGCCTGCTTCGAGGCTTACTACGAGCTGTACAAGAAGGGCTACGTCCTCAAAGGCACCCCGGGCCTGGACCACATCCAGTCCCAGACCGCCTGGGCCAAGGGCGAGGCACTGTTCATCCCGAACGGCTCCTGGGTGGAGAACGAGTCGGCCAACGTCATCCCGGCCGACTTCGACCTCGCCGTGTCCGCGCCCACCGGCATCGACTCCTCCGACAAGCTGCCGTTCGGCACCATCTGGGCCTCCGGCGGTGAGCCCTTCATCGTGCCGGCCAAGGCGAAGAACGCCGAGGGCGGCATGGAGCAGCTGCGCATCATGCTCTCCGAGGCGTCCTCGAAGAACTTCACCACCAAGGTGAAGTCGCTGACCGCGTACAACGGAGGCACCAGCGGCATCAGCCTCACGCCGGGTCTGAAGTCGGGCGTGGCGGCGCTGGACAAGGCAGGGTCCAACGTGGTGAACCCGCGTCTTCAGGACTGGTACGTGCAGTTGCAGAAGGAGAAGATCGGCGTGTCCGGTCTCGGCGAGATGATGGCCGGACGGCTCACCCCGGCCGAGGCCGTCAAGAAGATCCAGGGCTTCGCCGACGAGGCGGCGAAGGACACCTCGATCAAGCACTACAAGCACCAGTAATCCAGCACCCTGACAGCACCGGAGTGGCGATGCAGCACGGCAAGTACCGGTTCATCGTGGGGTTTCTGGCACTGCCCCTCGGACTGTACGCGCTCTTCGTGGTGTGGCCGTTCATCCAGTCCATCTACTACTCGTTCACGGACTGGACGGGCCTCAGCCCCGAATTCCGAATGGTCGGCTTCGACAACTACAAGAGGATGTTCGACGACGACATCTTCTGGAAGTCGCTGGAGCACAGTCTGCTGTTCGCTCTGGTGCTGCCGGTGGTGACGATCGGTCTCGCGCTGTTCTTCGCCTTCATGATCAATGTGGGCGGACGGCGCAGAAGGGGCGGCCCCGTGATCTCCGGGGTCCGGGGCTCTTCCTTCTACAAGATCGTCTATTTCTTCCCGCAGGTGCTGTCGATCGCGATCGTCGCGCTGCTGTTCGCCTTTGCTTACAACCCGGACAGCGGCGCGATCAACTCACTCCTGCGCGGCATCGGCCTCGACGGCGTGCAGCCGCTGTGGCTCGGCGACCCGAGCCTCGCCCTGTGGTGCGTGATGGCGGTGCTCGTGTGGTCCACGGTCGGCTTCTTCGTGGTGCTGTTCTCCGCCGGCATGGCCTCGATCCCGGCCGAGCTCTACGAGGCGGCGCTGCTGGACGGAGCCGGCCGCTCCACCACCTTCTTCCGCGTCACCCTGCCGCTGCTGTGGGACACCGTGCAGTCCGGCTGGGTGTACATGGGCATCCTCGCGCTCGGCGCCGAGTCGTTCGCAGTCGTACAGATCATGACGACCGGACCGGGCGGTCCCGACTACTCGACCACGGTGATGGTCCTGTACGTGTACCAGAAGGCGTTCCGGGACGGTCAGGCCGCCTACGCCACCACCATCGGCGTCGCCCTGCTCGTCGTCACGCTCGCGTTCGCCGCGATCGTGATGAGGCTGGGCCGTCGCGAGCGGCTGGAGTACTGAAGCGATGAAGACGACCGAGACCCCCGCGCCGCTGCCCGCCGAGTCCGGCGCCGGCGTCTCCAAGGTGGACGTGCCGCCGGCCGGGCGGCCGACCGTGCGGAAGAGGGAGGGCAACGCCCTCAACGTCTTCTCCCACGGCATCCTGGTCATCTGGGCGATCATGGTGGTCCTGCCGCTGGTGTGGGCGGTGATGACGTCCTTCAAGGACGACAGCTCCATCTTCGGTTCGCCCTGGTCCCTGCCCGACAGCCTGCACTTCGACAACTGGGCGCGGGCGTGGACCGACGCCAACATGAGCGACTACTTCCTGAACACCGTGCTGGTGGTCGGCGGCTCGCTGATCGGCACCCTGGTGCTCGGCTCCATGGCGGCGTACGTGCTGGCCCGCTTCGACTTCCCGGGCAACCGCTTCGTCTACTACCTGTTCGTCGGCGGCATGAGCTTCCCGATCATGCTCGCGCTGGTCCCGCTGTTCTACGTCGTCAACAACATGGGGCTGCTGAACACGATCCACGGCCTGATCCTGGTCTACATCGCCTACTCGCTGCCGTTCACGGTCTTCTTCCTCACGGCGTTCTTCCGCACCCTGCCCACCTCGGTGGCGGAAGCGGCCTTCGTCGACGGCGCCTCGCACGCGCGGACGTTCTTCCAGATCATGCTGCCCATGGCGAAGCCGGGTCTGATCAGCGTCGGCATCTTCAACTTCCTGGGCCAGTGGAACCAGTACATGCTGCCCACGGTGCTCAACACCGACCCCGACAAGAAGGTCCTCACCCAGGGACTGGTCCAGCTGGCGGCCAGCCAGGGCTACAAGGGTGACTGGTCGGGGCTCTTCGCGGGCCTGGTCATGGCGATGCTGCCGGTGCTCGCGGCGTACATCGTCTTCCAGCGCCAGGTGGTGCAGGGACTGACCGCAGGGGCGCTCAAATAGGGGCTCCGACCCGGCGGGGGCAGTCCCGCTGCCGTCCTGAGACGCACACCGTCCCGTCGCCGGGAGGGTGTGCGTCATCCGTGTCCATGTACCCGGAAACGGTTCAACCTCTTGACGGGAGTCACCCCGAACGGCTCAGCTTAGAGTTCACTAGTTGGACATACACGGGGCCTCGCCGAAGCGGCCCCGCGCTCAGGAGGTCGTCGTGGAGACTCCAGGGTCGCAGTCGTCACTGCACCGAGCCAACCTGGAGCGGGTGGTCCGGGCCGTACGCCTGGCCGGGTCCCTCACGCAGGCGGAGATCGCGCGGACGACCGGGCTGTCCGCCGCGACCGTCTCGAACATCGTGCGGGAGCTGAAGGACGGCGGAACCGTCGAGGTCACGCCCACGTCGGCAGGCGGGCGGCGGGCCCGCAGCGTCAGCCTGAGCGGGGACGCCGGCATCGTGATCGGCGTCGACTTCGGGCACACCCACCTCCGGGTGGCGGTCGGGAACCTCGCCCATCAGGTGCTGGCCGAGGAGGCCGAGCCGCTGGACGTCGACGCCTCCGCCGACCAGGGGTTCGACCGGGCGGAACAGCTGGTCAACCGGCTGATCGAGGCGACGGGCGTGGACCGGGCCAAGGTGGCCGGCGTGGGGCTCGGCGTGCCGGGTCCGATCGACGTCGAGTCGGGCACGCTCGGCTCGACCGCGATCCTGCCCGGCTGGGGCGGCACCAAGCCGGCCGAGGAGCTGCGCGAACGGCTCGGGGTGCCGGTGCACGTGGACAACGACGCCAACCTCGGCGCCCTGGGCGAGCTGGTCTGGGGCAGTGGCAAGGGCGTCCGGGACCTGGCGTACATCAAGGTCGCGAGCGGTGTCGGCGCCGGTCTGGTGATCGACGGGAAGATCTACCGCGGCCCGGGCGGCACGGCGGGAGAAATCGGGCACATCACACTCGACGAATCCGGCCCGGTCTGCCGCTGTGGAAACCGCGGCTGCCTGGAGACGTTCGCGGCGGCCCGCTACGTGCTCCCGCTGCTCCAGCCCAGCCACGGCTCCAGCCTGACGATGGAAGGCGTCGTACGCCTGGCCAGGGACGGTGACCCGGGCTGCCGTCGGGTGGTCGCCGACGTCGGCCGCCACATCGGAAGCGGGGTGGCCAATCTCTGCAATCTGCTGAACCCGAGCCGGGTGGTGCTCGGCGGTGATCTCGCCGAGGCCGGTGAGCTGGTGCTCGG
Source organism: Streptomyces sp. NPDC031445 (assembly GCF_055581365.1). NCBI lineage: Bacteria > Bacillati > Actinomycetota > Actinomycetes > Kitasatosporales > Streptomycetaceae > Streptomyces > Streptomyces sp. NPDC031445. The sequence goes on from NZ_JBVIJO010000001.1 coordinate 344,379, forward strand.
GCCGATCAGGGAGTCCGTCGGCCGCTACGCCATTCCCAGCGCGGCGCGCCAACTGTCCGTTCTCCCCGGGGCACTTGGCGGCCGTGCGGAGGTGCTCGGAGCGCTCGCCCTCGCGCTCAGCGAGATGGGCGATTCGGCCCTTTTGGAGGGTGCGCTGCCCGTGGCTGCTCCTGCCTTCACTTAGAGAACGGATGGCACCGTTGCCATCTCGTTAAGGATTTACTTCTTGACGTCGCACGTGTGGCCGAGTTGACTTCCAGCCACCTCGGCCGCAACGACGCGGCCTCGTCAGGGAGGTTTGAAGAGTGAACAAGCGCATGCGTCGTGCTGCCTTTGCTTTCTGTGCCACCGCAATGACCGTCTCGCTCGCCGCCTGCGGCAGCGCGAAGGAGTCCGGCGGCAACGGCGACAGCGGGAAGACGACCACCCACAAGGGTGACGACATCACCGTCGGTCTGCTCCTGCCGGAGAACCAGACCGCCCGCTACGAGAAGTTCGACAAGCCCATCATCGAGAAGCAGATCAAGGATCTGACGAACGGCAAGGGCAAGGTCGACTACCTCAACGCCAAGCAGGATGCGACCCTGCAGTCGCAGCAGATCGACACGATGATCACCAAGAAGGTCGACGTGCTGATCCTCGACGCGGTCGACTACAAGGCGGTCGCCCAGGGCGTGAAGAAGGCCAAGGACGCGGGCATCCCGGTCGTCGCCTACGACCGCCTCGCCGAGGGCCCCATCTCCGCCTACACCTCGTTCGACAACGTCGAGGTCGGCAAGACGCAGGGTGAGGCCCTGCTGAAGGCCCTGGGCGGCAAGGCCAAGTCCGGCAAGATCGTCATGATGAACGGCTCCGTGACCGACCCGAACGCCGCGCAGTTCAAGAAGGGCGCCCACGAGGTGCTCGACGGCAAGGTGAACGTCGGCAAGGAGTACGACACCAAGGAGTGGAAGCCGGAGAACGCCAACGCCAACATGGAGGGCGCCATCTCCGCCCTCGGCAAGGACAAGATCGTCGGCGTCTACTCCGCCAACGACGGCATGGCGGGCGGCATCATCACCGCGCTCAAGGGCGCGGGCCTCAAGACGCTTCCCCCGGTCACCGGCCAGGACGCCGAGCTCGCGGGCGTGCAGCGCATCGTGGCGAACGAGCAGTACATGAGCGTCTTCAAGTCCTACCCGCAGGAGGCCGAGACCGTCGCCAAGATGGCCGTCTCCATCGCCAAGACCGGCAAGGTCGACAGCTCGCTCGGTGCCAGCACCGTCGACAGCGGCACCGAGAAGGGCATCCCGTCCGTCATCGTCCCGGTGGTCTCGCTGACGAAGGACAACATCAAGGACACGGTCATCAAGCAGGGTTACTACACGGTCGACCAGATCTGCACGGCCAAGTACAAGGCCGCCTGCGACAAGATCGGCCTGAAGTAACACCCCTCGGGACCGCCCAGGCGGCGGTCCCACCGGCCTGCACGGCAGGCGCGCGCCCACTGTCCGCGCGCCCCGTGCCGGCACGTCCGGCGCCCCGCCGCCGACAGCCCCGCAGCACAACGGCGGGGCGCCGGACGGAACGCCCCTCACTCTTCATGTTCAACCTCCCGCCGGGGTAAGGCTCGGGCGGCGAAGGAGATGGTTCACGTGTCCGCTACGCCTGTGCTGGCGTTGCGCGGGGTCTCCAAGCGATTCGGTGCCGTTCAGGCGCTCACCGACGTAGAGCTTGAGGTCCACGCCGGAGAGGTGGTTGCCCTCGTCGGCGACAACGGCGCCGGCAAGTCCACCCTTGTCAAGACGATCGCGGGTGTGCACCCCATCGATGACGGTGTCATCGAGTGGGAGGGCCGCCCCGTCACGGTCAGCCGCCCGCACGACGCCCAGAACCTGGGCATCGCGACGGTCTACCAGGACCTCGCCCTGTGCGACAACATCGACGTCGTCGGCAACCTGTTCCTCGGCCGTGAGATCAAGCGCCGCGGTGTCCTGGACGAGGTCGAGATGGAGCGCCGCTCGCGCGAGCTGCTCCAGACGCTCTCCATCCGCATCCCCAGCGTGCGCATCCCGATCGCCTCGCTCTCCGGCGGTCAGCGCCAGGTCGTGGCCATCGCCCGCTCCATGCTCGGCGAGCCCAAGCTGGTGATCCTCGACGAGCCGACCGCCGCCCTCGGCGTCGAGCAGACCGCCCAGGTCCTCGACCTCGTCGAGCGGCTGCGCGAGCGCGGCCTCGCGGTCATCCTGATCAGCCACAACATGGCCGACGTGAAGGCCGTCGCCGACAAGGTCGCCGTCCTGCGGCTCGGTCGCAACAACGGCGTGTTCGAGGTCAAGACCACCTCGCAGGAAGAGATCATCTCCGCCATCACCGGCGCCACGGACAACGCCGTGACCCGTCGTGCGGCGCGCACCACCGCGGAGGCTCAGAAGTGAGCATCGACAAGACCCAGGCCGAGCCCGTCGACGCGCCCGCCGTCGCGGCCGACGCCGCCCCCGCCGTCGACCCCCGCCTGCTCGTGCGCGAGCAGGGCTTCGCCGGCTACGTCACCGAGTTCAAGCGGAAGATGCGCGCCGGCGACCTCGGCGCCCTGCCCGTCGTGGTCGGCCTCATCGCCATCTGCGCGATCTTCCAGAGCCTGAACTCCGCCTTCCTCGGCGCGGAGAACCTCAACAACATCTTCGTCGCCATGGTGGCCACCGGCATGATGTCGGTCGGCATCATCTTCGTGCTGCTGCTCGGCGAGATCGACCTCTCCGTCGGCTCCGTCTCCGGCGTCTCCTCGGCGATCACCGCCGTGATGAGCGTCACGCACGGTGTCAACGAGTGGCTCGCCGTCCTCGCCGCCCTCGCGGCCGGCGCGGTCATCGGCGCCCTGCACGGCTTCTTCTTCGCCCGGATCGGCGCGCCCGCGTTCGCGGTGACCCTGGCCGGCCTGCTGTTCTGGAACGGCTTCATGCTCCAGATCCTGGGCTCGAACGGCACGATCAACATCGACGGCGACGGCGTGGTCGGCAAGCTCACCACGTACTACTTCTCGGACGTGGCCGCCGCCTACCTCCTGGCCCTCGTCGCGGTCGCCGGGTACTTCCTGTCGGCCTTCCTCGGCAACCGCCGCCGCGCGCTCGCGGGCATCCCGTCCCGCCCGCTCAGCGACATCGTGCTGCGCACCGTGCTGCTCGCGGTCGCCGCGTTCGGCGTCGCGGTGATGTTCAACCAGTACAAGGGCCTGCCGCTGGCGGTGCTGCTCTTCGCGATCGTCCTGGTCGGCACCGACTTCGTGCTGCGCCGCACCGCGTACGGCCGCAAGGTCTTCGCCCTCGGCGGCAGCGTGGAGGCGTCCCGCCGCGCCGGTATCAACGTCACCCTGGTGCGCGTCTCGGTCTTCGCCATCGCGGGCTTCTTCGCCTCGGTCGGCGGTCTGTTCTGGGCCTCGAAGATCGCTGCCGCCAACCAGAGCGCCGGCTCCGGCGACCTGCTGATGAACGTCATCGCCGCGGCCGTCATCGGCGGCACCAGCCTCTTCGGCGGCCGGGGCCGCACCTGGAACGCGCTGCTCGGTGTCCTCGTGATCACGTCGATCCAGTACGGCCTCGCCCTCCAGGGCATCGCCACCCCGATCCAGTACATGATCACCGGTGGCGTGCTCCTCGCCACGGTCGTCATCGACTCGATCACCCGCAAGACCCAGAAGTCGGCCGGCCGCGCCTGAGCGCGCCCGACGCACCACGCCCTTGCCCGGCACCGTCCCACGGTGCCGGGCAAGGTCGTGCCGGGGCCGCCCGCACGGGTACAGCCGTTCGCGTGAGTCATGACCCCCCGCCCGGCCATCGGGCGTGAGATCGGAACATTAGACTCGTCCCAGCCCGGCAACAGCTCGATCAGCTCTACTGCAAGGAGGCACGGGTGCCGCTGCTGACCCGCATCAGGGGACCGCGCGATCTGGACCGGCTCAGCCTGGAGGAGCTGGACCAGCTGGCGGAGGAGATCCGGACCTTCCTCGTCCAGGAGGTCTCCAAGACCGGCGGGCACCTGGGCCCCAACCTCGGTGTCGTGGAGCTGACCATCGCCCTGCACCGGGTGTTCGAGTCCCCGAAGGACAAGGTGCTGTGGGACACCGGCCACCAGTCCTACGTGCACAAGCTGCTCACCGGCCGGCAGGACTTCTCCCGGCTGAAGATGAAGGGCGGCCTCTCGGGCTACCCCTCGCAGGCCGAGTCCGAGCACGACGTCATCGAGAACAGCCACGCCTCCACCGTGCTCGGCTGGGCCGACGGCATCGCCAAGGCCAACCAGCTGCGCCGGAGCGACAGCCACGTCGTCGCCGTCATCGGTGACGGGGCCCTGACAGGCGGCATGGCCTGGGAGGCGCTCAACAACATCGCCGAGGCCAAGGACCGGCCGCTGGTCATCGTCGTCAACGACAACGAGCGGTCGTACGCCCCCACCATCGGCGGACTCGCCAACCACCTGGCGACGCTGCGCACCACCGACGGCTACGAGCGCTTCCTCGCACGGACGAAGGACATCCTCGACCGCACCCCGGTCGTCGGCAAACCGCTGTACGAGACGCTGCACGGCGCCAAGAAGGGGCTGAAGGACTTCATCGCCCCGCAGGGCATGTTCGAGGACCTCGGCCTGAAGTACGTCGGCCCGATCGACGGCCACGACATCGAGGCGCTGGAGTCGGCGCTGGCCCGGGCCAAGCGCTTCGGCGGGCCGGTGATCGTGCACTGCCTGACCGAGAAGGGCCGCGGCTACCAGCCCGCCCTCCAGGACGAGGCCGACCGGTTCCACGCCGTCGGCAAGATCCACCCCGACACCGGACTGCCGATCGCCACCTCCGGCGCCGACTGGACCTCCGTCTTCGGCGAGGAGATGGTCAGGCTCGGCGAGGAGCGCGAGGACGTCGTCGCCATCACGGCGGCCATGCTCCAGCCCGTGGGTCTCGACAAGTTCGCCAAGCGCTTCCCCGAGCGGGTGTACGACGTCGGGATCGCCGAGCAGCACGGCGCCGTCTCCGCCGCCGGCCTCGCGTACGGCGGCCTCCACCCGGTCTTCGCCGTGTACGCCACCTTCCTCAACCGCGCCTTCGACCAGGTCCTCATGGACGTGGCCCTGCACAAGTGCGGGGTCACCTTCGTGCTCGACCGGGCCGGTGTCACCGGCACCGACGGCGCCTCGCACAACGGCATGTGGGACATGTCGATCCTCCAGGTGGTGCCGGGGCTGCGGCTCGCCGCGCCGCGCGACGCCGATCAGGTGCGCGCCCAGCTGCGCGAGGCCGTCGCCGTCGAGGACGCGCCGACCGTGGTGCGCTTCTCCAAGGGCGCCGTCGGCCCGGCCGTACCCGCCGTGGGCCGGATCGGGGGCATGGACGTGCTCCGGGAGCCGGGCACCGACCGGCCCGACGTGCTGCTGGTCTCCGTCGGCGCGCTCGCCCCGATGTGCCTGGAGATCGCGGAGCTGCTGAACAAGCAGGGCATCTCCACCACCGTCGTCGACCCCCGCTGGGTCAAGCCCGTCGACGAGGCCATGGCCCCGCTGGCCGAACGGCACCGGGTCGTCGTCACCGTCGAGGACAACAGCCGCGTCGGCGGTGTCGGCTCCGCCGTCGCCCAGGCCCTCAGGGACGCGGGCGTGGACGTGCCGCTGCGCGACTTCGGCATCCCGCCGCGCTTCCTCGACCACGCCTCCCGCGCCGAGGTCATGGCCGAGATCGGGCTGACCGCGCCCGACATCGCGCGCCAGGTCACCGGGCTCGTCTCCAAGCTGGACGGGCGGTTCGACCGTACGGCGGGTGCCGTGGACTCCGTGGAGCCCGCGCGCGACTAGGAGACGCCCCCTACACAGGCCGGTTCCGCCCCTTCCCCCGGTGGCGGAACCGGCCCGTTTGCGTGAACCTGCCTGTGCCGGGGAATACGCTCCCCGGCCCTCTCGATCATGTTGAGCCATATCGAGGTCTCACAAGCGTGGGAGGTAGGTACGTGAGCAACGCGCTGTTCCGGACGAAGAACGTCGAGCAGTCCATCCAGGACACCGAGGAACCCGAACACTCGCTCAGGAAGTCGCTGACCGCCCTCGACCTGACCGTGTTCGGCGTCGGTGTCATCATCGGCACCGGAATCTTCGTCCTCACCGGCACAGCGGCGAGGAACACCGCCGGCCCCGCCGTGTCGCTGTCCTTCGTCGTGGCCGGTGTCGTCTGCGCGCTCGCCGCCCTCTGCTACGCCGAGTTCGCCTCCACCGTCCCCGTGGCGGGCTCCGCCTACACCTTCTCCTACGCCTCGCTCGGCGAACTCCCCGCCTGGATCATCGGCTGGGACCTCGTCCTCGAACTCGCGCTCGGCACGGCCGTGGTCGCGGTCGGCTGGTCCGGGTACATAGCCTCGCTGCTCGACAACGCAGGCTGGCACCTGCCCGAGGCCCTGTCCGGCCGGGACGGTGCCACCGGCTTCGGCTTCGACATCCTCGCCGCGGCCCTGGTCCTGGTGCTCACCGCCATCCTCGTCATCGGGATGAAGCTGTCCGCGCGGGTCACCTCCGTGGTCGTCGCCGTCAAAGTGGCCGTCGTCCTCGTCGTGATCATCGCGGGCGCCTTCTTCGTGAAGGCCGGCAACTACGACCCCTTCATCCCGAAGGCGCAGCCGGCCGAGGCGGGCGGGAACCTCAAGGCCCCCCTGATCCAGCTGATGATCGGCTGGGCGCCCTCGCACTTCGGCGTCATGGGCATCTTCACCGCGGCCTCCGTGGTCTTCTTCGCGTTCATCGGCTTCGACGTCGTCGCCACCGCCGCCGAGGAGACCCGCAACCCGCAGCGCGACGTCCCGCGCGGCATCCTGGGCTCCCTGATCATCTGCACCGCCCTGTACGTCGCCGTGTCGATCGTCGTCACCGGCATGCAGAAGTACAGCGCGCTGTCGATCAAGGCGCCCCTCGCCGACGCGTTCAAGGCCACCGGGCATCCCTGGTACGCGGGCCTGATCAGCTTCGGCGCCGCCGTCGGCCTGACCACGGTGTGCATGATCCTGCTGCTCGGCCAGTCCCGGGTCTTCTTCGCCATGAGCCGCGACGGACTGCTGCCCCGCTTCTTCGCGCACACCCACCCGCGGTTCCGCACCCCGTACCGGTCCACCATCCTGCTCGGCGGCGTCATCGCGATCGTCGCGGGCTTCACCAGCCTCAGCGAACTCGCCGAACTGGTGAACATCGGCACGCTGTTCGCGTTCATCGTCGTCGCCCTGAGCGTCATCATCCTGCGCAGGTCCCGCCCTGACCTGCACCGCGCCTTCCGCACCCCGTGGGTCCCGGTCGTGCCGGTCCTGTCCGTGTGCGCCTCGCTGTGGCTGATGCTCAACCTGCCCGCCGAGACCTGGATCCGGTTCGCCATCTGGATGGTCATCGGCTTCTTCGTCTACTTCTTCTACGGCCGTACGCACAGCCGCCTCGCCCGGCGCGAGCAGGCCCCGGCCGGCGAGGCCGCGCCCCCGCCGAAGGCGACGGGGTGACCCGCACACTCAAGGCCCGGCCCCGTATGTCCCGCTTCGGCTGGGACGGCGGGGCCGGATAGCGTGCGACCATGCTCGTCGCCCCGCTCGCCCCCGCACGGACCACGGTCACCCGGACGGCGTACTGGGCGCGGCTGCTGCCCCTCCTCGCGACCCTGGCCTGCGTCACCCGGCTCCCCTCCTTCCGCCGGCCGCTGTGGAACCCGGACGAGGGCTTCCTGGCCGTACAGGCGCGGCTGCTCGCCCAGGGCGGGGAGCTGTACGACACCGTCGTCGACCGCAAACCGCCGCTGCTGCCCTGGCTCTACCAGGCCGCGTTCGCGCTCTGCGGCTCCGGCTCCCTGACCCCGCTGCGGGTGCTCGCCGTCCTCACCCAGCTCCTCACCGCCGCCCTGCTGGCCTCCCTGGCCCGCCGCCGCTGGGGCGAGCGCTCCGGCCGCACCGCCGGGGTGCTGTACCTGCTGGTCTCCGTCGGGCTCAACCCGGAGGACGCGCAGGCCGCCACCTTCGAGGTGTTCATACTGCCCTGGACGGCCGCCGCCCTGTGGTGCGCCGACCGGGGGCGCTGGGGCGCCGCCGGGGCCGCCGTCGCCGCCGCGTTCCTCACCAAGCAGACCGGCGGCGCGGTGCTGCTGCCGGTGGTCTGGCTGCTGCGCCAGCGGGGCGGCACCCGCGCGGGCCTGCCACGGCTGGTGGCCGGCTGCGCCGCACCCGTGCTCGGCGCGGCCCTGGCGACGGACCCGGCCGGCTTCCTGTTCTGGACGGTGACCGGCTCCACCGCCTACGCCTCCGTCACCGGCTCCGAACTCCACGTCCTGGCCCGAGCGCTGACCAACACCGCGATCCTGGCGGTGGCGTCCGCGGGGCTGCTCCCATCGGTCGTACGGGCCCTGCGCGGCGCCCGCGCCGGAGCGGCCGAGGCGTGGCTGTGGCTGTGGCTGGCCTCCTCGGCGCTCGCCGTCGCCCTCGGCTGCCACTTCTTCGGCCACTACTACCTGCAACTCACCCCGCCCCTCGCCCTGCTGGCCACCGCCGCGCTGCGCGTCCTGCCCCGGGACGGGCACGCGGGCGCCGTGCTCACCTCGGCCTGCTGCTGCGCCCTCTTCGTCGGCTGGGGCCTGCTCGCCCCCCGGCCCGAACTCGCGCACGCCGAACGGCTGGCCGCGGCCCTCGCGCAGCGCACGGCGCCCGCCGACCGGATCCTCGTCTGGGGGATACACCCGGAGACGTACTGGCTGGCCGGCCGCACCCCCGCCACCCGCTACCTCACCGCGGGCCTGCTCACCAACTACAGCGGCGGCCGGGACGGCCCCCAGGTCGGCGAGAGGTACGCCGTCGCCGGCGCCTGGCCGGTCTTCCGGCGCGAGATGACCGCGCACGCCCCCGCGCTGGTCGTCGACGACTCCCGCGGCAAGCCGTACGCCCCCGCCCGCCTGCCCACCCTGCACCGCCTGCTGACGGCGGGTTACACGGAGGTGGCCCGGGTGGACGGCGCGGTCCTGTACGCCCGGGTGCCACACGGCTGACGACGAGGCCGGGCCTCCGGGGCGGCGGGGCAAGGCTCGGTGCGGGGGTGCGCGGGACGGGGGAGGGACGGGGGCACGGCCCGGGGCGGGTGCGGCGGCGCCGGACCGGTTGGGGCGGCCTCCCGAGCGCCGGGAGCCGCTGTCGGCGGGCCTGGCCCGTGCTCCGGGGCCCCAGCTCCCGTGAGCGGGTCGTGCCGCTCAGTCCAGGATCGTGCGGGGGCCCGCCACCTCCGCGCCCAGGGCCGTCACACGGCGGCGCAGTTCGCGGTCGGCGGTCACCACCAGGCGGGGCCGGCCGGCGTGCTCGGCGGTCAGCTCCACGATCCGGTCGTCCCCGCTGCCCGGCGCCGACTCCACCCGCACGCCCGGTACGGACGCCACGCCCCGGGCCGCGCCCTCGACCACGAGCACGATCTCCACGGGACCCGGGTGCCCGGGCAGGCCCCCGCCCGCCAGCCGGTCCCGCAGCCGCTCGGCCGCCCCCTTGCGGTCCCGCCACCAGCCGTCGGGCCGCGACCCGACGACGTTCGCGCCGTCCACCACGACGAGCAGAGGGGCGGGGGGAGGGGCGGCGGGGTCCTGCGGGCCGGTCATGGACCCCAGGGTGCCATGACCACGGCTGACGGCCGGGGCCGGACCCCGGGGCCGGTACCGGGCGGCTTAAAGTGAACCGGTGAACGGCGACTGGCTCCTCCGCGGCCGAGACGGCCGGCTCAGTGTCTACCAGCTGTCGGGCGACGCCGTCCTGTGCCGGGCGGAGCGCGGCCCCCGCGGCCCCTGGTCCGCCCCGCGCAAGGTCGGTGGCGAGCAGCGACTGCACACCGTCCTGGCGGTCGGCCAGGGCGCCGACGGCTACGCCCACCTGGTCTCCTGGCGGCCCACTGCCAAGGGCGAGTCCGGACTCGTGCACTCCACGCACTTCCGCCCGCACCTGGCGGCCCTGGACTGGCACCCGATCGGCCACCCGGACAAGAAGGGCGACCGCACCGGCACGCCCGCCGTCGCGGTGGACGCCGAGGGCCGCGCCCATGTCTTCGTCCGCAACAAGGGCGGCGGAGTCAGCATGCTCGCCCAGAAGGAGAAGGGCGGCTGGGACCCCTGGAGGGACCTGAAGGGCGAGGAGGTCCACGACGGACTCGCGGCGGTCACGGGGGAGTCCGGCCGGGTCGAGCTGTACGCGGCCGCCCCCGAGGGCCTGCTGCACTGGCGTCAGGAGGAGCCGGGCGCCCAGCCCGTGCTCCAGGAGACGCTGAAGGCACCGGTCCGCCCGGGCACCCTGCGCGCCCTGGCCACCTCCCCGGAGCGCACGACCGTCTTCTACACCGGCACCTCCGGCGACCTGTGCGCCTGGCGTCCGGGCGGCGAGCCGGTCACCCTGCTGCCCGCGGCCGGCCCCGGCCCGGTGTCGGCGGTCCGCTGCGACCTGGACGGGCACGACTGCACCCTGCTGGTCCAGCGGACCGAGAGCCGCCGCGTGGCCTTCGCCGCGTACCCGACCGAGCTGGAGTCGGCGGGCGCCTGGTGGACCGAGTCGGGTCCCGAACTCCCCCTGGACGCGCTGGTGTCCCTCACGACGGACGAGGAGGACCGGGTGGTCGCGGCAACGCTGTCCCCGTCGGCCGGACGGCTCCTGCTGACCCGGCGCAAGGACGAGCCGGGCCTGGCGCTGGAGGCGTGGCGGGAGGTCTGAGCGCGCCATGATGTGATGGCCGTCGTGGACACCGAGACACTCATCGACGCCTGGCGGCGTCTGCTCGCCGGATCCGGGAAACCGTGGGTGCTGTTCGAGCACGGCACGTGCGTGGTGCTGGAGGAGCCCGGGGGAGGGCTCGCCGACCGGGCCACCGGCATCCTGCGCGAGTACGGCCCCGTGAGCGTGGGCGGTCCGGCGGGCGACTTCCGGGTGCTCGAACTGGACAACGGCGAGGGCTGGCTGGTGACGGGCCACCACCCGGACGTCGTCACCTTCGTCGCCCTGGAGGATTCCGAGGACCCCTCACACCTGGCCGTGGGCATCCTCGGGCGCTCCCGCCGCGACCGGGACGGCAGGGAGCTGCACGTCGTCCACGTCGACGACGGCCGTCCCGCCGGAGCCTGAGCCCCGGCCGGCACCCGGAAACGCCGGGTGCCCGCACCCCGGGCGGAGTGCGGGCACCCGATGCTCACCGGTGCAGCGTCACGCCGGGACGCTCGCCACGCCCGGCGCCAGGAACCGCTTGCCGTTGACGCGCTCGCTGACGCCCTCACGGTCCAGGTACGGCGTGATGCCGCCCAGGTGGAAGGGCCAGCCGGCACCCGTGATCAGGCACAGGTCGATGTCCTGGGCCTCGGCGACGACGCCCTCGTCGAGCATGAGCCCGATCTCCTGCGCCACCGCGTCCAGCACCCGCGCCCGCACCTGCTCCTCGGTCAGCACGACGTCGCCCTGCTTGAGCAGCGCCGCGACCTCCGGGTCCAGCTCCGGCTTGCCGCTGTCGTAGACGTAGAAGCCGCGCTTGCCCGCCTCCACGACCGCCTTGAGGTTCGGGGAGACCGTGAAGCGGTCCGGGAACGCGCCGTGCAGGGTCTCCGAGACGTGCAGACCGATGGCTGGGCCGACCAGCTCCAGCAGCACCAGCGGGGACATCGGCAGACCGAGCGGCTCGACGGCCTTCTCGGCGACCTCGACCGGGGTGCCCTCGTCGATGACGTTCTGGATCTCGCCCATGAAGCGGGTCAGGATGCGGTTCACGACGAACGCCGGGGCGTCCTTGACCAGCACCGCGGTCTTCTTGAGCTTCTTGGCGACGGCGAACGCGGTCGCGAGGGACGCGTCGTCGGTCTTCTCGCCGCGGACGATCTCCAGCAGCGGCAGGACGGCCACCGGGTTGAAGAAGTGGAAGCCCACGACCCGCTCCGGGTGCCTGAGCTTCGACGCCATCTCCGTCACCGACAGGGACGAGGTGTTGGTGGCGAGGATGGCGTGCGCCGGGGCGACCGCCTCGACCTCGGCGAACACCTGCTGCTTGACACCGATCTCCTCGAACACGGCCTCGATGACGAAGTCCGCGTCGGAGAAGCCCTCCGCCTTGTCCAGGACACCGGTCACCAGTGCCTTGAGGCGGTTGGCCTTGTCCTGGTTGATCCGGCCCTTGCCGAGCAGCTTGTCGATCTCGGCGTGGACGTAGCCCACGCCCTTGTCGACCCGCTCCTGGTCGATGTCGGTCAGCACGACCGGCACCTCCAGGCGGCGCAGGAACAGCAGCGCCAGCTGGGAGGCCATGAGGCCCGCGCCGACCACGCCCACCTTGGTGACCGGGCGCGCCAGGTTCTTGTCCGGGGCGCCGGCGGGGCGCTTGCCGCGCTTCTGCACCAGGTTGAACGCGTAGATGCCGGCGCGCAGTTCACCGCCCATGATCAGGTCGGCGAGGGCCTGGTCCTCGGCGTCGAAGCCCTGCTGGAGGTCCTCGTTCTTCGCGGCGGCGATGATGTCGAGGGCGCGGTAGGCGGCCGGGGCCGCGCCGTGCACCTTGGAGTCCGCGATGAAGCGGCCCTTGGCGACGGCCTGGTCCCAGGCCTCGCCGCGGTCGATCACCGGGCGCTCGACCTTGATGTCGCCCTTGAGCACCTGGGCGGTCCAGATCAGCGACTGCTCCAGGAAGTCGGCGCCCTCGAAGAGCGCGTCGGCGATCCCGAGGTCGAAGACCTGCCGGCCCTTGAGCTGCTTGTTCTGGTTGAGCGAGTTCTCGATGATGACCGAGACGGCCTTCTCGGGGCCGATCAGGTTCGGCAGCAGCGTGCAGCCGCCCCAGCCGGGCACCAGGCCGAGGAAGACCTCGGGCAGCGAGAACGCCGGGATCGCCTTGGAGACGGTGCGGTAGGTGCAGTGCAGGCCGACCTCGACGCCGCCGCCCATCGCCGCGCCGTTGTAGTAGGCGAAGGTCGGGACGGCCAGCTTCGCCAGGCGCTTGAAGACCTCGTGGCCGCCCTTGCCGATGGCGAGCGCGTGCTCGTGCTCCTTCAGCAGCTCGACGCCCTTGAGGTCGGCGCCGACCGCGAAGATGAACGGCTTGCCGGTGATGCCGGCACCGACGATCTCGCCGTCCGCGGCCTCCTTCTCGACCTGGTCGATCGCGGTGTTCAGATTCGCGAGCGAGGCGGGGCCGAAGGTGGTCGGCTTGGTGTGGTCCAGGCCGTTGTCCAGCGTGATCAGCGCGAAGCGGCCGGCGCCGAAGGGCAGGTCGAAGTGGCGTACGTGCGCACTGGTGACGACCTCGTCGGGGAACAGGTCCGAGGCCTGCTTCAGAAGCTCGGCGGTGGTGCTCACTTGTCCCCCTCGAAGTGCGGGTTCTCCCAGACGACCGTCGCGCCCATGCCGAAGCCGACGCACATGGTGGTCAGGCCGTAGCGGACGTGCGGCTGCTCCTCGAACTGGCGGGCCAGCTGCGTCATCAGGCGGACACCGGAGGAGGCCAGCGGGTGGCCGAAGGCGATGGCGCCGCCGTACTGGTTGACGCGCTCGTCGTCGTCGGCGATGCCGTAGTGGTCGAGGAAGGCCAGCACCTGCACGGCGAAGGCCTCGTTGATCTCGAACAGGCCGATGTCGGAGATGGACAGGCCCGCCTTGGCGAGGGCCTTCTCCGTGGCCGGGATCGGGCCGTAGCCCATGACCTCAGGCTCGACGCCCGCGAAGGCGTACGACACCAGGCGCATCTTGACCGGCAGGCCGTTCTCGCGGGCGAAGTCCTCGCTCGCGATGATCGACGCGGTGGCGCCGTCGTTCAGGCCGGCCGCGTTGCCCGCGGTGACCCGGCCGTGCACACGGAACGGCGTCTTGAGGTTCGCCAGGTTCTCCAGGGTGGTCCCCGGGCGCATCGGCTCGTCGGCGGTGACCAGGCCCCAGCCGGTCTCCCCGCCCTCCGGGCTGGTCCGGCGCACCGAGATCGGCACCAGATCGGCCTGGATCTTGCCGTTGGCGTACGCCTTGGCGGCCTTCTCCTGCGAGCGCACCGCGTACTCGTCGGCGCGCAGCTTGGTGATGTGCGGGTAGCGGTCGTGCAGGTTCTCCGCGGTCATGCCCATGAAGAGGGCCGACTCGTCGACCAGCTTCTCGCTCACGAACCGCGGGTTCGGGTCGACGCCCTCGCCCATCGGGTGGCGCCCCATGTGCTCGACACCACCGGCGATGACGGCGTCGTAGGCGCCGAAGGCGATCGAACCGGCGGTGGTCGTCACGGCGGTCAGCGCGCCGGCGCACATGCGGTCGATGGAGTAACCGGGCACGGACTGCGGCAGACCCGCGAGGATGCCGGCGGTACGGCCGAGGGTCAGACCCTGGTCACCGATCTGCGTGGTCGCCGCGATGGCCACCTCGTCGATCTTCTTCGGGTCCAGACCGGGGTTGCGGCGCAGCAGCTCCCGGATCGCCTTCACGACGAGGTCGTCGGCGCGGGTCTCGTGGTAGATGCCCTTCGGGCCCGCCTTGCCGAACGGGGTACGGACGCCGTCGACGAAGACGACGTCCCTGACGGTACGAGGCACGATGGCTCTCCTCCTGTGCGGGATGGCACTGCTGCGTTGCGCTGAGCGCGCGCTCAGGACCCATGCTACTTATGAGTAACGTAGCTGCACAGTCCGGGAGACGGGAGCGGCGAAGGTCACATCTTCCGCGTCCGGCCGGCGGCCCGGTTCCACGGCCCGCGAGCCGGTCCGGCGCGCCACGCGTCCAGCACCCTCTCTCCCAGGATCTTGGCGCGATCTCGCCGTCCCCCTTCCGCTTCCGCGGCCCCCGCGGCGCCCGCGTGCGAGGAGCGGGCAGGTGACGGTCCGCCGGCCCGGCGCCTCTCAGTCCCGGGCCGACAGGGCGTCGACCAGCACCGGCGTGACCAGCCCGATCTGCCAGGGCCGCGCTCCGTACCCGGCCAGCGCGGCACCCACGGACCCCTCGTCGACGGGCGCCGGCGGCTCCCAGCAGATCCGCCGCACCGTGTCCGGAGAGATCACGTTCTCCTGGGGCATGGCGAGCCGTTCGGCCAGTGCGGTCACCCCCGCCCGGGCGGCGGACAGGCGAGCGGCCGCGGCCGGGTCCTTGTCGGCCCAGGCGCGCGGCGGCGGGGGCCCCGTCACCGGCTGCCCCGGCTGCGGCAGCGCGCTGTCGGGAAGGGCCTTGGCGCGGTCCACCGCGGCCTGCCACTGCTCCAGCTGCCGCCGCCCCATCCGGTGCCCGAACCCGTTCAGCCCGGCGAGGACGTGCACACTGCCCGGCAGGGCCAGCGCCGCCTCCACGATGGCCGTGTCGCTCAGCACCTTCCCCGGCGACACGTCCCGCCGCTGCGCGATCCGGTCCCGCGTCTGCCACAGCTCGCGCACGACCGCGAGCTGCCGGCGCCGGCGCACCTTGTGCATCCCGGACGTACGGCGCCAGGGGTCCTTGCGCGGCTCGGCCGGGGGCGCGGACGCGATCGCGTCGAACTCCTGCAGGGCCCACTCCAGCTTGCCCTGCCGGTCCAGCTCCTTCTCCAGGGCGTCCCGGAGGTCGACGAGGAGCTCGACGTCGAGCGCCGCGTACCGCAGCCAGGGCTCGGGGAGCGGGCGGGTCGACCAGTCGACGGCCGAGTGGCCCTTCTCCAGGACGAAGCCGAGGACGCCCTCCACCATGGCGCCGAGACCGACCCGCGGGAAGCCCGCGAGCCGGCCGGCCAGCTCGGTGTCGAACAGGCGGCTCGGGACCATGCCTATCTCGCGCAGACAGGGCAGGTCCTGGGTGGCCGCGTGCAGCACCCACTCCACGCCGGACAGGGCTTCGCCGAGGCCGGACAGGTCGGGGCAGGCGACGGGGTCGATCAGCGCGGTCCCGGCGCCCTCGCGGCGCAGCTGCACGAGGTAGGCGCGCTGCCCGTAGCGGTAGCCGGAGGCGCGCTCGGCGTCCACGGCGACCGGGCCGGTGCCGGCGGCGAAGGCGGCGACCACCCGGTCGAGGGCCGCCTCGTCGGCGATCACGGGCGGGATGCCCTCGCGCGGTTCCAGCAAAGGAGTCGGCGCCCCCGTCACAGAAGAACCTGCGTCGTCCGGAGGGGTGCCCCCGGCGGTGCGCAGGGAACTGTCTGCTGCGGTGTCTTGGGCGTCGGTCACCTGTCAAGGGTATCCGTGTGTGGACCGCGCCCGTCGACGGAACGTTCCGTCGACGGGCGCGAGAGGGGCGTAAACCAGTCAGCTCGGGGAAAGGGCTGGTTCACACGAGTGAAGGCCGGATGCGCCGAAGGGGGCGTCCGGTGGGCTCAGTGGATGATTCCGGTGCGCAGGGCCACGGCCACCATGCCGGCCCGGTCCCCCGTCCCCAGCTTGCGGGCGATGCGGGCGAGGTGGCTCTTCACGGTCAGGGCGGACAGGCCCATGGAGACGCCGATCGCCTTGTTCGACTGGCCCTCCGCGACCAGCCGCAGCACCTCGACCTCGCGTCCGGACAGCTCCCGGTAGCCGCCCGGGTGGCTCGGGGCACCCGGGGGGCGGCGGTGCATACGGGCGGCGGCGCCGAGGGGAGCGGCACCGGGCCGGGCGGGCAGCCCGATGTTGGTGCGGGTGCCGGTGACGACGTAGCCCTTGACGCCGCCGGCCAGCGCGTTGCGGACGGCGCCGATGTCGTCGGCGGCGGAGAGGGCGAGTCCGTTGGGCCAGCCCGCGGCGCGGGTCTCGGACAGCAGGGTGAGGCCGGAGCCGTCGGGCAGGTGGACGTCGGCGACGCAGATGTCGCGGGGGTTGCCGATGCGGGGACGAGCCTCCGCGATGGACGAGGCCTCGATGACATCGCGCACGCCGAGCGCCCACAGGTGGCGGGTGACGGTGGAGCGGACGCGGGGGTCGGCCACGACCACCATGGCGGTCGGCTTGTTCGGGCGGTAGGCGACCAGGCTTGCGGGTTGCTCGAGGAGAACGGACACCAGGCCTCCTGGGTGGGGGGACGGGGCCGGCTTGTGGGGATGAAGCCGGGACGAACCGTGCTTTCAAGGTCACAGTCGTCTTCGGCAGCAAACTCGTCCGCCTTTAGAGAATGATCACGATCTAGTGAGTAACAATCTGTGCAATTCGGACACGCGATCGATCATCCGAAGATCAAGTCGGTTCGAGCGGGTGCGATTCGAGTACGGAAAATGGCCGTATCGACAAAGAGACGGTCAACGAAGGGTGTGGCGCCGAGCGGTCACCGGGACTGCGGGCCCCTGCGCTGCGGCAGGGACACCACCGACGCGTCCCCGGGCCCGGCCGGCGGCAGGCCCGCGACCTGTGCCAGCAGATCGCACCAGGAGGACAGATGCGCGGCCGTGTCCGGCACCCCGCCCAGGCCCTCGCGGGGCGTCCAGGAGGCCCGGATCTCGATCTGCGACGCGGCCGGCCGCTCGGCCAGCCCGCCGAAGTAGTGCGAGCTGGCACGCGTGATCGTGCCGCTCGGCTCCCCGTAGCCCAGCCCGCGCGCCGCCAGCGCCCCGGTCAGCCAGGACCAGCACACCTCCGGCAGCAGCGGATCGGCCGCCATCTCCGGCTCCAGCTCCGCGCGCACCAGCGTCACCAGCCGGAACGTGCCCCGCCAGGCGTCGTGCCCGGCCGGGTCGTGCAGCAGCACCAGCCGCCCGTCGGCCAGCTCCTGCTCGCCGTCCACCACCACCGCCTCCACCGCGTACGCGTAGGGGGCGAGCCGCTGCGGGGCCGGCGTCGGCTCCACCTCCACCTGCGGCCGCAGCCGGCTGGCGCGCAGGGCCTCGACCGCGGTGCGGAAAGCCGGCGGACCCGAGGCACCGGGGTGCCCGTCCGCCCCCTCGGTGTCCTTCACGTCGCCCGTTCCGTCAGCGCTGTCCGACATTCGTCCGTGAGCCGCAGCCATGCGGGGAAGAGTAAGGGGAACCGGGGCGTCGTGCAGGGCAAGACACCCGCTGCGGCCTGCCCGGCTGCGCCCGGCCACCGGGGACACCGGCCCGGTCCCCGCCCGGCGGCGTGCGAAACTTGCCTCGTGACCGCCAATGACACCCCGCAGCCGACAGCGACGTACGACAGCGCCTTCCTCAAGGCGTGCAGGCGCGAACCCGTGCCGCACACCCCGGTGTGGTTCATGCGCCAGGCCGGGCGCTCCCTGCCGGAGTACCGCAAGGTGCGCGAGGGCGTTCCCATGCTGGAGTCGTGCATGCGGCCCGAGCTGGTCACCGAGATCACGCTCCAGCCGGTGCGCCGGCACGACGTGGACGCGGCGATCTTCTTCAGCGACATCGTCGTCCCGCTGAAGGCCATCGGCCTCGACCTCGACATCAAGCCCGGCGTCGGCCCGGTCGTCGAGCAGCCGGTCCGCACCCGCGCCGACCTGGCCCGGCTGCGCGACCTCACCCCCGAGGACGTCCCCTACGTCACCGAGGCCATCGGCATGCTCACCCGCGAGCTGGGCGCCACCCCGCTGATCGGCTTCGCGGGCGCGCCCTTCACCCTCGCGAGCTACCTGGTCGAGGGCGGCCCCTCGCGCACGTACGAGAACGCCAAGGCGATGATGTACGGCGACCCCGAGCTGTGGGCCGACCTGCTGGACCGCCTCGCCGACATCACGGCCGCCTTCCTGAAGGTCCAGATCGAGGCCGGCGCGAGCGCCGTCCAGCTCTTCGACTCCTGGGCCGGCGCCCTGGCCCCCGCCGACTACCGCACGTCGGTCATGCCGGCCTCCGCGAAGGTCTTCGACGCGGTCGCCGGGTACGGCGTCCCGCGCATCCACTTCGGCGTCGGCACCGGTGAGCTGCTGAAGCTCATGGGCGAGGCCGGCGCGGACGTCGTCGGCGCCGACTGGCGCGTCCCGCTCGACGAGGCCGCCCGCCGCGTCGGCCCCGGCAAGGCGCTCCAGGGCAACCTGGACCCGACCGTCCTGTTCACCGACAAGGAGACCGTCGCCGCCAAGGCCCGCGAGGTGCTCGACGCCGCCGCCGGCCTGGAGGGCCACGTCTTCAACCTCGGCCACGGCGTCATGCCGAACACCGACCCGGACGCGCTGACCCGGCTCGTGGAGTACGTCCACACCGCCACCGCGCGCTGAGCCGCCGGCCGGCTCACCAGGAGTAGTGGGGCCGCGCGCGCCTGCCGAACAGCAGGCCGGGCGGCTCCGGCGGGGGCGGTGTGCCGGGCTTGAGCGGCCAGGCCAGCAGCATGCCGGCCACGAAGCCGACCACGTGCGCCGCGTACGCCACCGTGCCGGCGCCGGACATCCCGTGCCCGGACGAGTACACCGCCTGGAGCCCGAACCAGAAGCCCAGCACCAGCCAGGCGGGCAGCCTCAGCGGCAGGAAGACCAGGAACGGCACCAGGACCCACACCCTGGCCCTCGGGTAGAGGACCAGATAGGCGCCGAGGACGCCGGCGATCGCGCCGGAAGCGCCGATCAGGGGGTCCGAGGAGGTGTCGTTGAGCAGCGCGAAGCCGTAGCCGGCCGCGTAGCCGCAGACGACGTAGAAGAGGAAGTAGCGGATGTGGCCCATCCGGTCCTCGACGTTGTTGCCGAAGATCAGCAGGAAGAGCATGTTGCCCAGCAGGTGCAGCCAGCCGCCGTGCAGGAACATCGCCGTGAAGACAGACAGCGGCGGGGACTTGTCGTAGCCGGGCGGCCCGACGACGCAGCCGGGGCCGCCGGGGCCCACGCCGACGTCCCCGGTCGGGACGACCCGGGGCATCTGATGGTGGATCAGTTCCCGGGGGACCGCCGCGTAGTGGTCCATGAAGGCCTGAAGGTGGCACAGCTGCGCCAGCCGGCTGCTGCCCGCCACGGAACCGGCTATGCCGGGCGTGGTGATGAACACCAGCACATTGGCGGCGATGAGGGCGTACGTCACCCAGGGGGTGCGGCGCACCGGGTTCACGTCATGAACGGGGATGACCACACAGGAGTAGTGCCCGCGATCGGGCGTACGAATCGGTGAACGCCGTCGGGCGCGTGTGCGTATCCCTTCACAACCGACCGACGTGAGGAACAGGCGATGACGAACGCTCCGCAGGTTTCGGCGATGCACGCTCTGCCCGACGGTGAGGCGGAGATCTCTCTTGTCGTACGGCTCCCCTGGGAGGACGTCGCGCGGCTCGGCCAGGAGGCGGGCCGGCTCGCCACGCAGATGCAGCGGCCCGTGACCCTGGACGAGGCGGTCAGCTACCGGCTGCGGTCCAGCCGGCCGCCGGCGTCCCACGCGAAGCCCTCCGGTGAACAGCCGGCGGCGGTCTCCGCCCTGCCGCGGATCACCGGCACGGCGTAGGCGCGCCGCGGGGTGCGGCGCCCTCGCGGCCGGTCGCTGCCCGCGCCCCTCCCGCCGGTCAGCTCGCCCGCACCTTCGCGGCGGCCTTCCGCGCCGCCACCAGGACCGGGTCCCACACCGGTGAGAACGGCGGGGCGTAGCCCAGGTCCAGGGCCGTCATCTGCTCCACCGTCATCTGCGCGGTCAGCGCCACGGCCGCGATGTCGACCCGCTTCGCCGCCCCCTCCCTGCCGACGATCTGCACGCCCAGCAACCGGCCCGTGCGCGACTCGGCGAGCATCTTGACCGTCATGGGGGCGGCACCGGGGTAGTAGCCGGCGCGGCTGGTCGACTCGATGGTGACCGTCTCGAAGCGCAGGCCCACCCGGCGGGCGTCCTTCTCCCGCAGCCCGGTGCGGGCGATCTCCAGGTCGCAGACCTTGCTGACCGCCGTGCCGACGACACCGGGGAAGGTGGCGTAGCCGCCGCCGGCGTTGGTGCCGATGACCTGGCCGTGCTTGTTGGCGTGGGTGCCGAGCGGGACGTACTGCTCCTGCCCGGAGACCAGGTTCAGCACCTCCACGCAGTCCCCGCCCGCCCAGATGTCCTCGTGCCCGCGCACCCGCATCGCGAGGTCGGTGAGCAGCCCGCCGTGGGCGCCGAGCGGGAGGCCGGCCGCGCGGGCGAGGGAGGTCTCCGGGCGGACGCCGATGCCCAGGACCACCAGATCCGCCGGGTACTCGGCGTGCTCCGTGGCCACCGCGCGCACCCGGCCGTCGTCCCCGGTGAGGACCTTGGTGACCTCCGCGTTGTTGACCATGGTGATGCCCAGGCCCTGCATGGCCCGGTGCACCATCCGGCCCATGTCCGGGTCGAGCGTCGACATGGGCTCCTTGCCGCGGTTGACGACCGTCACCTCGAAGCCCCGGTTGATCAGCGCCTCGGCCATCTCGACGCCGATGTAGCCGGCCCCGACGACCACCGCCCTGCGGCCGCGCGTGCCGGCCAGCGTGTCCAGCAGGGCCTGCCCGTCGTCCAGGGTCTGCACGCCGTGCACACCGGGGGCGTCCACGCCGGGCAGGTCCGGACGGACCGGGCGGGCGCCGGTGGCGATGACGAGCCGGTCGTACGGCGTCCAGGACTCCGCGCCGGAATCGACGTCACGCGCGCGTACCCGCTGTCCCGGCACGTCGATCTCCGTGACCTCGGTGCGCAGCCGCAGATCGATCCCGCGCTCCCGGTGCTCCTCGGGCGTCCGGGCGATGAGACGGTCCCGCTCGGGTACCTCGCCGCCCACCCAGTACG
Source organism: Streptomyces sp. NPDC031445 (assembly GCF_055581365.1). Classification (NCBI taxonomy): domain Bacteria; kingdom Bacillati; phylum Actinomycetota; class Actinomycetes; order Kitasatosporales; family Streptomycetaceae; genus Streptomyces; species Streptomyces sp. NPDC031445. Next base: position 365,922 of record NZ_JBVIJO010000001.1, read on the forward strand.
GGATGCCGCACGCCGAGAAGGAGGTGAAGTGGCCGCGCTCGAAGGCCACGATCTCCAGCTCCCCGGGGCCCTTCAGCCGCCGCGCCTGCGACGCCGCGGACATGCCCGCGGCGTCGCCGCCGATCACGACCAGCCGTTCCCTGCCGTCGTTGCCCCGCCCACCGCTCATGGTCATGGGACCACGCTACGGGGCGCGGCCCCTCCCCGTCCCGGCCGCCCTCCCGGGCTCAGTCCGCCGCGCCCCGCGCGGCCGGCTCGGCGGACCCGGGTGCCGGGCGGGCCGACGGCAGCGGGCCGGGCGCGGCCGTCGCCTTCGCGGGCTCCGTACGGCGCGGCAGCCGGGGCCGTACGACCCGCGGCCACAGCAGCACCAGCAGCGCCGCGAGGGCCGCGAACGGCAGGGCGGCTCCGAGCGCCAGCGCGATCCAGCGCAGCACGTCGGCGAACGCGTGCCAGCCGCCCGCCAGCGCGTCCGTGAAGCCCGGCGAGCCGGCCGCCCGCCGCACCGGGGCCTCGGACAGCGACAGGGTGATGGTGGCCAGGCCGGTGCGGTCCTTCAGGGACGCCTGCCGGGCCGGCAGCGCCTCCAGATCGGCCTGGCGGCTGCTCAGCTCCCCCTCCAGGGCGACGACGTCGCCCAGCTTGGCCGCCCTGTCCATCAGCGCGCGGATCCTGGCCACGCTGGCCCGCTGCGACGCCACCCGGCTGTCCACGTCCACGACCTGGTCGGTGACGTCGACCGCCTTGGCCGTGCGGTCGACCACCCGGCCCGCTCCCTGGAGGCCGGTGAGGACCTCGTCGTACCTCCCGGCCGGCACGCGCAGGACGACCCGGGTCCGCTCGTGCCCGTCGGCGTCCCGGCTCGTCGTCTCGTCGCCGACGTAGCCGCCCGCGTCCTCGGCGGTCGTCCGGGCCGCCTCCAGAGCCCTGGACACGTCCTCGGCCTCGACGGTGAGGGACGCGGTGCGGACGATCGCGTCCGGGGTGAGCTTCGGCGTCCCGCGCACGGGCCTGCCGCCCTCCGCCCCGCCGGCACCGGCCGAGCCGCCGCGGGCGCCGGCCGCCCCGGCCCTGCCGTCCGAGGCGGCCTTCGAGGAGCCGCCCAGGTCGCCGGCGCCGCCGCACCCGGCGAGCGCGAGACAGGCGGCGAGCAGGACCCCGGCCAGGGTCCGGCGGCGGCGAGCGGTGCGTGGTGTGCGCATGGGCGGTACCCCCGGGGCTTGCGGGCTGGGACGGTCCTTCGACGGCGGACCGCGCGGGAACGATCGGCGGCGCCGGTTCCGATGCGGTCACGGTCCGGACTCGTCCCGGACACCGCCTCCCGGCGGGGGCGCCGGTGGGGTCTGAGAGAGTGGGGGCATGAGCGCAACGGGTAGCAGCGCGCCGGGCGGGAGCCCGGGGCACGTCGTCGTCATCGGGGCCGGCATCGCCGGACTGGCCGCCGCGCACCGGCTGCTGGGACGCGGAGCGCGGGTGACCGTGCTGGAGGCCGGCGACCGGGTCGGCGGCAAGCTGCTGCCCGGCGAGATCGCCGGCGTGCGGGTCGACCTGGGTGCCGAGTCCCTGCTCGCCCGCCGCCCCGAGGCCGTGGCCCTCGCCCGCGAGGCCGGACTGGGCGAGCTGCTCCAGCCGCCCGCCACCGCCACCGCCTCGATCTGGACCCGCGGTGCCCTGCGGCCCATGCCCAAGGGCCATGTGATGGGCGTGCCCGGCACCGCCGCCGCCCTGACCGGCGTCCTCTCGGACGAGGGCCTGGCCCGCATCGAGCGCGACGCCGACCTGCCCCGCACCGAGACCGGCGACGACGTCGCCGTGGGGGAGTACGTGGCGGCCCGGCTCGGCCGCGAGGTCGTCGACCGGCTCGTCGAACCCCTGCTCGGCGGGGTGTACGCGGGCGACGCCTACCGCATCTCCATGCGCTCCGCCGTCCCGCAGCTCTTCCAGGCCGCCCGCACCCACGTCTCCCTCACGCAGGGCGTCCGGGAGATCCAGGCGAAGGCCGCCGCCCAGCAGCAGACCGGGCCGGTCTTCATGGGCATCGCCGGCGGGGTCGGGCGGCTGCCGTCGGCGGTCGCCGACTCGGTGCGCGCGCGGGGCGGCGAGATCCTGACCGGCACGCCCGCGCGTGAACTGCGCCGGGAGGCGGCCGGCGGCTGGCGGATCAGGGCCGGGGAGCGCCTGCTGCACGCCGACGCCGTGATCGTCGCCGTACCCGCCCCGGCCGCCGCCGCCCTGCTGCGCGCCGAGTCCCCGGGCGCCGCCGCCGAGCTGGCCGCCGTCGAGTACGCCTCGATGGCCCTCGTCACCCTCGCCTACCGGCGCGCCGACCTGCGCCTGCCCGAGGGCAGCGGCTTCCTGGTGCCGCCCGTCGACGGCCGGACCATCAAGGCCGCCACCTTCGCCTCCCAGAAGTGGGGCTGGATCGCCGGGGAGGACCCGGACGTGGTCGTCCTGCGCACGTCCGTGGGCCGCTACGGCGAGACGGAGGTCCTCGGCCGGGACGACGCCGGCCTGGTGGAAGTCTCCCGGCACGACCTGCGGCAGGCCACGGGCCTGGACGCGGCACCGCTGCGGACCCGGGTCACCCGCTGGACCGACGGCCTGCCGCAGTACCCCGTCGGGCACCACGCGCGCGTGGCCCGCGTCCGGGAGCAGATCGCCAAGCTCCCGGGGCTCGCGGTGTGCGGCGCCCAGTACGACGGCGTCGGCGTCCCGGCCTGCATCGCGAGCGCGTACGCGGCGGTGGACCAGCTCGGCGGCGACCTCGCCGGGGTGCGGGAGCTGACGGCCAACCCGGTGCAGAGCCTGCACGGCGGAGCGGGAGAATAGGGACCATGAGTGACGACGCCCCCACCACCGAGTCCGGCAGGGTCCCGAACAAGGGCAAGCTGGCCAAGGACCTCAACGAGGTCATCCGCTACACCCTCTGGTCCGTCTTCAAGCTGAAGGACGTCCTCCCGGAGGACCGCGCGGGATACGCCGACGAGGTCCAGGAGCTGTTCGACCAGCTCGCCGCCAAGGACGTGACGATCCGCGGCACCTACGACGTCTCCGGCCTGCGCGCCGACGCCGACCTCATGATCTGGTGGCACGCCGAGACCAGCGACCAGCTCCAGGAGGCGTACAACCTCTTCCGCCGCACGAGGCTCGGCCGCGCGCTGGAGCCGGTGTGGTCGAACATGGCGCTGCACCGCCCCGCCGAGTTCAACCGCTCGCACATCCCGGCGTTCCTCGCCGACGAGACGCCCCGCGATTACGTGAGCGTCTACCCCTTCGTCCGCTCCTACGACTGGTACCTGCTGCCCGACGAGGACCGGCGCCGGATGCTCGCCGACCACGGCAAGATGGCCCGCGGCTACCCGGACGTGCGCGCCAACACGGTCGCCTCGTTCTCCCTCGGCGACTACGAGTGGATCCTGGCCTTCGAGGCCGACGAGCTCTACCGCATCGTCGACCTCATGCGCCACCTGCGCGCCTCCGAGGCCCGCAGGCACGTCCGCGAGGAGGTCCCGTTCTTCACGGGCCGCCGCAAGGACATCGGCGAACTGGTGGCGGGCCTCGCCTGAGGCGCCCCGGAGGGGCACGGGGGGACGGCGCGCTCAGGCCGTACGAACCCGCGGCCGGCCGACGGCCCGGCCACGCACCCCGGTGGTCGCGCCTACCGCCGGCCGGCTTTCCCCTTGAGCGCGTCCCGCCGAACCCCGTCGTCGGCCGGACCGCCGGAGGCGACCGGTTCGGGGCGCGGCGCGCACGACGCGTGCCGCGCCGGGACGCGGCCCTCCAGCAGGTACGCCTCCAGGTACCCGTTGACGCACCTGTTGGGCCCGCCGCCGACGCCGTGCGTGCCCGCGTCCCGCTCGGTCACCAGCACCGAGCCCGCCAGCCGCCGGTTCATCTCCAGCGCGCCCTGGTACGGCGCGGCGGCGTCCCGCTCCGCCGCCAGGACCAGCACCGGCGGCAGCTCGCCGACCCCGGTCCGCACGTCCAGCGGCCGTTGCCGGGGCGCCGGCCAGTAGGCGCACGGCAGGTTCATCCACGCGTTGTCCCAGGTCTCGAAGGGCGCCACCCGGGCGAGCCGCGTGTTGTCCCGGTCCCACACCGCCCAGTCCGTCGGCCAGGGCGCGTCGTTGCACTCCACGGCCGTGTACACCGCGCTGCTGTTCTCCGCCTCGGCGGCGCTCTCCGGGCTCGGCGTGGCCAGCCGGACCAGCGGCTTCGGATCGCCGTGCAGGTACGCCGAGAGCGCCGCCGCGCGGCTCGGCCAGAAGTCGTCGTAGTACGCGGCCGCCAGGAAGACGTTCTGCAACTGGCCGGGACCGACCGTCCCGCCCGCCGCCTTCCCGGCCAGCCGTTCGCGCGCGGTGTCGTAGCCGCGCTGCACGCGCGCGGGTGTGGCGCCGAGGTGGTACACGTCGTCGTGCCGGGCGATCCATTCGCGGAAGTCCGCCCAGCGCTCCTCGAACGCCGCCGACTGGTCCAGGTTGCTGCGGTACCAGATCTTCTGCGGGTCCGGGTTCACCGCCGAGTCCAGCACCATGCGCCGCACGTGGGAGGGGAACATCGCCGCGTACAGCGCCCCGAAGTAGGTGCCGTACGACGCCCCCATGAAGGTCAGCCGGTCCTCGCCCAGCGCCGCCCGCAGCACGTCGAGGTCACGGGCGTTGTTGAGCGAGTTGTAGAACCGCAGCCCACTTCCGGACCGCTGGGCACAGCCGCGCGCGTACGCCTTCGCCTGGGCGACGCGCTGCCGCTTGTACGCCTCCGAGGGGTGCGTCGGCGCCGCGGTGGGCGCCTTGAAGAAGCGCTTCGGGTCCTCGCAGGACAGCGGCGCCGACCGGCCGACGCCGCGCGGGGCGTAGCCGACGAGGTCGTAGGCGGCGGCGACCCGCTGCCACTCCGGGACCGTGCCGATGAGCGGGAAGTACATGCCGGAGGCGCCGGGGCCGCCCGGGTCGAAGACCAGGGCGCCCTGCCGGGGGACCTTCCGCTTGCTGTTGCGCGGGTCCTTGTGGGTGGCCTCGGCGCGGCTGACGGTCAGCCGGATCAGCTTGCCGTCCGGGTGGGCGTAGTCCAGCGGGACGCTCACCGTGCCGCACCGCACGCCGGCCGGTGCCTCCGGGACGTCGGCGGCGGAGCACGGACCGAAGTCGATCCCGGCCGCCCGGGCGCGGGCCACGGCCACCGCGGTGCCGCGCAGCTCGGCCGCGCCGGGGGCGCCCGCCGTGCCGGGGGTGCCGGGTGTGCCGCCCGCCGGGGCCGCGGCCAGGGTGGTCAGGAGCAAGGAACCGGCGGCCGAGTAGAGGGCGGCAGCTTTCATCGCGTATCCCTTCGGTGCGCGGCGGCGATGGCACGGCTGCCACGGCCCGCGACGACAGAAGGGATGTTTCGGCCGGCCGTGGGGGAAGGCAAGCACCGTCGGGCCGGTGTCGGCCGCAATGCCCCCTGTGCGCCCCCGGAAGCCGCCCCCGACGCCGCGCCCGCCCCCGCCGGATCGCCCGCCCGGCCGTCACTCCCGCCAGGGCTGGTCGCGGTGGGTGAAGGCCGCGCGCAACTCCGGTTCGCCTATCGCGCGGATGCCGCGCACGGCCACGGAGGTGAGGAACGACCGCTCGTCCCCGGCCGGCCTGCCGGCCAGCGCGCTCAGCAGCCGCTGTCCGGCCGGGGAGGCCCAGCGCGAGTACGGATGCGCCTCGAACCGGGCGATCGCCAGGCAGCTCAGCGCCAGGGTGAGGGGCAGGGCGAACCACAGGCCGACCAGCAGCCGGGGCGTCCCGGTCTGGATGGGCAGCAGCAGCGCGGTCACGCCCAGCGCGGCCACGACGAGCACGGAGGCCCGCACCTGGCGGACGGCGGCCCCCACGGTCGTCCCCGTCCCCTCGGGCACCGCGAGACCCGCGCGGACCAGCCCGTCGGCCAGCCGGCGCACCGCCTCGGCGCCCGCCGCCCGGGCCCGTACGCGGGCGATCCGCGACTGGCCCTCCGGCCCTATGGCCCCTATGACGGACTGCTCCATCTCGTCCCGCCCCCGCGGGTCCACGACCGTCGCCCAGCCGGTGTGCGCGAGCAGCAGCCGGCGCTGGCGGGCCATGGAGACCAGGGTCACATCGGCGACCCGCGCGGGACCGCCGGAGAGGAAGGCCGCCTCGTACAGCGTCAGATCACGCTCGCCGTCCGCCGCCGCGCCAGGCGCATCCGCGGCTGCCGAGCGGACGGCCGCCAGGCACAGCCGGGTGCAGGCCGTTCCGGCGAAAGACCAGGCCAGGAGCAGGAGAAGGACCCAGAACATGACGTGTTTCTATGCCAGGGGACTGGGCGGGCGCCATGCCCTTTCCATGATCCGGACGCAGTGTTGCCGGTCTGTGACGTTCCGCTTTCCGGGCTGGTCAGGGGCCGCTCGTCGCCGGGGGCGGGCTGCTGCCGGCGGGCGCCAGCGGGACGGTCTCGCCGGGCGACGCCTGTCCCTGCGGCGCCTGGCCCGCTGACGGCTCGACCGGTACGGCCGCGCCGGGTTCGACCTCCGACGGGGTCGGCACGGGGGAGGCGGAGGCCGCGAGATCCCTGGCCAGTGCGGCGAAGTCGACGTAGCCGGTGGCCTCCAGAATCCTGATGTGGTCCAGGACGGTCGCGTTGGCGTCGTCGGCGAGATCACGGACCAGGGAGTTCTGGGTGCCGGCCCGGATCTGCGCGACCAGCGAGAACACCCGTCCGTGCGCGAGCCGCAGGAGGCCGGCGAACTGGCGGTCGAAGTCCTGGCCCTGGGCCGTGTCCAGGGTGGCGAGCCACTGCTTCTGCTGCTCGTTCGGCTCGTTGGGCAGGGCGATGCCGAGCTGGGTGGCGACCGTACGGACGTGCGCGTCGAGGGAGGTGTGGCCGTCGACGAGGTGCCGGCCGGCGGTGCGGACGGCGGGCGTGGTCCCCTTCCGCTGCGCCAGCTCCCCGGCGGGCAGCTCCCACAGCCCGGCCAGCCGCACCCTGGTGACGAAGTCCCGGTCCTGCGCGGACAGCGGCCCGTACGGGGTCGTCACCGTCTGCGCGCTGAGCACGTTCGCGCTCGCCGGATCGTCCTGCCGGTCGGCGTACGACCACAGCGGGACGAGCAGCGCGACGACCGTCGCCGCCAGGCCGGTGACGATGAGCCCGGTGCCGCTGAATATGCCTCGGCCGTTGACCGGGGGTCGCGGTCGCGGTCGCATGATGCCTCCTGCGCCGCACGCCGGGGTGTGCTTGGGGTGGGTGCGGGGTTGGCATATTACTTGGGGCCGGGATGGCGCTCGGCGATGCGGCCGGGGCCGGTGCGGGGTCTTGGGTGGCTGCGGGTGCGTCGTGGCTGGTCGCGCAGTTCCCCGCGCCCCTGCGGAACCGCGGTGCCGTCGGCTGTCGAGGCGCTGTCTGCGGTGGGCGCGGTGCCGCTGGGGTCGGTGCGGGGTCGTGGGTCGCTGGGGGTGCGTGGTGGCTGGTCGCGTGGTTGCCCGGGTGTCTGCGGAGTCGCGGTGCCGTCGGTGGTAGGGGCGTCGTTTCCGCCGGGTGTGGCGGCAGCCGGTCGGTGCGGTCCGGCCGGGCGGCGCGGGGCCGCGCGTCAGGTCCGGCGTCGCCGTACCCGCTCCACCAGCCCCCGCTTGCGCGGTGCCGGGCCCGAGCGGTCCAGCCACCAGTTCCGCAGTGCGCGCCGCGCCCCCGCGTCGCCCGGCCGCCCCAGCTTCAGCAGGTGGCCGGCGAAGTCCAGCGCGTCCAGCCGGTACCCCCCGCGCATCGGCCGCTGCCGGGCGTACTCCAAGAACGCCTCCCGGTACCCCGCCCCCAGGATCACCGGCAGCTCGGGCGCCACCTTCGCCACGACCTCCGCCCGCTTCGCCGCGAGCGCCCGCGCCTGCACCCCCATCCGCACCCGGTCGAACCCCTCCGGCACCGGCGTGCCCGCCACCAGGGACGACAGCACGGCGGCCTGCGCGACCCCGACCCGCTCCCGCACGCCCGCCAGCGGCCCCGCCACCGGCCGCGCCAGGACACCGACGCCCCCGGTCCGCGCACCCCCGGGGGCCGGCGCCTCCGGCGCACCCCCCGCCGTGCTCCCCGTCGCGCGCCCGGCCGCCACCGCTTCCCGGATCGCGTCCAGCTCCCGCTCCAGCTCCGCCGGTTCCGGGAAGTTCTCGTCCCGCTCCAGGAGCACCCCCGGCGGCTCGACCCCGGCGGCGAGAGCGGTCAGGATGTCGAGGACCGGACGCGGCACGGGGTGCGCGTGGCTGTCGTGCCAGACGCCGTCCCGCTCGACGCCGCCCGCGACATGGACGTAGGCGATCGCCTCAAGGGGCAGCGCGGCCAGCGCCCCGGCGGGGTCCTCGCCCCGGTTGACGTGGTTGGTGTGCAGGTTGGCCACGTCGATCAGCAGCCGCACGCCGGTCCGCTCGACCAGCTCGGACAGGAACTGGCCCTCGGTCAGCTCCTCGCCCGGCCAGGAGAACAGTGCGGCGATGTTCTCCAGGGCCAGCGGCACCGGCAGCGCGTCCTGCGCGATGCGGACGTTCTCGCACAGCACGTCCAGCGCGTCCCGGGTGCGCGGCACCGGCAGCAGATGGCCGGCCTCCAGCCGCGGGGAGGCGGTGAGCGCGCCGCCCGCCCGGACGAACGCGATGTGCTCGGTGACCAGCGGGGAGCCGAGCGCCTCCGCCCGCTCGGCGAGTGCCGCCAGCCGTCCCTCGTCGGGCCGGTCCGCGCCGCCGAGACCGAGGGAGACGCCGTGCGGGACCACCGTCACCCCGCGCTCGCGCAGCCGCAGCAGCGACCGGGGCAGGTGGCCGGGGCAGACGTTCTCCGCCACGACCTCCACCCAGTCGATGCCGGGCATGCGCTCCACGGCCTCCGCGATCTCCGGCCGCCACCCGATCCCGGTCCCCAGTCGCCGCATGGTGCTTCCCCCTCCTCGGCCGGCCCGTGCCGCTGCGTCGAGTGACGGGGATATGGCCCCGGCGACCGCCGCCGAACCCCCCGGCTGTCGCGTTCAGAGCAACATTTGAGGTTGCGGGACGGCGGGGCGCTCCCCGGTCAGCGCAGGCCCGGGTGTTCCGCCACCACCGTGCAGGAGCCCGGGGCGATCTCCGTGAAGCCGGCGTCGCGGACCACGGGCAGGCCGCTGGTGGTCAGGCGGAGCCAGTCGGCCGGGGCGGCCGTGCGGACGGCGAGGGGGAAGCCGGCGGCGCGCCAGGCGGCGCGGGCGGTGTCGGGCAGGGCCCACCAGGCCAGCTGGGCGCCGTGGCCGGCCTGCGCCATCGCCTTGCCGGCCGACATCTCCAGCTCCGGGTTCAGCCAGAGCACGGGCCGGCCGGCCGGGTCGGCGGGGGCCGGCGGTTCCGGGTCGTCCAGCTCGGTGCCCGACACCTGGAGCTTCGCCAGGTCCTTCGGCCAGCCGTCCAGCGGGACGGGCGGGAAGACCCGGACCTCCGCGGAGGCGCCCGTCACCGTGATCCCGGGCAGCGCCTCGGCGCGCCGCCACTCCGCGCCCCGGGCCCGCCGGACCACCTTCCGGATCCGCGCGTCCTCCCAGTCGCGCACCGCCTCGGCCCACTCGCCGTCGCCGTGCGCCCGCTCGTCGCCGAGCAGGGTCAGGACGGCCCGGGCGGCGGTCTCCAGGGCGTCGGTCCGGGCCGGTGGGGCGCCCCGCTCGATCCGTACCACGAGCGGCAGGACGAACTGGGGCGCCTCGTCGCGCGGATCGCGCGCGGGCTGGGCGGGGCTGTCGGCGGCGGGGGCGGGGGCGGGAACGTGGCTCACGGGAGCCCAGCCTACGAAGCCCCGGCCGGACCGATCAACGCGCGGTGCGCTCGCGGGACATTCCGGGACACCGGTGACCGCGCTCCCGCGCTCCCGCGCTCCCGGCGCCGGCTGCCCCCGGTGACCCTCTACGCCGTGCTGCCGGGGCCGGCGGCCACCGCGGTGGTGACGCTGATCAGCGCCCCGGCGAGCAACGGCCACCAGGTCCGCGTGCCCCGGGTCCGCGTGCCCCGGCTCGCGCCGCCGCCGCGGGAGCGCCGGCCGGTTCCCCGGCGCGGGCAGCGGTCAGCGGTCTGGTCACCGGGTCGCGGACCGGGCGGGCACCGGGGCCACCGCTGCCGCCGGCGGGCGCGGTGCCGCTCACGACGACCGCGCGCCGCTCACCCTGAGCAGGCCGTGCGCTGCGCCTCCTGCCACTCGCAGACGGGGCACAGCGTGACGCCCTTGCAGGACTCCGGGTACTCCGTCGGCTCCCGGCACAGCACGCACTCCGCGTACGGCGGCCCGTCGGCCTTCGCCGGCTTCACCGTCTCGACGATCGTGCAGTAGTCCTCGTCGCTCATGCCCCCAGCGTAGGACGTCAGCGGCCGTTGCCCGCCTGGGCGATCAGCTCGGAGACCTTCACGAAGCGGTAGCCGCGCCGGCGCAGCTCCGGTACGACCGTGCGGACGACCCGCTCGGTCGTCGGGGCCGCGCTGCGGGTGCAGTGCATGACGACCACCGAGCCCGGCTTCACCCCGTCGAGCACCTGCTTGACCACCGCGTCGGCGTCCGTGGCGAACGCGTCGCCGCTGATCACGTCCCACTGCACCGCGGTCACCCCGAGCCCGCTCAGCGCGCGCAGCGCCCGCTGGTCGTAACAGCCTCCGGGGAAGCGGAAGTACGGCATCGCGTGGGGGACGCCGGCCGCGCGGAGGGACTCGTACGCGCGCTGCACGTCCGCCCGCATGCCGTCGGCGCCGACGGTCGGCAGGCCGTAGCAGTCGGCGGTGAAGGCGTAGTGGCTCCAGGAGTGGTTGGCCACCTCGAACTGCGGGTCGTGGCCCAGGGCGCCGGCCTCGGCCGGGTACTCGTCGGCCCACCGGCCGGTCATGAAGACGGTCGCCGGCACCTTCAGCGTGCGCAGGGCGTCGATCAGGCCCGGATTGTCGAAGTGCTCGCCGGAGGTCGCGCGGGGTCCCTCGTCGGCGGTCATGTCGGCGTCGAAGGTGAGCGCGACGGTCTTGCCCCGGGTGCGCGAACCGTGTTCGAAGACCGGGGTCAGTCCGCCGGGGCCGGGTGTGAGCACGGGCGGACGGGTGGAGGAGGGGGACGCGGAGACGCGGGAGGCGGCCGGGGCGGGCCGCTCACCGCCCGCGGTGCCGCAGGCGGTGAGCGCCGCGCCCAGGAGGCAGACGGCGATGAGATGACGTGCTCGTGGGGTCACCGTACGAACGTAGGACTGAATGTGCGTTTGTATGGTGATATGTTCCGTGGCGCGGCGGTAGGGTCACCCGCGCGGCGGCGACTGCTCGCCGCCGTGGCCGGCCGGGGGCCGGTCCAGCTCCCGCCGTTCCAGCGGTTCGACCGCGGGGCCCTGGAGCACCGTGCCGTCGACGGCGAAGCGCGAGCCGTGGCAGGGGCACTCCCAGGCGCGCTCGGCGCGGTTGAACGCGACCAGGCAGCCGAGGTGGGTGCAGCGGGCCGACACGGCGTGCAGGGCGCCCTCCTCGTCGCGGTGGACCGCCAGCCGTTCGGCGCCGGACCGGACCAGCGCGCCGTCGCCCGGCTCCAGGTCCTCCACCGCGACCGGCGGTTTGAGCCGGTCGCCGACGAAGTGCCGGGCCACCTCGGCCTGGGTCTTCAGCAGTGACGGCGCCTCGCGCACCACCGACTTCAGCCGGCGCGGGTCGTACAGCCCCCGCCAGGCGCTGTCCCGGCCGGTGATCAGCGCGCTCAGCAGCAGCCCGGCCATGATGCCGCCGCTCAGGCCCCAGCCGCCGAAGCCGGTGGCGACGAAGGTGTGCCGGGCGCCGGGGTGCAGGGGGCCGACCAGAGGAACGGTGTCGGTGGACTCGTTGTCCTGCGTGGCCCAGGCGTGGTCCAGCTTCACCCCGGGGAAGTGCACCTCGGCCCAGCCGGCGAGCCGTTCGAAGCCCGCCTGCGGATCGCCGGTGCCGGGCGTGAAGTGCTCACCGGTGACGACCAGCAGCCGCTGCCCGTCCGGGCCGTACGGCGCCGTGCGCACCGAGCGGGTGTTCTCGTCCGGCGTGATGTACATGCCGTGGGGGTCCGGTCCGTCGCCCAGCGGCCCGGCGACGACCAGTTCCCGGCGCGGGGAGAGCCGGGTGAACAGCAGGGCGCGGTCGAACACCGGGTAGTGCGTGGCGACCACGACGTCCCGGGCCGTCACCGTGGCGCCCGCCTCCGTCGTCAGCCGGCACGGCTCGCCCTCCGCCAGACCGGTGACCCGCGTCCGCTCGTACACCTCGCCGCCGCGTGCGAGCAGGTCGGCGGTGACCGCCCGCAGGTACTTGACCGGGTGGAACTGCGCCTGCCCGGTCACCCGGACCGCGCCCGCCACCGGGAAGGGCAGCCCGGTCTCCGTGGTGAACACGGCCGGCAGCCCCGCCTCCCGGGCGGCCTCCGCCTCCGCGCGCACCTCGGCCACCCTGGACCGGTCCCGGACGTAGGTGTACGCGTCCCGGGTCTCCCACTCGCAGTCGGCGCCCAGCTCGGCCGCCAGCGCCGCCGCGTGCTCGATCGCCTCCGACTGCGAGCGGGCGTACAGCCGCGCGCCCTCCACTCCCCGGGTGCGCCGGAGCCGGTCGTAGACCAGGGTGTGCTGGGCGGTCAGCTTGGCGGTGGTGAAGCCGGTGACGCCGGCCGCGACCCGCCCGGCCTCCAGCACCGCCACCCGCCGTCCGGCCCTGGCCAGCTCATAGGCGGTGCTCAGCCCGGCGATGCCCGCGCCGACGACGGCGACGTCCACGTCGAGATCCCCGTCCAGAGCGGGGTGGGACGGCCCCGGGGCGGTCCGCAGCCAGTACGAATCGGTGACCTTCCGCAGCTCGTGCATGCCCGCCGGGTACCCCGCCCACCCCGACACACGTCAGCCTCCGCCCACGCGGACCCCCGTCCCGTCTGACGTGCGCCGCGTTCCGGTCCGGCCCTGCGGACCTCATTCCCGTCCGCGTCCGCTACCGCCGCCCGGCCCGCTCGCGCGCTGCCGTGGGCCCGCGCCGGACCCCGGCCCGGCTGATATCCGCCCCCGCTGGAACCCGCCCCGACCCGTGGTCGTCCATGCCGCGATCCCGCCCGGCCGGGCATCCGTTCGTGCCGGTGCGGCTTCCGCTTACGTCTGCTTCAGCAGTCGTTCCCGGCAGTCCGTCACGTCGAAGTCCGCCTCCGGGTAGCGCGGGTCCAGCTCCCGCAGCCGTTCCAGCAGGAGCCGGCTGATGGCCCAGTCGCGGTACCACTTGCGGTCCGCCGGGACCAGGTACCACGGCGCGTACGGCGCCGCGCAGCGCTCCAGGGCCAGCTCGTACGCCTTCTGGTAGTCGGGCCACAGGGCGCGTTCGTCGATGTCGCCGGGGGTGAACTTCCACCGCTTGTCGGGGCGGTCAAGCCGGCGCAGCAAGCGGCGCCGCTGCTCGTCCTGGGAGAGGTGCAGGAAGCACTTGACGAGGGTGACGCCGTCCTCGGCGAGGGCGCGCTCGAAGTCGTTGATCAGGCCGTAGCGGCTGCCGATCTCGGCCGGCCGGGCGAGGTGCCGTACCCGGGCGATGAGCACGTCCTCGTAGTGCGAGCGGTCGAAGATGCCGATCTCGCCCGGCTCCGGCAGCGCCCGCCGCACCCGCCACAGGAAGTCGTGCCCCCGTTCCTCCTCGGTGGGCGCCTTGAACGCCGTGATCCGGCACCCCGACGGGTTCAGCTGGCCGATCACGTGCTTGACCGTGCCGCCCTTGCCGCTGGTGTCCATGCCCTGGAGGACCAGCAGCACCCGGCGGTGGTCGCCCGCGGTGGCCGCCGCCCACAGCCGCTCCTGGAGCCGGGCCAGCTGCCTGCCCATGCGGTCCGCTTCCGCCTGCGCCGCCCGCTTGCCGTCCGGGGCGCCGGGGGTGGCCCGGGCGTCGTACCGGGACAGGTCGACCCGCTCGCCCGGTGGCAGCCGCAGCAGTTCCTGGAGCTTCCCGGCCGGCCTGTTCCGCACGCGTGCTCCTTCCGTCCGGCTCGCGGTGTGCCAGGTGCCCGTCAGCCGGCCGGCGGTGCGCCGTCGGTGTGCGCCGCGGGCTCCCGGTCCTTGCCCTCCTGCTCCGGGGGCGAGGGCTGCGCGCCCCGCTCCAGGAAGTGCAGCAGCTCCACCGGGATGGGCAGGACCAGCGTCGAGTTCTTCTCGGCCGCCACCGCCATCACCGTCTGCAGCAGCCGCAGCTGGAGCGCGGCCGGTGTCCCCGACATCTGCTGGGCGGCCTCGGCGAGCTTCCTGGAGGCCTGGAGCTCCGCGTCCGCGTTGATGATCCGGGCCCGGCGCTCCCGGTCCGCCTCGGCCTGGCGGGCCATCGACCGCTTCATCGTGTCCGGCAGGGACACGTCCTTGATCTCGACCCGGTCGACCTGGATGCCCCAGCCCACCGCCGGGCTGTCGATCATCAGCTCCAGGCCCTGGTTGAGCTTCTCGCGGTTGGACAGCAGGTCGTCCAGGTCGCTCTTGCCGATGATCGACCGCAGGGACGTCTGCGCCATCTGCGAGACCGCGAACTTGTAGTCCTCGACCTTGATCAGGGCGCTCGTCGCGTCGACCACCCGGAAGTAGACCACCGCGTCCACCCGGACGGTGACGTTGTCGCGGGTGATGCCCTCCTGGGCCGGGATCGGCAGGGTCACGATCTGCATGTTGACCTTCTGCAACCGGTCCACGAAGGGGATGATCAGGGCCAGGCCCGGCGACCGTACGTCCCCCGCCACCCGGCCGAGCCGGAACAGCACACCGCGCTCGTACTGCTTGACCACCCGCGCCGCGGTCGCCAGGTACACCACACCGGCGGAGCCCACCGCCGCCACCAGGGGCACCACAAGGTCCTCGACCATGGTGACCTCCTCGTCCAGAGGCCGGTTTGTCTGCTGTTGCCACGATAGGCCCGTGGAGCCGGGATGCCGAGAGGTCCCGGCTCCCCGGCCCCACGGGCGGGCCGTCAGGCGGCCGTGAGCAGCTGCACCGGCTCCGTGCCCGCCGCGCTGTGCCGCGCGGCCCAGTTCTCCAGGGCCGTACGGCAGGCGTGGTCCAGGTGGTGCAGCCCGGACAGGTCGAGCCGGACCGGGCGGTCCTGGGGGAGCGCCTCCAGGCTGTCGAGGATCTTCGGCAGCCGCAGGAAGGTCGCGTTCCCGGACAGGTGTGCCTCGATCGGCCCCGCGCCCTTGTCCACGATCTCCAGCCTGACGTGCGAGGCCTCCCAGGCGGTCTTCACCACCGCCAGCGCCAGGCCGATGAGCACGCCCTCGAACATGCTGACCGCCACGATGGAGACGGCCGTGGCGGCGAGGACCAGCGCCTCCCCGCGGTGCTCGCGCCACAGCACGGTCAGGGACCGCAGCGGGACCAGCTTGGCGCCCGCGTGGATCAGGATGCCCGCGAGGGCCGGGACCGGGATGTAGGCCAGTACGCCGGGCAGCAGCGCCGCGAACAGCAGCAGCCAGACGCCGTGCATGACCCGGGAGGCCTTCGTGCGGGCACCGGCCTGCACGTTGGCCGCGCTGCGCACGATCACCGCGGTCATCGGCAGCGCGCCGAGCACCCCGCACACCATGTTGCCGGCGCCTTGGGCGACGAGCTCCTTGTCGTACTGGGTGCGCGGACCGGAGTGCAGCCGGTCCACGGCGGCCGCGCTGAACAGCGACTCGGCGGAGGCGATCAGGGTGAAGGCGACGACCGTGCCCAGCAGCCCCACGCCGGCCAGCTCGCCGAAGGCGCTGAGCGGCGGGGGCTGGATCGAGCCGAGCAGGCCCCGCACCTCCACGGTGGCCACCGGCAGGCCCAGCGCGAACGCGGCCAGTGTGGTGAGCCCGACCGCGGCGAGCGGGCCGGGCACCGCCCGCACCCTGGCCGGGGTGTGCTTCCACAGCAGCAGCACCGCGATGGTGCCCGCGGCCACCGCGAGCGAGGCCAGGGCGCCGGTGTCGCCGAGGGCGTCCAGGAACGCGCCGGGCACCCCGGTGATCTTGCCCAGGCCGGATTCCGGGGCCTTCGCCGCCAGCGCCGGATACAGCTGCCCGGCGATGATCACCAGGCCGATTCCGGCCAGCATCCCCTCGACGACGGAGACGGAGATGGCGCGGAAGTAGCGGCCCAGCCGCAGCAGGCCCATGGCCACCTGGAGGACACCGGCCACGAGCACGATCACGCCGAGGGCCGGCAGCCCGAACTCCTTGACCGCCTCGAAGACGAGCACGGTCATGCCGGCCGCCGGTCCCGACACCTGGAGGCTGCTGCCGCGCATCAGCCCGGTGACGATGCCGCCCACGATGCCGGTGACCAGGCCGAGTTCGGCCGGCACCCCGGAGGCGACGGCCACGCCCACGCACAGCGGCAGCGCGACCAGGAAGACCACCAGGGAGGCGGCGAAGTCCTGCCTGAGGTGCGGGAAACGGGATATGAGGGTGCGGTTGTCGGTCATCGGCGCGCTCACAGGGCCTCGAAGGTGTCGGTCTGCGGGCGGTGCGTCCGTACGGCGCCGGTGTGCACCTCGTAGTACCAGGCGTGCAGGGCCAGCTGATCCTCCTTCAGCTTGCGCTCGACGCAGGGGTAGGAGCGCAGTCGCAGCAACTGGGTCAGGACGTGGCTCTGCACGCCCTCGGCGACCTCCGGGTCCTCGGCCGTACCGGCCGGGCGCGGGGTGGCGGAGGCCAGCCAGTCGCGCACGGCCGGTACGGCGGTCAGGTCGTCACCGCGCACCAGCGCGCCGACGGCGCCGCAGTGCGAGTGCCCGCAGACCACGACGTCGCGGACGCCGAGCACCTCCACGGCGTACTCGATGGTGGCCGCCTCGCTGGTGGGGTGCTCGGAGGCGTGGGGCGGGACGATGTTGCCCGCGGTGCGCAACTCGAACAGCTCGCCGGGGCGGGCGCCCGTGATCAGGGCCGGGACGACCCGGGAGTCGGAGCAGGTGATGAACAGCACCTGCGGGGACTGGCCTTCGGCGAGTCTGGCGAACTCCTCAGGGCGCTGTCCGAAGGTACGGGCGTTGTCGATGAGGGGCTGCATGTGTGTGGGTTCCTCCTGGCGCGCCTGCCCGGCGCGTCGGACGTGCACGACGGTGGTGTGGGGGGAGAGAGCTGCCCGTACGTCAGCAGCGGAAGACCTGGAGCGCCGCCGGGGTGTGGGCTCTGGAGGCTCTCGGAGCGGGGTGGTGCGGCCCGCGGGAGGGGTCCGACGGGCCCGTTCCGGCCGTTCGGCCGGATATGAGGGCGCGTTCCTGCGCGCAGCCGGAGGCCGGGCCGCGCTGCCGGTCGCGGACGTGCGGGAGGCCCGTGGGGTCACCTGGGCAGCCTGGGGCGCGGACCTTGTCCGCGGACCCTTCGCGCGCCGGCAGTGCGGAGGGGGTGGTTCCGGTCTCGGCCTTGGCCAGTGCCTGACCGAAGGTGTGCGCGGGTGCGAAGGATCCCGCGGGAGTGAAGAGCTGGAAGGCGAGCAGCGTCACGCCGAGGAGGGTGAGCAGCGTCCGAACGGTCGTACCTCGGAACATGAGCCCCCCTCCGCCACGTTCATGGTTCTTGTCCAGACCAAGGGTTGGTCAATGGATGGTCAAGAAACACGTTAACCCTGCGAAGTCCTTTGCAGGGTTAACTGCGCGTTAAGCGCGCAAGAGAGCGTGAAAAGTGCGGGTCGGGTGGCCTGAACCCGCCCTTGACCCGCACTGTTTGATCGACTATTGAACGACCGGACCGGCCGGTGTGGCGGCGAGGCCCCTAGGAGCCGACCAGGCCCTTCGCGTCCCGCGCCAGCGCGGTGAGCCGGGATATCGCGCGGAAGTACTTCTTGCGGTAGCCGCCGTTCAGCATCTCCTCGCTGAACAGCCGGTCGAACGGCAGCCCCGAGGCCAGCACCGGGACCTCGCGGTCGTAGAGCCGGTCCGCGAGCACCACCAGGCGCAGCGCCGTCGACTGGTCCGGCACCGGCTTCACACCGGTCAGGCACACCGCCCGCACCCCGTCGGTCAGCGCGCCGTACCGGCTCGGGTGCACCTTCGCCAGGTGTTCCAGCAGACGCCCGAAGTCGTCCAGCGAGGCGCCCTCGGTGGCGAACGCCGTCTTCATGACCTCCTCGTCCGAGAAGGGCGCCGGGGCCTCGGGCAGACCGCGGTGCCGGTAGTCCTCGCCGTCGATGCGCAGGGTGCGGAAGTGGGCCGACAGGCCCTGGATCTCCCGCAGGAAGTCGGCGGCGGCGAACCGGCCCTCGCCCAGCTTGCCGGGCAGCGTGTTGGAGGTGGCGGCCAGTGCCACGCCCGCCTCGACCAGCTTGCCGAGCAGCGTCGACACCAGGACCGTGTCACCGGGGTCGTCCAGCTCGAACTCGTCGATGCACAGCAGCCGGTGCTCGGAGAGCGTCCGCACCGTCTGCTGGAAGCCGAGCGCGCCGACCAGGTTGGTCAGCTCCACGAAGGTGCCGAACGCCTTGTGGGACGGCTCGGCCGGGGTGGCGTGCCACAGGGAGGCGAGCAGGTGGGTCTTGCCGACGCCGTAACCGCCGTCCAGGTACACCCCGCGCGGGCCGGCCGGGGCCTTGGGCGCCTTGGCCCGGCCGAAGCCGAACAGGCCGCGCCGGCCGGCGCCGGAGCCCCGCTCCCCGCCGAGCCCGGCCGCGAAGCCCTCCAGGACCTGGACGGCCTCGGTCTGGCTGGGCTGGTTCGGGTCCGGGATGTACGTGGCGAAGCGGACCGAGTCGAAGCGCGGCGGCGGCACCATCTCGGCGACCAGCCGCTCCGCGGGCACGTGCGGCTCACGGGCGCACAGGGACAGGGGGCCGGCTTCCGGCAGCGGGCTGGAACCGGGGGCGGCGGTGGAGGACGACACAGTTCCCCATGCTAAGCGCCGTGTCACACTGCACGGCATGCGACGCCTGTTCCCTGTGACCGAAGAAACAGCAGCCCAGGCCCCCGCAGGGGGCGCCCGGACCCCCGGGGGCGGTCCGGAGGGGGAGGCGAGCCCGGCGGGCCGGGACGGCTCGGCCGGCGGGGTCCGCCCGCCCGTCGGGGGGCCCATCGGGGCCGCCGCGGTCGTGGACCGGGAGTGGAGTCTCGCCGAGCTGGCCGCCGCGTACGCCTACCCGGAGCCCGCGCCGGGCGCCCCGCGGCCGTGGCTGCGGGCCAACATGGTCTCCTCGCTCGACGGCGCCGCCCAGCACGAGGGCCGCTCGCAGCCCATCTCCAGCGCCACCGACATGCGGATCTTCGGCACGCTGCGGGCGCTCGCGGACGTCGTCGTGGTCGGTGCGGAGACGGTGCGGCAGGAGGGGTACCGGCCCGCCCGCGTCCGGGACGAGTTCGCCGGGGCCCGCGCGGCCGCCGGGCAGACCCCGGTCCCGGCGATCGCGATCGTCACCGCGAGCCTGGAGCTGGACCTCACGCTGCCGCTGTTCACCTCGCCCCTGGTGCCCACGCTGGTCCTCACCGGCGCCGCGGCCGCCCCCGACCGGATCGCCGCCGCCGAGCGGGCCGGCGCCCAGGTGGTGATCGCCGGCGAGGGCATGGGGGTGGAGCCCGCCCGCGCGGTCCAGGCCCTGGCCGGCCTCGGCCACACCCGGCTGCTCACCGAGGGCGGGCCCCGGCTGCTCGGCCAGCTGATCGCCGCGGACGTGCTGGACGAGCTGTGTCTGACCCTCTCGCCGACGCTCACCGCGGGGAACGCGCAGCGGATCGCCGGGGGGCCGTCGGTGGCCGTTCCGCACCGGTTCGAACTCGCGTCCCTGCTGGAGCAGGACGGATTTCTGTTCGGTCGTTACTGTCGGACCTGACGTCACCGTTGGTGCTGGCGTCACTGTCGGTCCTGATGCCGGCGGAACCGACCGTCGCGGTCGGCTTCCGCCGAGCAGCAGCAGCACGGTCCGGCAGTACCCGTGCGATCACGGGGAAGGATGGTTTCCGCACGGGCCCTGCCGGGCCCTCCGAGGAGAGAGGCGCCTGGTGTTCACAAGCGTTCTGATGATCGAGAAGGCCCTGACGGCCGCCGACGTGGAGTTCGTCACCACCCTGCACGGGGAGGAGCCCGTCGCCTTCCACGTGCTGCTCCAGCCGCGCGGTGAGCAGGCGGACCGGCTGCTGCGGGCCATCGACGACATCGCGCTCGGCGAACTCGACGAGGCGGTGCGGGAGGGGGAGACGCCGGAGGGGCAGGAGGCCCGGAGCGTGGGGCAGCAGGCCCTCGACGTGTCGCTCCAGGCGCTGCGCGCCGCGGGCAGCCGGGCGGAGGGGCGGCTCGTCGAGGAGCACCCGCTGGACGCGCTGAAGGCCCTGGTCGCCGAGGTCGGCGCCGACGAGGTGATCGTGCTGACGGACCCGCACTACGTGGAGGAGTTCTTCCACCGGGACTGGGCCTCCCGGGCCCGGCACAGGGTGGGGGTGCCGGTGCTGAAGCTGTTCTCGCACAGCAAGGCATAGGGCGGGCCCCCGGTCGCCGTCCGGGTCGCGGCGCGGCCGCCGGGCGCGGGTGCGTGCGAGGCGCCCGGTGCCCGAGCGCATAGGCTAGGCCCGCTCTAGCTCGCACCGTCTCTGGGGAGAAACGCATGGCACCCGGCCTTCCTGACGCCATGGACCGACCGCACTTCATCGGCATCGGCGGCGCCGGGATGTCGGGGATCGCCAAGATCCTCGCCCAGCGCGGGGCCCGGGTCGCCGGCAGCGACGCCAAGGAGTCGGCGACCGCCGAGGCGCTGCGGGCGCTGGGCGCGACCGTGCACATCGGGCACGCCGCCGAGCACCTGGCCGACGACGCCAGCTGCGTCGTCGTGTCGTCGGCGATCCGGAAGGACAACCCCGAGCTGGCCCGCGCCGCCGAGCTGGGCATCCCGGTGGTGCACCGCTCCGACGCGCTGGCCGCGCTGATGGAGGGGCTGCGGCCGATCGCCGTGGCCGGTACGCACGGCAAGACCACGACCACCTCCATGCTCGCCGTCTCGCTCACCGAGCTGGGCCTGGAGCCGTCGTACGCCATCGGCGGCGACCTGGACGCGCCGGGCTCCAACGCGCTGCACGGCGACGGCGACATCTTCGTCGCCGAGGCCGACGAGTCGGACCGCAGCTTCCACACGTACGCGCCCGAGGTCGCCATCGTCCTCAACGTCGAGCTGGACCACCACGCCAACTACGCCTCGATCGACGAGATCCACGAGTCCTTCGAGACGTTCGTGGACCGGATCACCGAGGGCGGCACCCTGGTCGTCTCCGCCGACCACGAGGGCGCGCGCGAGCTGACCCGGCGCGTGCGGGACCGCGGCGTGCGGATCGTGACCTACGGCGAGGCCGCCGACGCGGACGTACGCGTGCTGTCGGTCGCCCCGCAGGGGCTCAAGAGCCAGGTCACCGTGGTGCTCGACGGGCAGGAGCTGACCTTCGGGGTGTCCGTGCCGGGCCGGCACTACGCCCTCAACGCGGTCGCCGCGCTCGCCGCCGGCGCCGCCCTCGGCATCCCGGCCGACCGGCTCGCGCCCGCGCTCGCCGCCTACACCGGCGTCAAGCGGCGCCTCCAGCTCAAGGGCGAGGCGGCCGGCGTCCAGGTGATCGACTCCTACGCCCACCACCCGACCGAGATGACCGCCGACCTGGAGGCCATGCGCGCCGCCGCCGGTGACGCCCGCATCCTCGTCGTCTTCCAGCCGCACCTGTTCTCCCGCACCCAGGAGCTGGGCAAGGAGATGGGGCAGGCGCTGGCCCTCGCCGACGCCTCGCTGGTCCTCGACATCTACCCGGCCCGCGAGGACCCGATCCCCGGCGTCACCAGCGAGCTGATCATCGAGGCCGCGCGGGCGGCCGGCGCCGACGTCACCGCGGTGTCCGCCAAGGCGGAGATCCCCGCGGCGGTCGCGGGAATGGCGAAGCCCGGTGATCTCGTTCTCACCATGGGCGCGGGAGACGTGACAGACCTGGGCCCGCTGATCCTGGACCGCCTGTCGCAGTGAAGGGGCTGAGAAACTGATGTCGTACGACGTCGAGAAGCCGGACGAGCAGTGGCGCGCGGAGCTGACCCCCGCCGAATACGCCGTACTGCGCCAGGCCGCCACCGAGCCGGCCTTCACCGGTGAGTACACGGACACCAAGACCAGGGGCGTCTACTCCTGTCGGGCCTGTGGCGCGGAGCTGTTCACCTCCGGCACCAAGTTCGAGTCGCACTGCGGCTGGCCGTCCTTCTACGACCCGAAGGACACCGACGCCGTGGAGCTGATCGAGGACCGCTCCCACGGCATGGTCCGCACCGAGGTGCGGTGCGCCCGCTGCGGCTCCCACCTCGGGCACGTCTTCGAGGGCGAGGGGTACCCGACCCCGACCGACCAGCGGTACTGCATCAACTCCATCTCGCTGCGGCTGGAGCCCCAGGAGGGCTGAGGTCCCCTTGTGGAACCGCCGGGGCGGCCGGGGCCGGCGCCCCGGCCGCCCCGGCGCGGGGTCCCCGCGCGGGTGCCGGGTGCGGCGCGGTGGATCCGTTCGCGCCACGGGGGCCCGCCGTCGCCCGGTGGGCCGGGGGTGAACGCTCTCCCGCCAAAATGCCGAAACACTGGCGGTCTAGACTCTCCCCGCATCAGCCCAGGATCGGTCGCCCGAAGGGTACGCGGCGTTTTGATACGGATAGATTCAGTCACGAAGCGGTATCCCGACGGCACGGTCGCAGTCGACCGGTTGTCGCTGGACATACCGGACCGCGCCATCACCGTCCTCGTCGGGCCCTCCGGCTGCGGCAAGACGACGACCCTGCGCATGATCAACCGGATGGTGGAGCCCAGCGAGGGCAGCATCCTCCTCGACGGCCAGGACATCCGGCAGCAGCCGGTCAACACCCTGCGCCGGTCGATGGGTTACGTCATCCAGAACGCCGGGCTCTTCCAGCACCGCACCATCCTCGACAACATCGCCACCGTGCCCCGGCTGCTCGGCTGGACCAAGCAGCGGGCCCGGGCCCGGGCCGCCGAGCTGATGGAGCGGGTGGGGCTCGACTCCGCCCTGGCCAAGCGGTACCCGTACCAGCTCTCCGGCGGCCAGCAGCAGCGCGTCGGCGTGGCCCGCGCCCTCGCCGCCGACCCGCCGGTGCTGCTGATGGACGAGCCGTTCTCCGCCGTCGACCCCGTCGTCCGCAAGGGGCTCCAGGACGAACTCCTGCGCATCCAGGACGAGCTGGGCAAGACCATCGTCTTCGTCACGCACGACATCGACGAGGCGATCAAACTGGGCACGAAGGTCGCCGTGCTGCGCACCGGCGGCCGGCTCGCCCAGTTCGCCCCGCCCGCCGAACTGCTCAGCGCGCCCGCCGACCCCTTCGTGGAGGACTTCCTCGGCGCCGACCGCGGCATCCGCCGGCTCTCCTTCTTCCCGTCCAGCGACCTGGAGTTGCAGACCGGGCCCGTCGTCCCGATCGACGCCGACGCCGGCAAGCTCGCCGCCCGGGCGGCCGCGGCACCGTACCTCCTCGTCACCGACCTCGACGGCAGGCCGCTCGGCTGGAGCGAACCGGACCGGCTCACCGCCGGCGCCATCGACCGGGAGCGACTCCTCGACCACGGGCGGCCGTTCGTGCCCGGCACCGACTCGCTGCGCACCGCGCTCGACGGGGCCGTGCTCTCGCCGACCGGCTGGGCCGTGGCGGTGGACGGCGAGGGACGCGCGGTCGGTGTCGTCTCCCAGCAGGTCATCGGCGAGGCGATCCGCGCCGCCCACAGCCGGGTGGCGGAGCGCGCCGACGCGAAGGCCGGGCGATGAACGGCTTCTTCGACCTCCCGAGCGACCTCCAGCACAGCTACGCCGGTCTCATCGGGCTGCATCTGCGCGAGGCCCTCCTGCCGGTGCTCGCCGGACTGCTCGTCTCGCTGCCGATCGCCCAGCTGTGCGTGCGGTTCCGCTGGATCTACCCGCCCGTCCTCGGCATCACCACCGTCCTGTACGCCATCCCCTCGCTCGCCTTCTTCGTCGTCCTCATCGACTACTTCGGGCAGAGCGAGACGACGGTGATGATCCCGCTCGCGCTCTACAGCCTGGTGGTGCTCGTCCCGGCCATCGTGGACGGCGTCCGCTCGGTGCCGCCGGAGACCCTGGCCGCCGCCCAGGCCATGGGCCTCGGACCCGTACGCCGGTACTTCCAGGTCCAGTTGCCCATCGCCGTACCCGCGATCATCGCCGGGCTGCGGGTGGCCACCGTCTCCAGCATCTCCCTGGTCAGCGTCGGCATGCTCATCGGCAACCAGGGCGCCCTCGGCAACATGCTCTACGACGCCCAGACCTACCACCGGCCCGCGCTGGCCGTGAACTCCGTCCTGACCATCGCGGTGCTGGGCATCCTCGCCGACGCCGTGCTGGTCCTCGTCCGCCTCCTCCTCACCCCCTGGATGCCGCGGAAGGGTGCCACCCGGTGAACGTCCTGAACTTCGCGCACGCCTTCTTCAGCGACGGCGCCCACTGGCACGGCTACGACGGCATCCCCACCCGGTTCGCCGAGCACCTGAAGTACTCCCTGGAAGCCCTGCTGATCGCCACCGCGATCGGGCTGCCCGTCGGCCTGCTCACCGGCCACACCGGGCGCGGCGGCAACGCCCTCGCGCTCATCGCCACCGCCGGCCGCGCGCTGCCCAGCTTCGGCCTGCTGGTGCTGATGTTCATCTGGATCGGCTTCGGGCTGCTGCCGGTGATGATCCCGCTGGTCGTGCTCGCCGTCCCGCCGATCCTGGTCACCACCTACGAGGCGGTCCGCTCCGTCGACCCCTCCCCGGTGGACGCGGCCCGGGGCATGGGCATGCCCGAGGCCCGCGTGCTGTTCCAGGTGGAGGTGCCGGTCGCGCTGCCGCTGATCCTCAGCGGCCTGCGCACGGCGGCCATCCAGATCGTCTCCACCGCCACCATCGCCGCCTACGTCAGCCTCGGCGGCCTCGGCCGCTACATCATCGACGGCCTGTACCAGAAGAACTACGAGAAGGTCGTCGGCGGCGCCACGCTCGTCGCCGGCCTCGCCCTCGCGACCCTCGCCGTGTTCTGGGCGGCGTCCCGGCTCACGGTGTCGCCGGGAGTACGCCGCAGCGCCTGACGGTCACCGCTCGGTGCGGGCCAGCGCGAGTTCGAGTACGACGAGCAGCGCGTCCCGCACCGAGCCCCGCTCCCGGGCGTCGAACACCACGACGGGCACGCCGTCGGAGACGTCCAGCGCCCAGCGGACGTCCTCCAGCGCGTGCTCCACCCGGCCGTCGAAGGCGTTCACCGCGACGGCGAACGGGATGCCCTTGTGCTCGAAGTAGTCCACCGCCGCGTAGCAGTCGTCCAGCCGGCGGGTGTCGACGATGACGAGCCCGCCGACCGCGCCCTCCACGATGTCGTCCCACATGAACCCGAAGCGCTCCTGCCCTGGCGTGCCGAACAGGTACAGCTTCAGCGTCGGGTCGATGGTGATGCAGCCGAAGTCCATCGCGACGGTCGTCGTGGTCTTGCGCGGGGTGTGCGTCAGGTCGTCCACACCGGCCGCGACCTCGGTGATCGACGCCTCCGTGGTCAGCGGCTCGATCTCCGAGATCGCGCCGACGGCCGTGGTCTTGCCCACGCCGAAACCGCCCGCGATCACCATCTTCACCGGCAGCGGCGGCCGCACCGCGGCAGGCGCGGCCGGGCCCCGGGCCAGGAGCGGTTCAGTCGGTGTCACTCGGTACCCCTCGGGAGTCGGGGATGGCCCGCAGGCCATCGATAACCCTGCGCAGGACGGACGCGTCGTGGGTGGCCTCGGCGTCCGGCACGTACACCGCCAGCTGTCCCGCCTCGCGCAGGTCTTCGGCCAGGACGCGCACCACGTTGAGGTGCAGCCGCAGCCGGGCCGCGAGTTCCGCGAGGGACTGCGGCAGCCGGCAGGCGGCGACGATGTCGTGCTGCTCGAAGGAGAGCCGGCCGAGCGCGCCGAGACCGTCGGCGGTGGACACCACCTGGGTCTCCACCGGCAGCGCCCGGCCGGAGGCGGCGTCCGCGACCCGGCCGGCGGTGACCAGGTACGGCCGTACGGCGGGGACGGGGCCGGCCGGGTCCGGGCCCGGAGGCGCGATGCCGTCCGCCATGCCGTCCGCCATGGAAACCTTCTCCTCCTCAGCGGGCCGCCGCCGTGCCCACGCTGTTCTTCAGCTCCAGCACGAGCTGCGGGCTCAGCGCGGCACCGGCGCGATTGGCGAACAGCGTCATCTCGTAGGCGATGTTGCCGAGTTTCGCCTCCTTGTCGGTGACGACGCCGAGCACGGCGCCGCTGCCGATCGCGGAGACGATGACGTGACCGCCCTCCAGATCGATGATGACCTTGTTCAGTCCGCCGAGGCCGTAGTTGCCGGAGGCGCCCGCGGCCAGGCTGGTGATGCCGGACACGATCGCCGCGAGCCGCTCGGAGTCGGCGTGCTCGCGCAGCTGTGACACCGCGATCAGCAGGCCGTCGGAGGACACGGCGATGGCGTCGACGACGCCGGCGGTCTCGGTCGCGAAGCGGCTCAGCAGCCAGGTGAAGTCGGCCGCGGCTGCCTTCAGGTCGGTGGGCGTGGTGCCGCCCGTCGGGCTGTCACCTGTCGACGTGCTCACTGCTCGGCTCCTTCCGGAAGGTGGTTCGGGTCGTGCGGCGGGCGGCCGGCGGCTGGGGTGCCGTCGGTCCGGGGCGGGGTGCCGTCCGGGCGCGGGGGCCGGGCGGCGGTCGGGGTGGCGTCCGGGTGGGACGGGGGCGTGGCTGCGGCGGCACCGGCCGGGCGGGGCCGGCGCGGTGCCGCCGTCGCGCCGTCCTGGTCCGTCGCCGTGGCCGTGCCGCTCCCCCGAGGGGACCCGCCGGTGGTCACCGGGCGGGCGAAGCTGACCGTGTCGCTGTCCCGCCGGGCGCGTTCCACGGCGTCCTCGAACTCCTCCAGCGCGTCGCGGACGGCCTCGGCGTCCAGCGGTCGCACGGTCGCCGGCACCGTCGGCGCGGCGCCGGCGGTGGTGTGCAGCGTGGCACCGCGCACCCGGCGGCGCAGCGGGCGCGCGCCGTGTTCGGCCGTGCCGGGCCTCTGCTCCCCCGAAGGGGCCGGCGCGTCGGTGCCGCGCGGTGCGGGGCGGGGGATGCGGCGGGGGAGCGGGCCGCCGTGTTCGGCGCGGGCGTGCTCGTCCGGGGCGGTGCCGCCGGCCGGTGCCTTCTCGTGGGCGGTGCCCGGCGGCAGCGTGCCCCGCGCGGATACCGGGCCGGACACCGCGGCCACCGGTGCGGGCGCCGCGGCCGGCGCAGCCTGCGCCCCCGCGCCCGGGGCGAGCAGCAGCGAGGCCGGCAGCGTCACCTCGGCGGTCACACCGCCGCCCGGCGTGCGGGTCAGTTCGACCCCGATCTGCCAGCGGCGGGCCAGCGCGCCCACCACGAACAGGCCCAGCACCTTGGTCGGGACCAGGTCCAGCCGTTCGCGGCGGATCAGCCGGGCGTTCTCCTCGGCGAGCCGCTCGGCGCTCATGCCGAGGCCGTGGTCGGTGACCACGACGTGCGTGCCCTCGGTGCCGGAGCGGACGGTGACCTCGACGGGGCTGCCCTCGGGCGAGAACGCCACCGCGTTCTCCAGGAGCTCGGCCACCATCAGCGTGAGGTCACCGATGACGTCCGGCTCGACCAGGGCGTCCGACGCGGCGTACAGCCGTACCCGCTGGTAGCCCTCGATCTGCCCGAGCGCGGCCCGTACGACGGTGGACAGCGCGGTGGGGCCCGCGTCCAGCACCGTCTCGCGGATGCCGGCCAGCAGCATCAGGCTGTCGGCGTTGCGGCGCAGCCGTACGGCGATGTGGTCGATGGAGTACAGCCGTTCCAGCAGCGCCGGGTCGGTCTCCCCCCGCTCCACCGCGTCGATCAGGGCGAGTTGCCGGGTGGTGAGGTTGCTGACCCGGCGGCCCACGTTGCCGAACATCTCCGCGGTGTTGCGCCGGCTGAGCACCTGGCGCTCCAGCAGCGCGGCGGCGGTGGTCTGCACCCGGTTGAACGCCTCCGCCAGGTCGCCGATCTCGTCGCGGGCCGTGACCGGCATGTCCCGCAGCCGCGGCGGTCCGTCGTCCTCGGCGTCGTCGTCGGCCACCCGGGCCAGTTCCCGCCCGGCGACCTCGGCGACCTCCCGCGCGGCACCGGTGAGCGCCTGCACGGGCCGGACCACCGAGCGGCGCACCAGGACCGCGAAGGCGATCCACAGCGCGAAGGCGATCAGCGCACCGCTCAGCAGCAGGCCGGCCCGCCACCGGGCGCCTTCGGCGGCGCCGTCGGCCCGGTCGGCGATCTGGCCGATCAGCGCGGTGGTGATCTTCAGCCGGGCGGCGGCCTGCTCGGGGTAGGCGGGATAGTCGGCCAGCGCGTCCTGCACCGCCCGCCGCAGCAGCCCCTTGTCGGTCGTCTCCAGCCGGCCGGCACCGACCTGGAGTTCGGCGTACGCCTCGGTGATCTCGCTCTCCGCCCGCGTGTGTTCGATGCCGGAGAACCGCGCGGCCTGCGCGTCGGTGGCGAACCGGGCGAAGCGCTGGGCCTGGTGGGTGTACAGCTCGTAGGCGCCGACCGCGCTGGTGAACTCGATCTGCGCGTTGGTGTCACCCGTGGTGGCGGCGAACACGTTGGTCTCGAAGGCGCCGTGGGCGGCGTCCGCGCGCAGCAGGGAGTCCAGCAGGCTGCCGGTGAAGGTCTCGGCGAGGTCGGCGTCGCGGTCGAGGCCGAGGCCGTCGATCAGGCTCTGGGCGGCGCCCGCGTAGGCCGGGTCGATGTTGTCCGCGGGCAGGTAGGACTGCTCCACCGAGGTGCGCAGGCTGGTGAGGCCCTCGACCCCGCGCAGCGCCTGCGCCTCGCCCTCCGGCAGCCGGTCCCCGAAGGCCTCGCGCACCTTCGCCACCTGGGAGTCGACCGCGTGCTGCGCGGCACGGTAGGCGGACGTCGACGGCTTCGCGTCCCCGGCTTCGTAGCGCGTGGAGAGCAGGATGGCCTGCTGGTGCTCGGCCTCGACCCGGTCCACCAGCCGCGCCACCTGGGCGCTGTCGCGCACCAGCCGGGCCGCCGAGGCGGCGCTGGACGACTGCCGCACCAGGTCGGTGAAGAGGTACGCCAGCAGGACCGCGATGACCGCGAGGGGAATGCCGAGGAGCAGATTGAGTTTGCGCCGGAAGGGCCAGCGGTCGGCGAATCCCCGCGCTCCGCCCCGCGTGGGGGCGTGCCGGTCGGGCGCGTCCACCTGGTTCGTGGACACCGGGCCTCCTTCATGGGTGTCTTGTCCGGGGGAGCCGTCACTCCCGGACCTGAGGGCTGTCGCCCCCCGAACGCCTGCGTCACGACACCGGAGCGGGCCCCGCGCACCGCTGTGGTCGAAACCAACTCGGGTGAGACTACAGGTCTCTTGAGGTGTCGATCAGCTCACCTTTCATCAAGAATCCGTTACAAAGAGAATGCTCTGTGTGCACGAGTGACCGCAGATCGAGGCCAATCGGTGATCTGATGCCCTTGACTGACCGAGAACTGGCTGGATTGGATCAGCGCGTGACTTTTACGACCCACATCAGCAGGTCCATCCGGAGGAACCGAGGCGCGGCGGCGGTCGCCCTCGCGGCGGCTACGGCTCTGCTGGCGGGCTGTTCCTCCAACGACGGCACGTCCGACAACCCCCTGTCGGACAACAGCAAGGCCAGCGGCGACACCGTCGTCGTCGGATCCAACAACTTCCCAGAGAGCACCCTGCTCGCCGACATCTACGGCGAAGCACTCAAGGCCAAGGGGATCAAGGTCACGTACAAGCCGAACATCGGCAGCCGCGAGACGACCTACGGCCTGATCAAGAACGGCTCCATTTCGGTCCTGCCCGAGTACAACGGCGCACTGCTGGCCTACCTCGATCCGAAGGCCGCCCCGAAGACCCTCGCCGAGACCACGGACGCCATCAGCGCCAAGCTGGACTCCAAGCTCACGCTGCTCGACCCGGCGCCGGCGCAGGACAAGGACTCGATCACGGTCAACGCGGCCACCGCGAAGAAGTACCAGCTCACCGAGAAGTCCTCCATCGCCGACCTGAAGGACGTCGCCAAGGACCTGGTCATCGGCGCCTCGCCGGAGTTCCAGACCCGGCAGCAGGGCCTGGTGGGCCTGAAGTCCGTCTACGGCCTGGAGTTCAAGTCCTTCAAGGCGCTGGACGCGGGCGGCCCGCTCACGCTGGCGGCGCTGAAGAAGGACGCCGTGCAGGCGGCTGACATCTTCACCACGGACCCGAACATCTCCAAGGAGAAGTTCGTCGTCCTCCAGGACCCGAAGAACCTGTTCGGCTTCGAGAACGTCCAGCCGCTCGCCTACAAGGGCGCGCTGTCCAAGGAGGGCGTCGCCGCGCTCAACGCCGCCTCCGCCAAGCTCGACACCGCGACCCTGCTGAACCTGGACACCCAGGTGCAGGCCCAGAACAAGGACCCGCTGGACGTCGCCAAGGCGTGGCTGAAGTCGGCGGGGCTGGGCTGAGTCCGGCGGGACTGGACTGAGTCCGGCGGGGCTCGGCCGACCAGAACAGCAAGAACGACTGGAACGACCAGGAACTGTCAGGAACCACCGTGGACGTGACCACACGGGTGCCCCCGCAGCCAGGGGACACCCGCGTCCCGCTCGACGGCGGCGGTCTCACCCTCCCCGCCCTGATCCGGCTCGCGGAGGGTGCGGCCGTACCCGCCGTCGACCCCGGCGCCCTGGAGCGGGTCCGCCGCGCCCGCGAGACGGCCGACCGGCTCGCCGCCACGGGCCGCTGGTACGGCCGGGGCACCGGCGTCGGCGCGCACCGCTCGGTCGCCGTCGACCCGGCGGAGGAGACCGCCCACGGCCTGCGTCTGCTGCGCAGTCACGCCGGCGGGGCCGGTCCGCTGCTGCCGGCCCGCACGGTGCGCGCGATGCTCGCCATCCGCGCCAACCAGCTCCTGGCCGGTGGTTCCGGCATCCACCCGTCCTTCGTCACCGCCCTCACCGACGCCCTGCGCCTCGGCGTGCACCCGGCGGTCAACGAGTACGGCGGCGTGGGCACCGGCGACCTGACGGCGCTGGCCCAGACGGGCCTGACCCTCCTCGGCGAACGCCCGTGGCTGACGCCCGAGGACGCGCCGGGCCCACCGGCGGCGGTACCGGGTGGGGGTGTGCTCAGCGAGGAACGGCCGCCTGCCGGTGCCGGTGCCGGTGCCGGTGCTCTCGGTGCCGTGGGCGTGGGTGCCGTCGGTGCCGGTGCGGAGCAGGCCACCCTGGCAGCGGCGGACCTGACGGGGACGGTCGACGGTGCGCACGTCGGCGAGGCCCGTCCCCGGGGCGTCGGTGCGGGCTTCGGTGCGGGCACCGGCGACGGGGATCTGGCCGCAGGTGGACTGCCCGCTCCGGTCACGCTGCGGGCCGGGGACGCCCTGGCCCTGCTCAGCAGCAACGCGCTCGCCCTCGCGCAGGCCGCCCTCGCCGGACACGGCACCGAACTGCTGCTGCGGGCCACGCACGTGGTCGCGGCGCTGTCCCTCGCCGCCGTGTCGGGCTCGCCGGAGGCGTACGCGGCGCCGGTGCACGCCCTGCGGCCCTACCCCGGCCCGGCCCGTGCCGCCGCCGAGGTACGGCGTCTGCTCGGGCTGCCCGACGACCCGGCGACGGGCGTGGGGAACGGACCTCCCGCAGCGGACCGGCGGATTCAGGACCCGTACGGATTCCGCGCGTTCCCGCAGGTGCACGGCGCCGCCCTCGACGCCTCGGCCGCGCTGCGCCGGATCGTCGAGACCGAGATCAACTGCCCCTCGGAGAACCCCGTCCTCACCCCCGAGGGCCACCTCTACCACCACGGCGGCTTCTTCGCCGCCCCCCTCGCGCTGGCGCTCGACGGCCTGAACCTCGCCCTGCTGAAGACCGCGCAGCTCTCCGCCGCACGACTCTCCGCGCTGAGCCGCCCCGACCTCACCGGCCTGCCCGCCTTCCTCGCCACCGGCCCGGCCGGCAGCTCCGGCACGATGATCCTGGAGTACACCGCCAACTCGGCGCTCGCCGAGCTGCGTGCCGGCGCCGCCGCGCCGGCCTCGGCCGGACACGCCGTCCTCTCCCACGGCCTGGAGGAGGCCGCCGGCTTCGCCGGGCAGGCGGCCCGCCAGACGGAGCGGGCCCGCGCCGCCTACGCCAACGTCCTCGCCTGCGAACTGGTGTCCGCCGTCAGGGCCCTGCGTCTGCGTCCGGAACCGCCGGCCCTCCCCGCCCTCGCGCTCGCCGCCGCCGTGCTGCCCACCGGCCTGGAGGACCGCCCGCTGACCGGGGACATCGAGACGGCGACCGAACTGCTGCCACGCCTCGCGGAGTTGTGAGCGCGGGGACCGGTGCGGCAGCGGCAGACGCCGGACTGGTCCGTGCCGGAGTGGCCGGTGCGGGAGTGGCCGGTACCGGAGTGGTGGCCTCCGTTCGGCTGGGGTGTGGACGAGGGCACGTCCGAGGTCGTCGCACGTGCCCTCAGCCACGCGCCCTGCCCAGGGCTCAGAGGTCGAACTCGTGCGGCGGCAGGTCCAGCGCGTAGCACGCCTCGCGCACCACGGCCTGCTCGTCCTTGTCGAAGTCGCCGTCCGCGCCACCGATGACGATGCCGATCTGGATGACGGCCCGCGCCTCGGCGGGCTTCTTCTTCGCCTTGGCGATCTCCTGCAGCACGCTCACCTTGCCGAAGGCGAAGTCCGCCGTCAGCTTGTTCAGGTTCTCCTCGAAGCGCCGGCGGAGGTCGTCCGCCGGGAAGTTCTGCAACACCTCGTTGGTGGCGATGAGCTGAGCGACCCGCTGCCGCTCCGACGGATCCACCGTGCCGTCGGCGGCGGCCACCAACGCGCACATCGCCATGCTCGCATCGCGGAACGCGCCGCTCTTCAGGTCGTTCTTCTTCGCCACCAACTGCGTCTGCATCTGCGACGCCGACTCCTTGATGCGGTCCCACAGGGCCATGCGTACTCCTCATATCGTCAGCCGGGTGCTTCCGGCAGCCCGACAGCAATTTCTACAGCAACGTAGAAACTAATGGAGCGACCGGGAAGTTCCACAGATCTACACTGTGTCCGCGAACACGGCGAACCACAGTGGGCACACAGTGGGCACACAGCGACGAACCCGCGACGAGCCCATGACGATTCCGGCGGAGGAAGGCGACAGTGGCGACAGCGCCCGGCACCGGCCACCAGGACCCCTCCGCCGAGGTGCTCGCCGAGGCGGCCGCCGCCTTCGGACTGCTCGCCTCGCCCGCCCGGCTGCACATCGTGTGGGCGCTGATCCAGGCCGAGAGTGACGTGACCGGCCTCGCCGAGCGGGTCGGCGGCGCCCTGCCCGCCGTGAGCCAGCACCTGACCAAGCTCAAACTCGCCGGCCTCGTCCGCTCCCGCCGCGAGGGCCGCCGCCAGGTGTACTTCGTCGACACAGCGGAACAGGCCGCCGTGGTCGACGTCGTCCACCGTGTCGTCGGCCGGCTCGTCGAGCGGGAGGCGCCCGCGCGCGCCACCGTCCCGGCCCGCCGGCTCCGCGGCCTCTGACCCCGGGACGGCGCCGTCCTCCAGCCGTCGTTCAGCCGTCCTCCAGTCGTCGTCCCCCAGGAGCCTCGACGCCCCGGACACCGGCCCGCGCCACCGCCCGGACCCCGGGGTGGGTGCGCGTCTTCCCGTCCGGACCGGGTTGTACAGTTGCGCAACATGGCAAGCTTCGCCGCAAGGTGAGACAAGCGAGACAAAGAAGGGGGCTGTCATGCTCCGCAACGGACTTGAGCCCTGGCATCTGCTGATCGTGGCGGTCGTGTTCCTCCTGCTCTTCGGGTCCCGGAAGCTCCCCGACACCGCCCGTGCGCTGGGCAAGTCGATGCGCATCCTCAAGAGCGAGGCCAAGGCGATGAAGGAGGAGGACGGCACGCAGGGCTCCGCCGGCTGAGCGCCCCCGCTGTCCCTAGTCTTTGTCGCCTTCGTCGCCTTCTTCCTCCTCTCCCTCGAAGAAGTCCCCGATCTCGTCGACGACCTCCGCGGCCATCATGCCGCCCACGACACCCACGGCGAGGCCGGCCGCGCCTGCGGCCACGGCCGTGCCCAGGCCCGGGCCGGAGCGGTGGCCGTCGGGGGAGTGGTGACCGGGCAGGTGCGCGCCGCCGTGGCCGTACGCCGCGTGGCTGTCGTAGGCGTCACGGTGCTCGGTCACCTGGCGGATCCACCCGTCCACCTCTCTCTGCCAGTCGAGGGACGGCGCGTCCTCGTGGCGCACGGTGAAACGGGTCAGGGCGTCGTGCCCCGACGACCACAGTCCGCCGCGCTTGTCCGCCTCCAGGACCACCTCCACGCCCAGCGGGGAGGCGAGGAAGGTCAGCTCGATCTCGTTCACCGCGTGCGCGTACTGCGGGGCGGGAGTCAGCTCGATCTCCTGGTAGAACGGCAGTTGCTGGCCCGTGCCGCCGATGCGGCCGTACTCCAGGTCGGCCGAGCGGAAGCCGAAGCCCAGGGCGCCGAGGGCCTCCAGGACGGCTTCCTGCACGGGCAGGGGGCGGATGGCGAGCGGGTCCAGGTCGCCCTTGTCCCGGGCGCCGGCCACCGCGACCTCGGTGCGCACGCCCAGCACGATGCCGAGCGGCTGCCCGTGCAGTTCGGTCACCGGGGTCTCCCAGGGGAGCGGGACACTGAACGGAAGCTCGCGCTCCTCCTCTTCGCCGAGC
Source organism: Streptomyces sp. NPDC031445 (assembly GCF_055581365.1). Taxonomy (NCBI): domain Bacteria; kingdom Bacillati; phylum Actinomycetota; class Actinomycetes; order Kitasatosporales; family Streptomycetaceae; genus Streptomyces; species Streptomyces sp. NPDC031445. The sequence continues at coordinate 400,549 of NZ_JBVIJO010000001.1, forward strand.
CGGAAACCACCGCCGACGGTGAACCGCTCGAAGGCGACCGTGCCCTCGCTCTCACCCTCCGCGTGCTCGGCCTCCACACGGGCGATCAGCTCCAGGCCGATGTGTTCGACCTCCACGGCCGTCGCGCCGCCGCGCAGCAGCACCCGGCCCGTCAGGGTGCCGCCGGGCAGCGCCGCGCCGCCGTCCAGCACCGTGTCCACGGAGGGGCCGCCGACCCCGATCGCGCCCAGCAGCCTCTTGAACACCATGCCGTAGCTCCTTCGTTCATCGCGTCACGGACGGCACTTCACCGCCGTCCGACTGCCCGATGAACTCCCGGCACGGGCAAAGTAGTTCCCAAGTCACCTGTTCGGGTGATCCCGGCGGATGATCCGCGTCGCCGGCTCCCGGCGCGCCAGGACTCCTGCGGCACGGAGGCGTCGGCGACGACAGGACGTGGGCATGCCCAGGCCCCGGTTCAGGCCGTGCCCGCACCCTCCGACGTCAGGGCGTGGGCCTCGGCCCGCTCCTGCTTGCGCCGTTTGCGGCGGCTGACGCGTGGCTCCTGGTCCGGGAGCCAGCCGAAGGCGAGGCAGCTGCCGACGGCGCCGAGGAGCAGGCCGATGAAGAAACCGCCCAGGTTGGAGGTGAGCCAGCTGCCCAGGGAGAGCAGGATGCCGGTGATGGAGTAGAAGAGCCGCTGGGCGGGGTTGAAGAGGATCAGCAGGCCCAGCAGCACCATGAGGGTCGGCAGCAGGTACCCCGCCAGGCCCTGCATGCCGATGTGCAGCACGACCTTCAGCGAGGCCTTCTCGGTGAGCAGGATCTCGCCGCCGCCGAGGGCGAGCAGCAGCCCGCCCCAGAACGGCCGGCGGGCCCGCCATCCGCGGAAGGCGAGCCTGGGTCCCAGACGTGGACGGTCCGGCACGGCGATCAGCAACCCGAGTCGCTGAAGCGCAGCTTGAGACCCGGCAGCTTGAACACGCCAGCGGTCGTCGCGTAGTTGGTCTGCCGCAGATGGGCGATCCGCACGGTGTCGGCCTGCTGGCTGAAGACGCCGATCGGGCCCTTCACGCCCGCCTTGGTCAGCGTGCTGGCGTCGTTGCCGATCTCGATGTTGTTGAACGCCGCGTCACCCGACAGCTCGGTGGAGTCGGTGGTCAGGTCGGTGGCGCTGACCTTGTCGGCCCCGCCGCCCGCGGTGATCAGCAGGTTGGTGCCGCCCAGGTCGACGCTCTGGCACAGCTTGGTGAGGGTGGCGTGCTTGATCGCGGAGGTGATGACGAGCACCTGGCCGCCGGTGTCCCCGGCGTTGGGGCTGCCGTCCGCCATGTTGTCGAGCCCGCCGAACTGCTCGAACCCGGTGCCGTTGAGTTCCGTGGCGGTGACCGTGAACGGCATGCCGGAGATGGCGAACTGCACACCCAGCGCTCCCTGCGCGGTGAGGACCGCGAGGCCGGCGGCGACCAGGGTCGCGGGCACCGCCATCACGGCGGCCCGGCGGGCGCGGACACGGCCGCGCCTCTCGCCGGCGGTGGCCCCGGGGGCGTTCCGGGTTTCGGGCGGGGTGGCGCTTCCCGGGGTGTCGCTTCCCGGGATGTCGGGGGTGTTGCCGGCGGACGGGACGTCCGGGGACGAGGCCATGTCTGCTCCCATGGGCGCGGATCAGTGCGGGTTGGGCTTCAGTGGCGCGGTGTCCTGGCGCGGACAGCGGATGCCGCGCACGCCTCCTCGCAACTCCCGGCGGGCGCAAGGGCTTTCTCGTTACGCGGCAGTAGCCTCCGAGGAAGTTACCGCCGGTTACATTCAAGGGTCAAGAGAGTTGTGAAAAAGGGTGTCGGATGTGCACGGACGGCAACCGGCCTGGGTCAACTGGCTTTCAACCACTTGACCCTGACGGTTGATCAGGTCTACAACTTCCCCTGTTTCCACGGATCCGTGGCGCCGGATCCCGCAAGCGGCACCCGTCGCGTCAGGCGTGGTACCCACCACGTCCCTCATGCGGCACCGGCCGCGTTCCCGGCCCTGTCACGGCAACCGCTCCACCTCGCAGCGCGGCTCCGGCACGGTCCTTTCCTCCTTCTCTCCGTGCCGGGCCGCCCCTGTGCCCGGCCCGGCCGGAGGTCTTCCCCCGAGGCCTCCGACCGGTGCCCGGTGTGCCGCCGTCGCGGGTCCGCCGCGTACGGAGAAGGCGTGACGGCCCCGCGCCGGCGGCATCCGCACCGATCTCCACCCCCCACCTCACCTCATCTGTCCCCCCACCTCTGGAAGAGAGGCACCCGCATGCGTACGCGCTCCCTCCTCGCACTCACCGGTACCGCCACGGCGCTCGCCCTCGCGTGGGCCACCCCGGCCTCCGCGGCCGGCACGGTCCTCACCACCGGCAGCACCGGCGGCACCGCGGTCGCCGTCGGCGACACGCTCACCGCGCCGCTGGCCTCCGGCACCTCCGCCACCTTCTACTCCAGCGCGACCGGCACCAGCGGGATCAAGTGCACCGGCTCGCAGTTCACCGCCAAGGTCACCGGCAACCCGACCGCACCCGGCACGGCCACCGAGTCCGTCACCGCGCACACCTTCGACAGCAGCACCTGCACCAGCAACGTCACCGGTGTCCTCGGCGTCAACGGCGTCACCATCAACAACCTGCCGTACTCGGCGACGATCACCTCGAGCGGCGCCCTCACCGTCTCGCCCGCGAGCGGCTCCGTCATCCAGGCCACCGTCCAGCTGCGCACCCTGCTGGGCAGCGTGACCTGCGTGTACCAGGCGCCCGGCCTGTCCGGCAAGGCCGACAACGCCGACAGCAGCATCACCTTCACCAACCAGCAGTTCACCAAGACGTCCGGCTCGTCGCTGTGCTTCGCCAACGGCTACTTCACGGCGAAGTACGCACCCGTCACCGACGCGGGAGCCCGGGTCTACGTCAACTGACCGGCCGGATCGTCTGCTTCAGTGCCGTCGTGGACGGCGCAGCCGCAGAGTGAGGGCGGCGCCCCCGGTGAGCAGCAGCACCGCGGTGGCGCCGCCCGCCAGCAAGGGCGCCGAGGGGCCCGGGCCGCCGCGCCTGGTCTCCGCGACCGGGGCCCCGTCGCCGACGGCGGTCCCGGCCTTCTCCTCACCGCGGGCGGATCCCGCGGCCGAACCGGCCGCCGGTGAACCCGGCTCCGGGGAAGCCGGCGCGGCGGATGAAGCCGACGCGGCCGGTGCGGCCCCTGAACCAGCCGCCGGAGCGGGCCGGGTGGACCCCGCCGCCCCGGCGGCTTTCCCGCGCTGCGGGAAGACCACGTCGGAGCACGCGTAGTACGTGTCCGGCGTGCTGCTGTTCTGCCAGATCGTGTAGAGCACCTGACGCCCCGTCCGGTCCGCCGGGAGCGCCGCGTTCACGCGGTACGCCCCGCCCCGCAGCGGCGGGTCCGTGACCTCGGCGAAGGGGCGCGCGGGCAGGTCGGACCAGGTCAGCGGCCGTGAGGGGTCGTAGCCCTGCTTGGTCAGGTACAACCTGAACGTGCCCGTGTGCGCGATGGTCGACGCGTAGGTCAGCGTCAGGCGGCCGCCGGGCGCCAGCCGCGTCGCCGGCCAGTCCCGCCGGGCCAGGTCCAGCCCCCGGTACGCCGGCAGGTTCCCGCTGCACAGTCTGCCGTCCGGGATCACCTGCCGGTCGCGGCCCGCCACCCCCGCCACCCGCAGGTTGTCCCAGGCGGTGAACGGACCGCCGTTCGCCGCGATCGCCGCGCGGCAGGCCGGCGTCCGGGTGGCGTCCCCCTCGGGGGAGCAGGCGTAGACCCGGCTGACCGGGTCCGTGGGGGCCCCGTGCGCCTGGGCGGGTCCTGCCACCCACGGCAGGAGCAGGAGCGGCGCCGTCGCGGCGGCCGTCCTGACGCTCAGGCGGGCGGTCGTCCGGGTCGTCCGATGCATCCGGCGTCTCCTCGGCGGGCGCGGGAACGGGTTCGCGGAGTCCAGTACGGCCCCGCCGGCCGCCGCGTTCAGCTTGGTCCGGCGCACCCGCGTGCGGGGGGCGCGAAAGCACCGACCGGTTCGGCTGTTTTGCGCCTGCTTCCACACCCCATTGAGGAGTCGGGCGTCCGCCTCGTATCGTGGCGATCATGGGGCGGCGCCTGTCGCCCCGGGGCTGCCTGACAGCGGCCGGCGACGAAGGGGAAACCATGAGGTCTCGCCCGTTGAAGAGGTGCGGAGCAGCCGGCCGGCGTCGAGCGGGGCGATGACGCGTGGCCTGCCGCGCGCGTGGCCCGCCGGACTCCCGTTGCCGCACGGTGAGTTATCGTATGCAACGAGTCATAAACAAACCGCATGTCCTGTTCTTTTATGCGCGAGAAGGGGGTCCAGGATGCCAAGGCAGTTACGTGCCGAACAGACCCGGGCGACGATCATCACGGCCGCCGCCGATCTGATCGACCGGCACGGGTACGAGTCCACCAGCCTGAGCGACATCGTCGCACACGCGAAGGTCACCAAGGGCGCCCTGTACTTCCACTTCGCCGCCAAGGAGGACCTCGCCCACGCCATCCTGGAACTCCAGGCCAAGGCCGCGCGGCAGCTCGTCGCCGACGTCGAGAACCGCGGCAGCTCCTCGCTTGAGGCCCTGATGCGCACCACGTTCGGGATCGCCCGGCTCGCCGTGGAGGACCCGGTGCCGCGCGCCGGACTCCGCCTGGCCACCGCGGACATCGCCGTACGGCCGCCGCTGCGGCACCCGTTCACCGAGTGGCTCGAATTCGCCACCCGCAAGGTCACCGGAGCCGTCCGGGAAGCCGACGTGCACGGTGATCTCGACGTCGGCGTCGTCGCCCACTCCCTCGTCTGCTTCTTCATCGGCACCCGGGTCGCGGGCCGCTCGCTGGAACCGGTCGGACGGCTGCCGCGCAGGGTCGCCGAGATGTGGCACCTCATGATCCGCGGTCTCGTCCCGGTGCACCGCCGCCCCCGCTACGTCACCCTCGCCACGCAGCTGGAGCGGGAGATCCGCACCGCCTGACGCCCGCGATACGGTGACGGACATGCCCGACATCCCCTTCGCACCCGTGATCCTCGGCGACGAGCCCGGTTCGTTCCCGCACAGCGTGCTGGCCGAACGGCACCCCGCGATCATCCGGCAGGTACGGGACGCCTTCCCCTACGGCCCCGGGCAGCACACCGCGCTGGACGAGCTGCTGAAGAGCTGCACCGAGGGGACCGTCGAACCGCTTCCCGCCGACGCCCCGGACCGGGACCGGTGGCACGACTGGGGCCTCGCCGAGCACGCCGGGCGGTCCTGGTACGACGTGCCCTGGCTGTGGGCCGAGAGCTACTTCTACCGCCGGCTGCTGGACGCCGTCGGCTGGTTCGGGCCGGGCGCCTGGCAGGGCGTCGACCCCTTCCGCCCCTTCAAACGCGCCGAGCTCGACGCCCCGGAGACCGACGAGGAACTGGCCGCCCTGGACGGCCTGCGGGACCTGCCCGGGGACGAGCGGGCCCGCGCCTTGCTGCACGGCTCGCTGTGGGGCAACCGCGCCGACCTCGGCTTCCGGCTCTCCGCCGCGGCCGCACGGGCCGGGGAACCCGCCCCCGCGCTGGTCGCCGACGACAGCGAGACCCTGTGGTCGCTGCTGCCGCCCGCCGGGACCGGCACGCTCGTGCTCGTCGCGGACAACGCGGGCCGCGAACTGGTCCCCGACCTCCTGCTGATCGCCCACCTCCTCGCCGAGGGCCAAACCGCGCGGGCGGTGCTGCACGTCAAGCCGTACCCGTACTACGTCTCCGACGCCACCACCGCCGACGTCGTCGACGCGCTGCACCGGCTGCGCGCGGCCCACGGGACGGCCGCCGAGTACGGGCGCCTGCTCTGGTCGGCCATGGCCGACGGGCGGCTCACCGTGCGCGCCCATCCCTTCTCCTGCGCCCCGCTGCCGTACGCGGCGATGCCGGACGACCTGCGCGCCGAGTTCGCCGCGGCCACGCTGACCATCGTCAAGGGCGACCTCAACTACCGGCGTCTGGTGGGCGACCGGCTCTGGCCGCCCACCACGCCCTTCCGGGAGGCGACCGCGTACTTCCCCGGCCCGGTCGCCGCCCTGCGCACCCTCAAGTCCGACGTGATCACCGGCCTGTCCGCGACGACCGAGGCCGGCCTGGTGGCGGCCGAGGGGCAGAGCTGGCGGACCAGTGGCACGCACGCGCTGATCCAGACCGACCCGAAGGGCGGCGGGAAGGGCGCCTCAGGTGACGTGCAGCGGCAGTGACTTGATGCCGTTGATGAAGTTCGACACCAGCCGTCCGGGCGGCCCGGCCGGACGCGGCGGCCGGGACAGGACGCGCAGCACCTCCTCGTGCAGCAGCCGCAGTTGCAGCCGGGCGAAGTGAGCGCCCAGGCACACGTGCGGGCCGTCCCCGAAGGAGACGTGCGGATTGGGGGAGCGGGTGAGATCGAGCCGGTCTGGAGCGGTGAACACGCGCTCGTCGCGGTTGGCCGAGGCGTGGAACACGACGACCTTGTCGCCCGCCCGGATCGCGCGCCCCGCCAGTTCGGTGTCCCGCACGGCCGTCCGGCGGAAGGTCAGCACGGGCGGATGCCAGCGCAGCAGCTCGTCGACGGCGGACGCCACGGCCACCTGCCCGGCGCGCAGCGGCTCGTACGCCTCCGGGTGCTCCGCCAGCGCCAGCAGCCCGCCCGGGGCCGCGGCGCGCACGGTGTCGTTGCCCGCCACGGTGAGCAGGAAGAAGAACATCTCCAGTTCGGCACCGGCGAGTTCGGCGTCGTGGGCGAGCGTCGTCATGACGTCGTCCGCGGGATACCGCCTCTTGTAGGCGGCCAGCTGTCCGGCGTAGGCGAACATGTCCGCCAGCATCGCCGGTGACCGCGGGTTCACCGGCCGGCCGTCCCCGTCCAGCACCGGCGGACCGGCCTCGTCCGGGTCCTGGTAGCCGATGACCCGCCGCGTCCAGCGCAGCAGCAGCCGCCGGTCGCCCTCCGGGACGCCGAGCAGGTCCGCCAGGTTCAGCAGGGCGTACTCGTCGGTGACGGCGGACACCAGGTCCACCGTGCCGTCCCCCGCCCGCGCCGCCTCCACGGCGCCCGCGAGCAGCGTGCGCGCCCGCTCCCGGGCGACCGCCGCGAACCGGTCCACGCGCCCCGGCGTGAAGGCGCGGCTCACCAGCCGCCGCAGCCGCCCGTGCCCCGGCGGGTCCTGGTTGAGCATCATCCGCCGGATGAACGGCAGGTCCTCCGGGTCCGGGTCACGGATCTGGGTCGCGCCGGCGTACGACGAGTACGTCCCCGCGTCCTTCAGCACGCGCACGACGTCCGCGTGCCGGGTCACCGCCCAGAACCCCGGCCCGGCGGGCCAGCCCAGCACCTCCGGTTCCTCCTGCCAGACCACCGGATGGTGGTCGCGCAGCACGCGGTAGTCGCCGTAGGGCACCCCGGCGGCGTACCGGCGCGGATCGAAGACGTCCGGGACCGGCGGCGCCTCCCGCGCGCTCACGCCACCCCGCCCGCCCCGGTGCCGCCCGGGCCGTCGGCCCGCAGGAAGTCCTCGACGGCACGGACCAGGTCCAGCGGTGTCTCGTCCATCGCGTAGTGACCGGCGCCCGGCAGCAGGGCCAGCTCCGCGCGCGGGTACCAGGCCAGCCAGGTCTGCCGCACGACCTCCGGGGACAGCGCCGGGTCCAGCGCGCCGGCCACGGCCAGCGCCGGCACCTCGCTGCCCACGACGTCGGCGGTGAAGTCCTCGCCCGCCCACGAGTCCAGCCAGGCCCGGAACGCCTTCGGGTCGCTGCGCTCCAGCGAGCGGGCGACCATCCGGTCCAGCCAGGCGGCGGGCCGCCGGCCACCGGTGGTGAGGTCGATGATCGCGCGCCGGTTCTCCGCCCGGTGCGCCGCGTCCCTGAACAGCGCCGCCTGCTCCCCGGCCAGCGGCATTCCGGACGCCGGCACGGGGGACACCCCGGCGATCCGGCGCAGCCGGTGCGGGGCGACGGCGAGCAGCCGCTGCGCCACCGCGCCGCCCATCGAGTGCCCGACCACCGAGAACCGCTCCCAGCCGAGCCGGTCCGCCAGCCCCACGAGGTCCACGGCCGCCTCGGCCGTCGTGTACGAGCCCGTCGCGTCCCGGGCCTCGCCGTAACCCCGCAGGTCCACCAGCGCGTAGCTGAAGGAGGTGCGGTCCAGGTCCGGCAGGACGGCCGCGTAGGCGGACCGGTCGGCGAACCAGCCGTGCACGGCGAACACCTTGTGGGCGCCGTCGCCGTGCACCTCATGGGGCAGCACGAAGGAGGTCATGCGCCTACCGTGGCCCGCGCGCGCGGACCCGGCAAGGGACCCAACGCCACAACCGCCCACCGGAGTTCCAGGTTTTCCGAGCGGTTCACGCGATGGTGTGATCATGTGCCGCCGGACGGATGGGCGTCCGGGGCCACGGGTAGGGCCCGGCCATGACGCAGCCGTTCGAACTCCCGCACTTCTACATGCCGTATCCCGCGCGGCTCAACCCGCACCTGGACGAGGCCCGGGCCCACTCCACCCGCTGGGCACGCGACATGGGCATGCTGGAGGGCTCCGGGATCTGGGACCAGGCCGACCTGGAGGCGCACGACTACGGCCTCCTGTGCGCCTACACCCATCCCGACTGCGACGGACCCGCCCTCTCGCTGATCACCGACTGGTACGTGTGGGTGTTCTTCTTCGACGACCACTTCCTGGACATGTACAAGCGCACCCCGGACCGGGCCGCCGGCAAGGCCCACCTGGACCGCCTGCCGCTGTTCATGCCGCTCGACCCCGGCGCCCCCGTGCCGGAGCCGGAGAACCCGGTGGAGGCCGGCCTGAAGGACCTGTGGGCGCGGACGGTGCCGTCGATGTCCGTGGACTGGCGCCGCCGCTTCTCCGTCGCCACCGAGCACCTGCTCAACGAGTCGATGTGGGAACTGTCCAACATCAACGAGGGGCGCGTCGCCAACCCCGTCGAGTACATCGAGATGCGCCGCAAGGTCGGCGGCGCCCCCTGGTCGGCGGGGCTCGTGGAGTACGCGACCGCGGAGGTGCCCGCCGCCGTCGCCGGCACCCGGCCGCTGCGGGTCCTCATGGAGACCTTCTCCGACGCCGTCCACCTGCGCAACGACCTGTTCTCCTACCAGCGCGAGGTCGAGGACGAGGGCGAGAACAGCAACGGCGTGCTGGTCCTGGAGAAGTTCTTCGGCTGCACCACCCAGGAGGCCGCGGACACCGTCAACGACGTCCTCACCTCACGGCTGCACCAGTTCGAGCACACCGCGCTCACCGAGGTCCCCGCCGTCGCCCTGGAGAAGGGCCTCACGCCCGCCGAGGCCACCGCGGTCGCCGCCTACACCAAGGGACTCCAGGACTGGCAGTCCGGCGGCCACGAATGGCACATGCGCTCCAGCCGCTACATGAACAAGGGCGCGCGCCCCAGCTCGCCCTGGCACGCGCCGAACGGCCCCGGCACCTCCGCCGCCGACGTCGGCGCACTGCTCGCCTCGGCCGCGCAGGACCGGCTGCGCGCCTACTCCCACGTGCCCTACCAGAAGGTCGGCCCGTCCCGCATCCCCGACCTCTACATGCCCTTCGAGCTCCAGCTCAGCCCCCACCTGGACCGGGCCCGCGGCAACCTCGTCGACTGGTGCCACGGGATGGGCATCCTCCAGGAGGGCGTCTGGGACGAGGACAAGCTCGCCGCCTACGACCTCGCGCTGTGCTCCGCCGGGCTGGACCCGGACGCCACCCCCGAGGCCCTCGACCTCAGCGCGCAGTGGCTCGCCTGGGGAACCTACGGCGACGACTACTACCCCCTGGTGTACGGCCACCGCCGGGACCTCGCCGCCGCCCGGCTGACCACGGCCCGCCTCTCGCAGTGCATGCCGGTGGAGGGCGCGCCGACGGTCGTTCCCGCCGACGCCATGGAACGCGCGCTGATCGACCTGTGGACGCGCACCACGGCCGGGATGACCGCCGGCCAGCGGCGCACCCTCAAGACGTCCGTGGACAAGATGACCGAGAGCTGGGTCTGGGAACTCTCCAACCAGCTGCAGAACCGCATCCCCGACCCGGTCGACTACCTGGAGATGCGGCGCTCCACCTTCGGCTCGGACCTCACCCTGAGCCTGTGCCGGATGGGCAACGGCCCGGCGATCCCCGCCGAGGTCTACGCCAGCGGTCCGGTGCGCTCCCTGGAGAACGCCGCCATCGACTACGCCTGTCTCCTCAACGACGTCTTCTCCTACCAGAAGGAGATCGAGTACGAGGGCGAGATCCACAACTCGATCCTGGTCGTGCAGAACTTCTTCGGCATGGACTATCCGGCCGCGCTCGGCGTCGTCCACGACCTGATGACCCAGCGCATGCAGCAGTTCGAGCATGTGACCGCCCACGAACTCCCGGTGCTGTACGACGACTTCGAACTGTCGGCCGAGGCCCGGACGCTCATGGACGCCTATGTGCAGGACCTGCGCAACTGGCTGTCCGGCATCCTCAACTGGCACCGGGAGGTCGACCGGTACAAGGCCGCATGGCTCGGCCGCCGCGCCCACGGCTTCCTGCCCGGCCGCGCGCCCGTCCTGTCGCTCGGCTGACGGTCGCTCCTCTGACGGTCGCGGAATCTCCGCGTACGGAATGGGGCATTCAGGGAACTTCGGTCAGTCCTCGGGAGTCTTGGGGAGCAAGGGGAACAACAGAGCCAGAACACACGGGGGTGTTCGACCTTGACCGAGACCATCGAGAGGCTCACCGTACGGACCACGGGCGAGCAGGCACCGGCGGGCCGCCAACTGACGCCTTACATGGCGCCGTTGACCGTCCCGCCGGTCCTGCGGCCCGCCGCGGACGACGTCCTGCGCGAGACGGAGATCGCCCTGCGCCCGACCTGGGTGCGCCTGCACCCGCAACTGCCGCCGACCCTGATGTGGGGCTACGACGGACACGTGCCGGGCCCGACCATCGAGGTGCGCCGGGGACAGCGCGTCCGCATCGCCTGGACCAACCGCATTCCCAAGGACGGCGAGCACCCGGTCACCTCGGTGGAGGTGCCGCTGCGCACGGACGGCCGCCCGCAGGCCACCACCGAGCCCGGCCGCGAGGGCGCCGAGCCGAACAAGGACGTCGCCGCCCTGCCCGCCTGGTCGGTGACCCATCTGCACGGCGCGCAGACCGGCGGCGGCAACGACGGCTGGGCGGACAACGCCGTCGGCCACGGCGACGCCCAGCTGTCGGAGTACCCGAACGACCACCAGGCGGTGCAGTGGTGGTACCACGACCACGCCATGAACATCACCCGGTGGAACGTGATGGCGGGCCTGTACGGCACCTACCTCGTCCGCGACGACGAGGAGGACGCCCTGCGGCTGCCGTCCGGCGAGCGGGAGATCCCGCTCGTCGTCGCCGACCGCAACCTCGACACCGACGAGGACGGCCGCCTCAACGGCCGGCTCCTGCACAAGACGGTGATCGTCCAGCAGCGCAACCCGGAAACGGGCAAGCCGGTCTCCCTGCCCTTCACCGGCCCGTACACCACGGTCAACGGCCGCATCTGGCCGTACGCCGACGTGGACCCGGCGTGGCACCGGTTCCGGCTGGTCAACGCCTCCAACGCGCGCATCTTCGAACTGGTCCTCATCGACGAGGACGACCAGCCGGTGCCGGGGATCGTCCACCAGATCGGCAGCGACGGCGGACTGCTGCCGCGCCCGGTGCCGGTCGACTTCGACGCGGAGCTGCCGGCCCTGACCGCCGCGCCGGCCGAGCGGTTCGACCTGCTGGTGGACTTCCGCGGGCTGGAGGGCCGCACCCTGCGCCTGGTGAACAAGGGCCCCAACCAGCCGGCGGGGGTGCCCGACCCGGCCGGGGACGTGCCCTGTCCCGCCGTGCTGGAGTTCCGGGTCCGGGAGGGCTGCGCCGAGGACACCTTCGAACTGCCCGAGGTGCTCTCCGGCTCCTTCCGCCGCCTCACCCACGACACCCCGCACGGCCACCGGCTCGTGCTGCTCACCCCGCCCGCCGCCAAGGGGGCCGGCGGCCACCCCGAGATCTGGGAGATGACCGAGGTCGAGGACCCGGACGGCCTGACGTTCCCGGCCGAGGGCATCGTCCAGGTCACCGGACCCGACGGCACCACCAGGACGTACCGGCGCACCGCGCGGACGTTCAACGACGGGCTCGGCTTCACGATCGGCGAGGGCAGCCACGAGCAGTGGAGCTTCCTCAACCTCGCGCCCATCGTGCACCCCATGCACATCCACCTGGCCGACTTCCAGCTGCTGGGCCGGGACGCGTACGACGTCTCCGGCTTCGACCCGGCGGTGGGCGGCACCCGCACGCCGATCCGGTACGACGCCGGCCGGCAGATACCGCTCGCGCCCAACGAGCGGGGCCTCAAGGACGTCTTCCGGGTGCCGGGCGACCAGATGCTGCGGGTCATGGGCCGCTTCGACGGCGCGTACGGACGGTTCATGTACCACTGCCACCTGCTGGAGCACGAGGACATGGGCATGATGCGGCCCTTCGTCGTCATGCCGCCCGAGGCCCTGAAGTTCGACCACGGAGGGGCGCACGGCGGCCACGGCGAGGGCCACACGGGCTGAGCGGACGGGCCGGAAGGGTGCGCCGCGCACGCGGGCGTGACGGCTAGTACTACCCGCCGTCACCCTCCGCGCAGTCTCATCCTTTCGTGTCTCGTCACGGCCCGCCGCCCCGGGTAGAGCACCAGCCGGAGGCGAGCGAACCATGGAACAGACTGTGTTGCGTCCCAAGCCCATGCCCGGTCAGGACCGGCGGGAGGCCGACACCCCGGACCCCGCCCGTCACCCGCACGCCGCGCCCCGGCGCGGGCGGCGGGTGCGGACCCTGCTGTGCGGCCTGTGCGCCGCAATCGTGCTGGTGCTCTGCGGCGTCGGCGTCGGCACGGTCGGCGCCACGGTGATCGGCATGAGCAGACTCGCCGAGCTGCGGCACCAGGCCCCGCCGCCCGCACCGGCGCCCCCCGCCAGGGCCACGCCCGCGCCCGCCGCCGCCGCGCCCGGGGTCGCCCTGGGCGTGGAGGCCGTCGACGCGCAGGAGGTGGGCGCCCTGGTCGTGGGCGTGCACGTGCCCGGCCCCGGCTACGCGGCGGGCCTGGTCCGCGGGGACGTCGTGCTCCAGTGGGGCGAGGCCCGGGTGGACTCCGCCGCCGACCTGGCCCGGGCCGTGCGGCGGGCCCGCCCCGGCAAGACGGTGCTCCTCACCGTGCGCCACGCGAGCGGCGCCTACCAGCAGTTGGCGGTGACCCCAGGGGTGGTGATCTGACCCGGTCCCGCCCCACCATCGCCGCGGAACGGCGGTCACCCCGGGAAACCCCCTGGTCACCATCCGTCCCCCAGGTCATCATGGACCCATGCCGAGTGCCCTCTCGACGTACTGCGGGACGCCGGTCCGCGGGACCGGCTCGCGTGGGTCCGTGCGGGCGGGCAGGATGCTGCCCGAGACGCCAACGCCCCGTTTCCCCACCCGCGCCGGAGGCCCGGATGACCGGTAGTACGCCCGCGCCCTTCACCGCCGCCGACCACAGGGCCCGCATGGAGCGTGCCGTGCGCTCCGCCGGGGACGCCGGCCTCGCGGGGCTGCTCGTGGCGCCGGGACCGGACATGGTGTGGCTGACCGGCTACACGCCCACAGCGGTCACGGAGCGGCTGACCGTGCTCGTCCTCGTGCCCGGCCGGGACCCCGTGCTCGTCGTGCCCGCCCTGGAGGCCCCGGACGCCGAGCGGGCCGCCGGTGCCGCCGCGCTGACCCTGCGCGACTGGACCGACGGCAAGGACCCCTACGCCGTCACCGCCGGTCTCCTCGACGGCCGCGGCCGGTTCGGCATCAGCGACAACACCTGGGCGATGCACCTGCTGGGCCTCCAGCGGGCCCTGCCCGGCACCTCCTACGCCTCCCTCACCGACGCCCTGCCCATGCTGCGCGCCGTGAAGGACGCGGCCGAACTGGAACTCCTGGCGGCCGCGGGCGCCGCCGCCGACCTGGCGTTCGAGGAGATCCGGAAGGTCCCCTTCGCCGGCCGCCGCGAGTCCGACGTCGGCCGGGACCTCGCCGGCCTGCTGCGCCGCTTCGGCCACTCCCAGGTCGACTTCACGATCGTCGGCTCCGGCCCGAACGGCGCCAACCCCCACCACGAGGTCGGCGACCGCGTCATCCGGCCCGGCGACATGGTCGTCCTCGACTTCGGCGGCCTGAAGGACGGCTACGGCTCCGACACCACCCGCACCGTCCACGTCGGCGAGCCGACCGAGGAGGAGCGCCGGGTCCACGACGTGGTGCGCGCCGCCCAGGAGGCCGGTTTCCAGGCCGTACGCCCGGGCGCGGCCTGCCAGGAGGTCGACCGCGCCGCCCGCGCGGTGATCACGGACGCCGGCTACGGCGAGTACTTCATCCACCGCACCGGCCACGGCATCGGCGTCACCACGCACGAACCGCCGTACATGATCGAGGGCGAGGAACAGCCGCTCGTGCCCGGCATGTGCTTCTCCGTGGAGCCCGGCGTCTACCTGCCCGGCCGCTTCGGGGTGCGCATCGAGGACATCGTCACGGTCACCGGCGACGGCGGGCGCCGCCTCAACAACACCACCCGTGAGATGGTCATAGTGGACTGAGGGACCCGAGGAGAGAACGTCCGACGACACCCGGAACGGCGACGCGCGACCCATGATCCAGGCACCGACACCCACCGCGGACACCGTCCGCAGACTGGTCCGCTCGCTGCTCGAGGAGGGCGGCGACGGCACGGGGGGACCCGCCGTGCGGCCCGTGACGGAGGACCGCGAGCACACCTGGTGGGTCGGCAGCCGGCATGTGCTGCGCCTCGCGCCCGACCGCGAGGCCTCCGTCCGCCGCCGCCGTGAACTGCGCCTGCGCGAGCTGGTCCGCCCGCAGCTGCCCGTCGCCGTCCCGGCCAGCGTCGCGCACGGCGAGTGGGCGCCCGGCCTCGCCTACACCCTCGACACCCGGGTGCCCGGCGGCACGGCCGACGAGTACGACGTCTCCGCCGTCGGGGAGGCCGACCTCGCCGGGCTGCTCGGCGGACTGCGCACGGTGCCGGCCCGCCAGGCCGAGGCGCTCGGCGTGCCGCGCACCGCGCCGCGCTCGCTGGAGGCGCTGCGCCGGATGGCCGTCCACGCGGCCGAACGGCTCGCCGCGGCCGACGAGTTCGACCCGGCCCGGCTGCACCAGCTGACCCCGCCCGGCGCGGCCCAGCTCACCGCGCAGCCCGGTTCCGCCGTCCTCACCCACCACGGGCTGACCGGCGCGCACGTGCTGGTCAGCGCCGACGGACGGGTGCGCGGCATCCTGGACTGGACCGCGGCGTCCCTCGGCGACCCCGCCGAGGACATCGCCGGGCTCGCCCTCGCCGTCGGTTCCCCGCCGGCCGTGCGCGCCGCCACCCTCGCCGGCTACGGCGCCCGCCCCTGTCTGCGCGGCCTGTGGCTGGCCCGCTGCGACACCGTCATCCGCCTCACCGACCGCCTGGAAGGCCGTACGGCCGGTTCCCTGCCCCTGCTGCGGACCCAGCTGCGGCGCGCCTGGGAGCCGATCCTGCTGGAGCGGGTGACTGACCTCCAGGAGGACGAGCCGGAGCCCTGACGGGGCCGCGAGGGCCCCTCAGGGCCGTGCCGGCACCGGTTCTCAGGGCTGGGTGAGCACCACGCACGACTCCCCGGGCACCTGGAGCAGCCCGTCCGGGCCCGGCGTCCCGACCGGGTCCCAGGCCGCGAGGACCTCCACCCGGCCGGTGCCCAGCGGGATCGCCACCGGCTCCTTGCCCAGGTTCACCGCCACCCGTACGTCGCCGCGCCGGAAGGCCAGCCAGCGGGCGTCCTCGTCGTACGCGACCTTCGTGTCGGCGAGGTCCGGGTCGGTGAGGTCGGGCTGGGCGTGGCGCAGCGCGATCAGCTGCCGGTACCAGGCCAGCACGCGCGCGTGCGGCTCGCGTTCCGGCTCCGACCAGTCCAGGCAGGACCGCTCGCGCGTCGCCGGGTCCTGCGGGTCGGGCACGTCCTCCTCGGCCCACCCGTGCGCGGCGAACTCCCGCCGCCTGCCCCGCCGTACCGCCTCGGCCAGCTCCGGGTCGGTGTGGTCGGTGAAGAACTGCCAGGGCGTGCCGGCCGCCCACTCCTCGCCCATGAACAGCATCGGCGTGAACGGGGCGGTCAGGGTCAGCGCGGCGGCACAGGCCAGCAGACCGGGGGAGAGGTGCGCGGAGAGCCGGTCGCCCTGGGCGCGGTTGCCGACCTGGTCGTGGGTCTGGCTGTAGCCGAGCAGCCGGTGCCCGGCTACGCGCGCGCGGTCCAGCGGCCGGCCGTGACGGCGGCCCCGGAAGCTGGAGTACGTGCCGTCGTGGAACCAGCCGCCCGTGAGCGTCTTGGCGAGCGCCGCGAACGGATCGCGCGCGAAGTCGGCGTAGTAGCCCTGCGACTCGCCGGTCAGCGCGGTGTGCAGGGCGTGGTGGAAGTCGTCGTTCCACTGCGCGTGCAGTCCGAGGCCGTTCTCCGCGCGCGGGGTGATGAGGCGCGGGTTGTTCATGTCCGACTCGGCGATCAGGAACAGCGGCCTGCCCACCTCCTCGGCGAGGCCGTCGACCGCCGCCGACAGCTCCTCCAGGAAGTGGCACGCGCGCGTGTCGTACAGCGCGTGCACCGCGTCCAGCCGCAGACCGTCGATCCGGTAGTCCCGCAGCCATGCCAGCGCGCTGCCCAGCAGGAAGGCGCGGACCTCGTCCGAGCCGGGCGCGTCCAGGTTCACCGCCGAACCCCACGGCGTGGTGTGCGTGTCCGTGAAGTACGGCCCGAACCGCGGCAGATGGTTCCCCGAGGGCCCCAAGTGGTTGTGCACGACGTCCAGGACGACGCCCAGACCCAGCTCGTGCGCCCGGTCCACGAAGCGCTTCAGGGCCTCCGGGCCGCCGTACGGCTCGTGCACCGCCCACAGCGACACGCCCTCGTAGCCCCAGCCGTGCCGCCCCGGGAAGGGACACAGCGGCATCAACTCCACGTGCGTCACGCCCAGTTCCACCAGGTGGTCCAGGCGGGTGGCGGCGGCGTCCAGGGTGCCCTCCCGGGTGTACGTGCCCACGTGCAGCTCGTACAGCACCGCGCCCGGCAGCCCGCGCCCCGCCCACCGCGCCCGCCACGCGTACCGCTCGTGGTCCACGACCGCGCTCAACCCGTCCGGGCCGTCCGGCTGGCGGCGCGAGCGCGGGTCGGGCAGCACCGGGCCGTCGTCCAGCGCGAACCCGTACCGGGCGCCGTCCCCGGCCTCCGCCTCGCCCGTCCACCACCCCCCGCGCGCGGGATCGCGCGCCAACGCGCGCGTGGTGCCCTCGCAATGGAGCGTCACTCGGTCTGCCTGCGGTGCCCACACCTCGAACTGCACGGACGGTTCCCCTTCGTCTGTTCACCGTGATGTCCCGCGTCTCCATCGTGCCGCCCCGGACGATCAATCCGCTCTCGAATCGGCCCTTTGCCGCGAGGTGTCGCGGAAGTACCCACGGACCGGCACCGATTCCCCGGATTCTGGACACCCGGGGTTCACTGCCCGACAATCACCAGCGTGACGTCGTCCTTCGAGTTCTCCACCTATCCCGCGCGCCTGTCCGACGCGGAGCGCGACCAGGCGCTGCGGGTGCTGCGCGACGGCGTCGCCATGGGCCGGCTCTCGCACGACACGTTCGTGCGCCGCATGGAACTCGCGCTCGCCGCGCGCCGCTCCGACGAACTCGCCGCCCTCGTCGCCGACCTGCCCCGGGACAACCGCTTCTCCCGCGCGCTCCTCGGCTCCGTGGAGGCCGTCTCCGGGTTCACGGTGCGGCTGCGGCGGGCCTGGCAGGCCGAGCGGCTGCCCAAGCTGCAACTGCCGCACCCGGCGCACACCCATCCGCTGCGCATCGGCCGCGACCCGGCGAACGGGCTGCGCCTGAACCACGAGACCGTCTCCCGCGTGCACGCCGAACTCCGCCACCAGGGCGGCCTGTGGGTCCTCAGGGACCTGGGCTCGACCAACGGCACCACCGTCAACGGCCGCCGGGTGATCGGGGCGGTCGCCGTCCGCGAGGGCGACCAGGTCGCCTTCGGCAGGATGGCGTTCCGGCTCGCGGCGAGCTGAGCCCCGCCCGGCCGGTCCCGTTCGAACGGACGCGCAGCCACGCGCGCGTGCGGTGCCGATCGGGTGAGCCGCACTGCGGAAGGCGGGCCGCCGTGCCGATGCAACGGGCATGACGTACATCACCAGAGCGGCAGCGGCGGCCGGCGCCCTGCTGACCGCGGCCGGCCTCCTCACCGCGGGGCCGGCCCAGGCGGCCTCCCGTGACGCCCTCCCGGGCAACTGGCTCTACCTCACGGTCACCAAGGGCGACGCCCGGTCCAGCGACACCCGCGGCACGCTGCTGCTGTGCGAACCGCCCCAGGGACACGCGCGCGCGTCCGAGGCCTGCGCGGAACTGGCCGCCGCCGGCGGTGCCATCGAGCGCATCCCGGCCAGGCATGTCTTCTGCCCGATGATCTTCGCCCCGGTGACGGTCCGCGCGCGCGGGCGGTGGGACGGGCGGCCGGTCGACTTCCAGGACACGTACACCAGCGCGTGTGTGATGCGGGCGCGGACGGGATCGGTGTTCGCCCTGGACGGCTGACGGGCGGGGCGACGAGCAGGGGGCGCGCTGGAGTGCGTGAGCCGGCACGCGGGTGCGTTCGGCACGCCGGCTGGGCGCGCCCTCCCCAAGCACCGGCTCCGCGTACCCGCGCCGTCCTCGGCTCACGCCGCCCGGTCGCGGGCCTGCTGCGCCGCCACCAGTACCGTCCGGGACTGGTGCTCCACCTGGTGCTCCAACGGCACCCAGCGGGCCCGGAACCGTTCTGCGAAGGCGTCGCACCAGGTGGCCACGAGCTGTTCCAGGCGCGGCGCCGCCCGGTCGTCCGCCTCCCGCAGCACCCGCAGCAGCATCGCCGCGGCCCGCAGCGGCAGCCGCCGGCCGAACGCGTCGACACTGCCGACGTACGCCATTGTCGTGCCCGCCGGGGACGTGTGGGTCCAGTCCTCCGCGAGGCCCGGGATCAGCTCCAGCGCCCACCGCGCCGCCCGCAGCAGCGGCCCGTCCACGCCCTCCAGCCGGGGCAGCGCCTCGGCGAGGATCCGCTCGACCTCCCGGGAGTCCCGCAGCAGCCGCGTGGCCAGGCGCCGCATGGCCGCCGCCGGCGCCGGGTGCGGCGCCGGGTCGTCCACCAGGTCGCTGGCCCACATCGGCACCTCCACCACGGCCGTCAGACCCCCGTACCGGTGCGCGTGGTACCAGGTGCTGTGCCGGGCGTCGTCCGGCAGGCTCGGGTAGGCCACGCCCGTCTCCGGGCCGGGCATCACATGCACCCCGGGACCGGAGGCCGGCCAGCCCGCCGCGTCCGAGGCCCCCGTCTCCACCGGGATGTGCAGCTCCGCCGCGGACTTGGCGAACGGCTCGGCCAGGCCCGGCACGTCCTTGGTCAACTGCACCCAGCTGCCGCCCAGATCGGTGCCGTGCAAGGTCACCTGGAGGTACGGGCGCAGTTCGTCTATGACCCCGGTCAGCGTCCGGGTCTCGGGCGGCAGCCGGTCCGGCGGCAGCACCGACGGCGACCACTCCGGCTGCTCCGCGCCCGTGGGCCGGTAGAAGCCGAGGTGGTACTCGAGCAGGCTGCGCGGCGCCGGGGTGACGTGCAGACTCGCGCCGTCCGGGTCCGCGCACAGCAGGAAGTGCCAGGAGGTGTCCGTGCGCAACTCGCGTTCCGCCAGCACCCTTTCGGCGAGGACCCGCAGGGTGGAGCCGCCCGTCGGCTCGTTGGCGTGCGCGCCCGCCACCACGAGCACCGCGCGGCGGGCGTGCCCCACCGACAGCAGGTGCAAGGGTCTTCCCGCGCGTGAGAGGCCCACCTGGCGCAGCGCGCACAGCCCGGGTTCCTGAGCCGCCAACGCCTGAGCGGCGGCGACCAGTTCGGGAACGCTGGGATAGCGCAGCTCCGGCAGAGGACTCACCCCCGACTTGTCCGCCCGGCTTCGCACCTCCCAGTCCCGCACGCGAAGGGTGAACTGTCAAGCATCGGGCGGAGCGGGCTCCCGGCAGCGCCCGGACGCGGTGGCCCGCCCGGCCCGCGCCCCCGCGTTCCGTGGGTTCACTGCTGGTGCAGGCCGCGTCCCGCGAGCGTCAGGAACACCTCGCCCACCGCCTCCGACAGGGTGGGGTGCGCGTGCACGTGCCGGGCCACGTCGGAGGGTTCGGCGTCCCAGCCGACGATCAGCTGGCCCTCGGCGATCATCTCCGACACGTTCGGGCCGACCAGGTGAACCCCGAGCACCTGCCCGCCGCCGGCCTCCGCCACGACCTTCACCATGCCGCCCTGGCCGTGCACCATCCCCTTGGCGACGGCGGTCAGCGGCATCGTGTTGACGTCGACCTCGTGCCCACGCGCGCGTGCCTCGGCCTCGCCCAGGCCCACCGAAGCGGTCTGCGGCGAGGAGTACGTCACCCGGGGCACGGCCGCGTAGTCGACCGGAGGCGACTCGAGACCGGCCACGGTCTCCGCCACCAGCAGCCCTTCCGCGAAGGAGGCGTGGGCGAGGCCGAGGGAGGGCGGCGGGAGCAGGTCGCCGACGACGTGGACGCCCGGCACGGCCGTCTCCAGCCGGCGCCAGTCCTGCGGTACGACGAACCCCCGCTCGTCCGTCGTCAGCCCGGCCGCGTCCAGGCCCAGGCCCTCGGTGACGGGGGCCCGGCCGACGGCCACCAGCAGCCGCTCCGCCGTCAGCGTCCGGGTCTCTCCCCGCGCGGTCCGCACGCGCGCGCGTACGCCGTTCTCCAGCAGCTCCGCGTCCAGCAGCCGCGCCCCCGCCTGCACGTCGATGCCGCGCCTCTTCAGACCGCGCGTGAGGTGCCGGGCGACGTCGGCGTCCTCCAGCGGCACGATCCGGTCGGCGGCCTCCACCAGGGTGACCTCGGCGCCCATGGACCGGTGGAAAGAGGCGTACTCCACCCCGATCGCGCCCCCGCCGAGCACCAGGACCGATGCCGGGAGCCCCGGCGCGAACAGGGCGTCGTCGCTCGTCACCACGCGCCGTCCGTCCGGATCGAGCCCAGGGAGCGTGCGCGGGCGGGAGCCGGTCGCGAGAACCAGTGCGCGGCGCGCGGTGAGATCCCGCACGCCCGGCGCACCTTCGGTATGCGCGCCCCGCGTATGGTCCGTACCCGTGCTCTCCACCCGCACCGTGCGCGCTCCGGTCAGCCGCGCGCTGCCGCGCACCACCCGCACGCCCGCGTGTGCGAGGTGCGCCTCGACCCCTTTGTGGTTGCGCGCCACGATGTCGTCCCGGGTGGCCACCAGGGCGCCCCAGTCGACGGAGTCCACGGTCGCCTTCACGCCCCAGCGCTCGCGTGCCTCGGCGATCCCGTCGACCAGTTCGGCGGCGTGCAGCATCGCCTTGCTGGGGACGCACCCGCGGTGCAGGCACGTTCCGCCGACCTTGTCGCGTTCGACGAGGATGACGTCCAGGCCCAGGCCGGCGGCGCGCAGAGCGGTGCTGTAACCGCCGGTGCCGCCGCCGACGACGATCACGTCGGATGTATTGATGCCCGTGTCGATGGTCATGGCATCCACCCTCCGTCCACCCCTTGTCATGAGTCCAAGGCAATGTTCTTGTGGACTCCATGCACGATCTTCATGGCAGAACGGGGAGAGGTCCGGGGACGTGAGCCTGCGCCAGATGGAGTACTTCGTGACGGTCGTCCAGGAAGCGTCCTTCACGCGCGCGGCGGACGCCCTGCACGTCACCCAGCCCGCGCTCTCGCACCAGATCAAGGCACTGGAGCAGTCGGTCGGCGGCGCCCTGCTGGAGCGCCTGCCCCGGGGGGTGCGCCTCACCCCGATGGGCCGTGCCTTCCTGCCGCACGCCGAACTCGCCGTCCGCAGCGCCGCCCAGGCCCGCCGCGCGGCCCGCGCCACCGCCGGCGCCGAGGGCGGCGAGCTGCACGTCGCGGCCCTGCACTCCATCGCGGTCGGCACCCTGCCCGACGTCTTCGCCCGCTGGCGCGCGGCCCACCCCCACGTCCTGCTGCGCCTGCACGAGTACGCCACCGCCGAGGCCCTGGAGGAGGCGGTGCAGCGCGGCACCGCCGACCTCGCCATCGGCCCCGAGCCCTCCGGGCGGCCCGGCACCGTCGTGCCCGTCGGCGAGGAGGAGGTCGTCCTCGTCGTGCCCTTCGACGACCGGCTCGCGGGGCGTACGACGGTCACGCTCCCGGAACTCGCCGACCACGCCTGGATCCGCTGCGCCATGGAACCCGTCGTGCACGGCGAACGCTTCCTCGACCGGGCCTGCGCGAACGCCGGGTTCCGGCCCCGGACCGCGGTGTGGACCGAGCACACCTCGACGGCCGTCCGCATGGCCGCCGCCGGCGTCGGGGTGTGCGCCGCGCCCGCCCACATCGTGCGGGGGGCCGTCGGCGAGGACTGCGTGGTCCTCACGCCCGACCCGCCCTGGAGACGCCCCCTGACCGTCTACGCGCGCGTGCCGCCCACGGGCGCCGCCGCGGCCTTCGTGGACCTCCTGCGCGCGGCCTGGCCGCCCCCGGGCCCCCACGGCCCGGACGAGGTCTGCGAGCCGCCCGAGGCCTGACGGGGCGCGGGAAGCAGCGCGCCGTACAGCGGTGTGCCGGGTGACCGGCCCGGGCGGTGGTGCGCCGGGCCGGCTGGTCCACGCGGCAGCGGTTCGGCCGGCCGAGAGGCCGTGCGCCCTGCCGCCCGCGGTCCCGCACCACCGTCCGCCGGTCGCGTCCCGGCGTCCTCAGTCCTCCGCCACCCGTTCCAGCAGGGCCACCGGCAGGTGGTCCAGGAGTTCCGCCAGGGGCGCCTCGCCGGTGAACTCCCGGCCCGGGGCGAGGACATCCGCCCAGCGGCCCGGCGGGAGCGGGAGACGGGTGTCCCGCCAGCCGCCCGCCTCCGAGAGCCGCAGGGACAGCCGGGTCACCGCCGTGACCACCGATCCGGAGCGGGCGAACGCCACGCAGTGGTCCGCCGCCGGGCCCTCGGCCGTCAGCGGCTCGTACGACGCGTCCGCGCCGAAGGCGTCCGGGCGCCGGGCGCGCAGCCGCAGCGCCGCCGCCGTCAGCGCGTCCTTCTCGCCGGGCGCCTCCGGCGGGAACGCCACCGGCCGCCGGTTGTCCGGGTCCACCAGTGCCCGGTACTCGCCCTCCGTGCCCTGGTACACGTCCGGCACCCCCGGCATCGTCAGGTGGACCAGCGCGGTGCCGAGGACGTTGGCCCGCACGTACGGCTCCAACGCCTTCCGGAACGCCGCCACGCGCTCGCCGGGCGGCCCGCACGGCCCGGCGGCGACGAAGGACGCCACCGCCTCCTCGTACGGCGGTTCCTGTTCCGTCCAGCTGGTGTACATGCCCGCCTCGCGCACGTGCTTGAGCAGCGCCTGCTGGACCCGTTCCTCCTCGGCCGGCCCCAGCCCGAAGACCGTCTGCCAGGCGGCCCAGGCCAGCTGTCCGTCCGGCGCGCCCTCCTCGGGCAGGGTCACCTCGGCGAGCAGTTCCGCCCAGCGGGCCGGGCACTCGGTGAGCACGGCCAGCGCGGCGCGCACGTCCGCGCTGCGCTTGGTGTCGTGCGTGGAGACGACCGTGCCGGTGAGCGGCCAGTCGCGCTGCACGCGCGCGCAGTACGCGTGGAAGTCCTCCGGGTACACGCCCGGACTGCCCGGATCGCCGCCCACCTCGGTCGCCGACAGCAGCGGCACGTAGCGGTAGAACGCCGTGTCCTCCACCGACTTGGCGCGCAGCGCCGACGCGGTCTGCGCGAACCGGGTGCGGAACTCCACCCGGTCGGCGTGGTCCGGCGCCGACGGGTCACCGGGCGGCTCGACCAGCAGCCGGCGCACGACGCCGACGGCCTCCGCCTCCTCGGGCACCACGAAGGCCAGCCGGGCCTCCTCGGCGGCTCCCTCGGTGATCACGGCGGACGCGTCACCGGAGGCGTACGGCCGGTAGACGCGCATCCGGACCAGCAGCTCCTCCACGGCCGTCCGCAGCGCCCAGGGCGCGCGGTCGCGCAGCGACAGGTCGGGCGAGGCGGCGCACAGCCGGGCCGCCACCCGGGTGAGCCGGTCGGTCTCGGTGGCCAGCTCGTGCGTGAGCACCTTGTACGCGGCCCGCCGCACCGTCGCCTCCCAGTTGCCGCCCCGGTCCGTCTGCGGCGCCGCGAACGCCCGGTAGCGGCCGAGCAGTTCGTACGCCCCGGTGCGGTCCGTGAACAGGCCGTCGACGTGCCGCAGGGCGTCGTAGCCCGTGGTCCCCGCGACGGGCCAGGAGCCCGGCAGGTGCTCGTCGTCGGCCAGGATCTTCTCCACGACCGTCCAGCGCCCGCCGGTCACCTCGTGCAGCCGCGCGAGATAGCCGTCGGGGTCGGCGAGCCCGTCGGGATGGTCGATGCGCAGCCCGTCGAACACGCCCTCCGACAGCAGCCGCAGGATCGTGCCGTGGGTGGCGTCGAACACCTCCGGGTCCTCCACCCGCACCCCGATCAGCTCCGAGATGCTGAAGAAGCGCCGGTAGTTCAGCTCCGTGCGGGCCAGCCGCCACCACACCGGGCGGTACCACTGGGCGTCCAGCAGCCGGGGCAGCGGCAGGTGCTCGGTGCCGGGGCGGAGCGGGAAGACGTGGTCGTGGTAGCGCAGCACGTCGCCGTCGGCCACCAGGTGCGCCAGTTCCGAGCCGACCGGGCCGCCGAGCACCGGCAGCAGCACCCGGCCGCCCTGCGCCTCCCAGTCGATGTCGAACCAGCGCGCGTACGGCGATCCGGGCCCCTCGCGCAGCACCTCCCAGAGGGCGGGGTTGTGCCGGGGGGCCATCGCCATGTGGTTCGGCACGATGTCCACCACCAGGCCGAGGCCGTGCTCGCGCGCCGTGCGCGCCAGCGCACGCAGCCCCTCCTCGCCGCCCAGCTCCGCGCGCACGCGCGTGTGGTCGACGACGTCGTAACCGTGCACGGAGCCCGGGACGGCCTCCAGGACGGGGGACAGGTGCAGGTGCGAGACGCCGAGCGACGCCAGGTACGGTACGGCCGCTTCGGCGGCGGCGAACGGGAAGGCGGGCTGGAGCTGCAGCCGGTAGGTGGCCGTGGGCACCTTCGGTCCGGGTCGCGCAGAAGTCATGGGAACCTACGTACCCCGCTCGCCGTCTTTCGTGTCATCGACCTCTGCCCGGATCACGCGCGCGTGTCCGGTTCCGGACGCCGGGCGGCCGGGGAAGCGGGGGCGGCGGAGCGCGGTGCCCGCGTGGTACGCCGGACGGCCGAGCACCCCGGCCGGACCGACGGCTGCCAGACCGACGACTGGAGGGCCGACGACTGGCGGGCCGGCGGCTGCCAGACCGGGGAGCGCGGGCCGAGCGATGCGCGCACCGCCCGGCACCGCACGCGGGGGCCGCCGAGACGACCCCCACGCGCGCGTAGGCAGCGGCGACACCCCTACGCGCGCGTCGGAACGGCTCCCCGCGGTGCGCGACCCTCGCGGGCCCTAGGCCGGCCTTTGCAGCACCGTCAGGCTGCGGTCCGGCAGGGTGATGCGGTCGCCGGCCGCCACCTTCGCGCCCGCTCCCGGCGGCACCCCTTCCGGGCGGGCCGTGTCCACGACCACCTGCCACTGACGGCCGTGGTCGACCGGCACCAGGAAGTCCAGCGGCTCGGCGGAGGCGTTGAACATCAGCAGGAAGGAGTCGTCGGTGATGCGCTCCCCGCGGGGGTCGGGCTCGGAGATGGCGTTGCCGTTCAGGAACACGGTCAGCGCGGACGCCTGCGCCGAGTCCCAGTCCTGCTGGGTCATCTCGCCGCCCTCGGGGGTGAACCAGGCGATGTCGGACAGCTCGTCGTGGGTGCCCTCCACCGGACGGCCGTGGAAGAAGCGGCGCCGGCGCAGGACGGGATGGTCGCGGCGCAGCCACACCATCGCCCGCGTGAACTCCAGCAGATCGCTCTCCAGGGACTCCGGCCAGTCCAGCCAGGACAGCTCGTTGTCCTGGCAGTAGGCGTTGTTGTTGCCGCGCTGGGTGCGCGCGAACTCGTCGCCGTGGCTGATCATCGGCACGCCCTGGGACAGCATCAGCGTGGCGATGAAGTTCCGCATCTGCCGTGCGCGCAGCCCCAGCACCTCCGGGTCGCCCGTCTCGCCCTCCGCGCCGCAGTTCCACGACCGGTTGTGGCTCTCGCCGTCCCGGTTGTCCTCGCCGTTGGCGTCGTTGTGCTTGTCGTTGTACGAGACCAGGTCGTGCAGCGTGAAGCCGTCGTGGCAGGTGACGAAGTTGATCGAGGCCAGCGGACGGCGGCCGTCGTCCTGGTACAGGTCGGAGGAGCCGGTCAGCCGGGAGGCGAACTCCGCGAGCGTGCGCGGCTCGCCCCGCCACAGGTCCCGGACCGTGTCCCGGTACTTGCCGTTCCACTCGGTCCACAGCGGCGGGAAGTTGCCCACCTGGTAGCCGCCCTCGCCCACGTCCCACGGTTCGGCGATCAGCTTCACCTGGGAGACCACGGGGTCCTGCTGCACCAGGTCGAAGAACGACGACAGCCGGTCCACCTCGTGGAACTGCCGGGCGAGGGTCGCCGCGAGGTCGAAGCGGAAGCCGTCGACGTGCATGTCGGTCACCCAGTACCGCAGCGAGTCCATGATCAGCTGGAGCACGTGCGGGGACCGCATGAGCAGCGAGTTCCCGGTGCCCGTGGTGTCCATGTAGTAGCGCGGATCCTCCGTCAGCCGGTAGTACGACGGATTGTCGATGCCCTTGAAGGACAGCGTCGGACCCAGGTGGTTGCCCTCGGCGGTGTGGTTGTAGACCACGTCCAGGATGACCTCGATCCCGGCCTCGTGCAGCGCCCGGACCGCCGACTTGAACTCCAGCACCTGCTGGCCGCGGTCGCCCCAGGAGGCGTACGCGTTGTGCGGGGCGAAGAAGCCGATGGTGTTGTAACCCCAGTAGTTGTTCAGGCCCATGTCGACCAGCCGGTGGTCGTTCACGAACTGGTGCACGGGCATCAGCTCGATCGCCGTCACCCCGAGCTTGGTCAGGTGCTCGATGATCGCCGGGTGGGCGAGGCCCGCGTAGGTGCCGCGCAGCTCCTCCGGCAGCCCGGGGTGACGCATGGTCAGGCCCTTGACGTGGGCCTCGTAGATCACCGTGTGGTGGTACTCGGTGCGCGGCGGGCGGTCGTCACCCCAGTCGAAGTAGGGGTTGATCACCACCGAGGTCATGGTGTGCGGCGCCGAGTCCAGGTCGTTGCGCCTCTCGGGCTCGCCGAAGTGGTAGCCGTACACCTCCTCGCCCCACCGGACCGACCCGCTGATCGCCTTCGCGTACGGGTCGAGCAGCAGTTTCGCGGAGTTGCAGCGCAGTCCCCGTCCGGGGTCGTACGGTCCGTGCACCCGGAACCCGTACCGCTGTCCGGGCATCACGCCCGGCACGTACGCGTGCCGCACGAACGCGTCGCTTTCGCGCAGTTCCACCGCCGTCTCCGAGCCGTCGTCGTGCAGCAGACACAGCTCTACTCGGTCAGCGGCCTCCGTGAAGACCGCGAAGTTGGTTCCGGCGCCGTCATAGGTGGCGCCGAGCGGATACGCCTCGCCAGGCCAGACCTGCATGGATACGACTCTCCCAGGTGTGCCGTCCGCCGGGGGCCGCGTCGGCCCCGAGTCTCGTCCGAAAGTGAGGCAACCTCCCGTGGCTCGCATGCCCTCTTATCAAGTGACCAGTGCGCTCGGCGGTTCTGGTACCCGCCGTGCGCCGAACCAGCGGGGCAGATACGTACTCCCGGGGACCAGGGGGGAGTAGGGGGAGAATGTGCGTGAGACAGTCCACCGCCATCTGGGCAAAGTACTGACCGGTGCGGCCCTCGCGGCGGCGGGGACCGCCGCGATGGTGGCGGTCACCCTGCCGGGCACGGCGGGCGCGGACGACTCCGCAGGGGCGGGCGGAGGCACGCGGGCCGCACGGCAGGCCGGGCAGGACCCGGACGCCGCACCGCCCGGCGTCGTGGAGCCGGCGCCGGCGGAGGAGAAGCAGGGCACGGGCCGTGACCCGCTCACCGACGACGAGCTGCGACGGGTCGGGCAGATCGCCGCGGCGGGCCGGCTTTCGGCCACCGCCCGGGACGTCGACGGCGACCGCGGACCGCAGCGGCTGAGCGTCGACCTCGCCGAGCCGGAGGCCGCCGAGGCGGACGACCCGGACGCACCACGCCGCGCCGACGTCACCTTCTACGACTACCGGAACGACACGCTCGTCACCAGGACGGTCAACCTGAGGACCGGGAAGGTCGAACGGAGCGGCACCCAGCAGGGCGTCCAGCCGCCGCCGAGCCGCGCCGAGAACGCCGAGGCGGCCCGGATCCTGATCGCGAGCCCGCTGGGCGCGGGCCTCAAGGCGGACTACAAGGACGCCACCGGCAAGGACCTCACCTCGCCGGACCAGCTGGAGCTCAGCGGCGGGATCTACGAGGCCTCGCCGGGCGCCCAGCCCGCGGTGCTCGACACGTGCGGCGTCCACCGGTGCGTGCGGCTGTTCTCCAAGGTCCGCAACGGGCCGTGGATCGACACGAGGGACCTCGTGATCGACCTGAGCGCCCGCAAGACCGCCGCGCTCGACCGCGGCTGACCGGCCGCCGCCCGACCCACAGACCCGTACCTCCGGTAAGGGAGTCACCTCTTCATGCCCGAGAAGCACCTGTCCGGCGCGGTCCGGCCGCGAGTCACCGGCCGCGCCGCCCGCACGGCCGCGGCCGTCGGATTGTCCCTGGCCGCGCTGGCCGCCGGCGCGACGACGCTCGCCGGCCCGGCCGCGGCCCGGCCGCAGACCGCGCCCGCCGCGGCGGTCCCCGGCTGCAGCGCCGCCTACACGATCGAACAGAAGCTGACCACCGGCACGGCCTGGCGGATGTGCTGGCGCTACGACAGCAAGGCCGGCCTCGTCCTGGAGAACATCTCCTACCAGCCCAAGGGCGAGGCCAAGCCGATCAAGGTCCTCAACAGCGCCAGACTCGGCCAGATCCATGTCCCGTACGACGACGGGAAGCACGAGTACTACGACCTCACGGGCCAGGACTTCGCCCAGGAACTGATGGATCTGTCGCCCGGCGAGTGCCCCGGCGGCACCATCAAGACCGTCAAGGTCCCGGACGGCGACCCGAGCCACCCGAACGTCAAGGGCCTGTGCACGACCACCCGTTCGCGTGGCCACGCCTACCGGATGCACGACCTCTTCCAGTCCGGCAAGACCTACCAGCAGCAGGGCAAGGACCTGCTGGTCTACACGGTCAACCAGGTCGGCTGGTACGAGTACATCACCGAGTGGCGCTTCCAGGACGACGGCACGATCAACATGAACGTCGGCGCGACCGGCAGCCTCTCCTTCGAGGACTACAACGCCCAGGACGGACGCGGCTGGCCCATCGGCAAGGGCGCCCGGGACTACGCGACCAGCCACAGCCACAACGTCTTCTGGCGGCTCGACTTCGGCCTCGACGGCTCGTCGAAGACGAAGGTCGAGCAGTACGACTCCACCGTCAGCGCCCCCGCCGGGCGGGAGGGCCCGACCGCCAGGACCACCCGCACCAAGGTCGGCAAGGAACTCGCGGGCGACTACAAGACCTACCGCTGGTGGCGGGTGGTCAGCGCCACCGGCAAGAACAAGGACGGCCACGCCCGCTCGTACGAGCTGGTGCCCGGGCCGACCACCAGGTATCCGGGACGCAGCTTCACCAAGCACGACATGTACGTCACCGAGTACGACAAGTGCGAGCTGTTCGCCAGCAACAACCCGACGTGCGCGAGCGGTCACCCGAAGTCCGTGGACAAGTGGGTGGGCGGCCAGACCCTCACGCACCCCGTGGTCTGGGTGAACGTCGGTTTCCACCACATCGCCCGGGACGAGGACCAGCAGCCCATGCCGGTGCACTGGCAGGGCTTCTCCATCGCCCCGCGGGACGTCACGGCTATGAATCCGCTCACTCCCAAGGACCTGGCATGGCAGAACGGACACTGGGAATGGCGTAGTTGAGCACAGCGGACGGGAAACCGACCTGTCCATCCGGCTGCACCGCCGACCGCTCGCGGAGTACCCTTCCTTGATCGTTGAGACGGGAAAGGCCCGGGGGAGCGGAAGGCGGTGCACGGGTGGGCTCGGGAGGGCTGGAGCTGCCTCCTGGTGACGAGGGTCACGAGGGAAACTCCACAGACGTCCCGCCCGGCGCGGTGTCCCTGGCCCGGCCGATGGACGCGGGTTCCATCGGTCCGGAGCTGGACTGGGACGCCGACGCCTGGCGCGAGGTGCGCACCCGCGCCCAGCGGGCCGGCCGGGCCTACATCTGGCTGAACCTCGTCGAACAGCGGCTGCGCGCGGTCGTGGCGGCCGTGCTGCGGCCGATCTACGAACCGGTCCACGGCGACGAGTGGGTGGTGGCCGCGGCCGGCCCGGCCGGGCAGGAGTGGGTGCAGCGCGCGGTCGCCGTCCGCGAAGTCAGCCGCCGCAAGGGCTACTTGCTCGACCCGGCCGACGACAACGTGCTCAGCTTCCTCACCCTGCCCCAGCTGCGCGAGCTGGTGGTCCAGCACTGGCCGTGCTTCGAACCGTACTTCGACGAGCGTCGGGACCTCGAACTCGCCCTGGACGAGCTGGAGGTGACCCGCAACGTCGTCTCCCGCAACCGGGCCCTGTCCGAAGCGGTCCTCAGCCAGGCCGAGCGGGCCTCCGCGCGGCTGCTGGAGATGCTCGGCGCGGGCGGTGACGTCCCCTCGGCGCGCCGGCTGCCCGTCGACGCGGTCGAGGACCTGGTCGGCGACCGGTACGCCGACGTCGTCGCCGTCCACGCCGACCGGGTGCGGCTGCTGCGCCGGTTTCCGGCCGAGGACATCTTCGGCGGCGCCCGCAGGCTCGACGCCATCGGCATCGGCCTCAACCTGCTGGTGCAGAACTTCTCCGGGCGGCGCCTGGTCCGGCTCGCCGAGAGCGGCTGCCGGGTGCGGCTGCTCTTCCTCAACCCGGCCTCCAGCTCGGTCAAGCGCCGCGAACGCGAACTCGGGATGAAACGGGGCGAACTCAGCCGCTCGGTCGAGATGAACATCCTGCACATGCGCCGGGTGCGGTCCCGGCTGCGCGACCCGGGCGCGTTCGAGATCCAGGTGTACGACGAGACGCCCCGCTTCACCGCCTACCTGGTGGACGGCGACGGCGCCGACGGCATGGCCGTGGTGCAGTCCTATCTGCGCGGGGCGCGGGGGATGGAGTCGCCGGTGCTGGTGCTGCGCAACGGCAGCCGGCTGGTCAAGTCGGACGATGTGGGCGAAGTCGGTCTCTTCCCGACGTATCGCGAGGAATTCGAGCTGACTTGGGCCGATTCGCGTCCCGTGTCCTGAATCGCCGGGACCGGGTGCGGGTCCGGTGCGGACCGGTTCGGGCCGGGCGCGGGCTCGTTCGGGGCCGAGAAGCGGAACGCCGGCGTCTGATTGTCAGTGCCGCGTGCGATGGTGGAGGCCACTGGGGGAAAGCACCACCAAGAAGGGGGGCCGCCGATGGGCTGGCACCAGGAGCTGCTGATCGGCTTCGACCTGGAGACGACGGGCACCGATCCGCGCGAGGCGCGCATCGTCACGGGCACCGTGATCGAGGTCAAGGCCGGTGAGCCGATGGGGCGCCGGGAATGGCTGGCCGATCCGGGCGTGGAGATCCCGGCCGACGCGGTCGCCGTGCACGGCGTCAGCAACGAACGCGCGACGGCCGAGGGCCGCCCGGCCGACCAGGTGGCCGACGCCATCGCCGACGTCCTGGTGTCGTACTGGAAGACGGGCGTTCCGGTCGTCGCCTACAACGCGGCCTTCGACCTCACGCTGCTCGCGGCGGAACTGCGGCGGTACGGTCTGCCGTCCCTGACCGACCGGCTGGGCGGTGCTCACCCCGCCCCGGTCATCGACCCCTACACCATCGACCGCTGGGTGGACCGCTACCGCCGCGGCAAACGGAATCTGGAGGCGGTCTGCGCCGAGTACGGCATAGTCCTCGGCGCGGCCCACGACGCCACCGCCGACGCCCTCGCCGCCGCGCGGCTGGCGTCCGCGATAGCCGGCCGTCACCCGAAGATAGCGTCCCTCGCACCGGCGGAACTGCACCGCAGCCAGATCGAGTGGTACGCGCGGTGGGCGGCGGACTTCCAGGCGTTCCTGCGACGCAAGGGCGAGGCGGACGCGGTGGTCGACGGCAGCTGGCCCCTGCGTGAGCTGACCGAGGACCGGCCCGCGTAGCCGTTCCGGCCCGCGGGCGCGTCGCGGCGGACAGCCGCCGCGCCCGGAAGCACCCTCAGAACGGATACCACCGCACCGTCGCGTCCCCGTCCCGCAGCGACGCCACCCGGCGCCGGAACTCGGCCAGCGCCCTGGGGTTGGACGGCGCGTGCTGGGCCACCCACGCGCAGCTCGCCGTCTCCCGGGCGCCGCGCAGGACCGCGCAGCCCTCCCACTCCCGCACATCCCATCCGTACGCCTCGGTGAAGGAGTCGTACGCCTCGGCGGGCAGCCCGTACCGGTCGCGGGAGAGAGCCATGACGACCAGGTCGTGCTCGCGCAGATCGGCGGAGAAGGTCTCCAGGTCGACCAGGACCGGCCCGTCAGGACCGACGTGCACATTGCGCGGCAGCGCGTCCCCGTGGATCGGCCCCGGCGCCAGACGCGGCGTCAGCGCCGCCGCCTGGGCGGCGAAGCCGTCCCGGCGCGCACGGAGGAAGGCCGCGTCCTCGGGGTCGATCGCGTCGCCCGCCAGCCGCAGCCAGCGTTCCACACCGCCCAGCAGATCGCGGGGCGGCAGCCCGAAGGGAGGAGAGGGCAGTGCGTGCACCCCGCGCAGCAGGACGGCCAGGTCCCGCGGCTCGGCCGGCCGTACGGGATCCGGCAGCCGGTGCCACACGGTCACCGGGTGGCCGTCCACCAGCAGCGGCTTCGGCTCGGCCGCCCGGACCGCCGGCACACCCGCCCCGGCCAGCCAGCCGGCGACGGCCAGCTCGCGCTCGGCCCGCCCCAGCAGCTCCGCGTCCCGGCCCACCTTCACCACCAGGCCGCCGGCCGCGAACACCGCGTTCTCACCGAGGGCCAGGAGCCGTGCGTCCCGGGCCGGGTCCGGCAGCACTCCCGCCGCGGCCAGTACGTCCCGCGCGCGTGCCTCGTCCATCGTCCTGCCTCCGTGCCGTCTTCCCGTGCCGTGTTCCGTCCGGTTCCGGGCCAGTCTCGCACCGACCGGGCCGGCCACCGGGCGCGGCCCCGGCCGTCGTGCGCGGTCCCTTGACGGGGTACCGGGCCTTCACGAACATGAACACGCCAACCGGAGCGGGCAAAGGGGCTGATTCCTTGACAGCAGCGGTCGAGGCGCGGACACCACCGGCCGGAGCACGGCGGCCGGCCGGTCGCCGCGTCACCGATCACGGCGCCTGGTTCCTGGTCCTGCCCGCTCTCGTCCCGGTCCTCCTGCTCAGCGTCGGCCCGCTGCTCTACGGCATCGGGCTGGCCTTCACCGACGCCCAGTCCGGCCGGACGTCCGCCACCCGGTGGACCGGCGCCCTGAACTTCCGGGACCTGCTGCACGACACCCTGTTCTGGGAGTCGTTCCGGATCGGGCTGGTCTGGGCGGCAGGCGTGACCGTGCCGCAGTTCCTGCTGGCGCTCGGCCTGGCCCTCCTCCTCGACGGGGACCTACGCCTGCGCGGCCTGGCCCGCGCCCTCGCGATCGTGCCCTGGGCGATGCCCGAGGTCGTCGTCGGCATCATGTGGCGCCTCGTCTACAACCCGGACGCCGGCGTCCTCAACGAAACCCTGCGCGACCTCGGCGCCGGCACCGGCCGGGACTGGCTGAGCGGCCTGGCCACCGCGCTGCCCGCGGTGATCGTCGTCGGCGTCTGGGCGGGCCTGCCGCAGACCACGGTCGCCCTGCTCGCCGGACTGCAGAACGTCCCGCGCGAACTCCACGAGGCCGCGGCGGTCGACGGCGCGGGCGCCTGGCGCCGCTTCCGCACCGTCACCTGGCCCGCGCTCAGACCGGTGGCCCTCGCCATCACCGCGCTCAACCTCATCTGGAACCTCAACTCCTTCGCCCTGGTCTACGTGCTCACGAACGGCGGACCCGGCGGGAAGACCCGGCTGCCGATGCTCTTCGCCTACGAAGAGGCGTTCCGTTACGGCCAGTTCGGTTACGCGGCGGCGATGGGCTGCGTGCTCGTCGCGGTGGTCGCGGTGCTGCTCGCGGTGTTCCTGGCCGGCCGGCTGCGCGGCGGTGAGGACGCGTGAGGCCCCGCCGCGCGGCCCGCGCCGGACAGTACGCCGCCCTCCTCGGCTACCTGCTCTTCCTGGCCTTCCCCCTGCTGTGGCTGCTGTCCACCGCGCTCAAGTCCCCCCGCGAGCTGGGCAGCCCGCACCCCGCCTGGATCCCGCGCCACCCCACCTGGGCCAATGTCCGGCAGGCGTTCGCGGAGCAGCCGCTGGCACACGCCGCGCTGAACTCCCTGCTGGTGGCGCTCAGCACGGCCGTCGTCGCGGTCCTGCTCGCGACCCCGACGGCCTACGTCATGGCCCGGCACCGCTCCCGGCTGACCCGGGCCGCCACGGGGTGGGTGGTGGTCAGCCAGGCGTTCCCCTTCGTGCTGGTGATCATCCCGCTGTTCCTGGTGCTGAAGAACCTGCGGCTGGTCGACTCCCTGACCGGGCTGGTGCTGGTGTACGTGGTGTGGGCGCTGCCGTTCGCGCTGTGGATGCTCACCGGGCACGTCCGGGCGGTGCCCGCCGAACTGGAGGAGGCGGCGGCCGTGGACGGCGCCGGGCGGCTGAGGACGCTCGTGTCGGTGACCGCGCCGCTGCTGGCACCCGGCATCGCGGCGACGGCCCTGTTCGCGTTCGTCACCGCGTGGAACGAGTTCTTCTTCGCGCTGGTGCTGCTCAAGAGCCCGCAGAGGCAGACCCTGCCGGTGATCCTCACCCACTTCATCGGCGCGGAGGGCGTGGCCGACCTCGGCCCGCTCGCCGCCGCCGCGTTCCTCGCGACCCTGCCCTCCGTGGCCGTCTTCGCGCTCGTCCAGCGGCGGATCACGGGCGGCCTGCTCGCCGGGGCGGTGAAGAGCTGATGGGCGCCCAAGCGCTGTCGCGGACCAGGGGCGCCCTGGCCCTGGCCGTGCTCCTGCTGCTCCTCGCGGGCTGCTCCCCGGGCGGCCGGACGGACGGCGGCCCGATCACCCTGCGCTTCCAGTCCCTGGCCTGGCAGCAGGAGTCCGTCACCGCCAACAAGGAGCTGGTGAAGGAGTGGAACGCGTCCCACCCGGACGTCAGGGTCGAGTACGTCCAGGGCAGCTGGGACGGCGTGCACGACCAGCTGCTCACCTCCTTCGAGGGCGGTGAGGCCCCCGACGTCATCCACGACGCCTCCGACGACCTCGCCGACTTCGCCCACGGCGGCTACCTGGCCGACCTGACCGGCCTGCTGCCCGCCCGGCTCAGGTCCGGCATACCGGAGAGCAGCTGGGAGGCGGCCGCCTTCGGGAACGGCGTCTACGGCGTGCCGTTCCTCCAGGAACCCCGTGTCCTGATCGCGAACACGGACCGGCTGCGCACGGCCGGGGTGCGCATACCGACACCGGAACACCCGTGGAGCTGGGCGGAGTTCCGGCAGGTGGCCAAGCGGCTCAGCGGGCCCGGGCGGTACGGCGTGGCCTGGCCGCTGAGGGAGCCCGTCTCCGCCACGCTCAACCTGTCCCTGTCGGCGGGCGGGCGGCTGTTCCACCGGGGCGCGGACGGGAAGGTCACCGTGCGGTTCACGGCCGGGGACGCGGTCGTACCGCGCACCGTGCACGACCAGGTCGCCGTCGACCACAGCGCGCCCGCCTCCACGCTGGGCAGCGGCGGCTCGGACACGCTGCCGGGCTTCTTCGGCGGCCGGTACGCGATGGTCCCGCTGGGCTTCTCCTACCGCCAGCAGATCGCGCAGCAGGCCCCCGAGGGCTTCCGCTGGGAGGTGCTGCCCGCACCGGCGGGCGCCGACGGGCTCACCCAGGGCGTCAGCCCGCAGACGCTGTCCGTATCCGCCGACTGCCCGCACAAGAGGGAGGCGGTCGCGTTCATCGACTTCCTGCTGCGGCCCCGGAACATGGTCCGCCTCGCCCTCGGCGACTGGATGCTGCCCACCGGCACCGAGGCCCTGAAGGACCCGGCCCTGCACACCACGGAGAACGGCTGGGCCACCGGCACCGCCCTGGCGTCCCGGCTGCGCCCGGCGCCCGCCCAGTCGGTGCGCGGCTACCCCGAGTGGAAGGACAAGGTCGCCACCGCGGCCTACCAGGAGTACTACAGCGGCGCCATCGGCCTCGCCGAACTGCGCCGCCGCCTGGAGAGGGACGGCAACCTGGTGCTGGCCCGCTACCAGCGCTGAGCACGGCCGCCGGCCCGCGAGGGGCCCGGTCCGGCCGCGCACACGCCGTCGTACCGGACGGGAAATCGATTGAACGAGACGTCTCGTCTCGTCTAGCCTCCCCGTCATGACCGCACCCGCCCACATCGCCATGTTCTCCGTCGCCGCCCACGGCCACGTGAACCCCAGCCTGGAGGTGATCCGTGAACTCGTCGCCCGGGGGCACCGCGTCACCTACGCCATCCCGCCCGTCTTCGCGGAGAAGGTGGCCGCCACCGGCGCCCGGCCCGTGCCCTACACCTCCACCCTGCCGGGCCCGGACGCCGACCCGGAGGCCTGGGGGACCACCCTGCTGGACAACGTGGAACCGTTCCTGGACAACGCCGTCCAGGCGCTCCCGCAGCTCGTCGAGGCCTACGCCGACGACACCCCCGATCTCGTCCTGTACGACATCACCTCCTACGCGGCCCGTGTCCTCGCCCACCGCTGGGGCGTCCCCGCGATCTCGCTCTCGCCGAACCTCGTCGCCTGGCAGGGCTACGAGGAGGAGGTCGCCGAGCCGATGTGGGCCGAGCCGAGGAAGACCGAGCGCGGACGGGCGTACTACGCCCGGTTCGCGGCGTGGCTGGCCGAGAACGGGATCAGCCAGGACCCGGACTCCTTCGCCGGCCACCCCGCGCGTTCCCTCGTGCTCATCCCGAAGGCGCTCCAGCCGCACGCCGACCGGGTGGACGAGCGCGTCCACACCTTCGTCGGCGCCTGCCAGGGCGACCGCACCGACCAGGGCGACTGGCAGCGGCCCGCCGGTGCGGAGAAGGTCGTCCTGGTCTCGCTCGGCTCGGCCTTCACCAAGCAGCCCGCCTTCTACCGGGAGTGCGTGCGCGCCTTCGGCGACCTGCCCGGCTGGCATGTCGTCCTCCAGGTCGGCCGGCACGTGACCCGCGCCGAGCTGGGCGACGTACCGGCCCGGGTCGAGGTGCACGACTGGGTGCCGCAGCTGGCGATCCTGCGGCAGGCCGACCTGTTCGTCACGCACGCGGGCGCCGGCGGCAGCCAGGAGGGGCTGGCGACCGGGACGCCGATGATCGCCGTACCGCAGGCCGTCGACCAGTTCGGCAACGCCGGCATGCTCCAGGGCCTCGGCGTCGCCCGGCACCTGCCCGCCGAGGAGGCCACCGCCGACCGCCTCCGCGAGGCCGCGCTCGCCCTGGTGGACGACCCCGGGGTCGCGCGCCGGCTCAAGGAGGTGCAGGCGGAGATGGCCCAGGAGGGCGGCACCCGGCGGGCGGCCGACCTCATCGAGGCCGAACTGCCGGGCCGCCGCCCGAGCCAGGGCCTTTCGTTCGGATGACGCCGGGCTCGCGGACCCTGGCCGGCCGTCAGAGGTACGCCGTGGTGTCGAGCCGGGCCTTGTAGATGATCGCTCCCGGCCGGGCCCGGTCGACCCCGCTGACGTTGAAGTGGACGTACTTCGTGCCGAAGGCGTTGCCGCCCGCCACCGCGCCCGTCCACATCTGCTCGCCGGAGGCGTGGCGCACGTACGACTTCACCAGCTTGCGCGTGTGCAGGGTCGTCCGCCGCATCGTCGAGGTGTCGACCGCGTAGACGCCGTTGGTGTCGGTGACCAGGAGCCGGCCGGGGTGCTGGTGGTCCGGCTGAAGGTCGTGCGGGTGGTGGAAGCCGGTGAGCCGGCGGGCGGTGTCCTCCACCAGCCGTGCCGAACTCGTCGTCGTCACGATCCGGTACGCCTTCAGCACGGAGCCGCCCGCCGCCCACATCCGCTCCAGCCGCGGGTCCCACAGCAGGCCGTGCGCCTGGTGGAAGGGGATCGGCGCACCCGCGCGGACCAGCGAGCCGCTGTGGCCGCCGGTGGGCCGGAAGACGTGCAGGCTGCCGCCCTTGGCGTCGCCGCCGCCCGGACCGCTGCTGCGGCCGGCGACCACGACCACGCCGGTGCCGGGGGCCCGCTCGATGGCGTGGGGGTAGTTGGGGACGTTCGCGTGCCACAGCAGCTTCTTGTCCCGGCGCCGGTAGATGCTCGCCGTCCCGCTGTCCGGGGTGCCGGTCACGGCGAGCAGGACCTGGCCGTCACCGCTCGTGTCGCGGAAGCGGTGCTCCATGGGACGGCCGGAACCCGCCGGGTTCAGACGCCACTTGACGTGCGCGTCGGTGAACGGCTTGTTGCGGTCGAAGAGAAGGATGCTGCCGGAGTTCACGTCGCCGATGAGCACGTCGAACGCCGGAGGTGCCGCGGCGCCCGCCGCGTGCGCGGGTGCGGCGGCCGGCAGCACGGCCGCGGGCACGGCCAGCGCGCCCTTGAGCAGACTTCGCCTGTCCATGTGGTTCCTCCCCCGTGAGACGGCGTACCTGTCGGACAACGAGAGCACGGACGGGGCCCGCCGGTTCCCAGCGGGAGCCGGCGGGCCCTGCGGCACCGGGCGGAATCAGACAGTCAGCCGCTCGCCCCGGTCGGGCGCCGGCGCCGCCACCGGCTCCGGGGTCTCGTCGTGGGTGAGGTCCGGCAGACGGTGCAGCCACCTGGGCAGGTACCAGTTGCGCTCGCCGAGCAGCGCCATCACCGCCGGCAGCAGCACCCCCCGGATGACCGTGGCGTCGATCAGCACCGCCGCGGCCAGGCCCACGCCCATCTGCTTCATGGACTGCATGGACAGCGTGCCGAAGATCGCGAACACGGCGACCATGATGACCGCGGCGCTGGTGACGACCCCGGCCGTGGTGACCACGCCGTGCCGGATCGCGTCCTTGGTGCTGCGGCCGCGCATCCGGGCCTCGCGGATGCGGGAGACCACGAACACGTGGTAGTCCATCGACAGCCCGAACAGGATCACGAAGAGGAACAGCGGCAGCCAGGTGACGATCGCGCCGACGCCCTCCGCGCCCACCAGCGAGGCGCCCCAGCCGTGCTGGAAGACGGCGACGAGGATGCCGTAGGCGGCGGCCACCGACAGCAGGTTGAGCACGATCGACGTGACCGCGACGGTCAGCGAGCGGAACGACAGCAGCATCAGCAGGAAGGCGAAGACGACCACGAATACGAAGACCGGGACGACGGAACCCATGAGCTGGTCGTTGAAGTCGTTGTTGCCCGCGACCTGCCCGGTCACCGGCGCCTCGACGCCGTCGACCTTGCCGAGCGTGGCGGGCCGCACCTCGTCGCGCAGTGTCTCGAGGCTCCGTGTCGCCCGGTCCCTGTCGGAGCCGCCGACCAGCGGCACGGACACCAGGGCCACGTTCCGGGCGCCGTACAGCTTGACCTCGACCGGGCCGCGCGAGGCGCCCGAGGTGACCGCCTGCCGCTGGAAGTCGGCCAGGGCACGGCGGACTTCGGGGGCGTTGACGTCCTTGGCCCTGACGACGACCTGGGCGGGTTCGCTGCCGCCCGGGAAGGCGTCGTTGAGACGGTTGTACGTCTGCACGATCGGCAGCGAGTCGCCGAACTCCTGGTCAAGGGTGAGCTGCTGGGTCTTCATGCCGAGCGCGGGCGCGGCGACCGCCAGCAGCGCGCCGGCCGCGACGACGACCGAGACCAGCGGCCGGGCCAGCACACCCCGCAGCACGGCCGTCCAGAACCGGCTGTCCCCGTTCCCCGCACGCTTGCGGCGGCCCAGGAACGGAAGCCGTCCCTTCTCGACCCGCTCGCCGAGCAGCGACAGCAGCGCGGGCAGCACCGTCACCGAGCCGACCATGGCGACCGCCACCACCATCAGCGAGGCCAGGCCCATCGCCTCGAACTCGGCCAGTCCGGTGAACAGCATGCCCGCCATCGCCACGCACACCGTGACACCGGAGACGAAGATCGCCCGGCCGCTGGTCGCGGCGGCGATCCGCAGGGCGGTGCCGGCGTCGCGGCCTGCCATCCGCTCCTCGCGCTCCCGGCGCAGGTAGAACAGGCAGTAGTCGACACCGACGGCCATACCCACCAGCAGCATCACGGAGTTGGCGGTGTCGCTCATCGGCTGGAGGTGGCTGACCAGGCCCATCAGGCCCATCGTCGCCATGATCGCGGTGATCGCGAGGGCCACCGGCAGCAGCGCGGCCACCAGCGCGCCGAACGCGATCAGCAGGATGCCGAGGGCCACCGGCACCGCCGAGTACTCGGCCTGCTGGAAGTCGTCCCCGAAGGCGTCCTTGTACTGCTTCTGCATGCTGGCGCCGCCGATCTCCTCGATCCGCAGCGTCTCGTGGTCCTTCTGCACCCCGGCGACGGCCTCGAGCACCGGCTCGATCCGGTCGGCGGCCGTCTCCGCGTCACCGCGCACGTCGAACTGGACCAGCGCGCTGCGGCCGTCCCGGGAGACGGTGTGCGTGTCGTACGGCGAGGTCACGCCCGTCACCTTGCCGGTGCCCCGGACGGCCTCGACCACGTCGGCGACGGCCGCGCGGAACCGCGGGCTGGTGGCCGTGACGGCGGCGTCCTTCGACTGGATGAGGACCGTCTCCCCGGCCGGCTCCTTGATCCCGGCGTCGTCGATGATCGTCGCGGCGGTGTGCGTCTCGCCCTTGAGCTGGTCGCTCTCGTTCACGTCGACCCGGCCCGCGGCCGAGCCGAGGCCCATGGCCAGGACGACGAACAACACCCATATGCCGACGGCCGCCCAGCGGTGCCGGGCGCTCCAGCCGCCGGCGCGGGCGGCCAGCCCCCGCACCCGCACCTCTGTGTTCCCCATGACGGGTCTGCCCCCTCGTGTGCGGTGACGGCCCCCTGCCGCCACGGTCCCTTGCTCCTGTTCGACGGTAG
This sequence comes from Streptomyces sp. NPDC031445, assembly GCF_055581365.1. Taxonomy (NCBI): domain Bacteria; kingdom Bacillati; phylum Actinomycetota; class Actinomycetes; order Kitasatosporales; family Streptomycetaceae; genus Streptomyces; species Streptomyces sp. NPDC031445. The sequence continues at coordinate 441,754 of NZ_JBVIJO010000001.1, forward strand.
GGGCGGGATAAAGCCATCTCGTCGTACTGCCCGGTGAACCGCGCGGGGCCCGGATCACCGCTGGGGAGGACGGCGGGCCCTTACATCTATCGCCGGTTCTCGGGGGCGGCTCTCAGGGACGCGGCGCCCGACCGGCCCGGCCGGCGCGCGACCGGGCACGCGCTGGGCGCCGCCCGGCCGGACGTGTGTGCGAGGCTCTGCCCATGCGCTACATCATCATCGGGGCCGGCGCGGTCGGCGGTGCCGTCGGCGGGCGGCTGGCCCAGGCCGGCCGGGAGGTCGTCCTCGTCGCCCGCGGCCCGCACCTGGCGGCCCTGCGCGACCAGGGACTGCGGCTGCGGGTTCCCCAGGGGGAGTCGGCGTACCGGCTGCCCGCCGTCGACGGGCCGGGACCGCTCGGCGAACTGCGCGCCGACGACGTCCTCGTCCTCGCCGTGAAGACCCAGGACACCGCGGCCGCCCTGGACGCCTGGGGGGACGCGCCCGTCGCCGGCGGCGCACCGCGGCCGAAGCGCTGCCGCTGGTCTGCCTGCAGAACGGCGTGGAGAGCGGCCGGCTGGCGCTGCGCCGCTTCCGGCACGTGTACGGCGTGTGCGTCTGGCTGCCGTCGACCTTCGTGGAGCCCGGCGTCGTCTCCGCCGCGGGCAGCCCGCTCACCGGCGTCCTGCACCTCGGCCGCGTCCCGCACGGCACCGACGACACCGCGCGCCGGATCGCCGCCGACCTCGGGGACGCCCGCTTCGAGGCGCCGGTGGTCGCGGACGTGGCGCGCTGGCAGTACGCCAAGCTCCTGGGAAACCTCGGCAACGCGCTGGAAGCGGTCAGCGGGCCGGTGGTCGGCGAGGAGGCGCGGGCCCTGTTCGCGCGCGTGCGGGCCGAGGGGGAGGCCGTGCTGGACGCCGCCGGCATCGCGTACGCCGGCGTGGCGGAGCAGCGGGCGGCGCGCGGCGACAAGGTCACCCTGGTCCCGCTGGACGGCGCTCCACGCGGCGGCGGCTCCTCCTGGCAGTCCCTGGTCCGGGGCACCGGCACCATCGAGGCGGACTACCTCAACGGCGAGATCGTCCTGCTCGGCCGGCTGCACGGCGTCCCCACCCCGCTGAACGAACTGCTGCAGGTCCTCGCCAACCGGTTCGCCCGGGAGCACCGGGCGGCGGGCTCGCTGCCCGTCGCCGATCTGGTCCGCCTGGCCGACGCGGCGGTGCGGCGCGTGACCGCCGGCTGAAATGGACCAAAGAATGTGCAGTGGATTGGGCCGGGATTCCGGACCACCGGCGCACTAGCGTCGGTGCCATGACGCACAGCACCACGGACACGGACGCGGACACCGCCGTCACGGTCACCGCCACCGCCACCGCCCCGGCCCGGGTCGACTTCTTCTTCGACCCCGCCTGCCCCTTCGCCTGGATCACCTCCCGCTGGCTGCTGGAGGTGGAGCGGCTGCGCCCGCTCGACCTCCGGTTCCGGGTGATGAGCCTGTACCTGCACAACACCGGCAACGAACTGCCCGGCTGGTACCGCGACCTGGTGGACCGCTCGATCGGGCCCGTGCGGGTCGCCGTGGCCGCCGTGGCCGCCGCCGAACGGTACGGCGACAAGGTGCTGCGCGACCTGTACACCGCGTTCGGCACCCGCATCCACGAACAGGGCGTCGAGGACTTCGACACGGTGATCACCGAGTCACTGGCCGGTCTCGGGCTCCCCGCCGGCCTGTCGGCCGCCGCCCACGACCCCTCGTACGACGACGCGGTCCGGCGCGGCCACGAGGCCGGCGCCGAGCCGGAGACCGGCGGCTACGTCGGCACGCCCACCCTCCACGTCGACGGCACCGTGTGGTTCGGCCCCGTGCTGCGCGCCGTCCCGCGCGGCGCCGAGGCGGCCGAACTCTTCGACAGTTTCAGGGTGTTGGCCCGGCACCCGGACTTCTTCGAACTGAAGCGCACCCGCACCGGCGCGCTCCGGTTCGACTGACCCGGAGCAGGTTGGCCGATAAACGCCCCTCCGGCGCTCCGGCCGCACCGGACGTGTGACACGGCGGCGCGGTCCGGCGCAGAACCAAGAGCCGCCGCGGTCCGACGTCACAGGGGAGCGCCGGACCGCGGCGGCCGATACCACAAGACCGTGCCCCCGCACCGCCCCTCGCCGAACCAGGCGACAAACCCGCCGGGTTGTCCCTAGGGTGAACCGCGCGGAAGGTTTGAGGGGGACGGACGGATGAGTGTGACGGGCAGGGCGTTGCCGTCATTGCCGCAGTATCGCAAGGACGGGGTGACCCGGCGCCTGTGCGCCTCGGTGCACCTCGACGACGGCTTCGCCCTGTACGCCGACCGGATGCTCACCGGGGACCGCCTCAACGCCCTCGGGCTCAGCCTCAACATCAACTTCGTCGCCCTCGCCCGGCACGCGCGCGTGGCCACCCGCCGCCGCGCCGCTCTCGACCGCCGGCTCGCCTGCCTCCAGACGGCCGTGGCCCTCGCGCTCCTCGTCGGACTCTGGGGGCTGGTCAACGGACACCGGTCACTCGGATGGGTGGCGATTTTCGGCCCTCTCGGCGCCTACGCGGTCGCCTGGACACTGGTCCGCCACACCCAGGCACGCGGCCGTGACACGGCACGGGACGTGTTCCTCGCCACCGACCGACCCGAGCGGACCGCACCTCCGGTGGAACCCGAGGCCGAGGCGGCGCTGCACGACCTGAAGCGCGCCAACGTCCTGCCCTACGCCGACGAGGCCGCCTACACCAAGCCGTTCGTCGGCAGCGGCGACAAGATCAAGGAAGCCGTCTGGCAGCCCATCGACGTCAGCAGACCGGCCGACGCCCCGGGCGGCGGAAAACTGCCGCTGCGCCCGTTCGACGTCATCGACCTGCACACCTACGTGGCGCGGCACATGGAGAACATCTCCGGGCTCCAGGGACTGCGGGCCAGGAACCGGCTCTACGTCCTCGGCAGCAACGCCCACCTCATACCCGAGCTGGTGCCCGACCCCACCCGCCGGCCCCGCGCCCAGATCCCCAGGCAACTCGTGCAGGCCGGCCTGCAGACGCCGGGGGCGGGCATGCGCACCCACCTGTGCCTGGAACGCGTCGGCGAGGGCGGCCGGCTCATCGTCTCCATGTACCTGCGGGCGATCCTCCAGCACCCCAGCCTGACCTGGGAGGTGGCCGCCTACGCGATACCGCCGCTGGACGGCCGCTTCTACCGCGTGGACCGGCTCCCGGTCGCCCCCTGGGAACGCTGGTGGGACCTGTTCCGGTACGCCACCCGCCGCACCGGCCCCGAACTGCGCGGAGCCCTCGGCCGCATCCTGCGGCGCCACCGCTGGCGCGGCGACCACGACCGGGCGCTGGCCAGGGCCCGCCGCGCCATCACCCGGCAGCACGTCCGCCACGACTACGGCGCCACGGGCAGTTTGCGCGAGGACCTCGGCGCCTGGGACGAGGCCGGCTACACCGAACGCACCGACGCGCAGGACTTCCTGTTCCGGCTCCAGCAGGGCGTGCTGACCGCCACGGAACGGTTCCTGCGGGACCACAACATCGACACCGGTTCCTTCGACAAGGCCGTACAGGTCATCAACGCGCAGACCTACAACATCGGTAACGTCAGCGGCCCCAGCAACTTCGGCGCCCAGGGGACGATCCTCCTGGGCGGGCAGCAAGGGCCCGGCCCCCTGGGCGGCCCGGGAGCCCAGGGCGGCCCCGGTCCCGCGGGATCGGGCCCGCCCGCGCCGAAGCCGTAACCGCACACCCCACCCGTCCGACGGCTCCTCCGGTCCGGGGCGCGCCGCCGGACCGCGAGCGAGGACAGGACATGAGCACCTACAACTTCGGCAACGTCAACGGCCCCGCCAACTTCGGCGACCACGGACAGATCCAGATCAACCACGCCCACCCCGACCTGCCCACCATGATGGACCTGGCGCAGCGGCTCACCGACACGCTGCGCGCCGAGTACCCGGAACTGGTGCCCCAGGGCGAGATCATCCAGGCCCAGTTCCAGGAGTCCGCCGAGGACGGCCTGCCGCCGAACCGCGGCCGGATCCGCTCCGCGCTGGAGACGATCGCCATCGCTGCCTCGGCCGGCACCGGCAGCCTCGCCTTCACCCAGCAGCTCATCAACGCCCTGGGACTGTGACCGGCCGGAGCCCCGCCGCCACGGGGCTTCGGCCCTGCCACGTCACCGGGCCCGCACCACCGCCCGGACCCCGCCGCCGAGGTCGAGGTCGAGCCCCGACCGCAGCGGCACCGTCTGACCGGGCTCGATCTCCTGCACGGTGCCGTCCGAGCGGGTGCCCGTCCAGGTCTCCCGTGAGCGGTTGGCGAGCCCGAACCGCCCGGGCTTCTTCGGGTGTTCGACCAGCTCCGCGACGAGCGCCGCGTCCGAGCAGTCGTGCCGCGCCGGCTCCGGCAGCAGATGGTGGGCCTGCACCCGGGCGGCGCGGCGCAGCCGGATGTGGTGCTCGGTGCGGGGCGGGGGAGTGGTCACCGTCAGCCGCGGCGGCAGCACCAGCCGGGCCCCGCACCCCCAGCAGTCCCGCGGCGGCGGGTTCTCGCCCGGCTCCGTCATGTTCTGCCGCCCGCACGAGGCACACTCGACCACCGCGTCCAGCACCGCCCGCAGCGCGTCCCGCCACTCCGACTCCCGCACCCGGGCCGCGGGATCGCGCAGCCCCGTCGTGAACGACCGCCGGAACAGCTCCCGCAGCCGCTCCGCCGCCGCGTCCCAGGTGGCCAGCACGGTCGCGTGCTCCAGCGGGTCCGGCGCGTTGGCGTCGTCCGCCGGGTCGAACACGAACAGCGGGCTCCTGCCGTACAGCTTGCGCTCCGCGGCCTCGTCCAGGCAGTGGATGCCCAGCTCGCGCCGGCCCTTGAGCGGGTGGTGGTTCATCAGCAGCATGAACAGCAGCACCGCGAGCGAGTGCAGGTCGGACTGGGTGCCCGGACGCGCGCCCGGGTCCGCGCGCACCAGCTCCGGCGCCATGAACTCCATGGTCCCCGAGATGCCGCTGGCGTCACCCTCCACCACCGCGTTGTCGTTGTCGCAGACCAGCACGTCACCGGTGTCCGGGTCGAAGAAGATGTTCCCCCAGGAGATGTCCCGGTAGGCGATGCCCCGCGAGTGCAGCGCCTGATAGGCCTCCACCGTGTACAGGCAGGCCGTCAGCAGCGCGCGCGGGCTGGTGCGCAACTGCCGCCGGAACAGCGCCGGAAGCCCCTTGTAGCGGTCCGGGCGCAGCCCCATCAGATAGCCGAACGAGCCGCGGTGCTCCGGCACGAAGGCCTCCGGCCACAGGAAGCGGTCGTCGGCGAAGTCCCGGGTCACCAGCTCCCGTACGATCGCCTCCTGGCCGGCGGTCGCGCAGGTCGGGTAGTACCACTTCAGGGCCCGTTCCCCGTCCGATGTCCGGACCCGGTACACCTCGCCCTGGCCGCCCGCGCCGAGGAAGCCGAGGATCTCGACGTCGTCACCGTTCTCCGCCGCGAGGCGCGTACCGCCATCGAGCATGCCGCTCATCTACGTCTCCGTTGTCCGTTCCATGTCCACCTCGCCGCCGTCCGGTCCGGGTGGTGTCCGCGCGTCCGCCGTACCGTGCTCCACGGGCTCCTCCGGGCCGCCGGGGTCACCGGGGGCCGCCGGGGCGTCCGCGAGGGCCCGTGCCGGGCGCACCGCCGCCGCCAGGGTCGTGTCGTCCCCGGAGTAGCGGGACGCCTGGGCGAGCCAGTCCGGCAGGGCCTCGCGGACACCCGCGCCGCCCTCCTGGGCGAGCCGCCCGGCCAGCCCGCTGACGAACTCGCGGTAGCCGTCGGCCGACGCGAAGCTCTTCGACAGGCCGTCCGTGGAGAGCACGACCAGCCGCGGCGCCCGCGCCTCCTCGAACACCGGCGCCCAGTGCATCCGCATCGCCCGCCACGCCTCCCGCCCGCACAACGACTCGGTCTCGTCGCCCAGGTCCTCCTCCGCCGGTGCGAGCGGCCGGACCAGCGTGCCGTCGTGCTCCACCACCGCGAGGTCACCGTCGCCGATCTGCCAGGCCACGAACAGCCACGGCGTGAGCACCGCGCCGATCAGCGTGGTGCCGTACAGCACCAGCTTCTCCTCGGTCCCCGGCTCCCGGGAGGCCTCCTCCACCACCGGGCGGTTGCGGTCCCAGTGGCCGAGGGCCTCCTGCCGCCACTCGTGCACCAGCGCCCGCGGGAAGTCGTCCCGGGCGTACGTCATCAGCCGGGCGAGCCGCCCCGGCTCGTGGCAGTCGTGCGCCGCCCGCCCGAAGGCACCGGCCAGCACCAGGAATTGGTCCACGGCGAACCGCGCGCCGAGCGCGCTGCGCGCGTGCACCGCCGAGCCGTGCCCGTCGGCCACCGCCAGGACCAGCGGGTCCGGACCGGACCCGGTGCCCTGGCAGGCGTACCAGTCCTGGTTGCGCCGCTTGCCGACGCCCTGGACGCTGCCCGCCAGGGTCTCCCACCGCCGCACCCCGAGCGTCACCACACGTCGTCGTCATCGTCGTCGTCCAGCACCGGCGGCGCGTACGGCTGTTTCGCCGTGCTCACCCCGGACCCGTCACCGGCGACCGGCTGGGAGGCCGCCTTCACGGCCGCCGTCGACGCCCAGCGGATCGCCGCCGCCAGCTGCTTGGGACTGTTGGCGTCCAGCGGCTGGAGCTCCGGGTTGCCGAGGAACTCCTGGAGCACCCCGCGGTCCGCGTCCGCGCCGATCGCGATGGCCACCCGGACCGCCTTGCGGCCCCACGGGGTGGCGTCCACGGCCTTCAGGCCCGCCTTCCAGTCGTCGGTGGGCACCCCGTCCGACACCAGCGCCAGCACCGGCTTCAGCGCCCGCTGCGGCATCGGCGGCGTCTGGAGTTCGCGCGCCACCAGGTGCAGCGCCTCACCGAGGTTGGTCATGCCGTCGACCTGCACGTCCTGCCAGGTGAAGTCGTCCACCGGGACCGGGGTCTGGTGGTGCCACTGCGCGGTCGTGGAGAAGGTGAGGGTGCGCAGCAGCAGCTGGGCCGCGGGATTGTCGTGGGCCACCGACCGCATCTCCGGGACGGCCTCCCTGATCGCGTAGTTGAGCTTGGCGATCTTCTCGCCCTGCATCGAGTACGAGCAGTCGAGCAGCCAGATGAAGTGGACCGGCCGGTTGGCCATCGGCCCGCCGGGAATGTCACTCACGCCGCAGTTCCTTTCAGGTGAGAGGGGATCATGTGGAAGCAGGTCGTCACGTCGGGTGTCAGGGCCGGGGCAGCACCAGCCCTACCCCGAGGACGAGCGCGGCGGCCGCCAGGACCAGGGCGGCGACGAAGAGGCCCGCCATCACCCGCCGGGCCCGGCCGGCGGACGGAGTCACATGGTTCATGCCGGGGTGTACCCGCCTTCCCTGTCGCCGTCCGGCCGCCGCCGGGGCCACGGCACCCGGCCCGCCCCGCCGCCCGCCCGCCCGGCCGGCGGGCCGGTGCGCAGCCCGGAGGCGGCGAGGAGCCACAGCACCGGTTCGGCGGCGCGCCGCTGCTCGCTCTCCAGCGGGCCGGTGCCGGTGGCCGCGTGGGAGCTGACCGCCCAGTAGCGGGCCGCCCCGAAGTCGTGGCCGAGGGCCCGCACCAGCGCGCCCAGGCCGATGTCGCCGAGCCAGTGGTCGATCCGGCCGTCGCCGGGCGCCGGCAGCGAGGTCAGCCGGTCCAGCACGTCCCGCTTGGTGACGACCGCGGCCACCGGCAGCCGGCGCCGCCGCCCGGTCAGCGCGGCCAGCTCGCCGGTCAGCCGCTCGTACGTCGTCCGCGGGCCCTGCGCCGAGGGCCGCGCCCGCTGTGCCCGCTCGGCGTCCGCCGGACCGAGCCGGCCGCGCACCGTGGGATCGGCGAGGACGTCGGCGACCAGGACGACGCCGTCCGCGTGCGCCAAGTACCCCTGCGCACGCACCCGTTCGGCGTCGCTCACGGACTCGCCCATCGGGTCGTACAGATACAGCAGCCGGCGCCGCCGGCCCCGGGCCACCGTGAGTATGAGGGCGCGCGGCGGCCCACCGGTCGTGGCGTGCGCCCAGCCGGACTGGTTCAGCTGCCGGCTGACGCCCGCGTGGGCACCGCGGTCGGCGGAGGTCGCCCACTCGACGCGCAGCCGGCCCTCCCGGGCCCAGGAGTGCAGCCCCTCCACCATGGCCGCCATCAGCATCGTCTTGCCGGAGGAGGTGCCGCCGACCAGCGGTGTGTGCACCACCCGGGTGGTGGCCACCGCCTGCGGCAGGACCTGCTCACAGCGCGGGCACAGCGCCGCCAGCCTGCCCCGCCCGGTCAGCCGGGTGGCGGGCAGCCTGCGCCCGCAGCCGCACACGTGCCACAGGGCGCCGTACCGGCCCGGCCGCAGCTCGGCGTGGCGGGCCGGGCAGCCGGGGCAGCGGTGCACGGCCAGCGGCACCGGCGCGTAACAGCCGGGGTGGGGGCAGGTCGTGCGCAGGCCCCGCAGCAGCGCCCAGCCGCGCTCCAGCCCGCGCAGCAGGGGCACCGCCGCCGTCCAGCCGAGCCAGACCACGCCGAGCAGCAGCGCGAGGACCAGCAGGGCCCAGCCGAGCAGTACGGTCGCGAGGACCGCGCCGGTCAGCGCGCCCGCCGCCGTACCGGGGGCGATCAGGGTGGCCAGCAGGAACCGGCCGAGCGACGCCCGGACCCGGCGACCCCGGGGACGCCGGCCGCGGAACAGGTTCCGTACGGTCCGGTCCATCCAGGGGTCGGTGAAGGCCCGCCACAGCATCCGCATGCCGTCCCGGGCGGCACTCGCCGCGTCCGCCCACGACTGCCGCCACCAGTAGGCGAGTTCGGCGGGCTCGGCGGCCCCGACACCGGGCAGCCGCGGGTCCGGGCGGCCCGCCTGCCACGGCCCGAGCCCCCGCCACACCGCGCGCACGCCCCGCCCGAGGAACTCCCACAGCGTCCGGAACAGGCACACCGCGACGGCGACCAGCCCCGACCAGACGAACAGGGCCAGCAGCACCTGCGACGCGAGGTGCAGGTCCCCGTCACCGCCTCCGGCGTTCACCGGGCACCTCCGCCGGCGGGCGGCTGGACGTCCCCGTGCCAGGTCGCCCCGGCGTCCTCGCGGCGCCCGCGCCCGGTCAGCCGGCCCGCGAGCCGGCCCAGGGCACCCGGCCGGTTCCACGCGCGGTACGCGTCCAGCCGCCCCCGGCCGGTGCGCCGCAGCGCCTCCTCGACCGCCGCCCGGTCCTCGGCGGGCAGCGCCCGCACCACCGGCCGCAGCACCTTGGCCAGCAGCGCCGTACGGGTCGCCTCCCAGCCCGGATGGGTGTCCTGGTACGCGGTCCAGTCGCAGAAGCGGGCGGCGGCGTACGACGGCACGGTCCGCAGCCGCTCGGCCACCGCGGCACCGCGCGCCGCCCGCTCGTAGGCCGCCAGCAGCGCCGGGTCGCCCGAGCGGGCCAGCGCGTACAGCTCGCTCTCCGGCACCGGCACGGTCAGCAGCCGCCGGGCGAGGGCGTCGTGCACCCGCCGGGTCACCTGATCCGGTACGGGCTCGACCGCGCCGTCCCGCAGCGTCCGGACCCGTTCCACCCAGTTCTCGCCCTCGCCGTCGGTGCCGAGCAGCGCGGTGAACTCCAGCAGGAGCAGCGGCACCCGGTGCGCCGGGGCCAGTTCCGTGGTGAAGCTGCGCAGCAGGTCGGCGGCGAGCAGCGGGACGGCGGCGTCCTCGGCCGGGGCGGCCAGCGCGGCGGCGACCAGCAGGTCCCGGGTGCCGGCCAGCCGGTGCGCGTCCGAGCCCAGCTCGTTCAGCAGCAGGCTCGCCTCCTCGCCGGTGGGCAGCTCGTCGCGCCACACCAGACGGAACGCCGTGTGCAGGACGGCGGGATCGGCGTGCGGCGAGACCCCGGCGGTGTGCAGCACCGCGCGCAGCCGGCCGCGCCGGTCACCGCCGGCCGGACCGGCCGCGTCCCCGAGGACGCACATCCGCAGATGGGGGAAGCGCGGGTCCGGGGCGAGGGGCAGCCCGGACCCCGCGAGCCGTCCGGCGACCGCGACGGGATGAGCCGCCGCGAGCGCGTTCAGCGCCCCGAACAGGGCGGTGCGCAGGGCGGGGTGGGCGTGTACGGCGTCGAGGAGGGCGGCGTCGGAGCGGACGCCCGCCGGCCTGGCGCCCACAGGCTCCGCGCCCACCGGCACCTGGCCGCCGGCCGGCTCCGCGCCCACCCGCGCCCGGTCGCCCGTCGGCTCTGCGGTCACCCGCGTCCGGTCATCCGCAGCCTCCGCGCTCACCAGCTCCCGGGCGGCCCGGCCCGCGAACTCGGGGAGCAGGTCGGTGCAGTCGACGTCGAGCAGGTCGGCGACGCGCAGCAGCTCCAGGGGCCGGCCGATCGCCGGTCCGGTGGCGTCCGCGATGCCGTGCCGCAGGTCCGCCGCCAGGTCCCGGGCCAGCGCGGCCCTGACCTCCGGAGTCAGCGAACCCGCCCCCAGCACGGGCACCGGGCCCCGGCCGCGGACCGCCAGGGTCAGCACCCGCGCGGCGAGCGGCGCCGACACGGCCGTGGGCACCTGCCCGTCCAGCCGGGCCAGCAGCGCGGCCAGGGCGACCGGCTCACCGTCCCCGGAGTCCCCGGAAACCGTGGCGCCCCCGGGGTCCCCGGCATCGCCGGGGACCTTCCCGGTCTCCCGCGCCAGCTCCCCGATCAGGGCCGTCAGCGTCGGCTCCGGCAGCGCGGCGGCGTGGTCCGTGGCCCAGCGGGCCGCCGCCGCCCGGGCGGCGGCGGGCAGGCCGATGCGCTCGGCGAGCGCGGTGACGGCGAGGGGACCGGCCTCACCGGCGGTGTCCCCGGCGCCGCGGACCGTGTCGCGGAACAGCTCCGGCCGCCCGGCCGTCCAGATCCGCGCGCAGACCTCGGCCCAGACGTCCGCCACGGGCTCCGCCGCGGCCCGGCCGGTGCCGTCGTGCACCCGGAACCGGTGGTCGTGCCCGACCGGCTCCGACGAGGGCAGCGCCCCGACGATCTGCTGGCGGGCCTGCTGCGGGCGCCGCGTGTACGTCGTGAACGTCAGCCGGTGTGCCAGCTCGCGCGGCAGGACCGTACAGGCCAGCGCGATCCACTGGGCCACGTCCGCGCTGTCCCGCTCCACCAGCACGATCTGCCGGGCGTCGCTGCCGTCGGCCAGGGTGCGCAGGTCGGCGAAGAACGCGGCGAGCCGGTCCGCGCGGGACCGGGCGAACGCCACGAGCCCGTCCCGGCGCAGCAGCCCCGACGGCGCGAACCGGTCGATCGGCTCCGGCCGGCCGCCCGGCGGGGTGGCCTCCGCCCAGCGCGGCGACTCCCACGCGGTGATCGGCAGCGCGCCGTCCGGCAGCCGGACGCCGGGAGGCAGGTGCACGGCGTGCGCGTGGAAGTTGCCCCACCGCCCGCTGTAGTCCGCACCGGTGTACACCGACCGGCACAACAGCCGTCCGCCGTCGGACAGTTCGGTGCAGCTCAGGGAGCGCGGGAAGGATTTCAGCTGCTCGCCGTCCGGCCGGTCGGGCAGGTCGCGCGGCGGCTCGTACCCGATGAGCTGTTCAGCCTCCCGCAGCAGCGTGGCCGGTACGCCGGGACTGACGGCGGTGAAGCGGAAGCCGGACCCGTCCGGGCCGGGCGGTGCCGAGGTGTAGTGCAGCTGGGCGAGGTTCACCGCACACGCTCCTTCCCGGCCGTCGCCCTGTCCTTGCCGGCCGTGCGGACGGGCAGCAGCCCGCGCAGGGACAGCAGCCACAGCAGCGGGTCCTCCACCCGCACCGGCTGCGGACCCGACTTCGGCACGTCCGCCGGGGCGTTCGCGGGCGGTGGCGCACCCAGCGCCGAGAGTCCGAACAGCGACAACCGGTCGAAATCGTGCTCCAGTTGGCGCAGCAGCGCGCCCGAGTCCCAGTCGGTGAGCAGGGCGCGGAGTTCCTCGTGGACGGCGAGCCGGTCCTCCGTGTCGTAGGCGCCGCCGGGGTGCGGGGCGTTGCGCAGCAGCGGGGAGTGCGGTTCGAGCAGGGGCCTGAGCATGTCCGTCTTGGTGACGGCCACGGCGATCGGGGTGGTCACCCGGCCGCCCGCCTTGCCCTTGCCGTGGGTGCGCAGCTGGGCGGCGAGGTCGGCGGCGATCTGCCGGGGCGAGGTCTCCACCACGGGCAGCGGCGGGCCGTCGTGCACCGGCAACCGGTCGCGCACGGAGCCGAGTTGCAGCGGGTCGACCAGCAGGATGATGCCGTCGGCGGCGCTCAGGTAGCGGGTGTAGCGGTCCATCGCCTCGGCGTCCGCGAGGTCCTCGCCGGCCGCGTCGAAGAAGACCAGCGTGGTGTGCCGGGTGCCGGAGCCGCCCAGCAGCCCGCGCCGGGGCAGGCTGAGCCGGTACAGCAGCGGGTCGTTGAAGCCGAGCGCGGCCGGCCGGGTGGCGCCGGGCAGCCGCAGCCGTTCGTACAGGTCCTCGGCCATCTCCCTGTCCCGGGCCTGCGTGTGCTGCCCCATCGCCGCCAGCGACGCGTGGTAGGCCTGGCCCACCCGGTGGTCCAGCTCGTTGCGCAGGACGGCGACGTAGGTGCTCTTGCCGGACGCCTTGGCGCCGACCAGGGCGATGATCCTGCTGTCCTGGTCGCAGTAGTCGCTCGGCAGGTCGCTGTGGCAGGACCCGCACACCCGCACCGGCGTCGGCACCCCGCAGTCGGGGCAGGGCACGCTGCTGCCGGAGCCGCCGGGCCCGGCGAGTCCGGCGAGCCTGCGCGCCGGGGCGAACACCGGGCCGCGCATCCGGGCCGCCGGGGGCACGCCCGGCCCCATGAACGCGGCCCAGGTCTCGTCCGGCCGCGGCCCGCAGGGCGCGCCGCCGCGCACGCCGTTCGGCGTCATCAGGCAGCGGTACGGCAGTCGGGACGCCGACGCGCGGGTGAAGCAGTAGGGGCAGATCACGGTCGTCATGGCTCAGCGCACCACCAGGCTGGTGAGAGAGGGTTCCTCGAGTCGGACCGAGGCGGCGTGCTCTCCGAGCAGGAAGCCGCGCAGGGTGTAGGGGGACGGGCAGGGGGCGGCCGGCAGTTCCCGTTCGAGGCTGCCGTGCCGGGCCAGTTCGGGCCCGGGGATCCGCAGCACGGTGGTGCCGTCGGCGGCGTCGCGCGGGCGGAGGGTGCCGCCGCGGGCGACGCACACGAACTCCGGGACCTCCGCGAGGCCGCCGGGCGCGCTGAGCGTGACCCGCAGCAGCGTGCGACGGTTTCGGCCGAGCAACCTCCGTGGGGACCTGACCAGTTGGTAGGAGACGGCGGCGTCCGCCGGGACCAGCGCCTCGGCCGCGTCGGGCACCACGACCACCGCGCCGGGCACCCGCGGCACCGGGGCGGCCCGCACCCGGACGGCCCCCGGGCCGACGGGCAGGTGCAGTCCGCCACGGCGGTAGGCGTGCGCGGTGACCGTGCGCTCCCCGCCGCCCGTGGATCCCACCGGCGTCCAGCCGACCACTAGGTGCGGGACGTCCTCGGGCCAGTCCAGGACGATCCGCGCCCGCCCGTCCGGGAGCCGGTGGGCGCTGATCCCGGGCACGGGCCGTACGGCCTCCACGCCGACCACCGGCCCCGCGAGCGCCCGCGCCCCGCGTACGGCGACGGCGGCGACCTCGGTGTACGTGCCGGGCGGCGGACACGGGGCGCCCGCCGGTCCGGGCCAGCCCAGCGGGGGCGGGAGCGTGTCGGTGCGCAGCTCGGTGCCCGGCTCCGGCGCCCCGCCGGGCCAGGTCACCAGCCGGACCTCGGCGCCCTCCGCCCCGGTCCAGGCGAACCGTACGGCGCCCCCTTCCACGGGCCGTGCGGTCAGCGTGCGCACGGGCTCGGGCCAGGGGTGCACGCTGGCGGTCGTGCGCAGGCCGGGGGAGGGGACCGTGCGGCCGTCGGACGTCCGGTAGTGGCACACGATGCGGAAGGCGTGGTCGCCGGGCGGCAGGCCGGTCGCGGTGAACCCGTCGGCGCGGGCGGTGAGGTGCGCGGTGCCTCCGTCCGGCCCGGTGTGTTCGACCGTGACCTCGGCGGCGGCGTCGGGCCGCCGCCAGGAGCCGTCGATCCGCGCGGGGCCGTCCGCCAGCACCGGGTGCTCCACCTCGGGGGCGACGACCAGCCGCCGGGACACCAGCGGCGGCCCGTCCACCACGCCGTCGCGCAGCGGCAGGGCGGCGTACCGGACCGTGCCGCCCGGTTCGGCACCGGTGTCCCGCACCGGGGCGGTGGCGGAGCCGGGGACACCGCGCACGGCGGGCTTGCCCCGGCCGTCCCGGTACAGCCGCAGCAGCCGCCACTCGCCGGGCGTCTCCCGGTCGTCCTTCCAGGTCAACTCGACGTGATCGGCGCGGAGTTCGGCGCCGAGCGCGGGCCGGCGGCCGTGCAGGCGGACCAGTCCGCCCAGGGCCCGCCGGTCGTCACAGGCCGTCCGCAGCGCCCGCAGGTACGCGGCGCCCGCCGCCTCCCGGTCGCCCCGCTCCTCGGCCCGCCGTCCCTCCCGCAGGGCGTCCCGCACGGCGCGCAGCCGCTCGGCCGTCCCGTCCCGCACGGCCGCGAGCGCCGGGTCGACGCCGTCCGCGGGCAGCCGGTCCAGCAGGGTGCGCAGCCGGTGCAGCCGGGCCTGTGCCAGCGCGTCGGCCAGGGACTCGGCGGCGTCCCGCTGCGGCCGGTCGAGCCGGGGGCGCAGCCGGGCCGCCGCGAGCAGACCGGCCGCCTCGTCGGGGTGGACGCCGGCCTCGCGCACGGCGGAGCCGCGCTCGCCCTCGGGGCGCTCCTGGAGCAGGTTGATCAGCTGGTAGAGGACGATCCGGCGGGGCGCCTGCGGGTCGGCGCGGTGCAGTTCGGCCAGCCGCGCGGCGAGCGGGGCGACGGCGGGATCCGCGGACCGGGCCAGCCCCTCCAGCAGCGGCGCGTCCACCCGGCGCCGGCCGTGCGCCCCGGCGGGCACGAACAGCCCGTCCAGGACCCGTAACCCGCCGGCGCCCGCCCCCAGCGCCTCCCCGAGGTGACGCAGGCCCGCCGCGTGCTGGGCGGTGGCGAGGGCGCCGTACCCGGGCACGAGCGGGCTGAGCGGCAGACCCGACAGGGCCCTGGGCAGCCCCAGGTGACACCCGAACTCCCGACCGGCCACGCGAACAGTTCTCCCCCGATAGTGCTCAGGGGTCCATCCCAGCAGATCCACAAGTGCCGGGGAGGGCTTTTCGAGGAAACCGAGCAGGTGGGGGCGTGCCGTGACGAGCGGGGGCACCGGGGTGCCCCCGGCGGCCGCGAGGGAGCCGCCGGCGAACCCGCACGCCGGCGGCGAGACACGGCCGCGCGGCGGTTCCGCGCCGAGTGCGGTCCAAGGCCGGCCGGCGCGCGCTGTCGTACCGTTCCTGCGCGACCTGCGCCACCTCCGGCGCGGGCCTGGCGACGGTGATCCGCCGCTCCGCGCGGTGGTTACGCGCCGAGTGCCGTCAGGGCCGGCCGGCGCGCGCTGTCGTACCGTTCCTGCGCGACCTGCGCCACCTCCGGTGCGGGCCTGGCGACGGTGATCCGCCGCTCCGCGCGGCGGTTACGCGCCGAGTGCCGTCAGGGCCGGCCGGCGCGCGCCGTCGTACCGCTGAAGCGCCACTTGCGCCACCTCCGGTGCGGGGCCGAGCACTTCGGCGAGGACGTCCGCCTCGGCCGCGCCGCGTGCGATCCGGTCCGGCAGGAAGCCGGGGGCCAGGACGTACGGGGCGACGGCGACCCGCTCGCAGCCGAGGGCGCGCAGCTCGCGTACCGCGTCCTCGGTGCGGGGGAGGGACGCGGAGGCGAACGCGGGCCGCACGGCGCACCAACCGGTGTGCCACCACTCCCGCGCGATGTCGGCGATCACCGCGATCGCCTCCGGGTCGGAGGACCCCGCCGAGGCCAGCACGACCCCGGTCGAGGACTTGCCGGCGGGCGACAGGCCCGCCTCGTACAGCCGCCGTTCCAGCGCGGACAGCAGCAGCGGGGACGGGCCGAGCACGTCCGCCTGCCGGATCCGCAGCCGCCCCGGCGCGTCCCGCAGCACGGCGGGGATGTCGGCCTTGGCGTGGAACGCGCGGGTCAGCAGCAGCGGCAGGGCGACGACGTCCCGCACGCCCTCCGCCGCCAGCGACCGGAGCACCCCGTGCACCGACGGGACGTTGAAGTCCAGGAACCCGGTCTCCACGCGCAGGCCCGGCCGCAGCGACCGCACCCGCCCCACCAGGGCGTGCACGGTCGCGGCGTGCCGCGGGTCGCGGCTGCCGTGGGCGATGACGAGGAGGACGGGAGGGCGCATGGTCAGCTCTTCACCAGCAGGCCGCGGCTGCGCAGCACCCACCGCTCCAGCGGGCTGAAGATCAGCAGGTCGATGGCGATGCCGACGAACAGGATCAGGAAGATCGCCTCGAACACCATGGACATGGAGCTGGCGTTGCGGCCGTTCTCCAGCAGCGCGCCCAGGCCGATGCCGAGGTCGGGGGAGGAGGCGATGATCTCCGCGGCCATCAGCGAGCGCCAGGAGAAGGCCCAGCCCTGCTTCAGGCCCGCGAGGTAGCCCGGCAGCGCGGCCGGCAGGACGATGTGCCAGGCGCCCCGCACCCCGGTCGCGCCCATCGTGCGGCCCGCCCGCAGGAACAGCGGCGGCACCTGGTCGATGCCGGAGACCAGGCCGTTGGCGATCGACGGGACCGCGCCCAGCAGGATCACCGCGTACATCATCGAGTTGTCCAGGCCCAGCCAGATCACCGCGGGCGGCACCCACGCCACCGACGGCAGCGACTGCAGACCGGACAGCACCGGCCCGATGGCCGCCCGCACGAACTTCACCCGCGCCACCAGCAGACCGAGCGGGGTCCCGATGGCCAGCGCGAACAGGAAGCCCAGCAGACCGCGCGAGACGCTGGTCCAGATGTAGCCCAGCAGCGTGCCCTCCACCCAGGCACGCTTGAACTCGCCGCCGACGTCGGCGGGCGAGGGCAGCTTCGTCGGATCGTCGACGATCTTGAAGGAGATCAGCGCCTGCCACACGACCAGCACCACCACGGTGGCGATGAGCGGCGGCAGGATCTTCGCCGTGAACGTCTGCCGGAACGGCGTACGGCCGGCGGCGACGACCTCCAGCGCGTCCAGGCCCGCCTCGACGCTCCCCGCGTCCGTGACCGTCTTGGTCTCAGTGCTGGCCATGACGCCGGATCTCCCCACGCAGGACTTCGGTGATCTCCAAGGACAGTTCGGCCACCGGCGCGTCCTCGATGCGCCGCGGCTGCGGTATGTCCACCCGCCACTCACGGGCCACCCGGCCCGGCCGGGACGACAGCAGCACCACCCGCTGCGCGAGCCGTACCGCCTCGCGCACGTTGTGCGTGACGAACAGGACGGACACGCCGGTCTCCGTCCAGATCCGGGTCAGCTCGTCGTGCAGCAGGTCCCGGGTGATCGCGTCCAGCGCGGCGAACGGCTCGTCCATCAGCAGCAGCTGGCTGTCCTGGGCCAGCGCGCGGGCCAGGGCCACGCGCTGGCGCATGCCGCCGGACAGTTCGTGCACCCGCTTGCCGTACGAGCCCCGCAGCCGCACCAGTTCGAGCAGCCGCTCGGCCCGCTCGCGGCGCTCGTTCTTCGGCACGCCCCTGAGCCTGAGGGCGAGTTCGATGTTCTTGCCCGCGGTCAGCCACGGGAACAGGGCGTGCTCCTGGAACATCAGGGCCGGACGCCCGTCGGTCGCGATGCTGCCGGCGGAGGGCCGGTCCAGCCCCGCCACCAGGTTCAGCAGCGTCGACTTGCCGCAGCCCGAGGCCCCCAGGAGGGTGACGAACTCACCCGGTGCGACATCCAGGCTGATGTCGTCCAGGACGAGCTGCTGCCCGCCCGGTGTCGCGAAGGACTTCGAGACGTGCTCGATGCGCGCCGCGTGCTCGACCGTCTCGGCGGCCTCGGCGAAGGTCGTTGCCATGGTCGTCACCTCCTGGGAACTCATCGGCTACGGGACTTACCGGGCGCCGAGTCCGGCGTCGCTGACGGTGTGCTCGCCCTCGGCCTTGAGGACCTTGTTCAGGAGGGTGAGGTCGTAGATGCCGTCCAGCTTGGGGTTGTCCAGCAGGCCGGCCTTGACGGCGTGCTTCGCCTCGGTGTCGAGGGTCGCGGCCAGCGGGTCGTCGGTGAACTGGACGGACTTCCACGCCGGGTCCAGGACCTTCGCGGGCAGTTCCTTGCCGGAGTCGACGCCCAGCTGCTTGTTGGCCGCGGCCTTCGCCTCGTCCGGGTTGGCGTTGATCCACTTGTTGGTCTCGACCGACGCCTTCAGGACCGCCTCGACGGCCTTCGGGTGCTCCTTGAGGAACTTCTGCGACACGATGATGTTCGTGATCACGAACTTCTTGTCCGGCCACAGCGCCGACTCGTCCAGCAACACCTTGCCGCCCTCGGCGACCAGCTTCGAGGCGGTCGGCTCCGGCACCCAGGCACCGTCGATGGAGCCGGACTTGTAGGCGTCCGGGGTCACCTTGTTGTCCGTGCGGACGACGGACACGTCACCCTTGCCGCTCTGCGCGTCGACCTTCCAGCCCTGCTCGGCCACCCAGTTGAGGAACGCCACGTCCTGCGTGTTGCCCAGCTGCGGGGTGGCGATCTTCTTGCCCTTGACGTCCTTCAGGGACTTGATCTTGTCCGGGTTGACGACCAGCTTCACCCCGCCGGAGGCCGAACCGCCGATGATGCGCAGGCTCTTGCCGTCGGACTTGGTGTAGCCGTTGATCGCCGGGGAGGGGCCGATCCAGCCGATGTCGATGGAACCCGAGTTCAGCGCCTCGATCTCGGACGGACCGGCGTTGAAGATCTGGTACTTGGCCTCGGTGGCGCCCAGCTCCTTCTGGAAGAAGCCCTTCTGGTTGCCGACCAGGGCGGTGGCGTGGGTGAGGTTGCCGAAGTAGCCGATCTTGACGGAGCCGAGCCCGTCGATCTTCTTGGCGCCGGTGGCGATCTTGGCGCCCGCGTTGTCGTCCTTGGAGTCGGACCCGTAGCCGCAGGCCGCGAGGGACAACAGGGGCAGTGCGGCGATCGCGGCGAGTCCGCGGCGAAGCAGGGTGGAGCGGTTGGCAGGCACGGGAGGCTTTCCTCTCGTTGGCCCGGCGGTCACGGGCTTTCAGGTCGTGGCCGGGAGTTCGGCAAGGGTCTTCGTCGCGTCCGGGACGTCGGGTGGGGGGACGGGGCGCGCAAGCGGTGCGCGTACGTCAGCGCGCACATCGCGCGACCCCGCCCTGCCCGCTGCCGAGGGCGCCGCTGCCGACGCGGCCGCCCTCCTTGGCGAACGTCGAGTAGAAGTCGGTGGGGTTCATCTCAGAAGTCCCAGCCCTCGTCGTCGGCCGCGTCCTTGACCGGCTCGGGGGAGGCGAACGACTCGCCGACCATGCCCGCGGTGAGCGTGGTGCCGTCGGCGGGGTCGATCAGGATGAAGGAGCCCGTGCGGCGCGAGTCGGCGTAGGAGTCGACCGGCAGCGGCTCGGCGGTGCGGATCTTCACCCGGCCGATGTCGTTGGCGACGAGCTGTCCCGGGTGCGGGTGCAGGGACAGGTCGTCGAGCGTCAGCCGGGACGGGATGTCCTTCACGATCGCCTTGACCGTGCGGGTGCCGTGCTTGAGCAGCACCCGGTGCCCGACGGTCAGCGGCGCGTCGGCGACGTGGCAGACGGTCGCCTCCACGTCCTGCGTGGTGGCCGGGGCGTCCTTCGTCGGCACGATCAGGTCGCCGCGGGAGACGTCGATGTCGTCCGCGAGCCGCACCGTCACCGACTGCGTCGTCCAGGCCGCGTCGACCGGCTCGCCGAGCAGGTCGATGCCGGAGATCGTCGAGGTGCGGCCGGACGGCAGGACGGTGACCGGCTCGCCCACGCGGAACGTGCCGGCCGCGATCTGGCCCGCGTAGCCCCGGTAGTCCGGGTGCTCGGCGGTCTGCGGCCGGATCACGTACTGCACGGGCAGCCGCGCGTGGCAGTGCGCCAGGTCGTGGCTGACCGGCACGGTCTCCAGGTGCTCCAGCACGGTCGGGCCGCCGTACCAGTCCATGGTCGCGGACGGCTCCACCACGTTGTCGCCGGCCAGCGCCGAGATCGGGATCGCGGTGACCTCCGGGACGCCCAGCTCGGTCGCGTACGCCGTGAACTCCTCGGCGATCGCGGCGAAGACCTTCTCCTCGTAGCCGACGAGGTCCATCTTGTTGACGGCGAGGACGACGTGCGGGACGCGCAGGAGGGCCGCGATGGCCGCGTGCCGGCGGGTCTGCTCGACCACGCCGTTGCGGGCGTCGACCAGGATCACCGTCAGCTCGGCCGTGGAGGCGCCGGTGACCATGTTGCGGGTGTACTGCACATGGCCCGGGGTGTCGGCGAGGATGAACCGGCGGCGCGGGGTCGCGAAGTAGCGGTAGGCGACGTCGATGGTGATGCCCTGCTCGCGTTCGGCGCGCAGGCCGTCGGTGAGCAGCGCGAGGTCGGGGGTGTCCTGGCCCCGGCTCGCGGAGGCGCGCTCGACGGCCTCCAGCTGGTCGGCGAGGACCGACTTGGAGTCGTGCAGCAGCCGCCCGACGAGCGTGGACTTGCCGTCGTCGACGGAGCCGGCGGTGGCGAACCGCAGCAGGGTGGTGGCCGGGAGCGCCTCGGTCGTGGTCGTGCTCATGCTTAGAAGTACCCCTCGCGCTTGCGGTCTTCCATCGCGGCCTCGGACAGCTTGTCGTCGGCGCGGGTCGCGCCCCGCTCGGTCAGCCGGGACGCGGCGATCTCGGCGATGACCTTCTCGATCGTGTCGGCGTCGGAGTCGACCGCGCCGGTGCAGGACATGTCGCCGACGGTCCGGTAGCGCACCTGCCGCTTCTCGACCGTCTCGCCGTCCTTGGGCCCGCCCCACTCCCCGGCCGTCAGCCACATCCCGCCGCGCTGGAACACCTCGCGCTCGTGGGCGAAGTAGATCTCCGGCAGTTCGATGCCCTCGCGGGCGATGTACTGCCAGACGTCCAGCTCGGTCCAGTTGGACAGCGGGAAGACCCGCACGTGCTCACCGGGGGCGTGCCGGCCGTTGTACAGGTTCCACAGCTCGGGGCGCTGGCGGCGCGGGTCCCACTGGGAGAACTCGTCGCGCAGGGAGAACACCCGCTCCTTGGCGCGGGCCTTCTCCTCGTCACGCCGGCCGCCGCCGAAGACGGCGTCGAACTTCTCGCTCTGGATCTTCTCCGTCAGGGGGAGGGTCTGGAGCGGGTTGCGGGTGCCGTCGGGGCGTTCCTTGAGCACACCGCGGTCGATGTAGTCCTGGACGGAGGCCACATGGAGTCGCAGCCCATGTGCGGCCACCACACGGTCCCGGTATTCAAGGACCTCCGGGAAGTTGTGTCCGGTGTCCACATGGAGCAGTGCGAACGGCACCGGCGCGGGGGTGAAGGCCTTCAGCGCGAGGTGCAGCATGACGATGGAGTCCTTGCCGCCGGAGAACAGGATCACCGGGTTCTCGAACTCGCCCGCGACCTCGCGGAAGATGTGGACCGCCTCGGACTCCAGCGCGTCCAGGTGCGACAGCGCGTACGGGCTGTCCGTGCCCTCGTCCACCGTGGCGACCGTGGTCATGCCAGTCCCCTCTCGCTCAGCAGCGCGTACACCGACGCGGCCGACTCCTGGACCGTCTGGTGCTGCGACTCGATCCGCAGATCCGGCGTCTCCGGCTCCTCGTACGGGTCATCGACCCCGGTGAGCCCGGTCAGCTCGCCCGCGGCCTGCTTGGCGTACAGCCCCTTCACGTCGCGCACGCTGCACACCTCGACCGGGGTCGCCACATGGACCTCCAGGTACGGCGTGCCGTTCTCCTCGTGCCGCTTGCGCACCGCGTCCCGGCTGTCCGTGTACGGCGCGATCACGGGCACCAGCGCCTTGACGCCGTTGCGGGCCAGCAGTTCGGCGACGAAGCCGATGCGCTGGACGTTGGTGTGCCGGTCCTCCCGGGAGAAGCCGAGGCCCGCCGAGACGAACTCGCGGATCTCGTCGCCGTCGAGCACCTCGACACGGTGGCCCCCGGCACGCAGCCGGTCCGCCAGCGCGTACGCGATGGTGGTCTTGCCGGCGCTCGGCAGACCCGTGAGCCAGACGGTGGCTCCGGTCGTCACGTGGTTCTCCTGAATCCGCTCGTTCGTCATCCGTGCAGCCCGCACTCGGTCTTGGCCCGGCCCGCCCAGCGGCCGGCCCGCGCGTCCTCGCCCTCCAGGACCCTGCGGGTGCACGGGGCGCAGCCGACGGAGGCGTAGCCGTCCATCAGCAACGGGTTGGTGAGCACGCCGTGTTCGGTGATGTACGCGTCCACGTCGTCCTGCGTCCAGCGGGCGATGGGCGAGACCTTGACCTTCCGCCGCTTCTCGTCCCAGCCGACGACCGGGGTGTTCGCCCGGGTCGGGGACTCGTCGCGGCGCAGGCCCGTCGCCCACGCCTGGTAGTTCTCCAGGCCCTCCGCCAGCGGCCGGACCTTGCGCAGCGCGCAGCACAGGTCGGGGTCCCGGTCGTGCAGCCTCGGGCCGTACTCGGCGTCCTGTTCGGCGACCGTCTGCTTCGGCGTGAGGGTGATGACGTCGACGTCCATCACGGCCGCCACGGCGTCCCGGGTCCCGATGGTCTCCGGGAAGTGGTAGCCGGTGTCGAGGAAGACGACGTCCACGCCCTTGAGCACGCGCGAGGCGAGATGGGCGACCACGGCGTCCTCCATGGAGGAGGTGACGCAGAACTTCGTGCCGAAGGTGTCCACCGCCCACCGGAGGATCTCCAGCGCGGAGGCGTCCTCCAGGTCACGGCCCGCCTGTTCGGCGAGTGCCTTCAACTCCTCGCTCGTACGCTCTTGCTGAGCCGTCGTCATATCAGCTCGTCCCCTCCGTTGTCGGCTCGCCGCAGCCCCTGGGCGAGCAGCCCGAGGAACTTCAGCCGGAACGCGCGGTTGCAGGCCCCGCACTCCCAGGCGCCGTGACCCTCGCCGCTCGGGCGCAGGTCCTCGTCGCCGCAGTAGGGGCAGTAGAAGGGCGCGGCCCGCTCGCTCACGACAGCGCCTCCTCGCTGGCCCGCGCCGCCCAGGCCGCGAACCGCTCGCCGTCCTCGCGCTCGGCCTGGAACCGCTTGAGCACCCGCTCGATGTAGTCGGGCAGCTCCTCCGCGGTGACCTTCAGGCCGCGCACCTTGCGGCCGAACCCCGGCTCCAGCCCGAGGGCGCCGCCCAGGTGCACCTGGTAGCCCTCGACCTGCTCGCCCCGGTCGTCCAGGACCAGCTGCCCCTTGAGACCGATGTCCGCGACCTGGATACGGGCGCAGGCGTTCGGGCAGCCGTTGAGATTGATGGTGATCGGCTCGTCGAAGTCCGGGAGCCGGCGCTCCAGTTCGTCGATCAGGGTGGAGCCGCGCTGCTTGGTCTCCACGATGGCGAGCTTGCAGAACTCGATGCCGGTGCAGGCCATGGTGCCGCGCCGGAAGGAGGACGGCCGGGCGGTGAGGTCGAGCGCCTCCAGGCCCTCCACCAGCGAGTCGACCCGGTCCTGCTCGACGTCGAGAACGATCATCTTCTGCTCGACGGTGGTGCGGACCCGGCCCGAGCCGTGCGCCTCCGCCAGGTCGGCGACCTTCGTCAGCGTGGCCCCGTCGACCCGGCCGACGCGCGGTGCGAAACCGACGTAGAACCGGCCGTCCTTCTGCCGGTGCACGCCGATGTGGTCGCGCCACTGCTGCACCGGCTGCTCCGGGGCGGGCCCGTCGACCAGCTCGCGCTTGAGGTACTCGTCCTCCAGCACCTGGCGGAACTTCTCCGCGCCCCAGTCGGCGACGAGGAACTTCAGCCGGGCCCGGTTGCGCAGCCGCCGGTAGCCGTAGTCACGGAAGATCGAGATGACGCCCTCGTAGACGTCCGGCACCTCGTCGATCGGCACCCAGGCGCCGAGCCGCACGCCCAGCTTGGGGTTGGTGGACAGGCCGCCGCCGACCCAGACGTCGAAGCCCGGGCCGTGCTCGGGGTGGCGGACGCCGACGAACGCGACGTCGTTGATCTCGTGCACGACGTCCAGCAGCGGCGAACCCGAGATGGCCGTCTTGAACTTGCGCGGCAGGTTGGAGTACGCCTTGTTGTTCAGGACGCGGCGCTTCATCTCCTCCAGCGCCGGCGTGGCGTCGATGATCTCGTCCTCGGCGATGCCCGCCACCGGGGAGCCGATCATCACACGCGGGGTGTCACCGCAGGCGGTGATGGTGGACAGGCCCACGCCCTCCAGCCGTTCCCAGATCGCGGGCACGTCCTCGATCCGGATCCAGTGGTACTGGACGTTCTGCCGGTCGGTGATGTCCGCCGTGCCGCGCGCGAACTCCTGCGAGATCTCGCCGATCACCCGTAGCTGCGCCGTGGTCAGCGCCCCGCCGTCGATGCGGACGCGCAGCATGAAGTACTCGTCGTCCAGCTCCTCCGGCTCCAGGATCGCGGTCTTGCCGCCGTCGATACCGGGCTTGCGCTGGGTGTACAGCCCCCACCAGCGCATCCGGCCGCGCAGGTCGTTCGGGTCGATCGAGTCGAAGCCGCGCTGGGAGTAGACCGTCTCAATGCGTGTCCGCACATTGAGACCGTCGTCGTCCTTCTTGAACTGCTCGTTGCCGTTGAGCGGGGTGAAGTGGCCGACGGCCCACTGGCCCTCACCGCGGTGACGGCTCACCTTGCGGCGGGGCGCGGAGGCGGCAGGGTTCTGTGGGGTGGCGGCCATGGAGATACGTCCTTCGGGACAGGCGGGAAAGCGGCTGACCTGCGCGTGCGTACGCATGCGGCATGGGTGCGCGGCGTCGCGCACACGGGATCAGAGACGAGAGGGGAACGGCGGTGCTGGGAGGCGTCAGCTCGCCGGACAGATGGCGCTGGACATGCGGCCGAGGTCGACGTGCCGCCGACTCACCAAGGCAATTCCAGTTCCGGACATGACGGAAGCGTGTCACGGCGATCTGGACACAGTCCAGCTTCATCCATCATGCGGACACCCTTGTCCCGGAATGTGGAACAAGGGTGTCGTCGCTCACATGCGTCGCCGGAGGGCTTGTCCCGGCAGGTCAGGCGGGGTATGCGCCGGGCCAGGGCCCCGGAGTGGCCACGTCCGGCTCCTGCTCCACCCTGGTGTCGAACAGCTTGAAGCCGCGCCGCTGGTAGTTGGCCATCGCGAACTCGCCGTCCTTGCTGCACGTGTGCAGCCACACCCGCTTCGTCGGCGTCCGGCCGGGCCACCGCTCGGCCAGGTCCCACGCGCGGGCCGTCCCGTGCGCCAGCAGGTGGCCGCCGATGCGCCGGCCGCGGAAGGCGGGGATCAGCCCGAAGTAGACGATCTCGACGGCGCCCTCGTCCTGCGCCTCCAACTCGACGTAGCCGGCCGGGGTGCCGTGGTCGTAGGCCACCCAGGTCTCCACGCCGGGCCGGTCCAGGTACTCCCGCCACCGCGCGTAGGTCCACCCCAGCCGGTCGGTCCAGCGGATGTCGCCGCCGACCGAGGCGTACAGGAACCGGCTGAACTCGGGGGAGGGCACCTCGGCGCGGACGATCCGGACGTCGCCGTCGGGGGCGGCGGCGGGCAGGAGGTCGGCCGAGGAGGTCTGCTCCAGGGACCAGGTGGTGACGGGCGCGCTGCTCATGCGGGCCAGGGAACCATCCCGCGACCCGGTCTGTCGATCGGCCCCGGCAACACGACCCGGGAACCGAGCGGCACGAGGGTCCCCGAAGCGGAGGGGTGCGGGGCCGTCGGAGCCGGGAAAGTGCGGGGGCGTCGGAGCCGAGGGGGTGGGACTGCCGGCCGGGGTCGAGGGGCACGGCCCCCCCGGAGGCGAGACACGTGCCCGCCCCTGGCGCCGAGGTGCACAACGGCCCTCGGAGCCGGGCGGGACAACGTGTCCGGAGCCGGCCGGGGCCACCTGTCCGGAGCCGGGGGCGGGCCGGCCGTCAGTTCAGGGAGTGGTCCAGTTCGGCGAGCGGGAGTGCGAACAGCATGCGGTCGGACAGCGACCACACCTCGCCGGTCTCCTGCCAGTAGGAGAGGGAGCCCGCGTCCTGCGCCCAGCAGCGGTCCGAGGCGTCGGCGCCGCAGCGGGCCGCCCGGGCGCCCCGGGTGTCCTGCCGCCACAGCCCGCCGTGCCCGTCCTGCGACTCGGGCAGCCGTCCCACATACCAGGACGGCCGGTCCGCCCCGGGCTTCCGGTACGACAGCAGGCCCCGGATCCCGTCCGCCCGGGTCCGGTACGCCTCCACCGCGTCCACCCGCCCCCACGCGTCCGTGGCGAGCGGCCCGGGACGCGCCGGATCGTCACCGAAGGCGTACCGCCACAGCCGGGCGCGCCTGTCGCCGCCGGGCGCGGTCGACTCCGCGGCGACCAGGCTGTCGGGTGTCGTACCGCGGTCGAGGGCGAGCGCGCCGGGACAGGGCGGTCCCGAGGGGGCGCAGCGGCCGGAGGTGAAGCGGTACGAAGCGACCGCGGGCAGCACGAAGTCGTGGCCGTCGGCGGACCAGCCGCCGGGCACGCGGCCGATCGCCGGCCCGTCGACCGTGGTGCGCTGGATGCGGTCCAGGTCGTAGACGTACAGCGCGTCGGCGCCGCCGGCCGTGGTGGTGACCAGCAGCTTGTTCCGGTGCCAGACCATGCCGGCAAGGCCGGAGGTCAGGCCCCGGTAGTCCCGGCCGCCGTCGACCGGCACGACCAGGAGCACCCAGCGGTAGGAGAGGTGGGCGGGGTCGTCCGCGTCGACGAAGGCGACCCGGGCCAGGCCGCGCTCGGCGGGGCGGCCGGTGGTGGTGCGGTGGGTCCAGCCGGCGAGCACGACCCGGTGGGCGCCCCAGACGCCGTCCTCGTCGGCGTCCCCGGAGGTGGTCACCGAGGCGGGCCGCCAGTCGCCGGTGGCGGTGTCGGCCGGGTCCCAGCAGTAGGCGCGGGAGGCGGCCGGGGCGACGGGCAGGGAGGCGCGGTCGCCGGCGGAGCAGCCGTCGCCCTCGCGCATGGTCCGGTCGGTGCTGCGGAGCACGGTGTCCACGCCGACCGGGCGGCCCATCGCGGTGGCGAGCCGGTCCAGGGAGCGCGCGGGGACCCGGTGCTCCTGGAGGCGGAGCCGACTGGTGTCCGCCGGGGAGGTCATCGGCTTCAGCGCGCCCGGGTCGTCGGTGACGTCGGCCTGGGAGGCGCTGATCAGCGTGGCCGCGGCGGTGAGCGCGAGCGCGGTGCCGGTCAGGACCGCGCGCAGCGCCGCGCCCCGTCTGCGTCGGCGGTGTCTGCCGCGATGCTTCATCTCTCCTCCAGAGGGCGGGCCAACTGCGTCTCACGATCCGTGGGTTGACGCGAGGAGCAGGTGGGGAGGCCCGTACGGGATGCTACGGCAGGAAGGAGCCGCGCAGGGCCAAGACCGCGCAGATGGGCGGAAGACGCACGTGCGGGCCGGACGGTCACCTCGGTCCGGGCTGCTCGCTCCGGCCGTCGTGCATGGCATTCCGCTTGCGGGTCACCGCCGGTGCTGTCGACTGCGGAAGCAGGTGGGACGGATCGTCTGGAAGGATCACGTCCACTTCCGCATCGGCACGGAAACGATACGGCCGATGCTGCAGGAGTTCTCCAAGATACCTGCGAATTCTGGACATCTCGGCCCGTACGGTCACCGTCCGGGACGGATCGCCGAACAGATCCCCGGCCAGCGCCGCCGCCCCGCGCCCCGCACGGTGCTCGGCGAGCAGGAACAGCAACTCGGCATGGCGCGGGCTCAGTTCCCGCGACCAGGAACCCGCCGAGGCCGTGACCGTCACCGTGCGGCGGCCCGGCCGGGCGAGGTCCAGCACGATCCGGCCGGCACCGGCGCGCGGCTCCTCCTCCGCCCGCAGCAGCCAGCCCCCGGCCAGCGGCTCCACCGCGCAGGAACCGAGCGAGGGCAGCCACCGGCGGCCCGGCGCCAGCGTCCTGGGCAGCGCCACCCGCCGTACGTACGGCATTCCGGTCACGGCCGCCGCCCAGCCGTCGCGGTCCACCACCAGCGCCCGCCCGGCCAGCCGGGCCAGCACCGGCGCCGCCACCGCCCGCAGCCGCTCCAGCGAGGCCAGATGGCGCTCGCGCAGCCGGGCCTCGGCGAGCTTGGCGACCGAGTCCACCCAGGCGAGGGTCGCCGGATGCATGGTCTCCAGCGGGCCGCTGACGTCCACCACACCGAGCAGCCGCCCGTCCCGCGGATCGGTGATCGGCGCGCCCGAGCAGGTCCACGAGGCGTGCGACCGTACGAAGTGCTCGCCGGCGAACACCTGGACCGGCCGCCGTACCACCGCCGGCGTGCCCACCCCGTTGGTGCCGACGACGTCCTCCCGCCAGTCCGCGCCGAGTTCGAAGCCGAGCCCGTCCGCCTTCCGCAGGACCGACGGCGCACCCTCCCGCCACAGCACGCGCCCGTCGGCGTCCGCGACGACCATGATGTGCCGGGCGACGTCCGCGACCGAGAGCAGCCCCTCCCGCAGCACCGGCAGGACATGCCGCAGCGGCGACTCCTCCCGCCGGCGCCGCACCTCGTCCGAGGACAACAGCCCTGACCTGAAGTCGTGTTCGGGGTCGACGCCGCTGCGCAGCATCCGCCCCCACGACTGCTCGATCACCGGACGGGGCGCCAGCCGCGTACGCTGGCCGGCCAGCGTGGCCTCGCGCACCTCGCTCAGCACCCGCGCCGCCTGCGCCGCGTCCACGGCGGCCAGGCGCGCCACGTTCACCGGCGGGTTCACCACTGCGGTCCTCCCGGAAAGGGGCGTCGAAAGAGACGTGCACAGCCGTCCGGGCGGTGGTTTCCGGTCCGGCCGCGCCTCTCATACTGCCGTTCCGGACATGGCGGAGGCACAGACTCCGCGCATGTGCCGCCATAAGTTGCAACCCCCTGCAACCCTGGTGAACCGCCGGTACCTGGCCGAGACTTGACCCAGGTGGTGGGGGGTGGTGCCGTGTCGGCGCAGCACCACCCCCTCCCTCCGGGACCCCGGCCGGGTACGGCAGGTCAGGCCGGCCGCGCCCGGTCCACCACCGGCTCCAGGTCCAGGCCCGCCGGCAGCGTGCCGAAGGACGCGCCGTGATCGCCTCCCAGCCGGGAGGCGCAGAAGGCGTCGGCCACCTCCGGCGGGGCGTGCCGCACCAGCAGGGAGCCCTGGAGGACCAGCGCGAGCCGCTCCGCCAGGCGCCGGGCACGCCCCTCGACACCGTCCAGGTCCGCGAGTTCGGTGAACAGGTCCTTCACCGCCCGGTCCAGGCGGTGGTCCGCGCCGTGCGCCCGGCCGATCTCGGTGAGGCAGGCGTCCAGTGCGCCCGGCTCCCGCCGCAGCGCCCGCACCACGTCCAGCGCCTGTACGTTCCCCGCGCCCTCCCAGATGGAGTTCAGCGGCGACTCCCGCACCAGCCGGGGCAGACCGGACTCCTCCACGTATCCGTTGCCGCCCAGGCACTCGGCGGCCTCCACGGCCACCGGGGCGCAGCGCTTGGTGATCCAGTACTTCGCCGCCGGCACCGCGAGCCGCAGGAAGGCCCGCTCCTGTTCGCCACCGTCGTCCCAGGCCGCGGCCAGCCGCAGCGCGAGCGCGGTGGCCGCCTCGGACTCCAGGGCCAGATCGGCGAGGACGTTGCGCATCAGCGGCTTGTCGACCAGCTTCCCGCCGAACGCCTCCCGGTGCGCGCAGTGGTGCACGGCCTGCGCCACCGCCTGCCGCATCAGGCCCGCCGAGCCGAGCGCGCAGTCCAGCCGGGTCGCGGCGACCATCCCGATGATCGTGCGCACCCCGCGCCCCTCCTCGCCGACCCGGCGCGCCCAGGTGCCGTCGAACTCGACCTCCGCGGAGGCGTTGGAGCGGTTGCCCAGCTTGTCCTTCAGCCGCTGGAGCCGGAAGACGTTGCGGGTGCCGTCGGGCAGGACCCGCGGGACCAGGAAGCAGGTGAGCCCGCCGGGGGCCTGCGCGAGCACCAGGAACGCGTCCGACATCGGCGCGGAGCAGAACCACTTGTGCCCCGTCAGCACGTACGCGCCGTCCTCCGCGAGGGGGCGCGCCGCGGTGGTGTTGGCGCGGACGTCGCTGCCGCCCTGCTTCTCGGTCATCGCCATGCCGAACACGGCGCCGGGCTTCTGTCCGGCCGGCCGCAGTTCCCGGTCGTAGATCGTGGACACCAGCCGGGGCTCCCACTCGGCGGCCAGCTCCGGGTCGGCGCGCAGGGCGGGCACGGCCGCGTGCGTCATCGACAGCGGGCAGCAGGTGCCCGCCTCGACCTGCGTCCAGACCAGGAACCCGGCCGCCCGGCGCACGTGCCCCGACGGGCGCGCCCAGGCGCCGGTCAGCCCGGCCGAGACGCCCTTGCCGAGCAGCCGGTGCCAGGCCGGGTGGAAGTCGACCTCGTCGATCCGGTGGCCGTACCGGTCGTGGCTGCGCAGCCGGGGCGGATGCTCGTTCGCCTGCGCCGCCCACTCGTGGAGCTGCGCCGAACCGGCGGCCCGGCCGAGCGCGGACAGCTCGGCGCGCACCTCGTCCAGGACATCGGCGCCGGTGTACCGGTCGACGGCCTCGACGAGGGCCCGGTCGGCGGTGAAGACGTCGTAGCCGGCGAGCGGCGGCGGCTGGTTCGTCACGGTGTGCGTGGAGGTGCCTGCCATGGTTGCGAACCTACCCGGGACGGCGGCGGTGATGGCACCGGAGCGGCACAGCGCCGGAAATCGACGTGTCCGCCGACGTGCCCGCCGACGCCTCCCCCGGTGATCGGCCCCGGAGGGTGAGGACGGGCCGGTGCGGCGGCTACCGTTAGGACGTGCAGCCAGCAAGTGAAACCCCCGAGCGGCCGGCCGGCCGGCTCCACCGCGCCAGAGCCCTCTACCGGAACGTCTCCAAGCGCCGGACCGCCTGGCTGTTGCTCAAGGACACCGTCAACTCCTGCATGGAGTACCGCATCCTGGGCCTGGCGGCCGAGGCGGCGTTCTTCACGCTGCTGTCCGTGCCGCCGCTGCTGCTGAGCCTGATCGGGCTCCTCGGCTACGTCGACGACTGGACCGGCGCCGACACCATCCACAGCCTGGAGACCAACCTCCTGGAGGCCTCCCGCACGGTGCTGTCCGACAAGGGCGTCAAGGACATCGCCGAGCCGATCCTGCACGACGTGATGAAGGGCGGCCGGCCCGACGTCATCTCCATCGGCTTCCTGTTCGCCCTGTGGTCCGGTTCCCGCGCGGTGAACGTCTTCATCGACACCATCACCGTCATGTACGGCCTCGACGGTGTCCGGGGCATCGTCAAGACCCGGATCATGGCGTTCCTGCTGTTCATCGGGGGGTTGCTGATCGGCTCGGTGGCGCTGCCGCTGATGGTGGCCGGGCCGGACGCGGTGGTGCGGATCCTGCCCTGGTCGGAGACGGTCGTCCAGGTCCTGTACTGGCCGGTCGTGATCGTCCTGTCCATCGTCTTCCTGACGACGCTGTACCACGTGTCCGTGCCGGTCCGCTCCCCGTGGATCGAGGACGTGCCCGGCGCGCTGGTCGCCCTCGCCATGTGGGTCCTCGGCAGCTTCCTGCTGCGCATCTACCTCACCAGCACCATCGAGGGCGCCACCATCTACGGTTCCCTCGCCGCCGCCGTCGCCGTCCTGCTGTGGATCGGTGTGTCCGCGTTCGCGGTGCTCGTCGGCGCGGCCGTCAACGCGGCCATCGACCGGGTCTGGCCGGCCGCGGCCACGGCCGCCGCGCGCGAGGCCAACGAGCGGGTGCGGCACGCGCAGGTCGCCGAGTACGTCGCCCGGGCCGCGGCGGCCCGGGACACCGACCCCGACGACCCCGACATGCCCTCCGAGTTCCCCGAGCGCTGGTCCCGCTTCCTGCCCCCGGAGGACGTGACGGCCCGCCTGCGCACCCACGCGAAGAACCCGCACCACGCGCACAAGGGGAACGGGCGCGCGGGGAACGAGGACGGGAACGGGGACGCGGCCCATCCGCTGCGGTGACCGTCGGGCCGCCCGCACGGACCCTGCGGCGGGCCGGCGGGTCCCGCCCTCCGCAGAAGGACCCGGGGCCATCGGCGGCGGCGTACGCTGACCGTCGTGTACACGGAGCGGGCGTCCAGGCTGGCCGGTGCGGTCGTGTGGACGAACTCCCCGGCCGGCGGCGGTGTCCGGCCCGTGCTGCCCGACGGGTGCATGGATCTGCTGTGGAGCGAGGGGCGGCTGCTGGTGGCCGGCCCCGACACCCGCCCCTACCTCCCCGAGGCCCCGGCGCGTTCCTGGACGGGCATCCGCTTCTTCCCCGGCACCGCGCCCGCCCTGCTCGGCGTCCCGGCGCACGAACTGCGCGACCTCCGCGTGGAGCTGGCGGACCTCTGGCCCGCCGCGAGCGTCCGCCGGCTGCGCGACGGACTCGCGGCGGCCCCCGACCCGGCGCGCGCACTGGAGGACATGGCCCTCGGCCGGGCGGCGCAGGCCGGTGCCCCGGACCCGCTGCCGCGCCGGGTGGTGGCGTGCCTGGACGCGGGCCGCACGGTGGCCGCCACGGCCGCCGGACTGGACCTCGGCGAACGCCGGCTGCACCGCCTCTGCCTGACCGCCTTCGGGTACGGCCCGAAGACCCTGGCCCGCGTCCTGCGCCTCCAGCGGGCGCTGGCCCTGGCCCGCTCCGGGACGCCGTACGCGGAGACGGCGGTCCGCGCGGGCTACGCGGACCAGCCCCATCTGGCGCGGGAGGTGCGGCGGCTGGCGGGGATGCCGCTCGGAGACCTACTCGCCGGGCGCGGGTAGCGGGGCGAACAGGTCGACCGCGTTGCCGTCGGGGTCGTGCACGGTGGCGTACCGCTGCCCCCAGAAGGCGTCCCACGGCTTGTGTTCCCCGTGGTACCCCGCGGCCGCCAGGTCCTCGTAGCGGGCGTCGACCTCGGCGGGGGAGTCGCAGCGGAAGGCGAGCGCGACCCGCCCTCCCCCGGCGGGCGGCCGCCAGCCGGGGTGGAAGGAGCGGATGGTCTCCTCGGTGTCCAGGGCGAGCACCAGCCCGCCGGGCAGTTCGGCCTCGACATGGGGCTGGTCCTCGGCTCCGTCGGGGAAGACCAGTCCGAGGCGGCGGTAGAAGGCGAGGGAGGCGGCCAGGTCGGAGGCGACCAGGCCGATCACGGCGAATCGTACGGTCATGCGGCCACCGTAGGCGGCGGCCGGTCAGCCGGTCTTGAAGGAATCGGACACCGGCGGCGGTCCCGGCGGGGCGGGCGGAGGCGTTCGCAGTCCGTCGCCGTGCACGGGGACGACGGCGGGGGAGGCCCCGGGCGGCCCTAGAGTCCCGTGGCATGTCTCCTCGCCTCCTCCTCTACACCCGCACCACCGACTACCGCCACGACTCCCTCCCGGACGCGGTCGCCGCCGTCCGGGCGCTGGGCGAGTTCGCCTGCGAGCACACCGAGGACCCCGCGGACCTCGAACGGCCGCTGGAGTCGTTCGCGGCCGTGGTCTTCCTCTCCACCAGCGGTGACGTGCTGACCCCGGCCGGGCGCGAGCGGCTGGAGCGGTACGTCCGGTCGGGCGGCGGCTTCGCCGGGGTGCACGCGGCGGCCTGCACGGAGTACGGCTGGCCGTACTACGGCGAACTCCTCGGCGCCCGCTTCACCCGGCACCCCGCCCACCAGCCGGGCCGGGTCCTCGTCGCCGACCCCGCCCACCCCGCGACCCGGCGGCTGCCGTCCGTCTGGGAGTTCACCGACGAGTGGTACGACTTCGACCGCGTCCCGGGCGGCGGGGCACGCGTGCTGCTGCGCGCCGACGAGACGTCGTACGACGGCGGCGGGATGGGCGCGGACCACCCGCTGGCCTGGTGCTACGAGCGGGGCCCGGGAGGCGGACGCGTGTTCTACACGGCCCTCGGCCACGCCGCCGGCGCCTACCGCGACCCGGTCTTCCTGGCCCACCTGAACGGCGGCCTCACCTGGGCCGCGGCGGCCGCCCAGTGACGTTTCTGCGGTGAACCGGTTGCGCCGTTGGAGTGAGTAAAGCCCGCGTAGGAGGAAGGTCACGTGACGATCTAGGGATGCTCTTGTCTTGGCAAAGGGCGTCGAGACGCGGCGGCCCCCCTACCGCCCCGCGTCACCCACCCACAGGAGGAGCCGGACCTTGACTTACGGAAACAAGCTGCGCGAGCGCATCGCCGGTCCCGGAACCACACCGCTGATCGGCGTGTACGACATGTACTCGGCGTCGATCGCGGCCAAGCACTACGACGGGATGTTCGTATCGGGCTTCGGCTTCGCGGCCTCGTACTACGGACTGCCGGACATCGGATTCATCGCCTGGCCCGACATGGTGGCCTTCGTCCAGCGGCTGCGCGGAGCCTTCCCCCACCACCACCTGCTGGTCGACATCGACGACGGGTACGTCGACCCCGAGGTCGCCTGTCACGTCGTCGAGGGGCTGGAGCGCATCGGTGCCTCCGGGGTGATCCTGGAGGACCAGAAGCGGCCCCGCCGCTGCGGCCACGCCGACGGCAAGCAGGTCCTGCCCCTGGAGGAGTACCTGGAGAAGCTGCACAAGGTCCTGGAGACCCGCAAGGACCTGGTCGTCGTCGCCCGCACGGACGCCACCGACGAGCACGACATCCTGCACCGCGCCGAACGGCTGGCGGACACCGACGCCGACGTGGTGCTGGTCGACGGGGTGCGCAGCGTCGAGTGGATCAAGCGGATCCGTGAGGTCGTCGGGGGCAAGCCGCTGCTGTTCAACCAGATCGCGGGCGGCAAGTCGCCCCGGCTGTCCCTCGGCGAGCTGTCCGACCTCGGCGTGGACGTCGCCATCTACAGCACCCCGTGCCTGTTCGCCGCGCACGAGGCGATGGACTCCGCGCTCGCCGGCCTGAAGGCGGCCGACGGCCGGCTGCCGGAGGTGGATCCGGCGAGCGGCGTCGGCGTGCAGGCCTC
Source organism: Streptomyces sp. NPDC031445 (assembly GCF_055581365.1). Classification (NCBI taxonomy): domain Bacteria; kingdom Bacillati; phylum Actinomycetota; class Actinomycetes; order Kitasatosporales; family Streptomycetaceae; genus Streptomyces; species Streptomyces sp. NPDC031445. The sequence continues at coordinate 476,676 of NZ_JBVIJO010000001.1, forward strand.
CACCAGCCTGCTGGAGCGCAACATCGCCCGTGAGCGGCTCACCCCCGAGGGCGTGGGCGTGTGAGCGGTGCCGTACCGCGGCTCGGCATGGCCACGGCGGTGGCCGCCGCGCTCCTCGGGGCCGGTGCCGTGCCCGCGGTCGCGTCCGGCGGCCTGATCACCGTGATCGACAACTCCCACGCCGACTCCTGGCTGGAGGTCGACCGCGCGGCCAACGTCCAGACCGGCAGCGGTACCGCCGGCAGCGACCACGACGGCAGCGCCGTGGACGTGGTCGAGGCCCTCGTCGGGGCCGACCGCGGCGAGCGGGACTGACGGCCCATCGGGCAGCGCGACGGCCGGGCGCCCCCTGCGGGAGGTGCCCGGCCGTCGCGCTCAGTCCTCCCCGAGGCCGGGGCGGCCGTTCTCGTCGAGCTCGATGTCCTCCTTCGGCTCGTGCTCGCCGGCGGGCGAGGCCACGATGGCGCGCCGCTGTCCCGGAGCGAGGGTGCGGCAGCCGGCGTGGGCCGTGCCGTAGGCGGTGACCAGGGCGACCGCGGCCACGGAGAGGGCCGCGGCGATACGCGTGGAGTGCTTCATGCCCGGCGAACGATCCCCACCGGGCCCGGGTCACCTCCCGCGCCCGCCCCCACCGCCGGCATCACGCGTCCGGCCGGTCCGCGCGGGTCACGGGCGGCACGCGGCGGGGCCCTTCCCGGGCGGGGCCGCGCTCGCGCGCCGTACCGGCCGTGTCGACAGCGCCGTCCACGTCCCCTCCGGGCGGTCGCCGAGCATCCTCCGCACCGGCAGCGCCGTACCCCGGACGGCCCACGCCGGGGATCCGTGCACCGGAATACGTTGCGCCGCTGTGGTGCTCTTGGTGGGACGAGGCACGCGCGCGTGGCGAAGGGCTGGTGGGCGATGACAGCAGACCAGACGGGCCCCGTGGTCAGAACGCCCCATGGGGCCGTACGCGGCCGGTACGAGCGGGGGATCGCGGTCTTCCGGGGCGTCCCGTACGCCGCCCCGCCCTTCGGCGCCCTCCGGTTCCGCCCGCCCCGGCCGCCCGAGCCCTGGGACGGGATACGGGACGCCGGCGCGTTCGGACCGACCGCGCCGAAGCCGGCGTACTCCGACGCGTTCGCCCAGTACCTGTCCGACCCCGTGATCCCCGGCGACGACTGCCTGAACCTGAACGTCTGGACCCCCGAGCCGGGGCCCGGCGCCCGGCTCCCGGTCCTGCTCTGGCTGCACGGCGGCGCGCTGACCCGGGGTTCATCGGCGGTCCCGGTGTACGACGGCCGCACCTTCGCGCGCGACGGGGTCGTCTGCGTCTCGGTCAACTACCGGCTGGGGGTGGAGGGCTACGGCCTGTTCCCCGACACGCCCCCGAACCCCGGCCTGCGCGACCAGCTCGCCGCGCTGCGCTGGGTGCACGAGTCGATCGAGGCCTTCGGCGGCGACCCGGACCGGATCACCCTGTGCGGCCAGTCGGCCGGTGCCATCAGCGCCGGCGTCCTCCTCGCCGCGCCCCAGGCGCGGGGCCTGGTCCGGCGGGCGGTCCTGCAGAGCGGCGCGCCCGAGGCCGTCGACCGCGACAAGGTACGGCGCATGGTGCGCCGGATGGCCGGCCGGCTGAAGATCCCCGCCACCGCCGAGGCGTTCGCCGCGGTCGACCGCGCCCTGCTGCTGCGCACACAGGCCGAGGTCGGCCGGCTCAGCAGCCCGGTGCTGGGCGGCCCCGCGTTCGGCATGGTCGTGGACGGCGACCTCGTCCCCCGCGACCCGCTGAAGGCGCTGACCGAGGGCTCCGCCGCCGGGGACGTCGAGCTGCTCATGGGGTGGACCCGGGACGAGTACCGGCTGTGGCTGGTCCCCGGCGGACTGCTGGAGCGCGTCGACCGGCTCGGCGCGGTCGCCCTGGCCGGTGCGATGGCCCGCTGCCACGCCGGGCACGACGTGCCGCGCGGCTACCGGACGCTGCACCCGGACGCCGGGACCGCCGAGGTCGTCGGCCAGATGGTCACCGACCACCTGCTGCGGGTGCCGCTGTACCGGCTCGCCGACGCCCGCCCGGGCGCCAGTCACCTCTACGAGTTCGCGTGGCCCTCCCTGCTGCCCGGCCTCGGTGCCTGCCACGCCCTGGAGCTGGGGTTCGTCTTCGACAGCGGGGGCGTTCCCGAGTCGCGGAAACTGGCCGGCGAGGGCGCCCCGCAGGAGCTGGCCGACGCGATGCACACCGCCTGGGTGCGGTTCGCGACGAGCGGGGACCCCGGCTGGGCGGCCTGGGACGCGACCCATCCGGTGCGGGTCTTCGGCGAGGGGGAGCCGTACACCGCGCACGGTCCCCGGGACGCGGAGATCGGCCTCTGGCCGACCGCCCGCGCCGTCCCGGAGCCCGGCCCCGCGTCCGGGGTGCGGGCGCCGGGGGCCGAGCTGACGGCGGCGGTACGGCGTCTGCGGCGCTCGGTGGTGGTCCGGCACCGCTGACGACCGGCCCACGAGACGTGTGCCCTCCGGCACCGGCGTACCGCCCCGGGGAGCCGCCTTCGCGGGGGTGTCGGCCGCGTCGAGATCCGGCTCGCGGAGCCCCGGCCCCGGCTGCCCGCGCGCACGGACGCACCCTGTCCGGCGCCGGAGTCCGGGTCGGGCCGCGCTGCGTGATGGCCTCGGGTCCGATCCGGCGGCATCCTCCGGTCAGCCAGGGCCGCCTTGGCGCGGGTGTCGGCCGCGTCGGGGTCCGGCTCGCGGAATCCTGGGCCCGGCTGCTCGCGCGCACGGACGTACCCTGTCCGGCGCCGGAGTCCGGGTCGGGCCGTGCTGCGGGATGGCCTCGGGTCCGATCCGGCGGCATTCTCCGGTCAGCCAGGGCCGCCTTGGCGCGGGTGTCGGCCGCGTCGGGGTCCGGCTCGCGGAAGCCTTGCCCCGGTGCCCGCGCGCACGGACGTACCCTGTCCGGCGCCGGAGTCCGGGTTGGGCCGTGCTGCGGGATGGCCTCAGGTCCGATCCGGCGGAATTCTCCGGTCAGCCAGGGCCGCTTTCGCGGGGGTGTCGGCCGCGTCGAGGTCCGGCTCGGGCGATCCCGGCCCCGCCTGCCCGCGCCCACGGACGCACCCTGTCCGGCGCCGGAGTCCGGGTTGGGCCGTGCTGCGGGATGGCCTCGGGTCCGATCCGGCGGAATTCTTCGGTCAGCCAGGGCCGCTTTCGCGGGGGTGTCGGCCGCGTCGGGGTCCGGCTCGCGGAAGCCTGGCCCCGGCTGCCCGCGCCCACGGACGTACCCCGTCGGGCCGCGCTACGCGGCGAGCGCTCCGGCGATCTCCGTGATGGCCTCCGGTCCGACCCGGCAGCATCCTCCGATCAGCCGTGCGCCCGCCTCCCGCCACGCCTCGACCTGCCCGGCGCCGAACGTGGTGCGCCCGTGCCAGGTCCGGGCCCGCGCGTCCCAGGCCTCCCCGCTGTTGGGGTACACCACGACCGGCTTGCCGGTGACGCGCGCCGCGATCTCCACCGCGCCCCGCACGTCCTGCGGCGCACAGCAGTTGACGCCGACCGCGATCACCTCGTCGGTGTCGGCGGCGAGCCCGAACGCCTCCTCCAGGGGCTGCCCGGCCCGCGTCCGCGGCCCCTCGACGGTGTACGACAGCCAGGCCGGCACCCCGAGCCCGCGCACCGCCCGCAGCAGCGCGGCGGCCTCGTCGGCGTCCGGCACGGTCTCCAGCGCCAGCACGTCCGGCGCGGCGGCGGCCAGCACCTCCATCCGGGGCCGGTGGAACCGCTCCAGCTCGTCCACGCCCAGCCCGTACCGGCCCCGGTACTCGGAGCCGTCCGCGAGCATCGCCCCGTACGGTCCGACCGAGGCGGCCACCCACAGAGGGCGCGCGACACCCGCTCCCTCGGCCTTCCGGGCCGCCTCCCGGGCCAGTTCCACGCTCAGCCCGAGCAGCCGCACGGCCTCGTCCCGGCCGATGCCGCGCTTGCGGAAGCCCTCGAAGGTGGCCTGGTAGCTGGAGGTGATCGCCACGCTCGCGCCCGCGAGGTAGTAGGCGAGGTGGGCCTCGGTGACCGCCTCCGGCCGCTCGGCGAGCAGCCGTGCCGACCACAGCTCGTCGCTCAGGTCGTGCCCGGCCGACTCCAGCTGGTTGGACATGCCGCCGTCGAGCACGACGGCCCCGGCGGCGAGGGCGTCGGCGAGGCGGGGGGAGGGGCGGCTGGGGAAGGTGTGGCTGGTCATGGTCACGACGCTAGCCGAAGGATCGGGGAAAGGGCTTTCCGCCCGGACGCGCGGGTGAGGTAAGGGTGGATGAGCCCCCGGGACGCCCCGACCGGAACCGGGGTGCCCCGGGTCCCGTGAGGAAGGACAGTCACCCGTGATCGAACTGCCCGCCGACGACCGTGAGTCGAGCCCGTACACCGGTTACACCCGCGCCCACTGGGAGGCCGCCGCCGACGCCCTGCTCGCCGCCGTCGAGCCGTACGCCACCCCCGACCGCGCCCTCTACCACCTGCCCGGCGACCACGTGGGCCACGCAGGCCGCCTCTCCGACGGCCTCGAAGGGTACGCGCGCACCCTGCTGCTGGCCGCGTTCCGCCGTGACGAGACCGCGCTCGGCCGGTACGCCGACGGTCTGGCGGCCGGGCCCGGCGGGGTCTGGCCACGGATCACGGACCGCGGCCAGCCGCTGGTCGAGGCCGCCTCGATCGCGCTCGCCCTGCGGCTCACCCGGCCCCTGCTGTGGGACCGCCTGGACGACGCCGTCCGCGAGCGGACCGCCGCCTGGCTGGCGGACGCGCTCACCGCCGAACCCTGGCCGTGCAACTGGGAGTTGTTCCCGGTCACCGTCGGCGGCTTCCTAGCCGAGACCGGCCACCGGGAGGAGGCGGCGCGCACGGCGATCGACCGGGGGCTGGAACGGGTCGAGGGCTGGTACGTCGGCGACGGCTGGTACACGGACGGCGACGGCCGGAAGTTCGACTACTACAACGGCTGGGCCCTGCACCTGTACACGGTCCTGCACGCCTGGCTTGCGGACGACGGCGACCTGCTCGCCCGCTACGGCCGGCGGCTGTCCTGCCACCTCGCCGACCACGCCCGCCTCTTCGGCGCCGACGGAGCCCCCGTGCACCAGGGCCGCTCCCTCACCTACCGCTTCGCGACGACGGCCCCGCTCTGGCTCGGCGCCCTGACCGGACACACCCCGCTGCCCCCGGGCGAGACCCGGCGGCTGGCCTCCGGAGCGCTGCGGTACTTCCTCGACGGCGGCGCGGTCGACGAGCGGGGCCTGCTGCCGCTCGGCTGGCTCGGCCCCGACGCGTCCGTCGCGCAGACCTACTCGGGCCCCGCCTCGCCGTACTGGGCGAGCAAGGGCTTCCTCGGGCTGCTGCTGCCGCCCGGGCACGAGGTGTGGACGGCACGCGAGGAACCCGGACCGGCCGACCGCGCCGACGCGGCACACCCCGTGCCCGCCCCCAACTGGCTGCTCCAGACGACCCGTTCGGACGGCGTGGTCCGGCTGCACAACCACGGCAGCGAGGACGTCCGCTACGACCCCTACTACACCCGGCTCGCCTACTCGACCGCCACCGCGCCCGTGCCGTCCTACGACAACAGCGTGATCGTCGACGGCGATCCGGGCCGCACGGGGATCGAGCCGCTCGGCACCGGCGCGGGGTGGATCGCCTCCCGGCACACCGTGCGCGCCGGGATCACCGTCACCACTGTGGTGGCGGTCCGGGCAGCGATGGAGGTGCGGGCCCATCTGGTGGCGGGCGCGCCGCCCGGCACGCCGGTACGGGTGACGGGCTGGCCGGGCGGGACGGGCCTGCGCGCCGAGCTCACCCCGGTCACCGGCCTGTCCGCGGAGCTGACCGGGGTGACCGGGGAGGGCCCGGCCACGCTCTTCGTGGCGCTCGCCCGGCTCACCGGGGAGCCGGACCCGCTGCCGCCCGCGGAGCTGGTGTCCGTGCGGACGGACCGTGACGAGCACGGCCACGAGGTGCGGGTGGGCTGGTCCGGGGGGCCGGCCGTCGCCTTCCGGTTCACGGTGGTGGAGGAGGCGTCCGCCGGTCCGTCCTGGTCGGTGGCGCCCCGGTGAGGCGGCGGGGCGGTGCCGGTCGTTTCGGCGGGCGCCGAAGCGACCGGGGTGCAGCATGGCGGTATGACCGCCGAGCCCGCTCCCGTCCCCTCCTTCGCCGCACTCCACCACCGTCCGGGCGAGCCTTTGCTGCTGCCCAACGCCTGGGACCACGCCACGGCCGCCGCCCTCGCCGCCCGGGGGTTCCCGGCGATCGGCACGACCAGCCTGGCGGTCGCGGCGGCCGTGGGGCTGCCCGACGGGGAGGGCGCGACCCGCGAACACACCGTGCGTCTCGCCCTGGCCCTCGGCTCCGGGCCGTACCTCCTGTCGGTCGACGCCGAAGACGGCTTCAGCGACGACCCGGACGAGGTCGCCGGGCTCGCCCGCGAGTTGTGGGCCGCCGGTGCCGTCGGCGTCAACCTGGAGGACGGCCTGGGCCCGGTGCACCGGCACGCCGCGAAGATCGCCGCCGTCAAGGCGGCCGTGCCGGGCCTGTTCGTCAACGCCCGCACCGACACCCACTGGTCGGGCGACGGCGACGAGCGGGAGACCCTGCGCCGGCTCGACGCGTACCAGGAAGCGGGCGCCGACGGGGTGTTCGTGCCCGGCGTCACCGACCCGGAACGCATCGCCGCCCTCGTCCGGCGCACCGCCGTCCCCCTCAACGTCCTCTACTCGCCCACCGGACCCCCGCTCGGCCACCTTGCCGCACTGGGCGTGCGCCGCGTCAGCCTCGGCTCGCTGCTGTACCGGCGGGCGCTGGGCGCGGCCCTGGACGCGGTGACCGACATCGCGGCCGGCCGCACCCCGGCCGGTACGACCCCCTCCTACGCCGACGTCCGCGCGCTGGAGAGCGGCGTCGGGGCGAGCGAGCCGGCGAGTGGCCCGTGACGTCGTGGGACGGCGTGTCAGCGGCCGTCGTCCCGTTCCCGGGGCCAGTGGACGAGGGTGAGGTGCAGGGCGTCGACGGCCTTGTCCCAGGAGGCCCGTACGTCCCGGTCGGCGCCGAAGCCGCCCGCGCCCTCCAGGAGGCAGTAGCCGTGGAAGGTGCTGCGCAGCAGGCGCACCGCGTCCGTCAGGTCCGGTTCCGCCAGGCCGTAGGCGCGCAGCATGCCGTAGGTGATCTGCGCGGTGCGGCGCAGCGCGGGGGAGTCGGCGACGAGGGACTGGTCCATGCGGATCTGCGTGGCCGCGTACCGGCCCGGGTGCTCCAGGGCGTAGTCCCGGTAGGCGCCGGCGAAGGCCCGCAGCGCCTCCTTGCCCGACCGGCCGGCCACCGCTGCCGCGATCCGGTCGATCAGTTCGCCGCCCGCGTACAGGGCGAGCCGGGTGCGCAGGTCCTGGAGACTGCGGACGTGCGAGTACAGGCTCGCGTCCTTGACGCCGAAGCGGCGCGCCAGCGCCGAGATGCTGACGTGGTCGAAGCCGGCCTCGTCCGCCAGCTCCGCCGCCGCCATTACCAGCCGCTCGACGGTCACTCCCACCCGGGCCACCGCCCACCTCCCTTGGGATTCCAGGTGGCAGCCTAGAGTTCCTAGGCGGCGAGGTGTCAACAGCGGGTGCCCCGGGCCCTCACCAGCGCCACGTCCTCCGCGCGCAGCCGCAGCGCGTGCCGGGCGGTGTCCGTGCCGCGCGCGGGGTCGGGGTCCCACAGCCAGACGGTGTCCCCGCTCGCCTGGAAGGACAGCACCGGGTGCCGGACGGGCACCGGGCCGTTGACGACCGGCACCTCGGCGTCGAGCGGCTTGACGCAGACCAGTTCGCCGCGCAGCCCGAAGTACGCGGGCGGACGCCGGCCGGCCCGTACCGCGTCCATCGTCCGGCCGGCGGCCTCGCCCACGCCGTTGAGCGCGCCGACCGCCACCGTGAGCACCGCGACCACCAGCATCAGCGGCAGCACCCACGGCACGAGTCCGGTGGCACCGGTCTGGAGGTGGAAGTGCCGGGCCCAGCCGCCCAGCGCCAGCAGCACCAGGCCGCAGCCCACCGCCGTGGCCAGCGGCCGGAACGCCACCGCGTACTGCCAGTAGAAGGCCACGTGCACCGAGTCCACGGGGATGCCGAAGAAATCCTCCAGGTACATGGCGTGCAGGAAGGACCCGGCCCACGGCATCACGAACGGCACGGGTGCGGCGAGCACGGGCAGGAACCACTGCATGTTGCGGCTGAACCAGGACGCGCTCAGCGCGTACCACAGGCCGAACACCGTGAACGCGATGAGCGCGACCACGGCGAACGCGGCGAGCTGGCGGCGGACGCCGATGTCGCCGGAGTCCGCCCACATGAAGCCCAGGAAGGCGGGGCCGCCGGTGAGGACGGCCCCGCAGCCCAGCGCCACGAGCCACGGCCGGGGTTCGTTGGAGGTCACCCACCGGCCCACCGGCAGGCACAGGGCCGCCGGTACCAGCAGGGCCGGGAACCGCCAGGGCGTCGCGCAGGCGCCCACGACGATCCCGGCGGCGAGGCACGCCAACGCGACCAGACAGCCCAGCGCGATCGTGAGCGACGTGCGCCGTGGACCGGCCTGGCCGTCGCGCGGGGCCGGCCCGATCGACCTGCGCAGGTCGTGCGCCTCGGGGTCGAACGGCGCCCCGCCGAGGGTGCGGCCCGCCAGCTCGGCCTGTGCCTGGTCCCGCTGCTCCTGCGTGTGCGGGCCGCGCAGGTGCAGGGTGCGCCCGACGTCCCAGCCGCCGACGGCGATCCAGTGCTCGGCGAGCCACCGCAGGACCGGCCCGGCGTCGTCCGGCACCTTGTGGTGGACGTGGTACGTCGTCACCGGTCCGGCGGCGCCCGGACGGACCAGGGTGGCCTCGCGCACCCACACGTCGAGCCGGCGCCGGGACGCCAGCCGGGTCAGCCGTTCGACCGCCGTGGACCGGGCGGTGAGGCGGGAACCCCGGAGCGGGACGTCGACGACCAGGGCGGCGTAACCGTCGTCCGCGCCGACCGCGTCGGTGTCCCGGGCCGGGCGCACCCGCCAGCCCTCCTGGGCGGAGAACACCTCGGCCGCCAGCTCGCGTTCGTCCGGTTCGTCGCGTACCTCCACCACCAGGCGGACTCGGCGGTTGTAGGGCTGGGCTGCCACGCGCGTACTGTACTCAGCGGATCGGCGCGGAGAAGACGAACGAGAACTCCGCCGGCTCGGCCCGCAGGTGGTACCGGGGCAGCGGACCCGGACCGCAGGACTGGGAACCGATGCCGTGCTGGCCGTGGTCGAGGTTGACCCACACCCCCGCGGCGGAGCCGGTGCCGGGCTCGAGGTCGGCGCGGTGGGCCGCCGCGTCCAGCCGCTCGGTGGTCCAGCGGCGTGCCGTCAGCCAGTACGCCGGGTCGCCCTCGACGCGCAGACCGCCCAGCTCCGCCCAGCGGACGTCGATCCGGGCGCCGTTCTCCTGGGGGCGGACGTACGGCGTCTGCAGCTCGTCCACGGTGGACTGCCAGCGGGCGATCCGGGCCGCCGTGCGCGTGTCCGGGTACGCCTCGCCGGGCCCGCCGCCGTACCAGCGCACCAGGTCGGCCGTGGCCAGCCGGAAGCGGATGCCGAGGCGGGGCAGCGGGACGGTCCAGTCGCCCTCCGGGACGGTGGTCACGGTCAGCCGCAGCCGGTCCCCGTCCGACGTCCAGCGGTACACCGTCGACAGGCCCAGCTCCCGGGCGGCCGGCGCCACCCGGGTGCGGACCGTCAGGGCGTCCTCGCCGGTCTCCACCGCGTCCAGGCGGTGCCGCATCCGGTGCAGGCCGAGCCTGCGCCACAGCGGGCCGCAGCGCGGGTCGCCCTGCCAGGCGGCACCGTCGTCGTTGTCGGTGGTGGCCCGCCACACGTCCAGGCGCAGCTCCGTGACCGGCACCGCGCCGATCGTCCGCAGCGCCCCGGTGCGGGCGTCGAACACGGCCGGGCCGAGGGTGATCACCCCGTCACCCGGGGCCGGGCGCGCGGTCGCGGCGACGTACGGCGTCCGGCGCGCCGACACCGGCAGCTGGCCCCAGGCGACGACATGGTCCCGCGGCGCCCACGCGGTGCCGGAGGCGAGCACCGCCCGGACGGTCCAGTACGCCTCGCCCGCCGGGGCACCGGGCGGTACGGCGGGCAGCTTCACCTCGGCGGACTCGCCGGGCGCCAGCGCGGGCACCGGCAGCCTGCCCGAGTCCACCGTCTCGCCCTCGACCTCGTACGACCACGAGAAGGCCAGCGCCGACAGGTCCGCGAAGTCGTACTTGTTGGTGACACGGACCGTGCCGGCCGTGCCGTCGCCCGTGACGGCGACCGGTTCGATCACCTTCTTGTACTCGACCAGGCCGGGGGAGGGCCGCCGGTCCGGGAACAGCAGGCCGTCGCAGACGAAGTTGCCGTCGTGCAGCTCCTCGCCGAAGTCGCCGCCGTAGGCGTAGCCCAGCCCGGGATGGGCGATGCCGTGGTCGATCCACTCCCACACGAAGCCGCCCTGGAGCCGCTCGTGGGCCTCGAACAGCCGCTGGTAGTCGGCGAGTCCACCGGGGCCGTTGCCCATGGCGTGCGCGTACTCGCAGAGGATGAACGGCAGGGCGCGGCGCTTGAGCGGACCGCCGTCCAGGCGCCGGCCGATCCGCTCCACCTCGGCGTGGCTCGCGTACATCCGTGAATAGACGTCCGTGTCACGGCAGGTGCGGTCGCCCTCGTAGTGCACGAGCCGGGAGGCGTCCCGGGCGCGGATCGACTCGGCCGTCGCGGTCAGGCCCCGGCCGGTGCCGGCCTCGTTGCCGAGCGACCAGATGACGACCGAGGGGTGGTTCTTGTCCCGCTCGACCATGCGGGCCGCCCGGTCCAGCAGGGCGGGGGTCCAGCGGTCGTCGTCGACGGGGTTGTCCCGCCAGCCCTGCTCGGTGAAGCCGTGCGTCTCCAGGTCGCACTCGTCGATCACCCACAGGCCGTACTCGTCGCACAGGTCCAGGAAGGCCGGGTGCGGCGGGTAGTGGGAGGTGCGGACGGCGTTGATGTTGTGCCGCTTCATCAGCAGCACGTCCTCGCGCATGGTCGCGAGGTCGAGGGCCCGGCCCCGTTTTGGGTGCCACTCGTGCCGGTTGACGCCCTTGAAGAGCACCGGGCGGCCGTTCACCTTGATCAGGCCGTCCGACAGCTCCACCGTGCGGAAGCCGATGCGCAGCGGCACCCGCTCGCCCTCGGTGGCCAGCACGCCGTCGTACAGCCTCGGCGTCTCCGCCGTCCACGGCTCCACCGGGACGCTCACCGGCTCGCCGGCCGGGATGTCGACACCGAGCTCCGGGACGGTCACCCGGCCCGCCACGTCGGAGTCGACGCGCAGGGTGCCCGTGCCGGACGCGTGGTCGTAGGAGGCGTGCACGAAGAAGTCCCGGACGCCGCCCGCCGGGCGGTGCAGCAGGGTGACGTCCCGGAAGATGCCCGGCAGCCACCACTGGTCCTGGTCCTCCAGGTACGAGCCCGCCGACCACTGGTGGACGCGCACCGCCAGCACGTTGCCCGAGCTCCTCAGGAGCGCTCCGGCCGCGAACTCGTGCGGCAGCCGGGAGCCCTTGAACTCGCCCAGCTCGGTGCCGTTCAGCCAGACCCGGGCGCAGGACTCCACGCCGTCGAAGCGCAGCACGGCGTCGCCGCCGGCCGGCCAGCCGGCGGGCAGGTCGAAGACGCGCAGGTGGTCGCCGGTCGGGTTCTCGGTCGGCACCCGGGGCGGGTCGACCGGGAACGGGTAGAGGTGGTTGGTGTAGGCGGGGGAGCCGTGGCCCTGGAGCACCCAGTGGCCGGGGACCTGGATCTCCGCCCAGTCACCGGCGTCGTACCCCGGCGCCGCGAAGGAGTCGTCCTGGGCGTCGGCCGTGTCCGACAGCCGGAAGCGCCAGCGTCCGCCGAGCGGGAGGGACGCGGCGTCGGAGGACGCGTACCAGGCGCGCGGCGGCAGCGCCCCCGACCCCGGGGAGACGTCCTCGACGTAGTCGGCGCGGGTGTGGGAAGACATCGGTCTCCTAACTCAGCCCCTGGCCAGGAACGGCAGGGGCGGGATCGGGACGGCGGTCGGCGTGAGGATCAGGCGGGGCAGGGCGCCTGCTCGCCCCGGAGCCGTCGCCCGGCGCCTGGTCCGGCGGGGCCGGGAGGTGTGGGGGTGAGACACGTGCGTCCCTTCCGTCGTCACGAAGGCGGTGCGGTACGGCTCCTCGCGGGTGCGGTGGTGCGCCTGGCGCCGGCCCGCTGGCCGGCGCACTGGAGCGCCCCCTCCAGCGCGAACGTGGCCGCGCCGAGGGACACCGGGTCGGTGGGGATCGGGGAGAGGACGATCTCGGTGGCGGCCAGCGGCCGGCCCAGGGCGTGCCGGGCGACCGCCCGGCGGACCTCCCCGAGCAGCGGTTCGCCCAGCCGGGAGGCCACCCAGCTGCTCAGGACGACCACTTCGGGGTTGAGCAGGTTGATCAGGTCGGAGATGCCGGCGCCGAGGTAACGGGCCGTGTCCCGGACGACCTTGAGCGCGACCGGGTCGTCCTGGGCGACCGCGCGGGCCAGCGCGTCGACGGTGGCCGTCTGGTCCCCGGGGTGCAGCAGCGGTGAGCGCGGGTCGAGTTCGCGCAGGTTCTGCATGATGCCCGGCGCGCCGACGTACGTCTCCACGCAGCCGTGGTTGCCGCAGTGGCACAGCCGGCCGTCCAGCACGAGCGTGGTGTGCCCCCACTCGCCGGCGCTGTTGCTCACCCCGCGGTGCAGGCCGCCGCCGAGGGCCAGACCGGCGCCGACGCCGGTGCCGAGGTTCACCACGACGGCGTCCCCGCGGCCCCGCGCGGCCCCGAACCACAGCTCGGCCACCGCGCAGGCGCGCAGCGGGTTGTCCAGGTACAGCGGGTGGGCGACGCGCTCGGCGAGCAGAGCGCGCAGCGGCACGTCGTGCCAGTCCCAGTAGGGCGCGTACTCGGCGATGCCGGTGTCCCGGTCGACCTGCCCCGGCACGCTCACCCCGACGCCGAGCACCCGTGCCGCCTCGACGCCGGCCCGGGCGACGACCGAGCCGACCGCGGCGGCGACGTGCCCGACCACCTGCTCGGGCCGGCTCTCGCCGGGCCGCATGTCCTCGTCGGCGCGGGCCAGCACGTTCAGCGCCAGGTCGAACAGCTCGACGTGGACGTACGTCTCGGCGATGTCCACGCCGACCAGCGCGCCCCCCGGCGCGTTGACGGCGACCAGCCCCCGGGGGCGGCCCCCGGCCGAGTCCTCGAACCCGACCTCGGTGATCATGCGGAGGTCCAGCAGCTCGCCGACGAGCGTGGCCACCGTGGCGAGGCTCAGCCCGGTGGCCGCGGCCAGCTCCCGACGGGAGGCGGGGGACTCGGCGATGATCTGGCGCAGCACCTCGTAGCGGTTCGCGGTGCGGATGTCACGCGAGGTGCGCTTCACGCGGCTGCCCCTCCCCTCCCGTGCGAACCGGTGCGGGCCGGGGCGGCTCCGGCACCGGCGCGGTCGTCAGGCTAGGGGCGGGGAGGGACGTTCGACAAGGGGTTCGGAAAGGGGCTGGAGGAAGTGCCCCGGGCCGGCGGCCCTCAGTGGTCGAGGAGATCCCGCACGAAGGCGTTGGCGAAGGTGCCCGAAGGGTCCAGGGCGCGGACCAGGTCCCGGAAGTCCGCGAACCGCGTGTACCGCCCGCGCAGCACGGCCGGCGGGGTCCGGAAGACCTTCCCCCAGTGCGGGCGCGGGCCGAACGGCTCCAGCACCTCCTCCAGCCGGCGCACCACCGGCAGCACCGCCGCCTCGTCCTTCACCCAGGTGAAGTGCAGCGCGACCGAGTCCCGTCCGTGGGCCGGGCTCAGCCACTGCGTGTCGGCGGCGATCGTCCGCACCTCGCAGGTCTGCAGCACCCCGGCGACCGTGTCCCGGATGCCGTCGACCGCGTGCAGCGCGTCGAGGGCCGCCGGCCGCGGCAGCAGGTACTCCGACTGGATCTCCTCCCCGCTGCTCGGCGTGAACTCGGCCCGGAAGTGCGGCAACCGCTCGTGCCACGGCCCGGGCACCCCGAGCTGCCGGGTGCAGTTCGCCGCGGGCATGCCCGGCACCGGGTGCAGCGGCCCGGTCGCGGGCGCCGCCCACGGGAAGTCCACCGCCGGCCGGTCCGTGCGCCGCTTGACCCACACCTGCCGGAAGCCCGGCCGCCGCCAGTCGGTGAACAGGCTCACGCTGTACCCGGCGGCGGCGACCGCCTCGAAGTCCAGGCCGTCCAGGGGAAGTTCGGTGTACACCCGCTGCTCCACCCCGTACGCCGGCTCCAGGCCGAGGGTGAGCGCGGTGACGGCACCCAGCGCGCCGAGAGAGGTGACGGCACCGCCGAACCGCGCGTCGTCCCGGCCGATCCGCACGGTCGTACCGTCCGCGGCGACCATCTCCACCTCGCGGACCGCCGACGCCAGCGGGCCGTTGGTCACACCCGAGCCGTGCGTGCCCGTCGCCACCGATCCGGCCACCGAGATGTGCGGCAGGGAGGCCATGTTGGGCAGGGCGAGACCGTGCGCGTGGACCGTGCGGGCCAGCTCGGCGTAGCGGACCCCGCCCGCCACCCGGACCGTGCGCGCGGCCGTGTCGACGTCGATCGTCTGCGGCAGCCCCGCGGTGGACACCAGGACGCCGTCCGGTCCGGGGTCGGCGATCCGGTTGAAGGAGTGCCCGCTGCCCAGCACCCGCACCCGTGTGCTCCCCGCCACCAGCGCCGCCAGCTCCTCCGGCGTGCGCGGACGGTGGACCTCGCGCGCCGTGTACGTGACGGTGCGTGCCCAGTTGGTGACCGTGCCCGCCCCGGGCGCACCGGTCCCCGTCGAGCCCGTAGTCCCCCTCGTCCCCGCGGTCTCAGCCATCCCTGCGTCCTTCCCTGGAGCGTTGCGTCTGCGTTGACCCTCTCATCCGGCGCCGCCTACCGTGGAGGCCGGTTGCTGCCCGAGCGTCACCGAGCCGGAAGGCCCCTTCCTTGCCCGAGCGTCCCCAGGCGCTGTTCGCCATGACGGCCCGGAACGTGCCGCTCGTCTTCCCGCCGGAGCTGCTGGCCCGGCTGCGCGCGTGCGTGGACGTCGACCCCGCCCTGGTGGCGCACGACTTCACCGGGGCCCGGGTGCGGGAGGCCCTCGCCCGCGCCGAGATCCTGATCACCGGCTGGGGCTGTCCCCGCCTGGACGCGGCCGTCCTGGACGCCGCGCCGAGGCTGCGCGCCGTGCTGCACGCGGCCGGCTCGGTCAAGGGGTTCACCACGCCCGAGGTGTGGCAGCGTGGCATCGCCGTCTCCTCGGCCGCCGCCGCCAACGCCGTGCCCGTCGCCGAGTACGCCCTGGCCGTGATCCTGCTCGCCGGGAAGGACGTCTTCGCCCAGCGGGACCGGCTGCGCGACCGCCGTGCCTTCCCCTACGACGGCATCCTGCCGGACATCGGCAACCACGGCCGCCGCGTCGGCGTCGTCGGCGCCTCCCGGACCGGCCGCCGCCTGCTCGGGCTGCTCCGCCCGTACGACCTCGCGGTCACGCTCGCCGACCCGTACGTGGACGCGACGGAGGCCGCCCGGCTCGGCGTCCCGCTGCTGCCGCTGGACGAGCTGCTGAGCACCTGCGACATCGTGACGCTGCACGCCCCGCAGACCGCCGGGACCCGCCATCTGATCGGCGCCCGGGAACTCGCCCTCATGCCCACCGGGTCCGTGCTCGTCAACACCGCGCGCGGCTCCCTGGTCGACCACGACGCACTGATCGCGGAGCTGCGCGCCGGACGCCTCAGCGCCGTGCTGGACGTCACCGACCCCGAACCGCTGCCCGCCGGCTCCCCGCTGTACGACCTGCCGAACGCCTTCGTCACCCCGCACCTGGCCGGCTCGCAGGGCAACGAGGTCGCCCGGCTCGGGCGGGCGGTCGTGGAGGAGGCCGAGCGCCTCGCGGCGGGCGAGGGGCTGCTGCACGCGGTCGACCCGGCGGAACTGGACCGGACGGCCTGAACGCGCCGACGGCCCGAGCGTGCCGGCCGGGCTGGGCGACGGCACCCCGTCGAATTCCCCGCCAAGGTGTTCGAAAGGGGCGTACCGGTAGGATCGCCGGGACCCCGGCACGGGTGCGCCGGCGGCGGGGGCATACGGTGAGAGGCGTACGCCTGAGCCGGGAGGAGACAGACGGATGGGCAGTCGTACCGCGCTGGTCGAGGATCTGATGGAGCGGTTCCCGGGGGTGCCGCGGGAGGCCGTCTTCAAGGAGGACCTGCTCCGGGGCGGTGTCGCCTTCGACAAATCCGCACTCAGCGACACCGCCAACGAGGCGGCCGGGGACGTCAAACCGAAGTCGTACTTCATCTTCTCCTTCGACCACGGCACCCTGCCGGAGCTGGGCGAGGCCGCGCTGCGCCGGCCCCCGGAGGAGATCATCCTGACGGGCGGCCCGTACGGCCTGAGGCGCACGGTCGTCTCCGTGCGGGTGAACCCCGCCTCGCCGTACCGGGTCGCCGCCGACGAGGACGGGCTGCTCGGGCTGTACCTCGACGGCAGGCGCATCGCCGACGTCGGGGTGCCGCCGATGCCCGAGTACTACCGGCACACCCTCTCCAACGGGAAGTCCGTGATGGAGGTCGCGCCCACCATCCAGTGGGGCTACCTGATCTACCTGACCGTCTTCCGGGTCTGCCAGTACTTCGGCGCCAAGGAGGAGTGCCAGTACTGCGACATCAACCACAACTGGCGCCAGCACAAGGCCGCCGGCCGGCCCTACACCGGCGTCAAGGACGTCGAGGAGGTCCTGGAGGCGCTGGAGATCATCGACCGGTACGACACCCAGAAGGCGTCGACGGCCTACACCCTCACCGGCGGCGCCATCACGTCGAAGGTGGCGGGCCGGGACGAGGCCGACTTCTACGGCCACTACGCCAAGGCCATCGAGGAGCGCTTCCCGGGCCGCTGGATCGGCAAGGTCGTCGCGCAGGCGCTGCCCAAGGCGGACGTGCAGCGGTTCAAGGACTACGGCGTGCAGATCTACCACCCCAACTTCGAGGTGTGGGACCGCCGGCTGTTCGAGCTGTACTGCCCCGGCAAGGAGCGCTACGTCGGCCGGGACGAGTGGCACCGCCGCATCCTGGACTCCGCCGAGGTGTTCGGCGCGCGCAACGTGATCCCCAACTTCGTGGCGGGCGTGGAGATGGCCGAGCCGTTCGGCTTCACCACCGTCGACGAGGCCATCGCCTCCACCACGGAGGGCCTGCGCTTCTTCATGTCGCACGGCATCACCCCGCGCTTCACCACCTGGTGCCCGGAGCCCACCACCCCGCTCGGCAAGGCCAACCCGCAGGGCGCGCCGCTGGAGTACCACATCCGGCTGCTCCAGGCCTACCGGCAGACCATGGACGACTTCGGCCTGTCCTCCCCGCCCGGCTACGGCCCCCCCGGCCCCGGCCGCGCGGTCTTCTCCGTCAGCTCCTTCATGGACAGCCTCCCCGCGGACGACACGCCGGCGCAGGGCACGGAGGGCACGCAGACGGGGGAGGAGCAGGTCCGGGTGTGACCCGGCGAGACACGTCCGTATCCCGGCGGGGTCCGCGTCCGGCCCGGTGAGCACAACCGCGTCCGCGTCCGTACCAGAGGCCGAAGGCGCGGGCCGGCCGCGGCACGCGCGCCCGCCGCCACTGTCGGTAGCCGGATGTGAACAGGCCGCTTGTCAGTTGTGGCGGAAGCGTGAAAGGCTCTGTGCCCTGCCGCGGGGTTCCCCGCAACTCCCGTTCCCCTTTGGTGAGTTGCCCTCGCTCGTGGATGCAGGAGTCCCATGCCCGACCTGCCGACCCCTCAGGACGACACCGAGGCCGCGCTGTTCTCGGAGTGCTGGGACGCGGTGCTCTCCTACGCGGACCTGTGCACCTCCGGGTCGCTGACGGCCCACCAGCTGGCCACCGAGGCGTTCACGCTCGGCATGCGCGAGGTCCGTGCCGCCGCGAGCACCCATGTGCGCGGCGCCGGCAGCCGCACCGCACGGCTGCCGACGATCCCGGCGCTGCTCAGCGCCGTCCGCGCCACCGCCGCCGCCTGGGAGGCCGGCGGGCAGGGGCACAAGCTCGACCCCGAGCTGCGGCTGTGGCTCAACTCCGACAGCGCGGCCCGCTTCTCCGGGCCGCCGCTCGGGCGGCCGGTGGCGCTGCGGGGACTGCGGGACATGCAGGAGGCGGACGCCGCACTGCTCTGGCTGGCCGAGGTGGAGGCGCTCCCGCTGCCCACCGTGGCCCGCCGGCTCGGCCTGGACCCGGCCACCGTCGCCGGTGAACTCGACCAGGTCCGCGGCCTGTTCCGGGACCGCTGCCACCGCGCCCACCTCGACTCCCCGCTGGACGCGCAGTGCCGCAGCTACGCCCGCCTGCTGGACGCGGTGACCCGCTCGCCCACCGCCGAGACCCCCGGCGACCTCTCCCGGCACCTCGCCACCTGTGTGCGCTGCGCCGAGGCCGCCGCCTGTCTGCGCCTGCACGGCGGCGGGCTGCCCGGCGCGCTGGCCGGCGGAGTGATCGGCTGGGGCGGCCTCGCCTACCTGGAGCGGCGCCGCCGCGCCACCGAGGTCCGCCTCGGCGCGGGCCGCCCGGGCGGCGCCGACGCCGACGAGCGCGAGGAGGGCACGGGCCGCAACCGGGTGCTGCGCGGCGGACTCCTCGCCGCCGCGGTGCTGCTGTCGGCGCTGGCGCTCGGTGTGTCGATGATGCCGTTCGGCGGCTCCGGCGACGGCACCGCCGCCGCCCAGGACGACCGGCGGCCGGCCGCCGACCCGGGCGTCTCCCGCACCGCGGCCCGCCCCACCGCCACGGACTCCCCCACCGCCACGGAAGCCCCCTCCGCCCCGGCCTCCGCGACCCGCGCCGAGCGCCCGCCCGCCCGGCAGAAGCCCGACCCCGAACCCCAGGGCACCTCCTCCGCCACCCACCGCGCGGGCCCGGCGAGCGCCACCGCCACCACCCGCCCGGCCGGCTGCCGGGTCGCCTACGAGCTGGACAGCCAGTGGCCCGACGGCTTCCAGGCCACCGTCAGCGTCACCACCGACCGGGCCCTGACCGGCTGGGAGGTGGCCTGGTCCTTCCGCGACGGCCAGCAGGTCGGCCAGATGTGGGACGCCACCGTGCACCAGGACGGCCCCCGTGTCACCGCCACCGCCGCCGACTACAACAAGGCGGTCGCCGCGCACGGCACCCTGTCCTTCGGCTTCCTGGGCTCCTGGAGCGACGGCAACCGCACGCCGTACCGCTTCACGCTCAACGGCTCGCCCTGCGCGGTCGGCTGACCGCGGGCACGGGCGCGGCCCGTCCTACGGCCCGGACCTCCCGGTCGTGCGGAAACGCCGTGCGGAAAACGCTTTGACCTACCGGCCCGTCCCCGGGCTACAGTTGCCGTGCACGCCGAGGTGGTGTGCGGACGCGCGAGCGGAACCAAGGAGGTGTCGACAGATGGCTGTCACTGTGCTGGGCGCTGCCCTCATCCAGGAACTCATCAAGTCCACCTCCGTGGCCGCCGGCTGAACCGACCGCGCACCGTACGCGCCTGCCCGGGGCCACCCTTGTGAAGGGTCTCCCTTGACTTCCACCTCCGCTGCTTCCTCCGCACTGGCTCCCTACGGCTGGGACGCGTCCTGGGCCGAGGCGTTCGCCCCGTTCGAGGCCGACGGGCTGCTGCCCGGACGGGTCGTCCGGGTCGACCGCGGACAGTGCGACGTCGTCACCGCGGACGGCACCGTCCGCGCCGACACCGAGTTCGTCGTGCCCCGCGACCCGATGAAGGCCGTGTGCACGGGGGACTGGGTCGCCGTCGACCCCGGCGGCGACCCCCGGTACGTGCGCGCCTACCTGCCGCGCCGCACCGCCTTCGTCCGCTCCACCTCCTCCAAGCGGTCCGAGGGGCAGATCCTCGCCGCCAACGTCGACCACGCCGTCGTCGCCGTGTCCCTCGCCGTCGAACTCGACCTCGGCCGCGTCGAGCGCTTCCTCGCCCTCGCCTGGGAGTCCGGCGCCCAGCCCGTCGTCGTCCTCACCAAGGCCGACCTCGTGCCGGACCCGGTCACCCTCGCCCACCTCGTGCAGGACGTGGAGACCAGCGCGCCCGGCGTCCCCGTCCTCACCGTCAGCGCCCTGCACGGCGACGGACTCGACGTGCTCGTCGCGCTCGTCGGCTCCGGTACGAGCGTGCTGCTCGGCCAGTCGGGCGCGGGCAAGTCCACCCTCGCCAACGCGCTCGTCGGCGCCGAGGTCATGGACGTGCGGGCGGCCCGCGACGTCGACGGCAAGGGACGGCACACCACGACCACCCGCAACCTGCTCGCCCTGCCCAGCGGCGGGGTGCTCATCGACACACCCGGGCTGCGGGGCGTCGGCCTCTTCGACGCGGGGACCGGCGTCGGACAGGTGTTCACCGAGATCGAGGAACTGGCCGAGCGGTGCCGGTTCCACGACTGCGCCCACGAGTCCGAGCCGGGCTGCGCGGTGCGGTCGGCCGTGGAGAACGGCGAACTGCCGCAGCGGCGGCTGGAGAGCTACCGGAAGCTGCTGCGGGAGAACCAGTGGATCGTGGCGAAGACGGACGCCAGGGTCCGCGCGGAGCTCCGCCGGGAGTGGAGGCGGAAGGGGGCCGAGGGCAGGGCCGCGATGGAGGCGAAGCGGGGGCGGTGGACGTAGGCACACCCCGGCCCCGCCCGTCAGCTCCACGTCCGAATTCCGCTGGCCCCGCCCTCCCGCGCGTTCCACACTGGACCGCGTGAAGGACGAAGACAGCAGGTACGAGGCGGTGCGGAGCCGGGACGGGCGGTTCGACGGCGCGTTCTTCTTCGCCGTCGAGACCACCGGCATCTACTGCCGGCCCAGCTGCCCGGCCGTGACGCCGAAACGGCACAACGTGCGGTTCTTCGCGACGGCCGCCGCCGCGCAGGGCTCCGGGTTCCGGGCCTGCCGGCGGTGCCGGCCGGACGCCGTGCCGGGCTCGGCCGAGTGGAACGTCCGCGCGGACGTCGTCGGCCGGGCCATGCGGCTGATCGCCGACGGCGTCGTGGACCGCGAGGGCGTCGCCGGGCTCGCCGCGCGGCTCGGCTACAGCGCCCGGCAGGTCCAGCGGCAGCTCACCGCGGAGCTGGGCGCCGGGCCCGTGGCGCTCGCCCGGGCCCAGCGCGCGCACACCGCGCGGGTGCTGCTCCAGACCACCGACCTGCCGGTCACCGAGATCGCGTTCGCGTCCGGGTTCGCCAGCGTGCGGCAGTTCAACGACACCATCCGGGAGGTGTACGCCGCGACCCCCACCGGGGTGCGGGCCGCCGCACCCCGCGACCGCGCCGCCCGCCGGGCCGCACCCGGCACCGGCATCCCGCTCCGGCTCGCCCACCGCGGCCCCTACCAGTCCGCCGCCGTCTTCGACCAGCTCGCGCGGGAGGCCGTACCGGGCGTCGAGGAGGTCACCGGCGCCCCCGGCGCCCGCACCTACCGGCGCACCCTGCGCCTGCCGTACGGCACCGGCCTCGCCGCCGTCCAGGAACGCGTCCGCACCCCGCGGACCGGCACCCGCACCCGTCCGGGCGGCTGGCTCGACGCCCGGCTGCACCTCACCGACCCCCGGGACCTCACCACCGCCGTGCAGCGGCTGCGCCGGCTGCTCGACCTGGACGCCGACCCGTACGCCGTCGACGAACGGCTCGGCGCCGACCCCCGGCTCGCCCCGCTGGTCGCCGCCCGGCCCGGACTGCGCTCGCCCGGCGCCGTGGACCCTCTGGAACCCGCCGTACGCGCCCTGGCCGGCCGCCACCGCGCCGCGGAACTGGTGCGCCGCTACGGCAAGGTGCTCGACGCGCCGCACGGCGGCCTGACCCACCTCTTCCCGGAGCCCGCCGTCCTCGCCGAGGCCGAGCCCGGCGGACCGCTGGGCGCGCTCGCCGCCGCCCTCGCCGACGGCACCGTACGACTGGACCCGGGCGCCGACCGGCACGACGCCGAGGAGGCCCTGCTCGCCCTGCCCGGCATGGACCCGGCCACCGTCGCCACCCTGCGCGTCCGCGCGCTCGGCGATCCCGACGTCGCCCCGCCCGGCGCCGCCGTCCCCGGCGCCTGGCGGCCCTGGCGGTCGTACGCCGTCCGGCACCTGCTGGTGGCGGGGGAGCCGGTCCGGTGACCGCCGGCCCGGGAACCGTCCTGTCCGCCCGCACCCCGACCACCGCCGACCCGAGGACCGCCGCGATGACCACCGTCTACTGCACCCACCTGGACACCCCCGTCGGGCGGCTGCTGCTCACCGCCGACGCGGACGGCGCGCTCACCTCCCTGTCCGTGCCCGGGCAGAAGGGCGGCCGGACCGTCCAGGACGGCTGGCGGAACGACCCCGGGCCGTTCCGCGCCGCCGCCGGCCAGCTCACCGCCTACTTCGCCGGGGAACTCAAGGAGTTCCGGCTGCCGTTGCGGGCGGCGGGCACCGAGTTCCGGCAGCGGGTCTGGGCCGCGCTGGACGAGCTGCCGTACGGAGTCACCGCCACCTACGGCGAGATCGCCGCCCGGATCGGCGCGCCCCGCGCGGCCGTTCGCGCCGTCGGCGGGGCGATCGGCGCCAACCCGCTGCTCATCGTGCGCCCTTGCCACCGGGTGATCGGCGCGAACGGATCGATGACCGGGTACGCGGGAGGACTTGAACGCAAGGTCCGGCTGCTCACCCTGGAGGGCGTGCTCCCCTGACGCGCCGCCCGCCACGCCCCGGCCCCCGGTGCCTCCCGCCCCGTCGCTCCCCGGTGCCCCCGTTGCGCCGAGCGGGTGGACCGCCGTCGATGCTCCGGCGGCGCGGGCCGCCCGTGTGGCACGGTCGCCTCCGACGGCCGACGGGGAAGGGCGGACACACATGGCCAAGGTCGTAGGGGTCCTCGCGGTCCTCCTCCCGGCACTGCTGCCGGGCCTGACGGCACCGGCCGTCGCCGAACCGGCCCCGCCGCCCTGGACCGGCAGCTGGGAGACCGCGCCCTCCGGCACCGCCGCCGCGCTGCCCGGCGCCGCCGTCCGCAACGTCGTCCACCTCAGCGTCGGCGGCACCGCGGTCCGCGTCCGGCTCAGCAACCGGCTCGGCACCGCGCCCCTGCGCCTCGGCTCGGTCACCGTCGCGCTGAGCCGGGCGGCCGGCCCCGAGGCCGTACCCGGCACCCTGCGCACCGCCACCTTCCGCAGTGCCACGGAGCTGACCGTCCCGCCGGGCGCGGACGCGGTCACCGACCCGGTGCCGCTGCGCGTACCGGCCGGCGCCGACCTGCTCGTCACCGTGTACACCCCGGCGAACTCCGGGCCCGCCACGTACCACCGCACCGCCCTCCAGACCAGCTACGTGGCGCCGGCCGGCGCCGGCCGGGCCGCCGACGAGGACGGCTCCGCGTACACGGCGACCACCAGCCGCTGGTACTACGTCACCGGCGTCGACGTCCGCGGACCCGCCGCCGGCTGTGTCGTCGCCTTCGGGGACTCGCTCACCGACGGCGACGGCTCCACCCCCGACACCAACCGCCGCTGGCCCGACCGGCTCGCCCTGCGGCTGCGCGAGCTGCGGTTCGGCGTCCTCAACGCGGGCATCGGCGGCAACCGCCTGCTGCTCGACGGCGCCGGGCCGAGCGCCCTCGCCCGCCTGGACGCGGACGCGCTGGACCGGGCCGGGGTGCGGGTCCTGGTCGTCTTCGAAGGCATCAACGACATCAAGGGCATCCCGGAGGCGACGGACGCCACCGCGTTCGCGGACGCCTACCGCACCGTGGTGACCCGCGCCCACGCCCGCGGTGTCCGGGTCGTCGGCGTCACCCTCACCCCGTACGGCGGGTACTCCGCCTGGACCGCCGCCGGCGAGGCGGTACGGCAGCGGGTGAACGCCTTCATCCGGGACGGCGGCGCCTTCGACGCGGTCGCCGACGCGGACGCGGTCGTCCGGGACCCGGACGACCCCGGCCGCATCCTGCCCGCCTACGACCCCGGCGACCACCTGCACTTCAACGACGCCGGGATGGCCGCCGTGGCCGACACCGTCCACCGGGTGCTGACCCGCGGGCCGCTCGGCTCCGACCGCACGGGCCGCGCCCGCACCGCGGCGCCGGCCGCCCGCTCCGCGCCGCGCCCGCGACCCGCGGGCAGGTGAGGCCGCGCCGGCACCGGGGTCAGCCGGCGGCTTCGCGGGACACCCAGCCGCGTTCGCAGGCGTGCCAGCCGAGCTGGAGGCGGGTCGTCACACCGGCCAGTCCCATCAGGCGCCGCACCCGGCGCTGCACCGTCCGCAGGCCCAGGTCCAGCTGTTTGGCGACGCTCGCGTCGGTCAGCCCGGCCAGCAGCAGCGACAGCACCTCCAGATCGGTGGCGTCCGGGCCGTCCGGCTCCTCCTCGCTCACCCCGGCGGCGCCCAGCCGCAGCGGCAGCGCCTCCCGCCACACCGACTCGAACAGCCCGGCGAGCAGCTCCAGCAGCCCGCTGGCGTGCACCACCAGCGCGGCCGGCTCCGCCGTCCTCGACGTCAGCGGCACCATCGCGAGCGACCGGTCGGCCACCACCAGCTTCGTCGGCACCCGGTCCACCACCCGCACCCGCTCGTCCCGGCCGAGCGCCGCCGTCAGTTCCGTCAGCCCGTGCGGCAGGTCCAGCACCGCCCGCTCCACCACCACGCGGTAGCGCACCCCGCGCCCCGCCGCCTGCTCCTCCGCGTCGTTCTCCATGCCGGACACGACCACCGGGTTGCCGGTCACCAGCGCGCACACCTCCTCGGCCGCGCCGAGCTGGAGCTGGAGGAAGCGCTGGGCGACCGCCGACGCGCCGGTCACCACCTCCACCAGGTCGTGCACCGCCGGCTCGGCAGCCTCCGCCCGGTACTCCTGCGCGAGCAGCGCCGCCGCCAGCTCCGCCTTCTCCAGCTCGTGCCGCTGCCGGGTGAGCAGCGCGCCCAGTGCCACCCCGGGCGGCGCCGCCACCCAGCGGCCCGGCCTCGCCGAGGACTGGGCCGCGAGACCCCGCCGTTCCAGCCGGCGCAGCGCCCGCTCGGTGTCGTGCTCGGCCAGCGCCAGGCGGCGCGCCAGATCGGCGACGTCGGCCGCGCCCACGGACACCAGCGCCCGGTACGCCGCCTCGTGCGTCTCGTCCAGTCCTATCGCTGCCAGCATCGCCCCGCGTCCCTCCCTGCGCACACCGACCGACGGAAGCGGAACGGCGTGGCGGAAACCGGCCACGGCGCGAACCCGCCGCCGGACATCATCGCCGCACCGGTGGGGACTCTGCCAAGGTGGGTCCGGACGCCGCCGGGCGGTCCTCCCGTGGGGGGTGGGGCCGCCCGGCGGCCACCAGCCGTCGCTCGTACGGCAGTTCAGCCGCTCACTCGACACGCCGTTCGACGGGCGCGATGCACCGCGTTTTCCCCGTGTCCCGTTTTCCGGCCGCCCGCGCGGTGGACAATCAGGGACATGAGCCAGCAGGGGGGAACTCCCGCCCGTCATGACGACGACTGGTGGGGGCAGCTGTACGACGACCGCACCGAG
This sequence comes from Streptomyces sp. NPDC031445, assembly GCF_055581365.1. Lineage (NCBI taxonomy): Bacteria > Bacillati > Actinomycetota > Actinomycetes > Kitasatosporales > Streptomycetaceae > Streptomyces > Streptomyces sp. NPDC031445. Next base: position 502,205 of record NZ_JBVIJO010000001.1, read on the forward strand.
GACACGGGCCCCACGGCGGCGCCCGACTCCCTGGACGACCGTTTCGCCTCGGCGCGGAACGCGGTGGGGGGACGGCCGGCGGCCACGGTGGACCCCGGCCCGGCGGACCGGGAACCGGCCGACGCGGTACCGGTCGATCCCGGACCGGCCGAGCCGGCGCCTCCGCCGCCCGCGAAGACGCCGGTGCCGCCCCAGCGGACCGCGCCGCCGCCACCGGCCGGCCCCGCCCCGCCCGTGGAGAGCACTCCGCCACCGGGGAGCACTCCCGCACCGGGGAGCACCCCACCCCCTTCCGTCGACTACGTCGGCTCCGGTCCCCCCACCTACGACCCCGAGCCCACCGCGCTTCCGCTCGCCGAACCGGACGGGCTCGGGGAACTGGTCGCGGACACCGTGCTGGACGGCGCCCGGTACGGCGCCTGCACCCTGCGGGCCGTGTCCCTGCGCGGGGACTCGGCCCGCTACCGGGGCGAGCCGCGCCGGGACGCGCTGCTCACCGCGCGGTTCGGGACCGGGGAACAGGCGCTGGTCCTGGTCGCGATGGCCACCGGGGCCCGGTCGGCGCCGGGCGCGCACCTGGCGGCGGCCGAGGCGTGCCGCTGGATCGGGCGGGCCGTGGGCCACAGCCACCAGCGGCTCGTGGCGGACATCCGCGCGGCCCGGCGCGGGGACCTGAAGTCGGGGCTGCACCGGCTGACCGGCCGCAGTCTCGGCAGGCTCCGCGCGAGCGCCGCCGAACAGGGCCTGGACCCCGAGCAGTACACGGCGAGCCTGCGCTGTCTGCTGCTGCCCGCCGACCCGGACTGCCGTACCCGCGTCTTCTTCGGCGTCGGGGACGGCGGGCTGTTCCGGCTGCGGGACGACGCCTGGCAGGACATCGAGCCGCGGGTCGCGCCCGAGGGCGGCCCCGGCTCGCCGCCCGAGCGGACGCCCGGGGGCGACCGGCTGACGAGGGACCTCGGCCTGCCGGCCCCGCCCAGCGCGTTCGAGCCCGCGGTGCCGGACCCGGAGCCGCCCCGCGAACCGTTCCGGTTCCGGGCCTCGGTAGCCCGCCCGGGTGACGCGCTGGTGATGTGCACGGCGGGCCTGGCCGGCCCGCTGCGCGACGAGCCCGCCCTCTGCGCCTACCTGGCCCGTCGCTGGTCGGGCCGTACCCCGCCGGGCCTCGCCGCCTTCCTCGCCGACGCCCAGGTGCGGGTGAAGGGCTACGCCGACGACCGTACGGCGGCGGCCGTGTGGGAGGCGTAACCCCCGCCCCTGTGGATTGATGGAACGGCAGGGCCGTATCCCGGGACAGCGAAGGGGCTGACGCGCGCCATGGCCAAACAGAACGTCGCCGAGCAGTTCGTCGACATCCTCGTCCGCGCCGGGGTGCGGCGCCTGTACGGCGTCGTCGGCGACAGCCTCAACCCGGTCGTGGACGCCGTCCGCCGCAACGCCGCCATCGACTGGATCCACGTCCGCCACGAGGAGTCCGCCGCCTTCGCCGCCGGCGCCGAGGCGCAGATCACCGGGAAGCTGGCCGCCTGCGCCGGCTCCTGCGGCCCGGGCAACCTGCACCTGATCAACGGCCTGTACGACGCCCACCGCTCGATGGCCCCGGTGCTGGCCCTCGCCTCGCACATCCCGTCCAGCGAGATCGGCCTGGGCTACTTCCAGGAGACCCATCCGGAACGGCTGTTCCAGGAGTGCAGCCACTACTGCGAGCTGATCTCCAGCCCCAAGCAGATGCCCCGGCTGCTGCAGACCGCCGTCCAGCACGCGGTGGGCCGCAGCGGGGTGAGCGTGGTGGCCCTGCCCGGCGACATCGCCGGCGAACCGGCCCCCAAGGAGGCCGCGCAGAGCGCGCTCGTCGCCTCCCGGCCCACCGTGCGGCCGGGCGACGCCGAGATCGACGCGCTCGTGGACATGATCGACGCGGCCGGCAGGGTCACCCTGTTCTGCGGCCGCGGCACGGCCGGCGCCCACGCCGAGGTCATGGAGTTCGCCGGGAAGATCAAGTCACCGGTCGGGCACGCGCTGCGCGGCAAGGAGTTCATCCAGTACGACAACCCGTACGACGTGGGCATGAGCGGACTGCTCGGTTACGGCGCCGCCTACGAGGCCACCCACGAGTGCGATCTGCTGATCCTGGTCGGCACCGACTTCCCGTACAACGCCTTCCTGCCGGACGACGTGCGCATCGCGCAGATCGACGTACGGCCCGAGGTGCTCGGCCGCCGCTCCCGGCTCGACCTGGCCGTGTGGGGCGACGTCCGCGAGACGCTGCGGTGCCTGATCCCGCGCGTCAGGGAGAAGACGGACCGGCGCTTCCTCGACCGGATGCTGAAGCGGCACGCCGACGCGCTGGAGGGCGTGGTCAAGGCGTACACCCGGAAGGTCGACAAGCACATCCCGATCCACCCCGAGTACGTGGCCGCCGTGCTGGACGAAGTCGCCGACGAGGACAGCGTGTTCACCGTGGACACCGGCATGTGCAACGTCTGGGCCGCCCGGTACGTCTCGCCCAACGGCCGCCGCCGGATCATCGGTTCCTTCTCGCACGGGTCGATGGCGAACGCGCTGCCGATGGCGATCGGCGCCCAGTTCACCGACCGGCGCCGGCAGGTGGTCGCCATGGCCGGGGACGGCGGATTCTCCATGCTGATGGGGGACTTCCTGACCCTCGTGCAGTACGACCTACCGGTCAAGGTGGTGCTGTTCAACAACTCCTCCCTCGGCATGGTGGAGCTGGAGATGCTGGTCGCCGGGCTGCCCTCGTACGGCACCACCAACACCAACCCCGACTTCGCCGCCGTCGCCCGGGCCTGCGGCGCGTACGGCGTGCGCGTGGAGAAGCCCAAGCAGCTCGCCGGGGCCCTCAAGGACGCCTTCCGGCACAAGGGCCCGGCCCTGGTGGACGTCGTCACCGACCCCAACGCGCTGTCCATCCCGCCGAAGATCAGCGCCGAGATGGTCACCGGGTTCGCGCTGTCCGCCTCCAAGATCGTGCTGGACGGCGGGGTCGGCCGGATGCTCCAGATGGCCCGCTCGAACCTGCGCAACGTACCGCGGCCCTAGGGCCTCTCGTTTGGATCATGCCGGGCTCGCGGGCCCTGGCACCGCTCCCTGATCCGGCCTGATCCAAACGAAAGACCCTAAGGGGAAGGATTTCGGCCAGTTTCACGTGGCGTGACGACGCGACGCCATCCGGTGCCGGACGCGGCCGGACCGGTGTCCCGGGGCGTCCGTGGCGTCCGGCGGCGTCCGGTGGGCGCGAGGTCCGGCCGCCACGGTGTCCGGTGGCCGGACCGGACGCGGTGCGGATATGGCCGAACCACCGGTCATCGGGCATGCGCCAGGACTGCCCGGGTGCCCGCTGGGCAAGCATCCCCCCGTGAACGTGTTCGACCAGGAGGGGCAGGGACCGGCGGCGTGCGGGCGGGGGTCATGAAGAGGCAGGCGCGAGGGGGCGGTCCCGTGGCGGTAGGGGCCTTCTCGGCGACAACGGGGGAAGAGACCGGCACCACCACCGAACACGCGCGGCGGCTGCGGCGCGAGCTGGGCCGGGCGGACCTCAGGGCGGTGCCGGAGGCCCGCCGGGAGCTGCGCGAACTGCTGCGGCACTGGGGCAAACCGGGCCGCTCGGAGATCGCCGAACTGCTCACCAGCGAACTCGTCACCAACGCGCTCGTCCACACCGACGACGACGCCGTCCTCACCGCCGTCGTGGACCCCGGCGGACTGCGCGTGGAGGTACGGGACTTCGTGGCCCGCAGACCCGAGCCGCACATGCCGGACACGGACGACGACACCCACGGCCGGGGCCTGCTGCTGGTGCAGTCCCTCGCCGACGACTGGGGCGTACGGCCGCACGAGGTGGGCAAGTCGGTGTGGTTCGAACTCGGCGCCGAGGCGGCGTGAGGCACGGCGCGCACGGGACGGGGGCGTGACCCGCGCGGTCACGCCCCCGTCCCGTACCGCGGTCGCACCGCGGGTCCGGCCGTCAGCCGAACTGCTGCTCCAGGTCCTTCAGCTTGCGCTCCAGGGAGTCCAGGCGCGGCAGGGCCATGGTGTCGTCCTCTGCGGTGAGGTCGACGGTCACCGGCTCACTCCCGCTGGGGACCCGCTGCAGGGAGGGCCGTGCGCGGACGGGCAGCTGCTCCGCGGTCGATATGGCAGGCTCCGCGGTCGCGGGAGCCGGGCCGCGCTCCACGGCCTGCACCTCCACCTGCCGGCCGGCGCCCCGGCCGACGAAGCCGCGGTGGCCCCGGCTGATCGCCTTCAGCTGGGCGCGCTCCACACGCTGCTGGTCGCGCCGCCGCTGCCGGGTCTCCTCCTTCTGCCGCTTGTCCTCGCGGACCTCCTCGACGGCCTCGTCGAGGCTGCGCACGCCCTCCAGGAGCATCAGCGACCAGGCCCTGTAGGTCTCGCGGGGCGCCCGCACCCAGCGCACGATCCGGATCTGCGGCAGCGGACGCGGCACCAGGCCCTGCTCGCGCAGCGCGGCCCGGCGGGTCTGCTTCAGCGCTCGGTCGAACAGCACGGCCGCCGACAGCGACATGCCGGAGAAGAACTGCGGCGCGCCGGCGTGCCCCGCGCCCCGCGGCGCGTGCACCCAGTTGAACCAGGCCGCCGCCGCGGCGAACAGCCAGACGAGTATCCGGGAGCCGAGCGCCGCGTCACCGTGGCTGGCCTCGCGGACCGCGAGGACGGAGCAGAACATCGCCGCGCCGTCCAGGCCGAACGGCACCAGGTACTGCCAGCCGTCGGTCAGCCCGAGGTTCTGCTCGCCGAAGCCGACGAGCCCGTGGAAGGACAGGGCCGCCGCCACCGCCGCACAGCAGAACAGCAGCACGTAGGAGGCCGTGCCGTAGATGGCCTCCTTGCGCCTGCGGCGCTCCTCGCTGCGCTCCCACGAGTCGTCCGCGCTCGCGTTCTCCCCGGTCGAGCGCTTGCCGCGCGCGAGCACCGCCACCGCCGCCAGCACGCCCAGGAGCAGTACGGCGCCCGGAAGCAGCCAGTTCAGCGATATGTCGGTCAGTCTCATCAGGGGTCCCTTGCATTGGGATAGGGCGTAACGCCCGCCATAGTGGCCCACTCCCGAGGGCCCTCAGGGGGTTTCGGGGCAAGAGGCCGCCAATAAGGTGCAAGGGGATGCCCAGGACGGCGTTCTGCTCGAACTGCCGCTTGAGGGGCGGGAGTTGAGTTCGAATAAGACTACCCGTACGGGTGGTTCCTCGGAAAGTTCCCGCGACGGGTGAGGAAGTTGTGAATCACCTGTCCGGGAACCGCGCCGAGGGCGGGCGGTCCTGTGCGGAAGATCCTAGTGGACGCAAGGGCGTGCTTCTGCCCTGACCACCCCTCAGGCCGCCGCGCACGCCGTGGGCTTGGCGACCCGCTCGCCGTCACGGGTGCGCGGGCAGGTGGCGCAGGTGTCCTGCGGGCGGACGGTGTAGAACATGCAGCAGCTCACCCGGTCCCGGGTGGGCAGCGTCGAGCCGTCCGGCGCGGTCAGCGTCCGGAACCCGGCGCCACCGGCGTAGGGCAGGGTCGTCCCCGGCAGCAGCAGCTCCAGCTCGCGCTCGGCCCGCGCCGCCTCCCGCTCGCCGAACAGCCCGGCGACGTACCACAGGCCCTCCACCAGCTCGTCGGTCGCCATGCCCCACAGCGCGCGCCCCCGCCGCCGCATCCGGGGCCCGAACGCGCCGAGCACCGGCTCCAGGTGCCCGGCCACGGCCGCGCGCACCTCGGCCCGCAGCGCCTCCTCGTCCGGTACGACGACCGTGCCGGGCAGCGCGGCGGCGGGGTCGCCCGGCAGGCAGGCGAGGGAGACGGGGGGCCGTACGGCCATCCGGCCGGCCGTGCGGTCGTACCAGACGTGCGTCACGGGCAGCCGGGGCACCCGGCGGTGCAGGAACCACGGGACGGTGATCAGCAGACAGGCCGGCCAGGCGTAGCGGTGCAGGCCGAAACTCGCGACGACGTCCGGGCGGGCCGGCCGGCCGTAGTCCCGCACCACCTGGTCCGCGTCCCAGGCGAGGAAGGCGTCCAGCTCCGCGCCGCCCGCGGCGAGTCCGGCGGCGCCGGTCCAGCCCGCGCCCGCCGGTGCCGGGTCGTCCGGTCCCAGCTCGGTCACGGTCAGGCCCGGGAAGGCCGTGGCGAGGCGGTCGTACGCGGCGGTGAGCGGCGAGGCCGCAGCGGGCATGACGGGACCACCGGTCCTAGGACGCGTCCGCGAACGCGGACTGGGCTGCACAGGTAAGGCTTACCTTAGCCGGAGTCGCCGGAGTTTGAACTGCCGCCCGGTGCGCCTAAGGTGCTTGACGGACAAGCGACAACCCGTCGTTAATGACCCCAAGTGCCGACAAGCCGCCAGGAGGAGCCGTGAAGCAGGGCGTGCAGGGCTCCCCGGGCGCGCCGGCCGCCGCCCGCGTGCCCGCGCAGCAGCGGCCGGCCGCCGCCGGCCCGGGCCGGGAACGGGACCCCGCGGTACCGGGCGCGGCACGCGGCGAGCACACCCACGGCGAGCGGCCGGCCCCGGAGCCCCGGGCCGCGGTGCAGCGCTCCTCGGTGCGCGGGCAGATCCTGGACGCGCTGCGCACGGCGCTGGTCACCGGTGACCTGAAGCCGGGGGAGGTCTACTCGGGGCCGGCGCTCGGGGAACGCTTCGGCGTCTCGGCCACGCCCGTGCGGGAGGCCATGCAGCAGCTCGCGCTGGAGGGCGCCGTCGAGGTCGTGCCCAACCGCGGCTTCCGGGTGGTCGAGCGGGGCGCGCGGGAGCTGGCCGAGCTGGCGGAGGTGCGCGCGCTCATCGAGGTGCCGGTGATGCTGCGGCTCGCGCGTACGGTGCCCGCCGAGCGGTGGGCCGAGCTGCGGCCGCTCGCGGAGGAGACGGTACGGGTGGCCGCCGCCGGCTGCCCGGCGGGGTACGCGGAGTCCGACCGGGCCTTCCACCGGGCCCTGCTCGCCCTGTCGGGCAACGAGCAGCTGGTCCGCGTCGCCGAGGACCTGCACCGGCGCGCCCAGTGGCCCCCGGTGCGGCGGGGACGGGCCGGCCTGCTCGCCGACGCGGCGGAGCACGCCGCCCTGCTGGACGCGCTGGCCTCCGGCGACGTGGAGCGGGTGCGGGGGCTCGTGGGCGGGCATGTCGCGGGCGCGGGCTGAGTGCTGACGGGAACGTCCGGGTACCGGTCGTGCGCCGGGTGCGCGGTTCCCCGCGCCCCTCGGGGTGTGCGGCCGGCGTGCCCCCGGGGAGGGCGCGGGAAGAGCGCGGCACCGGGTGGTCGGCGACGGCGTCGGCGCGCTGCTGGTGGGCGCCGCTCTCGGTGGGCTGTCCGGCGGCCCGGTGGCCCGCCGGGCGGCGTGTCCGGTGGTCCTTCCGACGCGGTGCCCTTGTCGCACGCAGCGGTCGTGACTGCGGTGGAGGCCGTTCAGGCGCGGGAAGGGCGCGGCACCGGGTGGTCGGCGACGCCGTCGACGCGCTGCTGGTGGGCGCCGCTCTCGGTGGGCTGTCCGGCGGCCCGTCCGGCAGTCGGCCCGGTGGCCCGCCGGGCGGCGTGTCCGGTGGTCCCTCCGACGCGGTGCCCTTGTCGCACGCAGCGGTAGTGACTGCGGTGGAGGCCGTTCAGGCGCGGGAAGAGCGCGGCACCGGGTGGTCGGCGACGCCGTCGACGCGCTGCTGGTGGGCGCCGCTCTCGGTGGGCTGTCCGGCGGCCCGTCCGGCAGTCGGCCGGGGGGCCCGCCGGGCGGCGTGTCCGGTGGTCCTTCCGACGCGGTGCCCTTGTCGCACGCAGCGGTAGTGACTGCGGTGGAGGCCGTTGCGGCGTGGAGCGGAGCGGTCGACGCGCGGGCGAGCACGGCCCCCTACGCCGTCGCAGCCCCCGGCGCGGGCGGTGCCAGCTGTTGCGCCAGCCACGTCGGCACACCGCCCAGCAGCCGGAACAGGCGGCGGGCCTCCTCGCGCAGCCGGGACGCCTCCGGCTCCTCCTGCGTGTCGGCCAGGGAGACCAGCGCCGGCGCCGTGCCCACCAGGTAGCCCAACTCCTCCCTGATCCGCAGGGACTCGGCGAAGCCGTGCCGCGCCTCCGCCAGCTCGCCCTCCCGCAACGCGAGCCCCGCCAGGTGGCGCCAGGTGAAGGACAGCAGCAGGGGGTCGGCGTTCGCCGCGGCGGCGGCGTGCGCCCGGCGGAACGCGGTGCGTGCCGCCTGCGGGGCGCCGGCCAGGTTCTGGGCCACCAGCCCCCGCCGGAAGTCCAGCAGGGCCCGCCCCCCGCCCCCCGGCGGGATCAGCGCCGCCGCCCGGCCCAGCGCGGCCCGCGCCTCGTCGGCCCGGTCGCGCACCCCGAGCAGCGTGGCGGCGTACGCCAGGTAGCCCCGCTCGCACGCGGCGGCGCCCCGCTCCTCGTCGCTGTGCGCCACCGCCTCCGCCGTCCGCAGCGCGTCCTCCGCCTCCTCCCAGCCCCGCTCGGTGTACAGGCACCGTTCGGCCAGCAGGGCGGCCCGCTGCAACGCCGGGGCGGGGCGGTCGGCGGGCAGCAGAGCCGCCGCGTCGGCCCAGCAGGCCCGGCTGCGCAACCGCCATACCGCGGTCTGGAGCGGATCGTCACCGGTGGTTCCGTTACCAGACATGGCGGTATGCGCCACGTTGCCCTCCCCGAGCACGCCATCGAGCTGTTGAGTGGTGGCGGCATTCCAGCACCGATCGCGGGGCCCGGCCAAGAGGGTGGGTGAAAGATTTCACAAAGTCGTGGGGCGCGGGCGTGACCCCGCCGGGCCGCCGCACGCCCCGCTGACCTCAGCTCATGCGCAGGGCCAGGAAGAAGTCCAGCTTGTCCTCCAGGCGGGACAGGTCCCGTCCCGTCAACTGCTCGATCCGGCCGACCCGGTAGCGCAGCGTGTTGACGTGCAGGTGCAGACGGGTGGCGCAGCGCGTCCAGGAGCCGTCGGAGTCGAGGAACGCCTCCAGGGTCGGGATCAGCTCGGCCCGGTGCCGGCGGTCGTACTCCTTCAGCGGGTCCAGCAGGCGGGCCGTGAAGGCACGCCGGACGTCGTCCGGGACGAACGGGAGCAGCAGGACGTGCGACGCCAGCTCCTGGTGACCGGCCGCGCAGACACGGCCGGAGCGGGCGGCGGCGACCCGGCGGGCGTGCCGGGCCTCCTCCAGGGCGCCGCGCAGGCCCTCCGCCGAGTGCACGGCCGCGCTGACCCCGAGGGTGAGCCGGCCGTCGTCGTCCAGGCCGGCCGACAGCGGCTCGCGCACCGATCGCAGCAGGGCGTCGGCGAGCAGGCCGGTCTCGGAGCCGTCGTGCTCGGCGGCGACCGCGGGCAGCGGCACCAGGGCGACGGCCTCGTCGCCGGTGTGCGCCACGGCTATGCGGTCGGAGGGCTCGGGGCCGGTGGCCAGCGGGTCGACCAGCACCTCCTCCAGCAGGGACTGGGCGACCGGGCCGCCCTCGACCTCGCCGCCCTCCCACTCCACCCGGGCCACCACGACCTGCCAGTGCGGAGCCGCCCCGAGCCCGGGGAGCAGCACCGGGGCCGCCACCCGGAGCCGGGCGGCGATCTCGGCGGGCGCGGCGCCCGTCTGCACCAGCTCCAGCACCTCCTGGGCGAGCCGGCGGCGGACCGTGCGGCCCGCGTCCCGGCGGTCCCGCTCGACGGCGATCAGCTGGGTCACGCCCTGCAGCAGGTCCAGGCGCTCGCCGGGCCAGTCACCGGCGTCCGCCTCGACGGCCAGCAGCCAGTCCGACAGGACCGTCTGGCGGACATCGCGGGCGGCCTGCGGGGAGCGGGCGGAGGAGCCGACCGGGAAGAGGGAGTAGGCGGTGCCGGACACGTGGACGCGGTGCGGGCCGCGGCGGCCGGTGCGGGTGGCCGCCAGGTGCTCGGCGGCGAGCCGGGCGCAGGTCTCGGCGGGCAGCGGGCCCGCCGCCTTGGAGCCGGCGATCATCCGGCCGGTGGGGGAGAGCACCCAGGCGCGCAGGTCGAGGTCGGAGCCGAGCAGGTCCAGGACGACGTCCGGGCCGCCGCCGGCCGGACCCGAGGTCATCATCCGGCGGTGCCGGTCCACGACGGCCGCCAGGTCCCCGGCGCGCTCGCCGGAGACCTGCCGCACCACGTGTTCGGTGATCGTCGCGAACGCCACCGACTCGTGCACGGCGAACAGCGGCAGCCGGTGCTTCGCGCAGGCCAGCACGAGGTCGTCCGGCACATCGCCCAGCTCGGCCTCGCCGGCCGCGAGGGCGGCCACCCCGGCCTGCACCAGGAGGCGTACGAAGGGCTCGGAGTCGGCGGCGTCCCGGCGCCAGGCCAGCCCGGTGAGCACCAGCTCACCGCCGGAGAGGTAGCGGCTCGGGTCGCGCAGGTCGGTGGTCATGACCCCGCGCACCGCGCGGTCCAGTTCGTCCTCGCCGCCGAGCAGCCGCAGGCCCAGCGCGTCGGTGTCCAGCAGTGCGCGCAGCCGCATCTCGTCGCCGCCGTTCTTCTGTCTCGAAACCTACGATGAATCTTGGAGGAGCACCGTGGAGCGGCCCGGTGAGGGGCCGCACCGGCCGGAGTCTGGGGCCGCCGCGCCGTCACCTGTGTTTCTCCGGGAAAACGGAGAGGTGAGCGATGACCTCCGTTCATACGAATCTACAAGATGCTCCCGCTGGCCAGCGAACTCCTTCATGGTTTCGGTGACTGACCCCGTCGGAGCACAGGACGGTGTACTGAGGCCACTCCGCGTGAACAGCACATGAACGAGCCGGGCCCGCCGCACACGGATTGGCTCAATCTGCACGACCTCAAGAGCACTGAGACGAAGAAGAGAGCCGGTCATGGACTTCCTTCGCCCCGCCAGCTGGGAGGAGGCGCTCGCCGCGAAGGCCGAGCACCCCACCGCTGTGCCGATTGCGGGTGGCACCGACGTGATGGTCGAGATCAACTTCGATCACCGCAGGCCCGAGTACCTCCTCGACCTGGGCCGCGTCGGCGACCTCTACGAGTGGGAGGTCGGCGAGGACACCGTGCGGCTGGGTGCCTCCGTCCCGTACACCGCGATCATGGAGCACCTCCGTGCCGAGCTGCCGGGCCTCGCGCTCGCCTCGCACACGGTCGCCTCCCCGCAGATCCGCAACCGCGGCGGCGTCGGCGGCAACCTCGGCACGGCCTCGCCGGCCGGCGACGCCCACCCCGCCCTGCTCGCGGCCGGCGCGGAGGTCGAGGTGGAGTCGGCGGCCCGGGGCACCCGGCGCATCCCGGTCGACGCGTTCTACACGGGCGTCAAGCGCAACGCGCTCCGGCCGGACGAGCTGATCCGCGCCGTGCACATCGACAAGGCCGACGGCCCGCAGCAGTACTCCAAGGTCGGCACCCGCAACGCCATGGTCATCGCCGTGTGCGCCTTCGGCCTCGCCCTGCACCCGCACACCCGGACCGTGCGCACCGGCATCGGCTCGGCCGCGCCCACCCCGGTGCGGGCCACGGTCGCCGAGGAGTTCCTGAACGCGGCCCTGGAGGAGGGCGGCTTCTGGGACAACGGGAAGATCATCACCCCGTCGGTCGCCAAGCGGTTCGCGGACCTGTGCTCCGCCGCCTGCAACCCGATCGACGACGTCCGGGGCACCGCGAGCTACCGCCGGCACGCGGTCGGCGTGCTGGCCCGCCGGACGCTGACCTGGACCTGGGAGTCGTACCGCGGCGCCCGCCGCGCCACCGAGGGAGCTGCGTGATGCGCGTCAACTTCACCGTCAACGGACGTCCGCAGGAGGCCGACGACGTCTGGGAGGGCGAGTCCCTGTTGTACGTGCTGCGCGAGCGGCTCGGCCTGCCGGGCTCCAAGAACGCCTGCGAGCAGGGCGAGTGCGGTTCCTGCACGGTCCGCCTCGACGGCGTGCCCGTGTGTTCCTGCCTGGTCGCGGCCGGCCAGGCCGAGGGCCGGGACGTCGTGACCGTCGAGGGCCTGGCCGACCACGCCAGGCAGCGCTCCTGCGGGACGGGCGCCCGCGGCGGCACGAGTCCGGACGAGGCCCGGGGGCGGCAGGCCGAGGGCGCCGGCCCGCACACCGGCGAGGGCGCCGGACTGAGCCCCGTCCAGCAGGCGTTCATCGACGCCGGCGCCGTCCAGTGCGGCTTCTGCACCCCGGGCCTGCTCGTCGCCGCCGACGAGATGCTGGAGCGCAACCCGAATCCGAGCGACGCCGACATCCGCGAGGCGCTGTCGGGCAACCTGTGCCGCTGCACGGGCTACGAGAAGATCATGGACGCGGTCCGCCTGGCGGCCGCCCGCCAGTCCGAGGGGGTCTGAGCATGCCGGCCAACGGCGCACCCACCAAGATCACCCAGGGGTCGCAGACCAAGGGCGGCATCGGGGAGTCCACGCTCCGCCCGGACGGCACCCTCAAGGTGACCGGCGAGTTCGCGTACTCGTCCGACATGTGGCACGAGGACATGCTGTGGGGCCAGATCCTGCGCTCCACCGTCGCGCACGCCGAGATCGTCTCCATCGACACCTCCGAGGCCCTCGCCCTGCCCGGCGTGTACGCCGTCATGACGTACGACGACCTGCCCACCGAGGTGAGGAACTACGGCCTGGAGATCCAGGACACCCCGGTCCTCGCGCACGGCAAGGTGCGCCACCACGGCGAGCCCGTCGCGATCGTCGCCGCCGACCACCCGGAGACGGCCCGCCGCGCCGCGGCGAAGATCAAGGTGGACTACAGGGAGCTGCCCGTCATCACCGACGAGGCCTCCGCGACCGCACCGGACGCGATCCTCGTCCACGAGCACCGCGACGACCACCACGCCGGGCACGTGCCGCACCCGAACATCGTGCACCGCCAGCCGATCGTCCGCGGCGACGTGGAGGAGGCGCGCCGGCGCGCGGACGTGATCGTGCGCGGCGAGTACACCTTCGGCATGCAGGACCAGGCCTTCCTCGGCCCCGAGTCCGGCCTCGCCGTGCCCGAGGAGGACGGCGGCGTCCACCTCTACATCGCCACCCAGTGGCTCCACTCCGACCTGCGCCAGATGGCGCCCGTCCTCGGCCTGCCCGAGGACAAGGTGCGCATGACCCTGGCCGGCGTCGGCGGCGCCTTCGGCGGACGCGAGGACCTGTCCATGCAGATCCACGCCTGCCTGCTGGCACTGCGCACCGGCAAGCCGGTGAAGATCGTCTACAACCGGTTCGAGTCCTTCTTCGGGCACGTCCACCGCCACCCCGCCAAGCTCCACTACGAGCACGGAGCCACCCGCGACGGCAAGCTGACCCACATGAAGTGCCGGATCGTCCTGGACGGCGGCGCCTACGCCTCCGCCTCCCCGGCGGTCGTCGGCAACGCCGCCTCGCTGAGCGCCGGCCCGTACGTGATCGACGACGTCGACATCGAGGCCGTCGCCCTCTACACCAACAACCCGCCCTGCGGCGCGATGCGCGGCTTCGGCGCGGTCCAGGCGTGCTTCGCCTACGAGGCGCAGATGGACAAGCTGGCGAAGGAACTGGGCCTGGACCCGGTGGAGTTCCGGCAGCTCAACGCCATGGAGCAGGGCACCGTCATGCCGACCGGGCAGCCGGTCGACTCCCCGGCGCCGGTCGCCGAACTCCTGCGCCGCGTCAAGGCGATGCCCATGCCGCCCGAGCGCCAGTGGGAGTCCAGCGAGGGCGCCGACGTGCGCCAGCTGCCCGGCGGACTGTCCAACACCACGCACGGCGAGGGCGTCGTACGCGGGGTCGGCTACGCGGTCGGCATCAAGAACGTCGGCTTCTCCGAGGGCTTCGACGACTACTCCACCGCCAAGGTGCGCATGGAGGTCGTGGGCGGTGAGCCCGTCGCCACCGTGCACACCGCGATGGCTGAGGTCGGCCAGGGCGGAGTCACCGTCCACGCGCAGATCGCCCGCACCGAGCTGGGCGTCGCACGGGTGACGATCCACCCGGCGGACACCCAGGTGGGCTCGGCCGGTTCGACCTCGGCCTCCCGGCAGACGTACGTCACCGGCGGCGCCGTCAAGAACGCCTGCGAGCTGGTCCGCGAGCGGGTCCTGGAGATCGGCCGGCGCAGGTTCGGCTCCTACCACCCCGCCTGGGCCACGGCGGAACTGCTGCTGGAGGACGGCAAGGTCGTCACCGACGGCGGGGAGGTCCTCGCCGACCTGGCCGACGTGCTGGAGGACGAGGCCGTGGAGGTCGAGGAGGAGTGGCGGCACCGGCCGACCGAGCCCTTCGACCTGCGCACCGGCCAGGGCAACGGACACGTCCAGTACTCCTTCGCCGCCCACCGCGCCGTCGTCGAGGTCGACACCGAACTCGGCCTGGTCAAGGTCGTCGAACTGGCCTGTGCCCAGGACGTCGGCAAGGCGCTCAACCCGCTCTCCGTCATCGGCCAGATCCAGGGCGGCACGACCCAGGGCCTGGGCGTGGCCGTGATGGAGGAGATCGTCGTGGACCCGAAGACCGCGAAGGTCAGGAACCCCTCCTTCACGGACTACCTGATCCCCACCATCCTCGACACGCCGACCATCCCGGTCGACGTGCTCGAACTCGCCGACGAGCACGCCCCGTACGGGCTGCGCGGCGTCGGCGAGGCCCCGACCCTGTCGTCCACCCCGGCCGTCCTCGCGGCGATCCGGAACGCGACCGGGCTGGAGCTCAACCGCACGCCGGTGCGGCCCGAACACCTGACGGGAACGTGACCCTTCGGGGATCCAGCCGGTGATTCTCCGGGGGGCCTCGTCCCCCCGGCCCCCACTGTTCGTCTCGGGCCGTCCCCCGGGTCGTCCCATCCCAAATCCCGTGCCCGGACAAGGCGCCGCACGGGTGCACCTATGAACCTTGGGAGTTGGCCCATGACCCAGCAGTCAGTGGAGCCCGGGACCGCCGCCGAGGACGCGGGCGAAGGCAGCCTCGTCCCGGCCGGGCGGTCCTGGCTCGACCGGTACTTCCACATATCCGGAAGAGGATCCACGGTCGCGCGTGAGGTGCGCGGCGGCATCACCACCTTCATGGCGATGGCCTACATCCTCCTGCTCAACCCCCTCATCCTGTCCGGCAAGGACGCCGCCGGGGACACGCTCGGCCAGAAGGCGCTGATCACCGCGACCGCGTTCGCGGCGGCCTTCACCACGCTGCTGATGGGGTTCGTCGGCAAGGTGCCGCTCGCCCTCGCCGCCGGCCTCTCCGTCTCCGGCGTCCTGTCCTCGCAGGTCGCCCCCGCCATGACCTGGCCGCAGGCCCTGGGCATGTGCGTGCTGTACGGCGTGGTCATCATGCTGCTGGTCGTCACCGGCCTGCGCGAGATGATCATGAACGCGATCCCGCTCGCGCTCAAGCACGGCATCACCATGGGCATCGGCCTGTTCATCGCCCTCATCGGCTTCTACAAGTCCGGCTTCGTGCACCAGGGCAAGGCCACCCCGCTCGCCCTCGGTCCCGCCGGGGAACTCGCCGGCTGGCCGGTGCTGCTCTTCGCCGGCACCCTGCTGCTGATCTTCATGCTCCAGGCCCGGAACGTCCCCGGCGCCATCCTCATCGGCATCGTCTCCGGCACGGTCGTCGCCGCCGTCCTGAACGGCCTCGGTGTCATCGCCCCGGCGCAGTGGGCGGGCGGCGCCCCCCAACTGCACGGCAGCGCCGTGTCGATGCCCGACTTCTCGCTCTTCGGGCACGTGGAGTTCGGCGGCTGGGGCGACGTCGGCGCGATGACGATCGGCATGATCGTCTTCACCCTGGTGCTCGCCGGCTTCTTCGACGCGATGGCCACCATCATCGGCGTCGGCACCGAGGCGGGACTGGCCGACGGCGAGGGCCGGATGCCGGGCCTGTCCAAGGCGCTGTTCATCGACGGCGCCGGCGGCGCGATCGGCGGTGTGGCGGGCGGCTCCGGCCAGACCGTGTTCATCGAGTCGGCGACGGGCGTCGGCGAGGGGGCCCGCACGGGGCTCGCCTCCGTCGTCACCGGCCTGTTCTTCGCGGCCTGCCTGTTCTTCACCCCGGTCACCGCGATCGTGCCGCAGGAGGTCGCCTCCGCCGCGCTGGTCGTCATCGGCGCCATGATGCTGATGAACGCCCGGCACGTGGACTGGGCCGACCGCGCGACCGCGATCCCGGTCTTCCTGACCGTCGTCCTGATGCCGTTCACGTACACCATCACCACCGGTGTCGCCGCGGGCGTCATCTCCTACACCGCCATCAAGGCGGCACAGGGCAGGGCCCGCGAGACCGGCGCCTTCATGTGGGGCCTGACGGCCGTCTTCCTCGTGTACTTCGCCCTCCATCCCATCGAGGCATGGCTGGGCGTGCACTGACCATCCTTACACCCGCCACCCGTTCGAGGAGACCGACAGATGCTGGACATCGCCGAGGAGCTGGACCGGTGGGCCGAGCAGGGCCGTGACTTCGCCGTCGCCACCGTGGTGGCCGTCGGCGGCAGCGCCCCGCGCCGGCCCGGCGCCGCCCTGGCGGTGGACGCCGACGGCACGGCGATCGGCTCGGTCTCCGGCGGGTGCGTGGAAGGCGCCGTGTACGAGCTGTGCCGGCAGGCGCTGGAGGACGGCCAGACCGTCCTCGAACGCTTCGGGTACAGCGACGAGGACGCCTTCGCCGTCGGCCTGACCTGCGGGGGCGTCATCGACATCCTCGTCACGCCGGTCCGGGCGGACGGTCCCGCCCGGCCGGTGTACGCGGCCGCGCTGGCCGCCGCCGCCCGCGGGGAGGCGGCGGCGGTCGCGGGGAGGCGGCGGCGGTCGCGCGGATCGCCGAGGGCCCCGGGGAACTGCGCGGCCGGCCCCTCCTGGTCCGGCCCGACGGGTCGTACGACGGCGGCTTCGGCGCCCACCCCGAGCTGGACCGCACGGTCGCCGCCGAGGCCCGGGCCTTCCTCGACGCGGGCCGCACCGGCACCCTGGAGATCGGCGCACAGGGCTCGCGCTGCGGCACCCCGCTCACGGTCCTCGTGGAGTCCGCCGTACCCGCACCCCGGATGATCGTCTTCGGCGCGATCGACTTCGCGTCGGCACTGGTCCGGATCGGCGCGTTCCTCGGCTACCACGTCACCGTGTGCGACGCCCGCCCGGTCTTCGCCACCCGCGCCCGCTTCCCCGAGGCCGACGAGATCGTCGTCGACTGGCCTCACCGGTACCTGGAGCGCACCGAGGTCGACGGCCGCAGCGTCCTGTGCGTCCTCACCCACGACGCCAAGTTCGACGTCCCGCTGCTGAAGCTGGCGCTGCGGCTGCCGGTCGCCTACGTCGGCGCGATGGGTTCCCGCCGCACCCACCTGGACCGCGCCGAGCGGCTGCGCGCGGTCGGCGTCGGCGAGCGGGAGCTGGCCCGGCTGCGCTCCCCGATCGGGCTGGACCTCGGCGCCCGCACCCCGGAGGAGACGGCGCTGTCCATCGCGGCGGAGATCGTCGCGGGCCGGCGCGGCGGCAGCGGAGTGCCGCTGACCGGTGCGCACACCCCCATCCACCACGACACGGCGGCGGGGACGCCGGGACGGATCGGGTCGGTGGCCTGAAAAGCGTTTGCCGGCCGCCGCCGCCCCTGTGTTGCATGACGGCATGGTGTCCCCCGACCGGCTGGCGGCCTTCGCCGTCCTGTCCCTCCTGCTCATCATCGTCCCCGGCCCCAGCGTGCTGTTCGTGATCGGACGGGCGCTGGCCCACGGCCGCCGGGCCGCGCTGACCACCGTCGTGGGCAACACGCTCGGCGCGTACCTGCTCGTCGTCGCGGTGGCGTTCGGCGTCGGACCGGTCGTCGAGCGCTCGGTCCTGGTCTTCACGGTCCTGAAGCTCGCGGGCGCCGCGTACCTCGTGCACCTCGGCGTCAAGGCGTGGCGGCAGCGCGGCTCGCTGCGGGCCGCGGTCGCGGAGTCCGGCCCGGCGCGCGGTGGTCTGCGCACCCTGGGGGAGGGGTTCGCGGTCGGCGTGGCCAACCCCAAGACGATGGTCTTCTTCGCCGCCGTACTGCCCCAGTTCGCGGACCGCGAGCAGGGGCACGTGCCCGCGCAGATGCTGCTGCTCGGGCTCGTCTTCAACGCCATCGCGGTGATCTCCGACGCCGTCTGGGGCCTGGCCGCCTCGGCCGCCCGCGACTGGTTCGCCCGGTCCCCCCGCCGGCTGTCCGCGGTCGGCGGAACGGGTGGCCTGACGATGATCGGCCTGGGTGTGACGGTGGCCCTGACGGGCCGCAGGGACTGAGGGCCGTGCCGGGGCGCCCGCCCCTGGCTCACCCCCGGGTCAGCAGGTGGTCCGCCGCCCGGCCGAACAGCAGGCGGGAGGCCGACTCCAGGGGGCCGTCGAAGGCCCGGGGGAGGAAGCGGACGCTCAGGTCCTCCCGCCACACCACGCGGCTGCGGCCCCCGGGCGCCGGGTGGACCTCGATCTCCGCCCAGCCGAGGACCAGCCGGCCGCGTTTGTCCAGGCGGCACAGCGCGGGCGCGTCGCCGGCGGGCGGGCGCCACACCGTCACCTCCATCACGTCGTCGACGGCGAGCGGGCCGACCCCCGACCGGGCCACGAAGCGCGTGCCCTCACGGGTCGGCGGGGGCGTGAGCACCCTGATCCGGGTCAGCGGCACCGCGTCGGCGTGGCGCGGCCAGTCGGTGAGCCGGCGCCACGCCTCGCCGGGCGACAGCGGGACCGTGCGTTCGAAGGAGATGGTGGGCACGGCACGATCCTAGGCAAGGGGTCCCGGTCACCTGCGCGTTCAGCCGCCGCGCCGTCCCGTTCGCGTGGCAGGGGTCCGCCAGGAGTCGTACTCTGGGACCGTGGGCGCGCGGGCGGTGCCACGGGGACACCGCTTCCGCGCTTCCTGCCCGGGCCGGTCAAGCGGCCCGTCGTACGGGGGAGTTGATCGTCATGCCGGTGAAGAACTACGGCGTCCTGGTGGCCCGCGTCGTCGAGACACGGCGCGAGGGCGCGCGGGAGACACCGCACTACCAGATCCACCTGACGGACGACCACGGCACGCACTACCGCGCCGCGGTCAACGTGCTCTCCCAGGAGCACCCCTCCGAACTGCTCTACCTGGTCGCCGACGACTTCCGGCACCCGCTGACCACCGCCCTGGAGGGCCTGCCCGGCGGCTGGAACACCCTGCCGGCCGGCCCCGGCGGCCCGGCCCTCGACTTCGTGCGCGGCAACCTGTTCGACCCGGCCGGGATGCGTACGCTCCCGCCGGACGTCGAGGGACCGGACAACGACCTCGCCGACCTCCTCGACCACTACGTGCAGCGCGCGGTCGCGGCCCCGGAGGCGCGGGCGTACGTCTTCGGCTCCCGCTTCGGCCCCGAACCCGCCGTCAAGGACAAGGTGTTCGGCTTCCTGCCGGGCAACGGCGTGCACGACGTCCACATGAACCAGGGCAACAGCAGCCGCTTCCGGGGCGACGACGAGGTGTGGCAGGACGGCGGACTTCTGCTGCGCTTCCCCGCGCAGTCCCGCTGGGTCGGCATCTTCCTGGCCTTCCAGAGCCAGTCCTGGCACACCGACGACACCACCGGGCACACCCTGGAGGACGTCGACGGCACCCGGCCCGCGTCCGGCGCGCAGCCCGTGGTGATCATCGCCGCGGCGGTCAACCCGAAGGGCCCCGCCCCCGAGGCGGAGACCGTGACCCTCCTCAACGCCTCGCCCGAACCCGTGGACCTGACCGGCTGGCGGATCGTCAGCCGCCTCGGCCACGGCTCCCCGGTCCCGGCCACGGCCCCGCTCGCGCCCGGCGAGTGCCTCGCCGTGCCGCTCACCGAGGAGACCCCGCTCGGCAACCAGGGCGGCGAGATCACCCTCCTCGACGCGGCCGGCCTGAAGGTCCACGGCGTCTCCTACACCGCCGGACAGGCGTCCCGCGAGGGCTGGTCGGTGGTGTTCTGAGCCCTGGGAGGCGCTACGGGCGGTACACCTCGCCCGGCTCGGCCCTGCCGGGCGCCAGCAGCTGGGGGACCGTCACGAAGACGTAGCCCCGCGCCTTCAGCGCGTCGATGATGCCGGGCACGGCGGGCACGGTCCCGGGGTAGATGTCGTGCA
The DNA here is from genome assembly GCF_055581365.1 of Streptomyces sp. NPDC031445. Lineage (NCBI taxonomy): Bacteria > Bacillati > Actinomycetota > Actinomycetes > Kitasatosporales > Streptomycetaceae > Streptomyces > Streptomyces sp. NPDC031445. Next base: position 522,188 of record NZ_JBVIJO010000001.1, read on the forward strand.
GCAGGATGATCCCGTCCCGGGACGACTGGTCGAGGACCCGCTTGGTGATGAGCGCCGGGTCGTCGGTCGTGTAGTCCTTGGCGGTCACGCTCCACAGCACCTCCGCCAGGCCCAGCTCCTTGCAGATCCTGTGCACGTCGGCGTCGGTGCGGCCCTGCGGCGGGCGCATCAGCGTCGGCTTGTGCCCGGTGAGCCGCTGGATGGCCTCGTCGGGCCGGTTCAGCTCCTGACGTATCTCCTCGTCCGATATCCGGGTGAGGATCTTGTGGTCCCACGTGTGGCTCGCGACCTCGTGGCCCTCCGCCGCCATCCGCTTGACCAGCTCGGGGTACTTCTCGATGTGCCGCTTGCCGAGCAGGAAGAAGGTGGCCGGGACCTTCTTCTCCTTCAGGATGTCCAGCAGCCGCGCCGAGTTCTCGCTGGGGCCCGCGTCGAAGGTGAGCGCGATGCACTTGGCCTGACGGCAGTCGACGGTCCCGAACCGGGCCGGCGCCCCGTGCGCCGCCTCGGCGCGAGCGGTGCTCGGGGCGGTCGTGTCGACCTCGGCGCACCCGGACAGGGTGAACGCCAGGCAGGCGGCGGCGGACGCGAGCGCCCAGCCACGCAACCTCCCGCCGGTTTTGCGCATCTTCCTGGGCGCGCCGGTGCTCGCGGCTGGGGGCGTCGGGGTCGCTTCGGTCGTCAGAGGCATGCCGGGACTATACACCGTGTGTATAGCGCACGCGTTCGGGCCCCCGTACAACTTCCGCGACGACCCCGTGCACACCAGTAGTACCGGGCGGGTACGCGGAGTAACCTCTGGACCATGACGCGCACGGGGGAGCGAGTCGTCGCATCGCGCTTACGGACACCGTCCTGGATCGCGCGCATCGAGACACCGGACGGCCGGGTGCTGGGCGCGGGCGTGCTGCTCGCCCCCGAGCGGGTCCTCACCGCCGCACACGTCGTCAGCCCCGGCCACCGCTACACCGTCCGCCTGGTCGGCGTCCCCGGCCTCACCGCCGTGACCGCCACCGTCCGGCCGGACGAACACGTACCCCAGAGCGAGGACACCTTCGGCGACCGCAGCGGCGACCTCGCCCTGCTGCGCCTGGACGCCCCCCTGCCCGCCGCGCACACCACCCGCCTCTACCGGCTCGCCGCCCCCCACGGGCCCGTCAGCATGTACGGCTTCCCGCGCGGCGACGACGGCGGCCGCTGGCACGGCGCCACCCTGGTCGCCGCGCGCGGCCGGGACAGCCAGGTGCAACTGCGCCCGCTCACCCCCGAGGAACTCGCCGACGACGGCTTCAGCGGCGGCGGCGTCGTCGACCACGCCACCGACCAGGTCATCGGCATCGTCCTGAGCGTCGACGACGGGCCGGGCTCCGCCTTCAGCTACATGAGCCCCACCGAGACCATCCTCAGCCATCTGCCGCAGGTCGCCGCCTGGACCGACGGCGCCGAGGCCGTCGACCCCCGGCTGCGCACCGGCACCGGCCCCGGCGCGGCCGCCGGCCGGCTCGACGTCCCGTTCGCCACCGAACTCGCCTCCTGGTTCCGCGGCGAAGGCTGGCCGGTGCTCGTCACCGTCGTCCCCGCGCGCGGGGACCGCGCCTGGACCCTGCGGCGGGCCGTCACCCTCGCCGACCGCGAACTGCGCACCCACGGCAACACCAGCGCCGTCAGCCACGACCCGCCCGAGACCGTGCCCCCCGCCGGCGCCCACGACCTCGCCCTGGACGTCAAGGGGCTGACGGCCGCGGAGGTCATGGACCGGATCGCCGAACGCCTCGGCATCCGCGACGACCCCCGGCCCGAACGCCTCGGCACGCTGCGCCTCCCGCTCGCCGCCGTCCTGGTCGCCGTCGACGAGGCCGCCGACCCCGACGCCCTGCTCGGCCTGCTGGACCGGCTCGCCCGGCAGGGCGCACGGCTGCTGCTGGTCTTCCGCGAGCGGGGAGAACGCGCCGAACAGGCCGCCGAGTTCCTCGTGCACCGGCCGCTGCGCGAGCGCTGGGCCCGCCTGCACACCGAACTCGACCGGATCACCGACGAGCTGGGGCCCGCACTCGACGCCCGCCGGGACCGCGTCCTGCCCCCGCCCGGCGCCCGGCTGCTGCTCGACCGGGCCGAGGCCGGCGTCCGGCGCAGCCGCATGCTGCGCGCCTGGATCGACCACGCCCCCGACCGGGAACGCCAACCCGCGCGCGCCGGACTGCTGTTCACCTTCGAGGACGCCGTCGGCCGCCGCCGGAGCCGTCTGGAGAAGGCCGTCCGCCTGCTCGACGCCCGGCTGCGCCGCCGCGAGGAACTCCTCGGCCGCGTCGGCGCCGAGTGGCCGCTGTGCCGGCAGCGCGCCGCCGCGCAGGGCGACCGGGTCGTGGCGGCGTACCGGCTCTACGAACAGGCCGTCTCGCTGCTGCGGCAGACCCCCTGCGACATCGAGCGGGCCGAGGCCGCCGTCGAGCGGTTCGTCGGCTTCTGCTCCGCCACCCCACCCGGTGAGGAGGGCGCCTCGTGACCTCGTGCGTCCGGCCCGGCTGCGCGGGCCGCATCATGGGCACCGGCTACTGCGACACCTGCGGCCACCGGCACGCCGAACCGCGCACCGCGCCGCCGGCCCGGCCCCCCGCCGGCACCGCCGACGAGCCCGAGCCACCCGGCCCGGCGGCCGTGCACGCCGTCGCCGGCATCGGCGAACTCGACCAGCACGGCCTGGTCGTGCTGCCCGAGGTCCCCGTCCCCGACGACGTCCTCGTCGAGGACCCGCGACCGCCCACCGGGGGACGCCGCTGCGGCGCGAACGGCTGCACCATGACCATCGGCATCGGCTACGGCGGCCAGCCCGCCCGCGACACCGGCCGGTGCCCCCGCTGCGGCACGCCCTACTCCTTCCGGCCGCAGCTCACCAGGGGCGACGTCGTCGCCGGCCACTACAAGGTCCTCGGCTGCCTCGCCCACGGCGGCCTCGGCTGGGTGTACCTCGCCGAGGACACCCGCGCCGACGGCCACCGGGTCGTCCTCAAGGGCCAGATCAACGTCCACGACGCCCTGGCCCGCCGCACCGCCGTCGAGGAGCGCCGCTCCCTGACCGGCCTGCACCACCCCGACATCGTCCGCATCATCACCTACGCCGAACACCGGGCCCCCGGCCACGCGCCCACCGGCTACCTGGTCATGGACTACATCGGCGGACGCTCCCTGCAACAGCTCTTCGACGCCGACGACGTCGAGCGGACCTTCCACGGCCGCCCACGGCTCGACCACGTCCTCACCTACGGCTGCAAGATCCTCGGCGCCCTGCAGTACATGCACGAACGCGGGCTGCTCTACTGCGACATGAAGCCCGCCAACGTCATCCACTTCGGCCGGGCGGTCAAGGTCATCGACCTCGGGGCCGTCCGCGCCATCGGCGACCGCACCTCCGCCTACGTCCACACGGCCGGCTACGCCCCGCCCCAGGAGGAGATCGACCGGCGCGGCTGGCACGTCGACAGCGACCTCTACACCGTCGGCATGACCCTCCAGGCCCTGGCCCGCACCACCGAACCCGCCCGCGGCCTCGCCCCCGACTCCTTCCGCCGCCTCATCGCCCGCGCCACCCACGCCGAACCCCGCGCCCGGTTCCGTTCCGCCGCCGAGATGTCCCGCCAGCTGTGGGAGGTCCTCCGGGAGTTCCGCTCGCTCCAGTTCGGCGAGCAACTGCCGGAGAGCTCCACCCGGTTCCGCGCGACCGGCGCCAGCCTCGACGCCGGACTCGGCGCCATCCCCGCCCTGGACCACTGGACCACCCGTCCCGGCGAGCGGCCCGCCGGCCTGGACGTCTCCCCACCCCCCGCCGCCGAGGTGGCCGGCGCCCTGCCCGAGCCGCTGCCCGACCCCGACGACGGCGCCGCCCTGCTCCTGGACACCTTCCCGCCCGACGCCCCCGACCGGGTCGCCCGGCAGTGGCCCCGCGAATCCCGCCTCGGCACCCCCGAGACCGCGCTGTGGCTGTGCCGCGCCTACCTCAGGAAGGGCGAGCAGCGGGCGGCGGAGAGCTGGCTCGCCGAGGCCGAGACCCAGCTCGGCGAACGCGCCGCCCACGACTGGCGCATCGCCTGGCACCACGGCGTGCTGCACCTCAGCAAGGGCGAGGTGGAGCCGGCCGGCGCCCGCTTCGACGCCGTCTACCGGGCCCTGCCCGGCGAGTACGTGCCCAAGCTGGCCCTCGGCTACTGCGCCGAACACACCGGCTCCCGGCCCGCGGACCGCGGGCGCCCCACGCGGGCCATGCGGTACTACGAAGCCGTCTGGAAACGGGACTCCGCGCACACCGCCGCCGCGTTCGGCCTGGCCCGCGGCCACCTGGCCGGCGGCGACCGGGACGCCGCCGTCCGCGTCCTCGACGAGGTGCCCGCCACCTCCCGGCACCACGACGCCGCCCGCATCGCGGCCGTCCGCGTCCGCGCCGGCGTCCTGCACGGCGACCCGCCCACCCCGGCCGGCCTGCGGGACGCCGTCCGGCGGCTGCCCGAACTGCGCCTGGACGGCGGCGCGGCGGCCGGGGAGTCCCGGGCCCGGCTGGTGGCGGAGGTCCGCGAGAACGCCCTGCACGGCCGGCCGGCCCAGGGCTGGGGACCGGACTTCCCCGCCGGGGAACTCCTCGGCCCCGGGGACGAGGACGGCCTGCGCACCCGGCTGGAGCACTCGTTCCGGCAACTGGCCGCCCAGGCCCGCACCGCGGGCGAACACGGCCGGCTCCTCGACCTGGCCCACGCGGTCCGGCCGATGACCCGGTTCTGACCCCGCACGGTCCTCCGGGAGCCCGACGCCCGGAGGAGACGACCTTCAGGACCACTTGGGAAGAGGCAGCGATGACCGTGGCCGAGGAGACCGAGGTGACGCTCGCGGTCGGCCAGCAAAAGGAACTGCCGGTCGCGCCGGACCCCGCCGGGCGGCACCCGGACCCGGAGATGCACGCCATCCTGGAGATCGGGGTCAGGAGCCACGGCCGCCCGGCGCGCCCCGGCGCGCCCGTGCCCGGCACCGGGCCCGCGCTCGCGGAGGTGCTGATCGTCGACACCTCCCGCTCGATGCTCCACCCCGCCGCCAAACTGCACGCGGCCAAGGACGCCACCGTCGCGGCGGTCCGGATGCTGCCCGACGGCACCGCGTTCGCCGTGCTCTCCGGACGGTTCGACGCCACCCTCGTCCACCCCGGCGCCGGCAGCGCGGTGCTCGCCGTCGCCGGTCCCGGCGAACGCGAGGCCGCCGAACGCGCCGTGCGGATCCTGGACGCGGACGGCGGCACCGCCATCGGCCCCTGGCTCGACCTCGCCCGGTGGCTGCTCAAGGACCACCCCGCCCCGGTGAAACACGTCCTGCTGCTCACCGACGGGCGCAACGAGCACGACCACCGGGCCGCGATGTCCCTGGAGACCGCGCTCGACGCCTGCGAGGGCCGGTTCGTCTGCGACGCCTGGGGCATCGGCGACGACTGGGACGCCGATCTGCTGCTGCGCATCACCCGGCGGCTGCACGGCCGCGCCCGCGCCGTCCGCGCCGAGTCCGAACTGACCGCCGCCTACGAGGAGCTGGTGGCCGGACTGCTCGGCACGGCGGTGCCCGAGCTGCGCATCCGGCTCACCCCCACCCCGGGCACGGTGATCCGGCAGGTCAAGCAGGTGGTGCCGAGCGAACAGGAACTGCCGCCCGTGCCGGCCGGGCCCGGCGGGCGCGCCGCGGAGTACGTCACCCGCGCCTGGGGCGAGGAGGTACGGCACTTCCAGGTCGTCCTGACCGCCGACCCGGCCGGCCGCGAGACCGGCGAGGACCTCCAGCTCGCCGCCGTGGAGATCGCCGTACCCGACTTCGGCCGGCCGGTACGGCTGCCCGCGCCGCGGCCCATCCTGGTGCGCTGGACCGACAACCCCCTGGACGCCTCCCGGCAGCACCCCGGGGTCCGCCGGCACGAGCTGTACCAGCAGGCGAGCGCCGCCGTCGCCGGCGCCTACCGGGCCTGGCTGGGCGGCGCGGACGGCCGCGACACCGCGGACCGGGAACTCGCCCGCGCGCTCGGGCTGGCCGCCGAACTGGGCGACGCCCAGCTGCTCGGCGCGCTCCGGCTGATCGAGGCCGCCCCGGGCGCCGGCCGGGTCCGCACCGGCCTGAAGGACGTCGACTGGCAGCACCTGATCCTCTCCAGCGCCCTGACGACGCCACCGGAACAGCCGGCGGCGGGCCCGGGGGAGGGGAGCGCCGCCGCACGCGGCGCCGGGCCCGCCGGGACCCCACCGGGCTCCGGCAGCCCGCGGGAAGCCGCCCCGCCCGGCTCCGCCCCACCCCCCGGCGCCACCCCGCACGGCGCCGGCGAGCCGGCCCTCCCCGTCCGCGCCGACGGACTCGTCGAGTGCCCGGGCTGCAAGTGGCTCGGTCCGGCCGACTCCGTCTACTGCGGCGGCCGGTGCGGCCGGCCGCTGAGAGGGGCACCCGCATGACCACCGGCGGAGGGACGACACCCGGCCCCGGACCCGCGACCGGCGCGCGGCCGGCGGCCCCGCCCGCCCCGCGCCCCGCACAGGGCCGCCCGGACGACCGCCGCGCCCGGGGCAGGGCGGCCCCCCGGCTACGGCTGCCCGGTGCCGGGCCGTGCCCGGCGCCCGGCGTCAGCACGACCGCCCACGACCTGACCGTCCGCCACCGCCTGCTGCTGGCCCTGTCGGCCCTGCTCGCGCTCTCGCTGTTCGTGTCGTACCAGGGCGTGCACGGCGACGCGAACCCGCTGCGCACCTCCAGCGCCCCGGCCGTGCTGTCCCTGGACACCGCGCTGTACGCGCTCGGCGAGGCCGAGCGGGACGCCCGCGCACCCGCCCCGACCAGCGACTTCCAGAAGCAGATCTCGGTCGCCGCGCAGAGCCTGTCGGCCGCCGCCGCGGACGACGACGTGGGCGGGCCGGCGGGCCGGCAGACCCTCCAGACGATCACCGGGCTGATCACGGTCTACGCGATCAAGGTCCAGAAGTCCCAGCTCCAGCCCGACGGCAGCCTGCTGCGCGAGGCGTACCGCAGCTACGCCACCAGGATCCTGACGGAGAAGGGCACGGGCGTACAGGACCGTCTGAAGGCGCTGCAACGCCAGCAGCGGGCGGCCGTGCACCGGCAGACCTCGTTCGGCCCGCTGCTGTGGCTCGCCTGGAGCGTCAGCCTGCTGCTGGCCCTCGCCCTGGGGGCCGCGCTGGTGGAGACCCAGCTCTTCCTCCGCCGCCGTTTCCGGCGCCGGTACAACCGCCAGCTCCTGGCCGCCCTGGCGCTGTCGGCGGCCGGTGTCGCCACCGCCGTGCTGTTCACCGTGTGGACCCAGCAGGGCATGGCGGACACCCGGCGGCTGCTCGACCGTCCGCTGCCCGGACGGCTCATACCCGACGCGGGGCGGGACACCGCCTCGTACCTGGCGCACACCGGCTTCCGCGCGTCGGCGGCGGTGTGGATCCTGATAGGAGGCGTCCTGCTGATGGCACTGGCCGAGACGGGCCTGCGGCGGCACATCGACGACTACCGGTTCAGGCCCCGGTGAACGCGCGCCCCGGCGGCTTTGCGACGGCCGTCCCCGCGATCCGCTCCCGCCCCTCCCGCCGCCTGGTCCGCATCGTCACGGTGGTGGCGAGCTGCCTGGCCGTGCTGGCGGCGGCCGTCGTGGCGGGCGTACGGGCCCTCGGGCAGGAGCCGACCGTCACCCTGCTGGCCAACTGGACCGGCGAGGACGAGAAGAACTTCCGCGAGGCGGTCATCGAGCCGTTCGAGCGCGAGCACCACATCCGCGTCGACTACCAGGGCAGCAACGCCGAGAGCCAGGTGCTCGGCGCCGACGTCGAGGCCGGCACGCCACCCGACGTGGTGGCGCTCACCGGCCCCGGCGAACTCGCCGAGTACGCCCGGCAGAAGCAGCTCCTGCCGCTGGAAGACCTGGTGCACCAGGGGGACTTCGGCACGTTGTGGGCCAAGCCGCTGGCCGACGGGCACGTGTACTGGTTCCCCCTCAAGGCCGATGTGAAGAGCATCGTCTGGTACCCGGCGGGCGTCGGGGAGCAGGAGCGGAAGCAGGCGGCGCACCGGCCGGCCGCGTGGTGCGTAGGCATGGGCTCCGGCGCCACCAGCGGCTGGCCCGGCACCGACTGGATCGAGGACATCCTGCTGCAACGCTACGGCCCCGGGGTCTACGAGCAGTGGGCGCGCGGCACGCTGCGCTGGGACTCGGAGCAGGTCAGGACGGCCTGGACCACCTGGCGCGACCTGGTCGGCGCCGGAGGCGACCCGGACCTCGTCCGGCGGGCCCTGATGACCCCGTACGACGCGGCGTCGCGACCGGTCACCGCGAGCCCGCGCGGCTGCACGCTGGAGCACCAGGCGTCGTTCATCCGGGGCCGCCAGCACGCCTGGAAGGACGTCGACGGCCGCTACGAACCCTCCGCCCGGCTGCTCCTCGGCGCCCCCGCCAACCGGGCGTGGGAGGTCTCCGGAGACCTGGTCGCCCTGCTGCACGCCACCCCGGCGGCCAAGGAACTGATCCGGTACCTGGCCTCCGCCGATGCCCAACGCGCCTGGAGCGCCCAGCAGTCCGGCTTCTCCGTCCACACCGGCGTCCCGCCCGCCGGCGCCACCGACCCGGACTGGCGCCGCTCCCTGGCGCACACCCTCCGCGACCCGCGGGCCGTGCACTGCTTCGACGCCTCCGACGCGATGCCGCCCGCGGTACGGGACGCGTTCGCCGAGGCGGCGATCGAGTTCCTCGCCCATCCGGGCCACTTGCGGGACCTCCTGCGCTCCCTGGACACCCTGAGCGCCACCCGGGGCCTGACCTGGCTGCCGTCCGTGTGCGACCCCACCCGGTGAACGTCCGGCACGCGGGCGGGGGCGCCGCGAGGGCACCCGCGTGGGCGGGGCGCCGTCCGGCCGGCCGTGTGTCACGCCCAGGCGGGGTACGCGTGGGCCGTATCCCGTGGAGTGGGCGGTGTGCGGGGCGCGTTCGCCGAGGCGGCGATCGAATCGGGGCGCCGCGAGGGCGCCTGCGCGGGCGGGGCGCCGTCCGGGTCCGGCCGTGTGTCACGCCCAGGCGGGGTACGCGCCGGCCGCACCCCGTGGAGCCGGCGGGGTACGGGACCGCTCAGTCCCGCGTCCAGGGCAGCGTGAGTGCGCGTCCTTGGGCCCGGCCCGCCTCGGCGGCCGGGCGGCGGGTGGCCGGGTCGAGGGCGTTGTCGCCGATCGCCGCGGCCGACGCCTCGTCGGGAGCGACGACCACGACCTCGGCGCCCGCCGCGCGCAGCTCCGCCACGGACCGCTCCAGCGGCCGCTCGCTGGGGAAGGGCTCGGTGGCGCCCAGCGGCACCAGCACCAGCACCCGGTCGGCACCGGCGGCGAGGTCGGCGTTGGCGACGGACCGCACCCCGCCGTCCACGTACCGGCGTCCGCCGATCGTGACCGGCGGCCACACGCCCGGCACGGCGCAGCTCGCGGCGACGGCGTCCACCAGCGGCACGCCCGAGGTGCGGTCGAAGACGCGCGGCTCACCGCTCACCGCGTCCACCGCGACGATCCGCAACGCCCGCTCCGGCCACCCGTGGGACGGCAGCCGGGACTCGATCACCGCGCGCCGCTCCGCCTCGGAGACCGTCCGCGCGTCCAGTGCCATCCGCCCGACCGCGCGCCGCACCTCGGCCAGGGAGGCGGCCGATGCCAGGGCCGCGCCGATCTCCGCCGCGAACTTCTCCAGGTCCATCTCGGCCGTGATCTCGGCGGCCTGGAGGGCGGGGTCCACCTGCCGGGCGTACAGCTCCTCCAGACCCAGACCGCTGCCCACCTGCGCCGCCACGGTGGACCCGGCGGAGGTCCCCACGAGCAGACCGGCGCCGGTCACGTCCCGCCCGGCCTCGGCGAGCCCCGCCAGCACCCCGGTGATCCAGGCGATGCCGCCCACGCCCCCGCCGCCCAGCACCAACGCCTCGTTCATGTCCGCCCCTTCCGCAGAGTCCCCGGTCCCCGCGTACGACACCACAGGCGACGGCGGACGGACAACCGCCGGGCATCGCGGACAGAACTCGTCCGCGAGGGGTGTCAGCGTACGGTCATGAGCCACAGCACAGGGAAGCGGAGCGGGCCGGGAAGCGCACCCGTCATGGACGTCCGGGCACTGAACCGCGCCACCCTCGCCCGGCAGCTCCTGCTGAGCCGGTCCACGCGGCCGGCCGGGGACGCGGTGAGCCATCTCCTCGGACTCCAGGCGCAGAACACCAGGCCCCCGTACTACGCCCTCGCCGCCCGGCTGGACGGCTTCACGCCGGAGCGGCTGTCGGCGCTCATGGCCGGCCGGGACGTGGCCCGGATCGTCACCCTGCGCTCCACGATCCACACCCACACCGCCGACGACTGCCTGACCCTGCCGTCCTTCGCCCAGCCGGCCAGCGACCGCGGACTGGGGACCTTCCGCGCGGGGCTGACCGGCGTCGACCTGGACCGGCTCGCGGCCGTCGCCCGGGAGCTGGTGGAGGCCGAGCCGCGGACCCTGGCCGACTTGCGCGCGGCGCTCGGCGCCGAGTGGCCGGACGCCGACCCGCGGGCCCTCGCCGTGGCGGCCCGCTGCACGCTCCCGCTCGTCCAGGTGACCCCGCGCGGCCTGTGGGACGAGAGCGGCCAGGTCGCGCTCACCACCGCCGAGCACTGGCTGGGCCGCCCCGCCGGGGCCGCCCCCGAGCCGGACGCCGTGGTCCTGCGCTACCTCGCGGCCTTCGGCCCCGCCTCCGTGCGGGACATGCAGACCTGGTCCGGACTCACCCGGCTCAGGCCCGCCTTCGAACGCCTGCGCCCCCGGCTGCTGACCTTCCGTGACCTACGCGGCGTCGAGCTCTTCGACCTCCCCGACGCCCCGCGCCCCGACCCGGCCACTCCCGCACCGCCCCGCTTCCTGCCCGAGTTCGACAACCTCCTGCTCTCCCACGCCGACCGCACCCGGGTCGTACCGCCCGAGCACCGCGGCCGGCACTGGCGGGGCAACCAGGCCTACCGCACGCTGCTGGTCGACGGTTTCCTGGCCGGCCTGTGGAAGCTCGACGGCGGCACTCTCGTCATCGAGACCTTCGCCGAGCCGGGCCGGGCACGGCGGGAGGAGGTGACCGCGGAGGCGGAGCGGATGCTCGCGGTCATGCACCCGGGCACCGCGTACGACATCCGGTTCGGGCACGTCGTACGGCGGTGAGGGCGTCGTACGACGCGACCGCAGGGGTGGAGAGGGGGCGTTGCGGGCCGCTCGTGGTGGCCCGCAACGCCCCCCGGCCGTTACCCGAGCGGTGCTCGGGAAGTCTTCCGGGTCACGAGCCGACCTGTGCGGTCACCAGGTCCGAGAAGGTGGTCAGCCGGGTGTAGACACCCGGGTAACCGGCCTCCGCGCACCCCTCGCCCCAGGAAGTGATCCCTGCCAGGACGCCCCCGATGAGCAGGGGACCGCCGCTGTCGCCCTGGCAGGTGTCAACGCCGCCGGACGTGTATCCGGCGCAGACCATGTCGGACTGGACGAAGTCCGAACCGTAGGAGGAGCGGCAGCTGGAGTCGGACACGACCGGGACGGTCGCGGTCCGCAGCTGGTTGGAGGAGCCGCCGTTCTCCGAGGTGGTCCCCCAGCCGAGGATGCGGGCGGTGGTCCCGGCCGCGTACACGCTCGTCTGGGAGGAGGTGACGTACTTCGCCGTGGTGTACGGCATCGACGTCGAGAGGGTCAGCACGGCCACGTCGTCGCCGTTGGTGGCGTCCGTGTAGTCCGGGTCGATCCAGATCTTGCTGACCCGGCTCACCGTGCCGTTGGTGCCGTTGAGGTAGGTCCGGCCGCCGACCACGCGGACGCTGCCCGTGGTCTCGCCGGCCATGCAGTGCGCGGCCGTGACCACCTTGTCGGGCGCCACCAGGGTGCCGCCGCAGAACTGGTTCTGGGACGCGTCCGTGATCTGCATCATGAACGGGTACGCGGTCGTCGTGGTGGTCGTGCCGCCGACGATGGGCTGGGGGGCGGCGCTCGCCGTGGGGGAGGCGAGCAGCGCGGACGCCGCCGCGGCGGCAGTGGCCACCACGGTCGCGGCGGTCTTTCTTGCACGTGTGAGCCCGAACATGAGTCTCCTCAGTGGGGTTGCACCGGTGGGGGGTTCGCGCGGGTCTGTGTGGGGGGTTTGCATGGGGGTCGCGGGACCGACCCCCATGTGCCCGGGCGAGCGGCACGCCCATTACGCTAGGACCCGGCACCCTCGGCTCCCAATGAGGGAACCCCCTAGGGGGTTGGGTGAGGGAAAACCCTCGGTCCGGTTCAGTTAACAAGAGCACCGCTCAGGGCGCGCGGTGACCTGCCGCCAATCGGACGATGTCCACCCGCGAACGGATCCCCAGCTTGCGGTACACCCGCGTCAGGGTCGCCTCCACCGTCTTCACGCTGATGAACAGCCGGGCCGCGATCTCCCGGTTCGTGGCCCCCTCCATGACGAGCGCGGCGACCTGACGCTCCATCGCGGCCAGCGCGTGCAGCGCGTCCAGGGCCTCCGGCACGGCCGGCGCGGGTTCCGGTACGGCGGTGGCCGGGGATTCGTCCACCTGGCGCAGCCAGGGCAGCGCCCGGCAGCGCCGGAACAGCCGGGTGGCTTCCTCGAACACGGCCGGCCCGGCCCCCGGGCCCCCGCGCAGCCGGGCCAGCGCGAACGCGGCCCGTGCCTCCTCCAGGCCGTAGCCGAGCTTGCCGAGCCGGTCCTGAGCGGACGTCAGCTGGGCGAGCGCGGCCTCCCGGTCGCCCCGGGCGGCGCGCACCAGCGCCTCGGACCGGTCGAGCACGGCGAGGACGCTCTCCCGGCCGAGCCGCAGGGCGTGTTCCCGGCTGACGTCGATGACGTCCTGCGCCTCGGCCGTCTCACCGATCAGGACGAGCGCCTCGGCGAGGTCGCCGTGCCAGCGGCCCCGCGCCGGGTCGGTGATGCCGAGGCCCAGCTCCAGGGTGCGCACCCGGCGCAGCGAGCGCACGGTGCCCGCCGGGTCCCCGGCCACCAGCTGGGCGTACCCGAGGGCGCCCAGCGCCCGGGACAGGTACATCTGGTCGCCGTCCTCCTCGGCGTGGTGCGCCGCTTCCCGGGCCAGGGCCAGGGCGCGGTCCACGTCGCCGCCGGAGGCCTCGGCGAGCGAGGTGAGCATCGCCGAGGCGGTCTCGCCGATCCCGGAGTCCCGGGCGAGCCGCAGGCCGTCGCGGGCCAGTTCCAGGGCCCGCCCGCAGTGTCCGGCGCGCAGCTCGGTCTCGGCGAGACCGCGCAGGAAGTGCACCTCGCTCTCCACCGAGCCGCGCCGGCGCACCTCGCGCAGCAGCCCGGTGACCGCGGCCCGGGCCTCGGCCAGCTGGTCTCCCATGACCAGCCAGCGGAACCGGGCGCTGCCCGCGCCGTTGTGATGCCACGCCACCCGGGGGTCCTGGGGCTCCTTCAGGGCCCGCTTGATGGTGCGGGGCGCCTCCGGATGGCCCATCAGGGTCTCGGTCTGCGCCTGGAAGGCGAGGGAGAGCAGCTCGGTGCGCCGGTCCGCGCCGCGGGCGGCCAGCCCGGCGGCGTGCGCGGCGGCCTCCCGGGCCTCGGTGAAGTCGCCCTCCACGATGAGCGCCCGCCAGGCCAGCTGGTAGTGGACCAGGGCGAGCAGCCGGGGGTCGTCGCCGGCGTCGGCGAGGGCCTGCGGGAAGACGGCGTCGACCTCGGCCATGGTGTGGCCGGCGGTGTCGATGACGATCATCCAGGCCCTTACCCGGTCGGCGGGCACGGTCGCCCGGGCGAGCACCTCCCGGGCGATGTCCCGGGCCAGGTCGACCTCGCCGGCGGTGATGGCGTCCTCGGCGGCCGTCAGCCGGCGTTCCTGCGGGCTCGGGGCGCCGTCGGCGGGGGTGTGCCGGGCGGCGAGCAGCCCCAGCTGGGCGGCGACCGAGGGCGCTCCGCGGTCCCGGGCGAGGGCGGCGGCCTCGGCGAGCCGGGCGGCGACCTCCGGGTCGGTGCCGGTGGTGGCCAGGGCCAGGTGCCGGGCCCGTTCGATCGGGTCGGAGGCCGCGGTCGACAGCGCCGCGTGCGCGGCCCGCCGTTCGTGGGCGGGCGCCTCCGCGTACAGCGCGGCCGATATCAGCGGGTGTGCGAACCGTACGGCCGGGGCGTCCGGCTCGGTGGCCAGCAGCCCGAGTTCGGCGGCCTGGGCGCACTCGGCCTCGGCGTTCTCCCGGCCGGCCGCGTGCAGCAGGGCCGGGGTGGGGCGGGCGCCGGCGCTGGCCACCAGCAGGGTGCGGCGGGCCTCCACCGAGAGCATGTCAAGACGGCTGAGCACCAGGGCGCGCAGCGAGGTCGGCACGGGCAGCGGCTCGCCCGGCCGGGGCGGGGTGGGGCTGTCGGCGAGGGCGCGGCCCAGTTCCAGGGCGAAGAGCGGGTTGCCGCCGCTGGTGCGGTGGATCTCGCGGACCGTGGAGCGGGACAGGCAGCCGTGGCCGCGGTGGTCGAGCAGCTCGGCGACCTGGGTGCGCGAGAGCGGGCCCAGCCGGACCGCGAGGGTGCCCGGCGGACAGGCGCGCAGGTGGCGGTCGTACTCCTGGCTCTGCCGGCCCTCCGTGCGGACCGCGCACAGCAGTTGCACCGGGGTGCCCTCCAGGCGCCGGGCGGCGAAGCCGAGGAGTTCCGCGCTGGCCGGGTCCAGCCACTGGAGGTCGTCGGCGACCACCAGGACGGGGCCGTGGACGGCGAGGGCGCGCAGCGCGGAGAGCACGGCGAGGCGCAGGGCGAGTCCGTCGCGCTGGAGGCTGGACTCGCCCCGGCCGGTGAGCGCCGACTCCAGGGCGGTGCGCTGGGCGGCGGGCAGTCGCGGGGAGACCTCGTCGAGCACCAGGCCGAGGAGGTCGGCGAGGGCGAGGAAGGGCAGGTGGGATTCGGACTCGGTCGCCGAGCAGCGCAAGACCGTGCGCGCGGTGGCGCCGTATTCCTCGGCCAATGCCCGCAGGACGGTGGATTTCCCTATTCCGGCGGGGCCGTGGAGCAGCACACTGCCCCCGGAGGCGAGTCGCTCACGGGCGTCGGCGAACAGCTCCTCGCGGCCTATGACCAGGTCGGGGCGGCACCTGGCAGGCTCCTTGAAGTCCCGTCGCACGGTCACCGCTCCCCTCGTGTGTCGTGTCCGGAGCAAATTCTAGGCAACGATCCCTGAAATCCGGACGGAAGCCCTGGTGAGGGAAATAACAAACGGTCAAGCAGAGGGAAATTCAAAGTGGCGCCGGATGAATGGTCAGGTTTCCTGACCAACGGGTTTCCGGATCGGCGGGTTGCATGACCGTCAGGTTTCCCGGCAGGCCCCGGGCTACGGCAGCAGCCCCGCCCTGCGCGCCGCGGTGACCGCCTCCCCTCGCGTGTGCGCGCCCAGCTTCCGCATCGCCGAACGCAGATACCCCTTGACCGTCTCCGGGCCGATGCCCAGCCGCTCGGCCACCGCCGCGTTGGTGGCACCCGCCGCCACCCAGGACAGCACGTCCACCTCGCGTGGCGCCAGGGTCACGCTCCCGGCTCGCGGCGGCGCGGTCAGCAGCCCGCACGCGGACAGCAGTTCGGCCCGCAGCCGCGGATCGGCGATCCGCGGGGCCAGCGCCCGCAGTGCCGCGTGCGCCTCGCGCACCTGTTCCCACATGGCACCGCCCTCGGGGACGGTCCGCTCGGGCCGGGCCGCCGCCAGCAACTCCCGCGCCCCGTCCCGCACCACCAGCGCCTGCTCCACGTCCCGCGCCACCGCCACCGCCGCGTCCAGCGTGCGGTCACCGAGCGGCCGGGCCGAGCGCAGCGCGCCGTACAGCACCCCGCGCACCCGGCGCCGCACCACCACCGGCACGGCGAGCACCGCCCGGATGCCCTCGGCGGCCACCGGCACGTCGTACTCGTGGCTGATCTGGCGTGAGCTGGAGTAGTCGGTCACCGCGCATGGCCGGGCCAGCGCCACCGCCTTGCCGCCGAGCCCGCTGCCGGAGGTCACCGCGAGCGAGCGCAGTGCGGCCGTGGTCGTGCCGCTCAGCTCGCTGATCCGGATCTGCGGCCGGCCGGACTCCACCAGGCCGCCGAAGGCCACGGGCAGTCCCGTCACCCGCCGCAGCCGGGCCAGCGCGCCGCCGATCTCCACCGTCCCCACCGCGTCTGCCGTCACCCGTTCGCCCTTTCGGCCGCCCACACCCCCGTTCGGGGGTAGTGAGACCCGCATCACGGATTAGACGATGCCAGAGAGCCGCCCGGCAATGGTCCGGAGCATAGGAGGAGAACCGATGACGACGGCGACGGAGATGTTCCGCAGGGCACGGGACTTCCTGCTGGAACACCGAGAGGACTACGCCACCGCCTACGAGGGCTTCCGCTGGCCCCGGCCCGAGCACTTCAACTGGGCGCTGGACTGGTTCGACGAGATCGCCGACGGCAACGACCGCGCCGCGCTGCACATCGTCGAGGAGGACGGCACCGAGACCCGGCTCTCCTTCGCCGAGCTGTCCGAGCGGTCGAACCGGGTGGCCCGGTGGCTGCGCGAGCGCGGGGTCGCCGCCGAGGACCGCGTCCTCGTCATGCTGGGCAACCAGGCCGAGCTGTGGGAGACCGCGCTGGCCGCGATGAAGCTGCGCGCGGTCGTCATCCCGGCCACCCCCCTGCTCGGCCCGGCCGACCTCGCCGACCGGGTGGAGCGGGGGCGGGTGAAACACGTCGTCGTCCGGGCGGAGGACACCGCCAAGTTCGCCGACGTGCCCGGCGCCTACACCCGCATCTCGGTCGGCGGCCTGCCGCAGGAGGGCTGGGAGCCGTACGAGGACGCCTACGCGGGCCCCGCCGACTTCGTCCCGGACGGCCCGACGCTGGCCGACGACCCGCTGATGCTGTACTTCACCTCCGGGACGACCGCCCGCCCCAAGCTGGTCGAGCACACCCACACCTCGTACCCGGTCGGGCACCTGGCCACCATGTACTGGATCGGCCTCAAGCCCGGCGACGTCCACCTGAACATCTCCTCGCCCGGCTGGGCCAAGCACGCCTGGTCCAACCTGTTCGCGCCGTGGAACGCGGAGGCGACGGTGTTCGTCTTCAACTACACCCGCTTCGACGCGGCCCGGCTGATGGCCGAGATGGACCGGGCCGGCGTGACCACGTTCTGCGCGCCGCCGACCGTGTGGCGGATACTCATCCAGGCCGACCTCGGCCAGCTGCGCACCCCGCCCCGCGAGATCGTGGCCGCGGGCGAGCCGCTCAACCCCGAGGTCATCGAGCAGGTCCGGCGTGCCTGGGGGGTGACCGTCCGGGACGGCTTCGGGCAGACCGAGACGGCCGTGCAGGTCTCCAACAGCCCCGGCCAGCCGCTGAAGACCGGTTCCATGGGCCGTCCCAGCCCCGGCTTCCGGGTGGAACTGCTGGACCCGGTCTCCGGCGCTCCCGGCGCCGCCGAGGGCGAGATCGCGCTCGACCTCGCCGAGCGCCCGGTCGGCCTGATGACCGGCTACCACGGCGACCCGGACCGCACGGCCGAGGCCATGGCGGGCGGCTACTACCGCACCGGGGACATCGCCGCCAGGGACGAGGAGGGCTACCTCACCTACATCGGGCGCAGCGACGACGTCTTCAAGGCCTCCGACTACAAGGTGAGTCCGTTCGAGCTGGAGAGCGCCCTGCTGGAGCACGAGGCGGTCGCCGAGGCGGCCGTCGTCCCCGCCCCGGACGAGCTGCGGCTCGCGGTGCCCAAGGCGTACGTCGTCCTCGCCGAGGGCTGGGAGCCCGGCCCGGACACCGCGAAGGTCGTCTTCGAGCACTCCCGTGACGTGCTCGCGCCGTACAAGCGCGTCCGCCGGCTGGAGTTCGGGGCGCTGCCCAAGACCGTCTCCGGCAAGATCCGCCGGATCGAGCTGCGCGAGGCCACGGCGGCCGGCTCGGAGAACGAGTACCGCGAGGAGGACTTCCGGTGACCCCGCAGCTGTCGTACACGCACGGGACCAGCCCGACCGTCCTGCTCGGCGACACCATCGGCGCCAACCTGGACCGTGCCGTGGCGGCCTGGCCGGACCGCGAGGCCCTGGTCGACGTGCCGTCAGGGCGGCGCTGGACGTACGCGGAATTCGGCGCGGCCGTCGAGGAGCTGGCGCAGGCCCTGGTGGTCAGCGGCGTCGCCAAGGGCGACCGGGTGGGCATCTGGGCGGTCAACTGCCCGGAGTGGGTGCTGGTGCAGTACGCCACCGCCCGCGTCGGCGCCGTCATGGTCAACATCAACCCCGCCTACCGCACCCACGAGGTCGAGTACGTCCTGAGGCAGTCGGGCGTCTCGCTGCTGGTGGCCTCCCTCAGCCACAAGACGAGCGACTACCGGGCGATGGCCGAGCAGGTGCGGGGCGACTGCCCCGAGCTGCGCGAGATCGTGTACATCGGCGACCCGAGCTGGGAGGAACTGCTGCGGCGGGCGACGCCCGGGGTGTCGTACGAGGAGCTGTCCTGCGACGACCCCATCAACATCCAGTACACCTCGGGCACGACCGGCTTCCCGAAGGGCGCCACCCTCTCCCACCACAACATCCTCAACAACGGCTACTTCGTGGGGGAGGCGATCGCCTACAGCGAGCAGGACCGCATCTGCATCCCGGTGCCCTTCTACCACTGCTTCGGCATGGTCATGGGCAATCTGGCGGCCACCTCGCACGGCGCCTGCATGGTCATACCGGCGCCGTCCTTCGACCCGGCGGCCACGCTGGAGGCGGTGCAACGGGAGCGGTGCACCTCGCTGTACGGCGTCCCCACCATGTTCATCGCGGAGCTGAACCTCCCCGACTTCGCCTCCTACGACCTCTCCACCCTGCGCACCGGCATCATGGCGGGCTCCCCCTGCCCGGTGGAGGTGATGAAGCGGGTGGTGGCCGAGATGCACATGGAGCAGGTCTCCATCTGCTACGGCATGACGGAGACGTCCCCGGTGTCGTTGCAGACGCGGATCGAGGACGACCTGGAGCACCGCACCGCGACGGTCGGCCGGGTCCTGCCCCACCTGGAGGTCAAGGTGGTCGACCCGGCCACCGGGGTCACCCGGCCACGGGGCGAGGCGGGCGAGCTGTGCACCCGCGGCTACAGCGTGATGCTCGGCTACTGGAACGAGCCGGAGAAGACGGCCGAGGCCATCGACGCGGGCCGCTGGATGCACACCGGGGACCTGGCGGTGATGCGCGAGGACGGGTACGTCGAGATCGTCGGCCGGATCAAGGACATGATCATCCGGGGTGGCGAGAACGTCTACCCGCGCGAGATCGAGGAGTTCCTGTACGCCCACCCGGGCATCCGGGACGTCCAGGTCGTCGGGGTGCCGCACGAGCGGTACGGCGAGGAGGTCCTCGCGTGTGTCATCCCGAGCGACCCCGCCGACCCCCTCACGCTGGAGGAGCTGCGTGACTTCTGCGCGGGGCGGCTCGCGCACTACAAGATCCCCAGCAGGCTCCAGCTCCTCGACGCCTTCCCGATGACGGTGTCGGGGAAGGTCCGCAAGATCGAGCTACGGGACAGGTACGGGGTGTGATCCGGGTGCGCGGCGGCCGGGCACGAGCATGCGGTGGATGTCCCACGGCGGTCCTCGGGGGAAGGGGTCAGGTCCACCCGTCCCGCGTCCTCGTTCCCCGCTCCGGTGCGCCCCTGGTGTGCAGGGCCTCGGCGGGGTCGTTCACGGGCTGGGGCACGCCCGCGAGGTCGAGCACGAACAGCGGGATGCCGAGGGCGTCCGCGCCGGCCCGGGCGGCGTCGGTGTGGCCGGCGAGGGAGAAGTGCGCGCACTCGGCGGACTCGGTCATCGCCGTCAGCCACAGGCACTCCACGTCCCTCGGGCCGGCCGGCCGCACGGTCGGGTCCACCTGGGCGAGCAGCCCCCGGGCGGCGAGCCCGATGCCGGTCACAGGCCGCTGGTCGGCCCGGCGGATGTCCCGGTAACCGAGCCAGCGGAGGTACAGCGCGGCGGCGGTGACGGCGTCCCGGGCGGTACGGATGGTGCGGGGCTGGAAGGGGGGACGGTGACCGGGCGCGGGGCGGCCGCCGACCGGACCCGGCGCGTCGGCCGGCCCACCTGAACGGGCGCGTTCCCGTGCGTTGGTGGGTGTGTGGGGAGTGGCGGGTTCCCGTGCGTCGGCGGGTCGGCTCGGACCAGCCGGTCCCCGTGCGTCGGCGGGTGTGTCGGGAGTGGCGGGTTCCCGTGCGTTGGCGGGTGTGTGGGGAGTGGCGGGTTCCCGTGCGTCGGCGGGTCGGCTCGGACCAGCCGGTCCCCGTGCGTCGGCGGGTGTGTCGGGACCGGCCGGTCCCTGCGCGCCGACGGGTTCCTCCGGGCCGGCCGGTGCCGCTGGGCCGACGGGTCGCCCTGGGCCGGCGGTTGCCCCTGGGCCGGCGGGCCCACCTGGGTCGGCGGGTCCCCCGAGACCGATGGGTCCCCCGGGACTTATGGGCCCCCCGGGACCGATGGGTCCCCCGACGACGGCGGGTCCCCCGAAGCCGGCGGGTCCCCGGGTGCCCTTCGCTGGGTGCGGGCCGGTGGGTTCCGGTGGGCCGGCGGGGCGCTGCGGGGCGGCCGGGGGCCAGGCGCCGCCCGGGTCCCGCGTCCCCGGTGGTCCCCCCGCGCCGGGCGGCCCCCACGTCCCCGCCGCAGGTTCCGCCGGCCACGCCCCCGTCACCGGAATGCGCAGGACCGTGCCGCACTTGCAGCCCAGTTCGGGGCGGGGCCAGTGGCCCAGGCGCCCGCAGCCGGCGCACGGCAGTGTGAGCCACTCGTCGTCCCAGGCGCGGTGCGCCGCCACGGCCGGTTCGGCCGCCGGGTCCAGCCGGGGCGCGGCCGGGGCCCCGCACGCGCAGGGATACGCCGGCGCGGTGTAGAGGTGCGTGCGCCGGCAGACCGGGCAGCGCACCGGAACGCTCTCGGGCATGTCCCACTCCAAGGCGTCGCGTCGGGACGGCGCTCCCATGGTGCTCCTCCCCGGCCGCCCCTGTCCGGCGCTTGCCGGTGTCCGGACCGCTCTTGACGGCCTTGTCGCACCCCCTTACATTGCTTCCAGATAGCAGAAGTAACTTTCCGTTATACGGAAAACATGGGTGCTCACCGCGGGGCGCGACGGGAGTACGCATCCGACAGCCGAAGCAGGAGTACTCGATGGCTCGTATGACCGCTGCCCGCGCGGCAGTTGAGATCCTCAAGCGCGAGGGCGTCACCGACGCCTTCGGTGTGCCGGGCGCGGCGATCAACCCCTTCTACAAGGCCCTCAAGGAGGGCGGCGGCATCAACCACACCCTCGCCCGCCACGTCGAGGGCGCCTCGCACATGGCCGAGGGCTACACCCGGACCACGCCGGGCAACATCGGTGTCTGCATCGGCACTTCCGGCCCGGCCGGCACCGACATGATCACCGGTCTGTACTCGGCGATCGGCGACTCCATCCCGATCCTGTGCATCACGGGCCAGGCGCCCACCCACGTGATCCACAAGGAGGACTTCCAGGCCGTCGACATCGCCTCGATCGCGGGGCCGGTCACCAAGATGGCCGTCACCGTCCTGGAGGCCGCGCAGGTCCCCGGTGTCTTCCAGCAGGCGTTCCACCTGATGCGCTCCGGCCGCCCCGGCCCGGTCCTGATCGACCTGCCGATCGACGTCCAGCTCGCCGAGATCGAGTTCGACCCGGAGACGTACGAGCCGCTGCCCGTCTACAAGCCGGCCGCGACCCGCGCCCAGATCGAGAAGGCCCTGACCTTTCTTCTGGAGTCGCGGCGCCCCGTCATCGTCGCCGGCGGCGGCGTCATCGGAGCCGACGCGGCCGACCTGCTGGTGGAGTTCGCCGAGCTGACCGGCACCCCCGTCATCCCGACCCTGATGGGCTGGGGCGTGCTGCCCGACGACCACGAGCTGAACGCCGGCATGGTCGGCGTGCAGACCTCGCACCGCTACGGCAACGCCACCTTCCTGGAGTCGGACTTCGTCCTCGGCATCGGCAACCGCTGGGCCAACCGCCACACCGGCTACAAGCTCGACGTCTACCGCGGGGACCGGAAGTTCGTCCACGTCGACATCGAGCCCACCCAGATCGGCAAGATCTTCCCGCCGGACTACGGAGTCGTCTCCGACGCCAGGGCCGCGCTGGAGCTGTTCGTCGAGGTGGCGAAGGAACTGAAGGCCGGGGGCAGGCTCCCCGACCGCTCCGACTGGGTCGCCGCCACCCAGGAGCGCAAGGCCACGCTGCTGCGCCGTACCCACTTCGACAACGTGCCGATGAAGCCGCAGCGCGTGTACGAGGAGATGAACAGGGCCTTCGGCCCCGACACCCGGTACGTCACCACGATCGGCCTCTCCCAGATCGCCGGCGCGCAGATGCTGCACGTGTACAAGCCGCGCCACTGGATCAACTGCGGCCAGGCCGGCCCGCTCGGCTGGACCATCCCGGCCGCGATCGGCGTCGCCAAGGCCGACCCGGACTCCCCGGTCGTCGCGCTCTCCGGCGACTACGACTTCCAGTTCCTGATCGAGGAGCTGGCGGTCGCCGCGCAGCACAGGATCCCGTACGTCCACGTGCTGGTGAACAACGCCTACCTGGGCCTGATCCGGCAGGCGCAGCTCGGCCTGGACATCGACTTCCAGGTGAACCTGGAGTTCGAGAACGTCAACACGCCCGAGATCGGTGTCTACGGCGTCGACCACGTCAAGGTCGCCGAGGGGCTGGGCTGCAAGGCGATCCGGGTCACCGAGCCGGACGAGCTGGGCGCCGCCTTCGAGCAGGCGAAGAAGCTGGCCGCCGAGTACCGGGTGCCGGTCGTCGTCGAGGCGATCCTGGAGCGGATCACCAACATCTCGATGAGCCGCACCATGGACATCAGCGACATCACCGAGTTCGAGGACCTGGCCACCGAGCCCGGCCACGCGCCGACGTCCGTCAAGCCGCTGAAGGTCTGATCCGCCGCACGTACCGCGCACCGCGGGGGCGGCCCGTCGTCGGGACGGGCCGCCCCCGCGTCGTACGCGCGCCCGCCCGGCCCTCAGCCGAACCCGCCGCCCCCGCCGCAGCCACCCCCGTAGTCGTGACCGCCGTGGCCGTGACCCCCGTCGCCGTGGCCGCCGTACCCACCGCCACCGCCGTCCCAGCCGTCGTCCCCGCCCTCGCCCCCCACGACGTACCGGAAGGCGGTGCCCCGGCCGAACGGGAAGCGGCCCTCGTCCGCGAGCGCGCCCCGGCCGGTGAGCCCCGCTTCGCGGGCGAAACGCGGGGCGAGGGCGGTCAGGGCCCGCCCGCCGTACAGCGCGACGGCCAGCAGCACCTCGTCCTGCGGCAGCCCGTCCGGCCCCTCGGGCAGCGGACGGCGCGCGCGGAGGTCCGCCAGCAGACGCCGGGCCGCACGGGTGCGGCCCGGCGGCAGCACCCGCAGCAGCCCCTGCGCCGCCAGCTCGGCCCGCATCCGGGCGAGGGCCCGCCGCACCACCGCGCGGCCGGGCAGCTCCCGGGGACCGGCGGGCCGGTAGAGGGCGGTGCGGACGGCCTTCTCCAGCGGATGCGGCAGGGGCCCGGCGTCGACGGCCGCGCTCTTGCGCAGCGTGCCCGGCCGGCCCGCCTCGACCGCGCCGCGCAGATGCATCCCGAGCACCGCGACGGTGAGGGCGGCACGGTCGCCCCCGCGCAGCAGCGCGACCGCGCACGGGTCCGGCGGATTCGGCGCCGTACGGCTCATCAGACACCCCCGTACGGGGCCCGTCGCCCCCGTGCCGACGGGCCCCGTGTGCCCTCAATGTGCCCTGCCGACGGGGTGGTTCAAGCCTGCGCCGCGGTCTTCAGAGGTTAATTTGAGGGTGACGCACCCGGTCTACGACCGCTGCCGTACGCGCCGCCGTCACCACTCGTGCTCCGACAGCCCCGGCCAGTCGTCCGGGCCGCCGCCCTGCCATTCGATCAGGTCGCTCTGCTCCACCTCGATCCGGTCCAGATCGGCCAGCCGCAGGATCTCCACGACGTCGTCGAGATGCGAGGCGATCCCCAGCGTCACGTCCCCCTCGGTCACCCGCCGGGAACCGTCCAGCGCCGGGGGGTGGACCACGATGTGCGGGTCATGGGTCGGATTGGCCATGCCTTCAGCCTGCGGCGCGCGAAGCGGATCTGCACGCCGGGACGGTGTCCGCACCGCACGTCACCCGGGCCGAGGTGCTCACCTGCAAGGAGCTGCCGGACAACGCCGAACGCCCCCTCACCGGGGACATGACCCGGTGCCGGGAGCGCTTGGTGGCCGTCCGACGGCGCGAGGCTGGGCGCGACAGGTCGTTCGCGCCGCCGGACGGGGCGGGTGGGCCCCTCGGGAGGGGCCGGGCGGGACCGCGGTGGACGCGACGGAACCGGGGTCCCTTCCCTCTGGTCGAGAAGGGGACGCGGGTCCTTCACCACCGCACTGGCTCGCGGGCCGCCGCGGTCCTCGCCCTGCCCGCGCGCCGCGCCGGCGGCCATCCCTCATCGGGGCCGTCCGGCGTGCCGCGCGGGCCGCGTACGGAGATCATGACCTCCCGTCAGATCCCGTACGCAGCTTGCGGTTTCTCCCTGCTCAGTCCTCGCGCAGGGCGCGGACCGCTTCCTCCACGCGCTTGCCGTACCGGGGGTCGGCGGCGTGGAAGTGGGCCAGGTTCTTCTCGATCACGTCGTCGCGGGAGACCTGCGCGAGGCCGCCGGCGATGTTCGCGACCAGGCGGGACTTCTCCTCCGGCGACATCAGGCGGTACAGCTCGCCGGCCTGGAAGAAGTCGTCGTCCTTGGTGTGCAGGGGCGCCTCGTGGGTGCCCGTGTGGCCCGAGACGGCCAGCGGAGCCGACAGGGGGCGGCCGGTCTCGACCGGGCCGTCGTAGGAGTTCGGCTCGTAGTTCTTGGCGTGGCGGCCCTGCGCGTTGAGCGCCATGAAGCCGTCCCGGCCGTAGTTGCGCGCGCCGCCGGGAACCGCCTTCGGGGCGTTCACGGGCAGCAGGGTGTGGTTGACGCCGAGGCGGTAGCGGTGGGCGTCGGCGTAGGCGAACAGGCGGCCCTGGAGCATCTTGTCCGGGGACGGGCCGATGCCGGGCACGAAGTTGTTCGGGGAGAAAGCGGCCTGCTCCACCTCGGCGAACACGTTGTCCGGGTTGCGGTCGAGGACCAGGCGGCCCACCCGCTGGAGCGGGTAGTCCCCGTGCGGCCACACCTTGGTCAGGTCGAACGGGTTGAAGCGGTAGTCCGCCGCCTCGGCCGCCGGCATGATCTGCACGTACAGCGTCCAGGACGGGTGCACGCCCCGCTCGATCGCCTGGAGCAGGTCGGTCTGGTGGGAGGCGGGGTCCTTGCCGGCCAGCTCCTGCGCCTGCTCGGCGGACAGGCAGCGGATGCCCTGGTTCGTCTTGAAGTGGTACTTGACGAAGAAGGCCTCGCCCTCGGCGCTCGTCCACTGGTAGGTGTGCGAGCCGTAGCCGTTCATGTGCCGGTACGACGCCGGGATGCCGCGGTCGCCCATCAGCCAGGTCACCTGGTGCGTGGCCTCGGGGGAGTGCGCCCAGAAGTCCCAGACGTTGTCCGGCTCCTGGCGGCCCGTGAACGGGTCCCGCTTCTGCGAGTGGATGAAGTCGGGGAACTTGACCGGGTCCTTGACGAAGAACACCGGGGTGTTGTTGCCGACGAGGTCGTAGTTGCCCTCCTCGGTGTAGAACTTCACCGCGAAACCGCGCGGGTCGCGGACGGCGTCGGCGCCGCCGAGGGAGTCGGCCACGGTCGAGAAGCGCACGAACACCTCGGTGCGCTTGCCGATCTCGCCGAGGAAGGCGGCGTGGGTGTAGCCGGTGACGTCGTCCGTCACCTCGAAGTGGCCGTACGCGCCGGAGCCGCGGGCGTGCACCACACGCTCCGGGATCCGCTCGCGGTTGAAGCGCGCGAGCTTCTCCAGGAGATGCTGGTCCTGGATCAGGAGCGGGCCGCCGACGCCGGCGGAGGCGGAGTTCTGGTTGTCGGCGACCGGGGCGCCGGACTCGGTGGTGAGCACGCGCTGCGACATCGTGGACCTTCCATGCGGGTGTCAGCGGAAACCTGTTTCCGCTTCGTGGAGCCTAGAAGTGCGGCGATCTGAGCGTCAACAGTTTGTTGATCTGTTTCAGGGCCGCGGTGGAGCCGGGGGGAGGCGGTTCCGGGCCGCGGCGCCGCCTGGGCGCGACAGGACAGGTGTCGGCGGCGCCGCGGCCCGGAAGTCGGTGCGGGCCCGTCAGACCTGGGCGCCGGACAGGCGCTCCACGGCCCGCAGCAGCGCCGAGTGGTCCAGCCCGCCGTCGCCCTGGGCGCGCAGCGACGCGACCAGCTGGGCGACCACGGCGCCGACCGGCAGGGCCGCGCCGACGGCGCGGGCGGCGTCGGTGACGATGCCCATGTCCTTGTGGTGCAGGTCGATGCGGAAGCCCGGCTGGAAGTCGCGGTTCAGGAAGTTGTCCTTCTTGCGCGTCAGTACGGTCGAGCCGGCGAGGCCGCCGCCCAGCACGTCCAGCGCGGCCCTCAGGTCCACGCCCGACTTCTCCAGGAAGACCACGGCCTCCGCGCACGCCTGGATGTTGACGGCGACGATCAGCTGGTTGGCCGCCTTCACGGTCTGGCCCGAGCCGTGCGGACCGCACAGCACGATGGTCTTGCCGAGTGCCTCGAAGACCGGCCTGGCCTCGTCGAAGTCGGGCTGCTCGCCGCCGACCATGATCGACAGTACGGCCTCGACGGCACCGGCCTCGCCGCCGGAGACGGGCGCGTCCAGGACGCGGACGCCCTTCTCCTTCGCGTTCCTCGCGAGGTCGACGGAGGTCTGCGGGGTGATGGAGGACATGTCGATCAGCAGGGCGCCCTGCCGGGCGTTCTCCAGGATGCCGTCCGGGCCGTAGGCGATCGCCTCGACCTGAGGCGAGGCGGGCACCATCGTGATCACCACGTCGGCGTCCCGGACGGCCTCGGCGATGGAGGCGGCGGCCGTGCCGCCGGCGGCGGCCAGCCGGTCCAGCTTCTCCCGCTCCAGGGTGTAGCCGGTGACGTCGTAACCCGCCTTGATCAGGTTCTCGGACATGGGGGAGCCCATGATGCCGAGGCCGATCCAGGCGATCTTGGGAAGACTCATCGGGGGTGCCTTTCTCAGTGCGTGTGGTCAGCGGGCCGCGCGGGGCAGCCAGTCGAAGGCCTCGGCGCTCGGGCGGTCGCCCGGCTTGTACTCCAGGCCGGCCCAGCCGTCGTAACCGGCCTTCCTCAGCCGGCCGAGGAGGTCCTCCAGGGGCAGCGAGCCCGTGCCGGGGGCGCCGCGGCCCGGGTTGTCGGCGATCTGCACGTGCCCGGTCCTCGCGGCGTACCGGTCGATGACCGACGGCAGGTCCTCGCCGTTCATGGACAGGTGGTACAGGTCCATCAGGAACTTCGCGTTCCCGAGGCCCGTCGCCTCGTTGACCTTGTCCACGACCTCGATGGCGGCGGGGGCGCTCACCAGCGGGTACAGCGGCGACTCGGGCTTGTTGAGGGCCTCGATCAGCAGGATCGCGCCGATCCGGTCGGCCGCGCGGGCCGCGAGGGCCAGGTTCTCCAGGGCGAGGGCGTCCTGCTCGGCCGGGGCCACGCCCTCGACGCGGTTGCCGTAGAGGGCGTTGAGCGCCGTGCAGCCGAGGGAGGCCGCGAAGTCGGCGGCGACGTCGACGTTGGCGCGGAACCTCTCGGACTCCTCGCCGGGGACCGACAGGGCGCCGCGGTCGGGGCCCGGCAGCCGGCCGGCGTAGAAGTTCAGGCCCGTGAGCCGGACTCCCGCGTCCTCGACCGCCTTCTTCAGGGCGTCCAGTTCGGACCGGGCGGGGGTGGGGGAGTCGGTCCAGGGCCACCACAGCTCGACCGCGGAGAAGCCCGCCGCGGCGGCGGCCGCGGGGCGCTCCAGGAGCGGGAGTTCCGTGAAGAGGATCGACAGGTTGACGTTGAAGCGGTGGTCCGCGGCGGTGCTCCACTCGAAACCCGGCATTCGGGCCGCGCTCCCTTCCGTGGGTCGAGTTTCCGTATTACGGAAGTTTGTTTCTGCTTAATGGAACACTGCCGTCGGGTGTCGGAGCTTGTCAAGGGGGGCCGGCCGCCGGGCGCCCGAAAAGCCGCGCCGGGCGTTAGGTTGAGCGCGTGCGATTGAGAGTGGAGTTCACGACCGAACCCTTCGACCTGGACGAGGCGCCCGCGCACGCCCTGGTGGCGCGGGAGGTCATCGAGACGGCCGGGCTGGACGCCGTCGACGTCGGCCCGTTCGGCAACACGGCCGAGGGCGGCGCCGACCGCGTGCTCACCGCGGTGGACGCGCTGCTGCGCAAGGCTCTGGAGGCCGGCGCCACCCGTGTCTCGCTCCAGGTCAACGTGATCGACGGCGTGAACGGCGACGGGGCCGCGGAGCGCGGCAGATGACCGGGGACGAGTCGTTCATCGCGGCCGTGAAGCCCCTGGTCGACGCCATGGGCGGGGAGATGCTGCCGCCCGACGAGGCCGGCCCCGAGGACGTCGTGCTCGCCTGGGAGGGCGTCGACGTCGTCGCCGTGCGCCTGCCCCAGCTCGCCGACTCCCTGGACCACATCCTCGCCGCGATGGAGCGCAGACAGGGCCGGCCGCTGGCCGATCTGGACCGCAAGGCCAAGCAGGAACTGGTGCGCAGCCTGGAGGCGCGCGGCGCGTTCGCCGTGCGGCACGGCGTGGAGACCGTGGCCGGCGCGCTCGGCGTCAGCCGGTTCACGGTCTACAACTACCTCAACCGGGAGAAGGGTTCCTGACCGGGCCGGAAGCGGGGCCCGACGTGCCGTGAGGGCGTGTCCCCGCTTGTTACGCGGAATTTTCAACAAAGTGTTGACGGGATGTTTCCGAGGGCGTTAGCTATCGGCAGCCCGATCAGCACGACGGCCCATCGTGGCCACGGAGGCTCCCGTGACGTCGACTTCCACGCCCCCGGGCCTGGCCCGGTTCAACGATCTGGAGGAGCGCGCGGCCCTCGCCGCCCTCCACGAGGCGTGCGCTTCCACCGAGTGGGCCCGGCGACTGCTCGCCGCCCGCCCCTACGCCACCCCGGAGGACCTCTACGCCGCCAGCGACGCCGCCACGGCCGAGCTGACCACGGCGGACCTCAAGGAGGCGATGGCCGGGCACCCGCCGATCGGCCGCCCCAGGCCCGGCGACCCGGCCTCCGCCCGCGAGCAGCGCGGCATGGCCGGCGCCTCCGACGAGCTCAAGGCGGAGATGCTCGAACTGAACCTGGCCTACCAGGAGAAGTTCGGCCACGTCTTCCTCGTCTGCGCCACCGGCCGGACCGGCGAGCAGATGCGGGACGCGGTCAAGGAGCGGATCGGGAACGCGCCGGAGCGGGAGCGGGAGATCGTCCGCACCGAGCTGGGCAAGATCAACCGCATCCGACTGGCCCGACTCGTCGAAGAGGACGCCTGACACCATGAGCACCAGCACCACCGCCTCCGTGTCCACGCACATCCTGGACACCTCGATCGGCCGCCCCGCCGGGGGCGTCGCCGTCCGCCTCTTCGCCCGCGGCGGCCAGGGAGGGGACTGGCAGGCACTCGGCGGCTCCGCGACCGACGCCGACGGCCGGTGCAAGGACCTGCCGGCGCTGCCGGAGGGGACCACCCACGTACGGCTCGACTGCGAGGTGGAGCCGTACTTCGCGAAGAAGCAAGCCGATGCGCAGCAGGACGCCCCCGCGAACCGGGACAGCGGGCCGGCGGTGTTCTTCCCGGAGGTGGCGATCACGTTCGCCGTCGTACCGGGCGAGCACTACCACGTACCGCTGCTGCTCAACCCGTTCGGCTACTCCGTTTACCGAGGGAGCTAGCTCACATGCCGACCATCCTGGGACAGAACCAGTACGGCAAGGCCGAGAACCGAGTCGTCAAGATCACGCGGGACGGCGCCACCCACCACATCAAGGACCTCAACGTCTCGGTCGCGCTGAGCGGCGACATGGAGGAGGTCCACTACTCCGGCTCCAACGCCAACGTCCTGCCGACCGACACCACCAAGAACACGGTGTTCGCGTTCGCCAAGGAGTACGGCATCGAGTCCGCCGAGCAGTTCGGCATCCACCTCGCCCGGCACTTCGTCACCAGCCAG
Source organism: Streptomyces sp. NPDC031445 (assembly GCF_055581365.1). Lineage (NCBI taxonomy): Bacteria > Bacillati > Actinomycetota > Actinomycetes > Kitasatosporales > Streptomycetaceae > Streptomyces > Streptomyces sp. NPDC031445. The sequence goes on from NZ_JBVIJO010000001.1 coordinate 552,327, forward strand.
GAGCCCATCCACCGGGCCCGCATCCGCATCGAGGAGTACGCCTGGGAGCGGATCGAGACCTCCGACGCCAACAGCAGGTTCATCGGCGCCGACGAGGTCAAGCACTCCTTCGTCCGCAAGGGCCAGGAGACCCGCCTCACCCAGATCACCTACGACGGCGAGCGGTGGGAGGTCGTCTCCGGCCTGAAGGACCTGGTCGTGATGAACTCGACCAACTCCGAGTTCTGGGGCTACGTCAAGGACAGGTACACCACCCTCCCGGAGGCGTACGACCGCATCCTGGCCACCCAGGTCTCCGGCCGCTGGCGGTTCAACTGGACCGACGACGAGCAGAAGATGCCCAACTGGGAGAAGTCCTACGAGCAGACGAAGAAGCACATGCTCCAGGCCTTCGCCGAGACGTACTCCCTCTCCCTCCAGCAGACGCTGTACCAGATGGGCGCGCGCATCATCAACAACCGCGGCGAGATCGACGAGGTCCGCTTCTCGCTGCCGAACAAGCACCACTTCCTGGTGGACCTGGAGCCGTTCGGGCTCAAGAACGACAACGAGGTCTACTTCGCCGCCGACCGCCCCTACGGCCTCATCGAGGCCACCGTCCTGCGGGACGGCTGTGAGGCCCGTATCCCGGTCGACATGACCAACCTCTGACGCGGGACGCGTGCCCCCGGCCCCGCCACCCGGGCCGGGGGCCCGCCACACCGGAGGGAACGAAATGGCACAGCCTGCGAAGGGGCCCGCCACAGCCCCCTGTTCCACCCCGCCGGAGCACACCGAGGACGCCGTCACGTCCGTGCACCCGGTGGACGAGAAACTCCACCTCTCGCGGCTCGTCCCCGCCGCGCTCCAGCACATCGCCGCCATGTACGCGGGCGTTGTCACTCCTCCGCTCATCATCGGCCAGGCCTGCGGACTCGACATCGCGGCCCGCACCCGGCTGATCGCCGCGAGCCTGCTCATCGCGGGCGTCGCGACCGTCCTGCAGACCCTCGGCGTCAAGGGCCTCGTCGGCAACCGGCTGCCCTTCGTCAACGCCGCCTCCTCCGCCGGCATCGCCCCGATCCTCGCGATCGCCGAGACCACCACCAAGGGCCACCAACTCCCCGCGATCTACGGCGCGGTGATGGTCGCCGGCGCCTTCTGCCTGGCCCTCGGCCCGTTCTTCGGCCGGCTGCTCCGCTTCTTCCCGCCCCTGGTCACCGGCGTCGTCATCACCCTGATCGGCGTCACGCTGATGCCCGTACCGGTCGGCTGGGCGCAGGGCGGCGACAGGACCGCCGCCGACTTCGGCTCCCTGCGGCACCTCGCGCTCGCCGGGTTCACCCTCGCCGTCATCCTGTTCATCCAGCGCTTCGGCAAGGGCTTCGTCAAACAGGTCGCGCTGCTGTTCGGGCTGCTCGTCGGCACCCTCGCCGCGATCCCCTTCGGCATGGCCGACTTCAGCGGCCTTCAGTCCGCGCCCGTCGCCGCGCTGCCCACGCCGTTCGCCTTCGGCGCCCCCGAGTTCCAGCCCGCGGCCATCCTCTCCCTGTGCATCGTGATGCTGGTCCTGATGACCGAGTCCAGCGCCGGCATGCTCGCCCTCGGCGAGATCTGCGACCGCCGTGCCGATGCGCGGACCATCACCCGCGGACTGCGCACCGACGGCATCGCCACGCTGCTCGGCCCCGTCTTCGGCGGCTTCCCCACCTCCGCCTTCGCCCAGAACGTCGGCGTCGTCTCCCTCACCCGGGTGCGCAGCCGGTACGTCGTCGCCGTCGCCGGCGCCGCCCTGCTGGTCCTCGGCGCCTTCCCGGTCCTCGGCGCGGTCGTCTCCCTCGTCCCCATGCCGGTCCTCGGCGGCGCGGGCATCGTCCTCTTCGGCTCGATCGCCGTCAGCGGCATCCGTACGCTGGCCGAGGCGGGCCTGGACGACAGCTCCAACATCATCCTGGTGGCCGTGGCCCTCGGCGCCGGCATCATCCCGCTGGCCGCGCCGACCTTCTACGCCGGCTTCCCGGCCTGGGCGCAGACCGTGCTCGGCTCCGGCATCAGCGCCGGGGCGCTCGTCGCGGTCCTGCTCAACCTGTTCTTCCACCACCTCGGCACCCGGAACGGGCAACCGGCTCCGGCACTCAAATCCTCCTAGGGTCCTGCCGTGCCCTCCCCGCGGACCCCTCCCGTCCACGGGCCGCCACCGAAAGACAAGGAAGCACGATGGCATCACCGGCAGCCGAGCGCATCGTCATCGAGAACTGCGCCGTCGCGACCGTGGACGCGGGCGGCACCGAACACGCCTCGGGACACCTCGTCCTGGCGGGCAACCGCATCGAGTCGGTCGGCGCGGGCAAGGCCCCCGAGGGCCTGGAGAACGTGGTGCGCCGGATCGACGCGACCGGCCACCTGGCCACGCCCGGTCTGGTCAACACCCACCACCACTTCTACCAGTGGATCACCCGGGGCCTGGCCACCGACCACAACCTGTTCGACTGGCTGGTCGCGCTCTACCCCACCTGGGCGCGCATCGACGAGCGGATGACGTACGCCGCCGCGCAGGGATCGCTCGCCATGATGGCCCGCGGCGGTGTCACCACCGCCATGGACCACCACTACGTCTACCCGCGCGGCTCCGGCGACCTGTCCGGCTCGATCATCCGGGCCGCCGCCGAGACGGGCGTCCGCTTCACGCTGGCCCGCGGCTCGATGGACCGCGGCGAGAAGGACGGCGGACTGCCCCCGGACTTCGCCGTCGAGACGCTGGAGGGCGCCCTCGCCGCCACCGAGGAGACCGTCCGCACGCACCACGACGCGTCCTTCGACGCGATGACCCAGGTGGCGGTCGCGCCGTGCTCGCCGTTCTCCGTCTCGACCGACCTCATGCGCCACGCCGCCGAACTGGCCCGCCGTCTCGGCGTACGGCTGCACACCCACGGCTCGGAGACGGTGGAGGAGGAGAAGTTCTGCCACGAGCTGTTCGGCATGGGCCCCACCGACTACTTCGAGTCCACCGGCTGGCTCGGCGCGGACGTGTGGATGGCGCACTGCGTCCACATGACCGACTCCGACATCGCCGCGTTCGCCCGCACGAAGACCGGCGTCGCCCACTGCCCGTCCTCCAACGCCCGCCTCGCGGCCGGCATCGCCCGCGTCCCCGACATGCTCGAGGCGGGCGTCCCGGTCGGCCTCGGCGTCGACGGCACCGCCTCCAACGAGTCCGGCGAACTCCACACCGAACTGCGCAACGCGCTCCTGATCAACCGTCTCGGCGCCCACCGCGAGGCCGCCCTGAGCGCCCGGCAGGCGCTGCGGCTCGGCACCCACGGCGGGGCCCAGGTGCTCGGCCGGGCGGAGCAGATCGGCTCGCTGGAGCCCGGCAAGCTCGCCGACCTGGTGCTGTGGAAGATGGACACGCTCGCCCACGCCTCCATCGCCGACCCGGTGACCGCGCTGGTCTTCGGCGCCGCGGCCCCGGTCACCGCGTCCTTCGTGAACGGCCGGCAGATCGTCGAGAACGGCCGCCTGCTCACCGTGGACGAGGACGCCATCGCCGTCTCCACCCGCACGGAGGCCCAGCGCCTGGCCCGTATCACCGCGCGGGCCTGACCGGCCCGGGCCCGCACAGACTCCGGCCGGGAGGGACGGCTCCCGGCCGGGACCCGTGGATTCCGAGCGGGGTCCACGGCAGCCGTCCCCGGGGCACGTGCGTGCACCCGCCCCGGGGACGGCCACCTCCACACCGCTCGCCCCCGCTCACGCGCCACCCCCGTCAGGTCCCTCCCCCGGTTCTCGGCTTCGCCCGAACAGGGAGGTGCCCATGCCCATCCGCACCACCTCCATGAAACCCACGTCGGCGACGACGTGTTACCCGCCCGGAGGACCGCCGTGGCCGACCATCCCGTAGACGAGAAACTCCCCGCCCTGAAAATGGCGACCAGTGGCCTGCAGCACGTGGCCGCCATGTACGCCGGAGTCGTCGCCCCACCGCTCATCGTCGGCGCGGCCATCGGCCTGAGCGCGACCGACCTGACCTTCCTCACCGGTGCCTGCCTGTTCACCGCGGGCCTCGCCACCTTCCTCCAGACGCTCGGCTTCTGGAAGATCGGCGCCCGGCTGCCCTTCGTCAACGGCGTCACCTTCGCCGGTGTCGCCCCCATGACCGCGATCGTCGCCTCCACCGAGGACAAGTCCGACGCCCTGCCGGTCATCTTCGGCGCGGTCATCGTCGCCGGACTCCTCGGCTTCCTCGCCGCGCCCGTCTTCTGCAAGGCGGTCCGCTTCTTCCCGCCGGTCGTCACCGGCTCCGTCATCACCCTGATCGGCGTGTCCCTGCTGCCGGTCGCGTTCGGCTGGGCCCAGGGCCCGGACCCCCGGGCGCACGACTACGGTTCCACGACCTACCTCACCCTCGCCGGCGTCACCCTGCTCATCGTCCTGCTGCTGCGCCGCTTCACCCGCGGCTTCGTCAAGCAGATCGCCGTGCTGCTCGGCCTGATCGTGGGCACGCTCGTCGCGATACCGTTCGGCGTCACGGACTTCGGCCCCGTCGCCCACGCCGACGTGGTCGGCTTCCCCACCCCGTTCCACTTCGGCGCCCCGCGGTTCCAGCTCGCCGCGATCCTCTCGCTGTGCGTGGTGATGGTGGTCTCGATGACCGAGTCGACCGCCGACATGCTGGCGCTCGGCGAGATCGTGGAGCGTCCCGCGGACGAGAGGACCATCGCGGCCGGCCTGCGCGCCGACACCCTCGGCTCCGCGATCAGCCCGCTGTTCAACGGCTTCATGTGCAGCGCCTTCGCCCAGAACATCGGCCTGGTCGCCATGACGAGGATCCGCAGCCGGTACGTCGTCGCGACCGGCGGCGGCTTCCTGGTCCTGATGGGCCTGTGCCCGATGGCCGCCTCGCTCATCGCGGTCGTACCCCGCCCGGTCCTCGGCGGGGCCGGTGTCGTCCTGTTCGGCTCGGTTGCCGCGAGCGGCATCCAGACCCTGGTCCGGGCCGGTCTCGACCGGGACAACAACGTCCTGATCGTGGCCGTGTCCCTCGCGGTCGGCATCATCCCGATCACCGCGCCGGAGTTCTACCACGCGTTCCCCGAAACCGCGAAGATCGTTCTGGACTCGGGCATCTCCACGGGCTGCGTCACCGCCGTGGTGCTCAACCTCCTCTTCAACCACCTCGGCAAGGGCCGCGAGGCCCAGGACGTCACCCACCCCATGGAGTCCGGCCAGGAGATCGCCGCCGCGCACTGAGACCGGCGGCCGGGACCCGACCGGCCGGGGGACACGACGGCGACGCCGCGGCCCCCGGCCGCTTCATGAGGCCGGCCGGCGTTCCGGGCGACGTCTGGTGCGGTGACCGGGACGGTTCACCGTGATCGGAAGGCGGCTCGCGGGACGAGCGCACGCGGAACGGCTGGTATTACTGGGGCATGCAGGAAGAGATTGCACGCTCCGCGATCGACACGTTCATCTCCGCGTTCAACGCCTCGGACGACAGCTATGTGACTGCCCTGCTCTCCCAGGCTGTGACCTCAGACGTGGTCTTCTGGGGGCCGTTGGGCCGCAGCGAAGGCATCGCGGCGGTCGAGCGGTTCGTGCTGGACATCCGGAGCCACCCGGCGGGGACCGGCACGATGGTGCGCTGCTCGGCGGTGGACATGCCCGACGAGTGGGCCCGGTACCAATGGGTCTTCACCACGCCGGACGGAGGTCCCCGCCTGGCGGGAACGGACGTCGTCCATCTGCGGCGGAGCCTCATCGACCAGGTCATCGTCTTCGCGGGGGAGATCGAGCCGTTCGCCTCCTGAGCCGCCCTTCTGCCGCTGTCCTTCTCCTGAACCGGCCCCCTTGCGTGGGGCGGTGAGTACGTCGGGGTGGCGGGAGTCGGCCAGGACCCACGGCCTGCCGCCCCGGCCCGGGTCGGGCACGGCCCGCCCCGTCCTCGCCCGGCGTCAGGCGCGGCGCTCGCGCAGGAGCAGGGCCGCCAGGGCCAGGGCCGTCGCCGCGGTGCCCGTGGCCACGGTGAACGCCAGCCGGTAGCCCCCGGCGGTCGCGGGCAGCAGGGGCGTGCCGTCGGCGAGCAGGCCCCCGGTGCGGGCGGCCGCGAGCGTCGTCAGGACGGCCAGGCCCAGCGAACCGCCCACCACCTGCGTGGTGTTGAACAGCCCGGAGGCGAGTCCCGCGTCCTCCGCCCGGGCGCCCGACATCGCCAGCCCGGTGAGCGCCGGCATGGCCGCCGCGAACCCGGCGGACAGCAGCAGCATCGCCGGCAGCACATCGGTGGCGTAGGAGCCGCCGGCGGGCACCCGGCCCAGCAGGGCCATGCCCGCCGTGATGAGCGCCAGGCCGGTCAGCAGCACCCGGTAGCCGCCGAACCGGGCCACGGTCCGCGCCGACAGCCCCAGCATCAGCACACCGATCGTGACCGGAGCCGGCAGGAACGCGGTGCCGGTGGCGAGCGCGCCGTACCCCAGCACCCGTTGCAGATACAGCGCGCCGATGAACTGGAAGCCGTACATCGTGGCGATCATCAGCACCTGGACCGCGTTGGCGCCGGTCAGCAGCCGGGAGCGGAACAGCCGCAGCCGCAGCAGCGGGCGCGCGGCCCGGGCCTGGCGCACGGTGAACGCCGCGAACAGGGCGACGGCGAGGGCGGCCGGCAGCAGGGTGACGGTGGTGGAGCGGTCGCCCGCGCCGACGATCACGTACACCGTCAGCATCAGTGCGCCGGTGACCAGGGCCGCACCCGGGTAGTCGGCGCCCCGGCCGAGCCCGGCGCCGGGTTCCGGGGCGAGCACCCGCACCGCGGCCAGCCACGCGGCGACGCCGATCGGCAGGTTGATCAGGAAGATCCAGTGCCAGCCCAGCGCCTCGGTCAGGGCGCCGCCGAGGAAGGTGCCGAGGGCGCCGCCCGCCGCGCCGACCGCGCTGAACGCCGCGATGGCACGGGCCCGTTCGCGTGGCTCGGGGAAGAGTGCCACCAGCATCCCGAGGACCACCGCCGAGGCCATCGCCCCGCCCGCGCCCTGCACCGCACGCGCCGCGATCAGCATGCCCTGCCCGGTCGCCGTCCCGCACAGCACCGACGCCAGCGTGAACACCGCGAGCCCCGCCGTGAACATCCGCTTGCGGCCCACGAGGTCGCCGAGCCGTCCCGCCAGCAGGAGCAGTCCGCCGAAGGCGATCAGATAGGCGTTGACGACCCAGGCCAGCCCCGGCCCGCTGAAGCCGAGGTCGCTCTGGACGGCCGGCATCGCCACCGTGACGATGTTGCCGTCCAGTACCGTCATCAGCGTGCCCGCGCACAGCACGGCGAGGGAGGCCCAGCGGGAGTACCGTGCTCCCGGAGCCACCGCCGCCGGTGACGGACCGTTCTCGATCATGGCCGACATCGTGTGCCGCCTCCCCGTTCTTCCTCGGCGCCTCTGTTCTTCCCGTGCACCTTGGTGCACGACTTGTAACGGGGGACATCGTGGGTGACCATGAGGGCCGGTGTAAGGAGGCAGTCCGATGTCCCAGGGGAACACCGGTGTTACCGTCCAGGCAGTGAACGCGCACGCCTGCCCCGTCCGCGAGGTTCTTGACAGGGTGGCCGGCAAATGGAGCGTGCAGATCCTCGTCGCCGCCGCGCACGGACCCATCCGGTTCACGGAGCTGGAGCGCGGCATCGAGGGCATCAGCCGTCGCATGCTGACCCTCACCCTGCGCAACCTGGAACGGGACGGCCTGGTGACGCGCACCGTCCATCCGACGGTGCCGCCGAAGGTGGAGTACGAACTCACCTCCGTCGCCCACGAGTTGCACGACACCCTGCAACGGCTGACCGACTGGGCCGAGCGCAACCGGGTGTACGTCGCCGAGGCGCGGGCGGCCTACGACGCCGAGCACCGGCCGGACCCGCTCGACGCGTAGGCCGCCGGCCGGACTACAGGCCGAACAGGGCGGGGTCCGCGGCCAGTTCCGCGAACACCTCGCGGGGACCGGGCAGCAGCTTGCGCGCGGTGAGGTCCATCAGGCCGCCCACCGCGACGACCTCGGCGGCCAGGGTGCCGTCGGTCTTCACGATCTCCTGCCGGATCCGGAAGGTCTTTCCCTCCCCCCATTCGAACGCGCAGGTCACGTCGACCTCGTCGCCGGCGAGCAGCTCACGGCGGTAGCGGATGGTCGTCTCCAGCGCCACCGGGCCCACGCCCCGGCCCGCCAGCCGGGCCTGGCTGATCCCGGCCGCCTGGAGCAGCGACCAGCGGGCGTGCTCCGCGTAGTTGAGGTACACCGCCTGGTTGAGGTGCCCCTGCACATCGGTCTCGTAGCCGCGGACGGTCACACGGACGGAAAACGGTTCGGCCACTGCTTGCCCTTCTCCCTGTTCGAATCTCCGGTCGACCGATCCTGGCACGCCCGTCACACCCGGCGCGGTGAGGCCAGCAGATAGCGCGCTCTCGTCCGGGGCTCGGTGTACTCGCCCGCCTGCCAGCCGGCCCGCTCCAGGGTGACCGCGCAGGCGGCCAGCGTCCGCGCGTCCGGCGCGTACACCGCCACCGCCTCCGGCTGCGGAGTCGCCCGGACCCGGTAGCCGTCCGTGTCCCCGCCCGCCGGCCGGTGCCCGGCCGCCTCCAGCGCGAGCGCCGCGGCCCGCACCAGATGCGTCCGCTCCCACCCGCACGGCCGGTCCGCCGCGCCGTCGGGATTCGTCATCCGGCGCAGCTCCAGCAGCCCCTGCCACGCACTGTGCACCTCGCGCCGCCGCGCCGGCCCGGACTCGGGCGGCTCCTCCTCGCCGCCGACGCGGGCCGTGAACACGCCGGTGTCCGGCGCCGGCTCCACCGGTGGCTCGGGCACCGCGTCCCGTATCCGGTGGCCCGCCGGGGTGAGGAAGTGGTCGTGCGGCGGCCGGGGATGCCGGAAGGCGAGCCCCCGCTTCACCAGCGCCGCGAGCTGGGTCCCGGTACCGCGCAGCCGGCCGGTGACCGGATCGGCGTCCTCGATCACCCGCCGCTGCGCGGGTGTGGGCGGTCGGGTCACGGGGGTGCTCCTCTCAGGGGCGTTGCCGGGGGACGGCCGGGGAACCGCCGGCGGGCCGCTCCCGAGGAACCGCCGGACGGGTGACTCCCTCGCAGGGTACGGCCCGGGTCCGACAACGCCCTCCCCCTCGCCCCCTCGGTTCCTCACTCCCCCCGGGGCCGGATGTTCCACCCCGCGACGACCGGCCGGCCCTGCTCCGTGCCGAGCCGGCACAGTGCCCCCGTCGCGAGCTGGAAGAGGGCCCCGTGCCGCGGTGGCAGGCCCAGGCGGCGGGCGGTGAGGACGCGGAGGAAGTGGCCGTGGGCGATCAGGACGACGGCCCCCTCGGTGCCGGCGAGCGCCGCGTCAGCCTTGGCCAGCATCCGGTCGGCGCGCTCCCCGACCTGCTCCGGGGTCTCGCCCGGGTGGTCCGGCGGCCCCGGCGCGACGCCGTCCGTGAACAGGAACCAGCCGGGCCGGCTCCGATGGATGTCCGCGGTGGTCACACCCTCGTAGCCGCCGTAGTCCCACTCGCGGAGGTCGGCGTCGACCCGTGCGTCCGGGACACCGATGAGCCGGGCGGTCTCCCGGGCGCGCTCGAGGGGGCTGACGAACGCCGCCCCGATCCGGTGCGAGCGGATCAGCGGGACCAGCAGGCGCGCCTCCTCCCGCCCGTGCTCGGTGAGCGGCACGTCGGTCCGGCCGGTGTGCCGCCCGGACCGCGACCACTCGGTCTCACCGTGCCGCACGAGAAAGAGGTCACCCATGACGGCACGGTGGCACAGGGCGCCCGCCGCCCGCAGGACGGACTGCGCCAGACGGCGGGTCGGCCGGGGCGGCGGCCCCGCCTCAGGACCCGGCCGGGGTGCGGCGCGGCACCGCCATGGCGAGGGTCTCCCCGCAGGCGTCGATCGTGGCGGCCTTCCCGTGCGCGTCCGTGACGGGGACGACCGCGCCGCGGGTGTCGTGCGGTGCGCGGACCGAGGCCTCGCCCTGCCGCACGCACCAGTCGTCGTCCGCGCCCTTCGTGCCGCGGCGCGTGTAGTCGAGGTCCACGGTCACGGAGGCCCCGCCGGGCAGGGTGAGCGGGGCCGGGCGGCCCCGCCCGGTGCCCTCGACGCTCTCCGCCTTGCCGTTGTGGATCTCCAGGAGCGGGTAGCCCGCGAACACGCACGGGCCGGGGCCCTTGTTGACGGCGGTGAGCCGCGCGTCGGGGCGGCCGCTTTCCTGCCGGGTGCCCTCCTCTTGGAGCAGGGACAGCGTCCACGTCAGCGAGGCGGTCCGGCAGTGCGGTGCGGAGGCTTCCGGTCCGGCCGTCGTGCCGGTGGCGGTGCCGGTGCCGCAGGCCGTCAGCGCCAGGCCGGCCGTGAGCAGGGCGAGGCCGCCGGCGAGGCGGTTGGTCACGCGCATGGTTCCCCCTTGGCGGTACGCGGTGGTGTGGTCAGGTGCCGGGGTGGACCAGCGTGTGCTCGGTGCCGACCGTCTTCGTGCCGGTGTCGGCGTACAGCGTCGTCTCCCCGTCGGACCAGCGCACGACGAGGTCGTTCCCGGTGCCGCCGTGGCGCAAGCCGCCGACCGTCAGCGTCTGCGCGTGCCGCCACAGGGCGTTCGGGCCGCGCACCCGCGTCCTGGTGCCGAGCCCCGCCGCCGAGGTGCCGGTGTACGTGTCGAGCGTGCCGTCCGCCCAGCGCACCAGCAGGTCCCCGCCGGCCGTGCCGTCGAAGTCGCCGCCGGCCAGCGCCGCCGTCTTGGTCCAGGTGCCGTTCGCCGCGACGAGCCGCGTACCGGTGCCGAGGCCACCGGCCCCGATCCCCGGGTACAGCGTGAGCGCGCCGTCGGCCCAGCGGACCAGCAGCCCCGTGCCCCCGTCCGGCCCGAACGCCCCGGAGGTGAACTGGACGGCCTTCTTCCACGCGGAGCCGGGCGGCGCCATCCGGATCTCCCGGCCCAGGCCGGCGGGGCCGGGCCCCGGGTAGAGGGTGACCTCGCCGTCGGACCAGCGCACCAGCAGGCCGGACCGGTCGCCCTCGGTGAAGGTGCCGCCCGTCAGGGCGCGGGCGTGGGTCCAGGTGGAGTTGGCCCGCAGCAGCCGCTTCTCGGCGAGGAAGCCGCCCTTGCCGTCACCCGGGTGGAGGGTGATCCCGCCGTCGGACCAGACCACGAGCAGATCGCCGCGCCGGTCGCCGGTGTAGTCGCCGGACGCCATGAGCGCGGCCCCGCGCCAGCGTGCGGCGCCGCCCGGCAGCGCGCCCTTGAGCCCCCGGTACGGCGGCAGGTCTGCGGGCGGGGTCCGGTCGGCGACGGCGTCGGCGAGGAGGTTGGCGGCGTCCGCGCCGAACGCGGTGGCGTAGCTGATGTAGTCGGCGTTGGCGTCGTTGCCGCCGCCGTTGTAGCCGCCGAGGTCGCCGATGACGTGCCCCGAGCGGCCGTCGTCCTCGTAGCCGGTGATCCACGGGCTGCCGGAGACGCCGCCGTAGTAGCCGCCGCAGGTCATCGACAGCTGGCGGTAGCCGCGCAGCTGCTTGGTCGGGACGGTGCACTTGACGGCGCGCCCGGCGGTGTTGTGCCGGTGCGAGGGGTAGCCGACGACGGTGACGTTCCGGTGGGTGTAGCCGGCCGGCCGGGTGAAGGTCAGGCCGCCGCCCACCGCGTCCTGGAGGGACGTGCCCCGCTGGTTGGCCGAGACCCGGGCGAACGCGGTGTCCAGGTCGGACGCGGTCTTCCTGGTGGTGGCCGAACCGTGGTCGGGCACGTACCGGGGGTCGATGAAGATCCGCTGGATGTGGAAGATGCCGTACGGCTGCCGGTCGGGGGCCGCGCCCTTGACGAACTTCGGGACGAAGACATAGTCGGCGTTCATGTTCAGCGCGCAGTGGGCCGCGGTGAGGACGATGTCCCGCGCCTTGGTGTCGATCACGCTGCCGGTGCAGTGCCAGGCGGTGCCACGCGGTCCGTCGGCGCCGAAGAACGTTCCGACCAGGCGGGTTCCCCGGAACAGGGTGCCCTTCGGCCGGGCCGCCGCCGCGGGCGCCGCGCCCCGCCCCGACGGCGGGTGCCGCGCCGCGTCCAGCGGCCGGGCGTCGGCCAAGCGCCGCGCGGTCCAGAACGACGCGGCCTGTCGTGCCTCCCGCCCCGCGGCGGGCGCGGACGGCCGCAGCTCCTCTCCGGCGCGGGCGCCGGGCGCCGTGAGGCCGAGTACCACCGCGCACAGCACGGCGACAGCCGTACGGCGCCTTCCGCGCGTACGGCGTTGTCCGTACGAGAACACCGCTGCTCCCCCTGGTCTGACATCCCCGGCCGGTCCGCCGGAACCGGACCGGGGGGTGCCGCGCCGGTCAGCGCGCACCGGCGGCCGGTGGGCGGCCCGCCCCCGGCGGACCCCTGGTCGTCGACGGGGGTGATCTTCGCACGGAACGCGCGGCACGGGCCAGGCGCCTACTGCCGGTACCCGCCGAGGAACCTGCCGATCCGGCCGATGGCCGCCTCCAGGTCGTCCGCGTGCGGCAGGGTCAGGATGCGGAAGTGGTCGGGGGAGGGCCAGTTGAAGCCGGTGCCCTGGACCACCTGGATCTTCTCGCGCAGCAGCAGGTCCAGGACGAACTTCTCGTCGTCGTGGATCGGGTGGACCTTGGGGTCGATGCGCGGGAACGCGTACAGCGCGCCCTTGGGCTTGACGCAGGACACGCCCGGGATCTCGTTGAGCTTCTCCCAGGCCACGTTCCGCTGCTCGTACAACCGCCCGCCGGGCACGGTGAGTTCACCGATGGACTGGCGTCCGCCGAGCGCGGCCTGGATGGCGTACTGGGCGGGCGCGTTGGCGCACAGCCGCATGGAGGCCAGCATGGTCAGGCCCTCCAGGTAGTCCCTGGCGTGCTGCTTCGGCCCGGTGACGACCAGCCAGCCGGAGCGGAAGCCCGCCACCCGGTAGGTCTTGGACAGGCCGCAGAAGGTGAGGACGACGAGGTCGGGGGCGAGCGCCGCGGCCGAGTGGTGGACGGCGTCGTCGTAGAGGATCTGGTCGTAGATCTCGTCGGCGAACACCATCAGGCCGTGCCGGCGGGCCAGGTCGAGGATGCCCTCGACGACCTCCTCGGGGTAGACCGCGCCGGTCGGGTTGTTCGGGTTGATGATGACCACGGCCTTGGTGCGGTCGGTGATCTTCGACGCCATGTCGGCCAGGTCCGGGTTCCAGTCGGCCTGTTCGTCGCACAGGTAGTGCACGGCCTTGCCGCCGGCCAGTGTGGTGACGGCCGTCCAGAGGGGGAAGTCCGGTGCGGGGACGAGGACTTCGTCGCCGTCCTCGATCAGCGCCTGTACGGCCATGGAGACCAGTTCCGAGACGCCGTTGCCCAGGTAGACGTCGTCCACGTCCACGTCGAGGCCCAGGGTCTGGTAGCGCTGGGCGACCGCGCGGCGGGCGGAGAGGACGCCGCGGGAGTCCGTGTAGCCGTGGGCCCGCGGCAGCATCCGGATCATGTCCTGGACGATCTCCTCCGGCGCCTCGAAGCCGAAGGCCGCGGGATTGCCGGTGTTCAGGCGCAGCACGCTGTGCCCCGCCTCCTCCAGCGCGTCGGCGTGCTCGATCACCGGGCCGCGGATCTCGTAGCACACCTCGCTGAGCTTGTTGGACTGCCGGAACTCCATGCGCCCCTCCGGAAACTCGTGTTGCTTGGTTTTACCAAGCGGGAGCTTGGAAAGTCCAACAACGCGTCTAGACTGCGCCGCATGTCTCCTCGCCGAAGCTACGACCAGTACTGCTCCGCAGCCCGCGCCCTCGACCTCGTCGGCGACCGCTGGACCCTGCTGATCGTCCGCGAGCTGCTCGCCGGCCCGCGCCGCTACACGGACCTGCACGCGGACCTGCCCGGCGTCAGCACGGACGTACTCGCCTCGCGGCTGAAGGACATGGAACGGGACGGGCTCACCACCCGACGGCGGCTGCCCCCGCCGGGCGCGGCGTACGTGTACGAACTCACCGGCCGGGGACGCCGGCTGCTGCCCGTGCTCCAGGCGCTGGGCACGTGGGGCGAGGAGGAACTGGGGGAGCGCAGGCCCACCGACGCCGTCCGCGCGCACTGGTTCGCGCTGCCGCTGCTGCGGGCGCTGGACGGCCAGGGCGTCGTGGAAGTCCGCCTGGAGGAGGGGGACTTCCACCTCCACGTCGGCGCGGATCAGGGCCCGGTGTACGGCGACGGGCCCGCCCCCGGCGAGGCGGACGCGCGGCTGGAGATGGACGCGGCGACCTGCGAGGCCATCGCCCGCGGGGAGACCCGGCTGCCGGACGCGGTGCGCGACGGCCGGGTCACGGTGACCGGGGACGGCACGCTCGCCAAGGCGCTGCGGGAGGCGTGACCGCCCGGAGAAACGCGAAGGCCCGCCGTCCGGCGGGCCTTCGCACCATCAGCTCGTCACACGTTCGGCGGCACCCGGGACGGCCGCCCGGACCCCCGGGTCAGCACGTACCCCCCGATCCCGGCGAGCGCGGCCAGCACCGCGCCGATCCCGGTCCACACCCACCGGTCGGACCACCAGCCGGACGACCAGCCGTCGTCCGACCCGAAGCTGGACAGCACGGCGCCCTTGGCGCCGTCCGCGTCCTTCCGCGACGTGACGGCGATGCCGGGGACGAGCGGCTTGCCCAGCGAGCCGTCCACGGCCGCCGCGCCGCCGATGTCCTTGGAGTCGACGCGCACCTCGGCGCCCACCGGCTTGCCGAGGTCGGCGGCGGCGAGGTCCACCACCGTCAGCCGGACGTAGTACGTGCCCGGCAGCGGGTCGTTGGCCCACGGCTCCGCCCAGCCCCGCACCGTGCGCAGCACACAGGCCAGTTCGACCGAGCCGGCGCCCTGCGCGGCGGTCCGGCTCTGGGCGCCGTACTGGCAGGACTGGCGGCGCCGCAGCCCGTCGTACACGTCGAGCTGCCAGGTCTCGGAGCCGTGCGCACCGGGGAGCTTCACCGTCGCCCTGACGGTGGGGCGCTGCCCGGTGTCCGCCGGGAAGGACCAGTACAGGTAGTCGCCGGTGGAGCCGGAGGCGGTGGCCTGCTGCCCCTGGTCGATCTCGGTCGCCGTACGGAAGGAGGTGCCCGCCCGGGTGGGCGCGTCGCCGTCGGCGGAGGCGCTCGGGGAGGGCGAGGAGTCGGCGGCGGCCGGTCCGGCGGCCAGCCCCAGCGCCAGCAGGGCGGCGCCCAGCACACGTGTGATCCGCATCAGTTCGTCCTCCAGACGGCGACCCGCCAGCGCGACAGCCAGCCCCACAGCAGACCGGCGAGGAAGCCGATCAGCACCAGCGTGCCGAGCAGCCACCAGCCACGGCCGAGACCGAAAGCGGCCACGTCGTGGTGACCGGACGGCCCGTCCACGACGTCGACGGTCAGCTCCAGCGGCAGACCAGGGCTCGTCTTCACGCCCGACGCGGCCGAGAAGGAGCTGGTGACCTGGAGGCACACCGTCTCCGCGGGCGCCGCGTCGTCGTCGCTGTCCGGCCGGGGGTAGCGCAGGCCGGTGGAGACGACGTCCGTACGGCCGGTGCCGGCGGCCTCGCCGCGGACGATCTCCCGCCCGTGCACGGTCACCGCCCGCAGCAGCACACCGTAGTCCGGCTGGACGGCCCGGTCGTCCGCCACGCTCACCGAGGCGCGCAGCTCCTGGCCGGGTTCCACGTCCACCTTGTACCAGCGCTGCTGCCCGAACCCGGCGCGGTCGGTGTACAGGCCGGACTTCAGCGCCGGCGCCTGCTCGCACCGGTCCGCGCCCTCGGTGGCCACCGGTGTGACCACGGGGTCGGCCGCCCGGTCCACCAACTCGCCGACGCGGTCGCTCAGTTCCTCCTTGTGCCGCACGTCGGTGTAGGTGCCGCCGGTGGCGTCGGCGATGCAGCTGAGCTGGTCGCGGGTCTTGGCGTCCGGCACCAGGCCGAGAGTGTCGATGGTCAGCCCGATGCCCTTGGCGGCTATCTCCCGGGCCACCTCGCACGGGTCGAGCGGCTGGCAGGTGTCCTCGCCGTCGCTGATCAGGACGATACGGCGGGTGCCGTCACCGCCGTTCAGGTCGTCCGCCGCCTTCAGCAGCGCGGGCCCGATCGGCGTCCAGCCGGTCGGCGCCAGGGTGGCCACGGCCGTCTTCGCGTCGGTCCGGTTCAGCGGGCCCACCGGGTAGAGCTGCTCGGTGTCCTTGCAGCCCTCCTTGCGGTCGTTCCCGCGGTAGTTGGCGCCGAGCGTACGGATGCCGAGCCGGACCTCTTCGGGGGTCGCGTCCAGCACCTCGTTGAACGCCTGCTTCGCCGCGGCCATGCGGGTGCCGCCGTCGATGTCACGGGTGCGCATGGAACCGCTGACGTCCAGCACCAGTTCGACCTTCGGAGCGGCCTGGTCCGTCTCGTCGGCGACCGCACCGGCGGGAAAGGCGATCCCGGCCGTCAGGGCGGCGAGCAGAGCACAGACGCCCGCCGCCAGCCGTTGTCTTGTGATCATCGCCGGATCTTATTGATCGGACCGGCCGTCCTCCAAAACGGCCGCCGGCCGCCGGTCCGGAGCCGCCTCAGGTCCCGTCGCCCGGCGCCGGAGTCCCGAACAGGCCCGCCAGGCGCGCCCGGTAGAGCGCGGCGACGGTGAAGCCGTCGGTGATCCGCCCGTCGGCGACCATCTCCTCCGCCTCGGCCGGGGTCACCGTGACGGCCCGGTGGATCGCCTCCCCCCGCTCGACCGCGCCGATGCCGTCCACCCGGGCCGCGTAGAGGGAGACCTTGTGGCCGAGCAGCCCGGTGTCGGGGTGCAGTTCGCCCAGCGGGACCACCTCCGTCGGGGTGGCCGCGATCTCCTCGCGCAGTTCCCGGGAGAGGAGCCCGGGGGCGGCAGGATCCGGTCGTACAGGCCGAGACGGCCGTCGGGGAAGCGCACCGGATCGCGCGGGTACCGCAGGTGGCGGCCGGCCGACACCACACCCGCGGGCACCGGCCGCAGCACGGCCTGGCTCACCAGGCGGTACACCGCCGGACGGCGCCCCGGAGAACAAACAACTCCTCGGTCAGGGAACGTGACGCGAAATCAGCCCTGTACCGCGAACGGCACCGCGCCGGGACGAGGCAGGGTCGTCCAGATGTCCCCCGCGTGGTCGGGCGACAGGCGCATCAGCGTCAGCGCCTTCGCCGGGAGCGGGTCCTCGCGCAGGGACGCCAGGTCCGGGCCGGGCGGCAGATCGGGCAGGGCCGCCCGCAGCGCGGTGTCCAGTGCGGCGGCCGAGCCCGCCGTGCCCGCCAGCGCCCCCGCCACCAGGGAGCCGAACAGCTTGCGGCGCAGGGCGGTGTCGTCGTCCGTGACCAGACGGCCGGTGAGCGCGGGCGGGGTGATGCCGTGCCGGGCCAGGCGGGCCGGGCTGATCCGGACGTCCGCCAGGTCGCGGTAGACCAGGCGCAGCGGGGTGCCGTCGGCCGACAGGACGACCAGCAGGTTCTGGCCGTGGGCCTCCAGGGCCACGCCGAGGTCCAGCAGCCGCAGGCCCACCGTGAGCGCCAGCCGGGTGAACGCGGCCAGCCAGGCGGGGGAGCCGGGCAGGGACGTGGTGGCGAGGGCGGCCACCGGCAGGACGCGCTCGCCCGGACCGGCGTACACCTCCGGCGACTCCCGCAGCAGCGCGGCCAGGTCGGGGGAGTGGGCCGTGACCGCCCCCAGCGTGCGGGTGATGTGCAGCAGGCCGTCCGTGCGCGCCGCCAGGTCCCCGGCGAAGGCGGACAGGGGCGCCGCGGCCCGCACCGAGTACACCGAGATGTCCCGCACCGACGACGTCAGCCGGGCGCTCAGCGCGGTCTTCACCTGCGGTCCGCCGGGCACCGCCAGCGTGCGCAGGGACATCAGCGGGTGGGCGCGGCGCCAGACGTCGTACGACCGCCCCAGCACGTGCGCGGCCTGCCAGGGGTGGACCGGCACCAGGACGCGGTCGCCGTCGCGGAGCTCGGCCGGCCAGTCGCCCGACACCAGGCACTCCTCCGCCGGCACCGGTACCGTCCCCAGCTCCACCACCGGCCCGTGCTCGGGGGCGTACGCCAGCTGGTCCGCCACCGAGAACCCCGGCCGGGAACGGCAGGTGGGGTGGTACGGGTGCCCGTCGACCACCCGCTGCTCCCACTCCCAGTCCCTCTCCCCGCCGTCCACCGGCCACTCCTGCGGGTGACCGGCGCCGGCCCGGGACAGCGCCAGCGAGGCCGCGCTGTGCGCCAGCTCCGCGGCGAACGCGGACCCGTGCGGCACCCCGAGCGCGGTCATCAGCCGCGCCGGATCGTCGTACCGCTCCCGGTCCAGCCGTACGGCGGTGACGTACGCGCCCGTGGCGTACGGGTCCGCGTGCGGCCCGCGCAGGGTCCGCCCGTCGGCCAGGCGCAGGGCGAGGCCGTCCGCCCCGGCCACCCGGCCGGACAGCCACGGCAGCGGCTCGTGGGCCAGCGCCCGCCACAGCCGGGTGAGCACGGCGGCGCGGGCACCGGGCAGCTCCGCCGCGTACCGGGGCAGCAGCGCGGGCCGGACGGCGGCCAGCTCCTCGGCGATATCGGCGTCGGCGGTCGGGGGACGGTGCACGGTCGGCTCCTCGGGTACACGGGCCACGGCACGATTGTCCGGGACGGCAGCCATACTGATCGTCACCGGCTCCCGCACGGCGCACCCCGCCCGCCGCGGGCACGGCCGCCGGCCTCCTGGACGAAGAACGAATGGATCGCGTGGACCTCACACCCCCCAACGGCGCGGTCGGCCGCCGTGCCGACGCGTACGCGGCCGCGCCGTTGCTCAACTGTCTCCTGCGGGAGGTCGCCGCGCCGCTCACGGACGGCGGGGACGGCCGGGTCCACCGGCTGCCGGACGGCCGGCTGCTGCGGGTGCGCCCCGGCCGGCGCCCCGCCGACCCCGAGCTGTACACGGCCGGGGCCTGGCGCCGCATCGGCCACTCGGAGCTGGTCAAACTGGTCGCCGAGGAACTGCGCCGGCACACCGGACTGCCCGGCGGCGACCTGCCCGCCGAGATGATCGACAGCCGGGACGCGATCGCCGCCCTGCTCACCGCCCGCGGCCGGGCCACGGCGCCCGGGGACCCGTACCTGCGCTCGGAGCAGTCCCTGCTCACCGGCCACCCCCACCATCCGGCCCCCAAGGCGCGCGGCGGCGGGCCCGTCGCGTCCTGGCTGCCCTACGCCCCCGAGGCGCACGCCCGGTTCCCGCTGACGCTGCTCGGCGTCCGCGAGGACCAGGTGGCCGAGGAGGGCGACACCCGGGCCCTGGACGCCCTCGGCACCGCCCCGCCCGGCTACCGGCTGCTGCCCGCCCACCCCTGGCAGCTCGAACTCGTCGCCCGCGAGCTCGCGCCCGCCTTCGCCGACGGCCGGCTGCTGCGGCTGGGCACGACCCCGTTCGACACCTGGCCCACGGCCGCCGTCCGCACGGTGTACGAGCCGCGCCGCGACCTGTTCTTGAAGTTCAGCCTGGACGTCCGCATCACCAACGACATCCGCCGGCTGTGGCGCCACGACCTGCGGAAACTGCGCCGCACCGACACCGCGGCCGGGCACGCCTTCGCGGCGATGGGCCCGCCCGCGGCCTGGCTGAGCGACCGCGGCTACCGCACCGCCGCGTTCGCCTTCGAGGAGCTGGCCGTCCTGGTCCGCGACGGACTGCGCGGCCATCTGCTGCCGGGCGCCACGCCCCTGCTCGCGGCGGCTCTCGCCGAGGGCTTCGACGGCAGCCCGCTCGCCGCCGCCGCCGACCCGGCCGCCTGGTGGGAGGCGTACCTGCGGCAGGTCGTGCCGCCCGCCCTGACCGCGTTCGGCGACCACGGGGTGGTCCTGGAGGCCCATCTGCAGAACACGCTGGTCGCCGTGGACGCGGCCGGCACGCCCGTGCAGGCCCTGTTCCGGGACGCGGAGGGCGCGAAGCTGCTGCCGGACGTGACCCGGGCCGCCGGCTGGGAGCGGCTGGTGTACTGCCTGATCGTCAACCACCTCGTCGAGATCGCCGGCGCCCTCGCCGAGCACCACCCCGGCCTGGACCCGTGGCCCGCCGCCCGCCGGGAACTGGCCCGCCACGACCTCCCCGAGATCCCCGCCCTGCTCAGCGCCCCCACCCTGCCGGGCAAGACCAACCTGCTGCTGCGCTGGACCGGCGCGGACGGCGCGGACGCCCGCTACCTGCCGCTGCCGAACCCGCTGGCCGGCGCCTGACCTGCCGTAGTCTGGCCGGTGTGCTGCGCGACGTGACTGCTGTTCGATACGTGACCCCGCTCCACTCCGGCGGCTCCGTCCCCGGAGTCGTGGAGGCCGACGACGACGGCACCTACGTCGTGAAGTTCACGGGCTCGGCACAGGGGCACAAGGCGCTGGTCGCCGAGATCATCGTCGGCGAACTCGCCCGCGCGCTCGGCCTGCGCTTCCCCGAGCTGGTCCTCGTGCGCTTCGACCCGGCCATCGCCGCCGCCGAGCCGCACGAGGAGGTGCGCGAGCTGCACAGCGCCAGCGCGGGCGTCAACCTGGGCATGGACTATCTGCCGGGCGCCCGGGACCTCACCCCGGAGATCGCCCGGACGTTCCCGGTGGACCCGCTGGAGGCCGGCCGGATCGTCTGGCTCGACGCGCTGACCGTGAACGTCGACCGCACGGTCCACAGCTCCAACCTGATGGTCTGGCCCACGCTCGGCACCGCGCCCGCGCGCCTGTGGCTGATCGACCACGGCGCCGCCCTGGTCTTCCACCACCGCTGGGACACCACGGCCCCGGGCCGGCGCTACGACTTCCGGCACCACGCCCTCGGCCTCTACGGCCCCGACGTGCGCGCCGCCGACGCCGAACTGGCGCCCCGGGTCACCGAGGAACTGCTGCGCGGGATCGTCGCCGAGGTGCCCGACGCCTGGCTGGCCGAGGACGCCGGGTTCGCCACGCCCGACGACGTCCGGGACGCCTACGTCGGCTACCTCCTGGACCGGGTCCGGCTCTCCCAAGAGTGGCTGCCCACCGACTTCCCGAGCCGTGAGGAGCTGGCGGCCGAGGAGGCCGCCCGCGCGGCGAAGACGCAGGCGGGCCGCCCGAAGTGGCTGAAGCGGGTGCCCGACCTGCACGGGAAGCCGGCGGCGGAACAGGACTGGTCGGTGCACCTCGGGTGACCCGCCGGGCGGCCCCGGGGAGGTCCCCGGTCCGCCCGGACGGGCACGGTGTCAGCCGCGCAGCCGCCGGTACGCCGGCAGGGTGAGGAAGTCGGCGTAGTCCTCGTCCAGGGCCACCGTGAGCAGCAGGTCGTGCGCCTCCTGCCAGTGACCGGCGGCGAAGGCCTCCTCGCCGGTCTCCTCGCGGATGGCGTCCAGTTCCTCGGCGGCGACCTTGCGGGCCAGCTCCGGCGTGGCCTTCTCGCCGTTCTCGAACTCGACGCCCGCGTTGATCCACTGCCAGATCTGCGAGCGGGAGATCTCGGCCGTGGCCGCGTCCTCCATCAGGTTGAAGATGGCGACCGCGCCGTGCCCGCGCAGCCAGGCCTCGATGTACCGGATGCCGACCTGGACGGCGTTGACCAGCCCGGCGTACGTCGGCTTCGCGTCGAGCGAGTCGATCGCGATCAGGTCGGCCGCCTCGACGTGGACGTCCTCGCGCAGGCGGTCCTTCTGGTTCGGCTTGTCGCCGAGGACCTTGTCGAAGGACTCCATGGCGATCGGGACCAGGTCGGGGTGGGCGACCCAGGAGCCGTCGAAGCCGTCGTTCGCCTCGCGGTCCTTGTCGGCCCGGACCTTCTCGAAGGCGACCTTGTTGACCTCGGCGTCCTTGCGGGACGGGATGAAGGCCGCCATGCCGCCGATGGCGTGGGCGCCGCGCTTGTGGCAGGTGCGGACGAGGAGTTCGGTGTACGCCCGCATGAACGGGGCCGTCATGGTGACCGCGTTGCGGTCCGGGAGGACGAACCTGGCGCCGCCGTCACGGAAGTTCTTGACGATGGAGAACAGGTAGTCCCAGCGGCCGGCGTTCAACCCGGAGGCGTGGTCGCGCAGTTCGTAGAGGATCTCCTCCATCTCGTACGCCGCCGTGATGGTCTCGATCAGCACGGTCGCGCGGACGGTGCCCTGCGGGACGCCCACGTAGTCCTGCGCGAAGACGAACACGTCGTTCCAGAGGCGGGCTTCGAGGTGCGACTCGGTCTTCGGCAGGTAGAAGTAGGGGCCCTTGCCGAGGTCGAGCAGCCGCCGCGCGTTGTGGAAGAAGTACAGCCCGAAGTCGACAAGGGCGCCGGGGACGGCACGGCCGTCGGCGTCGGCCAGGTGCCGCTCGTCCAGGTGCCAGCCGCGCGGGCGCATGACGACGGTCGCCAGCTCCTCGTCCGGCCGCAGGGCGTACGACTTGCCGCTGCGCTCGTCGGTGAAGTCGATGTTCCGGGTGTAGGCGTCGATCAGGTTGAGCTGGCCGAGGACCACGTTCTCCCAGGTGGGGGCGGAGGCGTCCTCGAAGTCGGCGAGCCAGACCCGCGCGCCCGAGTTGAGCGCGTTGATGGTCATCTTGCGGTCGGTGGGGCCGGTGATCTCGACGCGCCGGTCGTTCAGCGCGGCCGGGGCCGGGGCGACCTTCCAGGAGTCGTCCGCGCGGATCGCGGCCGTCTCCGGCAGGAAGTCGAGCGTGGAGGTGCGGGCGATCTCGGCGCGGCGCTCGGCCCGGCGGGCCAGGAGTTCGTCACGGCGCGGGGTGAACCGCCGGTGCAGCTCCGCCACGAAGGCGAGCGCCGCGTCCGTGAGGACCTCCTCCTGCCGGGGCAGGGGCTCGGCGTCGACGATGGCCAGCGGGGACGGCGCTGGTGCGGACATGAGCTGTCACTTCCTTCAGCGGTGGCACCTGGTGCCAAGGGGCACGAGCAGGACGGTGAGCGCCGGATGTGCGGACAGGCGCTTCTGGTCAGTGGATACTAGTTTCCTCATCGTGGAAGTTCAATGGTTTGTTGATGTCGAGATTCTTCGGGTCGAGGCAAGGTGGCGCCCGGTGTCACCCCGGTCACCGCAGGTGGCCGAGGTCGGCCTCCGTGTCGATGTCGTACGGCTCGGCGACGTCCGCGCACTCCACCAGCCGGATCTCCCGCTCGTGCGCCTTCAGGTACGCCCGCGCCCCGCGGTCCCCGGTGGCCGTCTCCGCGATGCCCGCCCAGTGCGCCGCACCGAACAGCACCGGGTGCCCGCGTACCCCCGCGTAGGCGGCCGAGACCAGGGACGTCTCGTCCTGGCAGGCGCCGAGCACGCGGGCGGTCGCGGCCGGGCCGATGCCGGGCTGGTCGACCAGGCTCACCAGGGCCGCGCGGACGCCCGTGCCGGCGAGGGAGGCCAGTCCCGCGCGCAGCGAGGAGCCCATGCCCGCCGCCCAGTCCGGGTTGTCCACCAGCACACAGCCGTCGAGCCGGGCGCGGTGTCGTACCTCGTCCGCCGCGGCGCCCAGCACCACGTGGATCGGCCCGCATCCGGCCGCGCGCAGCACCCCGGCCGCGTGCTCGACGAGGGGCCGGCCGTGGTGCGGGAGCAGTGCCTTGGGGCGTCCGCCGAGCCGTCTGCCGCCGCCGGCGGCGAGCAGCAGCCCCGCGACGTCCCCCCGGAGATCCTGGTTGTCCGTCATGGGTCCTGCATACCCGACGGCCGTGGATTCGGCCGGTCTTCCGGTGCCGCTTCCCTTGGGCTGAATTTCGGTCCGCGCTGTGGCGCTCCCGCACGCGGTGGCGTTTACTGGCCCGCGCACGAGGGGGTGCCAGGGGGGAGGGCTGTGTTGCGGAGCTTGGGGCAGAGGCCGGTGACCGGCAGCGACGAGGACCCGAGGGTGACGGAACTGCGGACCGCGGTGTCCCGTCTGCGCCGCGAACTCGCCGCGCTGCCCGCGGACTTC
The DNA here is from genome assembly GCF_055581365.1 of Streptomyces sp. NPDC031445. NCBI lineage: Bacteria > Bacillati > Actinomycetota > Actinomycetes > Kitasatosporales > Streptomycetaceae > Streptomyces > Streptomyces sp. NPDC031445. Next base: position 576,174 of record NZ_JBVIJO010000001.1, read on the forward strand.
CCCGACCGGGCGATAGCCGAGGACGAACTGGCGGCGCTGGCCGCGATGGCCGCCGGCGGCCCGCCGGAGATCCCTCGCCTGCGCAGCTCGCTGTTGCTCGTCGCCGGCGCGATCGGCTCGATGAGCGCGCTGGCCCGGGGACTGTCCGAGGTGCGCGACGCCGTGGACCTGTTCGGCGAACCGCCCCGCGACCGGGCCGCGCGACGCCGGGACGATCCGGACGGCAGGGGCTAGCCAGCCGTCCGCTACGGCCGTTCGTCGCCCCGGCGGCCCGAGGCCGACGGCAGGTCGCGGCAGACCTGGTCCTGGTGGGACTGCGCGGCGGCCCCGCCGAAGACGAGGAGGCAGACCAGGGCGGCCATCACGGCCTGGCCGGCCACCGTGACGACGGCGCCGTCCCGCGCGGCGGCCGGACCCGCCACGAGGGCGAGGAGACCGACCCCGCCGGCGGCGGCCAGGTAGTTCCACAGCGGATCGGCCGTGACGGTCTCGGCCGTGTCGGAGGTCCACTCCGACAGCACCCACAGCCCGGAGATCACCACCAGGGCGACCAGCTCCAGGAACACCAGCCCGCACCCGTTTCCGACGTCGGCACCCCGGTCGGCACGGCGGCGCGGCCCGGGACCGGTGGTGGCGTCGAAGGCGGGAGGGGCGGCGGGGAGGTCCCTGCCGTCGACCCTGCCCGGGCGGGCCGGAGGGGCGCATGCGTACGGGTACTCAGCCGGCCGGCGCCCCGGACGCCCCGGGAACCGGCTCCCGGTGTCCTCGGGGTCAGCCCTGGTTCTGGCTGGCCAGTGCCGCCGACAGTTCGCCGGCGATCTGCTGGAGCACCGGCACGATCTTCTCCGTGGCCGCTTCCGTGACCCGTCCCGCCGGTCCGGAGATGGAGATGGCGGCCGCCGTGGGGGAGTCCGGCACGGACACCGCGAGGCACCGCACCCCGACCTCCTGCTCGTTGTCGTCCACGGCATAACCGAGGTCGCGCACCTCCGCCAGCGCCGCCAGGAACCCCTCCGGCGTGGTGATGGTCCTCTCCGTGGCGGCCGGCATGCCCGTCCGGGCCAGCAGCGCCCGCACCTCGTCGTCCGGCACCCCGGCCAGCAGCGCCTTGCCCACACCGGTCGAGTGCGGCAGCACCCGCCGGCCGACCTCGGTGAACATCCGCATCGAGTGCTTCGACGGCACCTGGGCCACGTACACGATCTCGTCGCCGTCGAGCAGCGCCATGTTCGCCGTCTCGCCGGTCTCCTCCACCAGCCGGGCCAGGTACGGCCGCGCCCAGGTGCCGAGCAGCCGGGAGGCGGACTCGCCGAGGCGGATCAGCCGGGGGCCGAGGGCGTAGCGCCGGTTGGCCTGCTGGCGGACGTAGCCGCAGGCGACCAGCGTGCGCATCAGCCGGTGGATGGTCGGCAGCGGCAGCCCGCTCGCCGCGGACAGCTCGCTCAGCCCCACCTCGCCGCCCGCGTCCGCCATCCGCTCGAGCAGGTCGAAGGCGCGCTCCAGGGACTGCACACCGCCGGCGGCGGGGGGCTTGGCGGAGTCGGTGGTGCTGGCGCTGGACGTCGGCACGGCGCGTTCCTTTCGGGACTGGCGGGGAGAGCAGAAGCCTACCCGGCAGTCGGTTGACTCCCTGCTTGTACGTAGCTACGTTCTGCTTGCTGGAATTCTAATTCCGCTTTGTGGAAACGTCCAGACCTGGCGACGCTTCGATGCTGCCCAGAAGTGTGCCTCTTGACGACGGGGAAGCGGGAGTGAAGACTCCTTCAACAGAACGTTGAAGTCCGTTACGTGGATGTACATCCCGTTTCCTGGGCGTAAAACGGGCGGGAGAGAGAGGGGTTCGGGTGTCCGACGCTGAACTGGTGCTGCGCTCCACGCGCGTGATCACTCCGGAGGGGACACGGGCCGCCACCGTCACCGTGTCCGCCGGGACGATCACGGCCGTCCTGCCGTACGACGCCGGGGTCCCGGCCGGCGCCCGGCTGGAGGACGTCGGCGACCACGTCCTGCTGCCCGGCCTGGTCGACACCCACGTGCACGTCAACGACCCGGGCCGCACCGAGTGGGAGGGCTTCTGGACCGCGACCCGCGCGGCGGCGGCCGGCGGCATCACCACCCTGATCGACATGCCGCTCAACTCCCTGCCCCCGACCACCACGGTCGAGCACCTGCGGATCAAACAGGACGCCGCCCGGGACAAGGCGCACATCGACGTCGGCTTCTGGGGCGGCGCCCTGCCCGGCAACGTCAAGGACCTGCGCCCGCTGCACGAGGCCGGCGTCTTCGGCTTCAAGGCCTTCCTGTCCCCCTCCGGCGTGGACGAGTTCCCGCACCTCGGACAGGAACAGCTCGCCCGGTCCCTGGCCGAGGTCGCCGGATTCGACGGACTGCTCATCGTGCACGCCGAGGACCCGCACCACCTGGCCGCGGCCCCGCAGCAGGGCGGCCCGAAGTACGCCGACTTCCTCGCCTCCCGGCCGCGCGACGCCGAGGACACCGCCATCGCGAACCTCATCGCACAGGCCCGGCGCCTGAACGCGCGCGTGCACGTACTGCACCTGTCCTCCGGCGACGCCCTGCCGCTGATCCGCGCCGCCCGCGCCGAGGGCGTCCGCGTCACCGTGGAGACCTGCCCGCACTACCTCACCCTGACCGCCGAGGAGGTCCCGGACGGCGCCAGCGAGTTCAAGTGCTGCCCGCCCATCCGCGAGGCCGCCAACCAGGACCTGCTCTGGGAGGCGCTCGCCGACGGCACCATCGACTGCGTGGTCACCGACCACTCGCCGTCCACCGCCGACCTGAAGACGGACGACTTCGCCACCGCGTGGGGCGGCATCTCCGGCCTCCAGCTCAGCCTGTCCGCCGTCTGGACCGCGGCCCGCGAACGCGGCCACGGCCTGGAGGACGTCGTGCGCTGGATGTCCACGCGGACCGCCGGCCTCGTCGGCCTCGGCGCCTCCAAGGGCGCCATCGCGCCGGGCCACGACGCCGACTTCGCCGTCCTCGCCCCCGACGAGACCTTCACCGTCGACCCGGCCGGCCTGCAGCATCGCAACCGGGTCACCGCCTACGCCGGCAGGACCCTGTACGGCGTCGTCAAGTCCACCTGGCTGCGCGGCGAACGCATCGTGTCCGGCGGCGAGTTCACCGCCCCGAAGGGCACGCTGCTCGCCCGCCCCCAGTGACCCACCACCGCAACCGCACCCGGCCGACTCCCAGAGAGGACCCACTGATCACCGTGACGGCGATTGAGAGCTTCACCGGCGACGCGAACCCCTACGGAGGCGGCGACCCGTACGCGGACTACCGCACCGCCGACTTCCCCTTCACCCGGTACGCCGACCTCGCCGACCGGCGGCTCGGCGCCGGAGTCATCGCCGCCAACGACGAGTTCTTCGCCGAGCGCGAGAACCTGCTGGTGCCCGGGCGGGCCGAGTTCGACCCCGAGCACTTCGGGCACAAGGGCAAGATCATGGACGGCTGGGAGACCCGCCGCCGCCGCGGCGCCTCCGCCGGACACCCGTGGCCCACCGCCGAGGACCACGACTGGGCGCTGGTCCGCCTCGGCGCCCCCGGGGTGATCCGCGGGATCGTCGTCGACACCGCCCACTTCCGCGGCAACTACCCGCAGGCCGTCTCGGTCGAGGCCACGTCCGTACCCGGCTCGCCGTCCCCGGAGGAACTCCTGGGCGACGACGTGAAGTGGACGACGATCGTGCCGCGCACCGCCGTCGGCGGCCACGCGGCCAACGGCTTCGAGGTCACCGCCGAGCAGCGCTTCACACACCTGCGGATCAACCAGCACCCCGACGGCGGCATCGCCCGCCTGCGCGTGCACGGCGAGATCGTCCCGGACCCCGGGTGGCTGGCGGCCCTCGGCACCTTCGACGTGGTCGCCCTGGAGAACGGCGGCCGGGTCGAGGACGCCTCCGACCTCTTCTACTCGCCGGCCACCAACACCATCCAGCCGGGCCGCTCCCGCAAGATGGACGACGGCTGGGAGACCCGCCGCCGCCGCGACCAGGGCAACGACTGGATCCGCTACCGGCTCGTCGCCCAGTCCCGGATCCGCGCCGTCGAGATCGACACGGCCTGCCTGAAGGGCAACAGCGCCGGCTGGGCCTCGGTGTCCGTCAAGGACGGTGAGGACGGCGCATGGCGGGAGATCCTGCCCCGCACCCGCCTCCAGCCCGACACCGGCCACCGCTTCGTCCTGCCCGAGCCGGCGGTCGGCACCCACGCGCGGATCGACATCTTCCCCGACGGCGGCATCTCCCGGCTGCGCCTGTTCGGCTCCCTGACCGAGCAGGGCGCGAGCGGCCTCGCCGCCCGCCACCAGGAACTGGGCGGCTGATCCCCGCACGCGCGCGCGTGGGGCGCTCCGGCCGGACAGCACCGGGGCGCCCCGCCGGTCACCCGCGCGGACCACTGTTCCGGCCTGCCGGAACTCTTCCCGCCTCCTTTCGCGTTCCTTTCACGTGACCCTTAAGCAAGAGATCGTCGGCAACGCCATGCAGATGGCGGTCGTCAACCTGCACCCCGGCCAGACCGTGTACTGCGAGGCCGGGAAGTTCCTGTTCAAGACCACGAACGTGACCATGGAGACGCGGCTGTCCGGCCCGTCCGGCAGCGGCGGGCAGCAGCAGGGCGGCTCGGGCGGCGGCATGGGCGGTCTTCTCCGGCAGGCCATGGGCACCGCCATGCAGGTCGGCCAGCGCATGCTCGCCGGTGAGTCGCTGGCCTTCCAGTACTTCACCGCCCAGGGCGGCGAGGGCACGGTCGGCTTCGCGGGCGTGCTGCCCGGCGAGATGCGCGCCCTGGAGCTGGACGGCACGCGCGCGTGGTTCGCCGAGAAGGACGCCTTCGTGGCCGCCGAGTCCACCGTCGACTTTGGCATCGCCTTCGCCGGCGGGCGCACCGGCATGAGCGGCGGCGAGGGCTTCGTCCTGGAGAAGTTCACCGGACACGGCACGGTGATCATCGCGGGCGCGGGCAACTTCATCGACCTCAACCCGGCGGACTTCGGCGGACGCATCGAGGTCGACACCGGCTGTGTGGTCGCGTTCGAGGAGGGCATCCAGTACGGCGTCCAGCGCGTCGGCGGCCTCAACCGCCAGGGCCTGATGAACGCCGTGTTCGGCGGTGAGGGCCTGTCCCTGGCCACGCTGGAGGGCAACGGCCGGGTGATCCTCCAGTCCCTCACCATCGAGAGCCTCGCCAACGCCCTGAAGAAGGCCCAGGGCGGCGACAAGCAGGGCCCGACCGGCGGACTGTTCTCCACGCACGCCGGCTGAGCCGGACCCCCCGGGGGCAACCGGCCGGGCCGACGAGTCGCGGGCGGGCGCGGGGTCCGGCCTGCCGGCCGCAGACCCCGCACCCGGAAGAAGGCACCCGCCACGGGCAAGCTCGGCCAGGGCGGCCGGACTTCCGAAGACGACGGTGGTGCCGGCCCACCCGGGCGCCGGGGCACGCTCCCCACCGCGCCCGGCCCCCGTCGGTGGAGGCGTCCTCGTCCTGGCCGGGGACCATGGCGGCCGGTAGCGTGAGCGCGCCCCCGTGCGAGCCGCCGATGTCTCCGCACCCGTTCCCGGAGACCAGGAGAGCCGTACCCCGTGTCCTCGCTCGCCGTACCCGCCGCGCTCGCGCCCCGCCGGACCTGGCACACCGACCTGCCCGTGCTGCTCGTCGCGGTCTGCTGGGGCGCCAGCTACCTGGCGGCGAAGGAGATCACCACCGCCCGGACGGTGCTCGCCGTCCTGGTGCTGCGCTTCGCCCTCGCACTGCCCGCCCTGGCCGTCGCCGGCCGTCGCTCCCTGCGCGCGCTCACCGGCGCCCAGTGGCGCGGCGCGGCCCTGCTCGGGCTGATCCTCGCCGGGATCTTCCTGCTGGAGACGTACGGCGTGGTGCACACCTCGGCGACCAACGCCGGTCTGATCATCAGCCTCACGATGATCTTCACCCCGCTCGCCGAGGCCGCCGTCACCCGCACCCGGCCCACGCCGTCCTTCCTCGGCGCGGCGGCCCTGTCGGTGCTGGGCGTCGTCCTGCTCACCCAGGGCGCCGGCTTCACCCGGCCCTCCCTCGGCGACCTGCTGATGCTGCTCGCCGCGTGCGCCCGCACCCTGCACGTCCTGGCCATGTCCCGGATCAAGGCCGTACAGGGCGCCGGCGCGCTGCCGCTGACGACGGTCCAGCTCGGCTCCGCCGTCGCCGTCTTCGCCCTGCTGTCGGCCGCCGGCGGCGGACCGGCGCCGTGGACGGCCGCGACCGGCTTCGGCGCGCGGGAGTGGGCGGGGCTGCTGTTCCTGTCGGCCTTGTGCACGGTGTTCGCTTTCTTCGTGCAGATGTGGGCCGTCCGCCGCACCTCCGCCTCCCGGGTCAGCCTGCTGCTCGGCACCGAGCCGCTGTGGGCCGCCGGCGCCGGTATCGCGCTGGGCGGCGACCGGCTCGGCGCGCTCGGCCTGGCGGGCGGCGCGCTGGTGCTCGCCGGGACGGCCTGGGGGCGCCGGGCGGCGGGCTGACCCGGGCGCCGACGCTCCCCGGTCCGTGACCTGCCGCACATCGCCCGCAGGCCGATCGAAACGTTTGAGTTTCGCTGCGGGATTGCCTACCTTTGCAGTACGAAACTGTTTCGGACCCATGGCGACGGGGACACGGTCGTCCTGCCGGCGCTGACGCACAACCGAGCAATCCGAGCCCCCTGAGGGAGTTCCATCGTGGAAGCCATCCCGGTCGCCACCGTCCAGGCCGGGCCGTCCGGCCAGACCCACGCCCCGCCGAAGCACCGGTGGTGGGCCCTGGCGGTGATCGGCCTCGCCCAGCTCATGGTCGTGCTCGACGCCACGATCGTGAACATCGCCCTGCCGTCCGCCCAGCAGGACCTGGGCTTCGACAACAACGGGCGGCAGTGGATCGTCACCGCCTACTCCCTGGCCTTCGGCAGTCTGCTGCTGCTCGGCGGCCGGCTCGCCGACCTCGTCGGGCGCAAGACGACCTTCATCATCGGCATCGTCGGCTTCGCCGTCGCCTCCGCGGTCGGCGGCGCGGCGAACGGCTTCACGATGCTGGTCGTCGCGCGTGCCGTGCAGGGGCTGTTCGGCGCCCTGCTCGCCCCCGCGGCGCTCTCCCTGCTGACCACCACGTTCACCGAAGCCAAGGAACGCGCGAAGGCGTTCGGCATATTCGGCGCCATCGCCGGCTCCGGCGCCGCCGTCGGCCTGGTCCTCGGCGGTCTGCTGACCGAGTACCTCAACTGGCGCTGGACGCTGTACGTCAACGACGTCATCGCGATCCCCGCGCTGATCGGCGCGGCCGTCCTCATCGGCCGTTCCGTCCCGGCCGAGCGGCCCAAACTGGACATCCTCGGCGCCGTCCTGGTCTCCGGCGGCCTGTTCGGTGTCGTCTACGGCTTCGCCAACGCCGAGACGCACGACTGGGACAACTGGATGACCTGGGGCTTCCTCGCCGCGGGCGGTCTCCTTCTGGTGGCGTTCTTCCTCTGGCAGACCCGTGCGAAGCACCCCGTCCTGCCCCTGCGCGTCCTGGCGGACCGCGACCGCGCCGCCGCCCTGTCGACCGTGCTGATCTCCTCCGCCGGGATGTTCGGCGTCTTCCTCTTCCTCACCTACTACCTCCAGGCGACGCTGGGCTACTCACCGGTCAAGAACGGCGTGGCCTTCCTGCCGATGGTGGGCGCGCTGATGGTGATGGCGCAGCTGTCCACCAACTGGCTGGTGCCGAGGATCGGACCCAAGATCGTCGTGCCCGCCGGCCTGCTCCTGGCCGCCGGCGGCATGGTCTGGCTGACCCGCCTCGACCTGCACAGCAGCTACGCGCCGCATGTGCTGCCGCCGCTGCTGCTGCTGGGCGCGGGGCTCGGGATGTCGATGCCCGCGGCCATGAGCTACGCCACCCTCGGGGTGCGGGCGAGCGACCAGGGCGTGGCCTCGGCGGCCGTCAACACCACCCAGCAGGTGGGCGGTTCGATCAGTACGGCGCTGCTGAACACCCTGGCCGCCAGCGCGGCCACCGACTACGCGAAGCACCACTTGGCCGACCCCCTGGTCAAGGCGGACGCGGCGCTGCACAGCTACACCGTCGCCTACTGGTGGTCGGCCGGCTTCTTCGCCTGCGCCGTGCTCGTCACCGTGCTGCTGTTCCGCGCCAGGAAGAAGGCGAACGCGTCCGCCGAGGACGCCGGCGGGCCGGTCCGGGCCGAGGCCGCTCCCGCCGGATCCATGGCGGCCGCCGGGACCGCGCCCGAGGCCGCCGGGGCGACCGCCACCGCCCCCCTCGCGTCCGTCGGCGCGGAGGGTCCGGCGGCCATCCGCGGGCAGGTGCGGGACGGTGCGGGCGTACCCGTGCCCCGTACCGCGATCACCGTGCTGGACGCGGCGGGTCACCAGCTGGCCCGCACCACCTCCGGGGACGACGGCTGGTACGCCGTGGACACTCCCGTGCGCGGCAGCCTGGTCCTCATCGGCTCGGCGCCCGGGTACCAGCCGCAGGTCGCCACGCTGGGCCTGGACGGCACACCCGTCGCCCACGACCTCGTGCTCCTGCCCAGCCCCGGCGGCGTGGCCGGCACGGTGCGCGGCGGGGACGGGGAGGTGCTTTCCGGCGCGCTGGTCGTGGCGACGGACCGGCACGGTGACGTGACGGCTTCCGCGACCACCGGTACGGGCGGCGGTTACCGGCTCGGCGACCTGCTGCCCGGGGACTACACGCTCAGCGTCAGCGCGCCCGGCCACCGCCCGGCCGCCGTGCCGGCCACCGTCTCCGGCGAGACCACCCGCTGCGACATCCGGCTGTCCGCGGCGGCGACCCTGCGGGGGACGGTGCACACCCAGGACGGACGGGCTCTGGAGGACGCCCGGGTGACCCTGATCGACGCCGCGGGCAACGTCGTCGGGACGCGCACCACGAGCGTCGACGGCAGCTACTCCTTCACCGACCTCGCCAGCGAGCAGTACACCGTGATCGCCGCCGGATACGCGCCGGTGGCCACGCAGGTCACCGTGGACGGCGGCCAGACCGCGGTCGACATCCTGCTCAGCCACAAGGAGGCGTAGTCCGCACGTCCGCGCGGCCGCGCGGACTGGGCCGGGCTCCTCGCTTCCGGGTCCTCCGTGGGGGGAGCACACGGGGCGGGGAGCCCGGCCCGGACCTCAGCAGCCGAAGTCGACCAGGTCGAACGTGGCGTAGTGGTCGGAGGTGTAGTAGTCCTCCTGGTCCTCGTCGCCGGTGACGATCCGGCGGGCGCCGCGCGTGGGCGAGCCGGGGGTGATCACCGTGTACTCGTGGTAGTAACCGGACGGCCGGCCGGGCAGGACGCGTTCCCGGTTCTGGAAGACGACGCCGTCCTGCGCGTACGGGAACGGCCCGCCCCGCTCGATCAGGCCGAGCGTGTCGTGCGCCTGTGCGGGCAGGTCGCCGTAGCAGACGCTGCCGACCGCGGCGGCCGCCGGGGTCGCGGTGACGGTGCCGCCGAGGAGGAGGGCGGACAAGACGGCGGCCGCGGCGCCGGCGCGTGTGATCCGTGGGGGGAATCTCATGGCCTCATGATGACGCGCGTAGAAGGTGGCATGTCAATGACAACCCGGGCGAATGTCCCGTGAAGTCCGGGGAGTTTTCGCGCAGCCGGCCCCCGCTGCCACGGCGGCTCAGCCGGGCCCCACGCTCTCCGCCGCGGCGAACAGGGCGAACGCCAGCAGCAGGAGCGCGACGCTCACGTAGACCCCGTGGCCTTCCAGGAGGCCGATCCGCTGCACGAGGCCCGCATGCCAGTCGGTGAACTCGTGCACCAGGCCCAGCGCGCCCTGCACCAGGGCGATGAATCCGAGGAACTCCAGTACCTGTTTCACCCCACGACCCTCGCCGCCCGGCCGCCGCCCGCGCATCGGCCCCGGGGCGGATGCCCGGCGCCGAAAGACCCCGTCCGCGCCGGCCGGTGTCATCCGAAGGTCCACGCCGGTGCGACTTAGGTCGACGGTCCCGGTCGTCCGGTCGGTGATCCGGGGACCCAGACGGCCGCGGGGCCCGTACCGTGCGTAGATTTGCGGACCGTGACCGAAGACGAACAGGCGCGGGCGCCGAGGGAGTTCACCGGCCGCCGGTGGCTGTTCCCCTCCGCCCTCGTCCACGAGCTGGACCCGGCCGCCGGGGCCCCCGGCCGGCGGCCGCGGCGCACGGCACGCGACTGGGTCGTCGACTTCTCCTGCTTCCTCCTGGCCGTCCTCCTCGGCCTGGCCGCCGCCCGGGGCCTCGACGAGGAACCCGGCCTGCCGCACTCCCTCGCCGTCCTCGACCAGATGCTGGGCACCCTGTCCTGCGGCGCCGTCTGGCTGCGCCGCCGGTGGCCCGTCGGGCTCGCCGTCGCGATGATCCCGGTCGGCCTGCTGTCCAACAGCTCGGGCGGCGCCGCGATGGTCGCCCTGTTCACGCTCGCCGTCCACCGGCCCTTCCGGTACGTCGCCTGGACCGCCGGCGTCGAACTCGCGCTCGTCCCGCTGTTCTACTGGATGCGGCCCGACCCCGACCTGCCCTACACGGGTGTCGTCGCGATCACCACGCTGCTCACCGTGTCCGTCATCGGCTGGGGCATGTTCGTCCGCTCCAAGCGCATGCTGATGCTGAGCCTCAGGGACCGGGCGCACCGGGCGGAGACCGAGGCCCGGCTCCGCGCCGAGCAGGCGCAGCGGCTGGCCCGCGAGGCCATCGCCCGCGAGATGCACGACGTGCTCGCCCACCGGCTCACCCTGCTCAGCGTGCACGCGGGCGCCCTGGAGTTCCGGCCGGACGCACCCCGCGAGGACATCGCGCGGGCCGCCGGGGTGATCCGGGAGAGCGCCCACGAGGCCCTCCAGGACCTACGGGAGATCATCGGCGTCCTGCGGGCCGGGGAGTCCGACGAGCCGCCCGGCGGGCGTCCCCAGCCGACGCTGGCCGCGCTGGACGCCCTCGTCGCCGAATGCCGCGAGGCCGGCATGCACGTCACCCTCGACCACCGCGTCGCCGACCCGGCCGCCGTCCCCGCCTCCACCGGCCGCACCGCCTACCGCATCGCCCAGGAGGCCCTGACCAACGCCCGCAAGCACGCCCCCGGCACCGAGGTCACGCTCCGCCTCACGGGCACCCCCGGCGACGGCCTGACGATCACGGTCGCCAACCCCGCCCCGCCCGCCGAGGTCCCGGCCGTCCCCGGCTCCGGACAGGGCCTGATCGGCCTGAGGGAACGGGCCACGCTGGCCGGCGGGCGCCTGGAGCACGGCACGCGTCCGGACGGGGGGTTCGCGGTGCGGGGGTGGCTGCCGTGGCCGCGGGGCTGAGGGCCCCGGCGCCCTACACCGGCGTACGCACGCGCACGCGTGCCCCCGGCTCCCGGCCGTTCCCCCCGTCCAGCCCCCGCACCCGTGATTACGTGACCCCATGACTGCGACGCCGATCAGACTCCTCCTCGTGGACGACGACCCCCTCGTACGCGCCGGTCTGGCGCTGATGATCGGCGGGGCCGGGGACATCGAGATCGTCGGCGAGGCGGCCGACGGCGCGGAGGCCGAGGAGGCGGTGGCGCGGGCCCGGCCGGACGTCGTCCTGATGGACCTCCGGATGCCCGCGGTGGACGGGATTACGGCGACACGACGGCTGCGCGCGCGGCCGGACGCGCCGCAGGTCGTCGTGCTCACCACCTTCCACGCCGACGAACAGGTCCTGCACGCCCTGCGCGCCGGGGCCGCCGGTTTCGTGCTGAAGGACACCCCGCCCGCCGAGATCGTCGACGCCGTGCGCCGGGTCGCGGCCGGCGACCCGGTCCTGTCGCCCGCCGTCACCCGGCAGTTGATGCGGCACGCGGCCGGTACCGCCGCCGACGCCCGGCGCAGCCGCGCGCGTGAACGGCTCGCCGTGCTCAACGACCGCGAACGCGAGGTCGCCGTCGCCGTCGGCCGCGGCCTCGCCAACGCCCGGATCGCCGGCGAACTCTTCCTCAGCGTGGCCACCGTCAAGGCCCACGTCTCCCGCGTCCTGACCAAGCTCGGCCTGGACAACCGGGTCCAGATCGCCCTGCTCGCCCATGACGCGGGGCTGCTGGACGACACCGGCGACGGGGCCTGAGCCCCGGGCACGATCCGGGCGCCGCGCGCGTTGTCCCGGGTACCGGCCGCGTTCCGGGACCTCGGGGCAGTCCACAGGGGGAGACATGGAACGAGTGATCGACCTGACGGAGTACGCCGACGCGCTCCGCCGGGACCCGCACCCGGTGTACGCGCGGCTGCGTGAGCGGGGGCCCGTCCACCGGGTCCGGCTCGCCATGCCGGGCGGAGCCTGGGAGACCTGGCTGGTGGTGGGGTACGAGGAGGCGCGGGCCGCCCTCGCCGACCCCCGGCTGGCCAAGGACAGCGCCAAGACGGGCCACGTGCCCCTGGACGAGCAGCTGATCGGCAAGTACCTGCTCGTCGCCGACCCGCCGCAGCACACCCGCCTGCGGGGCCTGGTCGCGCGCGCCTTCACCATGCGCCGGGTCGAGCGGCTGCGCCCGCGGATCCAGCGGATCACCGACGACCTGCTGGACGCCATGCTGCCGCGCGGCCGCGCCGACCTCGTCGACTCCCTCGCCTACCCGCTGCCGATCACCGTCATCTGCGAGCTGCTCGGGGTGCCCGAGACCGACCGCGCGGAGTTCCGCGAGATCTCCACGGAGGTGGTCGCGCCGACCGGCGCGGACTCCGAACACGCGGCGACCGTCCGCTTCGCCGAGTACCTCACCGAGCTGATCGAGGACAAGCGGTGCGCGGGCCCCACGGGCGACCTGCTCGGCGACCTGATCCGCACCACCGCCGAGGACGGCGACCGGCTCTCGATGGACGAGCTGCGGGGCATGGCCTACCTGCTGCTCATCGCCGGTCACGAGACCACGGTCAACCTCATCGGCAACGCCGTCCTCGCCCTGCTCACCCACCCCGCGCAACTGGCGGCCCTGCGCGCCGACCGCACCCTCCTGGAGGGGGCGGTGGAGGAGACGCTGCGCTGGGAAGGGCCGGTGGAGAACGCGACGTACCGGTACGCCGCCGAGCCGCTTCAGATCGCGGGCAGCGGCATCGGGCGGGGCGACGACGTGCTGATCGGCCTCACCGCCGCCCAGCGCGACGGCGGCCGGTTCGCCGACCCCGACCGCTTCGACATCCGCCGCGACACCCGGGGCCACCTCGCCTTCGGCCACGGCATCCACTACTGCCTGGGCGCACCCCTGGCCCGACTGGAGGCAAGCATCGCCCTCGGCACACTCCTGGACCGCGCTCCCGGCCTCGCCCTGGACGGCGAGCCGGGGGAGTGGCTGCCGGGCATGCTCATCCGAGGCGTGCGGAGCCTGCCGGTCCGCTGGTGACGGGACGCCGCCCCCGGACGGCCGGTCACGGACGAGAGTTCTACGGCGCCCCGGTTGCGCCCGGGACCTCGGACAGCGCCACCGGGCGCCGCTCGCGGCGGGAGCGTTCGCAGGCCTCGGCGACGCGCAGGGCCTGAAGCGCCTCCCGGCCGTCGCAGGGGTTGGGCCGTTCGCCGCGGACCACCTCCACGAAGGCGTTCAGTTCGGCCTCGTAGGCGGGGCCGAACCGCTCCAGGAACCCCGTCCACGGCTTGTCCGCGGGCGGGGGACCGGTCGGCTCGGTGGACGCGAGGGGCGTACGGTCGTCCAGGCCCACCACCACGGTGTCGCGCTCCCCGGCCAGCTCCATGCGGACGTCGTAGCCGGCGCCGTTCAGCCGGGTCGCCGTCGCCGTGGCCAGGGTGCCGTCGTCCAGCGTGAGCAGCGCCGCGCCCGTGTCGACGTCCCCGGCCTCCCGGAACATCGCCGGGCCGCGGTCCGAGCCGGCGGCGTACACGTCGGTCACCTCGCGGCCCGTCACCCAGCGCAGCACGTCGAAGTCGTGGATCAGCGTGTCCCGGAACAGCCCGCCGGACAGCGGCAGCCACTCCACCGGTGGCGGGGCCTGGTCGCAGGTCAGGGCCCGTACGGTGTGCAGCCGGCCGAGCCGGCCCGCGCGGACGGCCTCCCGGGCGCCGGCGTAGCCCGCGTCGAACCGCCGCTGGAAGCCCATCTGCAGCACCGTCCCGGCCGTCTCCACCTCGGCGAGCGCGTGCAGCGTGCCCGGCAGGTCCAGCGCGATGGGCTTCTCGCAGAAGACCGGCAGGCCCGAGCGGGCCGCCCGGCCGATCAGCTCGGCGTGGGCCGCCGTCGCCGTGGTGATCACCACCGCGTCCACGCCCCACCGGAAGATCTCGTCGACGCCCGGCGCCGCCGTCTCGCCCAGCCGGTGCGCCAGCGTCTGCGCCCGCGCCGGGTCCGTGTCCGTCAGGATCAGGGACCCGACCTCGCGGTGGCGGCTGAGCGTCCTCGCGTGAAGGGTGCCGATGCGGCCCGTACCGATGACCCCGATGCGCATGGGAACAAAGTGAGGGCCGACCCCGTACCCTGTCAATGCATATGTCCGGACAACCGGACTACACGACTTCCCGTCAACCGGGCACAGGGCTACGCTCGGGCCCGTGCCGAAACCAGATGTGGACCCGACCGTGTCGCTCGACCTCCGCGTGGACCGTAGCTCCCCGGTGCCGCTGTACTTCCAGCTCTCCCAGCAGCTGGAGGCCGCCATCGAGCACGGCAGCCTCACCCCGGGCAGCCTGCTGGGCAACGAGATCGAGCTGGCCGCGCGGCTCGGGCTGTCCCGGCCGACCGTCCGCCAGGCCATCCAGTCCCTCGTCGACAAGGGCCTCCTCGTGCGGCGCCGGGGCGTGGGCACCCAGGTCGTGCACAGCCAGGTCAAGCGCCCGCTGGAACTGAGCAGCCTGTACGACGACCTGGAGGCGGCCGGTCAGCGCCCCGCGACGAAGGTCCTGGTCAACACGGTCGTCCCCGCCTCCGCCGCGGTCGCCGCGGCGCTCGGTGTCGCGGAGGGCGGTGACGTGCACCGCATCGAGCGGCTGCGCCTCGCGCACGGCGAGCCGATGGCGTACCTGATCAACCACCTGCCGCCCGGCCTGCTCGACCTGGACACGGACCAGCTGGAGGCCACCGGTCTGTACCGGCTGATGCGCGCCGCCGGGATCACCCTGCACAGCGCCCGCCAGTCCATCGGGGCCCGGGGCGCGACGGCCACCGAGGCCGAGCGGCTCGGCGAGGCCGAGGGGGCCCCGCTGCTCACCATGCAGCGCACCACCTTCGACGACACCGGCCGCGCGGTGGAGTTCGGCGACCACACCTACCGCCCCAGCCGCTACTCCTTCGAGTTCCAGCTCCTCGTACGCCCCTGAACGACCGGTCGCCTTCGTCGCAATGTCCGGACAATGCGACCCGTGGAGGCTCCCCGGTCATGTCACGGGTGTTCCCCGTGTTCGATACTGGAGTGTTTGGGGCCGCTGACGCGATCGACGGCCCCTTGCGTCTGTACGAACACGGCAAGAAGGGCACGGCCTCGTGGCACGGTTTCGGACCTGGGTAGGCATAGCGCTGGCGGGGGCACTCTCCGTGTCCCTGGCGGCATGCAGCAGCACCGGCGGCAAACGGGCGGAGGACGCCCGCAAGGCCGCCGCCGCCCAGGGCAGGGCAGCGGTGGACACCCCGCGCTGGACCTTCGCGATGATCACCCACTCGGGTGATGGCGACACCTTCTGGGACATCGTGCAGAGCGGCGCCAAGCAGGCCGCCGTCAAGGACAACATCAACTTCCTGTACTCGCACGACGACGAGGCCCAGCAGCAGGCCCAGCTGGTGGACGCGGCCGTCGACAAGAAGGTCGACGGCATCATCGTCACCCTCGCCAAGCCGGACGCCATGAAGGCGGCCGTGGCCCGTGCCGAGAAGGCCGGCATCCCGGTGATCACCGTGAACTCCGGTTCCCAGGAGTCCAAGGCCTTCGGCGCCCTCACCCACATCGGGCAGGACGAGACCGTCGCCGGTGAGGCCGTCGGCGAGGAGCTGAACAAGCGCGGGAAGAAGAAGGCCCTGTGCGTGCTGCACGAACAGGGCAACGTCGGCCACGAGCAGCGCTGCGACGGCGTCGCCAAGACCTTCCGCGGCACGCTGCGCAAGCTGTACGTCAACGGCACCAACATGCCCGACGTGCAGTCCGCCGTCGAGGCCAAGCTCCAGGCCGACAAGTCCATCGACGCCGTCGTCACCCTCGGCGCGCCCTACGCCGACACCGCCGTGAAGGCGCGCACCGACGCGGGCAGCAAGGCCGAGATCGACACCTTCGACCTCAACGCCAAGGTGGCGGCCTCGCTGAAGGACGGCACCCTCGGCTTCGCCGTGGACCAGCAGCCGTACCTCCAGGGCTACCAGGCCGTCGACCTGCTGTGGCTGTACAAGTACAACGGCGACGTCCTCGGCGGCGGCCGGCCGGTGCTGACCGGCCCCCAGATCATCACCAAGGACCAGGCGTCCGCCCTCGCGGAGTACACCGAGCGGGGCACCCGATGAGCGCGGTCACGGACGAGAAGCCGCTCGACGGCGGACTCCTCGGCAGCTCCCCGCTGCGGACGCTGCTGACCCGCCCGGAGCTGGGCTCGGTCGTCGGCGCCCTCGCCGTCTTCGTCTTCTTCGCGTTCGCCGCCGACGGCTTCCTGCGCGCCACCAGCCTCAGCACGGTCCTGTACGCCTCCTCGACCATCGGGATCATGGCCGTACCCGTGGCCCTGCTGATGATCGGCGGCGAGTTCGACCTCTCGGCGGGCGTCCTGGTGACGTCGTCGGCGCTGGTCTCCTCGATGTTCAGCTACCAGATGACGGCGAACACCTGGGTCGGCGTGGGCGTGTCCCTGCTGGTCACGCTGGCCATCGGTGCCTTCAACGGCTTCATGCTCACCCGCACCAGGCTGCCCAGTTTCATCATCACGCTGGGCACCTTCCTGATGCTGACCGGCATGAACCTCGGCTTCACCAAGCTGATCGACGGCACGGTCTCCACCAAGACCATCGCCGACATGGAGGGCTTCTCCAGCGCCCACGCCGTCTTCGCCTCGACCATCGGCATCGGCGGGGTCGACATCAAGGTCACCATCCTGTGGTGGCTCGGGCTGGTCGCCCTCGCCTCCTGGATCCTGCTGCGCACCCGCACCGGCAACTGGATCTTCGCCGTCGGCGGCAACGAGGACGCGGCCCGCGCGGTCGGCGTCCCGGTCGCCCGGACCAAGATCGGCCTCTACATGGGCGTCGCCTTCGGCGCCTGGATCTCCGGCCAGCACCTGCTCTTCTCCTTCGACGCCGTCCAGTCCGGCGAAGGCGTCGGCAACGAGCTGATCTACATCATCGCCGCCGTCATCGGCGGCTGCCTGATCACCGGCGGCCACGGCAGCGCGGTCGGCTCGGCCGTCGGCGCGCTGTTGTTCGGCATGACCAGCAAGGGCATCGTCTTCGCCGAGTGGAACCCCGACTGGTTCAAGTTCTTCCTCGGAGCGATGCTGCTCCTCGCGACCCTGCTCAACGCCTGGGTCCGCAAACGCGCGGAGGCCACCAAGTGACACTCGTCGAGCTGACCGGCGTCAGCAAGCACTACGGCACCGTGCGCGCCCTGGAAGGGGTCTCGCTGGAGGTCCACGCGGGGGAGATCACCTGCGTCCTCGGCGACAACGGCGCCGGCAAGTCCACCCTGATCAAGATCGTCGCGGGCCTGCACCGGCACGACGGCGGCACCCTGCGCGTCGAGGGCGAGGAGACCACCCTCTCCTCCCCGCGCGAGGCCCTGGACCGGGGCATCGCCACGGTCTACCAGGACCTGGCCGTCGTCCCCCTCATGCCGGTCTGGCGCAACTTCTTCCTCGGCTCCGAGCCCCGCAAGGGCACCGGCCCCTTCAAGCGCCTGGACACCGACTTCATGCGCCGCACCACCCGCGAGGCGCTGCTCCGCATGGGCATCGACCTCCGGGACGTCGACCAGCCCATCGGCACGCTGTCGGGCGGCGAGCGCCAATGCGTCGCCATCGCCAGGGCGGTCCACTTCGGCGCCAAGGTCCTGGTGCTGGACGAGCCGACGGCGGCACTGGGAGTCAAGCAGTCCGGTGTGGTCCTCAAATATGTGGCGGCGGCACGGGACGAGGGCCTGGGCGTTGTCTTGATCACCCACAACCCGCACCACGCCTACCTGGTGGGGGACAGGTTCGTGCTGCTGCGGAGGGGCACGATGGTGGGCCATTACACACGGGACGACATCACGCTGGACGAGCTGACCCAGCAGATGGCGGGGGGGTCCGACCTGGACGCTCTGCGCCACGAACTGCGGCGGGGGTGAGGGAGGCGGGGCCGTGCCGCGGTGCGGCCCCGCGCGTCGGCGCTCCGGACCGTGACGCTCGGCACGCGCTCCCGCCCCCCGCCCCGCGCAGCACTCGGCGTGAGCGTGCGGCACAATCGAGCCCGATGAGCACCTACCGCGACCTCACCGCCCCCATCGGTTCCCGCCGAGCCCCGGTCCTGCGCACCGTGGGCACACGAGAGCGCCGGTCACATCTGACCGCACCCCGTGTCCCCACCGTCGGCATCGACATCGGCGGCACCAAGGTCATGGCGGGCGTCGTGGACGCCGACGGCAACATCCTGGAGAAGCTCCGCACGGAGACCCCGGACAAGTCCAAGAGCCCCAAGGTCGTCGAGGACACCATCGTCGAACTGGTGCTGGACCTGTCCGACCGGCACGACGTGCACGCGGTCGGCATCGGCGCCGCCGGCTGGGTCGACGCCGACCGCAACCGCGTCCTGTTCGCCCCCCACCTGTCCTGGCGCAACGAACCGCTGCGCGACCGCCTCGCCAGCCGCCTGTCCGTCCCGGTCCTCGTGGACAACGACGCCAACACCGCGGCCTGGGCGGAGTGGCGCTTCGGCGCCGGCCGCGGCGAGGACCACCTGGTGATGATCACGCTCGGCACCGGCATCGGCGGCGCCATCCTGGAGGACGGCCAGGTCAAGCGCGGCAAGTTCGGGGTCGCCGGCGAGTTCGGCCACATGCAGGTCGTTCCCGGCGGACACCGCTGCCCGTGCGGCAACCGCGGCTGCTGGGAGCAGTACAGCTCCGGCAACGCGCTCGTCCGGGAGGCGCGCGAGCTGGCCGCCGCCGACTCACCGGTCGCCTACGGCATCATCGAGCACGTCAAGGGCAACATCGGCGACATCACCGGCCCGATGATCACCGAGCTGGCCCGCGAGGGCGACGCGATGTGCGTGGAACTGCTCCAGGACATCGGCCAGTGGCTCGGCGTGGGCATCGCCAACCTCGCCGCCGCCCTCGACCCCTCCTGCTTCGTGATCGGCGGTGGCGTCTCGGCCGCCGACGACCTGCTCATCGGCCCGGCCCGGGACGCCTTCAAGCGGCACCTCACCGGGCGCGGCTACCGCCCCGAGGCCCGCATCACCCGCGCACAGCTCGGCCCCGAGGCGGGCATGGTGGGCGCCGCCGACCTGGCCCGGCTGGTCGCCCGCCGGTTCCGCAGGGCCAAGCGGCGCCGGGTGGAGCGGTACGAGCGCTACGAGCGGTACGCCCAGTCCCGCCGCGACCAGGACACCGCATGACGCCGTCGCTTCCCCACCAGGGCGGCCCGCCGGACGAGCCGCAGCCGCCCGCCGAGGACCCGCGCCACAAGGCCAGACGGCGGGCGCTCACCCTGCTGATCATCGTGCTGCTGATCGGCGTCCCGGCCGGCTACCTGGTGATCTCCGCGAACCAGAGCCGCGACAGCGGCAAGGACAAGGAGGCGAAGTACTCGGCGACCGGGCTCACCCCGGGCTGGCCGTCGAAGGTGCAGCGCCGGCTCTACCAGGTGAGCGTCCCGCACCCCGCCGACGACATCGCCTACTACGAGACCAACAACTGGAAGACCAGCCGCCTGTACGTGCAGTTCCGCACCAACCCCGCCGGTCTGGACAGCTTCCTCCAGGCCATGGGCGTGCGCCGGGACCAGCTCCAGAAGGGCGACATCGCCGTCGGCGCGCGCGACCGGAAGGTCAGCGGCTGGACCTTCGGCGGCACCGGCCCCTGGTGGGGCCTGACCCACGCGCAGAAGAACCCGGCGCCGACCCAGGACGTGGTCGTCAACCTGTCCGACCCGCAGTATCCGATGGTGTTCGTGGTCTCCCGCACGGTCCCGTGACGACGGCCGGCACCCGCCTGCGGAGCCGATTGTCAGACCCCGCCCGTAGAGTCGGAGACGTCTGATCCGACACGCGGGCGGGAGGTGGCAGGACGTATGACGGGCACGGCTGCGGTGGCCGAGCGCACGGCAGGTCCCCGGGAGACGGGGACCGGGCACCCGGTCCCGGTGCGCCTCGCGTCCGTCTACCTGCCCGCGCCCCTGCCGCGCCAGGGCCGCCTGGCCTTCTGGGACCCCGCCGGCGATCCGCTGCCCACCGCGAGCGGCGGCGGCCTGGAGGAGCTGACGGTCGTACGGCGGCACGGCGCCGGTGTGCGCCGCCGGCAGGTGCCCGCGCTGGTCCTGCCCCTCGCCGAGGCCCTGCCGCTGCTGGCCGGCGCCCGGCGCGACCCGGCCGCCCACCCGGCCACCGCCTGCTGGAGCGCCGCCGCCCTGCACGCGCTGCGGCTCGTCGCCCGCGGCCGGCTGCTGCCGGGCCTGACCCCGGCCGGCCACGACGCCTGGCGGGCGGGACCGCTGGAACCCGGCGACATCGCCCACCTGCGCGCCATCGCCGCGGCCCTGCCCCCCGAGGGCCACGCCGTCCCCCTCCCCGGCCCGGGCGCCATCCGGCTGCCCGAACCCGAGGCCCTGATCCGCTCCTTCCTGGACGCGGTCGCCGACACCCTGCCGCGCACGCCGGCGGCGCCGTACACCGCCGGCCGGCCCTTCGCCGCCCGCGAGCCCCAGGCCCTGCCCGGGGCCCACGAGTGGGCCGCCGAGGTCGCGGCCGGGATGGACGCGGGCGTCCGGATCTCGCTCCGCCTCGACCTGTCCGCGTACGACGTCTTCGACGCCGCCGCCGACGCGGGCACCCGCGCCGCCGGAGCGGCTGTCGTCCAGGTGCACAGCCTCGCCGACCCCACCCTGGTGGCCGACGCCGCGGCCCTGTGGGCGGGCGAGGCCGGCGAGGCGTTCGGGCCCCGCGCGCGCGTCGACGCGGCCCTCGCCGTGCGGCGCGCCGCACGCGTGTGGCCGCCCCTGGACCGCCTCGCCGAGCAGGACGTCCCCGACGTGCTCGCGCTGTCCGAGGAGGAGCTGGGCGAACTGCTCGGGGTGGCCGCCTCCCGCCTGGCCGCCGCCGGGGTCGCCGTGCACTGGCCCCGGGACCTGGCCCGCGACCTGACCGCCACCGCCGTCGTCCGCCCGGCGCCCGGCTCGGCCACCGACGGCACCGGCTTCTTCGAGAGCGAGGATCTGCTCCGGTTCCGCTGGCAGCTGGCCCTCGGCGGCGACCCGCTCGACGAGGCCGAGATGGACGCCCTGGCCGAGGCCCACCGCCCGGTCGTACGGCTCCGGGACCGCTGGGTGCTGGTCGACCCCGCGCTGGTCCGCAAGGCCCGCACACGCGAACTGGGCCTGCTGGACCCGGTCGACGCGCTCGCCGTCGCCCTCACCGGCACCGCCGAGGTCGACGGCGAGACCGTCGAGGCCGTCCCCGCCGGCGCGCTGGCCACCCTCCGCGACCGCCTCACCGCCGGCCTGCGGCCCGCCGACCCGCCCCCCGGCCTGCGCGCCACCCTCCGCGACTACCAGCTGCGCGGTCTCGCCTGGCTCGACCTGATGACCTCCCTCGGCCTCGGCGGCTGCCTCGCCGACGACATGGGCCTCGGCAAGACCGTCACCCTCATCGCCCTGCACCTGAAGCGGGCCCGCACCGAGCCGACCCTGGTCGTCTGCCCGGCCAGCCTCCTCGGCAACTGGCAGCGGGAGATCACCCGCTTCGCGCCCGGCGTCCCGGTCCGCCGCTTCCACGGCCCCGAACGCACCCTGGACGGCGTGGACGGCGGCTTCGTCCTCACCACCTACGGCACCATGCGGTCCACCGCGGCCCGCCTCGCCGAACAGCCCTGGGGCATGGTCGTCGCCGACGAGGCCCAGCACGTGAAGAACCCGTACTCGGCCACCGCCAAGGCGCTGCGCACGATCCCGTCCCCCGCGCGCGTGGCGCTGACCGGCACCCCCGTGGAGAACAACCTCTCCGAACTGTGGGCCCTGCTCGACTGGACCACCCCCGGGCTCCTCGGCCCGCTGAAGTCCTTCCGCGCCCGGCACGCGCGGGCGGTGGAGAACGGCGAGGACGAGGAAGCGGTGCGGCGCCTGGCCCGGCTGGTCCGCCCCTTCCTGCTGCGCCGCAAGAAGTCCGACCCCGGCATCGTGCCCGAGCTGCCGCCGAAGACGGAGACGGACCACCCGGTGCCGCTCACCCGGGAGCAGGCCGCGCTGTACGAGGCGGTGGTGCGCGAGTCGATGCTGGCCATCGAGACGGCGCAGGGCATGGCCCGCCGGGGCCTGGTGCTGAAGCTCCTCGGCGCCCTGAAGCAGATCTGCGACCACCCGGCGCTCTACCTGAAGGAGGACCCGCGCCCGGACCGCCTGGCCGCCCGCTCCGGCAAACTGGCCCTCCTGGACGAACTGCTGGACACCCTGCTCGCCGAGGACGGCTCGGCGCTCGTCTTCACCCAGTACGTCGGCATGGCCCGCCTCCTCACCGCCCACCTGTCCGCCCGCGCGATCCCCGTCGACCTGCTGCACGGCGGCACTCCCGTGCCGGAACGCGAACGCATGGTCGACCGCTTCCAGGACGGCGGCACGCCGGTGCTGGTGCTGTCCCTGAAGGCGGCCGGCACCGGCCTGAACCTCACCCGCGCGGGCCATGTCGTCCACTTCGACCGCTGGTGGAACCCGGCCGTGGAGGAACAGGCCACCGACCGCGCGTACCGCATCGGCCAGACCCAGCCGGTGCAGGTCCACCGCCTGGTCACCGAGGGGACGGTGGAGGACCGCATCGCCGAGATGCTCGCGTCCAAGCGCGCCCTGGCCGACGCGATCCTGGGCTCCGGCGAGGCGGCCCTCACGGAGCTGACGGACCGCGAGCTGTCCGACCTCGTCTCCCTGCGGAGGACCTCATGACGCCCCCGCCCCGCCCCGGCGACGCCGCCCGCCGGGCCCTCCGCGCGGCCCGCGAACGCGCGGAGACCGAGCCGGAGCGGACGGCGGGACCGACGCGGGACGCCCCGGAGGAAACGGCCGCCGAACCGGCCGAGGCGCCACGGGCCCGCGCCGAGGAGACGACGACTCCCGCGGAGAGCGGGGACGGAACCGGGCACGGGCCGGTGGACGAGGGGCGAGCGGCGCTCTCCGGGGGTGGCGCGAGGCCCGGCGGCGGCCTGCCGGCCGACGGCGACGGCGAGCCGGGGGACGTCCCACACGCGTCGCGCGGCGCAGACGGCGAGGCCGGGCAGGGCACGGGTGAGGCGGTGCCGTCCGGCGGCGAGGGCGAACCGGGCGACGACGGGCCGGCCGGGCCTGCCGGCACCCCAGGGGCCAGGCCCGGCGATGCGGCACGCGCGGCTCTGCGGGCCGCCGTTGCCACGCGGCGGGGCCTGGGCGCACCGCGAACGGCCGCCGGTCCGGTGGCGGAGGGTGAGGAGGAGGCCGCGAAGCCCGGAGTGGAGGACGGGCGGGGGACGGATGCGGCTGGTGCGGGCTCCGTTGCCGCCGGTGCTGACTCCGGTGCCTTGGGTGCGAGTGGTGTTGCCGGTGAGCGGGGCGGCGATGACGCGGGGTCGGCCGGTGCCACGGGCGGGCGTCCCGGCGATGTCGCCCGGGAGGCGCTGCGGGCGGCCCGGCGGGAGGCGTCGCGGGCGCGGGCGACGGAGTCCCGGAGCGAGCGGCGGACACCGGCGCGTTCCGCTGCCGCGCCGCCGCGCACCTCGCCCGCACCGGGGCAGCGGCCCTCGGCCGCCAGGGCCAAGGCCGCCCAGGACATGCGGGACTACCTGGCGACCGCCTTCCGCATGCCGACGTGGTCGGACACCCCCGAGGGGGCTGAGGGGCACTCCCCGGAGGAGCACGCCTCGCCCACGCCGTCCGGACCGACCCCGTCGGCCTCGGCGTCAGCACCGCGGCCCCCGGCGTCCGACCCGTCCGACCCGGCCCCCGCCGTGCGGACCCCCGCCCTCCCGACGGAGCCCTCGGCCTCCGTCCCGTCCGCGCCCGTCCCTTCCGCGGAGGTGCCCCGGACCACCCCCTCGACCCGGCCGGCGCCGACGCCCGCGCCCTCGCCTTCGGAGAACACGCCCGCACCTTCGGCGCCGGCGCCCGCGTCTTTGGAGCACACGCACTCGCCGTCGGGGCACACGCCCGGACCTTGGGTGTCCTCGCCTCCGCCTCCGGCGTCCGCGCCCGCGTCTTCGGAGCGGACGGCTTCGCTGTCGGGGTACACGCCCGGACCCCCGGCGTCCACCCCCGGACCCTCGGTGCACGCGGCCGCCCGCTCCGGCCCGGCCGGGCCGTTCGCCCGTTGGACGCCGGCCGCTCGGGTCACCCCGGCCGGGGGTGCCCCGGCGCCGGCCGGACCGTCCGACGCTTCCGCGCACCCCGGCGCCGGCACCCCGCCCAGCCCGGCCGCCCCGCAGTTGCCGACGACCATGGCGGCTCCCCACCGTGACACCGAACTCCGCCGTACCTTCCCGGCCTTCGCCCCGCGTGGAACCGCCGGTGGCGACGGGCCCTTCGCCGGGACCTGGTGGGGCAACGCCTGGGTCGGGGCGCTGGAGCGGGGCGCGCTGGACGCGAAGCGGCTGGCGCGCGGGCGGGGCTACGCGGACCAGGGGCATGTGGACGCGATCACCGTCACCCCGGGACTCGTGCTGGCGTACGTGCGCGGAAGCCGGCCCCGGCCGTACCGCGTGCAGGTGCGGGTGCGGACACTGGAGGACGAGGACTGGGAGACGTTCCTGGACGCCGCGGCCGACCGGCCGGGGCACATCGCGGCGCTGCTCGACAAGGAGTTGCCCCAGTCGCTCGCCGACTGCGGGGTGCCCCTGCTGCCCGGCCCCGGTGACCTCGCCCCCCGGTGCAGTTGCCCCGACTCCGGTCACCCCTGCAAGCACGCCGCCGCACTCTGCTACCAGACGGCCCGTCTGCTCGACGCCGATCCGTTCGTGCTGCTCCTGCTGCGCGGCCGGGGGGAGAGGGAACTGCTCGACGCGCTGTCCCGGCGCAGCGCCGCCCGGGCCGCCCGCGCCGCCCGGGAACGGCAGCCGCGGACGCTGCCGGGCGTCCGTGCCGCCGACGCCCTCGCTCCGCGCGAACTGCCGCCGCCGCCCCCGCCGTTGCCGGTGCCCCCGCACCCGGAGCAGCCCCCGGTGTACCCGTCGGCGCCCGGCGGCCCCGACCCCTTCGCGCTGGACCAGCTGGCGACGGACGCAGCCGCCCGCGCGCACGCCCTGCTCGCCACCGGACGCGACCCGGTCGGGGAGCTGACCCTGTGGCAGGACGCGGTACGGCTCGCCGCGGCCCGCCCCGGCTCCGGGCTGACCGCGGCCACCCGCACGCTGTACGCCACGCTCGCCGACGCCGCCCGCCGCACCCCGGCCGATCTCGCGCGTGCCGTCGCGGCCTGGCGGCAGGGCGGCGCGGCGGGGCTGGCCGCGCTGGAGGAGCCGTGGGACCCGCCGGCCGGACGCTTCGACCGGGCCCGCCCGCTGCTGCTCGCCGCCGACCTGCCGGCGTTCCGGCCGTGGCGCAACCGGCTCACCCACCCACGCGGCCACGTCCAGCTGCGCCTCGGGCGTGACGGCCTCTGGTACGCCTACGAGTCGGACCCCGGCCAGGACGACTGGTGGCCCCGCGGCACCCCGGACCTCGACCCGGTCGGCGCCCTGACCGGCCTGGGCATACCCGACGACGCGACCTGAGCGACCGCCGCGCGTCCCAAGCGCGTTGCACGCGCCGTTCAGGATCGCGTCCGGCAGGCCGGGGTAGCGCAGGTCGAGGCCCGCGCGGCACAGCGACAGGGGGACCCCCCGGCCCGAAGGGCACTGCCGGATGACGCCGGCGTCGCGCGGCACGCGCCAGTGGTGCGTCATCGACGACCGCGAGACCCCGTCCAGGACGCTGCCGCAGGCGTGGTGTGCTCGCCGCCGTCGCCGAGAACGCGGACAACGGTCAGCCGCATGGGGTTGCCGAGGACGCCGCGCGACCGGCCGCCTGGTGTCCGGCCGTCCCTCGCGGACGCGCACGGCGGCCGACGCGCTCGGTGCGCCGGCGGCCACGGCCACCGGGGCGCTCTCCCGCTCCGCGACGACGGCATCGGCGAGCGGCCGGGAACCCCCGCGCGTCAGGCCGCGGACCGTCACCGGCGTACGCGTGTCACGCGGCGCGCCGCCGGGAGGGGAAGCCGTGGGCGCGCGCGGCGAGGACCACGGCGAGCACGGGCAGCAGGAGCACCAGCACGGTCCAGGGGAAGGCGCCGCTGCCGGCCGCGTCCAGCAGGACGCCGCCCAGCACGCCGCCGCCGGCCATGGCCACGTTCCACAGCGTGACCAGCATCGCCTGCGCCGCGTCGGCGCGGTCGCCGCCCGCGTCCCCGACGGCGGTCTGCAACAGGGTGGGCATCCCGCCCCAGCCCAGCCCCCACAGCGCGGCGGCGACGTACACCGGCGCGCCGCCGTCGCCCAGCACCCCGAGCCAGGCCGCGGCCACCGCCACTAGCACGGTGCCCGCGATGGTCAACGAGCGCAGCCGGTACTGGATCCGGGCCCCCACGACCCAGACGCCCAGCAGCGAGGCGACGCCGAACGCGAGCAGTACCAGGTCGGTGTCGTCGCCCATCCCGAGACCGTCCAGGAACGTGGCGATGTAGGCGTACAGCACGGTGTGGGCCAGCACGAAGACGAGCGTGACGAAGAGCACCGGGCGCACGCCCGGGACCCCCAGCGCCCGCAGCATCCGCGGGCGTTCGCCGCGCGGCAGGCCCGGATGGTCGGGCACCACGGCGGTGATCCACAGCAGCAGCACCACCGTGAGCGCCGACATCGCCAGGAACGCCACGCGCCAGCCGAGGGCCTGGCCGAGGAAGGTCCCGGCGGGCACACCGAGGGAGAGCGCCAGCGGAATCCCCGTCATGGCCACGGCGATCGCCCGGCCCTGGAGGGGGACGTCCACCATGCGCCGCGCGTAGCCCGCGAGCAGGGACCACGCCAGGCCCGCGGCGACCCCGGCGAGGAAGCGGGCCGCCATCGTCAGGCCGTAGACGGACGACAGCGCCGTGACCGTGTTGGCCACGGCGAAGCCCGCCACGGCGGTGAGCAGCAGGCGCTTGCGCCGCCAGGCGGCGGTGGCCGCCGTCAGCGGGAGCGCGGTGAGCGCCGTGCCGAGCGCGTAGACCGTGACCGTCTGCCCGGTCGCGGACTCGCTCACCCCCAGGTCGTGACTCATCCCGGGGAGCAGGCCCGCCGGGAGCGTCTCGGTGAGGCTGGTGAGGAACACAGCGGTGGCGAGGGCGAGCAGCGCCGGCAGCGGCAGTCGCCCGCCACCGCGCCGCACGGGCGGTGCGGCACCAGAATCACTGCCGGACGGGGCGGCCGTGTCGGGGGAGGCGGTCATGGTGGGGCACTCCGTATCTCGTGGATCCGTGTCTCGGGGAACTGTGCGGGCGGGCCCTTCGGGAGTGCTTCGGAAATCCTTCGGGACCGTCGCGGAACCGGACGGGACAGCCGGGCCGCGCACTTGGGCGGGTACGGTGGTGCGCATGCGGTTTGGGGTGCTCGGACCACTCGCGGTGTGGGACGACGAGGGGGAACCGCTCCAGGTCCCCGAGACCAAGGTGCGGGCGCTGCTGGCGGACCTGCTCGCGCACGACGGCGGACCCGTCTCCACCGACCGGCTCGTCCACGACCTGTGGGGCGGCCACCCTCCCGGCAATCCGGCGGGCGCGCTCCAGGCGAAGGTCTCCCAGCTGCGCCGGGTGGTGGGCCGCGAGCGGCTGGTACGGCAGCCGCCCGGCTACCGGCTGATCCTCGGCCCGGCCGACGACGTGGACACCGAGCGGTTCGGCCGGCTCGTCACCGAGGCGCGCCGCGCCGTGGACCCGCGGGCGCGGGCGGCGCTGCTCACCGAGGCCGTGGAGCTGTGGCGGGGGCCGGCGTACGCCGACTTCGCCGACGAGGAGTTCGCCCGCGCGGCCCGGGAGTGCCTGGCGGAGCAGCGGCTGGCCGTGCTGGAGGAGCGGGCCGAGGCCCGGCTGGCGGCGGGGGACCACCTGCTCCTCGCCGGTGAACTGGCCGCGCTCGTGGCCGGGCATCCGCTGCGGGAGCGCCTGCGCGCGGTGCAGATGCGGGCGCTGTACCGCGCGGGTCACCAGGGCGAGGCGCTCGCGTCGTACGAGGATCTCCGCACCCGCCTCGCCGACGAACTGGGCGCCTGCCCCGGCCCGGCCCTGAGCGCCCTGCACCGGGCGATGCTCCGTCAGGACCCGTCGCTGACCGCCGACTCCGCGGCGCCGGCCGGGGACGCCGTGCCGGGTTCCCCGGTCACCGTGCCGGGTCCCCAGGGCTCCATCACCCCTGCCATCACCCCTGTCTCCCCCACCACCCCGGTCACTCCCACCAACCTCCTCCACCCCCTCACCCCCCTCGTGGGCCGCGACCGAGCACTGGCCGACCTCGTCCCCCTCCTCGCGCGGCAGCGGCTGGTCACCCTCACCGGGCCCGGCGGCGTCGGGAAGACGCGTCTCGCGGTGGCCGTCGCGCAGGACTTCGCGTCCGCAGACGTACCCGGCGGAGTCTGGTTCGTGGAGTTCGCCGGTGTCCGCGACGCCACCCCCGACGACCTCGCCGGGATCGTCGCCGCGACCCTCGGCATCCGCGACGGCGCCCCCTCCGCGCCGCCCGCCACCGGCACCGCGACCGCGTCCCCCGTGCACCGGCTGGCCGCCGCCCTGCGTGACCGCCGTACCCTGCTCGTGCTGGACAACTGCGAGCACGTCGTCGCCTCCGCCGCCGAACTGGTCGCGCCGCTGCTGCACCGCGCCCCCGGGCTGCGCGTCCTCACCACCAGCCAGGAACCGCTCGCCCTGGCCGGTGAGACGGTGTTCCTGGTCGAGCCGCTGCCCACCCCGGACGCCGTACGCCTGTTCACCGAGCGGGCCGCCGCCTGCGCGCCCGGGTTCCGGCTCGGCACCGGCGAGGACGACGGCACCGGCGGGGACCAGGGAGCCGACCCCGCCGTCGTGGCCGAGATCTGCCGGCGGCTGGACGGCATCCCGCTCGCCCTGGAACTCGCCGCGTCCCGCGTACGCGCGCTCGGCGTACGGGAGCTGGCCGCGCGCCTCGACGACCGGTTCCGGGTGCTGACCTCCGGGCAGCGGGGCGCGCCCGCCCGGCAGCAGACCCTGCGCGCGATGATCGACTGGAGCTGGGAACTGCTCAGCGTGCCGGAACGCCTCGTGCTGAGCCGGCTCGCCGTGCACGGCGACGGCTGCGCCCTCGACGCCGCCGAGGCGGTGTGCGCGGGGGAGTGCGTACCCGGCGGCGCGGTGCTCGACCTCGTCACCCGGCTCGTGGAGAAGTCCCTCGTCGTCGTCACGGCCGGCCCGGCCGGCCCCCGCTACCGCCTGCGGGAGTCGGTCGCCGCCTACGCCCTCGACCGGCTGCGCGAGACGGGCGACGAGAGCGCCGTACGCGAGCGGCACCTGCGCCACTACCTCACGCTCGCCGAACGCGCGGAACGGCGGCTTCGCGGACCACGGCAACGGGACCGGCTCGCCCGCCTGGACGCCGAGGCGGGCAATCTGCGCGCCGCCCTGGACGAGGCGGTGCGCCGGGCCGCCGCCGGACGGGGTGCGGAGGCCGTACGGCTGGGCACCTCCCTGGCCTGGTGGTGGCTGCTGCGCGGCCGGCTCACCGAGGCCCGCCGGGGCCTGGCCGCCGTCCTCGCCGCCACCGCCGGTGATCCCGATCCCGAACTCGCCCTGCTGCACAGCGCGTTCGTGCTGCTCACCGGGGAGCGCACGGCGACCCCCGCCGCCGACGCCGTACCCGACCCCGCGCGCCGCGCCAGGGCGCTGTGGCTGAACGCCTACGGCAGGTTCAGCGTGGGCGACCTGGACGGCAGCCGTGCCCTGAACACCCGTGCCCTGGCCGGTTTCGAGGCGGCCGACGAGCAGTGGGGCGTCGCCGCCGCGCTCGGCCTGCGGGCGGCGCTGGCCCTGGTCCGCGGTGATCTGGACGCGGTCGCCCGTGACGGACGCCGCAGCCGTGCTCTCTTCCGCGAACTGGGCGACCGCTGGGGGGAGTTGCAGACCGTCTCGCCGCTCGCCGTGCTCGCCGAGATCAAGGGGGAGTACGCGCGGGCGGCCCACCTCCAGCACGAAGGGCTCCAGATCGCGGAGGAGTTGCGTCTGGAGGCCGAGGTGTCGGCGCGGCTGTCCGGGCTCGGCCGCCTGGCGCTGCTCGCCCACGACGTCGACCGCGCCCGCCGACTGCACGAGCGGGCCCGCCGGATCGCCGTCGAACAGGGCTACAAGTACGGTGAGATCCACGCCGACATGGGCCTGGCCCTCGGCGCGCGGCGCTCCGGCGACCTGGACGCGGCCGAGGCGCACCTGCTGCGCATCCGCGCCGCCCACGCCGACGTCTCCTCCCCGGCCGGTGACCACCTCCTGCACGCCGAACTCGGCTTCCTCGCCGAACTCCGCGGCGACGCCGCCCGCTCCGCCGCGCACCACCTGCGCGGCCTGCGTATCGCCCGCTCGCTGGACGAGCCCCGCGCCCTCGCCCTCTCCCTGGAAGGGCTCGCCGGGACGGCCGCCCGGTGCGGACACCGGTCCGGCGCCACCTGCGCGGCCCTGCTCCTCGGCGCCGCCGACGCCGCGCGCCGCGGCGTGGGCGCACCCCTGCCGCCCGCCGAGCGCGGCGACGTCGACCGCGTCACCGCCGCGGCACGGGCGGTCCTCGGCCCGCGTGCCTTCGCCGAGGCGTTCGCGCGCGGTGAGCGGCTGACCCCCGCCGAGGCGGTGCGGCACGCACGCGCCACCCTGGCCCGGCCGGCGGACCCGGCCGCGTGCGCCGTCACCGTCCCCCGCGCGCACGGCCCCGCTCACCCCTGACGAGGTGGTGCACCCAGGTCCGCCGGGTACCCGGTGGGCCGAGGGAGTCCAGGGAGCGATGCGCATGGCCGGGAACGCGGGGCCGGAAACCGAAGGCGTGGTCCGGGCCGAGCGTCTGCGCCGTACGGCGGCGGACGTCTTCGGCTGGGAGCACCTCCTGCCGGAGCAGCTCACGGCCATGGAGTGGGTCCTTCAGGGCCACGACAGCCTGGTCGTGATGCCGACGGGCTCCGGCAAGTCGGCCGTCTACCAGGTGCCGGCGCTGCTGCTGCCCGGCCCGGTCGTCGTGGTGTCACCGCTGCTCGCGCTCCAGCGGGACCAGATCGCGGGTCTTCCCGAGGGCGACGACGCCCCCGGCGCCGTCGCGGTCAACTCGGACCTGGGCGCGGCGGAGACCGAGGCGGCCTGGGAGGACGTACGGTCCGGCCGGGCCCGGCTCGTCTACCTGGCCCCGGAACAGCTCGCCCGGGACGACGTCGTGGACACGCTGGCCGGGGTGGGCCCGGCCCTGTTCGTGGTGGACGAGGCCCAGTGCGTCTCCTCGTGGGGCCACGACTTCCGCCCCGACTACCTGCGCCTGGAACAGGCCGCGCACCGCGTGGGCCGACCGCCCGTGCTGGCGCTGACCGCGACCGCCGCCCCGCCCGTGCGCCGGGAGATCACCGAGCGCCTGGGCATGCGCGAGCCCCGGCTGATGGTCACCGGATTCGACCGGCCGAACATCCGGCTGGAGGTCCGCCGCTTCCTCGACGGGGACGAGCGCCGGCAGGCCGTGGTCGAGCGGGCCGCCGCCGAGCCCAAGCCCGGCATCGTCTACGCGGCGACCAGGAAGGACACCGAGCGCTACGCGGCCGAACTCGCCGCACTCGGACTGTCCGCCGAGGCTTACCACGCCGGGCTGCGCGCCGCCGAACGCGCCCGCGTCCACCGGGCCTTCCTGGCCGGTGAGACCGACGTCGTCGTGGCGACCTCGGCGTTCGGCATGGGGATCGACAAGGAGGACGTGCGGTTCGTCCTGCACGCCTCGCTGCCCGGCTCCCTGGACGCCTATTACCAGGAGATCGGGCGCTGCGGCCGGGACGGGGACCCGGCGCTCGCGGTGCTGCACTACCGGGCGCGGGACACCGGGATGCAGTCGTACTTCGCGGGCCGGGCTCCGGGCCGCACGACCCTGTCCCGGGTGGCCGAAGCCGTGCACCGGCGCGGCGGGAACCCCTTCGGCCTGGAGGAACTGCGCAAGGAGACGGGACTGTCCCGCAACCGGGTCACCGCGGCGGTCAACCTCCTTCAGGAGGCCGGAGCCGTCGCCACCGCGGAAGGGGGCGCGGTGCGCCCGGCCGAGGGCGTGTCACCGGTCCGGGCGGTGGAGCGAGCGGAACGGGCGGCCGAGGCCCACCGCCGTACCGACCGGTCGCGGGTGGACATGGCCCGGTCCTTCGCCGAGACGACCGGCTGCCGGCGGCACTTCCTCCTGGGCTACTTCGGCGAGGCGTACGAGGCCCCGTGCGGGAACTGCGACATCTGCGAGGAAGAGGCCGCCGCCCGCACCGACCACGGCGCGGGCGGCGACCAGCGGCCCGCGCACCCCGCCGCCGCGTCCTTCCCGACCGGGACCGAGGTGCGGCACGACAAGTGGGGCGAGGGCACGGTGCTCGGCGAGGAGGGGGACCGCATCACCGTGCTGTTCGACCGGGCCGGCTACCACACGCTCTCCCTGGAGGCCGTGGCGGACCACGACGGCCTGCTCACGGTCCTGCGCCGCCCCGGCGAGGAACAGCGGGACACCTGAGAAACCCCCGGCACGGGCTCGCGGGGCCACCGGGTCCTGCCCGGTGGCCCCGCGAGCCGTACGTCCACGCGGAAGCGGGCTCAGCCGCGACCGGGCGCGTACGACGTCGGCATGCCGCGCCGCGCCTCGGACGACTCCGCCGCGCGGGCGGCCGCGCTGGCGGCCAGGGCCAGCAGCAGCGCCAGCGCGCCGACGATGACGTTGTTCACGATCGTCTTCGTCGTGCTGACGTTGCCGGCCACCACCCACGGCGCGATGATCGCCCACACGCCGAGGGCACAGGATGCCCACGCCATGCTGTGGGTCCGTTCGAAGGCCCGGCCGAATCCGCCGCTCATCAGGACCGCGTAGGCGATACCGGTGAGCAGGTTCGTCACCGCCAGGGTGGACAGGCCGTTGAAGCCCGTGATCCAGGGTGACGCCGCGAGGTACAGACCGGTGAGCAGCGCCATGGTCTCGATGGCCTGGCCTTGGGGCGTGCTCGTGGCGCGCTCGGCCATCTCGTGCCGAAGGCGCATGTCGACGATGTCGGGGTGCGTCTCCATGGACGGCCTGGGGGAAGTGGTCATGGTCTCCACCTTCGGAGGGTGTAGTACGTCCGGACGTCCCGCGAGTACCCCGATCAGATCACGCAATCTATGACGAAAGGGACGATATGTCCCCCGGGAGGCCGCTCCGGTCAGGGCGGGGAACTCTCCGCGGGAACGGGCGTCGGAACGCAGCACGCCGAGGGGGCGACCCCGGCCACCAGGGCGAGACGGCACAGGACCCCTGAGGGGTCGCGGGCCGGCGGTGTTCCTCAGGCTCCCGCCGGCCCCCGCCGGCCGGCGGCGGGATGAGTGCGGGCCAGCAGGAGGGTGATGTCGTCGTCCACCGGACCCTCGGGGACCAAGGTGTCGATGACCGAGGCGCACAGTTCGTCAAGACTGGAAACGGGCCCGGCGAGAGCGGTGCGCAGCCGCTCCAGTCCGCGGTCGACGTCGCGGTCCGTCTCGATCAGGCCGTCGCTGTACAGCCCGACCACGCTCCGCTCCGGCAGCTCCACCTCGACCGCCTCGTAGGAACCGAGCCCCACCCCGATGGGCGCGCCCGGGGGTACCTCGGCGAAGTCGACCGATCCGTCGGGGGAGATGATCGCGGGCGGGGGGTGGCCGGCACTGGACATGGTGCACCGCCGGGTCGCCGGGTCGTACACACCGTAGAAGCAGGTGGCTCCGAAAGCCGACGGCAGCGAGGTGCCGTCGTCGCAGTGGTCCCGGGCGGCGTCGAGGGCGAGTTCGTCCATGAGCCGGAGCAACTCCTGCGGCGGCAGGGCCAGCTTGCTCAGCGCACGGGTCGTGGCGCGCAGGCGTCCCATGGTCACGGCCGCGTGGATGCCGTGGCCGACGACGTCCCCCACGACCAGGGCCACGCGGGCGTCGGACAGCCGTATGACGTCGAACCAGTCGCCGCCGACACCGCCGTGGGTGTCCGCGGGCAGGTAGCGGGTGGCCACCTCGACCGTGCTGCCCCCCGACAAGTGGTGCGGCATCAGGTCGCGTTGTATGGCGAGCGCCGCCGTTCGCCCCCGCGTGAAGCGCAGGGCGTTGTCGATGACCAGTGCGGCGCGGGCCGCGAGTTCCTCCGCGAGGGCGAGGTCCGCCGCGCTGAACGGGACCGGGTTCTCGCTGCGCACGAAGACGGCGATGCCGAGCACCGCGCCGCGGGCCTGCAAGGGGACGATCATGAGGGAGTGCATCCCGGTCCGGCGGATGACCCGGGCGCGGTCCGGGTCGTCGTCGAGCCATGTGCCGGGGGAGGTGTCGAGGACGGGCTCGAAGTAGGACCTGCGACGGTCGAGCACGGTGGTGAACGGGGACGCCGGCGGGACGTAGACCGGTGTTCCGCGTGCCCAGAGGGACTCGCGGAGATCGTCGTGGATGGAAGCGGCGGCCGCGCGGTAGAAACCGGGGATGCCCGACCCGGTGGGCTTGAGGCGCCTCAGGGGCTCCTTGTCCAGCGGCACGGGCTGGACGAGGTCGATGGTGACGTAGTCGGCGAGGTCGGGCACCGCCGTCTCCGCCAGGCTCTGACTGGTGACCAGCGGGTCAAGGTCGGTGCCGATGCGGCTCTTCGCGGCATTGAGCAGACACAGCGGCCCGCTCTCCTGCCCGGGGCCGGCCCGGACCGCCACGGAACAGACGCCCAGCGGCCGTCCGTCGGACCCGTCGAGACGCACCAGGTCGACACGGTAGCGACGGACGGGCGACCGGGGCCCGGCCGCCCACAGTTCGTGCCCGAGCAGCGGTTCGCCGGTCCGCAGGACGCGCGCCATGGCCCGTTCCAGGAACTCCGGGTGACGGGCGCGGACCACCTCCGTCACGTGACCGCCCAGCTCCGGTCCGGAGCCGTACAGATCCCGGTGGTGCACGCTGTCGTTGAACCACACGCAGCGCGCATCCCGGTCCCAGAGGGCCAGACTGACCGGCGAGTGGTGGACGAGCGCGTCCAGCGCGGCCGGCTCCAGCCCCGGCCGGTCGTACGCGCTCGGCCCCCACACGAGCCGGCCCGCACGGCCGTCGGCGTCGAGAGGAGTGATCCGCAGGTACGCGGTCGCCTCCCGGCCGTCGCGGCGGCGGATGCGCACCGGCCCCGACCAGGGGCCGCCGGCGAGGACACGGGCACTTCCCGGGTCGCTCGGCACCAGCAGCCTCTCGGCGGGGCCGTGCAGCACCTGGCCGGCCGCATAGCCCCAGAGGCGTTCGGCGGCCCCGGTCCACACGGACACCGTCATGCCGGAACCGAGCACTGCCAGGACGTCACCCGGTTCCCCGGCCCGCTCCCCGGCCGGGGAACTCGCGGCCCTATCCGAGGACATACTGCAACTATGCCGCGCCCGCGCCGCTTCCTGCCACGGCAGCGGGGAGCGGCGGCGTCCCGCGCACCGGGCCGTCGCGGACCGTCCGGCGCGCTGAAGCGGGGGCTCCCGAGTAGCGTGGGAGCCACGACGTGCTCATCGGCCGCCTTCTGCGCGGACCCGTCCCTCGTCCCCCCTGCGGCGTGACACGGCCCCTGCGGCTCGGGCACCGGATCCTCGGGAAACGCGAACCCCGGACAAGGCTGGAGGGGCGATCATGGCCTTCGCCACCGCCAAGGACGGCACACAGATCTATTTCAAGGACTGGGGGTCGGGCCCACCGGTGGTCTTCTCCCACGGCTGGCCACTGATCGCGGACGCGTGGGACCCGCAGCTGAAGCTGATGGCGGACAACGGCTTCCGGGCCGTGGCCCACGACCGGCGCGGCGGCGGACGCTCGGACCAGCCCTGGCACGGGAACGACCTCGACACGTACGCCGACGACCTGGCCGCGGTCATCGAGACCCTCGACCTCCGCGGCATCGTCCTGGTCGGTCACTCGACCGGCGGGGGCGAGGTCACGCGCTACATCGGCCGGCACGGAACGGACCGTGTCGCCAAGGCGCTCCTGCTCGGGGCGATCCCCCCGCTGATGCTCAGGACGGAAGCGAACCCCGAGGGGCTGCCGGTCGAGGTCTTCGACGAGATCCGCAAGGGCGTGCTCACGGACCGCTCCCAGTACTACGAGGACCTCAGCGCCGCCTTCTACGGCGCCAACCGCGAGGGATCGACCGTCTCGCAGGGGACCCGCGACGAGTTCTGGCTCTGGAGCATGTCCGTGGGCATCAAGGGCGCCCACGACTGCGTCAAGGCGTTCTCCGAGACCGACCTCACCGAGGACCTGAAGAAGTTCGACGTGCCCACGCTGATCATCCACGGCGACGACGACCAGATCGTCCCCATCGTGGCGTCCGCCGAGAAGTCGTCGCGGATCGTCGAGGACGCGACCCTCAAGGTGTACGCGGGTGCTCCGCACGGCCTGTCGATGGTCCCCGAGTATGCGGAGCGGTTCGACGCCGACCTGCTGGAATTCGTCCGGGGCTGACCGGGCCGCCTGTCCGGATACGGGTGGCTCACGGCCGGACGGAGGCGGCGCCGGGCGCGCGCCGGCGGGCAGTCTGGAAGGCGGACGCGGCGTCCGTGCGGGGCGCACCGACATCGGAAGGTTCACAGGCCATGAGCGAGACCGGCGCGGGGGCGCGATCCCCGCAGCGGCGGCGGTCGCCGGAACCACCCGCCCCATGACGCCTCTGTCCGCCGGGGAGCGGCGCTTCGGGCAGGAGGACCGGCTCGCGGCCGAGTGGGAGCGGCACCGGCCCGCCGTCTTCGGTGCGGCCTACCGGCTGCTCGGGAGTGTGGCCGACGCCGAGGACGTGACCCAGGACGTGTGGCTGCGGGCGGCCGGGGCGGATCTGCGGGACATCGGCGATCTGCGGGCCTGGCTGGTGACGGTCGCCGCGCGACGCTCGTACGACATCCTCAGGAGCGCCCGCTTCCGCCGGGAGACCTATGTCGGACCCTGGCTGCCGGAGCCGCTGCTGACCGGGGCGGACGCGTCGCAGCCGGTCCTCGTCGACGAGTCCGTCAGCGCGGCGATGCTCCTGATCATGGAAGAGCTGCGTCCGCCGGAGCGGGTGGCCTTCGTCCTGCACGACGTCTTCGGCCTTGAGTTCGGCCGGATCGCCGACGTGCTGGGCGTCTCCGTGCCGGGTGCCCGGCAGCTCGCCTCGCGGGCACGACGGCGGGTGGCCAGGGCGAGGCGGTCCACGCCGCGGGCGTCGAAGACCGAACGCGAACGCGTCCTCACGGCCTTCCGCGCCGCCTACGAGACCGGGGACCTGGCCGGCCTGGTCAGGCTCCTCCATCCGGACGCCGTCTACGTCACCGACGGCGGCGGCAAGGTCTCCGCGGCACGCAAGCCCATACACGGCGGCGAGCGCGTCGCCCAGGTCATGCTGCGTACCGGGCGCCGGTGGCACCCGGACCGCATCGACCTCGCCGAGGTCGGCGGTGAAGCCGCCCTCGTGTTCCACCGGGAAGGCCGGGTCTACTCCGTCGACACGGCCGAGATCGCGGACGGTCTGATCACCGCGTACCGCAGGGTCATCAACCCGGACAAACTCGAGCGGCTCCGGGCTGTCACACCCGGAAGGGCCGCCTCGTCTCCCTGATGAGAAACGCAAGACGGGCGACGGAGGAACGCGCGGGCCGAACGGGCCGCGCGCCGGCCGTCGCCCCTGCCCGTAAGGACCTGTATGCAAGCCATCACAGTCCGGGACCGTGCCGCCGGTACCGGCGGGATGTCCCTGACGGACCTGCCCTACCCGCACGCCGCCGAGAACGACGTCATCGTGCGGGTGCACGCCGCCGGCTTCACCCCCGGAGAGCTGGACTGGCCCGCCACGTGGACCGATCGCGCCGGCCGCGACCGGACGCCGAGCGTGCCCGGACACGAGCTCTCGGGCGTCGTCGCCGAGCTGGGGTACGGCACCACCGGCCTCACCGTCGGACAGCGGGTGTTCGGCCTGGCCGACTGGGCGCGCGACGGCACCCTCGCCGAGTACACCGCCGTGGAGGCCCGCAACCTCGCCCCGCTGCCCGCCGGCATCGACCACACCCTGGCCGCCGCACTGCCGATCTCCGGGCTCACCGCCTGGCAGGGCCTGTTCGACCACGGCCGGCTCACCACGGGCCAGACCGTCCTGATCCACGGCGCCGCGGGCGGCGTGGGCTCGATCGCGGTACAGCTCGCCCGCGGGGCCGGCGCCCGCGTCATCGGCACCGGCCGGTCCTCCGCCCGGGAGAGGGCGCTCGCACTGGGCGTCGACACCTTCATCGACCTGGAGACCGGGAAGCTGGAGGAGGCCGGCGAGGCCGACGTCGTGTTCGACGTGATCGGCGGCGACATCCTCGACCGCTCGGCCGCCCTGGTCCGCCCCGGCGGCACGCTCGTCACCATCGCCGCGCCGCCCACGACCCGGCCCAAGGACGGGCGGGCCGTCTTCTTCGTCGTCGAACCCGACCGCGCCCGGCTCACCGACCTCGCCGCGCGGCTCAGGGACGGCCGGCTCAAGCCGCTCGTCGGTGCCGTGCGGCCGCTCGCCGAGGCACCCGCCGCGTTCGCCCCCGGCACCCACGCCCCGGGCAGGACGATCATCCGCGTCACGGACGACCGAACAGGAGACCCGTCATGATCGGCACCCGGATCGCCGGCGGTCTGCTGGCCGCCGCCGCGCTGGCCACGGCCACGGCCTGCTCGACCACCGGCCCGCCCGCCCACGCCGTCCGGCCGACCCCGGCCGCGGCATCCCCTCAGGCCATGGCGTCGACACGCCCCGCCGAAACCCTCACACCGCTGCTCCAGCAGGCACTTCCGAACGTGAAGGGCAAGACGTTCACCTCGGCGATCGTCGACTTCCCGCCCGACGCCCGCGCGATGCCGCACCGGCACGGCCAGGCGTTCGTCTACGCCTACGTCCTCGAAGGCACCGTGCGCAGCAGGCTCGGAGGCAAGCCGGTGCACACGTACCACCAGGGCGAGAACTGGGTCGAGGAGCCGGGCGCCCACCACGTCCTCACCGAGAACACCAGCCAGACCCGGCGGGCCCGGCTCCTGGTCGTCTTCGTCGCCGACACCGGAGCCAAGCTCAAGGTCGACGACCCGACGCCATAGCCGCGCCCCACCGCGCCGTCCCCCGCCGGCCCGGCAGGTCTGCCGACCTCCGCCCGGCCGGACGGACGCGTGACGAGCGTGCCGGGCCGAGTGCAGGAGTGTGATGCCGGTCGTGGGCGCTGCGGGCGGGGATCGTCGAGTGCCGGTACCCCGGGCGCGGCCGTGCGGGTCGGCGTGGTGCCGGTGACGAGCTGGGTGGGCGGGCCGGTCTCGACGAAGCGGCGGGCGGGGTGGCCGTCATCGAGGGCCGGTGCGGTCGTGCCGCTCGGCACGCATGTCGGCACAGGCCGCACCGCGTGCTTCGCGCGACGCCCCGCGGGGGAGACGGCGGGGTGCACCCGTGCCGGGCCGCGGCGTCCGCTTCCGTGGGCGGGAACCGCCACGGCACCGCCTCCGGAGGGGGGGGCACGGGTCCTCCCGTCCAGTGCGGCGGCGGGGCCGCGGGGTGCCGGACCACCCGCGTTCCCTGTCAGCGGTGCGGGTGCGGTGCCCTCTCCCGGCCGGCACGGCCCGGTCGGCCCCCGGTACGAGGCGGCTCCCCGTCCGGGCCGCCTTCCGCGGTGTGGCGCGCAGAGGCCACCCCCGGGGCGCGCAGAGAAAAGTCCCGGCTCCGCCCGGTCCTAGGTTCTCCTCAGGCCCACGGCCTCCGCCCCCGCGCAGGGGCGCGTACCGCCTTCACCGGACCAAGAGAATCGAGTTCCGCCATGTCCCGTGCCCAGAAGCCGACCGTCGTCCTCGTCCACGGCGCGTTCGCCGACGCCTCCAGCTACGCCGCCGTCATCCCCGGTCTGCTCCAGCGCGGCCTGAACGTCGTCGCCCCCGCCGTACCCAACCGCAGCCTCATCGGCGACGCCGCCTACATCTCCTCCGTCATCCGCCAGATCGACGGCCCCGTCGTCCTGGTCGGCCACTCCTACGGCGGCGCCGTCATCACCGTCGCCGGCGTCGAGGACAACGTCCAGGCCCTCGTCTACCTCTCCGGCTACGCCCTGGAGGCCGGTGAGAGCCTCGGCGAACTCCAGGGCCGCTTCCCCGACTCCGACCTCGCCGCCGCCCTCGTCTACACGCCCTTCCCCATCGAGGGCTCCGACACCCCCGGCACCGACGTCTCCGTCGAGGTCGACAAGTTCCCCGCCATCTTCGCCGCCGACGTCGACCCGGAACTCGCCAGGGTCCTCGCCGTCTCCCAGCGCCCCCTCGCCGCCCAGGCCTTCGCCGACGCCGCCCCCGCCGCCGCGTGGAAGACCAAGCCCTCCTGGGGCCTGGTCTCCTCCTCCGACCACACCAT
This sequence comes from Streptomyces sp. NPDC031445, assembly GCF_055581365.1. Classification (NCBI taxonomy): domain Bacteria; kingdom Bacillati; phylum Actinomycetota; class Actinomycetes; order Kitasatosporales; family Streptomycetaceae; genus Streptomyces; species Streptomyces sp. NPDC031445. Next base: position 616,886 of record NZ_JBVIJO010000001.1, read on the forward strand.
CAACCCCGACGTCGAACGCTTCGGCTACCGGCGCGCCGGCATGACCACCATCGAGGTCGACTCCTCCCACCTCGTCATGCTCGCCCACCCCGCCCGCGTCATCGCCCTCATCGAAGAAGCCGTCGCCGCCACCACCAAGTAGCAGCCCGCGCACCGCACACACCCCTCGGGAAGCCACCGATGAACACACCCCTGTCACGGCGCACCGTGACCCTGCTGGCCGGCGCGGCCGCCCTCGGCGCCACCGGCCCCGCCCGCGCCACCCCGGCACCCGCCCCGGCCGGTACGACCGCCCCGGCCGCCCCCGACGCGGCCCGCCCCACCGTCGTCCTCGCCCACGGCGCCTTCACCGACGCCTCCAGCTGGGCCTCCGTCGTCGCGCGGCTGATCGAGCGGGGGCACCGCGTCGTCGCCCCGCCGGTACCCCTGCGCTCACTGGCCGGTGACGCCGCCCACCTCCGCAGCGTCCTCGACACCATCGAGGGCCCCGTCGTCCTCGTCGGCCACTCCTACGGCGGCTCCGTGATCAGCCGTGCCGCCGTCGGCGCCGCCCACGTCAAGGCCCTCGTCTACATCGCCGCCTTCGTCCCCGACGCCGGCGAGAGCGCGGCCGGGCTGACCGACACCTACCCGGGAAGCTCCCTGGCGCGCACCACCGTCACCCGGAAGTACCCGCTGCCCGGCGGCGGTCAGGGCGACGAACTCCTCATCCGCCAGGACCTGTTCCACCGGCAGTTCGCCGCGGGCGTCCCCGCCGCCACGGCGGAGGTGATGGCCGTGGGGCAGCGTCCGGTCACCGTGGCCGCCCTGCGGGAACGCGCCACCGCGGCCGCCTGGAAGGAGCTGCCCACGTGGTACCTCATCGCCACCGAGGACCGCAACATCCCGCCCGCCGCCCAGCGTTGGATGGCCACCCGGGCCAGGGCCCGCACCACCGCCGTCCACGCCCCGCACGCCGTCGCCGTCAGCGACCCACGCGCGGTGACCGACGTGATCCTCGACGCCGTGCGGTCCGTGCGCGCCGGCCACTGAGCGGGCGGGCGGGGGCGTAGGGGCCCATGTGCGCCGGGGTCGCCTCCCGCGAACGGACCCGGTGCGCCGGTCAGTCGTCCTCCGAGGCGGCGACCACGCGCGTGAGCTGGACGCGGGAGTTGACGGACAGCTTGCGGAAGACAGAGGACAGGTGGGTGTTGACCGTGTGCGGCGACACGACGAGCAGGTCGGCTGCCGAACGGTTGGTGTGGCCCGCGGCGACCAGGCGCGCGACCTTCCGCTCCGACGCCGTCAGCGCCTCCCAGCCGTGGGCCGGACGCGGGCCGGCCGGCACCCGCCGGGCGCGCCTTCCCGCACGTCCCGACAGGCCGTGCGCCCGCGCCGCGGCGGCATGGGCCCCCGCCTCGGCGTACGTGGCCCGCGTCTCCGTCAGGGCCTCGGCGGCCTCCGTCCGCAGACCGGCGTTCACCAGCGCCGTCCCCAGGTCGACGAGCGCCGCCGCCCGGTTCAGCGGCCGGGGACCGCCCCGCAGGAGGGTCACGGAGCGCCGGAGCAGGTCGACGTCGTTGGCGACCAGCCCCCGTGCCTGCGCCGCCAGACCCGTGGCGGTGGGCACGTCCGGGTTGCGGGCGGCGTGCGCCTCGGCCTGCGCGGCGAGATCCTCGGCCAGCTCGCGGTCGCCGCCCCGCAGGGCGATGCGGACCGCGTCGTCCACCCAGGCGCGCAGCAGGCGCCACCGCATCAGGACGTCGTGCCGCTGGACCTCCCGGAGCCGCTCCAGGGCCAGTGCGTGATCGTCCGCGGCACGGGCGTGGAGTGCCTCCAGGAACCGTACGGCGGCGGTGTTGCCGGGATTCGGCTTCGCCGCCAGCCGTTCCCGCGCCGCGGCCAGGTCGCGCCGCGCCGCCTGCCGGTCGCCGCGCAGCAGGCCGATGCGGGACCGGATGACCCGGGCGTTGACCTGGTGCACCGGCGCACCGACCTCGTTCTCCAGGCGTTCGACGGTGACGAATTCGGCCTCGGCGTCGTCGAGCCGTCCGAGCCCCAGACGCTGGTGTCCCTGGGCCCACAGCAGCATGCCCTCGCGGAGCGAACCGTCCTTCCGGCTCGTCGCCCGGGCGAGCAGGCGCTCACCGCGCGCGAAGTCGTCCAGGTGCTGACACGCCATGATCTCCTCGGGCAGGTACGCGGGATCGACCGCGCCGAGGGTGGTGAACAGGGTCAGGGCCTCGGCCGTCTCGCCGGCGTTGAGTGCCGTCTCACCGAGCCCGAACAGCGCCTGGACGTGTGCCTCGCTGTCGCCGGTCGCGACGGCCTGCCGTAGCGCCGCCTCGCCGTCCGCCCGCGCGGCGGACAGGTCGTTGCCGCGGGAGCGGGCCAGGGCGCGCAGGGCCGTCAGCCGCGCCGCGGTCTTCGGACCGGCGCCGCCGGCCGCGAGCGCGGTGTCGACGCGGCGCCGCAGGTCCTCGGCCCGGTCCAGGTTCCACAAGGTGGCACCGATCGCCGCCTGGAGGCGGCTGGACAGGTCCGGCGGGGGCTGCCGCGCGAGGAGCCGTTCCCCGGTCGCCAGCGCCTCCTTGTTCCGCCCGGCCCGGGTCAGGGCCACGATCACCCGCTCGCCGACGTCATAGCCGGCGGGGCTCCGCGGCGGTGTCAGTTTCAGCGCGCGGACGAGCAGGTCGGCGGCGAGGCCCGGGGTCACGGGCAGCACGTCCTCGGCGGCTCGCCGCAGCAGCGAGACCGCCTGCTCGTCACCGGGCAGTGCCCCGGTGAGCAGGTGGGAGACGGCCTCGATGGGCTGGTGACCGGCGGCGACGAGCTGCTCGGCGGCCTCCCGGTGCAGCGCCCGGCGGTCGCAGGGCGGGATGCCGGCGTAGACCGCCTGGCGCAGCAGGTCGTGACGGAAGACCAGGAAGTCCCCCTCGTCGGCGAGTACGTTGACGCGTACCGCCTCGTCCAGCATCCCGACCATGTCCAGCGAGGGCCGGCCGCTCAGCGCGACGGCGTCCTGGAAGCGGAACCTGCGCCCCAGCACGGCCCCGATCTCCAGGAAGCGCAGCGTGCCGGGGGAGAGGGCCGAAAGCCTGCCGCGGACACCGGCCACCAGGCCCGTCGGCACCGGCTCACCGGAGGGGTTCGTGGACCGCAGTCCCGTGAGCAGTTCGACCGCCAGGAAGGGATTGCCTCCGGCGCCCGCGAGCAGGCCGCGCACCTGTTCGTCGACGTCCGTCCCCAGCACGTCGTCCGCCAGCTGCTCGATGGCCGACGACGAGAGGGGGCCCAGGCGCACGTCGACGGCCGGCAGGGCGCGGGACGCGGCGGCGAGCGTCTCGTCCGCCTCCCGGGACGGATGCTGACGCCTGGTCAGCAGCCACAGCACGGGCGAGGCGCGCACGCGTGCCGGGAGCTGCGTCAGGACGAAGCGGCTCAGCGGATCGGCCCATTGCACGTCGTCCAGACCGATGAGCACCGGGGTGCGCGCCGCCAGCGCCTCGATCTGCTCCGCCAGGTGCTGCACCAGCCAGATCCGGTGGTCGTGACCCCGTGACAGATCCGCGAACGCCTCGTCCGACAGCAGTGGCCGGTCATGGTGGGTGAGGCAGGCCAGCAGCGAGGAGAGCGGCACCAGGTGGTGCAGTTCGTCGGCCCTGCCCAGGCCGACGGAGAAGCCCAGCGCTTCCGCGTGTCCGGCGCAGTCCTCGAGCAGCGCCGTCTTGCCGATGCCCGCCTCGCCCGAGATCAGCGCCAGGGCCGCGCTGCCCGTACGGGCCACCGAGCCGGCCAGCGTCCGGAGCCGCTCCACCTCGGCTTCCCGGCCGCGCAGACCGCTTCTGGACAGCGATTGCCCCGCCGCCGTCACAGGCGTTCCCTTCCTCCACGAGCACCCGGCCGAGGCCAGGCCGTACCACACCGACCGGTGCGTGCGCCCCGCACGACGCGCCGGGGGTTCACTATCGCACGCACAGGCGAGTTCGGCCGAAAAACACAGGGATGACGGGAAAAGCCCCCTTGGCCGGGAGGGCGGCCGACCGCATCAGGCCGCGGCGGTCCCGGACGGCCGTCGGGCCGGAAGCGCACTCAGGCGCGGCACCCGCTGTTCCGCCCCGGCCCGGTGGGCGGCGGCTCCTCCGGCAGGCGTGGGCTCACCGTCCAGGAGCGCCTTCTCCCGCCACTCGGCCGGCGACATCCCGTACATCCTGCGGAAGGCGCGGCTGAAGTGGGCCGCGCTGGAGAAACCGGACTGGCGCGCTATGGCGGAGATGGTCATGGCGGCGGACCCCTGACGGGCCAGCTCGCGCCGGCACCGCTGCAACCGGCGGCGCTGGATCCACCGGCTGGCCGTGGTGTCCTCGGACTCGAAGAGCTTGTGCAGGTAGCGGGTCGAGATGTGGTGGCTGCGGGCTATGGACAGCAGGGTCAGGTCCGGATCGCCGAGCCTCTGGTCGATGTACGACTTCACGCGGGCGAGCAGGTCCTGTGCGCCCCCGGGCAGCGGGACCTCCTCGGGCAGCTGCTCCTCGGCGAGGACGGAGAGCAGGCCCACGACGTGGCGCACCAGTACCTCGCTGGTGCCGGGCGGCAGCTTCGCGACGGTGTCCCCGAGGCGGGCGAGCAGCGGCGACAGCAGCACGGCGGAGGGCGCGCACCCGCTGATCGGCGTCGCCAGCACCCGCTTCAGGCGCGTCTCCGTCAGGCCGATCAGCCCCCGGGGGAAGACCAGGCAGGCCACGCGGAAGGTGCCGGTGAAGGCGATGCGCATGGGGTGGGTGGCGTCGTAGAAGACGGTCTCACCGGGCCCCACGCGCGTCTCCCGGTGCCCCTGGCTCACGACGGCGCCGCCCTCGAACAGGGACATGACCATCAGGCAGCCGTCGGGCGGGGACTCGGCCGGCTGCGCGGGCCGGCGTATCCGCACGGGACCGCCCTCGACGGTGACCACCTGTACCGGGCCGAGCCGGGTGGTCTGGAGCCTGCCCCGGCAGCGGCCACCCGGGACGGAGGCTTCGGCACCCGCGAACGTGCGGGCCAGGGCGTCGGACCAGTAAGCCGCCCTGTGGTGCTCGGGCACCGCGTCGGTGGAGTAACGAGCGCTGAACGAGTTCCTGGTCCTGCCCGGTGTCCTGCCCGGTGTGATTGCGTCTGCCGGCACGTGTCCTGCCCCTCAGCCTGTCTGCCTCAGGACACCGTGCCAGCCGCCGGACGCCGGTACATCGCGTGAACGTTCCAGATACGCGAACCGTCCGGCCGCGCACCCCGTCGTGCGCTTCCGGGCCCGGTTCAGCCGCCGGGGCCGAGGGCGCGGCGCTGCCGTTCGGTCGAACCGCCCCAGACGCCGTACGCCTGCCGGGAGTTCTCGGCGAAGGACCGGCAGTCGGACTGGACCGGGCAGCCACGGCAGACGGCGATGGCGCGCGCCTCCCTGCGCCTGCGGGCACTTCCGCGCTCGCCCGCCGGAGAAAAGAACATCGAACTCTTCATGCCACGGCAAGCGGCTTGGGCCTGCCATTCCCAGAAACGCAACAGTGGCTTGGTGGTGGATTTCACGAGATTCCTTCCTCTCTCGCTTGGCGCTGCCCCAGTTCCTTCCCGTGGAGGACCGGCCCGCCCCTCGGTGGAGTTCAGCCCTCGAAGACCTCGCGCAGGCGGGCTTCCTGGTCCCGGTCGAGGTTCGAGCGGATGAGCTCGGCGTGCTCCGTGGGGAACGCCTCCTTCACCCGGTCGAGCACCTCGTCCTGGGTCAGCAGGAACAACGCGGACGTACCGCGGGTCACTTGCGCCTTCACCGACTCGATGAAGTCGTCGTCGATGCCCACGTCGGTCAGCTTGCCGCCCAGGGCGCCGGCCGCGGCGCCCACGGCGGCGCCGAGCAGCGGCATGAGGAAGATGAGGCCGAAGAGCAGCCCCCAGAAGGAGCCGGACAGGGCACCCGCCCCGACCAGATCGGTCAGTTGCCTGGTCCTGGGCTTCTTCGCCGTCTCGGGCCAGCTGACGGTGGCGGCGTCCACCACGGTGATCAGTTCCTGCTTCTGCAACCCGAGCAGTGTCTGCTCCACCTGCTCCGCACTTTCCGGCGTGTCGAATTTCCAGACCGTCAGCGTGGCCATCGATAAACCTTTCCGTTCGCGGCTGTGCGTCCCAGTAAAGAGGCGTCTGCGGCGTTTTTCAGGCCCGGCCGTCCCGGCGTGCGGTGTCAGCACACATCGATGCACGCAGAGGCAGAAACGCCGCCGCACGCCCGCTTGCCGACGGGACGGGCGCGCGCCGTGAGCCCGGTCCGGGGAGGAGCGGGCGCGCGCCCGTCGCGGAATTCCGTCCGCGCGGTCAGGGGCCGAGGCGGATGGTTCCGGCTGCCCCGTCGCCGAGCCTGCCGGCGCTGGACGCGGCCATCCGGAACACCTCCGGCCAGTGGCCCCAGAGGATCCACCGGCCGGAGAACCAGCGCACGGACTCCGCCACCTCCACCACCACGGAGTGTTCTCCCGCGTCCGCCGCGGCGCGCAACGCGGCCAGCCAGTTCGTGCCCTGACTGCGCAGCCACCGACCGGCGAGATCGGCGGAGGACAGGTCCACCAGCCCCCGCCGGGACGACGGAGGGGCCGCGCGTCCCGGTTCGAACCACCGGCCGGCCGCGACGGTCGTCTCCAGCAGCCAGCGGTACAGGCCGGCCCGCACGCGTTCGGCTCCGGCCTCCCCTTCCGCGGCCTCCAGACGGTTGTGCGCGTACAGACGCAGGAGATCGTGCAGCCGGAAGCGGTCGCCGACGGCCTCGAGGAGGCCGGCCCCGACGAGTTCGCCGAGGACGTCCTCGGCGCGGGACAGGCCCTGGCCGAGCAGATGCGCGGCGCAGGCCGCACCGGCGTCCGCGCCGGGCACGACGGACAGACGCCTGAACAACCGGGCGGCGTCGGGCGTGAGTTGACGGTAGGACAGGTCGAACGCCGCCGAGACCTTGCGGTCCCCGGCCACCAGGACGTCGAGCCGGCGCCGGTCCACGGCGAGCCGGTCGGCCAGGAGGCGCACGCTCAGGCCGGTACGCGTCGCGAGCCGGCTGCCGGCGATCCGCAGGGCCAGGGGCAGGTACCCGCACCGCAGGGCCACCTCACCGAGGGCAGCGGCTTCCCGGCGGGCGCGCTCCTCCCCGATCATCCCGCCGAGGAAGGCGACGGCTTCCCCTGGAGACAGTTCCCCCAGACTCATGCGCCGCACGTCCCGCAGACCGGTGAGCACCTTGCGGCTGGTCACCACGCACAGGACCCGGCCCCGCCGGGGCAGCAGCGGGGCGATCTGGGACTCGTCGCGGGCGTTGTCGAATATCAGCAGGCACCGCCGGTCGCCGAGGGCGCTCTCGTAGAGCGCGGCCCGTCCGGCGGCACCCGCCTGCACGATCTCGGCGTCCGCGACGTGGAACTCCTTGAGCACGCTCAGCATGACGTCCGTCGCCGACGGCGGATCCTCGTCCATGCCCCGCAGATCCATCACCACCCGGCCGTCCGGGAAGTGGCCCGCGAGGACCCGGGCCGCCTGCAGCGCCAGCGCGGTCTTGCCCATGCCCGGCGGAGCCGACACGGCCACGACCGTGGGCCGGGGCCCGCCGGCCGCGGCGTCGGGTGCCGCGGCGAGGGCCGTCGCCGCGGCCGCCAGCGCGGCCAGTTCGTGCCGCCGTCCGACGAAATCGTCGATGCCGCGCGGGAGCGTACGGACCGACACGGGAGGCGCCGACCCGGAACGGTCGGCGCGCGCCGCGGCCAGCAGGCGCCGGCGCTGCTCCTCGTCCAGGCGCAGGCCGGCCGCGAGCGCGGCCACCGTGCGCCGCTGCGGGGCGGCGCGCCGGCCCCGTTCGAGGTCCCCGATGCCCCGGACGCTCACCCCCGAAGCCCTGGCGAGGCCCTCCATGGTCAGCAGCCGGTCCGTCCGCAGGCGTCGCAACAGCACGCCGAACTCGTGTGTCCCCTCACTCACCCTCGCGGCTCCCCACGGTCTTGCGCGAACACGGTCAGAGGGCGACGGCGTCGAGGGCTTCGAGCCGTGCGGCGGCCTCCCGGACGACCCGCGGGTCCGCGGAGGGCCCCAGAGCGATGACGCGGGCGAAGACGGCCCGCGCGTCCGCCGTGCGTCCCAGCTCCAGCAGCATGACGCCCAGCCGGTGCAGATCGCGGCTCTGCAAACCGGTGTTGCCGCTCTCGGCGCTGAGCCCGACGGCCGTGCGCCGGTGGAACACGGCCTCCTTGGACCTGCCCAGCCGCTCGCAGCAGTCCGCCATGCCCCCGTGGATCCCGATCCGGGCGAAGACGACCGCGTGCGGCTCCAGACGGTCCCTCGCCGCGTCGATGTACTCCAGGGCCCGGCGGAAGGCGTCGAACGCCTCCTCGGCGTGGCCGGCTTCCGTCAGGATCAGCGCGACCCCGTGCCGGGCGGACAGGCCCCCTTCGAGGTCGCCCACCGAGTCGAAGAGACGGCCCGCCCGGCTCATGTGGTCGGCCGCCGTTCCGTACGTGGAGAGTTTGCGGTGTGCCCAGGCCCGGTAGAAGTGGGCCCACGCCTGCTGCCGCCGGTCGCCGGCCAGCCGCGCGACGTCGAGGGCCCTGGTGGAGAGCGCGAGGCTGTCCCGGTAGCGTCCTTCGCACACCAGGCGCGCCCAGGCCAGGTAGTTGAGGTGGGTGGCGTGCAGGACCGGGTCGCCGGTCCGCTCCGCGCTGTCGGCGGAGACGGCGAACACCTCGGGCCAGTGGCCCCAGAACACCCACTGGTCCGAGAACCAGTGCAGGGACTCCGCCACCTCCACCACCGTCGCGTGCCGGCCCGAGGCCGCCGCGGCGCGCAGCGCGGCCAGCCAGTTCGCGCTCTCCTCCTGAAGCCACGCACGGCCCTTGTCCGCCGTGGACAGGTCGACGTCTCCGTCCCAGCCGGCCGGCGGCGCCCCGTAACCCGGCTCGTACCACCGGCCGGCCACGATCGCGGTCCGCAGCAGCCAGTCGTGCAGGGCCTTTCCGGCCCGTGCCACGGCGGCCGCGTCCTCCTCCTCGCCCAGCTTGTTCCCCGCGTGGAGCCGCAGCAGGTCGTGCATGCGGTAGCGGTCCCGCTCGACGCCCAGCAGCCCCGCCTCCACCAGTTCCTCCAAGGCGTCCTCGGCGTCGAAGAGGGGCTGTCCGCACAACCGCGCCGCTCCCGCGGCGGAGACGTCGGGACCCGGCACCAGCGCCAGCCGCCGGAACATGCGGCCGGCGGCGTCACTCAGCTGCCGGTACGACAGGTCGAAGGCCCCGGACACCCGCACGTCTCCCGCGACCATGCGGCCCCAGCCCTCCGCGGCCGGCGCCAGCGGATCCGCGGGGCGGGCCACCGGCCCGGTCCTGCGCGTGGCCAGCCAGTGCCCCGCCAGGCGCAGGGCGAGCGGCAGGCGCCCGCAGAGCAGCGCGATCCGCTCCAGTTCCCCGGCAGCGGCCGCCGCGTACTCGTTGCCCCCGAGCCTCGTCAGGAGCGCCGTGGCCTCGGCCGCGCTCAGGACGTCCAGGGGAACACGGTGCACACCCTCCAGACCGGCGAGCATGCGCCGGCTGGTCACGATCACCACGCCCTCGCCGGCGGCGGGTAGGAGCGGGCGCACCTGCGCCTCGTCCCGGGCGTTGTCGAGGACCAGCACGAAGCGCCGCTGCGCCATCGTCTGCCGGTAGAGGGGGATGTAGCCCTCGGGCCCGGCGGTGCCCAGCTCACGGTCGGTCACCCGCAGGGCCCGCAGGACGCCGAGCATCAGCTGCACCGGCGTGGGCGCCTCGTCGTCCAGCCCCCGCATGTCCACCACCAGCTGGCCGTCGGGGAAGCGGCCGGCGAGCCGGCGCGCGGCCTGCAGCGCCAGCGTCGTCTTGCCCACGCCCGGCGGGCCGGACACCGCCACGACCACCGGTGCCGTGCCCGCGGCGGACGCGGAACCCTCGCCGTTCCCCGCGCGCCCGCGCGCCGCGAGCGCCGCCAGTTCGGCGAACCGGGACAGCTCCCGCTCCCTGCCGACGAAGCCGGGCACGCCCTGCGGTACGGCCTGGACACCGACCGGGGTGTACGCGTCGCTGCGCCCGGCGCGGGCCGCCCCCAGGAAACGCCGCAGACCGGGCCCGGACAGGCGGAGGCCGCGCGCGAGGGCGGTGAGGGTGCGCCGCCGCGGCGCCGTACGGTGTCCGCGCTCCAGGTCGCTGATGCCCCGGACGCTCACGCCGCTGGCCTCGGCCAGTCCCTCGATGGTGAGTGAGGCCGCCAGACGCAGCTCCCTGAGAACGGAGCCGAAGGCCGGCTCCGCCGCCGCGCGCACGGGTTCCACGGCTGTCATGTTCAAGGCACCTCGCCACTGTCTGCTGACCGGAGTTCCAACAGATGAAGTGGCATCAAGCGGCCCCTGGTCGTGCCGGCTGATGCGAGTTCAGGCTATGCCGGGCCGTACGGGAAGCGCCTGTGAGAAGGGCGCCGGGGGGCCGGAGTTCGCGCTGGTGCAACGAGCCGTGCGCAGCCGGTCAACGAGGTGCCGCGGGTGACGTGGTCACGCGTGGCCGGGCCCGGTCGCCCCGCCCGGCGGGGGCCGGTGGCTCACGATTCGTCCGGACTGCCTGCTTCGTGCCTGGTGATCGCGCAGGCCGGCCGCTTGGCTGTCCGGTGCGGGGACGCAGGCCGCGAGGTCGTCGCCTGGCACCCGTCGCCGAGGGAGCCGACGGGACGTTCCGCGGTCGGCCTGGACGCCGGCCCGCACCGTGCCAGGCACCGGTCCCCGCCAGTGTCATGTGGTGGGAGAGGAGTACCGGATGAGCCCGGTGTTGACGACGGCCTTGGTGCCCGGCGAGCAGAAAGGCGCCTACTGGCGCGACGCCCTCGGTCGTGCGCTGGTGCCCGTGAGCGTCGTCCCGGACAAGGAGAGCTCCTTCCGGGGGCGGATCGTCACCGACAGGATCGGCGGGCTGCGGGTGACCACCGTGGAAGCCGACGCACAGCGGGTCCGGCGGACGGCCGCACACATCAAGCGCTCCCCGGAACCCTTCGTGGCCGTGGGCGTGCAGACGACGGGCAGGACCGTCCTCGCGCAGAACGGCCACGAGGGGACGGCCGGACCGGGCGACCTCTTCGTCTACGGCACGGCCCGCCCGTGCCTCATGGACAACCCCGAGCCCTTCTCGCTGCGCGTCGTGTACATCCCGCGCCGCATGCTCGCCCTCACGGACGCCGAGCTGGACGCCGTCATGGGCAGGGTCATGAGTACGAGACGGGGGTGCGCCGCGGTCCTGAAGCCGTTCATCCTCACGGTCGTGGCCTCCGCGCACAAGTACTCGCCCTCGGCCTCGGGCGGGCTGGCCAACGGTCTCGTCGACCTCTTCTCCACCCTGGTCGCCGAGCAGACGGAGGCGAAGGCCCAGGGCGACGGCAGCACCGGCAACCACCTCGTGGCGCGCGTCCGCGCGTTCATCGACCAGAACCTCGGCGACCCGGCCCTGTCACCCGAGTCCGTGGCCAAGGCACACAACATCTCGGTGCGGTACCTGCACCGGCTCTTCCAGGACGAGGGCATCACCGTCAGCCGGCTGATACAGCGGCGCCGCCTCGAGAAGTGCGCCCGTGAACTGGCGCGGCGCGGCCGCACCACGCCCACCGTGTCCGCCGTCGCCCAGCGCTGGGGGTTCGTCAACCCGACCCACTTCAGCCGGGCGTTCCGCGGTGCCTACGGCCTCTCGCCCCGCGAGTGGCGCAGCGTCCGCCTCCAGGCCTGACGCACGGACGCTCCGCCCGGCCGAGGGGGTGGGCGGGGTGGCCGGCGCGGTCGGGACGGCGGGGGCCGGCCGGCAGCGGCCCGGCGACGACGGCCCACCGCGGTCCACCGATCCAACCGGCGCCCGCGCCCTGCCACCGGTACCCTCGCCCGAGGCCGGGCGGCAGGGGGCGGGGGCGGCCCGGGTCAGCCCAGCTGGTCCTGCCAGTCGGCCGGCACGCGTCCCGCGGGTCCGGGAACGGGCTGGTCGGCCGGATGGCTGTGCGGCGGAGCGAGCCGCGGCCCCGTCTCGTACAGGGTCGACGTGTCGTAGTCCCAGAACCAGTCCTCGCCGGGTTCGAAGCTCTGGATGAACGGGTGGCCGCTCGTGCGGGCGTGGGCGGTGGCGTGCTTGGAGGGGGAGTCGTCGCAGCAGCCGATGTGACCGCAGCCCGCGCAGCGCCGCAGGTGGAACCACCAGCCGCCGGTGGCTTCGCACTCCACGCAGCCGGTGCCGCTGGGCGGGACGTCGGGGTCGATGCCGTTGGAAGTCGTCACTGTCTCTCCACGGGGTGTGGGGCAGGGGGAAGGGGGAGCGGGGCGGCGGCCGGTCGTACGGCGAAAGGCGGCCGGCCGGTGGGCTGACCGCCTTTCCCCGCGCACGGTACTGCTCCGTGCGCGCCGGCCTGCGGTCAGCTGGTGTGCAGGGCGGTGTGCAGCGTGCGGGCCGCCAGGGTGATGGCGAGTTCCGCGCCGTGGGTCTCACGCAGGGCGTTGAGCATCACGAAGTCGTGGATGACGCCTTCGACGCGGACGGCGGTGACGGCGACGCCGGCCTGGCGCAGCTTGGACGCGTACGCCTCGCCCTCGTCGCGCAGCACGTCCGCCTCGGCGGTGATGACCAGGGCCTGGGGCAGGCCGGCGAGCTGCTCGGTGGTGGCACGCAGCGGGGAGGCGGTGATCTGGGCGCGCTCGGACTCGTCGGTGGTGTACTGGTCCCAGAACCACTGCATGCCGTCGCGGCGCAGGAAGTAGCCCTCCGCGAACTGGTGGTAGGAGCCGGTCTCGAAGCTCGCGTCCGTGACCGGGTAGAACAGCACCTGCTGCACCAGGGAGACGTCACCGCGCTCCTTGGCCATCAGCGTCAGCGCCGCGGCCATGTTGCCGCCGACCGAGTCACCGGCCACGGCGAGGCGGGACGCGTCCAGGCCCTTGCCGGCGCCGTCCTTCACGATCCACCGGGCGACCGCGTAGTTCTGCTCGATGGCGACCGGGTAGCGGACCTCGGGGGAGAGGTCGTACTCGGGGAAGACCACGGCCGCGTTGGCGCCGACGGCGAGCTCGCGGACCAGGCGGTCGTGGGTGTGGGCGTTGCCGAACACCCAGCCGGCGCCGTGGATGTAGAGGATGACGGGCAACGTGCCCCCGGCCCCGGCCGGCTTGACGATCCGGGCCCGCACCGAGCCGGTCGGCCCGCCCTCGACGGTGATCCACTCGTCGTCCACCGCGGGCTTGGCGATGTCGCCGGACTGCACCTCGTCGACCGTCTTGCGGCCCTCGACCGGGCCCAGGTCGGCCAGGTACGGCGGCTTGCCGGTCGCCTCGGCGAACGCCGCCGCGGCGGGCTCCAGCACCGGCTGCACCGGCTCGTACACGTAAGACATTGCACACTCCTGAGACGTCGTGGATGTGCCGGTGGTCCCGGCGCGGCCATGCCCACCGGATGCGGGATCCACTGGACTGCGGCCACGCTATGGCCGCTGCCGGGCCACCTCTTGCGTGCGTGCGCACGGACTCTGACCACCCCGCGCACAATCAGGAGTGCGGGCGGGCCGGGTGGCGGCTGGCACCAGGGGGCTCGGTGCCGGCCGGACCGCCGGACGGCATCCGGGCGCCGCCGTGCACTCCCGGTGCCCCGGCCGTGCACCGACCGGCACGTCCTCGGCGGCCGTGCGCCTGGCGTTCGCCGCACGGGCGCGCACCGGCGCGCAGGGACTCGTGGCAGTGCGTCCCGCCGGCGACGCCACGGCGCGGAGGGAGCCCGGATGCCCGCGGTCCGCGACGCACCGCCCCTGGAAGCGGACGGTGGCAGGGGTCCGGGCGTCCAAGCCGCTACGGCGGGCGGCCGGTGCAGGGCCGCGGTGCCTCGGTCGACCGGGGCCTGGGCAGGCGGTTCCCGGAAGCGGTGCGGGAGTCCTGCCCGAGCGGCCACCCGCCACATGACGGCACCCCCCGGTGCGCAATACTCTCCCGATGAGTCCACGCACTGCCCCGGTCAGCCGGCCGATCACCATACGAAGGGCCGTCGCGCGGGATGCCAAGCGGCTCACGCGGCTCGTGCGCGGCTCAGGCGCCTACCAGGGTATGTACGCAGCCGCCGTCGCGGGCTACCGGGTCGGCCCCGATTACATCGAGGCCCACCGCACGTTCGTGGCCGTCGGGGCCGACGAGCATGCAGGCCGGGTCCTCGGGTTCTACTCGCTCGTCCTCGCTCCACCGGAACTCGACCTGCTGTTCGTCGCCGACGAAGCGCAAGGACGGGGTATCGGACGACTGCTCGTCGCGCACATGCAGTCCGAGGCCCGGGCCGCCGGGCTGGACCGTGTCAAGGTCGTGTCGCATCGTCCCGCCGAGGACTTCTACCACCGCGCAGGTGCGGTGCGGACCGGGACCGTGTTCGCGAACCCGCCCGCCGTGCCGTGGGACCGTCCCGAATTCGAGTTCCGCATTCCTCCGCAGTGACGCGACACCGGTTCGCAGGGCACCGGACGATCGTGCCGGGGGCCGGCTGGCCACCGGCAGCACGCAGTGCCTCCGTCGCACGCGCGGTCCCGGGAAGTGGGGACCGCCATTCGAGTGAGCGTCCTTGCTGGTGTACCTGTGGCAGAAGCAGACGCGCACTCCATGGAGAAAAACTGTCATGGCTGCGGTAGACATTGGCCCGTAGCGGGGTTACTGTTTTCGTCGTACGCAGGAAGTCGAAGAGGGCACGGCAGACACGAACTGCCGTGCGAGCAGGTCAAGCAGGACACGGCCCCACGGGGGCCGCGAGCAGTACCCGCGGTATCCAGCTGTACAACCGAGTAATCGAAGGTAAGGAGCCGAACGCCATCAGGATCGCCCGGGCGAGGAAGCAGTCCGCCCGGGTACCGCAAGACCCCGGATTGGAAGGTGGTCCCCGGTCACGCATCCGCGATCCCCGCAGTCCCGTCCTTCCAGGCGGAACGTGCGGACACAGAAGGCCGGCGCAGTCGGCCGGTAGATGGTGTTGAAAGCTCGGGGCCCGGGTGCCATGTGGCATCCGGGCCCCCCGACGCGTCCCTGGAAGAAGAGGTCTATGCCCCCTGCCAGTTCCCGTCCCATCGTCCCCCTCGACGATGACGACTACCCCGCCTACACGATGGGCCGGGCCGCCGAGATGCTCGGCACCACCCCCGCCTTCCTCCGCGCCCTCGGCGAACACCGTCTGATCACCCCGCTGCGCTCCGAAGGCGGCCACCGCCGCTACTCCCGTTACCAACTGCGCATCGCCGCTCGCGCCCGCGAACTCGTCGACCAGGGCACCGCGATAGAGGCCGCCTGCCGCATCGTCATCCTCGAAGACCAGCTCGCAGAGGCCCAGCGCATCAACGAGCAACTGCGCGCCGAAGGCGGCTAGCCGCCGGCGGACGAGGCGGCCGGGAAACCCCACCGCAAGTCACCGGGTGCGGACGGGCGGGCCCGGGGAGAAGGAGCGGTGAGGGCGAAGAGGTCCAGCTCGCGGCCAACCTCCCCCTTCGGCGTGGCAGCCCGCGCCGCCTGCCGTCCCTCGATGGAGAGGCCGGCGCTGAAGCGTCAGTTGCCGAGGGCTTGGGGGAGCGTCTCCCGGCAGTCGATGAGGGTGTCGACGCCGACGATGTTCAGGGTGCGCAGCACGGACTCGCCGGGTGCGGCCAGGCGCAGCCAGCCGTCGGCTTCGCGGAGAGCGAGGTGAGCGGCGATGAGGATGTTGATGCCGCTGGAGTCTATGAAGGTGACCTGGTGCAGGTCGACCACGACGCGGGGGCGGGGGGTACGGAAGGCGTCCAGGGCCTGGCGGAGTGCGTCGCCGGTGTGGTGGTCGATCTCTCCGGCCACGGTCACTACGCGGATGCCGTCGACGGTCGTGGACACGACCGACAGTCGGTCCGGCGGCTCAGCGGGTCCGGTATGGGTCATCTCTGCCTCAGCCATATAGGTGATCCTGGCATATTCACGCCGTCGTACGCAGTGCCGCCCGGAATGGTACGGGCGGAGTCTTTGTGTGGCACAGTCAACAAGGCGGGCAAGGCGTGAACCTCGGTTGCGGGGGTACGCGCGGGGCGTTGTGAACGGGGAACGAATGGCGGCTGTGATGGAGTCAGGCCCGGCCGGGGAGGACGACACCGCGCCTGACGCCCGTGTCCTGCAGACCGCCGTGGCGCTGGAGGGGGACGGCGCCTGCATCGCCCGGGCTCGCCATCTGGCCGCAGGTTTCCTCGCCCGTGCCCGGAGCGGGCAAGGCGTACCGGTCTCGCAGCGTGCCGTGGACCTCACCCAGCTCGTGGTCAGCGAACTGGTCACCAACGCCCGCAAGTACGCGCCCGGACCCGTACTGATGGAACTGCGGATCATGGGCGACGTGGTGGAGGTCGTCGTGTGGGACTCCGACCCGGTCCTGCCGGTGGCGCGTGCCTCGGACGCCGGCCGCGTAGGGCAGCACGGCCTGGAGATCGTGATGGCCGTCGCGCAGGGCGTGGAAGCCCGGCGCGAACCGGTCGGGAAACGCGTCACCGCCCGTATTGCCCTCGCTGACGTCCCCGGCCTGGCGGGCATCCGCGACGAACCCTAGGAATGCGGCCGGCCACCGCAGCCCCGCCGGCGTTCGTCATCGCGGCCGTCCCGGCTGCCACCGCTCGCTCCCGGCGGCAGCCCGGACCGGGTGAGCGGACCCGCGGCGGGCGGTCGCTGACCGGATGGCGTGGGCGAAATGCCATGCGCTCGGAGCGTGCCGCTGTGAGGCGACCGGCAAGGGGCGACCGGACTCCTCGGCGGCCTGGGCGAGACGTCGGCGCAGGCCGGCCATGGTGACGTCCAGAGTCCTGCCGGGGCCGAACCAGTTCTCGTCCCAGTCCGACATCGCCGTCCGCGCCCACCGCGCACCCGACGGCGTACGCATCGACGACGCACGGCGGAGCGGGCCCGGGGCTGCCGCCGGCGCGACGTCTGGCCCGCTCCGCCGGCGGCGAGGTGACGTACGAGCCCGGACACGCTCCGGGGCACGGTTCGCGGTCAGCCTGCCTGCCGGGTGACCACGCCGCACTCGACGCTACCGGAGCATCACCTCGTGATGTCGCGCTGGACGTCCTTGCGGGAGACGGCCAGGTAGCCGACGAAGCCGAGGATCGCCACCGTCCAGGACACCGTGACCGGCCCCAGGCCCAGGTCGAGTCCGCCCCTGCCGTGGCCGACGGCCATCCAGTCGGCGACAGAGGCGCCGAGCGGGCGGGTGATGACGTACGCGGCCCAGAACGCGGCGACCGCGTTCAGGCTCCCCCACCGGTGGGCGACAGCCGGGACGGCGATCGCGGCGGCGTACAGGACCGCGGAACCCAGGTAACCGAGGCCGATCGAGGCGGTGAGGTCGCCCGCGGCGGTGCCCAGCGCGAACGTGGCCAGCACGGCGGCCCAGTAGAAGCTCTCGCGGCGCCGGGTGTGGATGCTGTGGATGGACAGGGTGCGCTCCGCGCGGTACCAGAGGGCGAAGACGGCGGCCAGCGCGGCCATGAAGAACGGAGTCGACAGCGTGTACGGCACGCCAAGGCCGACGTGCAGGACGTCGGCGGCCATGGTGCCGAACACGCTGACCATGACGATCGCCGTCCAGTAGACCCAGGCCACGTACCGACGGACGGCGAACTGCACCGCCAGAGCGGCCACCAGGGCGATGCCGCCGAGGCCGACAGCGGGGATCGGGCCGAGCAGGTGGGCCAAGAAGTCGGACGCCGTCTCGCCCATCCCGGTGGTCAGCACCTTGATGATCCAGAAGTAGACAGTCACCTCCGGCACTTTGCTCGCCGCGTGACGGATGTGGCCCGAGGGCCGGTAGTGAGTGAGGTGATCAGTCGACATGGCAGGCACCATGACATGGCGCCTGGCACTCGCCCCAGACCCCTTTGCCAGAGTTTTGGCGCTTCCAGTACGGGAGTTGCCCGAGGCTCAGCCGAACCTGAAAGCAACCTGAACACAGAGACCGATGCACTGGTCAGGAGCGTGCGGCCAGTGATATCGGCTGCTTCCGGCATCGGACTCTTCGTCCACTCACGACCGGCGCTGACGGACGGCCTTGCCGCCAGCGGTCGGCGAGCGGCCGTACGTCGGCGGCGGCGGCGAGGCGTGTCGAGCGCTCGGATCCCGCAGGCAATGGATCATCCTGCGCCGCTCTCCGGGTACCGTCAGGGGTATGAGTCATCCACACCCCGAACTGAAAGCCGCCCCACCCCTTCCCGAAGGAGGGCTGCGGGTCATCGCCCTGGGCGGCCTGGGTGAGATCGGCCGCAACATGACCGTCTTCGAGCACGCGGGCAAGCTGCTCGTCGTCGACTGCGGCGTCCTGTTCCCCGAGGAGACCCAGCCCGGCGTGGACGTGATCCTGCCGGACTTCACCTCGATCCGGGACCGGCTGGACGACATCGTGGCCGTGGTACTCACCCACGGCCACGAGGACCACATCGGCGGCGTGCCGTACCTGCTGCGCGAGCGCTCCGACATCCCCGTCGTCGGGTCCAAGCTGACGCTGGCGTTCCTGGAGGCCAAGCTCAAGGAACACGGCATCCGGCCGCGCACGGTGCGGGTGCGGGAGGGCGACCGGCGTGGCTTCGGGCCCTTCGACTGCGAGTTCGTGGCGGTCAACCACTCCATCCCCGACAGCCTCGCGGTCGCGATCCGCACCCGGGCCGGGCTGGTGCTGCACACCGGCGACTTCAAGATGGACCAGTTCCCCCTCGACGACCGCATCACCGATCTGCGCGCCTTCGCCCGTCTCGGCGAGGAGGGCGTGGACCTGTTCCTCACCGACTCCACCAACGCCGAAGTACCCGGCTTCACCACCTCCGAGCGTGAGCTGAACCCGGCGATCGAGCAGGTGATGCGCACCGCGCCGCGCCGGGTGATCGTCTCCAGCTTCGCCAGCCACGTGCACCGCATCCAGCAGGTCCTGGACGCCGCCCACCAGCACGGCCGCAAGGTCGCCTTCGTCGGCCGGTCGATGGTCCGCAACATGGGCATCGCCCGTGACCTGGGCTATCTGAAGGTCCCCTCCGGTCTGGTCGTGAGCACGAAGGAGCTGGAGAAGCTCCCGGACCACAAGGTCACCCTGGTGTGCACCGGCTCCCAGGGCGAACCGATGGCCGCGCTGTCACGGATGGCCAACCGCGACCACGTGATCCGTATCGGCAAGGGCGACACCGTCCTGCTCGCCAGCTCCCTCATCCCCGGCAACGAGAACGCCATCTACCGGGTGATCAACGGACTCACCCGGTGGGGCGCCCACGTGGTCCACAAGGGCAACGCCAAGGTGCACGTCTCCGGGCACGCCAGCGCCGGCGAACTCGTCTACTGCTACAACATCGTCAAGCCCCGCAACGTCATGCCCGTGCACGGCGAGTGGCGCCACCTGCGGGCCAACGGCGACCTCGCCATCCGTACCGGTGTCGACCCCGAACGGGTGGTCATCGCCGAGGACGGCGTCGTCGTCGACCTCGTCGACGGGCGCGCGTCCATCACCGGCAAGGTCCCCGCCGGCAACGTCTACGTGGACGGCATGGAAGTCGGCGGCGCCACCGAAGCGTCCCTCAAGGACCGCCTCACCCTCGCCTCCGAAGGCGTGCTCACGGTGGTGGCGATCGTCGACGCGGACACCGGCGCCCTCGCCGAGGCCCCCGACTTCCTGGCCCGCGGCTTCGTGCACGACGACTCCACCTTCGAGCCGGTCATCCCCGTCATCGAGAAGACTCTGGCCACCGCGGCCGAGGAAGGCGTCGGGGACGCGCGCCAACTCGAACAGCTCCTCGCCCGCGCCGTGGCGAACTGGGCGTTCCGCGCCCACCGCCGCAAGCCCCTCATCATCCCCGTCATCATCGACGCCTGAGCCACAGCCCGGCGGCACTGTCGCGTTCCGGCCGCGGGGCCGCCGGCATCGAGGCCGGGCACGGGGGTCGGC
Organism: Streptomyces sp. NPDC031445; assembly: GCF_055581365.1. Classification (NCBI taxonomy): domain Bacteria; kingdom Bacillati; phylum Actinomycetota; class Actinomycetes; order Kitasatosporales; family Streptomycetaceae; genus Streptomyces; species Streptomyces sp. NPDC031445. Next base: position 636,817 of record NZ_JBVIJO010000001.1, read on the forward strand.
AGCCACCCCGGCAGTCCGGGGTGGCAAGGCCCTTCACATGAGTGCCGACGGGCTGCGCGGGACGGGGCGGGGCGGGCGGCGACCGGCCAAGAGATCGTTCGGCTGTCCGACGCCGTGGACCTCGTGGACGATCCGGGCGCTCTCGGCCCGGATCCGCGGCGTGCCCGAGCCGGCGTGCCAGGTCCGGACCGGCGCACACGCAGTGAAGGCCCGGTGGAAACCGGGCCTTCACGTTTCAGTAGCGGGGACAGGATTTGAACCTGCGACCTCTGGGTTATGAGCCCAGCGAGCTACCGAGCTGCTCCACCCCGCGTCGGTACGGTGAACTGTACGGCACCGATCGGCATACGCCCAATCGACGTTCGCCTGCGCTCGGAGCGGGCCCGATCGCTCATGACCGGCCGACACGGCCGCGGCCCGCCGATGTGTGCCGAGGAAGCGCGGTTCTCCGCGCCGCCTCGGCACACTGAGCCCGCCCGGCCGGGGGGCCGGCCGGGCGCTGTGCGGTCTGTCAGCCCATGTCCGTCAGGAGGGCGTTCAGTTCCTTCTCCTGCTGCGCAGGCGACATCGGCGGGTTCGAGTGGTCGATGCCGAACGTCTTGAGCATCTTGTCCATCTGAGCGTCGATGGAGGTCCAGCCGGTCTGGTCCAGCGGCTGCAGCGACGCCTGGTCGGCGTCCCACAGGTCACGCAGCTTCTGGGCGGCCGCGTGGGCCCCGGTCGCGTTTCCCGAGCGCGCGTCCTTGAGCGAGGTGGAGGCGAGGGTCTTCAGCGCGGCGACCTTGGCGGGCGGGAACTTCTTCACCGCCTGGCCGGGAGCCATCCGGACGGCGGAGGTGTTGTCCTCCTCCGGCGCCGGGCCGACGTGCGGCTGGCCGTGGGCCCAGACCAGCAAGCCCGCGGTGGCGACGGCGAGCAGTCCGAAGCCGGCCAGCGCGACGCGCTCCTTGCGAGGGTCGCCGGTGGTGTGTGCGGCGAGGGCGGCCTCGTGGGTCTCGGTCACATCCGGGCGCGTGACCGTCAGGTAGACCACCGTCGCCAGGATCAGGCCGAGGAAGATCAAGCTGGTGGTGAACGTGCCCAGGGCGAGACCGGTGGGGTCGCCGGGGTTCTCGGCGACCTTGGGGGAGGCGAGCCAGTCGCCGATGTTGGCGCCCAGCGGGCGGGTCAGGATGTAGGCGAGCCAGAAGGACAGCACCGGGTTGGCGCCGAACCTCCACAGCAGCGTGATCGCCGCGATGAGGCCGAGCGGCAGCAGGACCGAGACTCCCGGGCTCCAGCCGGTGAGCTCGAGGGTCCAGTCGCCGGTCGCGGTGCCGAGCGCGAAGGTGACGAGAACGGCGAGCCAGTAGAACGACTCCCGCGGAAGCGTGGTGACCGAGTGGATCGAGAGGGTGCGCTCGCGCAGCCACCACACGCCGAAGACCACGGCGAGCAGTACCGAGAAGACCGCGGAACTGATCCACAGCGGCACATTGAGCTGGTCGGTCAGGATGTCGGTGTACAGGGTGCCGGTGACGCTGACAACGACCACGGTCAGCCAGTAGGGGAACGGGACGTACCGCTTCAGCCGCAGCTGGACGGCCAGGACCACCACGAAGACCGCGGTGAAGATCCAGGCCGTGTTCACCAGGCCGACGCCCAGCTTCATGTTGATCCAGTCGGCGAAGCTCTCACCGACGGTCGTGCACAGGATCTTGATCACCCAGAACCAGACGGTGACCTCGGGAACCTTGTTGAACATGAGACGCCCGCTGCGCGTGCGTGCTTCCGTTGTCGTTGTCATGCGGGGAGGTTGGCGCGGGGAATCTGCACATAACCTGACTACGTGGTCGCACGTGCGGCCGGGAGGGTCACCTCGACGTGACCGCGGCCGTCCGCGATCGCGCGGACCTCCACACCGGCCGAGGCGGCGATGCGCCGGACCACCGGCAGCCCCAGCCCGTACCCGCCGCCGCCGGTCACCCCCGCTTCGAAGACCCGGTCGACGTCCGCGGCCTCGATTCCGGGGCCGTCGTCCAGGACATCGACCACGATGGCCTCGCCCTGGTCGCGGGCGGTGATCCACACCCGGGACTTCGCGTGCCGCAGGCCGTTGTCCAGCAGAGGCGACAGCAGCGCCACGGCGACGTCGGCCGCCACGGCGACCTCGATCCTCGCGGAGAAGGCGACCTCGACCGCGCGGCCGGCGATCGCCTGCCGTGCGGCGGAGCGCAGGTCGCACCGGGTCCCCTTGTCCGTCCGTGCGCGCGCGGCGCGCAGAAGCGTCGTGATCGCCGTATCGAGGCGGTCGGCCTCGCTCAGCACCGCCTCCGTCGGCACCGGCTCGCCGGAAAGCTGCGCCAGCTGCGCCTCGGCCCGCAGGACCGTGAGCGGTGTCCGCAATTCGTGGGCGATCTCATCGGTCAGCCGGCGCTCGTCCGCCAGCGCGTTGTCGACGCGCTCCAGGAGATGGTCCAGGGTCCGCCCCAGTTCCCCGAACTCGTCGCGGGGGACGCCGAGGTTAAAGCGGCGCCCGGGTTCGTGCCGGCCCCAGTCGTCGGCGAGGGCGGCCATCTCGTGGACGACCCGCAGCGCGCGGCGCACCACGAGGTGTGCGACACCGCCGGCGAGGAGGACCGTGAGGCCGCCCAGTATCAGGGACAAGGTCAGGCTGCGCTGCTCGGAGGTCTCGTAGGGAGTGAGGTCGACCCGGACGATCACCATGACGTGGTGGCCGTGGCTCGGGACCTTCCGCGCGTACAGGAGGTAATCGCCGACCGACGCGGTCTGCGAGCGCCCTGTGTCCGCCAGCTCCTCGACGCGACCGACCAGGCTCGGCGGTACGTCTCCGTCGATCAGCCGGCCGTCTGCATACACCCAGGCGACCTCGTCCAGCGCCTCGCTGCCGTTCTCCGTCAGCACGACACGGCCGCCTTTCGCGGTGACGTTCCCCGCGACCGCCTCGGCGCGCGTACGTGCCAGATCGTGCGCGTCGGCGTCCGTCACCCGGCTCAGCAGCACGTGCGAGACGACGACCAGGATCGCGACCACGGCGGTGGCGATCAGCACGGTGAGCGCGACGACCCGCTTACGGAATCCCGTCACTGCCATCGGTAGCCCACGCCGCGGACGGTTGCCAGCCGCTCGGCTACACCCAGCGGACCGAGTTTGGCCCGCAGCCGGCGCACATAGGAGTCGAGGGTGTTGTCGTTGACCTGAGCACCGTGCGGCCAGCCGGCAGCGATGAGGGCGTGACGCCGTACCGCGTCGCCCTGCGAGGCGATCAGGCGGCCCAGCAGCCGGAACTCGGTCGGGGTCAGGCTCATGCTCACCGCATCGTGGGTCACCACGTGCTTCGCCGGATCGAGGACGACCTCGCGCGGTGCGGGCGCCACGGTGGCCCGGCGCAGCAGCGCCCGGACGCGGACCAGCAGTTCCGGGATGTCGAAGGGTTTGGTCATGTAGTCGTCGGCGCCGGCCTCGAAGCCGCCGACCTTGTGATGCAGGCCGTCCAGGGCGGTGAGCATCAGCACCGGCGCGTCGACGCCGCGGGCCCGCAGGGCCAGGCAGACGTCGCGGCCGTCGGCGTCCGGGAGCCCGAGATCCAGAACGACCAGATGGGGCGCCGGTGAGAGCTGCCGCAGGAGGCTGTCGGCCGTGGCGGCGACGGAGACGGTGTGCCCGTCGTGCTCCAGGGCGCGCTTGAGGACGCCGCGTACCGCCGCGTCGTCTTCGCACACCATGATGAGAGCCACGGGCCGACCCTAGATACTCCCGGCCCGGTTCTCCATCTTCCCAGGTCAACCGCCTGACGGTCCGGAGCGGGCCGCTGGTGGCGCACGCCCCTGCCCTGAAGCCCCGACGGTCGGGCGCGAGGGCCGAGCCCGCGGCAGCGGTGTTCGCGGGCGGACCGCAATGGGTCGCACGGGCTCGGTGCAGGAGTACGTCGTCGGCGTCTCGATCCACGGGTGGGCAGCGGACCGCGATGGTGGCTTCGGGTCCCGCCCTCCCGAGCTCATCAGCGGACGGCCACCATCGGCTGCGGTCCACCGAGATGGCGGCCGTCACCGACGGTGAACTGCGCGCTCCCCTCCGTGCCGCGCTGAAGCCCTGACCGGGGACCCGGCCTTGCACGAATGCACAGCAGGAGGCCCCTGGACGGCCCGGCCTCCTTCCGCGCTCGCGGTTCCCCGCGCCCCGCCCGTTCCCCGGGACGTCCCCGGTGTCCCACGGGACGTGGGAACGGCATTCTGACAGCTCGTCACGGAAACGCTGGCTGTCGTGATCACGGTGCGTGGTCACGAGAACGACAGCCGGAGGTTTCCATGATCCGACGGACCCTGCAGAGCGGCCTGCTGGCCGCGGTCGCGGTGCTCGCCATCCTGCCCACGGCGGCCGGTGCCGCCCCGGCGGGCGGCACCGCCCCGTACCCCACGCCCGCGGCCGGCGTGCGGCACACCCTCCCCTCGCTGCTGCCCGCTCCGACCCGGCACCAGTCGGCGAAGCACCGCACCGCCCGCCATCACCGCAGCGTCCACCGCGTGCACTGCAAGCATCACGCCGGGCGCCGCCTCCACTCGGCGCACCGCACCCACCGGCTCCACCGCGTCATCGTGCAGACCGCGTCGTACCGGCGTGGCATCCCCGCCGTGGGCCGTGTGGTCACGCACCGCCTCACGCTGAACGTCCGCTCCGGTCCGGGCACCGGTTACCGGGTGGTCGGCCACCGGCACCACCACCGGCTCGTGGCCCTCACCTGCAAGCGCCACGGCACCGGGGTGTTCGGCAACCACACGTGGTACCGGCTGTCCCACCACAGGGGCTATGTCTCCGCCCGTTACGTCAGGGTCGGCGCCACGCTCCCGTGGTGCTGACGGTCCCCCACCGCCGTACCCCCTGAACCACCGCCCACCCCGACCGTCGAGGCCTGTTCGAGGATCACGCATCCCCGAACAGGCCTTCGGCGCGCTCATGTGCCTCACCCTCGTCACACCTCACTGAGTGTTGCAACCGCCTTCCCCTCGGGAAGCCATTCCGGCATCAAGGGCGAAGCGCCCATAGTGGAAGAGGAGCCGAGGGACGCACCATGCCCCACCCCGAAAAACCGACCGCGCCCGACGAACCGTTGCTGGTCAGACTGCGGGAACTGAAGGACGGTACGGGGCTGAGCCTGGCGGCGCTGGCAGCGCGCACCCCGTACAGCAAGTCCGCCTGGCACCGCTACCTGACCGGTGTTCAGCGGCCACCGCGGCCGGCCGTGGAGGCGCTCACCCGGCTGGCCGGCGTCGATCCCGACGCGGTACTGGCCCTGTGGGAGGCCACCGCGCACACCGCCGGCGGGCCGTCGCCCGCGAGCATCCCGGACGGGATCGGACCCCGGCGCTCGGGCGGGCGGCGGTGGCTGCCCCTGTGTGTGCTCGCGCTGGCGGGGGTGACGGCCGTGGTGGGCGCCGCCGTCGCCGCGCACGACCGGAGCGGTCCGACCGGTACGCCGGCCGTGATGGCGGTCCCGCACTGCCACAGGCCGTTCTGCCGGGGCCAGTCGCCCGACGCGACGGCCTGCGCACGCGACGCGCGGACCACCAGCACCGTCACCGACCCCGCCTACACCGTCCGGCTGCGCTACTCCCCGGCCTGCGGTACCGCCTGGTCGGAGGTGCGGGTGCGCTCCCCGCACGCCCGCGAGGTCTCGGTACGCGCGGGCCGGGACGTCCTCTCCACGACCTACCCGGCCGACGACACCACCGGCTACACGAGCCCGATGCTCTCCGTACGCTCCCCCCGGGGCGTCGAGGCCTGCGCGGAGGTGGCCGAACAACTGGCCTGCACCGGCATGGACGTACAGGATCCGGACGAGGGCTGATCCCCTGCCCGGGAGCGGGCGACGGTCCGCCCGCCGGGCCGTTGGCCGGGACCGCCCGAGTACGGCAGGAGCGGTGAGCGGGTAGTCGTCGGCGCCGAAGAAGCGGACCGGGGCGCCGAGGGTGGCGGCGGCCCACTCCGCCTCCTCGCGGCGTACCGCCGTGATCTCCGCCGGCGTCCTGCCCTCGCGCCACGCCTTGGCGGACTCGCCGCGCTCGCCGAAGGCCAGGCAGGCGGTGGTGGCCTTTCGCCCCGGCAGGCGGCCAGGGATCGCTTCGCCCGCCGGCCGCTGGGGAGGTCGGACCCGCTCGATGCGCAGGCCGCCGCGCGGGCCGTGCTCAGCAGTCGTGCCCGGGCCTGGGCCAAGTCCGGCGACGATCCGGCACAGCGCCCGGATCCGCAAGCTCGCCAAGGACGCCGCGGTCAGGGCCCGTACCCAGGCGAGCGCACCCAGGACTATGACGAGAGCCGGATCAAGGAGGGCAAGACCCGGCGCGAAATCGTTCCAGGGGGACGGCGGTCCCGGCGGGGCGGCGGCGCGGACGACGTGGGGCATGCACGGGGCCGGCCACTGATGGCCGGCGGACCGGTGGCCGTCGACCTGGTGACGACCGACCTGACCATCGGCGGGGGCACTTTCGGCCTACCGCCGTGATTTCTGGACGCGGTGCCGGAGTGGCCGCCGTGCTGCTGGCGCTGACCCCGGCGATCTGCCTACTCGGCTCATCCGCATAGAGGCCGAGTCAACCGCCGGTCGAGTGCGTGACGGTGAAATCGACGTCATGGAGGCCCATGGCGCATGGCTGGCCGTTGTCGTACGGGCAGCGCCGATGTGACTTGCCATCTCACCACTGTCGGGAGCTCATTACCGTGTCGGTTTACCTGGTCGGTTCGCGAGCAAGTAATTTGGCCAGAATTCAGGTCCGAGAATACTTGGCCCCTCTCCTCGTTGGATTCCCGCACATTACGTTCAGGCATCGGGTCATTCTCGAAGGCGGCGACAGGGACAGGAAGTCCCGGATATCCGATGTATCTGCGGTCTGCGGCGGCAATGCCTTCAGCTCCGCGCAGGAGGCGGCGCTGAGCAGGGGGGACGTGGACGTCGTCATTCACTCCCTGAAAGACCTGCCGACGGCGAACCCGCCTGGCCTGACACTGTTGCCGCCGCCTGGTCGTGAGGACGTGCGGGACGCACTGTGCGGGGCCACACTGTCCGGATTGCGAAAAGGTGCGCGGGTGGGAACCGGCGCCCCTCGGCGCATCGCTCAGCTCCTGGCCGTGCGCCCGGACTTGGATGTGGTCCCCATCCGGGGGAATGTGCCGCCTCGGTTGAAGAAGATCGAGACCGAGGGCCTTGATGCCGTGGTCCTGGCTGCCGCGGGGCTTCGCCGCCTGGGGCTCGAAGACGCGATCAGTGAACTGCTGCCCCTCGATCTCTTCCCGCCTTCGCCCGGCCAGGGCGCCCTCGGAATTCAGGTACGGGAAGGCAGTGCTGAACTCGAGGGAATCCTGTCCACTGTGGGCGACGCCACTGTCGACGGCGAGGTGCGGGCGGAGAGGGCCTTGCTCGCCGAGCTGCACAGCGGGTGCAGTGTGCCCGTGGGCGCGTACGCGCAGACCGGGTCGGACGGCTCCCTGTCGCTCTTCGCTCAGGTCACGTCGCTCGACGGCACCCGACGTGTCGCAGGCAGCCGCGTCGACACGGCCGGTGAGCCGGAGAAACTCGGTGCGGCGCTGGCCGAGGAGCTGATCGACCGGGGTGCGCGCGCCATCCTCGACAGCATTCGGGGCGGAACCGGCCGTTAGTACCGGGGGTCGTATCAGGTGCTGCGTCCGCGGCGTTTCCCTGTGGCTGGTGCGGGCCCGGTGCTGTCGTCGACGGTGCCGGGCCGACCGGTGCAGGGTGTGCTCGACGGGTGAGGGCCGGCGGCCGGTGGGACGGGTGTCAGGCTCCGCTCCGGCCGGCCTCGGCATCGTGACGAGTCCACCAGGCGGTGCACGTCCCGCTGAAGGGTCTCGGGGTCCGCTTGCGGGAGAGGGGAAGCGCCGGGAGGTGTGACGTCGCCGAGTCGAAGGGACCGTCACGGGCGGAGCGGGACTCCTCCCGACTCCCCTCCCGTTCGAGCGAGCGTCGACGGCCCTGCGACCGGGTGGCTGCCATTCTCGTCGGTACCGACACGGCGACCGGAAGGAGCGGCAGGTGACCTTGGAGCGAGACGGGACGCGACGCGTGGCGGGAGCGTTCGCCATCGGTGTGGAGGACCGCGCCATGAAGCACCTCCACGGGGAGCAAACGGCCCCTGCGGTGTCCGAACGGGGACAAGGGGCCCGGCCCCAGTGCGTCGGCCGGCCGCCGCTCAGCGCGTTCGGGCAACCCGGTGAACCAGGGCGCGAGTCGGAAGGCCGGCGGCTGTGAACCTCCTCATCACCGGCGGCGCCGGTTTCATCGGCTCCCACTATGTCCGCAGCCTCCTCGCCGGTGCGTACCCCGGGCACGAGGAAACCCGGCTGACCGTGGTGGACAAGCTCACCTATTCAGGCACGCTCACCAGCCTTCCGCACGGGCACCCGCGACTGACGTTCGTGCAGGGTGACATCTGCGACCGTGATCTGCTCATGGACGTCGTGCCGGGACACGACGCGGTCGTGCACTTCGCCGCCGAATCGCACGTGGACCGGTCGATAGCCGGATCCACGCCTTTCATCACGACCAATGTGGTCGGCACACACACCCTTCTCGAGTGCTGTCGGCGCACCGGCGTGGAACGCTTCGTGCACGTCTCGACCGACGAGGTCTACGGGTCGGTCGAGGAGGGCTCGTGGACCGAGTCGGCCCCGCTGGAGCCCAATTCGCCCTATGGAGCGTCGAAGGCCGCGTCCGATCTGATCGTCCGGGCATTCCACCGTACGTACGGCCTGTGGACCACCGTCACCAGGTGCAGCAACAACTACGGCCCCTACCAGTTCCCCGAGAAGATCATCCCGCTCTTCGTCACCCGTCTGCTCGACGGCGGGAAGGTGCCGTTGTACGGCGACGGCACGCACGTGCGCGAGTGGCTGCATGTCGACGACCACTGCCGTGCGATCCAGCTCGTGCTGGAGTCGGGCCGGGCCGGGCGGACGTACAACGTCGGCGGCGGTACGGAGCTGACCAATCGGGAGCTGACCCGGAGGGTGCTCGCCGAACTCGACGCGGGCTGGGACCGGGTGGAGCACGTCCAGGACCGCCCGGGACATGACCGGCGCTACTCGCTGGACGCCTCGCGTATCCGCGAGGAACTCGGCTTCGAACCCCGGATCACCTTCGCACGCGGGCTGGCCGACACCATCCGCTGGTACCGCGGAAACCGGGCATGGTGGGAGCCGCTCGCCCGCCGCGCCATCGCGTTCGGCACCCCTGTCGGCTGACGGGTCCGGGACCCGCCGCGCTCGACACCACACCCGCGATCACGGCCGCAGGCCGCCTGACGGGCCCGCCCGGTACCGGTACGGGCCCGACGGCCGTCGGCTCACCCCAGTTCGGAGGCGATGGCCATGACGTACTTGCCGTAGTCCGAGGAGGCCATCCGGGCGCCCAACCGGTGGCAGGTGCCGGCGTCGATGAAGCCCATGCGCAACGCTATCTCCTCGATGCAGGCGATCCGCACCCCCTGGCGCTCCTCGAGCGTACGGACGTACTGACCGGCCTGGAGCAGTGATTCAGGCGTTCCGGTGTCCAGCCAGGCGAATCCCCGGCCCAGGTCCACGAGACGGGCCCGGCCCCGCTCCAGGTAGACGCGGTTCACATCGGTGATCTCCAGTTCGCCGCGTGCCGACGGCCTCAGGTTCTTCGCGATGTCGACCACGTCGTTGTCGTACAGATAGAGGCCGGTGATCGCACGGTTGGAGCGGGGGCGCAGCGGTTTCTCCTCGATGGAGATGAGATCGCCGTTGGCGTCGCTCTCTCCCACGCCGTACCGCTTGGGGTCGTTGACCGGATAGCCGAACAGCACGCACCCGCGGACGCTCCTGGCGTTCTCCGTCAGCGTCTCGGAGAAGTTGGTGCCGTGGAAGATGTTGTCACCGAGGATCAGTGCCACCGGACCGTCCCCGATGTGTTCGGCACCGATGAGGATCGCGTCCGCGATGCCGCGCGGCGCGTGCTGCTCCGCGTAGGTGATGCGCAGTCCGAGGTGGGAACCGTCACCCAGGAGCGCTTGGAACCTCGATGTGTCGGAGGGGTTCGTGATGGTGAGGATGTCCCGGACGCCCGCGAGCATGAGCACCGACAGCGGATAGTAGATCATCGGCTTGTCACCCACGGGGAGGAGCTGCTTCGAAGTGCCGATGGTGATCGGGTGCAGACGGGTCCCGGTCCCGCCGGCGAGGATGATGCCCTTCATACGCGCGTGCCCCTTCGGAATCGCGTTGGGTTCGTGTCCCGGCGAGGTGGTGCCGCGGTTTCGTTGTGTGCCACGGGTGGGAACCGGTCCGCCGGCGGCACGCTCAGGCAGCTGCGGCCGGCCCTATCGGCGCCCGCCCTGTGCGGTGGTCACCGGCAGGTGTCGAGGACCCTGCTCACCCGTCGAACACCTCACCACCGGTCCACGCGGAGGAGTCCACAGCACCGCAGAGGGCTCGCTTGCCCCTGGAACCGGACTCGACTCCCGGCGCCGGCCACAGCGGTGCCGACGGCCTTTGCCGCGAACCGACGCGCCCCGGGGTGTCCAGTCCGGCTTCACCAGTCCTCTAGGGGGTGCTCCGACGATAAGGGCTCCGAGAGGGTCGCCGTCCGACAGCCCGGCACCGTTCGGAGGGAGGAGAACGCGCGCCGCGAACCGGTCGCGGAGCACGGAGGAGCCGGAACGTGTGCTCGGGACAGCGGACCGGCCAGGCCGGGCCCCGCCGCCGGAGAAGGCCGGCCGAAGCCACCGGCTCGCTCCAGGCGAGGGCCGCGCCCGATTCCGTCGTCCGGCAACGACCGGGCAACGCGGGTGACGAGGCCCCGACGCCCCGGCGGCACCCTGAATCTGGTTGCGAGGAGGCTCGAACATGACGTCCGGCCGTGCCCGGTTGCTCCGCGACATGGTGCGTATCCGCGTAGTGGAGGAAACGCTCGCCGACTACTACCGCGATGAGCAGCAGATGCGTACCCCCACGCACTTCTCGATCGGCCAAGAGGCGACCGCCGTAGGCGTCTGCGCCGCCACGACCAGTCAGGACTGGGTGTACACCGCCCACCGCTCCCACGCCCCCTACCTGGCCAAGGGGGGCGACCTCAAGGCCATGGTCGCCGAGCTGTACGGCAGGCAGGCCGGCTGCGCGCACGGCCGCGGTGGTTCCATCCACCTGGTCGACCGGGCGGTCGGCTTCGCGGGTTCGGCGGCCATCCTCGGCGAGATGATCCCGGTGGCCGTGGGAACCGCCTGGGCGTTTGCACGCAGCGGCCGACCGAGGGTCGCGCTCACCTTCTTCGGCGACGGTGCGACGGAAGAGGGCGTGTTCGCCGAGTCGCTGAACCTGGCGTCGGTGCGCCGGGCTCCGGTGGTCTTCGTCTGCGAAAACAACCTGTACTCCATCTCCTCGCCGATCAGCGCCCGGCAGGCCGCGGGCTCGACTGTCCGGGACCGTGCCCAAGCCGCCGGTGTCCCGGCCGTGCAGGTGGACGGCAACGACGTGTTCGCCGTGCACGACGCGGCGCAGCGAGCGCTGCGACATTGCCGGGAAGGCAACGGCCCGTACCTGCTGGAGCTCGCGACGTACCGGTGGCGGGAACACGTGGGCCCCGGCTTCGACCATGGCCACGACCACGGGTACCGCCCCGTGGAGGAGACGGAGGCGTGGATGGCGCGCTGCCCGATCGTGCGCGCCACCGAAACACTGCGTGAGCATGACCCTGGCATCGACCGGACGGTCGCCGAGTGGCGGGCGCAGTTCGGCGACGAGATCCAGCAGGCGGTCGCCTACGCCAAGGAGCAGCCGTTCCCCGACGTCGAAGCTCTGCTCGACGGTGCCTACCAGCCTGTGCCCCGCTGACACCGGTGCACTCGACGATGAGGACCAGCACACGTGCGCACTCTCACCTATTCACAGGCGATCAGCGAGGCCACCGTGCAGTGCATGGAGGCGGACGAGGGCATCTTCATCGCAGGGGAGGGGGTTGACGACATCAAGGGCACCTTCGGCACCACGAAGGACGCGTTCGCGCGGTTCGGCGCGCATCGCGTGATCGATGTGCCCAACTCCGAGAACGCCACGGCGGGGTTCGCGGTGGGTGCGGCGGCCTGCGGCCTGCGGCCCTTGCTGGTGCACACGCGCGCCGACTTCATGTTCCTGGCGCTGGACCCGCTGGTGAACCTGGCCGCCAAGTGGCGCTACATGTACGGCGGGGACAAGGGCGGGGTTCCCGTCGTCACACGAGGCGTGATCGGCCGCGGCTGGGGGCAGGGGGCGACCCACTCGCAGAGCCCGCACGCGACCTTCGCCCACTACGCGGGGCTGTATGTGGCGGCACCCGCGTCGCCCGCCGATGCCAAGGGACTGCTGGTCCAGGCGCTGACCGGCGACACGCCCGTCGTACTCCTGGAGAACCGCAACCTGTACCCGCTGACCGGTGAGGTTCCGGCGGAGGCCACCGGCATCCCCTTCGGCGTCGGCCGGGTCGCGCGACGCGGCGACGACGTGACCGTGGTCGCCACCTCCCTCATGGTGCACGAGGCGGAACGGGCGGCCGGTCAACTGGCCGAACGAGGCATCAGCGTGGAAGTGGTCGACGTGCGCAGCCTGCGGCCGCTGGACGACCGGATCATCTGCGAGTCGGTGGCCAGGACGGGGCGGCTGGTCGTGGCCGACACCAGCTGGGCACGGTACGGATTCAGCGCCGAAGTGGCGGCGGTGGTGGCCGAGCACATACCGGAAGCCCTGACGGCGCCGATCCGCCGGCTGACACTGCCGGACTGCCCTGCGCCGGTGTCCTGGCCGCTGGAGGAGGCGTTCCACCCCGGTGCCGACGGCATAGTGGCGGCATGCCTGCAACTGTGCGGTCAGGCGCCGGGAGACCTGCCCGCGCTGGCGGACGTCGCCGCGGGGTTCCAGGGACCGTACTGATCACCGCAGGCGGCCCCGGTACCGCTGCGCAGAGCGTCCGCGGCCGGCCCGGTGGGACACCGGGCCGGCCGCGTGACGTGCGCCCTCGGCCTCCCCGCCGGCGTCCTGACGGCCGGGCGAGGGACGGCCGTCACTCGCGCTCGCACTCGCACTCGCCGAGCAGAGCACGCGCAAGGTGGCGCTCGACCTCGCTGAGCGGAACCCCTCGAGGGACCTTCTCGGGATGCCCCGGACCGGGTTCGTCGAGAGGGCGGGCGGGGGGGACGTACACCCAGATGCTCCCCGCGGCGATCATCGCCCTTGCGACGGCACGCAGTAGTCGCGAGAGCATCATCGACGCCCCGGTGCGACGGGTGACGGAAGGGTGGCGCGGTCCTCGCCGTCGGCCCACAACCGGCTGAGTGAGGCGACGTCCAGATCGTGGCCCTCGGTCCACAGCCGGGCCACCGCGCCGAGCAGGGATCGGCGGTCCGCCGCCGGACCCCCGGGACGGGCCGGAAGCATCGGCACCACCGCGCTCGCCCCGCTCCGCACCGCGGGGTGCCGGCGCGCGAACGCGGTCAGCGTCTGGCGCGGTCCGGCCTCGACGAGCAGCATGTCCTCCGCGGCGAGCAACTGGTCGAGGGCGGGCCTGAAGTACACGGTGTCCGTGATCTGCCGAGCCCAGAACCGCGGGCTCAGCGCGTCCCGCTCGCTCATCAGTTCCCCGCTGTAGCCGGAGTAGAGCGCAAGGCGCGGGGGCCGGAACCCGATCCGGGTGTACTCCCGCTCGACGGCGTCGGCGGCCGGGGCCATCGCGGGAGAGTGGAAGGGGCTGGTCGCCGGTACTGCCACGACGGTGTGGCCGTCGGCTCGCAGCCGCTTCTCGACGGAGGACAGCTGTGCCGCGGGGCCGGCCAGCATGGTCTGCAGGCCGGCGTTGACCGCGGCGATGGCCACATCGTCGACCAGGTAGGGGCGCAGCCGAGCCTCGGACGCCGCGACCGCGAGCATTCCGCCGGCCGGGACGGACCGTGCGTGACGGACGCGCTCACACATCATCATGACGGCGTCCTCGAGGGACACGACGTCGGCGAAGGCGGCGGCCACGAGTTCGCCGGCACTGTGACCGAGCAGCGCCGTCGGACGGACTCCCCAACTCATGACCAACTTGCCGAGCGCGTAGTCCACGGCGAACAGCAGCGGCTGCGCGCGCCGGACGTCGTCGATGTCGACGACCGGTTTCCGTGGGGCGAGCCAGTCGGCGCGGACGGCGGCACCTTCGGCGCCCATGAGGCCCAGCACCGTGTCGACGGCCTCGGTGAAGACCGGCTCGTGCCCGTAGAGCCCGGCGGCCATCGCGGTGTGCTGTGAGCCCTGGCCCGGAAAGAGCAGGGCCACCGGGCGGGGCGTGCCGGCCGTGACCGCCCTGGCCGCGTCCAGCGCGGCGGTGGGGTCCTCGGCGCTGCACAGGGCGGCGGCCCGGACGGGGGCCGGGCCCGGGCCGCAGGGCACCACGGCGGGCAGGGCACGGAAGACGTCGTCCGTCATCCGGTCGACCACCGAGCGCAGTCGGGCACGGGTCCGTGTCTCGTCGCTCGCACGGCGGCCGGACCAGAGCAGCATCCGCGTGCTGTCGGCCACTGGCCCGTGCGACGAGCCGGGCCCCGACGCCGAGTGGTCCTGACGCGGCACCCGGCGCAGGGTCACCCGGCTGGCTCGGACGGGGCCGGGCCCACCGAGACCGGCCAGCAGCAGCGCCACGTCCTTGGTGCCGTCGGTGAGTGCGGCGTGCGCCAGCACCAGAGCCAGTACCGCCGACTCCGCGGTGCGCACGGTGACATCCTCGATGCCGGACGGGAGCGACGGCGAGGTATCGCCGGTCACCAGGAAGACGATGGTCCTGGAACGCGTCGGTGAACCGGTGAGGCCGAACGCGCCGAGTGCGGCGTCGATGCCGTGACGGCCCGCCGGCGGCTGTCCCGCCGGGGCCTCCCCGGGAACTGTCAGATCTCGTGTGACAACGGTCAGAGCTGTGCAGGGCAACTGTGTCTCCTGTCGTCGCATGGGCCGTGGACGGCCGGGGCGACCCACCGCGGTCGGGTGCTGGGCGTGCGCCCCGCTGATCAGCTGCCGGCCCGGGTGGCAGGAGAGGCAGAGCCCAGGCAGACAAGGCCTCCGGCCGTCCCCCGAGGCAGGCGCTCGGTGCGTCAGCCGGCCTGCGGCGTGTGCCCACTGGTGTTGATCAACGCCAGCAGGGCACGGGGCGTGTTCGCATCGGCGACCGCCTCGTCCGGCAGCCGGATGCCGTATTCGCGCTGGACCTGGCCGATGACCTGGAGCATGGCCAGAGAGTCGTAGCCGAGATCGTCGAAGGAGGCGTCCAGGACGTCTCCTTCGAGGTCGACGCCTTCCTCCTCCCCCGCGCTCTCCCGCAGCATCCGGATGAGGTCGGTCAGGGTTACCGTGGTCGTGGCGGACATGCCAGGGGTCCTCTCGTTCGGTGTCGGACGGTCAGTCGTCGGTACGGCGCAGTACGAGGGCTGCGTTGAAGCCCCCGTATCCGCGGGCCAGGACCAGAGCCGACCGCAGGGGGGTGTCACGGGGCTGACCAGTGACCAGATCGAGCCCGTAGGCGGGCGCGGGAGCCCGCACGTTGACGGTCGGCGGAATCACTCCCTCACACAGCGACAGCAACGCGGTGGCCACATCGAGGGCCGAGCCCCCGGCGAGCAGCCGGCCGGTCATGGTCTTGGGAGCGGTCACCGGCACTCCGCGCGGCCCGAACAGCCCGGTGATGGCCGCCGCCTCGGCCTGGTCCAGTTCCGGCACGCCCGCCGCGTCGGCGAAGACCACATCGATGCCCTGCGGGGTGAGGCCCGCATCCGCGATGGCGTTCTCGGCCGCCCGTCGCAGGCCGGGCGGCCGGCCGGTGCCGGGTGCCGGGTCCATGGTCGCCGCGTAGCCGGCGACCTCTCCGTAGACACGTGGAGCACTGCGTTTCCGGGCCGAGGCCGCGTCCTCGAGAACGACGACGGCACCTCCCTCACCGACGACGTACCCGGAGGCGTCCGCGGAGAAGGGCAGGTAGGCGCGGGCCGGGTCCGGCACGGTGCTCATGCGGCCGGTGGTGATGTGAGGCACCCATCCCCAGGGACACAGCGCCGCGTCCACGCCGCCGGACACGACGAGGGGTGTGCCCTTGCGGACCTGCCGCCGGGCGTGGCCGATGGCGTCGATGCCCCCCGCCTGTTCGGTGAGCAGGACTCCGCTCGGGCCGCGCATCTTGTGCCGGATGGAGATCTGGCCGGTGTTCACCGCGTAGAACCAGGCGAAGGACTGGTAGGCGCTGACGTACTCCTTGCCCTTGCTCCACAGGTTCTGCAGTTCCCGCTGGCCGAACTCGACGGCACCGCCGGAAGCGGCGGTCACCACGCCCATGCCGTACTCGGGAAGTTGCCGCGGGTCGGCATCGGCGTCGCCTATGGCCCAGTCGGCGGCGGCGAGTGCCAGCCGGGTCATGTGGTCCGTCTGCGGCATCAGCCGACTGGGTATGTGCTCCTCGGCGACGAAGCCCTTGACCTCACCGGCGAGTACAGACGGGTACTGGGACGGAACGAAGCGGGTCAGCGGGGCCAGACCGCTCTGTCCCGACAGGGTGGCCTTCCAGAACGCCGCCGTTCCGAGGCCGTTCGGCGCGGCGACACCGAGGCCGGTCACGACAGCGGCGGTCATGACCGCGCCCCTGGACGGGTGAGCAGCATGGCGCTCTGGAAACCGCCGAAGCCGCTGCCGACGCTGAGCACCACGTCTGCCTGCCGCTCGCGTGCCACCAACGGAATGTAGTCGAGGTCGAGTTCGGGGTCGGGTTCGTGCAGGTTGGCGGTGGGGGGCAGCACACCGTGCTCCATCGCCATCGCGCAGGCGACGATCTCCAGGGAGCCGATCGCACCCAGCGAGTGCCCGATCATCGACTTCACCGAGCTGATGGGCACGTGGTAGGCGTGGTCACCGAGACTGCGCTTGAACGCGCCGGTTTCGTGGCGGTCGTTCATCCGGGTGCCGGAGCCGTGAGCGTTGATGTAGCCGATGGCCTCAGGCGTGACGTGGGCTTCCTGCAAGGCGGCGTCGATGGCCTCGGCCATCTCGCGTCCGTCCGGCTTGAGACCCGTCATGTGGTAGGCGTTGCAACGGGCGGCGAACCCGGCGATCTCGGCATAGATGTGTGCCCCGCGCTTGCGCGCGCTCTCCCACTCCTCGAGGATCATGACCGCCGCGCCTTCCCCCAGCACCAGGCCGCCACGGGTGCGGTCGAAGGGCCGGCAGGCGCGTTCCGGTTCGTCGTTGTGCGGGGTGGTGGCGTGGATGGCGTCGAAGCAGGCGGAGGTGATGGGGGAGATCGGGGCCTCGGTGGCGCCGGCGACCATCACGTCGACACTTCCCTCGCGGATCAGTTCCACCGCGTGACCGACCGCGTCGAGCCCCGAAGTGCAGCCCGTCGACACCACGGCGGCAGGGCCTTCGGCCCCCACGACCCAGGCGACCTCGGCCGCCATCGTGTTGGGTACGAAGTGCCGGTACAGCTCCGGAACGGCGTACTCGTGGTCGACGTTCCACTTGCGTCCGCCGTCGCTGACGACGACGTACTCGCGCTCCAGGCTCGTGGTGCACCCCACGGCGCTGCCGATCGACGTGCCGATCCGGTCGGGGGCGAGGCGGCAGACGTCCAAGCCGCTGTCGGCGAGTGCCTCGCGGGTGCTCACCACGGCGAACTGCGCGGCCCTGTCCAGTCGGCGGATCTCCTGCGGCGTCAGGCCCGCCGACACCGGATCGAAGTCGCACTCGGCCGCGACCCGCGAGCGGAAGGGCGAAGGGTCGAAGAAGCTGATGGTGCGCGTGGCGGATCGGCCGGCGGTGAGGAGCTCCCAGTACTCCTTCACGCCGATGCCTCCCGGGGCGACTGTGCCCAGGCCCGTGATGGCGATTCTGCGCAAGGTCGTCACCTCGCTTCTGCGGGGACCGAGCGGCTTGGGGTTCGTGGGCCGCGACGAGCTGTGCCGGTCACTGTGACTCCCTCTCTCATCAAGGTGGTCCGATGGGCCAGCGGACGAGGCGTCGCAGGGTCTCTGTCTTCGCGCCCCGCCCGCTGGATCGGTCGGTGGTGCGCTCGTGACGTGCCACCGCTGTCGATCCGGTTCATCGTTCGGTGGCCCCCTAGACGAACACTTGTGCCGACATGGAGCGCGGCGCCGGGAGAGACGGGGCCGGGCCCGGGCGGGCCGCCGGCGCGGGGGCGCGGACGTGCCGGGGCACGCCCACGCCCCCGCGCGAGCGGATCGGTTCAGAGAGCCGCGACTTCCAGGTCCAGCGCCGGGTCACCGGCCAGTATCGACTGGTGCAGCCGCTGCAGCCGGGGGGAGGGCTCAATGCCCAACTCCTCGATGAGAGTGGCCCTCAGCTGCTGAAACGCCTGAAGAGCCCGCCAGGCGTTGCCGGAACGGTAGGCGGCCAGCATCAGCAGCGCACAGAAGTTCTCGTGCATGGGGTAACGGGCCGCCAGGACGGTCAGCTCCGGCACGAGTGCGGAGTGACGGGCCAGCCGCAGGTCCGCGGCGATACGCCGCTCGAGCACCGCCAGCCGGTCCTGGTCGATCCGCAGCACCTCCAGCTCCAGCACCCTTCCGACGCGCACGTCGACGAGAGCCGGCCCCCGCCACATGTCGAGGGCTGTACCGAGCAGTTCGGATGCCGCGTGGTCGTCGTGCGCGTCGAACGCGGCCTGTCCGGCGGAGGCACACTGCTCGTACTCCTGGGCGTCCACCTGCCCCGGAGGCAGATCGAGCAGATAGCCGCCGTGCCGGGTGACCAGGACGTCCTTGGCTCCCCGTTCGGTGTCGTCCGGGAGTGCCGCGGCGATTTTGCGGCGCAACTGCAGGATGTAGGTCTGTAGCGTGGTCGCCGCACTGCGCGGTACGGCCTCTCCCCAGATCTCCTCCATCAGCGTGGACACCGTGACGACCCGCCCTGCCTGGAAGGCGAGCACGGCGAGGATCTGTCTGGGCTTGGCCGCACTTGGCACCACCGAGATTCCGTGCTCGTCAGCGCTCAGCGGACCCAGCAGCTTGATCTCCATCTGCACTCCCCTCGCACACCGGTACGACAGTGGTGGAGCCTCGCACTCCGGGTGATCGGTGGCACAGTGAGGGACGCACGAGCGCCGTTGTGAATAAGTCATACCGGGCCTGTGAGAGCCGCACTACCCAGTGTCACAGGGGCACACGCAGAATCCCCACGTGGTGATGTGTCGATCGGAGACCACGGACGGCGGCCGGCGCCGCGGGATGCGCCCCCCCTGTGCCATCCCTTCACGTAGCGGTGCACCGCAGGAACCAGCCATGTTTCCCGTTACGCCGAGGAGGCGGCTGCCGCCCGGCCGCCCCTGGGGGGTTTCCTCCGGACCAGGTCGGATCGGGCGGCGCCGGCCGGTGCGGTGCGTCGCAGGGCGGAGGATTTCCGCCTACTGGGCGTACTCGGGTGACCCGGCAACGCGACGGGGTGCCGTGCGGGGCGTCGCGGCCCCGGGCGGATCCGGACCGGGGGAGGGACCGTCAAAGCCCCCGGGTGGGCGATCGACCGCACTGCTGGAGTGGGCTGTGCGGCGGGGGAGGCTGGTTTATGCACGTTTGAATCACTGACTGTGTTCGCGCGGATAGGTTCTGTTGTTTCAGGAGTGCTTCCTGTTTACCATGAGGTCCGATGTGCTGGTGACGTTTGCAATATGGCCAATAGTGCAAATGATCTCAGGTATACGGGGGACAGGTGGATTCCTTGTTTGGTGGTGAGACCTGTGGCAGGAGGCGGCTGGAACGCGCCCGCGCGGCTCTGCAATTCGCCCGCTCGTTGATCGTCGCCGTGGTGCTCAGTAGCGGTGTGCTGGCTTCGGTCGAAGTGGTGCGGGGTGCTTCCGGGACAAGTGAAATCGTCGCCTTTGTGCTGTGCGCGGTACCGCTGCTCGGTTTTCAAGCGGCTCTCCCTTTCCTTTCCTGCCAGCGATGGGAGCCGGTGCGCAGAATTTCTCTCTTCCTTTTGGTCGCGACAGCGACATACCTTGCCGTCGCGTTCGGAGGAGCGAATTGGATCGGGTTGACCGGGCCGCTGGCCGGTTCCGCGCTGCTATTGCTCACGGGAATAAGTGCCTGGGGCGCCTACGCCTTGGTCGTCGCCGAGGCACCCGCGCGCGCCGCGGTGCAAGGGTCGCCCATGCTGCCTCCCATCGGTTTCGCCCTGGCCGCCGGTCTCGGTGGACTCGTCGTCCTCGGTCTCGCCCGTCTCACCCATCTCGTCGCGGAGGCATGGGCCTCGCGAGCAGAGACGGCCCGCAGGGCTGTCGTGCGCGAACGGCTCCGGTTCTCCATGGACCTGCACGACTTGCTCGGTTACAGCCTTTCGTCGATCGCGTTGAAGAGCGAGCTGATCTACCGGCTGGTGCCCAGCCGGCCGGATCAGGCGCGCAAGGAGATCGACGAGGTGCTCGGCATATCCCGCCAGGCCCTGTCGGACGTGAGGCTGGTGGCGCGGCGTTACCGAGGCATGTCCCTGGAAAGCGAGGTGTCGTCCGTGGAGTCGGTACTGCACTCCCTCGGAGTCGTCACGTGTGTGGACATCCGGTGCGGGAGCCTGCCGCCCGCCGTGGACACCGTCCTGGCCACCGCGGTACGCGAGGGCGTGACCAACGCCCTCAGACACGCCCACGTCAAGCACCTCACGATCCGGGTGGTCGGCGAGCAGGGGAAGGTCCGGCTCGTGGTGGCCAACGACGGCGTCGTCGGTGGCGCTCCCGGACAGCGTTGTCCGGACGGCAGCGGTCTCCACAACCTGGCCAGCCGGTTCGATCTCGTCGGGGGCCGCATCGACGCGGGAGCGACGGATGACGGCTGGTTCCACCTGGTGGGCGAGGTGCCGCGGGTCGTCGCCCTGGAATCCGTTCGTCCGGCCTCCTGAGATCGGAGGACCACGTTGTCCGTCAGAGTCCTCATCGCCGAAGACGTCTCCATGCTGCGCGGAGCCCTGGTCGCCCTGCTGGAAATGGAATGGGACCTGGAAGTGGTGGCGGCGGTCGGACGCGGAGACCTGATCGTGCCGACCGCCCTCAGGACCCAGCCGGACGTCGCCGTCATCGACATCGGCCTCCCCGGGATCGACGGGCTGAGCGCCGCGACGGAACTCCATCGGCAACTGCCCGACTGCCGCACCATCATGCTGACCGGGCTGGGCCGCTCAGGCACACTGCGCCGTGCCCTGGACGCCAGGGTCTCCGGGTTCCTGCTCAAGGACTCCGAACCGCACCGGCTCGCCAACGCCATCCGTGCCGTCGCGGCGGGGCAGCGTGCCATCGATCCCGAGCTGGCACTGTCGGCCTGGGACGTACAGGACACGCCTCTGACCAGGCGTGAGCTGGAGGTGCTCAGGCTGGCGGCTCAAGGTGCGGAGGCGGAGGAGATCGCCGGGCGCCTGTACCTCTCCACGGGCACCGTCCGCAACTACCTGACCTCCATCGTGACCAAACTCAACGCCCGCAACCGGGTCGACGCCATCCGTATCGCCGAGCAGGCGGGGTGGATCCCCTGAGCGCCGGCCGGGTGAGCGGCGGACGGGGCGCCCGGGACGGCTCACGCGCCCCCGGCTCCGATGAGTTCCCGGACGTCACGCCCCACCTGCTGGTGGATGGCTTTGAGTTCGCCGCCGAGCAGGAGCCGACGCAACTCGCTGCGCTTCACCGTGCCGCCGGCCGTCCGGCGTATCGTCCCGGAGCGAACGAGGAACACTCCGCCCGGGGCGAGCCGGAACTCCTCGGTGAGGTGCTCCCGCACCGCGCTGACGAGAGCGGGGAGATCGATGTCGTAGTGGCTCTTTCCCCGCAGCTCCAGGACCACCACCACGTGCTCCTGCTCAGCACCGACGCCGAAGGCCGCGCACGCCCCGAAAAGATCGCTGACCTGGCGGACAGCACGTTCCAGATCCCCGGGGAACAGATGGCGGCCGGCCAGCACAACGGTGTCCTCGAGCCGTCCGGTCACATACAGACGCCCGCCGGACAGTGCGCCGAGGTCCCCGGTGCGCAGGAAGCCGTTCGTGCCGCCGGCGGTTCGGGCGTCGAACCTCTCCGCCGTCTCCCGAGGGCGGTTCCAGTAGCCGTGCGCGAGCGCCGGCCCCCGGACCCAGATCTCCCCGGTCCGTCCGTCCGGCAGGACGTCGAGAGTCACCGGATCGACGATGCGCAGGTCGGCACCGACGGGCATTCCGCAGTCCGCGAGGGCGCGCGTCGGGCGTCCGGGCACCGGGTCACGCAGCTCATGCTGTTCCAGCGCCGCCACGTCCACCGTGCGGTGGGCCGCCCGCCCACCCGGGCGGAAACCGGACACCAGCAGGGGCACCTCGGCCGGTCCGTAGCAGGCCCTGAGCGCGTCGGGCCGAAAGCCCGCCTGAGCGAACCGGTCGGCGAAGGCCCGCAGGGTCCCGGGCCGGACCAGCCCCGGCGCACACACGGCCGTCTCCCAGCCCGACAGGTCCAGCCCGGCCAGTTCCCGGTCACCGACCTGGCGCACACACAGGTCGTACGCCGTGCCCGGACCTCCGCTCACGCGCAGTCGGTGGGTCGAGACGGCTTCCAGCCAGGCCGCCGGCCGACGGTTGAACAGGCCCGGACTGAGCAGGACGCAGGTGCCTCCGAGCCACAGCGGGTGCAGGAGCTGTCCGACCAGGCCCATGCCGTGGTGGACTGGCAGCCAGCCGCCGATCCGGTCGCCCGGTCGCGTGTCCAGGGCCCGGGCGAGTGCGCACTGGCCGGCGAGCAGGTTCCGGTGGGTCAGGACCACGCCGCGGGGGTGTCGGGCGGAACCCGACGTGTACTGCACCAGCGCCGGTTCGCCGGCGTCGGCCGTCGGCGCGCGGAGTTCGTCCCCGTCCAGCACCGACTCCACCGACAGGCAGCTGATCCGGTCGTGGCCGTGACGGGCCAGCAGCACGGAGACGTCCGGAGCCGTCGCGGCGTCCGTGAGGACGACGCCGGCCGAGGCGTCCCTGGCGATACCGAGTACACGGTCCGCGTCATGTCGGCTCGCGCCCGGCACCGCGACGGGCACGGCGACCACGCCCGCGTACACGCAGGCGAGCAGGCTGACAGCGAAGAGCCGGGGAGAGGACTGCAGCACCAGCACGCGCCGGCCGACGGGACCGCGCTCCCGCAGCCAGCCCGCCAGCGCGGCAGCGCCGCGGTCGAGTTCACCGTAGGTCAGACGCTCGACCGGGACATCCGCGCTGCTCTCGCCGAGGGACACCAGCGCCTCCTGGTCGGGGGTCGTCGCGGCCCACTCACGGATCGTCTCGCCATACGGACGGTCGTTCTTCACCGTTCCCCCTAGAAGGCAACCGGGCCCGGAGGAAGGGCGTCGAGCCCGGTCACGCATCGGTGGTCTGGAACTGCCATCGTGCGGCGGAGGGCGGAAACGAGGTGTCCCGGGCGTTCCTGCCCGGCGCGCTATTCCACGTACTGGCCGGCCCGGAGCAGGGTCGCGGAGCTGTTGGCGTCGAGGGACCGACGGACCATGGCACGAGCCTCGGAGAGTTTCGTTCCGGGGCCCAGGACCCGTCGCACGCCCTCCGGGTCGAGCACGACCGTGTGCCAGGAGGTGGCACGCACCATGGGCGCACCGGACTCGTCCGGGACGGAATCCACGACCCACCTCCCCGTGTGGCCGGTCATCACCGGGGGTGGCGTCGTCTGCTTGTACACGATCAGCCCCCGGTCGGGAAAGCAGAGCCTGACCGAGGACGTCGTGTGCACGGAACCGTCCGGACCGTAGGTGTCCATGGTCATGTGCTGCACGCCCGGCTCGTCCTCGCGCAGCTCGAGCCGGGCGACGTGGGGAAGACGGTCCGGCCACGACTCGGCCCGCGCCAGGAAGTCGAACACGTCCCGCGGGTCGCCGCTGATGTCCTGGTGGGTGCTGAAGGTGAACCTCGACTGCGTGAAGTCGGCGAACCGCTCCCCTGTGGTCTTCAGCGCGCGCAGCTCCGCGGTGCTGTTGGTGTGCAGGGCGGTCTCGATCAGGCGTAGAGCCTCGGGGGCGTCGTCGACGGCCCGGTAGTCGTGCAGCAGCGTCACCCGGCAGCCGTCCGCGGTCTCTTCGATCCGCCACGTGCCGCCCATCGACGCCACCGGCGGGGCGGACACCACCTGACGGAACGTCACCGTGCGGGTCGAGGGATCGAGGGTCCGACGGGAGGTCCAGTTCCGCACCCGGCCGTTCGCGAACGCCCAGATCCGCAGCAACTGGTGCCGGTCGGTCTCCTCCAGCACCTCGGCGTGGACCGTCGGACCGAAGACGTCGGGCCAGCCCCCCACGTCGGCGACGAGATCGTAGACGTCTGCGGCAGGTGCCGCGACGGTGACACTGTGCTCCGTGACATGGGTCGTTGCCGCACTGTTCCGCACCACAGGACGTTCCTCTCAGCAGGGCCGCCGCAGCGGCGTCTTCCGGGGTCGGGACCGGGCGTGCGCTGGACCGGACGTCAGCCGGCGGCCCACGCCGGACGGTCGAGGATGTCGACCACCGCGCAACCCCAGCTGTATCCCGCGCCCACCGACATCAGGACGCAGCGGTCTCCGGGCGCGGCCAGGCCGGACACGACGAGCCGGTCCAGGCTCGCGAACTGGTCGCCGGCGCCCAGGTGGCCGACCGTCCGGCTCCAGTCCCACGTGGTGCGGTCCGGATCGATACCGAACGGCCTGTAGTAGATGGACTGCAGCCGACGGCGGCCGAAGTGCGGAAGGATCACCCACGCAGCGTCGGCGAGTTCCATCCCGGCGTCCGCCAATGCCTCCTTGACGACGCTGTACTGCCCCGCGCCGCTGCGGGCGACCGCGTACGAGATACCCATGCGCTCGACGAAGGAGCGCTTGGCCGCGTCGAAGTCGACGGGCATGCCGTGGGTGAACGGCGCCGGTGAGAACGGGGTGTCGCCACGATGCAGGGGCTCGAGTTCGGAGTCGGCGAACAACGCCAGCGACGACACCGAGGCGAACCCGCCGCGCCGGGAGAGCACCAGTGCGGTACCTCCGTCGGCGTACGGCGTGCCGGGGTCGGTGCGCCAGCGGTCGATGCCGGGCG
The DNA here is from genome assembly GCF_055581365.1 of Streptomyces sp. NPDC031445. Lineage (NCBI taxonomy): Bacteria > Bacillati > Actinomycetota > Actinomycetes > Kitasatosporales > Streptomycetaceae > Streptomyces > Streptomyces sp. NPDC031445. The sequence goes on from NZ_JBVIJO010000001.1 coordinate 661,896, forward strand.
GGCAGAACCGGTCGGCGGTGGTCAACAGGGCCTCGCGGCGGCCGGGCGCCGACTTCAGGTACGCGGCGGCCAGGTCGAGCGCGGCCAGTCCGCCGTTGGACATCTGCCGGATCTCCAGGGCGGGGCACGTGTTGCGGAGCGTCTCACGCTGGATGTAGGAGGCCACCGGCCACAGGTCCTGGCCCTGGTGGTAGGTGTCGGCGTGCAGGATCAGGTCGATGTCGTCCGCCTGCGCCCCGGCGCGGTCCAGGGCGCAGCCGGCGGCCGCGACCGCCATCTCCGCCGCCGACTCGCCGGGTGAGTACGCCACCGAGACGACGCCGGTGGTGTCGGCGGTCCGCGGCGGGCACTCGCCCGCGGCGACCGCGTCGCTCACCCGCAGCCCGGCCGGGAGCCGGACCCCGGTGGCCCGTATGTAGATGCCTTCCACACGCATGGTCATTCCGTCCTGGGACTCGGTCCGTCAGTGCGCCGTGGCGGTCGGCTCGTGGCCGGGGGCGTGCGCTTCAGCGGCGTGGCCGTCGTCCGGGGCCAGCAGGTACCGCACGGCGTCCATCAGCGCCTGGAGGAAGGCGGAATCGGCGTCACCGTCCACCCCCACGGTGTTCAGCCGGCCGAGGCCGTCCGTGAACGAGGCCAGCACCCGGGCCGTCACCCTGCCGCCGGACCCGCTGGCCGGAAGGCGGACCTGGTACTCGGCCAGCCGCAGCCGCCGCAGCCGGGGGAACCACGGGTCGAGGGCCCGGTGCACGGCCCGGTCGAGGGCGTCGGCCGGACTGCCGCCTGCGCCGTCGCCCTCGACCGGCACGCCGTTCACGCGCAGCCGCACCGAGGCACGGGACCGCGCCCGGCCGGCGCCGCCCACCCCCGTGCCGACGTGCCAGGAGAGGACGTCGACGGACGGCACACCGCGGTCCCCGGACAGCTCCGCACGCAGCAGCAACTCGAAGGAGGCGTCCGCTGATTCGAAGCTGTAGCCGCGGTGCTCCAGCTCCTTGACCCTCGCGGCCAGCCGTGCGACAGCCTCCCCCGCGGTGGCGACGTCGTAGCCCAGCTCCCGGGCCTTGAGCAGGACCGATGACCGGCCGCCCAGGTCTGACACCAGCGTGCGCATGGCATTGCCGACGTCATGGGGGTCGATGTGCTGGTACAGCTCACTGTTCACCCGCAGCGCGGAGGCATGCAGGCCGGCCTTGTGGGTGAAGGCCGACCTTCCCACGTACGGGACGCCTTCGGCCGGGAAGCGTCCCGTGATCTCGGCGATGGCACGGCCCACGGCGACCATGCCGCCCAACCGGCCGGGTGGCAGGGCCGGCACGCCGCGCTTGAGGATCAGGTTCGCGGCGAGCGTGAGGAGATTGGCGTTGCCGCATCGCTCGCCGTAGCCGTGCACCGTGCCCTGGACGTGGCGGGCTCCGCAGGCCACCGCCGCCATGGTGTTGGCGACCGCGCACCCGGAATCGTCGTGGCAGTGGATGCCGAGCGGCACCCCCGTGGCCTGGAGCGTGTCGGTCACCACCTCGCCCACCTCGTCCGGCAGCGAACCGCCGTTGGTGTCGCACAGCACGACGGTCTCGGCCCCGGCCTCCGCGGCGGTGCGCACCACTTCCAGGGCGTAGGCGCGGTTGGCCCGGTGGCCGTCGAAGAAGTGCTCCGCGTCGAGGAAGACCCTGCGGCCGGCGTGAACCAGATGCCGCACGGTGTTGCCGATCGCCGCGAGGTTCTCGGCCAGGGTGGTCCTGAGGGCCAGTTCCACATGCCGGGGATGGCTCTTGGCCACCAGGGTCACCACCGGGGTTCCGGCAGCGAGGATCGCCCGCACCTGCGGGTCGGTCGCGGCCGAGGTCTCGGGTCTGCGGGTGGCACCGAACGCCACCAGTACGGCGTTGTCCAGGCGTAACTCGGTGGCCGCACGCCGGAAGAACTCCGTGTCCTTCGGTACTGCTCCCGGCCAGCCACCCTCGATGAACCCCACACCCAGTGTGTCCAGGCAGCGCGCCACGGCGAGCTTGTCGTCCACCGACAGCACGAGCCCCTCCTGCTGCGTCCCGTCCCGCAGGGTCGTGTCGTAGAGCTGGAAGTCCTGTCCTGCCATCTGCCCCTCCTCCGGAGCCGGTTGGGTACCAGGTGGTGTCGGCTGTGACGCGAAGCGTGCGGCCGGGTGCTCGCATCGCGCTCAAGAGCGGCTGGGCGCCTCCCGTCGGACGCCGTCGTGGGGCTCGCGGGCGGCGCCGGACGACAGCAGCCGCTCGATCTCCTCCTCGGTCCACCCGGACTCGGCCAGGACCTCGCGCGTGTGCCGGCCGGCGACCGGGACCGGTCCGGGCCGGGGCGGCCGGATCCCCTCGTACCGCGGCGCGGGGGCGGGCCGGAGGGCAGGGCCGTCCCCCAGGAACGTGCCGCGGGTCCGCAGGTGCGGATGACGCGCCGCCTCCTCGAGGTTCAGCACCGGGGTCACGCAGGCGTCGGTGCCCGCGAAGGCGGCCGCCCACTCGTCGCGGGTACGCCGGGCGAAGCGGTCCGCGAACGCCGACCGCAACACGTCCCAGTTGTCGCGCTCCCACCGGTCCGGCAACCGGTCTGGGTCCAGTCCCAGACCCCGTACCAGGGCCGCGAAGAACCGGTCCTCGAGGGCTCCCACGGCGACGTACCTCCCGTCGCGGCAGGGGTACACGCAGTAGAACGGCGCTCCGCCGTCGAGCAGGTTGCCGCCTCTGGCGGACTGCCACTGGCCGCTGCCCGACATGCCCAGCAGCATGCTCATGAGCAGTGCCGTGCCGTCCACGATGGCCGCGTCCACCACCCGGCCCCGGCCCGTCCGCCGCTGCTCCAGCACAGCCGCGAGGATGCCGCCGAAGAGCAGCATGCCGCCGCCGGCGAAGTCGCCCAGCAGGTTGACCGGAGGAACGGGCGGCCCCCCGGCCGGACCGATCGCGTGCAAGGCGCCCGTCAGCGCGATGTAGTTGATGTCGTGCCCCGGTGTCCGGGCCAGCGGCCCGTGTTGCCCCCACCCGGTCATGCGGGCGTAGACAAGGGAGGGATTGCGGTCATGGCACGGGTGCGGCCCGATGCCGAGACGCTCGGCCACTCCCGGGCGGAACCCCTCGACGAGGACGTCGCACCGTTCCGCCAGCCGCAGCGCGACCCGCACCGCATCGGGATTCTTCAGATCGAGAGCCAGCGAGCGGCGCCCCCGGTCCAGCACCCGGTGCCACTCGGCGAAGGGGCGGTCACCGTCGGCCCGCTCGACCCGGATCACCTCGGCCCCCAGATCAGCCAGCAGCATGCAGGCGAAGGGTGCCGGGCCGATGCCGGTCAGCTCCAGTACGCGCAGCCCGGACAGCGGTCCCGTGCTTGCGTCCGCCTCCGGTCCTGGGGGTGGGTGACCACACGTTGCTGACATTGCACGCTCCGTCGATCGGCGACACGGCCGTGGTTCAGCCTCCACCACACCGGTCAAGAGCGGCTCGAACGCGACACGTCCTCGTGCGCGCGGTCCACCCGAGGTCCAGACGGCCACAACCGCGGTGACCCACGCTGGCCGCCCGGCCGTCTTCGGCTCACGGGGCATGAGCCGCCGGTCCGCTCTCAACCGACTGTTTCGAGGAGGAACCATGCCGGACCGAACCTTCGCGGGCCGTACCGTCGTCGTCACCGGTGGTGGCACGGGCATCGGCCGTGCCACCGCACTGGCTTTCGCCGCGCAGGGCGCCACCACCGTGATCGTCTGTGGCCGCCGCAAGGAGCGTCTGGACCAGGTCGCGGCCGAGCACCCGGCCGTGGTGGCGGTGGCCGCCGACGTGACGAGCGAATCGGGGGCGCAGGCGCTGGCCGACGAGGTGCGGGCCCGCGGCGGCGCGCTGGACGTCCTGGTGCACAACGCCGGTGTCTTCCGTTTCACACCGCTCGCCGCGCTTGGACCGGACACCGTGAGGGAGGTGCTGGACACCAACCTCCTGGGACCGTTGCTCGTCACCGGGCACCTGCTGCCGTACCTGCTCGCGCAGCGGGGAAGCATCGTCCTGGTCTCCAGCCGGGCCGGCCACAACCCCGGGCCCGGAAGCTCGGTGTACGCGGCGAGCAAGGCGGGCGTGCACAGCCTGACCCGCAGTTGGGCGGCGGAGCTCGCCCCGCACGGGGTCCGGGTCAACGCGGTGGCCCCCGGCTTCGTACGCACCGAGGCGTACGAGGCCAACGGCATGACACCGCAGCAGGTGGCGGGGCTGTTCGACGCGGTCACCTCCGGCATTCCGCTGGGGAGGGTGGCGGACGTCGACGACATCACCCCGTGGATCACGCGGCTGGCCGACCCGGCGTCGTCGTTGGTCACCGGCCAGGTCATCACCGTCGACGGGGGCATGGACACGGGCTCGGACCAGGCCGGCCAGGACCGCTGAGAGCGGAGCGCGCCGGAAGCCTGTGCGCCCTTCCGCTCCGGTGCGCTGCCCTTGGAGGACACTGCCCGTCCTCAATGGCACCTACTGTCGCTCACGAGGCTCCAACACCACCGTGAGCAGGGAGACATGCGATGAGGTTCACGCTCCGTCCCGCGGCAGACGCAACGTCAGTGCCGAAGTCGGCGGTCGCCCGGATACGCCGGTCGGCCGTGGCCGTGGTCATGGCGGCGAGCCTCATGGACCTGGTCGACCTCTCCGTGGTCAACGTGGCCCTGCCGAGCATCAGGACCGGCATCGGCGTCCCCTACGACGTGCTCCCTTGGATAACCGGCGGTTACGCCCTCGCGTTCGCCGTCGTCCTCGCGCCCGGCACTCGGCTGGGCGGCGTTCACGGCCGTCGGAGGGTGTTCCTCATCGGCATGGGGGCCTTCACGGCCGCGTCCGCGCTCGGCGGGATCGCGCCGAGCTACGAGATGCTGGTGGCCGCGCGGGTGGCGCAGGGTGCGGCGGCCGCGCTCATGGTTCCCCAGGTGCCCTTCATCATCGACGCCGTGTTCCCCGCCGGCGGCCAGAGGAAGGCCGCGGCCCTCTTCGGCGCGGCGATCGGGCTGGGCTCGGTGGCCGGCCCGCTGGTCGGCGCCGCTCTCCTGGAGAGCGACCCGTTCGGCCTCGGCTGGCGCTCGGTGTTCCTGGTCAACCTGCCGATCGGGCTCGCGGGTCTGGTACTCGGCGGCCTGTGCATCGTCGAGTGCCGGGACCACCCGACCCCTGCACCGGGCTGGCCGGGGACGGCCATGGCCGCCCTCTTCGCCATCCGGAGCTACGCCGTCGGCATCGGGATCGAACTCGTCTACGGCACCCTGGGCGGCATCTACTTCCTCGCCTGGTGCTTCCACATGCAGGCCGGGCTCGGCTGGTCCCCGTTGCGGGCCGCTCTGTGCATGCTGCTCTTCGGAGCGGCGGTGGCCGTCTTCGCCGGACTGTCACGCGACGCGCTCTTCCCGAGGCACGGGCGGAAGGTGCTCCAGGCCGGAGCGCTCACGCAGTTGACCGGGGCGCTGCTGTACGGCTGGCAGACGCAGCACTACGGCACGGACATCCAGCCCTGGCAGATTCTGCCGGCACTGGTACTGCTCGGCGGCGGCATGGGCCTGACGGTCGCACCGCTGTCGACGGTGCTGCTGGCGGAGGTTTCACGCGAGCACCTGCGCTCCGCGGCGGGGCTCGGAAACACGACCTATCAGCTGGGGGCGGCGCTGGGGATGAGCCTGGTCCCGGTGGCCTTCTTCGGGCTGCTGGACACCGGACATCCGGTCTCCGCGGCCTTCTCCCACACTCTGCGGTGGATCGCCTGTCTGCTCACGACGGCCTTCCTGCTCACGTTCGCGCTGCCCCGGCACCCCCGGCGGTATCCGTCGAACGGGTCACGGACGGGCGCGGCGGCGGGCGGCACGTCCACGGCCGTCTGAGCCACCGCGCGCGGCCGCAGAGGCCCGGCTCGCCCACAGACCACCCCACGGAAGGAGAACGATGAGCACGCAGAACGTTCCGCAGGTACCGAAGACGGCTCGGGAGGTCCGGCTCACCGAACAGCTGGAGGGTGAGCTGACCCTCGGCCACTTCGACATCGTGGAGACGCCGGTCCGGCAGCCGGACGCGGGAGAGGTGCTCGTCCGCACCGATTACCTGTCCCTGGCGGCAGCCTACGCGGACCTCATGCGGCCCGGCTGCCAGCTGCCGGTTCCCCCCTTCCTGGCGGGCGAACGCATCGGTGGCGGGGTGCTGGGCACCGTGGTGCGGTCCGCCAGCGACAAACTGGCCGTCGGAGACCTGGTCCATTCCATGAGCGGCTGGTCGGAGTACTCGACGGGCCCCGCCGAGGCGTACGCCAACCTCCCCGCGGACCTGTTCCCGAGCCCTGTGTACTTCCTGAGCCAGGGCCCCACCGCCTACTACGGGATGGCTGACATCGCCCGGGCCGGCGAGGGGGACGTCGTCTTCGTCTCCGGCGCCGCGGGCGGGGTCGGGTCCCTCGCGGGGCAGATCGCCAAGTGCCGCGGGGCCGCCCGGGTGATCGGCAGCGCCGGCAGCAAGGAGAAGGCCGACTACCTGGTCGACGAACTCGGCTACGACGCCGCCTTCGACTACCACGACGGGCCCGTCGTCGACCGCCTGCGAGAACTCGCGCCCGACGGGATCAACGTGTTCTTCGACAACGTCGGCGGAGAGCAGTTCGAGGCCGCGGTCCAGGTGGCGGCCCCGCACGCGCGCTTCGCTCTGTGCGGAGCGCTGGCGGGCCAGATCGGGGGCGGTCAGGCCGGTCACCCGAGGCTCGACCTCATGCGGGCCATCACCAGGCACCTGGAGATCAGGCCCTTCGCCTGCTACCACACGCCCGAGCAGATCAACGCCTGGTACGAACACTTCGCGCGGTGGCACCACGAGGGCCGCTTCGTCTTCCCGCACACCACGGTCCAGGGCGGCCTCGCCCAGGCTCCTGCGGCGATGCTCGCGCTGCTGAACGGCAGCTACCGGGGCAACGTCGCCGTGCGGATCACATCCGGCTGACGGCACGACGACGGTGGCGGGTGCCGCCCGGCACCCGCCACCCCATGTCATCTCGCGCTCAGGACCCGACGCGGGTCGCGCGGATCTCCACCGGCACGGCCCTGGTCAGCCGGCCGTCGACGTCGTAGACCCGGGATGTCCCCCGGCTGGTGAAGGACTGGCCGCTCTGGCTCGCGTGCTGCTCGATGTCCACCCACCCGACGCAGGCTCCGCGGTCGTCGAGGACCGGCTCCGTGATACGGAACAGGAAGCCACCCGGCCCGAGCGACGACCAGCGCCCGGCACCGATCCCGCCCGCGGTGAGCAGCGCGTGTCCATGGGCCGTGAAGCAGAACGAGCCAACCGATTCACCTCCCGGTCTGCTCACCCGAGCCGTCCAGGTGCCGACCGGGGTCAGCGGACCACGGGGCGGCGGCTCTCCCGCCGGTGCCGCGGACACCGGCCGGCTACGCGCGGCCGGCCGGTCCGACCGGGGTGAGCCGCACAGGAAGGTGCTGCAGACCCCGCAACTGGAAGGTGGGCGGCTTCCACGTGAGGTCCTCGTACGGCACGGCCAGCGCCAGGTCCGGGCACCGCTCCAGCAACGCGCGCAGGGCGATACCGCTCTCCATACGGGCCAGCGGTGCACCGACGCAGTGGTGGACACCGTGCCCGAAGGCGAGGTGCGCGCGCACGTCCCGCAGCTCCCGGCCGAGATCGAACCTGTCCGCGTCACGGAACCGTCGGGAATCCCGTCCGGCGGCCGCCATGCCGATCAGCACCACCTCGCCCGCAGGGATCTCGGTGTCGCCGATGAGCACCGGCTCGGTGGTGTAGCGGTACGCGGACACCTCCACCGGCCCGTCGAACCGCAGGACCTCCTCGACCGCGGCTTCCAGCAGGGACCAGTCGGCCCGGAGCGCGGCGAGCTGGTCGGGGTTGCGCAGCAGGGCCAGCGTTCCGCTGGAGATGACGTTCGCCGTGGACTCGTGCCCGCCGACCAGCAACAGGAACGCCATACCGAGGAGTTCCTCCGGGGACAGCCGGTCGCCGTCGTCGTGCACGGCACGTGCCATCGCGCCGAGCAGATCCTCGCCGCCCTCCCTGCGCTTGCTGTGCACCAGAGCCGACAGATAGGCGGTCATCGCCTCCTGCGCGGCGTTCCCCCGTTCGGGTGTGGGCGGCGCCGACAGATCGCTCGACCACAGGTGGAAGTCCGCACGGTCCCCCTCGGGGACACCCAGCAGTTCGCAGATGACGGACAGGGGAAGCGGCAGAGCATAGGACTCGACCAGGTCCGCCTCGCCCAACGGCAGGAGGGAGTCGAGCAGTTCGTGGGCTATCCGTTCGACACGCGGCCGCATCGACTGCACGCGGCGTAGCGTGAACTCCCGTGCGATGAACCCGCGCAGACGGGTGTGGTCCGGCGGGTCGACCTGCATCAGGGTCTTCCCCACGACGTTCCGGCCGAGGTTCTCCCACGCCTTCAGATGGCGTATGTCGTTGCTCAGCCGCGGATCGGTGAAGGCGGCCCGCGCCACCTCGTAGTCGGTGATCAGCCAACAGTTACGTCCGTCCAGGACACGGGCCCGGTGAACCGGACCCCGCTCGCGCAGGTCGGCGAAGAGCGGATAGGGGTCGGCGGTGAAACTCGGGTCCGATCCGGTGAGATCGGCGACCAGGGCCTCGGTCATGACGGCTCCAGGGAGTCGGGATGTGATGGCCACGCAGGCGCGGCAGGCGCCCAGGCCGAGAACGTAGGCCGTGCCCCTCGACCTTTGCTCGCGCCCAGCTCATGAGGGGCGGGGCGGGACCGTCTCCGGCGGGAAACGGGACGGGTGCGGCCCCGGTGATAATGAGCGGCATGCCGTTACTCTCCACACGCGCGCTCAACCGGTCCCTGCTGCAACGCCAGTTGCTGCTCGAACGCGTCGCCCGGCCCGTGCCCGAAGTGGTCGAGCGTCTGGTCGCGATGCAGGGGCAGGACCCCGACGCGCCATACGTGGGCCTGTGGACGCGGATCGCCGGCTTCCGGCACGAGGCGTTGTCGTCGCTGCTGCACGAACGCCGGGTCGTGCGCGGTGCCCACCTGCGTACCACCCAGCACCTCTCACTCGCGCAGGACTTCCTCTGGCTGCGTCCGCTGCTCCAGCCTCGGCTGGACCGCGCCCCGCTGGGAGGGCTGCGGCGCGAGATCGAAGGGCTCGACCTGTCCGAACTCGCGGCCGTCGGACGGCGGTTGCTGGCGGGCCGGACTCTGACCCGGCGGGAACTGGGGAGTCTGCTCGCCGAGCGTTTCCCGGATCGCCAGGCCAACGCCCTCGCCGTGTCCGTGCACTTCCTGGTGCCGATGGTCCACCCACCGCCGAGCGGTCTGTGGGGACGCAGGGGAGGGGTGCCGTGCGCGCTCGCGGAAGACTGGATCGGGCAGCCGCTGGAGCCGGCACCGCGGATCGAGACGATGGTCACCAGGTATCTGGCGGCGTTCGGCCCGGCTGATGTGAAGGACATCCAGGCGTGGTCCGGCCTGAGCAGACTGCGCGAGGTGGTCGATGCGCTCCGGCCGCGGCTGCGGGTCCACCGCGACGAGCAGGGCAGGGAGCTGTTCGACCTGCCGGAGGCGGATCCCGGTGACCCGGACCGTCCGGCGCCGGTGCGCTTCCTTCCCGCCTTCGACAACCTCCTCCTCGGCCACGCGGACCGCAGCCGGGTGATCGCCGACGAGTACCGGAAGCTGGTCGCTCCGGGGCAGGCGAGGGTGTTGCCCACCTTCCTCGTCGACGGCTTCGTGAGCGGCACCTGGTCGGTCGAGGAGGACCGGCTGCTCGTGTCCCCGTTCCGGACCCTGCCCAGGGCCGATCGCGCGGCCGTGTCGGAGGAGGCGTGGCGCCTGGCGGAGTTCGTGCTCCCGGACGGAGCCCGGCGGGACGTCCGGCTCGGACCCGAACCGGAGCGGAGCGCGTGACGGGAGGGGCTGGGACGGCGTACCGTCGCCCCAGCCCCTCTCCCCGTTGTTTGTCCCCGTTGTCTCCTTCGCGGTCCTGCAGGAGGGCCGCTGGCCTCCGGGCCCGGCGTGAGCGCTCTTTCCCAGCGCCGCCCACCTGGCCCCAGACGCTCCTCCGCCTCGCCCGCCACCGCGTCGGCGTCCCGTTCACCAGGCTCCGCGACGGAACCCCGGAGGCACTCCCCGGGTCAGACGTGTTGTGCCGGATGCCGCCGGATGTCGAAGCCGGGACGGGCGACATCGTCCGGAGTCGGTCCGGCCGCGCCGTCGGCCAGCAGCCGGCGTGTGACCATGTGGTCGGCCGATCGGTTCACCGATTCGGCCCCCACGAGGCGGCCGCCGCGGAAACAGAAGACCGAGAACCGTCCCTCGGCCGGTGATCCGGAGACGACCGCACGATCGTGAAACCGGGTGATGCCGGCCATCTGCACCCTGGCACCGCACTGCTCGGTCCAGAACCAGGGCACGGACGTGTAGGGCCGCGGTTGCCCGGCGAGTGCGGCGGCCACGCAACGGGCCTGGTCGGAAGCGTTCTGGAGGGACTCGAGCCGCACTGGCCGCGGCGCGTGGGGGGTGGGGAAACGAGCGCAGTCCCCGATGGCGTACACGTCCCGGTCGGAGGTGCGCAGCCACCGGTCCACGATGATGCCGTCACCCGTGGTCAGTTCCGCCTGAGCGGCCAGTGCGGTGTCCGGCAGGACGCCGACGCCGACCACCACCACGTCCGCGGCGACGCGTTCGCCGTTGTTGAGTTCGGCGACACTGACGCGGCCTCCCGAGCCTCGCAGGGCGACCAGCTCCCGTCCGAGCAGGACCCGGGTGCCCTCGGCCCTGTGCAGATCCAGGAGGTGGGCGGAGAGCGCCTGGCTGACCGAACGGCTCATCAGGCGCGGCCCGGACTCCACGACGGTGACCCGCCGGCCCAGCCCGCGCGCGACGGACGCCACCTCCAGACCGATGAACCCACCGCCGACCACCAACACATCACCGCAGTCGCTCAGCGCGCGCCGCAGTTCATCCGCGTCGGAGAGGCTCCGCAGGGCCACGACACCCTCCAGGTCCGCTCCCGGGACACTCAGCCGGCGGGGCCTGGCCCCGGTGGCCAGGATCAGCGTGTCGTAGGCGACCCGCCCTCCCGATGCGAGTCTCACCCGGCCCGCGTCACGGTCGATCTCGACGACACTGTCCCCGAGCACCGCGGTGATGTGCTGTTCGCCGAAGAAGCTGTCGGGGCGCAGCCACAGCTCGTCCCTGCGGACCTGCCCGGTGAGATAGCCCTTCGACAACGGCGGTCGCGCGTACGGAGGCGCGGTCTCCGCGCCGACCAGGATGATGGGACGGGTATGGCCTTCCGCCCGCAGCGCCGCCGCAGCCTCCAGTCCGGCATGGCCCGCCCCGACGATGACGACCGGCGCGGTACCCATCACACCTGGGTCGCCGGGAGGTGCACGACCAACCCGTCGATGGCTTCCGAGACGGGCAGTTGGCAGCTGAGCCGGCTGGTGGGCCGGCGCTCGGCGGCCGTGCCGTACAGCACGTCGTCCTCGGCCTCGTGCATCTCAGGGAGCGGCAGCGTGTTGCCCTCGTCGATGTACACGTGGCACGTCCCGCACTGGGCCGAGCCGCCGCACTGGGCCACGATGCCCTCGACGTTGTTCAGCTTCGCGCCCCGCATGACCGTGTTGGGAGCCGTCACCTCCACGACGGTCTCCGTGCCGTCGGGATGCTTGTACGTGATCTTGGCCATGGTGCCCTCCTCGTGGCAGGCCGCGTGACCGGCTGAGCGGGTCACTGTGACGGCCTCGGCTGGGAGGGCGGTCGAGAAAGCCTCGAAGCCGCCTGGCCCGGCCCTGGCCGGTGCCAGCCGTCGACGACCGCGGCCGACGACCACGCGGGAGAGGACGCCGATGACGAAGGCGGCGCGGACCCGGCCGGAGCAGGGACGGCCTGCGCCGCGTGGGTGTGCCCGGGCCGGCGCGGGACGCCGCCTACGAGCCCGATCCGCTGGGGTCCTCGCCGCATCCCGCAGGCCGCCCGGCACGCTCGGGCGGCAGGCAGGGGGTGGCCGCGGGCTGGTGGCTCCGGCCGCTCCCGCCGTCCCCCGCAGCCGCGGAGCGAACGGCACCGTGGCGGCCCCGGGATCCTGGCGTGCGCCCACGGAGCGGCCCTCGTCGGGGTGGCGGGCCGCGCCGCGCTCGGCCTCCTGGTGGCCCTCACCGTCCCGGGGCGAGCGGGGCGTTCCGGCCGCCGACCCACACCGGTCGCGGCCGACGACGGTCCGACGTCGTTCCAGGGGGCTTCGAGGCGCACCCGTAACCCTGGACGCCCTGATACGAACGGAGGTACGAGGTGGCAACCATTTGGCCCGGCACCGATGCGGCGCACACCCTCGATGAGTTCGGCACCCAGCGGCCGCGCTGGTCGGCGGAGCCCTTCGCCGGCGGGGAGGGCTTTCCCGGCATCGAATACGCGACCATCGAAGTGCCCCGCGATTACGCGGACCCGTCCGGGGAACGCATCACGCTCGCCATCAGCCGGCTGCGCGCCGCCGACCCCGAGCGGCGCCGTGGCATCCTGCTGGCCGTCAACGGCGGTCCCGGCGGCGACGGGGGACTCGGCAGGTCCCTGCCGGAGAAGTACGCCGAGACCGAACTGCACCAGGTCTACGACCTGATCGGCTTCGATCCGCGAGGCACCGGTGCGTCGACGAGGCTCTACGCCGAGGTCTCCACTCCGACCGCGCCGTTCGACTCGAGGCCCCCCGACTCGGCGTTCCACCAGCTCGCGGAGGACATGCGGCAGCGGGAGCTGGCCTGCAACCGGGCCGGGGGCGCCCTGCGCCGCCACATCAGCACCCGCAACACCGCCCGGGACATGGACGTGATCCGCCAGGTGCTCGGTGAGCCGCACCTGAACTTCGTCGGCTACGCCTACGGCGCCTACGTCGGGGCCGTCTACGCCAGCATGTTCCCGGCACACCTGGACCGCAGCGTGCTCGACTCCTGCGTCGGACCTCGGTGGACCTGGCGTGAACAGTTCCTGTGGCAGGGCGACGCCGTGCACCGCAACGTGAACCAGTGGGCCCGGTGGACCGGACAGCGCCACACTGTCTTCGGACTGGGCCGCGGGCGCGCGCAGGTGCTCTCGGCCGTGGAGCGGGCCGCCGGTCTGCTGGAGCGCCAGCCCGGCGGTGTCCGGCTGCGCACGCTCTTCGACGGAGCGGTGGGGACCCGTTCCGCCGACCGCGGGCGGTGGGCTGAACTCGCCGAGGCCGTCGGCGCGCTGCTGGCCGCGGCGGCACCCGGCGGTGCGGGCCCGCGGGCCTGCGAGGAACTGCTGTCCGAGCAGGCCGTCTGGCGGGCCGCGGACAGCGAGGGCACGCTGCGCGTCGCCGTGCTGGAGGCCGTCACCCTCGAACACGAATGGCCCTCCGACCTGGAGGTCTACTACAACGACATGCGTGACTTCCGCAAGCGCTTCCCCTACGGCTACGGAGTGTTGCGCGCCCAGCCCTGGGTCGGGGCCTTCCGCACGTTCCAGCCGGCCGAGCCGCCGACGCGCCTGCGCCGTGGCTGCTGCCCGACGGGCCTGGTCGTCCAGGCCGACGGAGACCCGATGGACCATTACGCGGGGGGCGTCGCCATGGCGGAGCTGCTGGGCCACAGACTGCTGACGGTGGAGGATTCCGGCGAGCACGAGATCTACGTCCTCGGCGCCAACCCGCACGTCGACGCCGTCGTGCACCGCTACCTGGTGGAGGGCCGGCTGCCCGCGCAGGGCACCGTCTGCCGAGGCGTGTCGCCCCGCCCGGACATCCCCGCCGACACCGACTGAACCGTCGCGGGGGGGGGGGGGGGGGGGGGGGGGGGGGGAGAAGGAGGAGGTGCGGAGACGTGGGGGGGGCGGCCGGGGTCGGGAGGTCCT
>NZ_JBVIJO010000001.1:675777-1498874 GCF_055581365.1 Streptomyces sp. NPDC031445
GCCCCCCACTCTTGTCCCCCTCCCCCACCCCCCCCCCCCCCCCCCCCCCCCCCCTCCCCCCCCCCCCCCCCCCCCCCCCCCCCCCCCCCCCCCCCCCCCCCCCCCGCGACGGGGGAGGTCACCAGGTGACCGGCAGCTCCCACAGGCTGTAGATCACCGCGCCCTCCTTGCGCGGGAGGCGGTCGAAGGGCTTGGCGAGCCTCAGGGTCGGGATGCGGTGGAAGAGCTTGCTCCACACGATCTCCAGCTCCAGGCGCGCCAGGTCGGCGCCGATGCAGTGGTGCACCCCGTGGCCGAAGCCGAGGTGCTTCCTGCTGCCTCGGGTGATGTCGAGGCGGTCGGGTTCCGGGAAGATCTCCGGATCGCGGTTGGCGGCCAGCCCCAGGCAGAGGATGCCGTCGCCCTTGCGGATCACCTTGCCGCCGATCTCGATGTCCTCGAGGGCGACCCGGGGCACGGCCGTGTCCCCGATGGTGGCGAACCTGATGAGTTCCTCGACGGCGGGTTTCACCAGCGAGGGATCGCTGCGGAGCAGGTCCAGCTGGTCCGGATGTTCCAGCAGGCAGGCGGTGCCCAGCGAGATCTGGCTCGCGGTGGTCTCGTGCCCGCCGTTCATGAGCAGCCGGACCATGTTGAACAGGTCCCGGTCCGTGTACTCCTCGCCCGACGCCTCGTAGTCCGCCATGGCGCGGCTGAGCAGGTCGTCCCCGGGCTCCCGGCGCTTGGTCTGGATCAGGTCGCCGATGTAGGCGTTGACCTCCACGATCGCCGCCCGCCGCTCCTCGCTGCTGCTGTGCCCACCCAGCAGCGCCGTTCCGTGCTTGATGAAGAAGTCGTGCCGGTCCTGGGGGATGCCGAGCAGCTCGCAGATGACGGTCATCGGTATGGCCAGCGAGAACACCCGGTGCATGTCCACCGGCGGGGAGAGGGACAGCATCTTGTCGAGGTGCGCGTCGACGATCTCCTCGATGCGCGGGCGCAGTCGCTGCACCTGCCGGTGGGTGAAGGTCAGCGCGGCCTTGCGACGGGTGCGCACGTGCTCCTCGCCGTCGTAACCGATGAAGGACGTCTCGGTGCGGTACTCCGGCGGGGCGATGAAGTAGAAGGGGAAGTTGGCGTGCTTGCGGGAGGCGCTGACGCGCGGATCCGTGAGCAGCCCCCGGATGGTCTCGTATCCGGTGACCGTCCATACCCGCAGGCCCGAGCCCCGCAACACTACCTGCGAGACGTCCTCCTCGATCATCGCGGTGTACTCCGGCGGCGGGCTGAAGGGGCACTTCCGCTGGTACGGGAAGTCCTTGCCCTCCGCTGCGGAGCCGGTCCCGGGTTCGGTCGAAATCGTCGTCACGGGTGGGTTCCTCCTGATGGCTTGTCGTCAACGCAGGGTGCGGAAGAAAGCGCGCAGTTCTCCGACGAGGGCGTCCGGCTGTTCGAGAGCCGGGAAGTGGCCCCCGACGGGGTGGTCCGTCCAACGGCGGAGATCCGTGAACCTGCGTTCGATCCACGACCGTGGCATCCGGCCGTCCTTCGGGAAGTTGGAGACCGCGGTCGGTACGCCGGTCGGGGCGAGGGCCAGCTTCTTCTGGCTCTCCCAGTAGATGCGCGCCGAGGACGCCGCCGTCGCGCGGAACCAGCCGACCGAGACGGCGTCCAGCAGCCGGTCCCTGGGGATGACCTTGTCCAGATCCCCGTCGTGGTCGCTCCAGGCCCAGTACTTCTCGGCCATCCAGGCGAGCTGCCCCACCGGCGAGTCGGTCAGGGCGTAACCGAGCGTCTGCGGGCGGGTGCTCTGGATGGCCGAATAGCCGCCCTCCTGTCGCTGGAACTCCTTCATCGCGGCCAGCCCGGCCAGGTCGCGCTCGTCCAGTGCGACCTGCTCCTCGGGCGGCCGGGCGAACGGCATCGTCAGATGGATGCCGGCCAGGTTGCCGCTGTCGGTCTCGGCCATGGCCGCGGTGACGAAGGAGCCCCAGTCCACACCGTGCGCCCCGTACCGGTCGTAGCCGAGCCGATCCATCAGTGCCGTCCAGGCGGCCGCGACCCGGTCCACCGGCCAGCCGGAGTCCACGGGCTTGTCGCTGAATCCGTATCCGGGCAGCGACGGGCAGATGACGTGGAAGGCGTCCGCGGGGTCCGGTGGATCGGTGAGTGGGCCGATGATGTCCAGGAACTCCGCCACCGACCCGGGCCAGCCGTGGCTGACCAGCAGGGGGAGTGCGGAGGGATGCGGCGAGCGGGCGTGCAGGAAGTGGATCCGCAGCCCGTCGATGTCGGTGCGGAACTGGGGAACGGCGTTCAGCCGGGCCTCGGTGGCTCGCCAGTCGTACCGCTGTGCCCAGTACGCGGCCAGATCCTTCGCGTACGCCAGTGGCATGCCCTGCGACCAGTCGCCGACCGTCTCGGCCTCCGGCCAGCGGGTGCTCGCCAGCCGGTGCCGCAGATCGGCGAGCTGTGCGTCGGGGACGTGCACCCGGTAAGGGGTGACGCGCGGGTTCATACAGGCTCCTTTCCGGATCCTCGGGAGGTCGTGGGCGGCCGCGCAACAAGGTCGCGCGCCGGTGTCGAACGGGACTCGAGTCCGCGTGCAGCGGTGGTCCGGCCCGGCACCGGCGCCTACCGCCGAGGCGGGCCGTCCCCGCCGGGAACCGGCGCCGGTGGGGCAGGCGCCGGACGTACGGTGTCCCACAGGTCCCGCATGGACTCGTCGATGTCATAGCGGGGCCGCCAGCCCAGGAGCCGCCTGGCGCGGGAGTTGTCGACGCGGATCCAGTCGGCTCCGGCGCTCCGGCCGGCCACGGGGCCCTGACGCTCACGGACGCTCTCCGGCGGCAGCCCCGTCGCCCTGACCAGCGCGTCGACCAGTGCGCGGATGGGCAGTGCCTCCCCTCGGCCGATGTTCACCAGGGGATCGGCGAGTGGGCTCCGGGCCGCCCGGACGACGGCGTCGGCGGCATCCCTGACATCGACGTAGTCCCGTCGGGCGTCGGCGATGGTCAGCTCGACGCCCTCGGCCGCCCCGCCGTCCCTGAGCCGGGCGGCGAGCGCGCCGAAGAGGCTCTCCGGGGCCGGATGCGGGCCGACCGTGTTGGTCACCCGGAGCACGATGCCGTCCAGCAGGCCGGCCCGAACCGCCTCCAGCACCATGCGCGAGGCGGTGAGCTTCGCCCGGGCGTACAGCGTCTGCGGCTGCGGCGGCACGTCCTCGTCGATCAGCGTGCCGTGCGGCACCGGGCCGTACTCGTGGATGGTGCCCAGATGAACCAGGCGCGGGGGATCCGCCATGCCGCGCAGTGCGCCCACCAGCCGCTCAACCAGACGCACGTTGGTGTAGCCCATCTCCTCTTCCGTACGGCCCCAGCCGAGCGTGGCGTTGACGACCGTGTCGACCTTCTCGGTGGTCAGCACGGCGGCCAGTTCCCCGGCCGTGCACTGGACGGCGTCCATCGGGAGGAACCGGTAGGCGTCGACGACGGGTGTACGACGGCGGGAGACGGCCACGACCCGGGCGCCCCGCCCTGCGAATGCGGCGCAGATGTGGCGGCCCATGCAGCCGGTGCCGCCGAGGACCGCGACGGCTCCGGCCCTCCGGGCCGAGGTCACTCCGGGCCGCCGGTACGGCTTCCGGCACCTGCCGCGCGGGCGGTCGCACGGCCGTGCTCCAGGGCCAGGCATGCGGTGTACAGCGGAAGCCCGCCGGCGGCCTCGGCCTGCGCGAGACCGGGTGCGGTCCGGTCCCGCCCGGAGACGACGAACTCCGTGCCGCTCGGCCAGGGCACGGCGAGGGAGCGGTCGAACGGGTCGATGGCCTGCTCCAGTTCGGCCCGGTACGCCGAACTGACCAGGTAGGACATGACGGTGTCGTCCTCGAGGGCGAGGAAGGCGTGCCCGACCCCGACCGGGAAGTACGTGGCCCGGAAGGTGTGGGGGTCCATGTGGACGACGTCCCACAGGCCGAAGGTCGGTGACCCGACCCGGACGTCCACGACGACGTCCATGGCGCTTCCCCGCGCGCAGTAGACGTACTTGGCCTGCCCCGGCGGAGTGCTCGTGAAGTGAATGCCGCGCAGGACCCCCTTGGCCGATCTGCTGTGGTTGGTCTGGGCGACGGTGAACTCGTGACCGACCGCAGCCACGAACGCGGAGTGCTGCAAGGGGGACACGAAGAGTCCGCGCTCGTCGGTATGCACCTCGGGGGTGAACTCGAAGGCGCCGGCCACGGCGAGCGCGCGGCTACGCATCCCGGGCACCGCCCTCGACGACGCTGAGAACGGGAAGCGGAAAGACCAGCTTCCCGCCGCCGGCGAGGAAGTCGCGCTCCCGCTCGACGAACCCGTCGCGGTAGATCCACGGAAGTACCAGCAACTGGTCGGGTCCGTACGCCTTGGCCTTGGCTTCGGAGACGATCGGTATGCCGGTGCCGGGGGTGAAGCGACCGGCCTTCTCCTCGTTGGGCTCACCGATGCACGGAAGGTCGTCCGGGCCCAGTCCGCAGTACTGGAGGATCACGTTGCCCTTGGTCGAGGCACCGTAACCGACCGTCAGTTTTCCGGCCCTGCGGGAGTCGTCGAGGAACTCCCGGAGCGCGTCGCGGTACCGCTCGGTCCGTTGTGCGAACCGGGTGAACGGCGTGGGGCCGTCCAGACCGAGGGCGGACTCCCGTGCGCGGATGGCGGCCAGGCCCGTCTCGTCCACAGGATGACGGGTGGGGGTCCGGGCGAGCGTGACGTCCAGACTGCCGCCGTACACGTCGGTCAGCTCCGCCTTGATGACCGTCAGCCCCACCCGCTCGGCCATCCACTCGATCTGCCGCAGGCTGTAGTACGCCAGATGTTCGTGGCAGACGACGTCGTAGGCGGTGGCCTCGAGCATCGACGGCAGGTAACTCTGCTCGGTCACCCACACCCCGTCGTCGGCCAGGATGTCGCGGATGTCCTGCATGAACCGGAGGGGGTCCGGAAGGTCGTAGAACATCGCGATCGAGGTGACGGCCTTGGCTCGGCGCGCGCCGAACCGCTCGGTGAACACCTCCTTGGAGAAGAACTTGGTGATCAACTCCGCGCCGGGCGGGTACAGATGACGGAACTTGGCACCGACCGGGTCCACGCCCACCAGGGCTGGGCCGCACGCCGGGTACTGCCGCAACAGGGTGGAGTCGTTGCTGCCGATGTCCACCACCAGGTCACCGGGGCCGGGAGCGACCAGCTTGGTGACGGCGTCCACCTTGCTCTTCAGGTGCCGGATCATGAAAGGGCGTATGCCTGAGCGGTAACCGTAGCCCTCGCCGTACATGAGACCGAAGTCGGCGACGTGCCGCAGCTGCACGAGTCCACAGCCCTCCGGCGAGCACTGGACGAGTTCGAGCGGGACCACGGGGACGACTTCCTCACGCGACCGGGGAAAGGTACCGGTCAGGGCCTGTGGGCCGAGGTCCAGCACGGGCAGCAGCGTGCGGTTGCCGCAGACGCGGCAGCGATCGATGACCACTCGTCCTCCTGGTGGTGAAAGGGCCCTTCTTGTCCCGGCCGGCTCAGCAGGGGCCGGTGAGCCGAGACAGTGCCACGAGGGCCTCGAGGATTCGTCGACTCGCTCCTTCGTGGTCCGTCGAGGGCGACCGGGCGGCTGGAGGACCGTACGACCGGGTCTCCAGACTCCGCTTCTACGGTGAGTGCCGTCGAAGACCGACGGCCCCTCCTGAAAGGGACACCGGCATGAGCGAACCGACCGAAACGGTCCCGGCCGACGCCTCCTCGGGGCGGGCACAGCGCACCAGGCCGGACGGCGGATCACCGACCGGGCCAACCGGTCTGCGGTCCCGGGAGGACGCCACACTGCCCGAGCGGTTCCGGCGTTCCGCGGCGGCCGTCGGATCCGGTGCCGGGATGTCCACCGGGGACTTCTCCCGTTGGCTGGCCGAGCGCAGTGCCGCTCATCCGTTTCGCGTACACAGGATTCCGTTCGACCAGCTCGAGGGCTGGTCGTTCGAACGGTCCACGGGGAACCTGGCCCACGACAGCGGGCGCTTCTTCACCGTGCACGGTCTGCGTGTGCGCGTGGCGGAGGGGGCCCAGGACTGGCAGCAGCCGATCATCAGCCAGCCGGAGGTCGGCATCCTCGGCATCCTCGCCAAGGAGTTCGACGGCGTGCTGCACTTCTTGATGCAGGCGAAGATGGAGCCGGGCAATCCGCGGCTGGTCCAGCTCTCGCCCACCGTGCAGGCCACCCGCAGCAACTACACCAAGGTGCACGGGGGTGAGCCTGTGAAGTACCTCGACTACTTCACGGGCCTGCGGCCGACCCGTGTCCTTGTCGACGTCCTGCAGTCCGAGCACGGTTCGTGGTTCCTGCACAAGGCCAACCGGAACGTCATCGTCGAGACGCGCGAGGACGTGCCGCCCGACCCGGACTTCTGCTGGCTGACCCTGGGGCAGCTCGGCGAACTGCTGCTGCGGGACACCGTGGTGAACATGGACGCCCGGACGGTGCTGGCGTGTGCACCGAACCTCCGGGCCGAGCCGGAGGCGCTGTCCTCCGACGTCGATCTGCTGTCCTGGGTCACGACGGAGAAGGCCCGTCACGACGTGTGCGCCGAGCCGCTGCCGCTCGCCGAGGTGGACGGGTGGGTGCGGACCGAAACGGCCATCCGCCGTCTCGACAACAGGTTCTTCCGGGTGGTCGCCGTCCGGGCGGAGGCCGCGAACCGTGAGGTGGCCGGCTGGACGCAGCCGCTGTTCGAGCCGGTCGCGACCGGCGTGACGGCCTTCCTTTCGGGCCGCTTCGGCGGGGTGCCCCATCTGCTGGTCCACGCCCGGGCGGAGGGCGGGTTCCTGGAGACCGTGGAACTGGGACCCACCGTGCAGTGCGTCCCGGACAACTACGGGGGACACGCGGCACCCGCCGCCCCGCGCTTCCTCGACCTGGTGCTGGACGCCGCGCCGCGCAGCATCCGCTACGCCGCGCTGCACTCGGAGGAGGGCGGCCGTTTCCTCAACGCGGTCAGCCGCTATCTCGTCGTGGACATCGACGACGTCGACGCCGCCGGACTGTCGACACCGCCTCCCGGATACCGCTGGGTGACCCCGGGACAGCTGAACTGGCTCGCCCAGCACAGCCGTTATGTCAACGTGCAGGCCCGCTCCCTGCTCTCGCCCCTCAACAGCGGGGCGGTGAAGCTGTGACGGAACCGCTTCGGGTGGGGGTCATGGGATGCGCGGACATCGCCAGGCGCAGGATGCTCCCGGGCATCGCCCAGGCTCCGCTGACGGAGCTTGTCGCGGTGGCGAGCCGTGACCCCCGGCGCGCGAGGGAATTCGCCGGCGTCTACGGCTGTCGGGCGGTGCACGGATACGAGGCGCTGCTGACGGACGAGGCGGTCGAGGCCGTGTACGTGCCGCTGCCCGCGGCCTTGCACGCCGAATGGACCGAAGCGGCACTGCTCGCGGGCAAGCACGTGCTCGTGGAGAAACCGGTGTCGTTGCGCCGCGAGTCGACCGGCAGGCTGGTCGAGCTGGCCAGAAGCCGGCGTCTGGCCCTGATGGAGAACGTGATGTTCATCCACCACGGCCGGCACGCTGCCGTCCGCAAACTCCTTGCCGAGGAGGCCATCGGTGAACTACGGCTGTTCGAGGCGCACTTCACGGTGCCTCGGCGGCCCGAGGGTGACATCCGCCGTCGCCCCGAGCTGGGCGGCGGCGCCCTGTGGGACACGGGTGTGTATCCGCTGCGCGCCGCCCGGTACTTCCTGGGGCCGGGTCTGCGGGTCGTCGGCGCGTCCCTGGTGCGGGGCAGCGGACACCGGGTCGACTCGGCCGGGACGGCGCTTCTCGTGGCACCGGACGGCACCGGCGTGCACGTCTCCTTCGGACTGGATCACGCCTATCGCAGCACTTACGCGCTGTGGGGGACCGGCGGCAGCATCGTGGTGGACCAAGCCTTCACGCCCCCTGCCGGCCATCGGCCGGTCATCCGGCTGGACGACGGCTCCGGCGCTCGGGACCTGCGTGTTCCCGCCGAGGACCAGGTGTACAACACGGTGATGGCGTTCGCTGCGGCGGCGAGGGCCGGTGGCTCGCCCGGCGGTGTCTGTCTGGAGCAGGCCCGCCTGCTCGACGACGTGCGTGCGATGGCGTCGCTGCGCGGGTGAGCGCCGCGTGAGCGGGCCGTGGGCCAGGACTGTCGGCGTCCTGGCCCACGGCGGTCTGCGCGGCGGCCCGGACCCGCCCGGTGGTTCCGGCGGGACCGCGCACCGCACGGGTCCTCAGTGCGCCGGCTCGGCGACGTCGTCGGAGGTCGGCTCCGGCTCGTCCGCCTTTGCGGCGGGCTTCATCGCGGGCAGCGCGAACATCAGGAGGAAGGCGAGCACCATGCCGCCGATCGCCCACCACAACGAGTTGGTGAATCCGTCGACGAAGGCGGCGCCACTGGACCGCTCCGCGGCGGTGGCCTCGTCGACGATGTTGAAGTAGGCCACCGAGGCCAGACCGAGACCGAGCGCCATGCCCATCTGGTTGACGGTGTTGGTCAGCCCGGAGGCGGATCCAGCGTGCTCGAACGGGACGTTGGCCAGGACCGCGCTCGTCAATGGTGCCATGATCATGCCAAGAGCCCAGCCCGCCACGATCAGGACCGGCGCCAGATCCCAGGTCGTGGTGCCGGTTCCCTGGCGGTCGGCGACCCAGTAGTAGCCGAGCAGTCCCGCGATCATCAGCAGGGCTCCGGCCTGAAGCACTGTGCGCCCGTACTTCGGCATCAGCTTCCGCATGGCGACGTTGGTCGACACCGCCATCGTGGCGCCGAACAGCAGACTCGTGAGAGCGGCGTGGATCGCACTCCAGCCGAGTCCGATCTGCATGTACAGGGTGCCGGTGAGCGAGAAGAGACCGAACGTGGTGCCGAAGGTGAGCTGGACGGCGATGCCGGCCGAGAAGCTCTTGATCCTGAACAGCGACAACTCGATGAGCGGCGTGCTGCCGGCGCGGATCCTGGACCGCTGGTGCACTATGAAGACGACGAACGCGGGAACGCTCGCGGCCATGGCCACGAAACTCCAGGCCGGCCAGCCCGCTTCCCTGCCCTGGGTGAGCGGGTAGACCAGCAGCAGGAGGCTCAGCGAGGCCAGGGCGACTCCGACGAGGTCGAGACGCACGGCGTGCGGCGCCTTCGACTCGGTGAGGTAGCGCTGGCCCAGGATCAGACCGAGGAGGCCGATCGGGAGGTTGATGAGGAAGATCGGCCGCCAGCCGAGGCCGAACAGGTCCCACTCGACGAGCAGCGCACCGATGACCGGTCCGGACACCGCGCCGATGCCGCTGATGGCGCCGAACAGCCCGTAGACCCTGCCGCTCTCCTCGGGACTGAACGTCACATGGATGATCGACAGTACCTGCGGCACCATCATGGCGGCCATGAGGCCCTGGAGGATACGCGCCCCGATCAGCATCTCCGGGCCCATCGCCAGGCCGGAGAGGGCGGATGCCAGGGTGAAGCCCAGCATGGAGAGCTGGAACACCCGCTTGCGGCCCCAGATGTCACCCAGCCGTCCGCCGGTGATCAGACCCACGGCGAACGCGAGGGTGTAGCCGCCCGTGATCCACTGGATCGCGCTGTACGAGGCGTCGAGGTCCCGCTGGACGGTGGGAATCGCGACATTGACGATGGTCGCGTCGACCAGGTCCAGCAAGGACGCGGTCAGGACCACCGCCAGCGCGATCCATCGGCGCCGGTCCTCGGCGGAGCCCGGAGGAGCCTCCTGGGCAGCGTTCATGGTCTTCGCTCCTGAAGGTTGGGGGGGCGGGGTGTTTCGCCCCGCGAACGCTTCGACGCTAGACCCCATCTAGGTCAGCGGACGTCCGAAATGGCGCGCTCGGCGGGAGGTCGTGCGGAGCCGTCGACGGACTGGGTCGCCCTGGCGCCCAGATCTCGCATGTATGCCACAAGGGCGGGCGGTTCGTGCACGTCAAACGGACATCCGATGCTCACCAGACGAAACGCCAGCCACCCGAGAGAGTCCGCCTGCGTGCGGAGCCGGCAGCTGTGTTCCGACAGTTCCTCGAGTTCGTCGCCCGCGCCCCCGAGCCTGTCCTCGATCTCGCTCGCCGGGGCGTGGAGGGTGGCCACGGCCCGGTAGAGGGGAGCGAGCTCCGAGAGCTGGTGGGTCACGTACGCGGCGGCGTCCTCGAACGGCAGGGACCGGAACGGCGCGCGTACGCCCGTCGGCTGCGGATCGCGGATGCGGTCGACACGGAACGTCCGCCAGTCCTCGCGCTCGTTGTCGTATGCCACGAGATACCAGCGGCGGCCGGTCGGTACCAGCCGGTGAGGTTCCACGAGCCGCTGGGAGTCCTGCGGCCGGCCCGGCTTCTGCCGGGGCCGGCCGTACGCCGACCGGTACGCGAAACGCAGTTGCTCCCGGCCGGCGACCGCCGCGGCGAGCACGGTCAGATGCTCGGCGGCGACACCGGGTCCGTAACCCGGCAGCGGTACGGTCGCGGCGCCCAGGGCGCTCACCCTGTGCCGCAGACGCGATGGCAGGACCTGCTCCAGCTTCGTCAGCGCCCGCACGGCCGCGTCCTCGATGCCGTCCACCGCGTGCGCCGCCGTGCGCAGTCCGACGGTGATGGCGACGGCCTCGTCGTCGTCCAGCAGGAGCGGGGGCATGGCGGCCCCCGCGACCAGGCGGTAGCCGCCCACCGCCCCCCTCGTGGCGTTGACCGGATATCCGAGGTCACGCAGGCGGTCGATGTCCCGGCGGATGGTGCGGGGACTGACGCCCAGCCGTTCGGCCAGCTCGCTGCCTGGCCACTCCCGCGGGGTCTGCAGCAGGGACAACAACTTCAATAAGCGTGCTGAGGTCTCGCTCATGGTGTCCAGGATGTCAGTTGTTCACGGGTGGGCCCGGGCCGCGTCCGCGGCTGTACGGCCGGCCGGGGTGCTCCGGCCACGGGATCAGGGTCCCCAGACGACCGGCAGGGACGTCAGGGTGTGATTGATCTCGCCCACGTGCCAGGGCAGTTCCGCCTCGTCCACCGCCAGGCGCAGATCCGGCAGGCGCCGGACCAGGCCGGTCAGCGCGATCTCCATCTCCATCCGGCCGAGGTGCTTGCCGAGGCAGTGATGGATACCGTGGCCGAAGGACAGATGCGGGTTGCGGACCCGGCCCAGGTCCATGCGGTCCGGATCCTCGAAGACGGTCTCGTCCCGGTTCGCCGAGGCCAGCGACAGCAGGACCGCGTCGCCGGCGGAGATCCTGACGCCGCCGATCTCCATGTCCTCCGCTGCGATCCGCGGGAAGCCGGAGGTGTCGGTGGCGAACAGGTTGACGTGGCGGAGAAGCTCGTCGACCGCGGTCGGGATGCGGGCGGGGTCCTTGACCAGCGACTCCCACTGGTCCCGATGATGCGCGATCAGTGCCAGGACCGAGTTGGCGAGCTGGTTCGCCGTGGTGTCGAATCCCGCGCCGATGAGGGTGAAGCCGAAGGTCACCAGCTCCGACTCGCTGAGCCGGTCGTCCTGGTCCCGGGCCGCGATCAGCTCCGACAGCATGTCGTCCGTCGGCTCGGACCGCTTGTCGGCGATCAGCCCGACGATGTACTCGCTCAGTTTCGCCAGGCCCTCCAGCGATGCCTCGCCTCCTGCTCTGTCGTCGACGGTGGCGAAGGCACGCGCCCACACCTCGAACTTCCTCAGGTCCTCGGGCGGGACGCCGAGCAGCTCGCCGATCACCGTCAGGGGGAAGGGGAGGGCGAGCTGCGGCACGAGGTCCGCCGGTGAGCCCTTGGCCTCGATGTCGTCGAGCAGTTTGTCCAGCACCGACTGCACACGTGGCCGCATGCGCTCGACCCGGCGGGCCGTGAAGGACCCGGCCACCAGCTTGCGCAGCCGGGAGTGTTCGGGCGAGTCCATGGAGATGATCATGTCGGGGGTCGTGTACATGGTGCCGCCGATCCGTGCGGCGCCCGGACCGCAGGCCAAGGCCCTGCTCAGGCGGGGGTCGGCCTGGGCTGCCCGCACGTCCTCGTACCGGGTGACGAGCCAGGCGTCCACTCCGCCCGCCGTACGGACGCGTTTCACCGGTTCCTGGGCCCGCCATCGGGCGTACCGGGGGTCCGGCCCCCGATAGGAGGAGCCATCGAAGGGGAAGACCTCGGACTCTTGGGACGACGGCACGATCGCGGCACCTCCACTGGTGCCCGCTGCTGGCGGGCGGACGGCTGGGGACATCGGAAACAGCGCCGGGCATCCGGTCACGACGGGTTGTGGATCTTGTCAGCCCAGTTGGGTGAGTCGTGGGTGACCTTGCGTGAGCGCGTGTACCACTCGCCGTCACGGCGCACCAGTACGTCCTCGACTGTCGTCGTCGGCTCGAAGCTCACCTTGCCGGAGGCGTCCGTCATGGTGACCATCGCCTGGTAGCCGACCCTCAGGACGTCGTCCGACTCCGGCTCGATGCGCATCCTGTCGAACCAGTACCGGTAGACGATCCCGTCGTAGTAGGCCACTTCGTCCGCCCGTGCCTGACGTGCCGACACCTCACCCACCAGCGGCCGGTCGGGATCGCCCCGGCGGGCACGCATCTCGGTGAGCAGCGCGCTCCTGCCCTCGATCCGCCACCCGTTGGGCACGTGCTCGATGGAGCCGTCCTCGGTCATCGTCTGCAGGAACTCCTCCAGGCGCCGCTCCTCGAGCAACGGCATCTGCCGGGCGTAGAACTGCAGGATCTCCACGTAGAGTTCCGCGTCCACCCGCCGGGCGGAACGCTGGGGTGCGTGCATCAGTGATCTCCTCGTGATCTCGGGCGGTCATCCGCGTCGTCCGGCGGACGGGGCAGACCTCACTCCGCCGGTCCGGCGAGTACCGCTGCATAGTTCTTCCTGGCTGCCGTGTCGTACTGGAGTGCCACATGGCTCGTCGCGGAGGTGATGTCCCGCCACAGCCGCTGCAGCGGATGCCGGGACCCGAGACCCGCGGTGCCCGCCGCGGAGACGAGAAGACCGACGGCTTCCCTGACGGCCTCCGCGGCGAAGGCGGCGTTGCGCTCGTTGCGAGCCATGTGTTCGGGCGTGAACCACCGCTCGTCGAGCACCCGGGTGTTCTCCTCCACGAGATGGCGTGCGGCGTCGACCCGGCCCGAGGCACGCACCAGGGCCGACTCGTTGACCACGGTGCGCCGGCGCCCGGTGAGCTGGGCGGCGAAGGCGCTCAGCGCACCGGTTCCCGCCCCGATCACCGGAGCGATGAAGGTCAGTCCGCCCACCGCCTGGAACGGCACGTTGTGGACGGGAGCGTCGGAGTGCGGGTTGCTTCCGGTCAGCATGACGCTCCGGTCGAACGTCAGATGGTCCGGGACGGCGGCGGAGTCCACGACGACCGTGTGACTGGCGGTCGCCCGCATGCCGACGCTGTCCCAGTCCTGGTGAACGGTGTACGCGCCCCGGGGAAGGGCGAAGAACCTGAGCCGGGGCGGCCCGTCACCGGAGTCCACGGCGGCGCAGAGCAGGACCCAGTCGGCGAAGTCGGCTCCGCTGACGTAACTCCACCGGCCCGTCAGGCGCCAGCCGCTTCCGGCGTTCTCGGCCCGTCCGCCGGGCATCAGCGCCGTCGCGATCACCGCGTCCGGACCATCCGCCCACAGCGCCCGCTGTCCCTCGTGCGGGAGGTGGCAGGCGAACCGCGCGGAGTAGGCGCTCAGCGATGCACACCAGGCGGTGGCCGGGCACTCCCGGCCCACCGCGACGACCGCCTGCGTGAGGTCGGCGAACGAACCTTCGGAGCCGCTCCAGCGGGCGCCCACGAAATGGCGGGCGAACCCCGCCTCCCGGAGGGAGTCGGTGACCTCCGGGGCGAGCCGGCCGGTGCGGTCGGCGGTACCGGCCTGCTGTGCGGCCAGGGTGCACAACTTCTCCACGGAAAGGGCCGATCCGGTGGCCCGTGGGGTGCGCTCGTGCATCTCGTACCCTCCCTGTCGGCAGTCCGGGTCAGAGGGCGTTCGCGAAGCGGGCCAGGGTCTCTCCCGGGCTCGGCCCGTCCAGTGCCTTGTGGATGTTCCACGCCCCGTCGCCGTGCCGGTGCAGCTTGACGTGCGCCAGCTCGACACGTGTGCCTTCGCTGCCCGCGGCGGTGAAGTCGACCTCGATCTCGCTCGCCCGGTCGTCGTCCGGGACGGACTGCCAGTGGCCGTCTATCCGCCAGGTCATGGCGAGCCGGTGCGGCGGATCCCATTCCAGGACGCGGCCCCAGGTGATCTCGTTGCCGTCGACGTCCCACTCGTAGTAGCGCCCGCCGACGAAGGGTTCGAAGGCGAGACCCGCCCGCTCCTTCTTCACCAGTACGTGCGAGGGCGGCCACCAGTCGGCGGGGTGCTCGGTGAAGACCTCGAAGCAGCGCTCCACGGACGCTGCCACCACCACCGACTTCCTGACGTCAGGGATCTCTTCCGGCATCGAAAACTCCTCAACTCCGAGCGGCGCGGGGCCCGCGGGTGCGGGCGCCGCCCACCCTCGCGCCGCGTCCTCGACACACCGTGGAACCGTGCTTGACCGGCCGGGGCCTCCAGCCCGTTTCGAGACCCGCGCAAGCGGGCGTTGCCACGGTCGTGCGCGGCGGACTGTCGAGGACGGGAGAGCAGGATGACAGGCACGGAACGGCGGGTGGCCTTTGTCACCGGTGCGACCAGCGGGATCGGCCTGGCCGTGACCGAGCTGCTGGCCCGCCGGGGCATGGTGGTCTTCGGCTGTGCGCGTGGCGCCGAGAACGTGCGTGCCCTCGTGAAGAGGATGCGCGAGGAGGGGCTGGAGGTCTCGGGCACGGTATGCGACGTCACCTCGACCGAGCAGGTACGGGCGGCCGTGGCGGACGCGGTCGCCGCTCACGGACCGATCGGCGTCCTGGTCAACAACGCGGGACGCAACGGCGGCGGCGAGACCGCGCATCTCGACGATGCCACATGGCTGGATGTGATCGACACCAACCTGCACGGCGTCTTCAGGGTCACCCGCGAAGTCCTGGCCAGGGGCGGAATGCTCGAGGCCGGCTGGGGGCGCGTGATCAACATCGCGTCCACGGGCGGCAAGCAGGGCGTGGCGCTGGCTGCCCCGTACTCCGCGTCCAAGCACGGCGTGGTCGGTTTCACCAAGGCCGTCGGCCTGGAACTGGCCCGGACCGGCGTCACCGTGAACGCCGTCTGCCCCGGCTTCGTGGAGACCCCCATGGCTGCACGCGTCCGTCAGGGACATGCCGCGTACCACGGCGTCAGCGAAGAGGAGATCCGCAGCCGGTTCGAAGCGCGGATCCCCCTGGGGCGCTACGTGTCACCGGAGGAGGTCGCCGGGCTCGTCGGCTATCTGACGACGGACGCCGCCGCCGCGATCACGGCCCAGGCGCTCAACGTCTGCGGTGGACTCGGCAACTACTGATGACTCCCACCATCCGGAGCGAGACGATGACACATCCGCTCGACACCACACAGACGCGTCCGGACGCGGCCGTGTTCCGGGCGACGATGAGCTGTTTTCCCACCGGGGTGACCCTGCTCACCTGCGGCCGGGACGACGACCTGGTCGTCATGACCCTCAACAGCCTGACCTCCGTGTCCCTGGATCCGCTGCTGATCCTGGTGTCCGTCAAGGCGGACGGCCGGATGCGCCCCCGCGTACGGGCCCGCGGCGGGTACGCGGTCAATGTGCTGAGCAGCGACCAGCGGGAGCTGTCACGGGAGTTCTGCCTGCCGGACCGCCCTGAGGGCACCACAGCGATGAGCCGCCTCGGCGGGGTGCCCGGCGTCACGGGCAACGCCGTGGTCCCCTCGGCGGCGGCCTGGCTGGAGTGCGAGCTGCACCACGAGTTCGAGGCCGGGGACCACGCGCTGCTCGTCGGCCGGGTGGTCGCCGTCTCCGGCGGCGCGTCGGGCCGGCAGCCGCTGGTCTTCCACCACGGCGGCTACACGGCCCTGTCCGGCCCGTCCGGGGCGGCGACGTGACCGGCGTCGTCGCCCCGCCCGGACGGCTGACACGACTCGCCGACGGCGTGTACGCCTATCTCCAGCTTCCGGGCGGCTGGTGCCTGAACAACGCCGGACTCGTCGTCGGCCCCGACGCCTGCGTACTGGTGGACACCGCCGCCACCGAAGCCCGTGCGACGCACCTGCGAGACCAGGTCGCCGCGATCGCCAAGGACGGCCCCGACATCGTCGTCAACACCCACTTCCACGGCGACCACGTGTTCGGCAACGGCCTCTTCGCACCGCGGGCGACGATCGTCGCGCATGAGGGGACCCGTGCCGACATGGCAGAGGCGGGACTGGGCCTGCGCGGCCTGTGGCCGCAGGTCGCATGGGGCGAGACCCGCCTCGTGCTGCCGACGCTGACCTTCCGCACCGCACTCACCCTGCATCTGGGCGCGTCCGGGCCCCGGGTGGAGCTGCTGCACATCGGACCCGCTCACACGGCGACGGACGTCGCCGTCTGGGTCCCCGAGCGGGGTGTGCTGTTCACCGGTGACGTGGTGTGGTCGGGCGTCACGCCCTACGTGCTCATGGGGTCGGTGGAGGGGTCGCTGCGGGCTGTCGCCCGGATGCGCGCGCTGCGGCCCCGAGTGGTGGTGCCGGGCCACGGCGAGGCCGGCGGACCCGAGCTGCTGGACCGGACCGAGGAGTACCTCCGGTGGTGCCGGGGGGTGGCCGAAGACGGTCTGCTGGCCGGGCTGTCCCCTCTCGAGGCCGCCAGGCGGGCCCTGCCGGGCCCGTACGCCGGACTTGCCGACCCGGAACGCCTCCTCGGCAACCTCCATCGCGCCTACGCCGAGTTGGAGGGACTGCCACCGGGGGCCCGGATCGACGTCGCCGGGTCGTTCAAGGAGATGTGCGAGTTCCACGGAGGTCTGCCGGAGTGCCGCGCCTGAGGACGGGCCGGTGACGCACCATCGCGTCACCGGCCCGTCCGGCCAGGGCCACCAGCGCCGCGGCCCCCGGTGTACCGATCGTCCTCCAGGAGTCGCAGACACCCTTTGGCGCCCGCGCGATGAGGGACGTGCCCCGCCCTCCGTGGTGGGCGGTGGCATCGCGGGTGGGGAAGGCCCGGTCTCGGCCATGGCCCGCGCCGAGGTTTTCTCAGGCGGACCAGGCCGCCGTCGCCCTGCTGGACGAGAACCGTGCCGGACGTGCGGCAGGCTCGCGGCCGGCGCCGCTGTTCGAACCCGGCCGGGCACCCGGCCGTCACCCGGGCCGGGACCGCGGCCGGCCGCGTGAGATCCCGGATGCCCGCCGCCCCCGTCACCGCGGGCGGCGGGAGCGGTGCGCGGACCCGGCCCGTTCGCAGACCGGCAGGCCGGGTGCCAGGAGTCCGCCACGCGGCGATGCAGGCGGCGCACCGGCCGCCGTACGGCCGAAGGGGCGCGCCCGTGCGGACGCGCCGGGGCACGAGGTCCGCGGGCGCCTGGGACAGGTTCTTCCGTCCGATGGGTCCGGTGATCTCCGCCCGCGGCCCGCGGGAGGCGACCGGTGGTCCCGGACCGGGGACGGAGGGGACCGTCACTGCGGGCCGGGAGCGCTTCGGCGGATGATCCGGGAGCGCGTCCGCAGGCCGCCGTCGGACTCGCGCACCAGCACATCGTCCACGGTGTAGGTGGGCTGGAAGGACAGCCCCTCCTCGTCCACCTGGGCGACGAGTGTGTAGTAGGAGACGCCCAGTTCACCGTCGGCCAGGGGTTCGATGAGCACCTGGCCGAACCAGTGCTGCGTCGACGTGCCCTTGTACCGGGGCAGCCTGGCTCGCATGGCGGCGATCATCTCGGTCCGGCCGCGGGTCCGCCCACCGTCGGCGTGCACGACCTCGCCGTCGTCGGTGAACGTCTCGGCGAAGCCCTCGATGTCGAGGGAGTCGGCCCGTCGCATCTGGCGGGCGTAGAACGTCTGGACCTCCGCGTAAAGGTCTCCGGTGACCTGCGAGACCGAGTTGTGCAGGGTTCGGGACACGACGACTCCCCTCGACGATGTACGAGACGCCGTAAACGGTGCCCGAGTCCCCTCCAACTCCACTGGAGACCAGGTCAACCGGAGGACGCTCGACGCGCGGCCCGCCGCAGCCGCCGTGTGGTACGGCTTCGAGTGCTCGTCGAGTCGAAGGGCGCACCGTTGACCCGTCAGCGCATCGCAGCCGAGAGGTGGACATGGCATGAACGACATCCCGGGGACCACGACTCCGGCCGGCACCTGGACCGAACAGCTCACTTTGCAGGGGCGGTCGTACACCAGCACGCTGCGCTTCACCGAGAACGGACGGGCCATGATCCTCGCCGGGCCACGCCCCGGTTCCGTCGGCGCGGGGTACTGGAACAAGACCGGCCCGGACACGTTCTCGTTCCGGATCGTGGAGCTGGAGTTCGACGAGAGCGGGGTCTTCTCCGGCTGGGTGGACATCGAGCAGGCGGGGGTGCTGAGCGGTGACACCTTCACCTGCAGCGGCATCTCCCACGTCTACGACGCGGACGACCGACTGCTGGCCAGCGTACGTGCCGAGGGCAGGTCGACCCGCGTCTGACAGCCCCTCCGCCGGAGCGCGACGGAACGCGCCGCCCACGGAGGGTGTGCGGCGCGTTCCGGCGAGGCTGACGCGACTGTCTCAGTGGCGCAGACGGTGGTGCCGCGTCAGCTCCTCGAGCACCGGCACGACGTCACGCGGGGACGGCATGGTCAGCCACTCGGCGTGAAGGGCGTCCGCCCCCGCGCGGAACGAGGGCTCGTGCAGAACACGCAGGAGCCGCGCGCGCATCACGTCGACGGACTGCCGCTTGTGATCCAGGGTCAGCCCCGCCCCGTACCGCATCACATAGGGCGCGTACGTGGCCGACTCCAGTCCCTCTTCCTCGATGAGCTGCGGCACCCGATGGGCCGCGGCGGCCATGACCGTGCCGCTGCCACCGTGGTGAATGATCGCGGAACAGGTGGGCAGCAACTGGTTGAAGGGGACGTAGTCGAGGGCCCGTACGTTGTCCGGGACCCGTTGCCCGGTCAGTTGAACCTCGTTGAGGGTGGCCACGACCTCGATGTCGAGGTCCGCCACCATCTCGAGCAGCTTCGAGACCAGGGCACCGTTGGTCGCGTACTCCCGGCCCGACATGCCCAGGGACACAGCCACCCGGGGCCGCCGCGGACGCTCGTGGAGCCAGTCCGGCACGATGTCCGTCCCGGTGTAGGGCACCCGGCGCATCGACACGGTCGGTGCCGCGGTGTCCAGGCGCAGCACCGCCGGTGTCGGGTCCAGGGTCAGCTGGCCCAGGAGGAGCTCGTCGTCGACCGTGACGCCGTGCCGCTGAGCCGCCTCCGTCACCGCCTCCGCCAGCGGTTCCTGCTGACCCGTCCACTCCGCCCCGCCCAGCCTCAGGTACCGCTGCCGGGCCCAGCCGCAGTAGTCGGGTCCCCACAGGAACCGGGCGTGCGCCGCGCCGGTGACCCGTGCGGCGATGGCTGCGGCGGGCCACATGTCCCACAGGACGAGATCGGGTTCCCAGGCGCGGGCGATGTCCACCAGGTGGTCCGTGCCGGGGACGGCTCCGTCGGAGGCGCTGCCGGGGGAGTGGAAGATCCGGGTCCCGGCGAGTGCGAAGTAACTGAACATGAACCACGCGTGCTCGTCCGCACCGGTGATGTGGAACGCCTTGGCCAGGCGGCTCCGCTCTTCCTCGGGCAGTACGTAATCGCCCACTTCGGACAGCGATGGCATGGTGTCCGGTGTGCCCACCGAGACCGCGGCGAGGCCGGCGCCGGTGATCTCCTCGACCAGGGCCGGGTGCGAGGCGACGCGGGTCTCGTGCCCCGCGGCCTGGAAGGCGCGCGCCAGGGGAACGATCGGGTAGAGATGCGCCGCCATGGGCCAGACGACGAACAGGATGCGCATAAGAGAACTCCTCAGTGACTCACCAGGGTGTCGGGTGCCTGGGGGCGGATCGTCCGGTACCTGTGCCGCCCCGGCTCCGGGGCCGTCGGCCGGTCACCAGGGCCGGATGCCTTCGTCCGTGACGAAGCGGCCTGTGGGGCCGTCCGCGTCGAGCATGGCGAGGCGGACCTCTATGGCGGCGCCCTGCTCGGCCGTGCGCTCACCGAAGCCGTCGTTGATGTCCGTCGCCACGAACCCCGGGGAGCAGGCGTTCACCTTGATCGGGGTGTCCCGCAGCTCGTTGGCGTACAGCAGCGTCAGCATGTTCAGCGCCGCCTTGGACACGCTGTACGCCGTGATGGCCGGCATCTCGGACCCGTCCAGCCACGCGGGCAGCCCCATCTCGCTGGAGACGTTGACGATCCGGCCCGCCGCCGACCGGCGGAGCAGCGGAAGGACGGCGTTCGTCACCGCCGCCACACCGTGCACGTTCGTCTCGAACGTGGTTTTGAGCTGCTCGACACTGACCTCGCTGGGGACGTTGAACGGCCACTCGACGTTGATCCCGGCGTTGTTGACGAGGATGTCCAGCCGGCCATGGCGCTCGTCGACGCGGCGGGCGGCCCGCTCGATCAGCTCCGGGTCCGTCACGTCCAGATGGAGGAAGTGCGCGTCGGCCCCTTCGGCGCGCAACCGTTCCACGGCGGCCTCACCGCGGGACTTGTCACGGGCCCCGGCAAGCACCACGACGCCCAGCGCGCCCAGACGCCGCGCAGTCTCGAATCCGATTCCCTTGTTGGCGCCCGTGATCAGGGCGATCTTGCGGTCTGCAGCCATGGGGGGAGCATCGCACCGGCGGCTCGTGTCCTTCTGGTGCGGCGCTCATGCACACGAGGGCGGGGGCGGCCCGCCGGCGGTGGGCCGCCCCCGCCCTGTCGCCGTCAGCGCTGCGCGCCGGGAAGGGTCGCTTCCACGATGCTCTGCACCGAGCCGGTCGGGATGAACCGACGGACGGTGAACCCGGCCTCGACGAGCAGCCGCGTGTACTCGTCGCCGGTACGCTCCTGGCCGCCCGCCATGACATGCATGGCGAAGTCGAAGGCCTTGCTCGTGTGCGGGACGTCGCCCGGGGGGATCACCCGCTCGATGAGCAGCAGCCTGCTGTCCGGTTTCATCGCCTGTCGGCAGCCGCGCAGGATGGTGAGCACGTCGGAGTCGGTCCAGCCGTGCAGTACCGACTTCATCAGGTACAGATCCCCGCCCGGGGGCAGCTCCCCGAAGATGTCGCCGCCCACGATCTCACAGCGCTCGCCGAGTTCCGCCTCCCCGATGCAGTTTCGCTCGACCACGTGCGGCAGGTCGAACAGCACGCCGGTCGTCTTGGGGCGATCCTGGAGCACCGCGGCGAGCAGGGTGCCGTCCCCGCCCCCCACATCGACGATCCGGCCCGTGTCGGGGAAGTCGTACGCCTCGATGATCGCCCGCCGTTCGACCCGGCTGTGCTCCTGCATGGCCGTGTCGAACGCGGCGCCCTCCTCCGGGTTGTCCCGCAGGAACTCCCAGAACGGCTGGCCGAAGGCCGTCGCGAAGGCCCCGTCGCCGGTGCGCAGGGCGTGATCGGCGTGCTGGAAGGCCCGGGCCGTGATCCGACCCGACTGGGCGATCGTGGTCCGTACGGAACGGGGATGGTCCGACCGCAGGCACTCACCGACGGGCGTGAGCGCGAAGCGGCCGGGTGACAGCTCCGTGAACACCCCGCAGCCGGCCAGGGCTCGCAGCATGCTGTGCAGAGTGCCCGGATCGGTCGCGGTGAGCCGCGCGAGTTCCTCCGCGGACCGCGGGCCGTCCGCCAGCAGATCGGCTATGCCCAGCTCCGCGGCGAGGTGCAGCGCCCGTGCGTAGATGAAGCCGTCACCGAGCGCCAGCAGGCGCAGACTGCTGTCCTGTTCCAGAGCGCTGCTCATCCACTGTCTCCATTCCTTCGTCATCCCGGTGGGGAGCAACAGCGTGCGGCACAGCGCTCAATGGGGGCTTGAGGGCGGATGCACCGTGAGCGGCCGGTACGTGGGCACGCCGACGACCGGACGGCTCAGGCGTGCCCGCCCACCGACACCGTGCCGATGGTGCGTTCGGGCTTGCCCTCCAGGGCGGCTCCCACACGCTCGATCTGTTCGTCCAGTTCGGCGACGTGGGCGGCGGACAGGGGCTCGAGGGGCTCCACCGTGACGTGGATCCTGCGCCCGGAGCGGCGCTGGTGCCATACCCCCGCGACGGTGCCGTCGATCAGGAGTACCGGATAGTTGCCTGCCTGCCCCGACGGGGTGAGGGCACGCTCGGCGGCGCGGCCGGGGTAGAGGCGGTTGCGTGGCTGGGCGGCCACCACGTAGGCGTCGAAGTACGGCAGCAGCCGCACGCCCCGAGGGGGGGCGGCCGGAACCGTGGTGTCGCCGGCGTTGACCCATGCGGTGGTGCCCTCGAAGGCGACTTGCTGTATCTCGCCGTCGAGGGACTGGAAGAGATTGCTGGCCCACCCCCGGGGCGCGTTGAGCCATTGGGCGAAGTTCTGCGGCGTGGCCGGTCCGTAGGCGTGCAGGTACCGCTGGACGAGCTCGCGCTGGGCCGTGGGTCCGTCGAGGGGGCGGACGCCGCTCAGATAGCGCAGCGGGTTGGTGTAAGTCACCTTGCGGCCGCGGTTCGGGGCGAAGCACAGGACCCCTCGGTGGGCGGCCAGGGTCATGGCCTGCCGCCAGCGGGGCCACTTCCCCTGGAAAGCCTCCATGACGAGGTCTCCAGCCCAGGGACCGGTGGCCTCCACCACGGCGTCGCTGAGTTCGTCGATCGTCAGCTCGGCGCTCTCCAGGGACTTCCCGATGGCCGCGACCACCTGTTCCGTCTGGTCCTCGGTCATCCGGACGTCCTTGGGGAACGGACTGGGAGACTGCGGGATGGAACTGAACGCCCCGATCCACAGGGGGAGGTCGGCGGTGGTCAGCAGATGAACGGTGCCGCGCGGACCGTACATCTTCACCATCTGCCGTCGGTCCCATAACGCGGTGCGGACATCGCTGCGGGTGGCGCCGTCGATCCGCAGCGCCACGGACAACTCGGCGGCCGACAGCACCTGTGCGTGCGCGCCGCACATGGCGCTGACGATGTCGGCGGGACCGGCCTGCCGGGAGGGCGTGGAAAGAGAGCTTCGCTCCATCCGCCTGGCGGAGACTCCGGGCCACGACAGCTCCGGGAGGTCGGGGTTCATGGAATCGTCCCTCTGATTTCTTGTCGGCTCGAAAAGGAGCGGCGAGTGTAGCAGCGGAAGGACAACGCCCATGCCGTCGCCGGTCGTTCACGGACGGCCGACGGCGACATGGGCGTTGACCGGCCCCGGCGCCCCGAAGGCCGGGGTCAGCGGTCCCAGGCCCTCTTGGGCCGTGCCGGTGAGGCCCGGCCTCCTCCAGGTGGGCGACTTCCTTCCCGGTCAGTGCCAGCACATGGGCCGGACCCCGTTCCTCCAGTGCGAGGCGGAACGGGGTACCGACGCCGCAGCCCGTGTCAGCCACCACCACCCCTCCGACAGCGGTCCGGCTGTCAGGCGGCGGGGGCCGGCCGCTCCGTGGCGGGTTCCTCCAACCGCGGAGGAACCTTCCCGGGCGTCCGGCCGCTGAGGCGCCGCATGGCTGGGGCCTCCACGAACGTGTACAGCAGCCAGGCAAGGACCAGGCTGATCACCAGCGTGAGGACCCCGTAGCCCAGCGCCGCAGGGACGCTCATCCGCTTGGCCCAGTTCTCCGGTCGGACGGCACCGATCGGTCCGTAACAGACAACGAGGTAGTGCACCAGATACAGGCTGAACGAGATCTCGCCGAGGCGGACCATGAGGCGGCTGCCCAGCACTTTGCTCCGGTCGAGTACGTCGGCCTTGGCGAGGGCGGCAATCAGCAGGGCGAGGGGGAGCGCGGTGGCGGCCACCCGGTCGTACGTTCCGGGCAGGTTCGCCCCGCCGACGAAGGCTCCCACCGCCAGGAGCAGAGCCGGTCCCGGCCCGAGGAGGACCCGGCGCCGATGGAGAACGATCAGCGCGGTCAGGATACCGAGGACGAACTCGAGCAGGCGGGTGACGGGGAAGTAGTAGGTGAACCACACCTCCCACCACGGCTCGTTCGTCAACGGCATCCGCGGGTGATCGGGCAGCAGCCGGGCCAGCAGTGGAACCAGGGCGATCGTGACGGCCACACCCACCACCCACCGCCACAGGTGCTGCGGCCGGATGCCCCGCGTCAGCCGCAGCAGCAGCGGGAACGACAGGTAGAACAGCATCTCGCAGGAGAGGGACCAACTCGGAGCATTGGAGCCGTAGTTGACGACCGCGTCCTGAACGGGGATCCAGCTTTGCACGAGGAAGACCGTCGGTACCGTGTTGACGGTGGTGATGAGCACACCCGCGGACAGCATCAGCAACAGCGCGGCCGACAGGGTGACGAGGTGATTCGGGAAGATCTTCACGAGGCGCCTGCGCCAGAAGCGCCTCGGGGTGTCGTCCGGCCGGCTCACCCAGGTGAGGATGAAACCGCTCAGCACGAAGAAGAACGAGACGCCGACGTTCCCCGAGGCTTCGGCGTAGCGCTGATAGTCGATCGCCCGTGTGTTCCCGAGCCGGGGGATCAGGGCAATGCCCACATGGCAGACCACCACCATGCAGGCGGCGATGAACCTGGCACCGGTGAGAGAGGGTAACCGGGATCGCTCGTTCGCGGTCGACGACGCAGTCATGACTCCTCCTTTACGTCCTGTCCGGCCGTCAGAGCCGGTGACCCTGGCGAAGCGACGACACGAGTCCCTCCAGGACGGGCACGATGTCGTTCGGGCTCGGCACGGCGAGCCAGTCGCGGCGCAGCTGTTCGGCGGCGTCCTGGAACGAGGGCTCCGTCAGCACCCGCACCAGGTTCTTCCGCATCTCGTCCGGGGTCGTCTCCGGACCGACGGTCAGACCGGCTCCGTAGTCGTGCACATAGCGTGCGTTGCCCGCGTACGCCGCCGTCGCGTCCGCCACCACGAACTGCGGCACTCCGCACGCGACCGCTGCGGTGAGCGTGCCGATGCCGCCGTGGTGGACGATCGCCGTGCAGGTCGGCAGCAGCACGCCGAGTGGCAGATAGCTGACGGTGCGCACGTTGGCCGGTACCGCCCTGCCGGCCAGTTGCGAGGCGTCCAGGGTCGCCACCACGTCGACGTCCAGACCGGACACCACGTCGAGTAGATCCGCGACAAGGTGGCGGTCGTTGTGGTACGCGCGCTGCGTCGTCCCCAGGGAAACGGCCAGCCGCGGTCGGTCGACCGGCGTGTCCAGCCACGCGGGGATCACGCCGGGCCCTCCGTAGGGGATGCGACGGACCGGAACCCTGCGGCACGGGGCCCGCAGTTGCATGTCCGGGAGCATCGGGTCGACGGTGAACTGGCCGAACAGCAGCTCGTCGTCGACCGTGATGCCGTACCGTTCGGCGCTCGGCCGAACCAGCTCCGCCACGGGATCGGCCAGGCCGGCCGTCCGCAGCGCCTCCCGGCCCAGCGCGGTGGTGTGGGCGGCCCAGCCGACGAAGTCGTGACCCCACAGCACCCGTGCGTGCGCCGCGCCCACGTCCCGCGCCGCCACCGCCCCGGACGGCCAGTTGGGATCCCAGAGCACCAGGTCCGGACGCCGGCGCCGTGCCACCGAGACCAGGGCGTCCACACCGGCCCAGCGCTCCTGTGGGGCGCCGTCCTCGGGGTGGAAGATCCGCGAGGACGCGTAGGTGTAGGTGCTGAAAGTCCCCCACACGTGGTCGTCCGGGGACAGTGACAGCGCCTCGGTGAGACACGTGCGGTGCTCCTCGGAGAGGAGGAAGTCGCCCACCTCCGATGGCGAGGGCATCGTCTCCGGCGTGCCGAGCGCGACCGCGTCCAATCCGGCCGCGGTGATGACGCCGGCCAGATCGGGGTGCGAGGCGACGCAGACCTCGTGTCCCGCGCCCTGCAGTGCCCAGGCCAGCGGGAGTGTGGGATAGAGGTGGGCCGGCAGGGGCCACACGACGATCATGACGCGCATCGGGTCTCCTCCGGTGGGACGCGGTCGCGCTGCGGGCCGACGGTCGTCAGGCGGGGACGCACTCGACGATGGACATCAGGGAGGGGGTCGGCAGGATCCGGGTGACCGTGAAGCCGCCCTTGGCGAGGATGCCCTCGAACTCCGCCTGGGTACGCTCCTTGCCGTCCACCACCGCGAGCATGGACACATCGATGGTCTTGCTGGCGTGAGGCTGGTTGCCGGGCGGGATGACGGGGTCGACGACGAGGAGTTTGCTGCCGTCGTGGACGGCTTCTCGGACGGACTTGAGGATACGCAGGCAGTCGGTGTCGCTCCAGTCGTGGAGCACGGATTTGAGGATGTAGTAGTCGGCGCCGGCGGGGACGCTGTCGAAGAAGTCGCCGGCTGCGACGTTCCAGCGGCCGCTGATGTCGGGGGTGTCGAGTTGGTGTTCGTCGATGACGGACTGCTGGTCGTAGAGGGTGCCGGTGATGTGGGGGTGGGCGGTGAGGATCTCGCGCAGGAGGCTGCCGGTGCCGCCGCCGATGTCGGTGATCCTCGCGCCGTCGGGGAAGTCGTAGCTGGTGGCGATGTGTTCGTTCCACAGCCGGGAGAATCCCGCCGTACCGGCGTTGAAGACGGAGGCTGTTTCGGGGACGGTTTGCAGGTGGGCGAAGAAGCCGGCGCCGAAGATCTCGTCGAACACGGTGTGCCCCTGCCGCACCGTGTCGTACATGCGGGCGTACGGCTTCCAGAAGAGGTCCTCGCCGAGCATGAGGAAGGGGTCGTGCAGGGAGCCGGGGACGTCGGTGCGCAGGAGTTCGGCCATGGGGGTGAGGGCGAAGCGGCCGTGTTCGTCCTCACGGAAGACCTCGCGGGTGGCGAGGTAGCGCAGTACGCGGTGCAGGTGGGGTCCGTGCAGGCCGGTCTTCTCGCCCAGTTCGGCCGCGGTGCGGGGGCCCTGGGAGAGCTGGTCGGCGATGCCCGCCTTGGTCACCGTGTACAGACAGGCGGTGTAGAGATAGCCGTTCATGTGTTCCGACAGCTGCGCGCTCAGCTCGCTGGTGTCGCGCGGGGCGGATGTCATCGCGTACCTCCTGCGGATGGGGAAAGGAAGGGGGCGGGTGCTCGGGCAGGTCACGAACCGCTGCGGCTCGTGGAACGCACACGGACCGGGAGTTGACGCAGGCCGCGCATCATCACGCTCGGGTACCAGGTCAGTGCGGCGGGATCGGCGTCGAGGGCCAGCTCCGGGCAGCGTTCCAGCAGGGAGCGGACCGCGGTCTTCGCCTCCAGCCTGGCCAGGGGGGCACCGAAACACGTGTGAATGCCGTGCCCGAAGGCCAGATGGCTGGTCGGCCCGCGCCGGATGTCGAAGCGGTCCGGGTCCGGGAAACGGCTCGGATCGCGGTTGGCGGGAGTGTTTCCGATGAGGACGAGTTCGCCCCCGCCGGGGATGGTGGTGCCGCCGATCTGGACGGGCTGGGTGGTGAAGCGGTGCAGGGAGGTTCCGGTCGGGCCGCTGTGCCGCAGCATCTCCTCGACGGCTCCGTCCAGGAGCGAGAAGTCGGCGCGCAGCGCGCTCAGCTGATCAGGATGCCGGAGCAGCGCGAGCATCCCGTTGGACAGGAGACCGGTGGTCGTCTCGTGTCCGGCGACGAGGAGCAGCACGGCAAGCCCGACCATCTCGGCGTCGGACAGGGCGTCCTCGTCCTCCTCGCGCCGGCGGACGAGTCCGCTGAGCAGGTCGTCGCCCGGGTTCGCTCGCTTGTCCTCCAGCAACGCCTTCAGATAGCCGTCCAGTTCGGCGAGGGCCGCCTCCGCCTCGGCCCCGTTCCACTGCTTGGTCACCTGCGTGGTCCAGCGGTGGAACTTGTCACGGTCGCCGAACGGAACACCGAGCAGCTCGCAGATGATCGCCGCGGGCAAGGGGAACGCGAAGTCCTGGACGAGGTCGGCACGGCCGTCCGGGCGGGCGAGCATCGCTTCGATCAGTTCGTCGGTGACCTCCTGCACCCGTGGCCCGAGCGCCTGGACACGCCGAGGAGTGAACTCCCTGACCACCAGCTTGCGCAGCCTCGTGTGCCGGGGCGGGTCGGAGATCAGCATGTGGGGACTCGACCACGGGTCGTCGTCCGTGTCCGCCGCACCGGGAGCATTGCGCCAGTCGTTCGACAGACGTGGGTCGGACAGCGCTGCTCTGGCCTCCTCGTAGCCCACGACGAGCCAGGCGGTGAAACCCTCCGGCAGCAACACCCGGTGCACAGGTCCCCGCCTGCGCAGCTCCGCGTACGTCGGATGCGGGTCGCGCGCGAAGTCCGGCCCCAACGCCGCCAGATCGACGATTGCCTCTTCACTCACCCCGGGAACCTCCTCCCGACTCGCGGCACCCGCTCAGGCGGGGACGCACTCGACGATGGACATCAGGGAGGGGGTCGGCAGGATCCGGGTGACCGTGAAGCCGCCCTTGGCGAGGATGCCCTCGAACTCCGCCTGGGTGCGTTCCTTGCCGTCGTGAATGACCATCATCATCGCGTCGATGGTCTTGCTGGCGTGGGGCTGGTTGCCGGGCGGGATGACGGGGTCGACGACGAGGAGTTTGCTGCCGTCGTGGACGGCTTCTCGGACGGACTTGAGGATCCGCAGGCAGTCGGTGTCGCTCCAGTCGTGGAGGACGGATTTGAGGATGTAGTAGTCGGCGCCGGCGGGGACGCTGTCGAAGAAGTCGCCGGCTGCGACGTTCCAGCGGCCGCTGATGTCGGGGGTGTCGAGTTGGTGTTCGTCGATGACGGACTGCTGGTCGTAGAGGGTGCCGGTGATGTGGGGGTGGGCGGTGAGGATCTCGCGCAGGAGGCTGCCGGTGCCGCCGCCGATGTCGGTGATCCTCGCGCCGTCGGGGAAGTCGTAGCTGGTGGCGATGTGTTCGTTCCACAGCCGGGAGAATCCCGCCGCGCCGGCGTTGAAGACGGAGGCTGTTTCGGGGACGGTTTGCAGGTAGGCGAAGAAGCCGGCGCCGAAGATCTCGTCGAACACGGTGTGCCCCTGCCGCACCGTGTCGTACATGCGGGCCAATGGCTTCCAGTAGAGGTCCTCGCCGAGCATGAGGAAGGGGTCGTGCAGGGAGCCGGGGACGTCGGTGCGCAGGAGTTCGGCCATGGGGGTGAGGGCGAAGCGGCCGTGTTCGTCCTCACGGAAGACCTCGCGGGTGGCGAGGTAGCGCAGTACGCGGTGCAGGTGGGGTCCGTGCAGGCCGGTCTTCTCGCCCAGTTCGGCCGCGGTGCGGGGGCCCTGGGAGAGCTGGTCGGCGATGCCTGCCTTGGTCACCGTGTACAGACAGGCGGTGTAGAGATAGCCGTTCATGTGTTCCGACAGCTGCGCGCTCAGCTCGCTGGTGTCGCGCGGGGCGGATGTCATCGCGTACCTCCGGAAGGTCACAGAAGTCCCGTGGCGGGCGCTCGGTGCTGACCCACCGTGGCCGAGGCGGCATGAGCAGGGGCACAGCGCGCCTCGCACGGCGCCTGAACGCGGGCCACGGCGTACCGGCGAAACGGCGCGGCGTACGGGCGGGCCGCCCCCCGGCAGCCACCGGGTCCGTTCTCTCGCGTGGCGCGTTCACCCGTTCGGTCGACGCGGGCGGCGCCGACCAGCAATCAGGTCATGTGACGGCCTAGATGTGTCCTACGGTCGGGCCCGTGACACTGAAACTCCACAGCCCCGCCCATGTTCTGCCGGGTGAGCGAGGTGAGCTGCTGCGTGCGCTCGCCGAGCAGCGCGAGCTGTTGCTCATCACCGTCCGTGGGATCACCGACGCGCAGGCCATACGGCGCACCGTCGTGAGCGAACTGACGCTGGGCGGGATCATCAAGCACCTGACCCGCGGCGAGCGGGTCTGGACCGAGATCCTCGTCAACGGGGAGGGGGAGCTGCCCGACGGGATGCTCGACATGGGCCAGTACCGGATGACCGAGGACGAGACGCTCTCCGGCCTGCTGGAGCTGTACGAAAGGGCGGCGTGCGAGACCGAGAGGGCGGTGAGCGGGCTGCCGGATCTGGACGGGGATGTTCCGCTCCCCAGGACTCCCTGGTCCCCGCCGGGGCCGGAGTTCTGGTCGGCACGCCGGATCCTGCTGCACCTGATCAGGGAGACGGCGCAGCACGCGGGCCACGCGGACATCATCCGGGAAGCACTGGACGGGGCCAACACCACGGCCCAGCGGTAAGGAGCCCGGCCGTCTCGTGAAACCGGGGCTTTCCCACGGCGCCACGAGACGGCACTGGGCAGGGGCGGTCAGGATGAGGGGACGGCACCACACGCTTTGCTGCACAC
Source organism: Streptomyces sp. NPDC031445 (assembly GCF_055581365.1). Lineage (NCBI taxonomy): Bacteria > Bacillati > Actinomycetota > Actinomycetes > Kitasatosporales > Streptomycetaceae > Streptomyces > Streptomyces sp. NPDC031445. The sequence continues at coordinate 706,025 of NZ_JBVIJO010000001.1, forward strand.
CAGACCGTCCGGAAGCCGTGCCGGAGCGGGAAGCTGCGCAGCGCGGGGATCGCGAGGGCGCGCGAGCCAGGAGGACGCGCTGCCCCCACGGTCAGGCGGTCGTGCGTGCCGCGCCGCGAGGGCCACGAGCTGCCGGGTTCCCCTGGCCGTGTACTCCGGTTTCCCCGGCACGCCGTTGCCCCGGCACGCCGTTGCCGCGGCGCGCCGTCACGGCCAGGACACCCGGGCGATCCTTGCCGAAGCCAGCCGGCGCAGGATGGTCGGCGGCCAGGCGGACATGATCACGGACATGGCGCTCGACCTCGCGGCGGCCGGTTGCGTCGACTGACGCGAGTGATCGGTGCGGTGGATTGGCGGCCCGGCGGGCCGGTGCCACCGCTGTCCACGTCACAGGACGGACGGCGGTAGCAGCGGCTCGTGTCGGCGTCCCCTTCGCCATTCTTCCTTCGTCAGCTCGCGAAGGGGACGTGCCCGCGGGCGCGGTGAACGGACGCGCCGCCCTGTCACGCGGCCTACGCTGGAGATACGCGCCGCCCTCGAGGGAATCCGGGAGGTGTGCCGTGTCCCGAGCCCACCGCTTTCACCTCGAAGTGGACGGTCACTCGGTGACGGTCCAGACGCGCCACGCCGTACGGGAGATCGAGCTGCTCGTGGACGGCAAGGTGGTCGGATACCGGCGGAACCCAGCAGGACACCACCCGTCTGTGACCGCGCTCACCGCCGAACTGCCAGGTGACCCGCCGAAGCCCTTCGCCGTCACTCTCCACATCCATGGGGGCGCCGAGGATGCCACGTGTGTCCTGGAGATCGCCGGACGCGGCCACACCATGTCCGAATCGCCACTGGTCCGACCCGGCACCACCCTTCCCGCGGCGGGCCGTCCCCCGCTACGGTCGGCCCGCAGCCTGCTGCGCCGCACCCTGCGGAGATGGGGTTGACGGACAAGGCACGTACGGTGGCCGAGACCGGCGCTCGGCCCAGCGGGTGGCCGCGTTCTCACGGCCGCGGCGTGACCGCACGATCGGCACGGCTGCTTTCGGTGTTCGTGTGTCCCAGTCGCTGGGTGGAGTGCAGCGCGGCGTGAAGCAGGAGCCGTGCGGGCAGTCCCAGGCTGCTGGCATCGATCGCCATGCCGAGGAGAGGTGCGGCAAGGGGGGTGAGAGTACGTACAAGCGATTCCATCCGGGGAACCAGTGGGGTCCCGGGCAGTTTGATGACGATGGTGAGGGGCACGGCAGTGTCCTTTGGCTGATCAAAGCCATGTAGGAAGTGGCTTGTTTTGCCGGTTTTCCTCAGGACAATCCGGTTTCAAGGCGTGTCGTCAGCCTCAGGCCGACATGCGTGTCAACACCTGGTGAACAGGAGATGGCGTGACTTGCTGGGGCGGTGCGGAGCGAAGACTTCATGACCTACCCCGATGAATGCTGGTTCGGGGCCTGGCAGTGCTCCGCGTAATCACGCGGGGAAGTCCGCATGGGTGCAGCGGTGGGGGCGAGCGGCCGGGTGGATGTGGCCGCGATGAGGGTGGCAGTGGTGGTGCCGGTGGCGACGATGGTCCAGGCGGCGGGGCCGGCTGGCTCTGAAATCTGCATGAATCGGACATAACGTAGAAGGAGGGGAGCGAGCGATGGAGTGAGCACATGACCCGGACGACAGCACAAGCCCCCGCAACTGACGCCGCCGCGACGGACGCGACCGGCCAGCACGCGGGTCACGATCATGACGGGCACACCATCACCATCCCGCTCGACAGCGTCGCCCACGCCGCGCAGACAGCGATCACCCTGCCCATCGCCGCCGCCCAGCGCATACTGCCCGCCAAAGGCGGACTCCCTCTCTACGCGGGACTGGGTGCCCTCGCCTTGGCAGGCGTCCTCGAATGGCCCGTCGCCGCCGGAATCGGACTCGGCTACGCCGTACTACGCCGCGGAGGAGCACTCACACCCCCGCGCCCGGCACCCCAGGCGCCCGCGCAGGCGGCCACGACCGACAATGTTCCGGCCCCGACCGCCGGAACCGGCAGCACTCCCTGAAGGGTGCATCGGCGGGCCGCGCCATCCCGGCTAGCCGCCACTGGGGTAGTGATGCCGGGCCCAGACGGGAAGCACGAGCCACACAGCGAGCAGCCAGGCACCGAAGGCCGCTGTCAGCCAAGCGGCGGGCATCTCGTCGAGAGCCGTACGCAGCAGCAGGAGCAAGGTCGACACGGTGGTCGCCGCGAGCAGCACCAGACCGCACTTGGTCATCCAGGCGGCGAGCGCGACCGTCTGGGGCTTGATGCGGCGTCCGGCGACGAGGCGGTGCAGGGAGACCGGGCCGGTGAGAGACCCGGCGCTGGCCGCCCCGAGGGTGACCGCGGCGACGTAGAAGGCACGATCGAGGTTGCCGAGGCCGGCGAAGACGGGCTGGAATTGGCGTCTTCCTTCCCGCAGGTTCGCATCAAGGTCATTTACGCGAACTCTTGCTGGGCGGCTCCGGATGGCCGCTCGTCCCGCCGGACGACTGGCTCGACTACCGGAGGCCCCCGCACGCCGTGGTGGCGCACCCCAGGGAGGTAGGCAGAAGCGAGCCGTAGGGCGAGTCCGAGTCCGGTGCTCGGCTGGCCGTAGAGCGCCATGGCGAGGACGTCTCGCATCGTCGCCATGGCGTCACAGCGGTTCACGCAGCTTCGCCCTCGATCCCGTTCATGACGTCCTGTGTCGACAGCCCGCCCAGGCATCGCGCACGCACGGGGTGGGTCGAAGAGCTTTCTGTGAATCACGGTGCGATGACTGGGGTTATGCCCGCTTTTCCTGCCATTCAGGTCGCACGGTGGCGGTCGGAGTACTCAGGAAGCTCCCAGAATCTCTCCGGGTGTGGTCAGGGAGTGCTGACAGCGTCGATGCCGCACTGACGGCATGCTCGTCGGCCTTCCGAGGAGCCTCGACCTGACTTGGAGCCCTTGCTGTGGCCTCATTCCTTTCCGGGCTGGGCCGGTTCTCCTTCCGGAGGCGCTGGCTGGTCGCGTCGCTGTGGGTGGTTCTGCTCTTGGGGACGGCGGTGCTGGCCGGGAGGGCTCCCGCGGCGCCCCCCAATGACTTCTCGATGCCCGGTACGGAGGCGCAGCAGGCGTACGACCTGCTGGACAAGAGCTTCCCGGAGCTGAATGCCGACGGTGCGACGGCCCGGGTGGTGTTCCGGGCGGCGGACGGCAAGGTCACCGACCCCGCGAACCGGCAGGCGGTCGAGGCGACGGTCCGGGCGCTCGGGAGCGATCCCCAGGTCGCGCGGGTCACCGACCCGTACGTGAGCGGGTCGGTGAGCAAGGATGCCTCCACCGCCTACACACAGGTCTCCTATCAGGTTCCCGCATCGGAACTGAAGGAGGACTCACGCACCGCTTTGCAGGACACGGTCGATCAGGCACGCTCGCGGGAGTTGACCGTGGAGGTCGGGGGCAACGCCGTCAACACGGTGGCGGGCGGGCATTCCTCGGAGGCCCTGGGCCTCGCGGTGGCTGCCGTGGTGCTCGTCATCACCTTTGGCTCACTCCTGGCGGCCGGCCTTCCCCTGCTCACCGCCGTACTCGGAGTAGGCATCGGTGGCCTGGCGATCCGGGCGCTGGCGCAACCGCTCGGCCTCGGCTCGACGACGTCGGGTCTGGCCACCATGATCGGGCTGGCCGTCGGCATCGACTACGCCCTGTTCGTCGTCTCGCGCTACCGCGCCGAACTCGCTCGTGGCCGCAGCCGTGAGGACGCGGCTGGGCACGCGGTGGGTACCGCGGGATCTGCGGTGGTGTTCGCCGGTCTGACCGTGGTCATCGCCCTCGCGGGACTGTGTGTGGTCGGCATCCCGCTGCTGACGCAGATGGGGCTCGCCGCGGCCGGCACGGTCGTCATCGCGGTGCTGATAGCCGTCACCCTGATCCCTGCGCTGCTCGGGATCTGCGGCCGTCGGATCGGCCCGGCCCGCCCGCGGCTCCGGGGGAGGGACGAGGGCGGCCTGCCACGGCCGGGCATGGGCGTGCGCTGGGCCCGGTTCGTCGTCAGGCGGCCGGTCGCCGTGCTCCTGGGTGGTGCCGTGCTGCTCGGCGTGGTTGCGGTGCCTGCGGTTTCCCTGGAAATGGGCCTGCCGGGCGACGAGAGCAAACCCGTCACGACGACGCAGCGCCGGGCCTACGACATGGTCGCCGAAAACTTCGGGCCGGGCTTCAACGGTCCGCTGACGGTGGTCGTCCAGGCCAAGGACGGTGGCAGCGCCCAGTCGGCCGCCCAGAGCATCGTCGGGCATGTCCGTGGCAGAAAGGACGTCACCGCGGTCGGACAGCCACGGCTGCGCGAGTCCGGCGACACCGCCGTCCTGAACGTCGTCCCGGCCGCCTCACCGGCCAGCACCGAGACGGCCGACCTCGTGCACGCACTGCGCGACCCGGCACTCGCGAACGAGAGCGACGCCCACGTCCTGGTCGCCGGCACGACGGCGATGAACGTGGACGTCTCGCAGAAACTGTCCGACGCCCTGCTTCCGTACCTCGTACTCGTGGTGGGTCTGGCGTTCCTGCTGCTGATCGTCGTCTTCCGGTCCCTCCTCGTGCCGCTCAAGGCGGCACTGGGCTTCCTCCTGTCCGTCCTGGCCGGCCTCGGCGCGGTGGTCGCGGTCTTCCAGTGGGGCTGGCTGGCGTCCCTCTTCGGGGTCGCGGAACCCGGACCGGTGATGTCCATGATGCCGATCTTCATGGTCGGTGTGGTCTTCGGCCTCGCCATGGACTACGAGGTGTTCCTGGTGACCCGGATGCGCGAGGCGCACATGCACGGGCAGTCGCCGTCGGACTCCGTGATCAGCGGATTCGAGCACAGCGCGCGGGTGGTGACCGCAGCTGCCGTGATCATGATCTCGGTCTTCGCCTCGTTCATGGGCTCCGACGAGCAGATGCTCAAGACCATCGGCTTCGGGCTCGCGGCAGCCGTCCTCCTCGACGCGTTCGTCGTCCGCATGGCGGTCGTACCGGCAGTCCTCGCCCTGCTCGGCCGACGCGCCTGGGGCCTGCCCGGCTGGCTGGACCGGCTCGTCCCCGACCTCGACGTGGAAGGCGCGCGGATCGAACGGCACCGGGGCGAGCCCACGGTGACGGCCGTCGAGGCATCCGACGGTGACGGCCCGGACTCCGGCGTCGAGACCGCGGGAAGCGGCAGCGGATCCGCCGGCTGAATCCCCTCCGCCACGGGGCTCTTCGCGGCCCCGGACGCGTTCGTGTCCAGGCGGCGGCAGGTTCCGCCTGCCGCTGCATACCTTGCATCTCTCCACACAGGAGCCCGCCCATGTCCTCCTCCCCGTCGCCCTCCGCTCCTCCCGGTTCGCCCTGGCGTCATGCCCTCGAAGGAGGTCTTTCCGTCGTGGCCGCCGTCGTGACGATGGCAGCCGCCGCTTGGGCGGCACTGGCCGTCCTCGGCGCCGGCGCGATCGCACCCGTCTCCCGCCTCGTGCCGACCATGGTGAGCATGGCCGTCGGTGGCGGCGTCACCATGGAGTCGGCCCCCTCCGCCGAGGCCGCCGACGCCGGCGGCCTCGGCGGAGGGGGCCTCGGCGGGCTGCTCGGGGGACTGGGCGGTGGCGGTGGCCCGCATCTCGGCCTGACCGGTGAGGCCGCGCTGACGCCGCTCACGCTGACGTTCCTGGGCACGGCCGTCATGGCGGTCGTCTTCTTCCGGCCCCTGTACCGGCGGCAGCGGCCCGCCCCGGCGATGCTGTGGGCCCGGTGCGGCGGAGCGCTGGTGACCACGGCGGTGCTCTTCCCGGTGCTCGCAGCGGTGGCCCGGGGTACGGCCCGGCTGCCCGAGAGCGTGACGGAACGGTTCGGGAAGGGCGCCTCCGCCGGAGCGTTCAGCCGGTTCACCGGTGGTGGCGGCGGCGGGGGCCTCGCCTCGGGGCTGTCTTCGGTGACCTTCGAGACCGATGCCGTGGCGACCGCGTTCTTCGCCCTGCTGTGGGTGGGCCTCGTGCTCGCCGTCGGCTGTGTCGCGGCCCGCCGTACGACACTGCCGCGCCCCCTCGCCCTGGGCCGCCTGCGGCTGAAGTGGAACGCTGTCAGCTCCACCCTGACGGGGATCGCCGCCGTGCTGTGCTGCTCGGCGGCGGCCGTCGCGTTCCTGGCCGGAGCCGCGGCCTTGACCGGCCGGGAGCAGGCGGCCAAGGCGGCGGGCATCCTCCTGCTCGCCGGCCCCAACCTGATCGCCGTGCTGTTCACCGCCGGTCTCGGCACCTCCTGGGAGGCGGGTGTGCACCGCCTGCGGTCCGACGGCGGCGGGATGCTCGGAATGCTTGGTGGAGGAGCCCAAGGCGGCGCGGGGGGAACGGACAGGTCCGTCAACCTCGGCGCCTGGTCCGGCGCCGGTGTGCCGCTGTGGCTGATAGGCATGCTCCTCATGCTGTTGCTCGTGGTGGTCGCGGGGTACGTCGCCGCCGCCCGCACCCCGGCGCGCACGCCGCGGGAGGACTCCGAGGCCGTCCTCGACCGCCACGCGGAGATCGCCGTACGCATGGGCACCGCGGCCGGCATCGCCGCCCTGGTGCTTCCGCCGCTGGCCGGGGGATCGCTGCGGATCGGCATCGATCTCATGGGCAACGAGATGGGCGGCCTGAGCGCCGGACTCGAAGCGCATCAGGGACTGTCCGCGCTCACCGGCTTCGTCCTGGCTGTACTCGGCGCTTACGGCGGCAGCCGCCTGCACAGCCGACGGACACGGCGCCACAACCGCGCGGCACAGCCGCCCGGCACCGCGACCCGGCGGCCCATGGGAGCCCGCTCCGCCTCCCGGACTTCGTCCGATTCGGTCTCGTAAGCACCGTGTGATCTCCTGGAAAGACCCTTTTCAGCCCTGTTCGTGAAGGCGGCGATCCACACCATGCCGGCACCGACACCTCCCGCGCGCACCGGGGGTCGCCGCGACCACCTGCTCGTCGTCGACGACGAGCCCACCGTCCGGGAACTGCTGCGTACCGCGCTGCGTTACGCCGGCTTCGACGTGGACGCCGCCGCCACCGGGCAGGAGGCCCTCGACCTGGCCGCACGGCGCACACCCGATCTCGTCCTGCTCGATGTCTTGCTCCCGGACCTGGACGGCTTCGAGGTGATCCGGCGCCTGCGAGACCAGCCCCGCTCACCCAGCCCCGGCCGTGGCGGCGACGTGCCGGTCCTCTTCGTCACCGCCCGCGACGACCGGCAGGACCGGCTGCACGGTCTGCGCCTCGGCGGCGACGACTACGTCACCAAACCCTTCGACCTCGAAGAACTGATCGCCCGCATCCATGCGGTGCTGCGCCGCACCCGGGGCGAACAGCCGGCCCGGATCACCGTCGGCGACCTGGCGCTCGAACCCGACAGCCACCACGTCACCCGGGCAGGGCGGACCGTGCGGCTGTCCCCGACCGAGTTCCGGCTCCTGCACTTCCTGGTGGCCAACGCCGGACGGACCATGACGAAGAACCAGATCCTGCAGAGCGTGTGGGAGTACGACTTCGGCGGCGACCCCAGCATCGTCGACACCTACATCAGCTATCTGCGCCGCAAGGTCGACACGGACGAGCCCAAGCTCATCCACACCATCCGCGGCGTCGGCTACGTGATCCGTGAGCCCCGGCCATGAAGGGCACCCCACCGCGGCTGCCCGGGCGCCGTCCGAGCAGGCTGTCGCTGCGCACCCGTCTGCTGTGCCTGTCCATTGCCCTGGTCGCCCTCGGTCTCGTCGGCACAGGCGTGATCGTCACCACGGCCCTGCACGGCTACCTGCAGGACCGGGTCGATGACCGGCTCGTCCTGACCGGGCAGATCGCCGCCCGCCTGGCACCACCTCCCGCGACCGGCACACCGCCGAGCGTGCAGGCCCTCAGCGCCCTCGGAGACACCACGGTGACCTACTTGGACGCGGGCGGCGCCACACGGAGGGCGTTCGACGCGAGCACCGCGCCACCGGGCGGTGGCCCCCAACTCCCCGCCCTCGACCACGCGAACGTCCTCGCCCACGCGGGCCGCCCCTTCACCGTGCCCGCGCGCGACGACGGCCACAGCTGGCGGATCATCGCCCTCACCCAGCCCGCCCAGGCCGTCCCGCCCGAGTGGACCGGCACCCGCGGCAGCGTCGTCGTGGCCACCTCCCTCGACGAGGTCGACCGCACCATCACCAAGACCCGCACCCTCTCTCTGACGGTGGGCGCCGCTCTCCTCGCGGTCCTCACCGCCGCCGGCTGGTTCGCCGTCCGCTCCGGACTGCGCCCCCTGACCCGGATCGAAGAGACCGCGACCGCGATCACCGCCGGCGACTACTCCCGCCGCGTCCCCGAACTGGCCGCCCCCCACACCGAAGTGGGACGCCTGACCGCATGCCTCAACCAGATGCTCAGCCGCATCGACACCGCCTTCCAGGCCCGCGCGGAGGCCGAGGCGAGAACACGGCGCTTCTTCGCCGACGCCGGCCATGAACTGCGCACGCCCCTCGTCGGGATCAAGGGCTACACCGATCTCTACCGCATGGGCGCCCTGCCCACCCGCGAGGACGTCGACCAGACCATGACCCGGATCGCCGAGGAGTCCGAACGCCTCACCCGGCTCGTCGAGGAAATGTTCCTTCTCGCTCGCCTCGACGAGGACGCCCACCGGCCGGGCACGGGTGCGGACCGCGAGCCGGCCTTCACGCTCGACCTCGCCCCTATGGACCTGCGCACCCTGGCAGCCGACGCCCTCCACGACATACGCGCCCTGGACGCCACCCGCCCGGTCACCCTGACCGGACCCGGTGGCGGAAAACCCACCACGGCACCCGCCGTCGCCGACGAGGCCCGCCTCCGCCAGGTCGTCACCAACCTCATCGGCAACGCCGTCACCCACACCTCGTCCGGTACCCCCGTCCGTATCGGTGTCGGCACCGTCGGCGCCCACGCCGTCCTGGAGGTCGCCGACGAGGGAGCGGGCCTCACCCCGGCCGAGCGCGAACGCGTCTTCGACCGCTTCTACCGCTCCGACGACTCCCGCACTCGCACCACCGGGGGCTCCGGTCTCGGCCTCGCCATCGCCCACGCCCTCGTCACCGCCCACGGCGGCCACCTCACCCTCGACACCACCCCCGGCCGAGGTTGCATCTTCCGCATCATGCTCCCCCTGCTCGATTCGTCACGTCACTGAGCCCCTGCACCGGGGCTGCTGGCGTGGGCGCCTTCCAGCGGCGGGGTCAGTGGTTGAAGGCCAGGAGTTTCGCGATGCCGTTGCGCTGGATCTCGGAGGTGCCGGTGAGGATGCGGAACATGCGGATCTTGCGGAAGAGGTACTCGATCTCGTTGCCCTGGGTGAGTCCTTCCTTGCCGTGGATCTGGACGGCCTCGTCGAGGATGCGGAAGGCGGACTCGGCGACGAACAGCTTGCACATGAAGGCTTCCGCGTGCACCTCGCGGCCCTCGTCCAGGGCCGCGAGCGCAGCGTAGGTCATGGAGCGGGCGGCGTAGAACTCGGTGGCCATGTCGGCGACCTTGTGCTGGATGGCCTGGAGCATGAGGAGGGGCTGGCCGCCGGCCACCTTGCGGGTCCGGGTGCGGTCCAGGGTCAGGGCGAGGGCGCGGCGGGTGGCGCCGAGGACGGTGGGGCAGTGCAGCAGCCGGTTGGTGGTGACTCGGCCGAGCGCGATCCGCATGCCCTTGCCCTCCTCGCCGAGGAGGTTGGCGGCGGGTACGAAGCAGTCGTCGAGGACGATGTCGCTCTCGATGTGCTCGCCCGACATCGGGGTCGCTCCGTCCTCGACCCGGCAGCCGGGGCTGTCCAGGTCCAGGAGGAAGGCGGAGAACCGCGGCTTGTCGCCTTCCTGTTCCCCGGTTCCGGCCATGCGGGCGACCACGATCGCGAAGTCGGCGAAGGGGCCGGCGGAGGAGAACACCTTGTGCCCGGTCAGCCGGTAGCCGTCGCCGTCGCGTAGGGCCACGGTCCGCATGGAGCGGACGTCGGAGCCGGCGTCGGTCTCGGTGAGGGAGAAGCAGCACGCCCGCTCGCCCCGGATGAGCGGGAGTAGGTACGTGTCCAGTTGGTACTCGGTGGCGTGCTTGAGGATGTCGCCCGCGCGAAGCGGCCCGCCCATGTCGCCGAGCACGCTGTGTGCGAGGACGCGCCCGCTCGCGCCGATCTCCTCTTTCAGGGCGGCGAGTTGGCTGTAGGTGAGGTTCTGGCCGCCGTACGTCTCGGGGAGGTGGATTCCGTAGAAGCCGAGTTCGCGGCTGCGGTGCCAGACCGGTTCGAGGTCGGCGCGGGTGAGGCGGGTGGCGTGGGTGAGGCCGCGTTCGCGTTCGTGGTCGGCGAGTTCGCCGTCGAGATAGTCGCGCAGGCGGTCGACCAGCTCGGCGGTGCGCGGGTCGTCGTAGGTGGGGCGGAGGGAGAAGGTCACGGCGGGGGCTCCGAACGGAATGTGATCAGTTGACGCGGCGGGCGGTGTTCGCCCAGAACGGTTCGCGTACGGCCTTGCGGTCGAGCTTGCCGTTGCGGTTGTGGGGCAGCTCGGGCACGAAGTCGACCGAGCGGGGCTTCTTGAAGCGGTCCAGCCGGCCGGCGCAGAAGGCGATCAGCTCGTCGGCCGTTGCGGTCGTGCCGGCGTGGGTGACGACGACGGCCTTGACGGCCTCGCCCCACTGCTCGTCGGGCACGCCGACCACACAGGCTTCCCGTACGGCGGGGTGTTCGTACAGGGCGGCCTCGACCTCGGTGCAGTAGATGTTGAAGCCACCCGAGATGATCATGTCCTTCTTGCGGTCGACCAGGAAGAGATAACCGTCCTCCCGCATCCAGGCCAGGTCCCCGGTGTGCACCCAGCCGTCACGGAAGGTCTCCGCGGACAGCTCCGGCTCCTGCCAGTACTCCCGTACGCAGTCCGGGCCGCGCACGATGACCTCGCCGACCTCGCGCGGGCCCAGCTCCCGGCCCGCCTCGTCCACGACGCGTATCTCGGTGTCGTACGAGGCCCGTCCGCAGGACTGGAGCAGCTCCGGGTCCTCCTTCACCGCCCGGGCGATCTCCTGGCTGCTCAGGCCCGCGACCACACTGGTGGTCTCGCCGAGCCCGTAGCCCTGGGCGACGACCGGTCCGAAGAACTCCACCGCGTCCCGCAGGCGCTGCGGTGAGATGGGCGCGCCGCCGATGCGCACGCTCGTCAACGAGGACAGATCACGGTCGGCGGCGCCGGGGTGGGCGAGGACCGTGTTCAGCATGGCAGGCACCAGGAAGGTGGCGGTGATGCGTTCCTTCTCGACCGTCTCCAGGAAGCTCTGCGGGCTCCAGGTGGGCAGGACGTAGGTCGTGGAGCCGCCGAACACCCCGGCCAGCAGGCCCATGCCGGTGGCGTGGGTGATGGGGCCGCAGGCGAGGTAGCGGGTGCCGGGGCGGGGGCGGGACTCGTCGGCCATGAGCTGTTTGCGCATGTTGGCGAGGCGGTTGCCGACCGTCTGCACGGCGGCCTTGAGCGCGCCGGTGGAGCCGGAGGTGAAGTTCAGGACGCAGGGGTCGCCCTCGTCGACCTCGACGTGGACGGGTGCCTCGTCACCCTCGGCCAGCAGGGCGCTGTACGAGACCTCACCCGGCTGTGCGACGTCGGGTGCGTTCGTCGAGGAGGACGGGCAGGCAGTCCGTGCCGGCTGCGGCGATCGCGGCGAGGGCGTCCTCGCGGTGGGCTGCGTCGTAGACGAGGACGCGTACGGGGGCGTAGCGCAGGATGTGCTCGATCTCGCCGCGGCCGAGCCGGGCGTTGACGGGTGCACGCGTCAGCCCGGCCTTGTAGAGGGCGAATTCGACCTCCACCAGCTCGCCGCGGTTCCACGCGAGGGAGGCCACGGCGTCGCCGGGGCCAAGGCCCCGGGCGGTCAGGGCGGAGGCCAGGCGGTTGGCCGCCCGGTCCAGGTCGGTGAAGGTCCGGGAACGATCCCCGCAGACGAGGGCGGGAGCCTGGGGCCAGTAGCGAGCACTGCGCGCCAGATAGATGCCGAGGTTCATGAGGGCCTACTCACTGGAGGGCGAACGAGACACGTCCGTAGATTTACAGGTCGCTCAGTTCCAGACAGACTGTTCAATAACTTCTAGCGTGTCAAGAGTCTCCTAGAATGGGCGCTCGCACGGCACGACGGCCGGGCACGACGATCGGGGAGGGGTGCATGGCGGAGGACAGGCGGACCAGACGCTCCCGCCGGGTCCTGGGAGCGGCCCTGGTGGAGCTGGTTCTGGAACGGGGCTTCACGGCGCTGACGGTGGAGGACATCACCGAGCGCGCGGACGTGGCACGTGCGACCTTCTACGCGCACTTCCGCGACAAGGAGGACCTCTTCGCGCGCGTGACCGCGGACCTGCTCGCCGAGCTGTCGGAGCGCCTTGCGCCCGCGGTCGCCGACAGCGTGATCGGGTTCACCGGCAAGCCGGTCCTGGAGATGCTGCGGCATGCGCGCGAGGAGCGCGATCTGTACCGGATCGTGCTGCGCGGCGAAGGCGACGGCAAGCCCCTGCACATGTTCGTGGACGCCTGTGCGCGGGCCACGGCCGAGGAGTTCCGCGCCCGCGCCGAACGCAACGCCGTCCAGCCGCGCATCGACCCCGAGCTGCTGGCCCGGGTGTGGGTCGGCGAGCAGATCGCGGTGCTGCGCTGGTGGGTCGAGCAGGACACCCCCTCGCTGCCGGCCGAGGAGGTCGTCCGCATGCTCCTCGACCTGGCGCTGCACGGCCGGTACTGGGCCAGCGGCTTCGAGCCGTCGGCCTGAGCCGCGCGCTCAGCCACCTGGTTCAGGCCGTCGGACTCAGCTGCCGTACGTCCCGCTCGGGCCGGATCGCGGTCAGGGCGACCAGCCCGCAGACCAGCATCACGGCGGCGGACAGCAGGAACGCATGCGTGTATCCGGCGCTCTGTGAGGGCGCCGAGTCCAGCAGGTGTCCGGTCAGATACGGCGCGATCAGTCCGGGCAGGGTGCCGGTCGCGGCGACGATGCCGAACACTGCTCCGCGCTGCGCGGGCGGCACCACGGCGGCCGTCGTCATGTAATGCAGCGGGAAGGCGATGGCGTGCGCGCCGAACGCCACCGCGAGCAGTGCCAGGAGCCACGCCCGGGTGCCGGTGAAGGGGAAGGTCGCCATGGCCAGCCCGGCGACGGTGACCGCGATTCCCTGCGGCGCACCGCTCGACCAGCGGCTCGACACCCCGCGGCGCTTCAGCGCGTCCACTAGCGGGGATATCGCCAGCAGCAGCACGAAACTGAACGCTGAGACACCGCTGATGAGCGTCGCCGCCGCGCCGGGTGACATGCCGAGCTGTGTGCGCAGGTAGGCGGGCAGCCACGCCTGGCCAAGCGCCAGGGCCCAGGAGGCGCCGAAGGCCCCCGCGATGCTCCCCAGCACCGTGCCGTTCAGCAGCAGAGCGCGGTACGGCAGCCGGGTTGCCGGTCCGGAGCCGGAGGCTGCGCCGTGCGCGGGCTCATGGCCGTACGGCCCGTCGTGCCCCGTCCGCCACCACAGCAGGCTCCACGCCACGCTCGTCGCGGCGAGCGCGGCGAAGGCCGAGCGCCAGCCGAACACACTGATCAGCCAGGTCACGACCGGCGCGGCGATCAGTGTGCCCAGCGCGGCGCCACTGATCTGCAACGCCGACGGCAGGCCTCGCCGGTCCTCCGGGAACCACTTGTACAACGCGTGCATGGACATCGACGCCGCCGGCCCCTCGGCCGCACCCAGCAGCACCCGCCCGGCCACGAGCGTCGGCACGGACGCGACGAAGAGCACGGGCAGCTGCGCCACCGCCCACACGCCGGCCATGACGAACAGCAGCACCCGGCAGGAGACCCGCGCGGAGACGAACCCGACGACCAGCCCGGAGACGCTGAACAGAAGGGCGAACGAACTCGATATCAGGCCGTAAGTGGTGTTGCTGATGTGCAGCTCGTTCATGATCGGCACGGCCGCGAGGCCCAGGACGGACTTGTCCGCGTAGTTGACCAGCATGAACGTCACGATCAGCGCGGCGACCCCCCAGGCCCGTCGACGGCTGGTCCGTGGATCCGGTGGCGCGGCGGCATGCAGGCGGGGGGCAGGTCGGGGCTGCGGCGTGACCATCGGGGACTCCTGCGGCTCTGGAGTATTGAAAAGGAAGTATGTTGCCGTACAAGCTGTCTGGTAACGGTCGATTGATTTGGCAACCTAGGTGCCGGACAGCCGCGAGGTCAACGCCTCGACGAGCATCACGCTCGGAAACCTGATCAGAAACAGGAGTGACCCATGCCCGAGACGGCCCCGCTGAGTGACCTGCCGTGGACCCGCGGCTACACGGATCCGGCCTGGATCCGCCGCCTCACGTCCCAGGGCCGCGAACTCTCACCCAGCCGACGGGTCTGGCGGGGCGACGCGCCCGCACGTCCCCTGCCAGGCGGTGAAGCCGACCTCGACGCCCTCGACCTCGTCTCCGACAACGCCGGCGCACTCAAGCTCGCCGACCTGTTCGCCGCGGCCCAGACGGACGCGTTCCTGGTGATGCACCGCGGCCGGGTCGTCTACGAGCGCTACCTGCACGGTGCCGACGCGCACACTCCCCACTTCAACGCCTCTGCGGCCAAGTCCTACCTCGGCCTCGCTGCGGCGACGCTCGCGCACCAGGGGCTGCTGGACCGTAACGCCCCTGCCTCGGCCTACGTCCCGGAACTGGCCGGAACGGCCTTCGGGGACGCCCGGGTGCAGGACCTGCTGCACATGGGCACCCGGGTGAGCTATGCGGGCCGCCCCTTCGACAAGGCGATCGAGGCCCAGCGGTACCACGCGGTGATCGCCTCTCAGCTGCGGCCGTTCGGCTACAGCGGTCCCACGACCATTCGCGAACATCTCCTGACCGCCCGCGCCACCGGAGCCCCGGGAGAGGAATTCCGCTACGAGAACGGCAATGTGGAGACGCTGGCCGAAGTCCTCCGCCGGATCACCGGCCTGACCACATCAGCCCTGCTCAGCGACCTACTGTGGGGCAAAATCGGCGCGGAGGAGGACGCCTATTACATCCTGGACGGCGACGGTGTCGAAGCCGCCAGCGGAGGCTTCAGCGCGACAGCACGCGATGTGTCCCGACTCGGCGAGATGCTGCGCTGCGGCGGGGCGGTGGGGGACCGGCAGGTGGTCCCGGCGGAAGTGGCCGACACGATCGCCGGCGGCGTACCCGACGGCTACCCCCGACGGGTCCGCTTCCCGGCCGCGCCTCCCGGCTCACCGGCCACGCTCTCCTACCACGACCTGTGGTGGATCCTGAACGACCCCTACGGCTCCTACATGGCCAGCGGCATCCACGGCCAGCGGCTCTTCGTCTCGCCGGGCCTGGATCTCGTCATCGTCCACTTCGGCTCGCAGGTCATGTCGCCCGCGGTGCCGCCGGTCCCGCTCGTGCAGGCGTTCGTGCGGATCGGCGTCCACCTCAACGCGTGAAGCGAGCGCCGGAAACGGCGGAGTCCGTGACCGGGTGACGGCCACGGACTCCGGTCGGCCCGGGGCCGGCCGCTCGGTCAGTGCGGGTCCTGCGGGAAGGCCCCGCCGACTGTCACGGCCGGACCTGGACCATGCCCGTCGGTGTCTTCCTTCTGCCGGTCTGCCGCCAGCCGTTCGCCCTCGATGTCGAGGTCGGGCAGCACCCGGTCCAGCCACTTCGGCAGCCACCAGCCCGCCCGGCCGACGAGGGCGAGGACCGCCGGGACCAGGGTCATACGGACCAGGAAGGCGTCGATGAAGACGCCGACGGCGAGGGCGAAGGCGATCGGCTTGAGCATGGTGCTGCCGCCGGGGAAGAAGCTCGCGAACACCGCGAACATGATGAGGGCGGCTGCGGTGACCACGCGGCAGGCGTGGCGTGAGCCGGCCAGGACGGCCTCTCGCGGCGCGGCGCCATGGACGTGTGCCTCGCGCATGCGGCTGACCATGAACACCTCGTAGTCCATGGCGAGTCCGAACAGCACCGCCATCACCAGGATGGGCAGGATGCTGACCACAGGACCGGTCTCGGCGACGCCGAGCGCGCTCGCGAGCCACCCCCACTGGAACACGGCCACCACCGCGCCGAAGGTGGCGGCCACCGACAGCAGGAAGCCCAGGCTGGCCTTCACCGGGACGATCACCGAGCGGAAGACGAGCAGCAACAGCAGCAGTGACAGGCCCACGACGACGAGTGCGAAGGGGATCAGGGAGCTCGCCAGCCGGTCGGAGACGTCGATGTTCACGGCGGTCGTACCGGTCACCGAGACCTCGGCCTGTGTCTGCTGCTGCCAGGTGGGTGCCTCGTCGCGGATGTGCTGGACGAGGTCCTTCGTCTTCTGGTCCGAGGGTCCGGTCTTCGGTACCACCTGGATGACGGCCGCGTCCCCGTGGTCGATGACCTGGGGCTTGCCGACCGCTGCGACGCCGTCGGCGGCCTTCAGGTCCTTGACCAGCGTGGCTGTGGCCGCTTGCGGGTTCGTGGCGTGGGAGGTGTCGGCGTGGACGAGCAGCGGCCCGTTGAAGCCGGGCCCGAACTTGTCGGAGATGGTGTCGTACGCCTGCCGCTGGCTGGTGCTCGTGGGGGCGGATCCGTTGTCGGGCAGGGCCAGTTGAAGATCCCTGGCCGGGACCGCGACGGCGAGCAGGCCGAAGAGGACGGCCAGCAGGGTGAGCAGCGGCCGGCGGATGGCGACCCTTCCCCAGCGTTCGCCCATCGGCCGGCGCCCGCCGTGGCCGCCACCGTGCGCCGCCTGCTCGCGGCGGGCGGCGCGCGAGCCGGGCCTGGGCCGCAGCCGTTCACCGGCGAAGCCCATCAGGGCCGGAAGGAGCGTGGTGGAGACGCCCACAGCGATGAGGACGGCACCGGCGCCGCCCACACCCATCACGGTCAGGAACGGGATGCGGACGACGGCCAGACCGCACAGCGCGATGATCACCGTCAGGCCGGCGAAGACGACCGCGCTGCCCGCGGTGGCGGTGGCCCGGGCGGCGGACTCCTCGGTGTCCATGCCGGTGGCGAGCTGGAAGCGGTGGCGGGAGAGGATGAACAGGGCGTAGTCGATGCCGACCGCGAGGCCCAGCATCGAGGCCAGGGACGGGGCGGTGCTGGAGATGGTCAGCACGCCGGTGAGGGCCGAGAGGCCGAGCAAGGTGACGGCGACGCTCGTGATCGCCGTCAGCAGTGGCATGCCGGCCGCGAACAGCGAGCCGAAAGTGATCGTGAGGACGACGAGGGCGACCGCCACGCCCAGCAGTTCCTTGGTGTGGCCCGTGCTCTTGCTGCCGCCGTACGCGGATCCGCCGACCTCGACCGTGATCCCGGCGTCCTTCGCGGGCTGGGTGGTCTGCTCCAGCGAGGTGAGGCTGTCGTCGTGCAGGCCGGCCCGGCTGACCTGGTAGCGGACCTGGCCGAGGGCGGAGGTGCGGTCGGGCGATATGACCTTGGTCTGCACGGGGTCGGTGACGCCGACGACCTGTGGAGCCTTGTCGGCCTTCGCCATGGTGGCGCTGACGGCCTTGGCGTACTGCGGCTCGGTGATCTTGTGGCCTTCGGGGGCGACGAAAACGATCTGGGCGCTGGTCCCGGCCGCCGAGGGAAGCTCCTTCTTGAGGGTGTCCATCGCGGTCTGGGCCGGTGAACCCGGGACGGTGAATTCGTCGTCGGTCGTGCCGCCGAAGGTGATCACGCACGTGACCACCGCGCTCAGTACCAGCAGCCAGGCGGTCAGCACCGCCCGGCGATGCCGGAAGGCACCGCGGCCGAGCCGGTAGAGGAGGGAAGCCATGGAAAAGGTGCTCCTTGAGGGGGATGTGCAGGGTTGAGCGGCACGTCCGGGGAAGAACCAGCGTGCGGGGCCGGGCGGTGCGGGGTCAGGCGTGGAAGGCGGCAGGGCCGCCGCTCAGGGCAACGGCGCGGGCGACCTTGGCCGTGATCTTCTTCGTCAGGGCGTCAAGGAGGGGATTGCCGGCGAACGTGGGCCGACCGGTCGTGACGTGGATCGTCCGGCCGTCCAGGACAGGCGTGACGGGGATGGCCGGGGCACCGGAATGGCCGCGATGCACGACGAGCCGTCCGTTCGCGGGATCGGGCACCACCACGCTGTTCGGGTGACTCGCGCCGGTGCCGGCCATGGATGCGGAGTTGATGTCGACGGTCACGGCGGACGAATCGACCACGCCTCCCTTCCCGCTCCGGCGCACCTGACGGAGGTGTGCCTCGATGCCGAGGCCGGTCATGTTCCGGGCGGGCACCCCGTGCGCCGTCAGCTCGACATCCGGGAGGCTGCCGCGCGCCGGTTGACACGGCGCGGGCGTGCCGCCAAGCCCGACCGCCGGTCTCGTGCCGAGGCGCTTCCCGGCCAGGGTCGGTGATCCGGTCCCGGACCACTGCCTCTTCCGTACGACTGTCGTGCGGCGACGCAAGCGCAGCCGGGGACCAGTCCACCAGAAAGTGTCATGACTGACACGATACACATACTGTCATGGCTGACATTTTTCGTGAGTGCGGCTGCCGAGCCCCGATGGCGGGCATGCCAGGATGAATGCGTGGAGGAGCAGGACGTGCAGGAGATGGGCAGGCGGGACCGGAAAAAGGCCGCCACACGCGGGAGCTTGCTGCGTGCAGCCACCCGAATGTTCGCGGAGCGCGGCTACCAGGAGACGACGGTCAAGGACATCGCCGCGGCGGCCGGTGTGACCGAACGCACCTTCTTCCGCTACTTCCCCTCGAAGGAGGACCTGGTCTTCGCCGAGGTCCTCGACTTCGTACCGCTGCTCGCGAAGAAGATCGCCGGCCGCCCGTCGAGTGAGCCGCCTTACACCGCCGTCCTCAATGGCTTGCTTGCTGCCGCCCAGGACCTTGACGGTGGCCTCGGCATCCTCTTCGTCGGCGCGCCGCCCCGCGCCCTGTCCACCGGCGCACGGCGCACCAGCGTGCTCGCCGACTTCGAGGACGGCATCGCCGAAGCACTCGCCGACCGTCTCGCGCGCCGGTCACCGGACGAACCGGCCCGCACCCGCGCCCTGCACGCCTCCGTCCTGGCCCGTGCCTCGGTCGCCGCCGTACGGGGCGCCCTGATCGCCTTCACCACCCGCGACGGCGTGCCGACCGGGCCACCGCCCTCGGTCGAGGACTTCGCACAACTGCTGCACGCGGCGTTCGCCGTTCTGCCCAGCGGCGGAGTGTGACGGGCCGTCCTGCTCTGCTGCCTCCACGTCCAGGCCGAGCCGGCCACCTCCGCCGACCCGTTCCCCACCGGCCGCGCATCCGCATCCCGCAGACCGGGTTGACACCGGCGGGCCGCCTGGCGCCTCAGCGTCGCGCGGCTTCCCGCTTGGTCCCCGCTGTGGGCGGCGGTGCCGGCCGAGCTGTACCGGTGAAGCCGTAGTGGACCCAGAGCTGCTAGATCACCGGCACTTGTTCGGCGCGCTCTGGCCGCATCGGCGCGACGCCGAGGTCCGTCGCGGTGCTCATGCCGCTGCCGGGACGCCGAGTTCGGCAAGCAGGCCGCGCACGCGCTGCTCGATCTGGTCCCGGATGGGGCGCACGGCGTCGGCACTCTGGCCCGCCGGGTCGTCCAGCTGCCAGTCCAGGTACCGCTTGCCGGGGAAGACCGGGCAAGTGTCGCCGCAGCCCATGGTGATCACCACGTCCGAGGACTGCACGGCCTCGGTGGTGAGGATCTTCGGCGTTTCGGCGGAGATGTCGATGCCGACCTCCTTCATCGCCTCCACCACCGCCGGATTGACGGCGTCGGCAGGGGCGGAGCCCGCCGAGCGGACCTCGACCCGGTCACCGGCAAGGCGGGTGAGGAAGGCGGCGCCCATCTGGGAGCGGCCGGCGTTGTGGACGCAGACGAACAGCACCGACGCACGCGGGGCGGGAGCGCTCATGGCAGGAGTCTTTCTTCGAGAGCGGTAGCGGGTCAGGAGGATGCGAGTTCGGGTTCACCGTGCGGCACGAGGACCTCCTCTGCGGCAGCGGCAGGGCGGCCGTAGACCGTCGCGACGGCCCCCAGTCCGAGCACGGCTCCGAGTACCTGGGCCGTGATGAAGGGCACGAGCGACGTGGGTGCGATGCCGGCGAAGGTGTCGGTGAAGGCGCGGCCGATGGTCACCGCCGGGTTCGCGAACGACGTGGAGGAGGTGAACCAGTAGGCGGCCCCGATGTAGGAGGCCACCGCCGCCGGGGCGAGCGAGGCGCGGCCGATCCGGTCGAGACCGAAGATCAGCAGGGTCAGCCCGGCCGTGGCGACGACCTCGCCCAGCCACAGGTGGCCGGCGGTCCGGTCGTGGGTGGAGAACTTCGTCAGAGGCCTCGCGAACATCGCGTCGGCAAGGACCGCCCCGCCGATCGCCCCTGCGATCTGGGTGGGCACGTACGCGGCGACGTCCGCCAGGGTGAGGCCACCTGGGGTGCGGCGGCCGGTGAACCAGGCGGCGAGGGTCACGGCGGGGTTGAAGTGCGCCCCGGAAACGGGCCCGAGCAGGAGGATGAGCACCCGCGAGGGAGTTGGCGAGCAGTCGCACGCCGACATCGTGCGAGAGCTCGGTGGCCTGGATGCCGGAGCCGACGACGACCGCGACCAGCAGTCCGGTGCCGACGGCTTCGGCGGCGACGCGGCGGCCAAGGGAGGCGGTCATGCGGTGGCCGGCGCGGTCTGCGGCGTGGTCAGGAACGCGGCCAGCTGGTCCAGGACGCCTGGCAGTACCCAGTAGTACACCCACGTCCCGCGGCGCTCGCAGTCGATGAGCCCGGCCTGGCGGAGCAGCTTGAGGTGGTGGGAGATCGTCGGCTGGGACAGCTCGAAGGCGGGCGTCATCTCGCACACGCACACCTCGCCGCCCTCCCGCGAGGCGATCATCGACAGCAGCCGCAGCCGGACCGGGTCCCCGAGGGCCTTGAACACCTTCGCCAGCTGAGCCGCCCGCTCATCGTCCAGCGGCGCGGACGCGAGCCCGGCGCAGCAGCCGTCGGCGTCCTGGCCGATCACCTCAAGTACTTGCTTCGACATCCCTCTATGTTGACGTTTTTCGATGCAGCGCGCAATGTTGCATCAACGAACGTCAATACAAGCCGTTCCTGGGGCACCGCCATGCCCCGTCACCCAGGAGTGAAGTCATGAGCGAGCAGTCCAGCGACCTGCGCGAAACCGTTCGCGAGCGGTATGCCGCCGCAGCCGTGAAGGTCACCGAGGGCGGCACCGTCTGTTGCGGGCCGCAGCCCATCGAGGTTGACGACCGCTTCGGCGCCACCCTCTACGGCGCCGACGAGCGCGAGGCGCTGCCCGCCGAGGCCGTCGCCGCCTCGCTCGGCTGCGGCAACCCCACCGCCGTCGCGGAACTCCGCGAGGGTGAGCGTGTGCTGGACCTCGGCTCCGGCGGCGGCATCGACGTCCTGCTCTCCGCCCGGCGGGTCGGCCCGAAGGGCACGGTGTACGGCCTGGACATGACCGAGGAGATGCTCGCCCTGGCCCTGAGCAACGCAGCGAAGGCCGGCGCGACGAACGTCGAGTTCCTCAAGGGCGCCATCGAGGCCATCCCGCTCCCGGCGGACAGCATCGACGTCGTCATCTCCAATTGCGTGATCAACCTGTCCGTGGACAAGCCCGCCGTCTTCGCGGAGACCTTCCGCGTCCTGAGGCCCGGCGGCCGCCTCGGCGTCTCCGACGTCGTCGCCGACGACGCGCTCACCCCCGAGCAGCGGGCCGAGCGCGGCGACTACGTCGGCTGCATCGCAGGCGCATTGTCCTTCACGGAGTACCGCCAGAGTCTGGAAGCAGCCGGATTCACCGACGTCGCCATCACCCCGACCCACCAGGTGGCCGACGGCATGCACTCCGCCATCGTCCGGGCCACCAAGCCCGAGGCCTCCGACCCGGCCTTGGGAACGAGGAGTTCGAATGGCGCATGCTGCGGCGTCAACGCCTGCTGCACTCCGTCCGAGACCTCAGCCGACCCCGCACTGGCCGTCACCGAGGCCAAGGCGGCATCGGGCTGCGGCTGTCACGGCTGACCGTCTACCAGCCGGCGGTTCGCCGTGCCCTCAGTGGACTTCGCGTCGGGCCCGGTCCATGGCCTCGGCAGCAGCGTCCGCAGCCAGTTGCCCGATCCCATGCGGCGGCTCTCGCTCGTCGAGGACGAACAGCCGGCCCCCAGTCGGGTGCGTGGTCGTCTTCCAACCCAGACGACGCTCAGCCTCGCGAGCCACACGCCGGACGTCTTGAGCCCACCCGTCTCGGCGAGATCGCAGCCGCTCGACGTGGTGGGGATCGGTCCGGACACGGCGGTCACGTTGCTGATCACGGTGGGGGAACAACCCGGAACGGCTGGACAGCGAGGCGTCGTTCGCCGCGCTGTGCGGTGTCAGCCCTGTCGAGCGTTCTTCGGGACGCCGGCAGTTCCGTCGTCTCAACCGCGGCGGCGACCGGCAGGCCAACGCCGCGCGCCATCGCATCGTGTTCACCCGTCTGCGGGTCGACCCGCGCACCCAGGACTGTGACGAGCGCCGGATCAAGGAGGGCGAGACCCGGCGTGAAGTCGTTCCACCTGGTCGGACCTGTGCAGTCGCAACCCCCGTCATAGGGGCAGTCGTGAGACGTGAGAGGGTCTGGGGCGTGAGTGAGACACCCCCGAACACCCTGCAATACCGCTTCGACGGGCCAGAAGACGCTCCGGTCCTGATCCTGGGTCCCTCACTGGGTACCACATGGCACATGTGGGACCGCCAGGTGCCGGAGCTGGCCAAGCAGTGGCGGGTCTTCCGGTTCGATCTGCCCGGGCACGGCGGCGCCCCGGCGCACCCGGCCGGATCGGTCGCCGAGCTGAGCGCCCGGCTGCTGGCGACGCTGGACGCGCTCGGCGTACAGCGGTTCGGCTACGCGGGCTGCGCGCTGGGCGGCGCGATCGGCATCGAGCTGGCCCTGCGCCACCCCGCGCGGCTCGCCTCCCTCGCCGTCGTAGCGGCCTCGCCCCGGTTCGGCACCGCCGACGAGTTCCGCCAGCGCGGGGTGGTCGTGCGCACCAACGGGCTCGACCCGATCGCCCGGACCGCGCCCGACCGCTGGTTCACCGGCGGGTTCGCCGCCGCGCAGCCCGCGATCACCGAGTGGGCCGTGCAGATGGTCCGCACCACCGACCCCGGCTGCTACATCGCCGCCTGCGAGGCCCTGGCCGCCTTCGACGTACGGCCCGAGCTGGGCCGGGTCGGGGTGCCGACGCTGGTGCTGGTCGGCTCCGACGACCAGGTCACCGGCCCGGCCGAGGCCCGCACCCTGGTCGCCGGCATCCCGGACGCCCGGCTCGCGGTCGTCCCCGGCGCCTCCCACCTGGTGCCGGTCGAGCAGCCCGCCGCCGTCACCGACCTGCTCGTCCACCACTTCTCCACCGCCTGGCAGCAGCCCTACGACACCGGCCAGACCGCCCTGCCCGGCATGCCGGCCGCCCCGGTCCCGGCCGCCGCGCCGCAGCCCGCACCGGTCGCCGAGATCGCCCCGGCCGCCGTACCGGAGCGGCCCGACGGGCAGCCGGACCGGTACCGGACCGGGCTGAAGGTCCGCCGCGAGGTGCTGGGCGACGCCCACGTGGACCAGGCGCTGGCGCAGGCCGGCGAGTTCTCCGGGGACTTCCAGGAGTTCGTCACCCGCTACGCCTGGGGCGAGATCTGGGACCGGCCCGGCCTGGACCGCCGTACCCGCAGCTGCGTCACGCTCACCGCGCTGGTCGCGGGCGGCCACCTGGAGGAGCTGGCCTTCCACACCCGGGCGGCCCTGCGCAACGGGCTCACCCCGGACGAGATCAAGGAAGTGCTGCTCCAGACGGCCGTCTACTGCGGGGTACCGGCCGCGAACAGCGCGTTCCGGGTGGCCCAGCAGGTGATCCGGGAGGAGACCACGCCCGCCGAGTAGCGCCCCGGGCGGCCGCAGACGGCAGGATGGGGAGACATGAAGCTCACGAAGAAGTCCCACGCCTGCGTCCGCCTGGAGAAAGAGGGGCAGACCCTCGTCATCGACCCGGGCGGGTTCTCCGAGGAGGACGCCGCCCTCGGCGCGGACGCGATCCTGGTCACGCACGAGCACCCGGACCACTTCGACGAGTTCCGGCTGCGGGCCGCCATGGAGAACAATCCGGCCGCCCGCATCTGGACGCTGAAGTCGGTCGCCGACCAGGTCGAGGCGGCCTTCCCGGGCCGGGTGCACACCGTCGGCCACGGCGACGCCTTCACCGCCGCCGGCTTCGACGTCCAGGTCCACGGCGAACTGCACGCGGTGATCCACCCGGACATCCCGCGCATCACCAACGTCGGCTATCTGATCGACGGCGGGAAGGTCTTCCACCCCGGCGACGCCCTCACCGTGCCCGGCGAGCCGGTCGAGACGCTGCTGCTGCCGGTGATGGCCCCCTGGAACAAGATCTCGGAAGTGATCGACTACGTCCGCGAGGTCGGCCCGCGGCGCGCGTACGACGTCCACGACGCCCTGCTCACCGACCTCGCCCTGCCGCTCTACGAGGGCCACCTCGGCCGCCTCGGCGGCACGGAGCACCAGCGGCTGCACCCCGGGGCGTGGACCGAGGTCTGAGCGCGCGGACCGGCGTTGTCGGACCCGCCGGGTAGGTTGGGAAGCATGCGCATCGCTACCTGGAACGTGAACTCGATCACCGCCCGCCTTCCCCGGCTGCTGGCCTGGCTGGAGAGCAGCGGCACCGACGTGCTCTGCCTCCAGGAGGCCAAGATCGCCGAGGAGCAGTTCCCGTTCGCCCAGCTCCGCGAGCTGGGCTACGAGGCCGCGGTCCACGCGACCGGCCGGTGGAACGGCGTGGCGGTGCTCTCCCGCGTCGGCATCGAGGACGTGGTCAAGGGCCTGCCCGGCGACCCGGGCTTCGACGGCGTGACCGAGCCGCGCGCCCTCGCGGCGACCTGCGGCCCGGTCCGCGTCTGGTCGGTGTACGTGCCGAACGGCCGCGAGGTCGGCCACCCGCACTACGCGTACAAGCTCCAGTGGTTCGAAGCGCTCAGGGCGGCCGTGCACGGCGACGCGCAGGGCAGCCGCCCGTTCGCGGTGCTGGGCGACTACAACGTGGCGCCGACGGACGACGACGTCTTCGACCCGGCCGTCTTCGAGGGCTCCACCCATGTCACCCCGGCCGAGCGCGCCGCGCTGGCCGCCCTGCGCGAGGCGGGCCTGAACGACGTCGTGCCGCGCCCGCTGAAGTACGACCACCCCTTCACCTACTGGGACTACCGCCAGCTCAGCTTCCCGAAGAACCGCGGCATGCGCATCGACCTGGTGTACGGCAACCAGCCGTTCGCCGACGCCGTCAAGGACGCCTACGTCGACCGCGAGGAGCGCAAGGGCAAGGGCGCCTCCGACCACGCGCCGGTGGTGGTCGACCTGGACGTGTGATGCCACGCTGGGTCCATGAACCTTCCGTTCCTGGGCCCCCGGCACGCGAAGAAGGCCGGAGCGGCGCTCCGCGCCGACCCCGAGGCGGTCGCCGCGCTGCTGTCCGAGTGCGAGCTGCTGCGCTCGCAGGCGGCCCGGGCGGGCGTCCTCCTCGACGACACCCCGGCCTCCCTGGAGGCCCTGGACCAGATGGTCCCGCGCTGGCGGGACGACCCGGAGACCCTGCCCTGGCTGGGCCACGACGCCGGGCTGTACCTGGGCACGGTCGTCGTGCGTACCGTGCCCGGCGCCGCCTGGCGGATCCGGCCCGACGGCGAGCCCGTCGTACGCCTCGCCTCCGGCCGTGCGGTGGAGGTGGTGCCGGCCGGGGAGGAGTGGGCGGTGAGCGGGGTCCCCGAGCTGTCCCAGCTGTACGCGGAGATCGCCGAGACCTGACGCCCTGGCCGGCGCCGGTCGCCGCGCGCCGGTTCCCCTTCGCCGCGCGGGCCACCGTGCCGCGCGACGAGGGCGCCGCGTCCGGGCGTCAACACCGGGTCCCCGGTGATCCGTTCGCCGTCGGCGCACCGCCGCGGCGCGCCGACGGCAGCACCGGTGCCCCTCGAACGCGGCCGGGGCGGGGCCGCGTTCGCGCCCGGCACGCGGGAGCCCCCTGTGAGGAGTTCCTCCATGCGGGGAACCCATCGCCTCCAACCTCGACTACGATTTGCCGTTCATCCCTGTGGTGATGGTGATGTCGCCGATCCGCATCGGATGTGCGTGCTGCTCTTCCGGTTCGCCGACCGGGTGTCCCGGCGGGAGCGGCGCGGCCCCAGGACCGAGGGGGCGGTCGTCGCCGCTCCCGGGTCCGGGGGCGCTGCCGCCAGGGGGGCGGCAGTTCAACGGGCCAGGCTCGTCCGGCGGCAGCCGGAGATCACTGCTCGCCGAGCGGGACGGACACGTACGACGGGTCGTCCGGGGGCGAGGAGAAGGTCAGCTGCGCGCCGGACGGGTTGTGCTCGGCGTAGAGCGGGTCGACCGTGTCGGCCACCAGCGCGAGGCGGTGCCCGGCGGGGACGTCGCAGGCCGTGGAGTACAGGTCCACGTCGACGGCGAACGGCTCGCCGGGCGTCCGCCCGTGCCAGGTCCACGGTGCGTGCGTGACGGGCTTGCCGATGCCGGGCGGGCCCGTATCGCGGTGAGCGCGAGCTCGCGCCGGGTCGCGGAAAAGACTGTCGGCGCGTCACTCGACGGTGCTGGGAGCGGGCTCCGGCAGCGGTGCCCGCGCCGCCCGCGTCACGTCCGCCACCAGCTCCACCACGTCCGGGCCGTACGCCTGGGAGTTGACCACCTTCAGCAGCAACACGAAGGAACCGCCGCCGTACTTGCGGGCCAGCCGCTCGTGGTGGCGGGCGAGGTAGCGGGTCGCCGCCTGGTTGGTGATCGCCCGCTGGCCGCAGAAGAGGAACACCGGGCGGGTGTCCGGGCCGCCGTCCGCGGTGAGCCGGGCGAGCAGCACGTACTCGCTGCGCCCGCCGTCCATGCGGTACTCCTCACCGCCGATCCGGATGGCGCCGACGTCCGGGCCCGTCGCGGCCTCCGCGTTCATCCGCACGCCGGGCAGCAGTGAGGAGAGGTGGGCCTCCATCCGGCGGTTCGACGCGGGACCGCCGAGGCAGAACTCCGTGCGCTCGCCGAACCCCTGCTGGGCGGCGTCGTGCGCGACCACCCGCGCGTGGGCGTTGCAGTCCTTGATGAGGGCGGACAGTTCCAGCAGGGCGAACACGTCGTGCCGCATCACCGACAGCTCCGGCCCGCCCGCGTTGCGGTTGACCACCAGCAGCGACTCGGCGTGGTCGGGCAGCCCGAAGAAGGCCTGCTTGCGGCGCAGCCGGCGCTTCCACAGGTACGTCCGGGCGACCCAGCCCAGCGCGGCCGAGACGCCCGCGGCTATGACTCCGAGGACGATGTTGCGCACGTCGTCGTTCATGGCCGCGCATGGTAGCGGGCCCGGGCGACGGCCACGGTGCGGCAGGCGTACTGTCGGTAGTACCGGGCATCCGGTTACGCTGCGCGGACTTGTCCCGACGGGAGGTACGGATGGGTCGTCCAGGCACGCGGAAACTGGCGGTTCTGGCGGTCTCGGCCGCCGTGGTGTCGGTGGGGGCGGCGGCGCCGCCCGCCGCCACGGCGTACAGAACGCCGGCGAAGGTCCCGGTGGCCGTCGGCTACGGCGGCGCCGTGGCCAGCGTCGACGCCGACGCCTCCGCCGCCGGCATCGAAGTGCTCAAGCACGGCGGCAACGCGGTCGACGCGGCCGTCGCCACCGCCGCCGCGCTCGGCGTCACCGAGCCCTACTCGGCCGGCATCGGCGGAGGCGGCTACTTCGTCTACTACGACGCCAAGTCCCGCACGGTGCACACCGTCGACGGGCGCGAGACCGCGCCGCTGAGCGCCGACGCCGACCTGTTCACGGAGAACGGCAAGCCGCTCGCCTTCGCCGACGCCGTCAGCAGCGGCCTGAGCGTCGGCACCCCGGGCACGCCCGCCACCTGGCAGCAGGCGCTGGAGAAGTGGGGCAGCAAGCGGCTCGGCACCCTGCTGAAGCCCGCCGAGCGCATCGCCCGCGACGGCTTCACGGTGGACGACACCTTCCGGTCGCAGACCGCGTCCAACGAGACCCGGTTCCGCTACTTCCCGGACACCGCCAAGCTGTTCCTGCCGAACGGACAGCTGCCCGTCGTCGGTTCCACGTTCAAGAACCCCGAACTCGCCCGGACCTACGAGCAGCTGGGCCGGCAGGGCATCGGCGCCGTCTACCGCGGTGACATCGGCGACGACATCGTCAAGACGGTGGAACACCCGCCCGTGGACCCCGCCTCCGGCTGGAACGCCCGCCCCGGCAAGCTGGCCGAGAAGGACTTCGCCGTCTACCGCGCCAAGCTCCAGGCGCCCACCAGGACGTCGTACCGCGGCCTGAACGTGTACTCCATCGCGCCCTCGTCCTCCGGCGGCACCACCGTCGGCGAGGCGCTGAACATCCTGGAGAACACCGACCTGTCGAAGGCGAGCGAGGTGCAGTACCTGCACCACTTCATCGAGGCCAGCCGCATCGCCTTCGCGGACCGCGGGCGCTGGGTCGGCGACCCCGCCTTCGAGGACGTGCCGACGAAGGAGCTGCTGTCCCAGCGGTACGCCGACTCACGCGCCTGCCTGATCAAGGACGACGCGGTCCTCGGCAGCCCGCTCGCGCCCGGCGACCCCCGGCACCCGGCGACCTGCGGCCAGGGCGGCACGGCGGCCCCCACGACCTACGAGGGGGAGAACACCACCCACCTCACCGTGGCCGACAAGTGGGGCAACGTCGTCGCCTACACGCTCACCATCGAGCAGACCGGCGGCAGCGGCATCACCGTCCCGGGCCGGGGCTTCCTGCTCAACAACGAGCTGACCGACTTCTCCTTCGCCCCGGCCAACCCGGCCGTGCACGACCCGAACCTGCCGGGCCCGGGCAAGCGGCCGCGCTCCTCCATCTCCCCGACGATCGTCCTGGACCGGCACAACAGGCCGGTCGTGGCGCTCGGTTCACCCGGCGGCGCGACCATCATCACGACCGTGCTGCAGACGCTCACCGGATTCCTGGACCGGAAGCTGCCCCTGGTGGACGCGATCGCCGCACCGCGCGCCAGCCAGCGCAACGCCGCCCGGACCGAGCTGGAACCCGGGCTGTACGACAGCGGCCTGCGCAAGCGGCTGGAGGCCATCGGGCACTCCTTCAGCCTCAACCCGGAGATCGGGGCGGCCACGGGCGTGCAGCGGCTGCCGGACGGCAGGTGGCTGGCCGCGGCCGAGAAGGTACGGCGCGGCGGCGGCTCGGCGATGGTGGTCCGCCCGGAGCGCTGAAGCGGGCACCGGCCAGGCCGGCCGGGGCCGTGACGCGTCGGTGGCCCCGGCCGTCGGATCAGAGTTCGGGCGCGGGCGGCTGGGCGGCTTCCGTGCGGAAGTCCAGCCGCCCGTCCCGCGCGTCCACGGTCACCCGGCTGCCCTCGGAGATCGTGCCGTCAAGCAGCAGCCGCGACAGCTGGTTGTCCACCTCCCGCTGGATGGTGCGGCGCAGCGGCCGGGCGCCGTACTCGGGCTGGTAGCCGCGCTCGACGAGCCAGTCGACGGCCGCGCTCGTGAACTCCACCGAGACGCCCTGCCCGTCCAGCAGCCGCCGGGTCGTCTCCAGCAGCAGATCGGTGATCTGCCGCAGCTGCTCGCTCGTCAGCTGCCGGAAGACCACGATCTCGTCGATCCGGTTCAGGAACTCCGGCCGGAAGTGCTCGCGCAGCGGCCGCAGGATCTGCTCGCGCCGCGCCTCCTCGTCGGCCTCCGCGCCGCCCGGCCCGAACCCGATCCCGGCACCGCGTCGGGTGATCGCCTCCGAGCCCAGGTTGCTGGTCATCACGATGACCGTGTTGGTGAAGTCCACGGTCCGGCCCTGCGAGTCGGTGAGCCGGCCGTCGTCGAGCACCTGGAGCAGGATGTTGAAGACGTCCGGGTGCGCCTTCTCGACCTCGTCCAGCAGCAGCAGCGAGTACGGGTGCCGGCGCACCACCTCGGTGAGCTGGCCGGCCTCCTCGTGGCCGACGTACCCGGGCGGGGCGCCCACCAGCCGGGAGACGGTGTGCCGCTCCTGGTACTCGCTCATGTCCAGCCGGACCATCCGGTCCTCGCTGCCGAACAGCGCCTCCGCCAGCGCCCGTGCCAGCTCGGTCTTGCCGACGCCGGTCGGGCCGAGGAAGAGGAAGCTGCCGATGGGCCGGTTCGGGCTCGCCAGGCCGGCGCGGGAGCGCAGCACCGCCTCGGACACCACGGCCACCGCCTCCTCCTGGCCCACCACCCGCTGGTGCAGGTGCTGCTCCAGGCCGAGCAGCCGTTCCTTCTCCTCCTGGGTCAGCCGGCTGACCGGGATGCCGGTCTGCCGGGACACCACCTCGGCGATGGCCTCCGCCGTCACCTCCAGGTCCTGGCCCTCGTCGGCCTTGTCGCCGCCGGTCACCTGGGCGATGCGCTGCTTCAGCTCGCCGATCCGGTCGCGCAGCTGCTTCGCCTGCTCGTAGTCCTCGTCCGCGACCGCCTGGTCCTTGTCCCGGACCAGCTGCTCGACCTCGCGCTCCAGCGCGCGCACGTCCGTGCCCTTCGTCCGGGCACCGAGCCGGACCCGCGCGCCCGCCTGGTCGATCAGGTCGATCGCCTTGTCCGGCAGCCGCCGGTCGGTGAGGTACCGGTCCGACAGCTCGACGGCGGCGACCAGCGCCTCGTCGGAGTAGCGGACCTGGTGGTGGGCCTCGTACCGGTCCCGCAGTCCGCGCAGGATCTCGATCGTGTCCCCGGCCGTCGGCTCGGGCACCAGGACCGGCTGGAACCGGCGGGCCAGCGCCGCGTCCTTCTCGATCCGGCGGAACTCCTCCAGCGTGGTCGCGCCCACGATGTGCAGCTCGCCCCGGGCCAGCGCGGGCTTGAGGATGTTCCCGGCGTCCAGTGTGCCGCCCTCCCCGCCGGAGCCCGCGCCCACGACGGTGTGCAGCTCGTCGATGAACACGATCAGCCGGTCGGAGTGGGCGCGGATCTCCTCCACGATGTTGGTGAGGCGCTCCTCGAAGTCGCCACGGTAGCGGGTGCCGGCCACCACCCCGGTGAGGTCCAGGGCCACCACCCGGCGCCCCGCCAGGACGTCGGGGACCTCGCCGTCCGCGATGCGCTGGGCCAGGCCCTCCACGATCGCCGTCTTGCCGACGCCCGCGTCACCGATGAGCACCGGGTTGTTCTTGCCGCGCCGCGACAGCACCTCGATGGTCTGCTCGATCTCCGTCTCCCGGCCGATCACCGGGTCGATCCGGCCCTGCCGGGCCATGTCGGTCAGATCACGGCCGTACTTGTCCAGGGTCGGCGTGCCGGTGGGCCGCTGGCGCTGCCGCTCCGGGCGGGGCGGCGCCCCCTCCGCGGCCTCGGGCGGCATGCCGCCCGCCGAGAACCGGGCCGCGTGCAGGATGTGCCCGGCCGCCGAGTCCGGGTTCGCCGCCAGCGCGCTCAGCACGTGCTCCGGGCCGATGTACCCGGCGCCGCTGGCCCGCGCCATGTCGTGGGCGTCCAGCAGGGCGCGCTTGACCGCCGGGGTCAGCGACAGCGAGGTCGGCGGCGGCGCCTCGCCGGGCGGGTGCTGGACGGGGCCCGCCCGGTCGTCGATCTCCGTGGCGAGCGAGTCCGGGTCCGCGCCCGCCCGGCTCAGCAGGCTCCGGGTGGGCTCCGTCGACACGGCCGCGCGCAGCAGGTGCTGGGTGTCCAGATCCCGGCTGCCGTGCTCGGCCGCGTACTGGGCGGCCCCTCTGACCAGCTCCCGGGCCGGCTGGCTGAGCAGGCGGCCGATGTCGATGTGGCGGGGCCCGGGGGCTCCGCCCGAGCCGCCGAAGAAGCGGGCCAGGAATTCACCGAAGGGGTCAGGAGGGTAGCCGTTGGTCATCGCGTGGGTTCCTTCGCTGACGACATGCGGAGCGGCCGGGTAACCCGGAGGCGGGTTGCTCATGCCCACGATGACACGATCCGTGGGGGCGGGCATGTTCGCCCAGTGGGGTGCGGGACCGGTCCGGCACGGCGTCCGCGGGCGTGCCGTGGCGGCTCGACCCCGGGGGGCGGCCGCGTCCGTGGCACGCCCCGCGCCGCTCAGGGAACCTCGCGGGCCGTCAGGACCCGGGGGCCGTCCTCCGTGATCGCGACCGTGTGCTCGCAGTGGGCCGCGCGGGAGCCGTCGGAGGTGCGCAGGGTCCAGCCGTCGGCCGCCGGGTAGTAGGCGTCGCTGCCGCTCGCGACCACCATGGGTTCGATGGCGAGGACCATGCCCGGGCGCAGCGGGAGGCCGCGGCCGGGGCGGCCCTCGTTCGGGACGTCGGGCTCCTCGTGCATGCGGCGGCCGATGCCGTGGCCGCCGAAGCCGTCCGGGATGCCGTAACCGGCCGTACGGCAGACCCGGCCGACGGCGTGCGCGATGTCGCCGACGCGGTTGCCGGCCACCGCCGCCTCGATGCCCGCGGCCAGCGCCCGCTCGGCGGTCTCGATCAGCCGGAGGTCGGCGGGGCGCGGGCGGCCCACCGTGAAGCTGATCGCCGAGTCGCCGGCCCAGCCGTCCAGCAGCGCGCCGCAGTCGACGGAGAGCAGGTCGCCGTCGCGGAGCCGGTACCGGGTGGGGATGCCGTGGACGATCGCGTCGTTCACCGAGGCGCAGATCACCGCGGGGAAGGGGGTCGGGGCGAAAGAGGGGCGGTACCCGAGGAACGGCGAGGTCGCGCCCGCCTCGCGCAGTACCTCCCGGGCCACCTCGTCCAGCTCCAGCAGGGAGACGCCCACGCGCGCGGCCTCCCGTACGGCCGTCAGGGCGCGGCCGACGACCCGGCCCGCCGCGTGCATCGCGTCGATCGACGCGTCCGTCTTCAGTTCCACCATGGCAATTACTATACCGGTATTTGAATGGGCGCCAGACGCGGGGTGGTATTAGAATGGGCCGCATGGTGCGCACCCCCCTCACCCCCGAAGAGCGTGAACGCGGCGAGCGGCTCGGGCAGTTGCTCCGGGCGGCGCGTGGCGAGCGCAGCATGGTCGACGTCGCCGCCGAGGCGGGCGTCTCGGCCGAGACGCTGCGCAAGATCGAGACGGGGCGGGCGCCGACGCCGGCGTTCTTCACCGTGGCCGCGCTGGCGCGCGTGCTGGGCCTGTCGATGGACGACCTGGTCGCCCGGTGCGCCCTGGTGGCCGCCTGAAGGGACCCGTACGGCTCAAGCCGCCGCTCGACCGTCCCGTCCCCGCGCCGGCAGCCGGCGTCGACCCGCCGGTCGTCCCGCACCGCCTCGGCGATCACGGGCTCGCGGAACCAGGCCGGAGCGTATGGGTGGAAGCGCTGCGCGGCGGTGTCCGGCGCGTCCCGCGGCGAGGGGAGCGGCGCCGCCGGCACCTTCGGCCGGGCCGCCGAGGCCGCGTCCGGTACGCGCCGGCCAGCCGGTACCCGCCGGCCCGGCCCCGGTCGGCGTACACCGGGCGCGAGGCGGTCGAGGTGCCGCGACGAGCGGTCCGCGCGCTGCCGGAGAAACCTCGGCGTCCCGGCCGGCGGCTCACCCACAGGGGTGCCAATCGAGATCGACTCAGCGGGTTGACGGCGATGGTCTTGGCAAGGGCCGCGCGGAGGCTTACTTTCGTCCCTCTACGGCCTGCTCTACGGGCGTAGAGGCTCTGACGTCGTGTCGAAGGAGCAGCTCATGACCAACGTCGTCCGCGCCGCTCTGGTCCAGGCCACCTGGACCGGCGACACCGAGTCCATGGTCGCGAAGCACGAGGAACACGCCCGCGAGGCGGCCCGCCGGGGCGCGCGGATCATCGGGTTCCAGGAGGTCTTCAACGCCCCCTACTTCTGCCAGGTCCAGGAACCGGAGCACTACCGCTGGGCCGAGCCCGTGCCCGACGGGCCGACGGTGCGCCGGATGCGGGAACTGGCGCGCGAGACCGGCATGGTCGTCGTCGTGCCGGTCTTCGAGGTCGAGCGGTCCGGCTTCTACTACAACACCGCCGCCGTGATCGACGCCGACGGCACCTACCTCGGCAAGTACCGCAAGCACCACATCCCGCAGGTCAAGGGCTTCTGGGAGAAGTACTACTTCAAGCCCGGCAACCTCGGCTGGCCCGTCTTCGACACCGCCGTCGGCAAGGTCGGCGTCTACATCTGCTACGACCGCCACTTCCCGGAGGGCTGGCGGCAACTCGGCCTCAACGGCGCCCAGCTGGTCTACAACCCGTCCGCCACGCACCGGGGCCTGTCCGCCCACCTGTGGCAGCTGGAGCAGCCCGCGGCGGCCGTCGCCAACGAGTACTACGTGGCCGCCATCAACCGGGTCGGGCAGGAGGAGTACGGCGACAACGACTTCTACGGGACGTCGTACTTCGTCGATCCGCGGGGACGGTTCGTGGGGGAGGTCGCGAGCGACAAGAGCGAGGAACTCCTCGTGCGGGACCTGGACTTCGACCTCATCGAGGAAGTGCGGCGGCAGTGGGCCTTCTACCGCGACCGCCGCCCCGACGCCTACGAAGGGCTGGTGCAGCCGTGACCGACCTCTACTCCCGCCACCGCAGGGTCCTGCCCGACTGGCTCGCCCTCTACTACGACGACCCGATCGAGCTCAGCCACGGCGAGGGACGTCACGTCTGGGACACCGCCGGCCGGCGGTACCTGGACTTCTTCGGCGGCATCCTGACCACGCTGACCGCGCACGCCCTGCCCGAGGTGACCAAGGCGGTCAGCGAGCAGGCCGGCCGGATCATCCACTCCTCGACCCTCTACCTCAACCGTCCGATGGTCGAACTCGCCGAGCGGATCGCCCAGGTGAGCGGCATCCCGGACGCCCGGGTGTTCTTCACGACCTCCGGCACCGAGGCCAACGACACCGCCCTGCTGCTCGCCACCACCTACCGGCGCAGCAACACCGTCCTCGCCATGCGGAACAGCTACCACGGCCGGTCCTTCAGCGCGATCGGCGTCACCGGCAACCGCGGCTGGTCCCCGACCTCCCTCTCCCCGCTCCAGACCCTCTACGTCCACGGCGGCGTGCGGACCCGGGGGCCGTTCGCCCACCTCGACGACCGCGCCTTCATCGACGCCTGTGTCGCCGACCTGAAGGACGTCCTCGGCCACACCCGGCCGCCGGCCGCGCTGATCGCCGAACCCGTCCAGGGCGTCGGCGGGTTCACCTCCCCGCCGGACACCCTCTACGCCGCCTTCCGGGAGGTGCTGAAGGAGCGCGGCGTCCTGTGGATCGCCGACGAGGTGCAGACCGGCTGGGGCCGCACCGGCGACCACTTCTGGGGCTGGCAGGCGCACGCCCGCAGCGGCCCGCCGGACATCGTCACCTTCGCCAAGGGCATCGGCAACGGCATGTCCATCGGCGGGGTCATCGCCCGCTCCGAGATCATGAACTGCCTGGACGCCAACAGCATCTCCACCTTCGGCGGCACCCAGATCACCATGGCCGCCGGCCTCGCCAACCTCACCTACCTCCTCGAACACGACCTCCAGGGCAACGCCCGGCGCGTCGGCGGCCTGCTCCTGGAGCGGCTGCGGGCGGTCGGCGCGCAACTGCCCGGGGTGCGGGAGGTGCGCGGACGCGGGCTGATGATCGGCGTCGAGCTGGTCAGACCGGGCACGGACGAGGCCGACCCGCAGGCCGTCGCGGCGGTGCTGGAGGCGGCCCGGGAGGGCGGGCTGCTCCTCGGCAAGGGCGGCGGGCACGACACCAGCGCCCTGCGGATCAGCCCGCCGCTGTCGCTGACGGTCGCCGAGGCCGAGGAGGGCGCGGCGATCCTGGAAGAGGCGCTGAGGAGCACGTACTAGAGAACGGGTGCACGGCCATGAGCATCACCTCGGAATCCCCGTACGTGCTGGAACCCGCCCTCTCCGTGCGCCAGGTGCTGACCCTGGAGCGCGTGCTCGCCGGGGAGCCCGAGGTGGTGGCCGGCGCCGCGCAGCTCGACCGGCCGGTGCGCTGGGTGCACGTCGCCGAGGCCGCCGACGTCGGCGTCATGCTCAGCGGCGGGGAGATGGTCCTCACCACCGGTGTGCTGCTCGCCGGGGACGAGGCCCGGCAGGCCGAGTACGTCCGGTCCCTGCACCGGGCGGAGGCGGCGGCCGTCGTCCTCGGTCTCGGCCGGGCCTTCCCCGCGCCGCCCGAGGTGATGCGCCGGGCCGCCGAGCGGTGCGGGCTGCCCATGGTCGTCCTGCACCGGCCGTTCCCCTTCGCCCAGCTCACCGAGGAGGTGCAGTCCCGGCTCGTGCGGCGCAAGTTCGCCGCGATCAGCCTGTCGGAGAGCGTGCGCACCGCCCTCACCGGGCTGATCACGGCCGGGGCGCCGCTGCAACGGCTGCTCGACGAGGTCGCCCGGCACGCCGGCTGCCCGGTCGTCGTCACCAACCTCGCCCACCGCGTCCTCGGCACGGCGGGGGAGCGGTCCGCGGTCGACGACGTGCTGCGCGACTGGGAGCGGATCGCCCGGCAGGCCGGCGGCGACGCCGGCGACGGCTGGGTCCGCGCCGAGCTGGGCGGGCGCGGCGAGCGGTGGGGCCGGCTGCTGCTGTGCGGCTACCGGGGCGACGCGGCCACCGGGCGGCTGCTCGCGGACCGGGCCGCCGAGGCCCTGGTGCTGCACCGGATGCTCGGCGGCGCCTCCGCGCGCAGCTGGGAGGAGCAGTCCGCGCAGGGCCTGCTGACCGACCTGGTCTCCGGGGTCGTACCGGCCCGGCAGCTGCTGCCGCGGGCACGGGCCGCCGGGCTGCCCGTCAACCGCCGCACCTTCGTCCCGCTCGTCGTCCAGGGCCGCACGGCCGGACAGCTCGACCGGGTGCTGCGTCTGCTGGGGCTGCCCGGCCTCGTCGCCGAGCTCGCCGAGGGCGCCGCCACCGTGCTGCTCAGCCTCGCCCGCGACCAGGACGCCGAGGCCCTCACCGCGCACTTCGCGACCCGGCTGCGCGCCGCGTCCCCCGCCGTGGTCGCCGCCGCCGCTCCCCGCACCGCGTGGGACGACGTGCCCGCCGGGCTGCGCGAGGCCGGGCACGTCGCCGACGCCGTCGCCGGCTCCGCCGCCGCCCTCGACCTGCCGGCCGTCGTCCGCCTCAAGGACGTCCACCTGCGCGGGCTGATCCGTCTGCTGCGCGACGATCCGCAGGTGCAGTCCTTCGCCGAGCGCGAGCTGGACGGGCTGCTGTGCGACGCCGAACCGGAACTGCTGAACGTCCTGCGGACCTATCTGGCGACGGGCCGCAACAAGTCCCGCACCGCCCAGCTCCACCATGTCTCCCGGCCGGCCCTCTACCGCCGCCTGGAGGCGATACAGACCCGCCTCGGGATCGACCTGGACGACTTCGAACAGGCGGCCTCCGTGCACATCGCGCTTCTCGCGCACGACGCGCAACAGGGCTGAAACATGCGACGACCTGCGACAACGGTGGTGAAACATGGGACCGGGGACGCGTGACACGGTGGCACGCCGACCACCCGCGGACGTGACACGCTGCCCGTCGAACCGGCCGTCCGGGCTCCCTACGCTCGCCGCACACCGAGCTACCGGAGGTCCCGATGAGCCGAGTGATCCGTGCCGCCCTCTTCCAGACCGCGTGGACCGGCGACAAGGAGTCCATGATCCAGGTGCACGAGCAGGCGGCCCGCGACGCCGCCGCCCAGGGCGCGCAAGTGCTCTGCTTCCAGGAGCTGTTCTACGGCCCCTACTTCTGCCAGGTCCAGGACAAGGCGTTCTACGAGTACGCCGAACGGATCCCCGAGGGCCCGACCGTCCGGCGCTTCCAGGCCCTCGCCCGCGAGCTGGGCATCGTCCTGGTCCTGCCCATGTACGAGGAGGAGCAGCCGGGCGTCCTGTACAACACGGCCGCCGTGATCGACGCGGACGGCTCCTACCTCGGCAAGTACCGCAAGACCCACATCCCGCAGGTCCAGGGCTTCTGGGAGAAGTTCTACTTCCGCCCCGGCAACAGCGGCTGGCCCGTCTTCGACACCGCCGCCGGCCGGATCGGCGTCTACATCTGCTACGACCGCCACTTCCCCGAGGGCTGGCGGGCGCTGGGCCTCGCCGGCGCCGAGATCGTCTTCAACCCGTCGGCCACCTCGCGCGGCCTGTCCCGCTACCTGTGGCAGCTCGAGCAGCCGGCGGCGGCCGTCGCCAACGAGTACTTCGTCGGCGCGATCAACCGGGTCGGCGTGGAGGATCTGGGAGACAACGACTTCTACGGCACCACGTACTTCGTGGACCCGGAGGCCCGGTTCGTCGGCGAGGTCGCGAGCGACAAGGAGACCGAACTCGTCGTCCGCGACCTGGACCCGGCCAAGCTCCGCGAGGTCCGCGACCGCTGGCAGTTCTACCGGGACCGGGCGCCGGGGGCCTACGGACCGCTGACGGCGCCCTGACGGCAACGTTGACAGAGGGAGCACCATGAGCAGTCGTACCGTCATCCGCGGTGGCCTCGTCATCACCGCGTCCGACGAGATGCACGCCGACGTCCTCATCGAGGACTCCCGCGTCGTCGCCCTCGCCGCGCCCGGTTCACAGGACTGGCACGCGGACCGCACGATCGACGCCACCGGGAAGTACGTCATCCCCGGCGGCGTCGACGCCCACACCCACATGGAGCTGCCGTTCGGCGGCACCTTCGCCTCCGACACCTTCGAGACCGGCACCCGCGCCGCGGCCTGGGGCGGTACGACGACCATCGTGGACTTCGCGGTGCAGAGCGTCGGCCACACCCTGCGCGAGGGCCTGGACACCTGGCACGCCAAGGCCGAGGGCACCTGCGCGATCGACTACGCCTTCCACATGATCGTCTCCGATGTGAACCAGGAGACGCTCAAGGAGATGGACCTCCTGATCGAGGAGGGGGTCACCAGCTTCAAGCAGTTCATGGCCTACCCCGGGGTCTTCTACAGCGACGACGGGCAGATCCTGCGCGCCATGCAGCGCTCCGCCGAGAACGGCGGGCTGATCATGATGCACGCCGAGAACGGCATCGCCATCGACGTCCTGGTCGAGCAGGCGCTCGCCCGGGGCGAGACCGATCCCCGCTACCACGGCGAGGTGCGCAAGGCCCTGCTGGAGGCGGAGGCCACCCACCGGGCCATCAAGCTCGCCCAGGTGGCCGGCGCGCCCCTGTACGTCGTGCACGTCTCCGCGACGGAGGCCGTGGCCGAGCTGGCGCGGGCGCGCGACGAGGGGCTGAACGTCTTCGGCGAGACCTGCCCGCAGTACCTGTTCCTGTCCACCGACAACCTGGCCGAGCCCGGCTTCGAGGGCGCCAAGTACGTGTGCAGCACGCCCCTGCGGCCGAAGGAGCACCAGGCCAGGCTGTGGCGCGGCCTGCGGACCAACGACCTCCAGGTCGTCTCCACCGACCACTGCCCCTTCTGCTTCACCGGCCAGAAGGAACTCGGCCGCGGCGACTTCTCCAAGATCCCCAACGGGCTGCCGGGCGTGGAGAACCGCATGGACCTGCTCCACCAGGCGGTCGTGGACGGGCACATCTCCCGCCGTCGCTGGATCGAGATCGCCTGCGCCGCCCCGGCCCGGATGTTCGGCCTGTACCCGAAGAAGGGAACCATCGCCCCGGGCGCCGACGCGGACGTCGTCATCTACGACCCGCACGCGCAGCAGGTGATGTCCGCCGAGACCCACCACATGAACGTCGACTACTCGGCGTACGAGGGCAGGCGCGTCACCGGCCGCGTCGAGACGGTCCTCTCACGCGGCGAACTCGTCATCGACCAGCGGGAGTACACCGGACGCGCCGGGCACGGCGTCTTCACCCCGCGCTCCACCTGTCAGTACCTCAGCTAGGAGTGACGCCCATGGACTTCGGACTCGTCCTCCAGACCGACCCGCCCGCCTCCCGGGTCGTCAGCCTGATGAAACGGGCCGAGCGCAACGGCTTCCGCTACGGGTGGACCTTCGACTCCGCCGTGCTCTGGCAGGAACCGTTCGTGATCTACAGCCAGATCCTGGCGAACACGCAGAAGCTGAAGGTCGGGCCGATGGTCACCAACCCCGGCACCCGCACCTGGGAGGTCACCGCCTCCGCCTTCGCCACCCTCAACGACATGTTCGGCAACCGCACCGTCTGCGGCATCGGCCGCGGCGACTCCGCGATGCGCGTCGCGGGCCGCAAACCCAACACCCTCGCCCGGATCAGCGAGGCCATGAAGGTCATCCGCGCCCTCGGCCGGGGCGAGGAGGCCGACCTCGGCGGCACCAGGATCAGGTTCCCGTGGATCAAGGAGGGCGCCGAACTCCCGGTCTGGATGGCCGCGTACGGACCGAAGGCGCTGAAGATGGCCGGCGAGGAGGCCGACGGGTTCATCCTCCAGCTCGCCGACCTGTACCTGACCGAGTACATGGTGAGGGCCGTCAAGGACGCGGCGGCCGCGGCCGGGCGTGACCCGTCCGAGGTGACCGTCTGCGTCGCCGCCCCGGCGTACGTCACCGAGGACGACTCGCCCGAGGCCCTGGCGCACGCCCGCGACCAGTGCCGCTGGTTCGGCGGCATGGTCGGCAACCACGTCGCCGACCTCGTCGCCCGGTACGGCGAGCACTCCGCGCGGGTCCCCGGGGAACTCACCGACTACATCAAGGCCCGCCAGGGCTACGACTACGCCCACCACGGACGCAGCGGCAACCCGGACACCGCGTTCGTGCCCGACGAGATCGTGGACCGGTTCTGCGTCATCGGCCCGGTCGGGAAGCACATCGAGAAACTGACCGCGCTGCGCGCCCTGGGCGTCGACCAGTTCGCGGTGTACGACATGCACGACGCGCAGGAGGCCACCATCGAGGCCTACGGCCGCCACGTCATCCCCGCCGTCAACTCCTGACCCCCCACGCCTTCCGAGTCCCCCCACGCCCCTCTTGGTCTCCCCTCCCCGCCGCCTGGGGGAGGGGGCTGGTGCCCGCACGGCCATCCCGATCCGCCTCTCCCGATTGGCCAGCCCATGACCGACACCGCTCCCCCGGCCAGACCGATATCCGGCCAGGTCACCCTCCCCGACGGACGCGTGGAACTCGCCCCCGGCTCGCCGCCGCCCAGCGGCCCCCACGCCAACCAGGACCTGCTCCCGGTCCCCGTGGCCGGGCGCACCTGGACGACGTACAACTTCTCCGCCCTGTGGGTCGGCATGGCCCACAACACCGCCTCCTGGACCCTCGCCTCCGGGCTGATCGCGGTGGGCATGGACTGGAAGCAGGCGGTGTTCACCATCGCCCTCGCCAACCTGATCGTGCTGGTGCCGATGCTGCTGACCGGGCACGCGGGCCCCAAGTACGGCATCCCCTTCCCGGTCTTCGCCCGCGCCTCCTTCGGCGTGCGCGGCGCCAACCTGCCCGCCGTCGTCCGGGCGCTCGTGGCGTGCGGCTGGTTCGGCATCCAGACCTGGATCGGCGGGGAGGCGATCTACTTCCTCGCCGGGAAGCTGATCGGCGACAGCTGGAAGAACGCGGGGCACATCGGCGGCCACGCCTGGACCATGTGGCTGTCCTTCGCGGTCTTCTGGGCGATCCAGGTGGCCATCATCCACCGCGGCATGGAGACCATCCGCCGCTTCGAGAACTGGGCCGCGCCGTTCGTCCTGGTCGGCGCCTTCGTGATGCTGTGGTGGATGAGCGGCAAGGCCGGCGGCGTCGGGCCGCTCTTCGGCCAGCCGTCCAGGCTCGGCTGGGGCGGCG
The DNA here is from genome assembly GCF_055581365.1 of Streptomyces sp. NPDC031445. Classification (NCBI taxonomy): domain Bacteria; kingdom Bacillati; phylum Actinomycetota; class Actinomycetes; order Kitasatosporales; family Streptomycetaceae; genus Streptomyces; species Streptomyces sp. NPDC031445. The sequence goes on from NZ_JBVIJO010000001.1 coordinate 747,674, forward strand.
ACTTCTGGAAGCTGTTCTGGCCCTCCCTCATGGGCATGATCGGCTTCTGGTCGACGCTGTCGCTGAACATCCCCGACTTCACCCGCTACGGCAGGAGCCAGCGCGCGCAGACCTGGGGCCAGGCACTCGGCCTGCCGACTACCATGACCCTGTTCGCGTTCCTGTCCGTGCTGGTCACCTCCGGCTCGCAGGCCGTGTACGGCGAACCGGTCTGGGACCCGGTGCAGCTGGCGGCCAAGACGGACAACGTGGCCGGACTGCTCTACGCGCTCGTGACCGTCCTGGTGGCCACCCTGTCGGTGAACATCGCCGCCAACCTGGTCTCCCCGGCCTTCGACTTCTCCAACGTCGCGCCCAGGAAGGTCAGTTTCCGCGCCGGCGCCCTGATCACCGCCGTCCTCGCCGTACTGATCTGCCCCTGGAAGCTGTACTCCGACCCGCAGGGCTACATCTTCACCTGGCTCGGCCTGGTCGGCGGCCTGCTCGGCACCGTCGCCGGCATCCTCGTCGCCGACTACTGGCTGCTGCGCCGCACCCGCCTGGACCTCGGCGACCTCTACCGCCCGGGCGGCCGGTACTGGTACGCGGGCGGCTGGAACTGGCGGGCGGTCGTCGCCTTCCTCGCGGGCGGTGTCCTCGCGCTCGGCGGCGCGAGCCTCAGACCCCTGACCGACGGCCGCCCCATCCCCGCGCTGGCACCCCTCGCGGACTACGGCTGGGCGGTGGGCCTCGGCACCTCCCTGGTGCTGTACCTGGCCCTCACCCTGGCCTCCGGGCGGCGCGCCGGCGACTGAACCGGCCGGCACCCTCAGGGGGGCGCGCCGCCCGGGCAGTCGTCGACCGCGGTCACGGCCTCGGCCCGGGCCAGGCGCACCGCGACCTCGCCGGTGTCCGTCCTGATCCACAGCACCCCGTCCCGCGTGCGCCCCGGCGTCCCGCACACCACCCCCGACGGGGTGCGCACCAGGACGCGGGGTCCGTCCTTCGCCGGGCCGTACCAGGTCAGCGCCACCGCCGTGACGAGCAGCGCCCCGCAGCAGATCGTCAGCGCCACCCCGCGGGTGAGGGCCCGTACCGTGCGGCGGGTCTCCATGTGATCGCCCAGGTGCAGCGCGGTGGCCGTGGCGGGCACGCCGGTGGGCAGCCGGACCCCGGTGGGCGCGCCGTGCGCCGCCCTCAGCAGCAGCAGCGCGCCCAGCGTGCCGCACACCAGGCACAGCAGCAGCGCGCCGCCCACCACGGCGTCGTACGGCCAGGCCAGTCCGCCCACGTCGGTACGGCCCTTGACCAGGCCGAAGCCGAACAGCCCGGCGAAGAGCGCCGCGAGCCCGTTGCGCCAGGCGAGCGCCGCCTCCCGGGCCCTGGACAGCTCACCGGCGAGCAACTCCCGGGTCTGCCGGGCCGCCTGACGGTCGGCGGGGGTCCCGGGCGGACCCGGCCGGACCCGGGGGCGCGGGGTCACCCCCGCTCCACGACGACGTTCCAGTAGGCGCCGCACCCCGTCTCGTCGGCCGGCCGGCCCGGATGCCCGGCCTCGCACGCGCAGAGCACCGGCACGTGCGCCGGGCGGGGCCCGCGGCGCGGCGAGCGGAACACCCGGTCCGTGTGCGTGTACGTGAACGCGCAGCCGCACCGGGGGCAGCGGCCGTACAGGACGACCACGCCGGCGTCGGCCGCCTCGACCCGCAGACCGGCCGTGTAGCGGGCCGCGTAGTCCCCGTGGGTCGTCTCCAGGTACGGCGTGAGGGGGCCCCGCCCCGGTCCGGAGTTCGTCACCGCGTTCCCCCTCGCTCACCCGTGCGGCCGTCCTCGGCCGGCAACCCCAGCATGCCCGTCCGGCCCCCGCCGGGCCACGGCGGATCGGGCGGAAACCGGCCGGGAGCCGGGCGTTGTCCGGCAGGATGCCGGTGAGGTCCGCCGGACCCGGCCACCGCGGCACGGGAACGGGGGACCATGGCGGCGGGAGGGGAGGACGCATGACCGAAGCCGGGACCGCACCCGTGACCGACCGCGCCGCCGCCGCGCTCACCCGCGCCGACGGATTCTCCGTACCGGCCGAACCGGAGGCGTACACAGGGACACGAGGGCCGCAGCTCGACGCCCTCACGGACGAACTGACGTCACTGCTGGCCGAGTTGCCGCCGGCCGAGGGTGACGGGACGGCCGCCGGGGTGGCTGCCCGGCTCGGCCGGTGCCACGCCGTGCGGTTCGTCCTGGAGGGCGCCCCGGCCGACCGTGAGCGGGCGCTGCCGCTGCTGGAGCAGGCCCTCGGCTCGCCCCTGCTCGCCGAGGCGGACCGGGACGCCGTGTACCGCGACCTCGTGGCTCTGGTCGGGTCACGGCTCGTGCGGCTCAGCCGCGAGGTCATGGCCATGCCCAACGGTGAGTGGACCGTCGACCGGCTCATGTCCCTGGCCGCGCTCGGCACCCCGCTCGCCAAGGGCGGCTCGGGGATGGTGGAGGACAGCGCGCTGCTCGTCCGGCTGCTGCTGGAACGCGAGCACCCGGCGATGGACCCCCAGCTCCGGGAGAACCTCCGCACCTTCGGCGAGATGACCGACGCGCTGCGGTCCGGTGACACCGCCGCGCTCGCCCGCGGGGGCCGGCGGATCGCCGGCACCATGCCGGGCGGATCGCTGCCGTCGTCACTGGGCACCATGATGTCGCTGTTACTCGACCAGTTGGAGCGGGGGCCGTCCGACGAGGCCGGCGGGGCGCCGGCCGACGACTCCTCCGGCTCGTCCGCCGAGACCCGGCACTTCCTGAGCCAGTTGCTGGCTTTCGCCGAGGTCATGTCGCCCGGACTCATGGCGCCGCAGCAGCTCTCCGCACTCCTCGCCGAACTCTCCGGGGACCCGGCCGCCACCGCGGCGCAGGACGGCCCCGCGCCCCTGCCGTCCCGGATGGTCGCCGCGCTCGCCCACGTCGCCCTCGCCACCCGCACCGGTGACATGGAGGGATTCCGTACGGCGCTCCGGCTGATGCACGAGGCCTCGGCCAACGGGGAACTCGACAGCCGCTCCCACGGCGAGTGGCTCCGTGCCGTCGTGCCCGGACTGCTCCTCGGCGCCGCCCTCACCGGCGGCAGCCTCCAGGACGAGGACATGGCCCGGGAACTGCTGGAGGCGCAGCGGTGGGAGGGCGCCCCCACGAGCGACCTCGTCGCCAGCCTGCGTCTGTGCGGGGAGGCCGTCCGGCTCCACGGGCGGGTGGCGTCGGCCGTGGACCGGGGTGACGTCGTGGAGGTCGAGGACGTCATCGACGAGCTGTGCGAACTGGAACTGGACGAGACCTACGACGGTGCCGAGGCATGGACCGGCGCGCTGACCGGTTTCGTCCTCGGCATGGCCTACCTCAGCCGCGTCGTGCTCGTGCCGTACGCGGAGGACCGCACCGCACATCTGCGCGCGGCCGTGCACCACCTCCAGCGGGCCGTGGAGACGTCCGTGGACGTGCCCGTGCTGCGCAGCTTCCTCGACACCGCGTGGGCCCCGCTGATCACCCTGACGGCGATCGTCGAGTCGGACCCGGGCCGCATCGCCGAGGGCGTCCAGCGCGCCCGGGCCGCCCTGGACGCCACCGGATTCACCTCCGACTTCCGCCCCCGCGCCCGCGGCGGCATCGCGCTCGCCCTGGACACCCTGCACCTGCTCACCGGGGACACCGGCGCGCTGGACGAGGCGATCGGGGAACTGACCCGGGCGGTGGCGGAACTCCCCGACGGCAGCCCGGGCAGCGCGGGCCTCACCTGGGACTTGGCGGCACTGCACGCGAAGCGGGCGGCCCTGCGGGCGGATGGTTCCGATGCCGACGCCGCCCTCCGGGCGGACGGGGGTGGTGGCGACGCTGCCCTCCGGGCGGGCGGGACTGGTGGCGACGCTGCCCTCCGGGCGGGCGGGGCTGGTGGCGACGCGGTTCCTGTGGTGGGGTCCGGTGGCGACGTGGCTTCTGCGGTGGGGGCGGCCGGTGGCGACGTGGCTTCTGCGGTGGGGGTGTCCGGTGTGGATGGCGGCTCGCGGGTGGGTGAAGCCGGTGCCGGCGCCGCTTCTCCGCCGGAGGCGGCCGGTGTGGGTGGCGATCTGCGTGCCGCCGTGGGGCTCGCCCGCAGGTCACTGCGGTTGTCCGCCGACGACGTTCTGCTCCAGCAGGGCGTCGGCCGCGGCCTGCGGATCGCGCGTGCCGCGGCCGACCGGGGCCGCCGAGCGGCGTTCTGGGCGCTGCGCGCGGGACTCGCCGAGGAGGCCATCGCGTGCCTGGAGGCGGGCCGCTCGCTGGTACTCGGCGCTGCGGCCGTCTCCGCGGGCGTGGCCGACCGGCTGACGGCCCTCGGAGAGACGGAACTGGCCGGCCGCTGGCGCGAGGCCGCGGCCGAGCCCTCCTGGGAGCGGGCCGACGACGACCGCTCCCTGCTGGAACTCTCGGCCGAGGTGGACGCCGGGGCCGGCGCGGTGCGGGAACGCTCCGCGGCGGAGGCGTCCGCTGACGCGACGGGGGACGCCGACGGCGGGACGCCGGGCCGCGACGCGCGGGAGAAGGATGCCGGCGGGGGGCCGGGTGCCCCCGGTGGGCCGCGGGAGCGCAGCCCGCTGGAGGTGCTCGCCGCGGTGGGAGCGGGCGTTCCCGGTCTCCCCGGTGACCTGCGGCGCCGCTCACTGGAGTTGCTGCGGGGCCGGGGCGGGGCCGACGTGGAGCCGGTGGTCGCCTCCGTGGACGACCTGCGCGCCGGGCTGCGGGCGACGGAGGCGGACGCGCTGCTGTACCTGATACCCGGCCTGGACGATGCCGACGGTGCGGTCCTGGTCGTACCCGCCGACGGCCCCGTCACCGCGCTGCCCCTCCCCGGCCTCACCCCCGGTGGCCGCGAACCCGTCGCGCGGTACCTGGCGGCCGGTGCCGACCGCCAGCGCCTGGAGGCCGCCGACGAGGACACCGTCAACCCGCGCGAGCGGGAGCGCGCCGAACGCCGCTGGCTGCGGGCCCTGGACGACCTGTGCGTCTGGGCCGGTGGCGTGCTCGGCCCCGCCCTGGACCACCTGGCACTGTGGGAACGGGCCCTTGCGGAGGCAGGGCTGACGGGGGCGGCGGCCGACGGCGCCGGTTCCCGGACGGCCGACGCCCCGCCGAGCGCCGTCGCCTCCGGGACCTTCGCCCACCGCCCCGCCCCGCCCCCCGCCGTACGGCTCGTCATCGTGCCCTGTGGGGAGCTGGGCGTCGTGCCCTGGCAGGCGGGGGTGCTGGAGGTGCCCGGCGTGGCGCGCGGGGTGCGGGTCTGCGAGGTCGGCGTGCTCACGTACGCCGCCTCGGGGCGGGAGTTCCTGCGGGCCGCGGCCCGCCGGCGTATGGCGCTCACCGAGCGGCCGGCCCTGGTGTTCCACGCCGTGGACGACCTGGAGTGGGCCGAGGAGGAGATCGAGACCCTGGCCGGCGTGCTCTATCCGGGCGCCCTGGTCCACCATCCCGACGACGACCCCGCCACCCCGGAGACCGTACTGGCCCTGCTGGGCGGCCGGGCCACGGCCCCCGCGTCCCTCGTGCACCTGGCCTGCCACGGGCTCGCCGGGCCGGACCCCACACGCTCGGCCCTGCACCTGGCGGCATCGAACGGGGCCGGGGAGGCGTCCGGGGAGCTCACGCTCAGCACGCTGCTGGAGACGCCCGCCGAAGGCGACGCCTTCCGCTCGGCCGGTCCCCTCGTCGTGTGCGGCGGCTGCGAGACCGACCTCACCACCCGCGACCACGACGAGGCCCTGACCGTGACCTCGGTCCTGGTGCACCGGCTGGCCGCCGACGCCATAGGTTCCCGCTGGAAGGTCGACGACATGCGGTCCGAACTGCTGATGCTCGTCCTGCACGACGCGCTCGCCCGGGGCATGGCCCCGCCGGACGCGCTGCGCGCCGCCCAGCGCTGGATGCTCACCCCGCCCGGCGAGCGCCCGCCCGTCCCGGCGCTGCGCGGCCTGTCCGCCCCTCGGCGGCTCGTGGAGGACTTCCGCGACCGGCCCGACACCTGGGCGGCCTTCGTCCACCACGGCAACCCGGCACCGGCGGCCCCCGCCCGGCGGCGGGAAGGAGAGCGCGCATGACGTCGGAGGAACTGCTCCGGCTCCTGGAGAGCCACTGGACCACCGTCATCACGGGGCTGGACGACGACGGCCTCGAAGAGGTCTCCGGCGCACTGCGGGAGATGCGCGAGGAGACCGCCGCCGGCCGTCCGGCGGCCGTCGCCCGCGTCGTGCGCCGGCTCAGGCGCACCCTGTCCGCGCTGCCGTCGGACCACCCCGTGGCGCGGGCGCTCGGCGGCCACCGCTACGCCACCGGCACCCGCGAACTCCCCAGCCTCACCACCATCGACGCGGTGATCGACGTCCTCGGCACCCCGCCGCCCGACCCGGCCGAACTGCTGCGGTCGGCCCGCCGCCGGCTCCTCGACGCCCCCGCGCTGAGCGAGGCCGAGCACACGGCCCTGACCGCCGCCCCGGCCGAGGGTCCCGACGACCGGCCCGCCGGGCTGATCCGGCTGCGCGACCCGGACCGCGGCATCCGCTACCCCCGCTTCCAGTTCAGGCCCGGCACCGCCGAACCGCTGCCGGTCGTCCGCCGGATCAACGTACTGCTCCGCGCGGACCGCGACCCCTGGGGAGCCGCCGACTGGTGGCTGGGCGGCAACCGGTGGCTGGGCGGCGTCCCGGCGGAACTGCTCGGCGTCCTGCCGGACGACGCGCTGGAACGCGCCGCGGCCGAGCTGGTGGGGGCGTACTGATGGCCCGTCAACTGCCGCCCGAGGGCGTCCCGATGCGGCCGGTGCGGCACACCCTCGCGGCGGGCACGGTGCTGTGGCGGTGCCACGAGGAGCGGTTCGGGCCCGGCGAGTTCAACCCGAACGTCGCCCACGAGTTCTTCAAGGGCAGCCGCTTCGACCCCACCGAGAAGGACCCCTACCCCTACCTCTACGCGGCCCTCGACCCGGTCACCGCGCTGTGCGAAGTCCTGCTCAGGTCGGTCGAGTTCGGTGACGACGGGGTGCGCCAGATCCCCTGGGCACAGGCCTCCCGGTACGTCCTGTCGGCGGTCCGCACCACGGCGGACCTCTGTCTGGTGGACCTCACGACCGCCGAGGGCCTGGCCGCCGTCTGGCAGGACGACTGGCTGATCGACACCGAGGAGTACGCCGGGACCCGGTACTGGGTGCGGGTGATCCGGGAACGCTGCGACGACGTCCAGGGGCTGTGGTGGACGTCCAAGCGCTGCCGGCCGCGCCCCGCCCTCCAGCTCTTCCAGGACCGCTGTCCGGACCCGTCCCTCGACCCCCGCCCGCGGGAGTGCCTGCGGCTGGCGTCGACGGACGACGTACGCAAGGTCAACCGGCTGCTGGCACCGCTGCACGCCGTCGTCTCCGCCCCGGAGGGCTGACCTCGAGGAACGCGCGACTGCCCCGGTCCCCTCGCGGGGGCCGGGGCAGTCGCGCGTGCGGTGCTCCGGGACGCCGGCCGTGCCTCACCGGTCCCGCAGCGGTGCCGGCAGCAGCGGCCAGTTCCGGGACAGGCGCATCGCCGACTCGGTGACGGCGGTGTCCCGGGAGGCCGTCATCACCCCGTCGAGGTACTCGTGGGCGGCGGCCTCGTACAGCTGGCGGGCCGCGGCGATCCGCTCGTTCGCGGCCTCCCTGCGGTGCCCCTGCCGGTCCTCGGCCGTCTGCTGCGCGGCCCGGGCCCGCTCGGTGGCGGCGGCGCTCCGCTCGCGCCGCCGCTGGAGCTCCGCACGCCGTTCGAGCGCCGTGCGGTAGGCGTCGAGGAACGGGTGTTCCCGGAACAGGCCGAGCAGGAAGCCGACCCCGCCGGAGAGCAGCAGCAGCGCGCAGAACAGCCAGGTCACCGTCTGGGTCGACAGGTGCAGCCGGTCCACCAGGGTCGAGGTCCCGGCGGACGAGCCGCCGAGTCCGCGGAAGCCCGCGCTCGTCCCGCCGGCGGGCGCCGGGGCGTCGTGCTGCATCACGAACTTGGCGCGCAGCGTGCCGAGCACCCAGGTCAGCCCGCCCCACACGCCGAGCAGCGACAGGGCGGGCACCCATCCGCCGCGCGGCGAGCCGGTGGCCGAACGCCACCGCAGCATGTTTCCCGCCAGGTGCGGCAGGATCAGCATGATGACGGCGGAGGAGACCGCGAGCGTGCCGGACAGCGCGTCCCCGCCGGTGCTGCCGACCCCGTGGAAGGGCTGGTAGGCGACCCAGTAGACCGGTACCTCGACGGCCATGATGACGACCAGCAGGGCCAGGGTCAGCCACCGGGGGAGACCGGGGCGGGTCTGGAGCCCCTCCCAGCCCTCGCCCGACCCGATGCCGGCCTCCCGCCGTGCCGCGCGGACCTCCTCGCGCAGCGCGGCGGGCGAGAGGCCGTCCGCGGGGGCGCCCGCCGTGGACACCGACTGCCAGTCGTCCCCCGGCTCCGCGCTCCCGTCCTTGCCGGTCGACGGCCCCGGCTCGTCCGTGGAGGCGTCCGGGTCCGTGGTGCGGGCGGACGGGAGCCCGTCGGCGTCCGGGTCCGTGCCGCGGGTGGCCGGGGGTCCGTCGGCGTCCGGGAAGCGGGCGCGCAGCCAGCGCTCCTCGACGCGTTCGCGCAACCGGTCCCGGAAGCGGAGCCAGCGCGAGGACCGCAGGGCGAGGAGGTCGAGCTGGCCGCGGGCCGCCTCGATGTCCCGGTCGGCCTCCCTCAGCCGTTCGTCCAGGAGCCGGGTCTCCTCCTCGCCCGCGGTGACGGCGGTGGCCGCCCGGGCGTCCTGGAGCCGCGCCTCCTCCTCCCACAGCCGCAGGTCCTCCTCGATCCGGTGGATCACGGTGTCCCGTACGGAGGCCAGTTCCGCGAAGTACGGCAACCGGTCGCCGCCGTTGAGCACCCACGGGTCCAGCGTCTGCTTCCGGCCGGCCTGCCTGCCCCGCTTGCGGGCGGTGCCGAGCAGGCCGCTCTCGGCCCTGTCGTCGAGGACCAGGGGCCGCCGCGCGGCGAACCCGCCGGGGCCGGGGCCGGGCCGGGGCCGGGTGGCCTGCTGTGTGCTCCGTCCCGGGAACGGCACATAGCGGGCGAGCCGCCGGCGGCGCGGCTCCGGGGGGTCAGCGCTTGTACTGGGTGTCGACATGGGCCTTGGCCCTCCCTTCGAGAGCTTCCACCCAGAAGGACTCGAAGTCGTCGGCCTCGCTGGGTTTCGCCGAGTACTGCATGCCGAGCCCGACCGGGAAGACGTCCATGCCCTCGATGCCGGGCAGGCCCCGCTGTTTGACGAGCGAGTCGATGACCTTGGCCCGCCGGGCCTTGGTGCTGAGGTCATGGCGGTACAGGGAGAACTCCGGGTCGGCCTGGGCGAAGTCGCTCACGACGAGCACCTTCGGTGCCTTGCCGTTGTCCGGAACGGTCTCCCCGATGCGGGCCAGCGCCCCCCATACGTCCGAACCGTTCTGCGTGCGGGCGCACTTGAGCTCGGCGAGGGCGGCGACGGCGGCGTCCCGCTGTGCGCCGGCCCGCTGGACCTTCTGGTCGGTGTTGGCGTCGTGCGGCGGGTCGAGGTCCACCTGGCCCTGCCGGCAGGAGGAGCTGCGCGAGGACCGGGTGATGGGCGCGAAGTCCACGGTGCCGCACTTCTGGTCGGTGAGGAACTCGATGAGGCTGTCCTTGAGCTTGGCCTCCGAGTCGAACCCCTGCTTGACCGCGGCGGCCGACCCCGAGCCGTCGACGACCACCCCGCACGGAGTGGTGAGGGCTTCCTCCTGCTTGGTGCAGGAGACGAGGGAGCCGAGCGCGCACACCAGCGGGACGACGACGGCGAGCCGGGCGGCGGCGCGAGCGGTGGACCGGTGAGCGGTCCGGGCCGAGTGATGCACGATGACGTTCCTTGGCCTTCCTGGGAGCGGGGGACGGGAAGCGGACGGCGGGCGGAAGAGGGGCGGTCATCGCCCGCGGACGCCGCTCGCGGCGTCGCCGCCGCGCGCCGCCTGGTGGTCGAGGATGTGCAGTGCCTGCGCGACGGCCGACGGATCGGTGCCGCGCCCGGCGCGTTCCGGGGCGTACCAGCGGTCGTTGAGCAGGCCGTCGTCCAGGTGGGACCAGGTGTGGTCCAGGGAGATCTCGCCGGGGAGCCAGCCCGTGGGCCGTGACCCGCTGACATGGCCTTCGCGTTGGCCGCGGATCCAGGCGCCGTCCCAGTAGCAGGCGATCAACTGGTTCGCCTCATCGGCGAGTTGCTGGGCCTGCTGGCGGCAGACGGAGGCGGCGGAGCGCCACTCGCCGACCATCCGCCCGAACCGGGCGAGCGCGGCGGGCGCCGGTTCCCCGCGCACCGTGTACTGGGTCACGACCCGCACCGACTCGGCCTGGATGCGGATGTGCAGCGCGCGGTGCGCCGCGAGGGTGCGGGTGCGCAGCCGTGCGGTGCCGCGCCGGACCTGGGCCCGCAGGCCCAGGATGTAGGGCGGCAGGCCGTCGTCGTCGGCCGGTGTGCGGCCGGCCGCGGCGTCCGTCAGGAATTCCCCGAGCCCGGCCGCGTCCCGGCGGCCGTGGAACCGGGCGCGTGCCGAGGAGAGGCGCCCCGCTTTCAGCCGTCGGACCCGGACATTTATTCGAGCTTTGTTGATCATTTCGAAGAGCCCCCATTCGTCGCGGGCGGTCCGGGTGGGAAGGCGCCGCGATGGGGAGAGAGTAGCGGAGCAAAACCCCTAACGGGACACGTGATTTAAGAGGAACCGATCATTCTTTGCGGTGCTCCGGAAAACAACCGGTTCCCGCCCGGCGGAGAGCCGGATCGAAGCCTTCCGGCAATTGCGGGCGCCCCTCGGCGCACTGGATACTCCAAGCCGGTGCGAGGAGGAGATGCCGTGGAATTGCGCCTCGAAGGGACGCACTACCCGCTGGAAACGCTGGGCCCCGGAAAGCGGCTCGGCATCTGGTTCCAGGGCTGCTCCCTGGCCTGCGCCGGATGCATGTCCCGGCACACCTGGGACCCGGGGGCGGGCACGCCGGCCACGGTCGGCGAGGTGCTCGCGCTGTGGCGGCGGGCCCTCGCCGACGGGGCCGACGGCCTCACGGTCAGCGGCGGCGAGCCCCTGCAGCAGGCGGCGGCCCTCGCGGAGCTCCTGGCCGGTGCGGTACGCCTGCGGGACGGTGCCCGGCGCCACGAGGGGAGCGCCGGGCACCGTCCCGCCGACGTGCTGGTGTACACGGGGTACGAGCGGGCGGAGCTGACACCCGAGCGGCGCGCCGCCCTGCGGGGCGCGGACGCCGTGATCACCGGCCGGTTCCGGGTGGCGGAGCCCACCCGGCTCGCCTGGCGGGGCTCGGCCAACCAGCGGATCGTCCCGCTGACCGCGCTCGGCGCCGCCCGCTACGGCCCGTACCTGGCCCGGCAGGCGCCGGGCCCGCGGCTGCAGGTGGTCTCGGGCGGGGACGGCGAGCTACGGCTCTACGGTGTCCCGCTGCGCGGTGAACTCACGGAGCTGGAGCGGCGGTTGGGGCAGGGCGGGGTGGGCTTCACGGAACGGAGCTGGCGGCCGTGAGCAGCCGGGCGTGGCTCTCCTCCGGCGTGACCAGCAGCACCGACCAGGACGGGTCCCGGCGCAGCTCCGCCCGGACCGCTGCGAGCAGCCGGCGGGCCACCGTCTCCACGGGCAGCCCGCCCCGGCCGGCGCCCAGCAGCGGGAAGCAGATCGAGGACATCGGCAGGGAGAGGAACTCGCTCTCGTGGCGCGCCAGTTCGAAGGACGTACGCACCGCCTCGGCGAGCACGGCCGGGGACACGTGATAGCGGTCGCCGTCGCCGACCGGGGTGGCGATCGCCGCGTGGTGGACGCGTCGTATGCCGTGCGCCGCCAGGGCGCCGGACGACGTGGCGACGACCGTGCCCGGCCGCACGGGCATGCCCGCCCGGCCGTGCGTGCGCTGCCACACGCGCAGTTCGCGGGAGAGGACGTCGTCCACGATCTCCCCCGAGGCGTCCCGCAGGGCGGCGGCCCGGCGCAGGGCGCCGGACACCGTGGGATGGAAGGTCTTGGACATCTCCAGGTACGTGTTCTCCGAGGAGACCAGGATGTCGACGTCCCGCACCTCCTGGATCGGGCACACCCGGACGGTGACGCTGCCCGCCCGGGCCACCGGTGCGACGGCTGCCGGCCGGGCACCCGGGCGCCGGGGCGGGAGCCCCGCGACCGACGGAGCCGCGTGCGCCGGCGGGGTGGCCGGTGCCGCGGTCGCCGCTTCCCCCGCCACGGCCACCTGCCGACCGGGCGTCTTCGCGGGGCCCGCCTCCCGGGCCACGGCCAGGACCGCCGCCGCGAGTTCGGCGATGACGTCGTGCTCCTGGCTCTTGCGGAACCGCTCGGTGGTCACGCCGTAGACGGCCGCCGCGGCCTTGCGCCGGTCGGTGCCGGGGACCCCGCGCCGCGCGGCGAAGATCCCGAAGGAGTGGGCGGCGGCCCGGGCGAGCGGATCGCAGGAGTCGTCGTCCCGCACGGGGTGCCCGCCGGCCAGCCGCCGTACCGCCGAGCCCAGCAGCTCCTCGATGCCGGTCTGCTCGTCGTCCGGCCCGGTGCACAGACCGGCCGCCACGGCGCTCACGCGCAGCGCGTCCCGGGCGCAGTGGCGCAACCCGGGCAGGCCGCGGCGTCTCAGTTCCCTGAGTTCGGCGACGACATTCTCGTGCGGGGGCAGGGGCTGCATGATGCGCATCGTAGCCCCGGCCGGGGATTCCCTGAAGATCCGGGAAAGTCGCCGCCGGCGCACGGGAATCGCGTTATCTTCATCGTCCCGCGGCCCGCGCGTCGGGCCGGTTCGCTCCGCATTGTGGCCCCCCGGTTCACCCCGCGCGTTTCCCGGAAGGCCGGAAGATGACGACCACCCCGCCCACCCGTTTCGTGGACCCCGCGGACGGGGGTTTCACCAATGCACGGATCATCGAGACACGTCCGGTCACCGCCGAAGTGCCGCCCGAACTGGCCGACCGGTTCCTGCTCGTCGCCCTGCTCTCCGAGGCGCTCGAACCCGCCGGGGCCGTCGTCCTGCGCGTACGCGACCTGACGGGCCGTCACGGAGCCTCGCAGATACCCCTGGTCCTCAAGTGGTACCACCGGCTGCACGCCCCCGACCCGGACGTCGCATCGGAGCTGCGGGACCTCGCCGAGCCCCCCACCCCCCACCTGGAACGGCTCCTGGAGACCGGCGAAGCGCACGGGCACCCCTGGCACCTGTACTGGTCGCACGGCGAGGAGACCCTGGAGAAGTACCACGAGGACCATCCCGACGGGCTGCCGCCCGAGGCCGTCCGCGCCGTGGTGGAGCAGCTCCACGGCGCCGTCACCGCCCTGCACGAACGGGGCGTCGTCCACCGGGACATCACCCCCGACAACATCATGGTGCAGACCCGCCGCGCCGGCACCGTCGACCTCGTCCTCGTCGACTTCGGCGCCGCCGCCCACCGGCCCGAGGAGGCGCTGGAACCCCGGACCGACTGGCGCGGCAAACCCCTCTACCTCGCGCCCGAGGCCGGACTGCTCCGGCAGACCGTCTCCGAGGCGGGCGACTGGTGGTCGCTCGGCATGGTCGTCGCCCAGCTCGCCCTCGGCAGGCACCCCATCGAGTTCCGCCGGGACGAGGACGTGCTCGCGGAGATCGCCACGCACGACCCCGACGTCGGCGGCATCACCGACCGCAGGACCCGGCTGCTCTGCGAGGGCCTGCTCACCCGGGCGCCCGAACAGCGCTGGCAGGCGGCCGAGGTGCGGGACTGGCTCGACGGCCGGGACCCCGGCGTCGCCCCGCGCACCGACGGGCGGATCTTCCCCGACGACCCCACCCGCCCCGCGATCGACCCCTTCCCGTTCATGGGCCAGGAGTTCACCGGGACCGAACACCTCGCCGTCCACCTGGACCAGAACCACGTCTCGGCGGCGCGCATGCTGGCCGACGACGGCGACCGGGCCCGGCTGGTCGCGTGGCTGGGGCAGTTCGAGACCGTCGGCGGCCGCAGCCCCGAGGAGCTGGGCCGGCTCGCCGACCTGCGGCGGGAACTGGCACAGCCCCCGTCCGTCGCGGGCGTCGTGCGGCTCCTGAACTGGCTCGGCCCCGGCCTCGACGCCACCTGGCACGGTGCCCCCCTGGACGCGCCGGGCACGCGCCGGCTGTGCCAGGGCGCCCGGGACGGACACGCCGGCGCGGTCGCGCTGCTGCGGCACCTGGCGCGGCACCCGGAGGTGCTGACCGGACTCGCCCAGCGGCCGGGCGGCGACGGCCTGGACGACACGGACCGCGCCTGGCGGGTCCTGCGCGCCCGCTGGGAGCCGACCGTCCGCGAACTGAGGCGCGACCGCCGGGACCGCGCGGCCCTCCAGCGCACCGTGGCCGTGGACGCCTGGCTGCTCCAGCTCGCGCGCGAACCGGAACGCACCAGGAGCCGGCTCACCGGCCGGCTCATGCGGCTGCGCGCCGAGTTCCCGGAACGGGTGGCGTGGTTCGACGCCCTGCTCTCCGCCCAGGACGACGACCTGCGCCTGCTCGTCGCCCTCCTGCTCACGGGCCGCGCCCAGGAGGACGCGCAGGAACTCAGACGCGCCCGTGTCGCCGAGGAGCACCTGCGGCTGCTCGCCGCCGACCAGGACGGCCTGCTCGCCGTACTGCGCCGGCTGGACCGGCTGCCCACCCTCGGCTGGGCGCTGCTCGGCGCCATCGTCGTCACCGCGCCCTGGAGCTTCGTCATCGGCCTCGCGGACGTGCTGGGCCGCGCCTCCCAGGAGGCGGTCGTCACGGCCTGGCTCGAGGCGCTGCCCGCCGCCGCGTTCGTCTTCGTGGTGGAACTGTGGACCGCCGTGTACATCGGCCCGCCCTTCTACCACCCCGGCCGCTCGCTCGCGGGCCTGCTGATCCGCAGCGCGGACCGCCCCGCCAGGCTGGCCCGCACCCGGGCCGGGCGCTACGCGGCGGCCCTGCTGCTCGTCCTCGCCGTCGTCGTCGCGTTCTACGCCATCGCCGTCGTGCCCTGGCTGTGGCCGCTCGCCTCGGCCGCCGCCGTCGCCGTGTGGAGCGTCCGCCGGGGCTGGGCGTGGCGCCGCCTGCGCCGCGACCACCTGGCCCGGCGCACGGCCCGCCGCCAGGGCCGCGACCGCCGCCCCGGCCGCCGATCCGGCGACCCGGGCGGCCGGACCTGGCGGGAGCTGCCGGGGAGGATGCGCCGGAGCGCGGGGGACGGGTGGCGCCGGGTGCGGCGGGCGGTCGGCCGGGTCGTGGGGGACCGGTGGCGCAGGATGATCCGCCGGGCCGCCGGGCTCCGCTCGTGGCAGGCGGTGCGCCGGATCGCCGGCGACGCGTCGCGGCGCGTGCGGCAAGGGGTGCGCCGGGGCGCCGGGGACCGGGGGCCCGGGACGCGGCAGGCGGTGGGCCCCGGCGCCGGCGGCCCGTGGCGGCGATGGCGCGAGAGCCGGGGACGGCGGCTGGCCCGCCGGCGGTCCGGGACGACGACCGACACGACAGGAGAGCAGGCATGAGTTCGGGTCTGGGCATCCCCATGATCCAGACGGTGGCACCCGCCGTGCACTTCGCACCGCCCCCGCCGCCCCTCGACCCGCAGGCGCTGCCGCACACCGGCATGCTGCACCTGCACGACGCGGCGGGACAGGCCTCCGCCCACCTCGCCGACGCGGCCGGGCACGCCGTCCACCAGGCCGCGGACGCCGCGCTCCAGGTGCTCGGCTCGCTCAGCGGCGTCCTGCTCGCCGGTCGGGCCGCCCTGCTCGGCACCCGGGCCCTCGCCGCCGCGGCGGTGCGGGCCGCGGAGGAACAGCGCTGCCTGGAGCGGCAGCAGCGACTCGCGGCCACGGCCGCCGAGCAGTGGGAGGCCGCCGCGTTCGCCGCCGTCCGCGTCAACGCCCGCAGGCGCGCCCTGCTGTCCCGGGTGGCGCGGGCCGCGGCGCACTCCGGCCCGCCCGGACCCCCGCCCCGACCCGACGTGCCACCGCCGCTGACACCCGTCGGGGAACGACTGGGCGAACTGCGGGCGGAACTGGCCCGCGCCGAGGACGCCCTGCGCCGCGCGGAGGACCAGCAGGCCGCATGGGAACAGCGACGGCTCGCCGCCCTGCTGCGGCTGGACGAGGACCGGGACGACGACTGGCAGCGCGCCCTGCGCGAGAGCCGGCAGCGCACCCTGCGGCGGTTCTCCGCCGAGCGCACCGCGGACGCCGAGGCACGGCAGCTGCCCCCGCAGGCCGCCGCCCGGCGCGGCCCCGCCGCGCTCGACCCCGGGGAGGTCCGCCGCACCGGGGCGGAGATCCTCGGCGAACTCGACCCGTACGCCGACGCCCAGGCCGCCGAACTCGCAGCGGGCGCCGTCCGGGACGCCGTACGCCGGGCCGCCGGCGACCCCCGCCGGGCCCGCATCCACCTCACGGAGGCACGCAAGTTCGTGCGGGACGCCAACAAGCGGGCGCGGGAGACGCGGGAGGCCCAGGAGGAGGCCGCCCTGCACCACGACTTCCTCGTGTACGAGACCCCGGAGGGCGCCGAGGACCTGGCCCCCGCGCCGGACGCCGTCGCGCTGCTCCGCCGGACCCTGAAGGACGGGACCGCGCTGACCCCGGCCGAACAGGAGCTGGTCCGGCGCCGGGTGGAGGAGCGGCTGCACGCCCTGGAGGCGATGTACGTCCGCGAGCAGTGCGCCGGCGCCGTCGCGGAGCTGGCCAGGAGGTTCGGCGGCCGGGCCGGGGCGGGCCGGCCCGAGGGGCAGGAGATCCGCCTCGACTGGACGCCGGACGGCTGGGAGCCCGGGCACTGGCTGAGGGCGACCCTCGTCGACGGCCGGCTGCGCGTGGCGACCATGTACCGGGGCGCGCCCGGGGAGCGCACGGCCGAGCAGCGCGCCCTGGACGACGCCCGCTGCGCCGAGGCCCGGGAGCGGTTCGCCGAGTTCGAGGAGATCACCGGCGCGCTCGGCCTGGACCTGGAGATCCGGGTCGAACGCACCGAAGGGGCCCTGCCGGGCGTGCTGGGGGAGGACGCCTGGGTGCTCGACGAACTGGTCGAGGACGTCCGCGGCGCGGCCGGCACGCAACGGGACGACCACCGGGACGGTCCCCGTTACCACACCGTCGACGGCGACCGCCGCCGCTGAGACCGAAGGGCGCCGCGCGCCGCCGGGAAGCCGGGCGCGCGCCGGCGGGACCACCTGAGGCGGGCGCGCGGCCCGCAACAGCGCGCATCGGGGAGGAACGATGGACCTGTCCAAGGAAGACCGGCTCCCGCCCTTCGTGGAGGAGCTGACCGGAACGCTCGGGGTGCACGCGCAGTACGTCCTGCACGGCAACATCCGTGACCTGCACCTGGTGCGCCGGCGCGGCCGGGACCGGTTCCACTCGCTGCACGACGTGCTCTGGAACCCGCTGCGGGAGAAGGGCTACGAGGCGCTGGTGCTGTGCGACCAGGTCAGCGGCTTCCGGGTGGCGCAGGTCGGTGAGGGCGAGGTCCGCGCGGCCGTGGAGGAACTGCTCCAGGGACCGCACGAGTTCCCCGGCCAGACGGCGGCGCAACGCCAGGCGGTGCTGGAGCAGTTGCGGAACATCACCAGCGGATGGGCGCGGCAGCGGGAGGAGATGGTGCGCGACGGGCGCCGGCTGCGGCCGCTGCGCGTCGCCCTGGTGATCGACCACGCCTCCCGCCTGCTCAGCGATCCCTCCCGGGTCACCCCCGAGGAGCGCGACTTCTTCCTCGCCTGTCTCAAACTCGCCGACGAGGTCAAGCCGTTGGAGCCCCGCGTCGGGGCCGGTGTCGTACCGAAGGGGCCGGGTCTGTTCAACCCGGTCGTCTGGCTGGCCGAGGGGGAGCGGGACGTCCCCGCGTGGCTGGTCTCCGGCAGCGAGCGGATCCGCGCGGTCGCCGTCCCCGAACCGGACGCGGACGAGCGCACCACGATGGCCGGCCTCCTGCACGAGCGCTACGAGCGCTACCCCGGGCACGGCGCACGCGACGGCGGTGCGAACGCGGGCGGTACGGACGCCGAGGAGGCGGCGCGGGCGGTCGGCGCGTTCGCCCGGGCGGCGGGCGGACTGAGCCTGCGGGCCATGGAGGAGAGCGTGAAGCTCGCCCGCTCCCGCGGCCTGCCGTTCGCCGCCATGCCGGACGCCGTACGGATCTACCGGCTCGGGGTGGAGAAGAACCCCTGGAGCCGCGACGAGATCCGCCGGCGCATCCAGCGCGGCGAGGACCCGCGCAACAAAGGGTCCATCCCCAGCCGCGTCCTGGGCCAGGAGGCCGCCGTGGCGATGACCCTGGACATCCTCAAACGCGCCGCGCTCGGACTGTCCGGGGCACAGGCCACCAACCCCGGACACCGGCCGCGCGGTGTGCTGTTCTTCGCCGGCCCGACCGGGACCGGCAAGACGGAACTGGCGAAGGCCGTCGCCTCCGTGCTCTTCGACAGCGACCAGGCGTATCTCCGCTTCGACATGAGCGAGTTCTCCGCCGCGCACTCCGCCGACCGGCTCGTCGGCGCGCCCCCGGGCTACGTCGGCTACGAGGCGGGCGGCGAACTGACCTCCGCCGTACGGGAGAACCCCTTCCGCGTCATCCTCTTCGACGAGATCGAGAAGGCCGACAAGGGCATCCTGGACAAGTTCCTCCAGGTGCTGGAGGACGGCAGGCTCACCGACGGGCAGGGCGTCACCACCTACTTCAGCGAGTGCGTGCTCATCTTCACCTCCAACCTCGGCGTGCAGCGCACGGACCCGGAGACCGGTGAACGCGAGTGGATCGTGAAACCCGGCACCCCGTACCAGAAGCTGAAGGCCACCGTCCGGGACAACGTCAAGAAGCATTTCGAACAGGTCATCGGACGCCCGGAGCTGATGAACCGGATCGGCGGCAACGTCGTCGTCTTCGACTTCATCTCCGACGAGGTCGCCGAGCGGATCTTCGACCTCCAGGTCGGCAACATCCAGCGCCAGCTGGCCCAGGGTCACGAACTCGTCCTGCGGATCGAGGACACGGCACGGCGCCAGCTCCTCGAACACTGCACCCGGGACAAGTGGAACGGCGGCCGTGGCATCGGCATGGTCCTGGAGACGCATCTCATCAACCCGCTCGCCCGGAAACTGTTCGCCGCCCCCGACCTCGGTCCGGGCACCACGGTCGTGGTGACGGACGTACGGGAGACCGACAGCGGACGGGTGGACACGACGGTCGTGCTCAAGGAGGGAGAAGCGGGTGGCGGAGGTGCACGACTGGGATGACGACGAGTGGGAGGTGGGCGCCGACATCGGCTCCCCGGCCGCCGTACCCCGCCCGTCCCCGCCGCCCGTCGGTGAGCGGTGCCCGGGATGCCGCAGGGTCGTTCCCGCCGGTACGGCCGTGTGCCCCGCGTGCCTGTCCCCAACCGGCGCGGGTCCGCGGCCGCAGCGGCTGCCCGGCGGTGTGCTCCGGCTCGTCTTCCGGGCCGGCGGCCGGCATCTCGACGTGCCGCGCGGCGGGGAGCTCCGGCTGGGACGCAGCAGCAGCTGGGCCCCCGAGGCGGCGGCGATCCTGGGCGACGAGCAGACGGTCTCGGCCCGGCACGCCACCGTCGTGCACACCGAGGACGGGGCGGCCTGGGTGACCGAGGTCGCGCAGGGCGCCACCAACGGCACGCGCGTCAACGACCGTGTCCTGGTGCCGGACCGGGCCGTTCGCCTGCGCAACGGCGACCGCGTCGAACTCGGCCCCCGGGTCGGCTTCGTGGTCCGCGGCATCGAGGACGACCCCACGGACGCCCCGGACTGACCACCGCGCGCGGGCACCGCCCGACCCGGGGCTCGGTGTGCGGCTCAGCCCCGGCTGCCGCCCAGCGCGGCCACCGCGGACTTCGCCGCCTTGATGGCCCCCTTGTTGATCTCGTCCGTGCCGGGGGCCTTCTTGTTCTCGAAGTCGCTGCCGTTGTAGGTGACGACGGCGAGGGCGTTGGCGGCACGGACCAGCACCACGCCCTCACGGGTCTGCTGGCCGTCCTCCGTGGTGAGGTTGACGACGGAGTAGGCGCTGTCGCCGAGCCCGGGGACGACCCCGCCGCCGCTCTTCTCGGCGACCCGCTGCTCGTACTCCTTCTTCGCCTGCTGGTCGGACTCGCTGATCTCGAAGGACACGTCGAGCCAGCGGTAGTCGTAACCCTGCAGCGCGTTCCAGGAGCAGGTGCGGCGCAGTGCGGTGTCCGTGGACGGTATCTCCTTGCCCGCCGTCTTCGCCCCGGGCACCAGGGACTTGACGGTGCCGGCGGGCACGGCGGAGCAGGGGGCGGGCGCGGAGCCGTACGTCTTCGCCGCCGTGGTGGACGACGGGGCGGCGCTGGAGGACCCGGCGGGCGTCTTCTGGGCCGTCGGGTGCCCGGCGGAGGCGGGCGGCGCCGCCGGACCGGACGTCAGCGCCCAGCCGGCACAGGCGAGCACCGCGACCGGCGTCAGACGCGCGGTGAGAGCGAGCGGCAGAGGAAGGGAACGCACGGCGCACTTCTCGTGGGGGAGGGGTGCGGAAGGAGTCCGCATGGTGGACGGGGACGACAGTCTCACACGACTCCCTGTGCGGCGGAAGAGCCAACTCGCTGCGTACCCACCCGGTCACGGCCACCCGTTCACCACGCACCGCTCTGCCCGTTATGCCCCGCCGCCCGGCCCCGAGCACCACCCGCCGACGGCGGCCGGCGCGGCGCGGGTACGGCTACGGCACCCTCGCCGTCCACTCCGGCGAGGAGAACTTGGTGCGGGCCAGCTCCTCGGCCCGGGCCAGCTCCTCGTCGGTGACCTTGCCCCGCTCCAGGCCGTACCGCGCGCGGAAGGACGCGATCATCCGGTCGATGACGGCCTCGCGGGGCAGCCCCGTCTGCCGCCGCAGCGGGTCCACCCGCTTCTTCGCGCTCCTGGTCCCCTTGTCGGACAGCTTCTCCCGCCCGATGCGCAGCACCTCGACCATCTTGTCCGCGTCGATGTCGTACGACATGGTCACGTGGTGCAGTACGGCACCCGGGCCGCCGCCGGGGCCGACGACCCGCTTCTGCGCGGCGCCCGCGATCTTGCCCTGGTCGGTCGCGATGTCGTTCAGCGGCTGGTACCAGGCCCGGATGCCCATGTCGCCGAGGGCGCCCAGCACCCAGTCGTCCAGATAGGCGTAGCTGTCCTGGAAGGACAGGCCCTGCACCAGGGACTCGGGCACCGAGAGGGAGTAGGTGATCGTGTTGCCGGGCTCCACGAACATCGCGCCGCCGCCGGAGATCCGCCGCACCACCTCGATGCCGTGCCGGGCGGCGCCCTGCGGGTCCACCTCGTTGCGCAGCGACTGGAAGCTGCCGATGATCACCGCCGGGGCGCCCCACTCCCACACCCGCAGCGTCGGCGGCCGGCGGCCCGCGGCGACCTCGGCGGTCAGCACCTCGTCCAGCGCCATGTGCAGGGCGGGCGACTGCGGGGCCTCGTGGATCAGCTGCCAGTCGTAGTCCGTCCAGTCCGTGGCGTGCGCGAGCGCGCGGCGCACCGCGGTGCCGACGCCCTCCGGCGTCAGCCCGTACATCACCGTCCCCGCCGGCAGCGCCGCCTCGATCCGCGCGGCCAGTCCCGCCGCGTCCGTGTCCGCCGGGGCGCCCTCCAGCGCGCGGTCCACCGCCTCCAGCGCCTCGTCCGGCTCCAGGAAGAAGTCCCCCGCGACGCGCACGTGCCGCAGCACGCCGTCCTCGACGTCCACGTCCACGACGACGAGCTTGCCGCCGGGCACCTTGTACTCACCGTGCACTGCCTGGGCCTCCGTTCCTCCGCAGGGGATCAACGCGGGGACCGGCCGGTGTGTTCCCCCCGGCCGGCGGGCCGCCGCTGACCACGCGCGCGGCCCTCCCCGGGGGGCGCCGCCGGTCCAAAGGCCCGTCCGGGCCTGCCGGAAGGGGGTGGCGCCGGCCGGTCGCGCGTACCTACCCTGCGGGCAGCAGCGGCCGGCGCCGAGGCCGTACGCGCTGCCGCGCGGGCCCGTCGACGTCCACAGACACCGAGGTCAGGTATGCGATTCACGACCCGTCCCACCCTGAGCGGCACCTTCGGCATGGTGTCCTCCACCCACTGGCTCGCCTCCCAGTCGGCGATGGCGGTGCTGGAGGACGGGGGCAACGCGTTCGACGCGGCCGTGGCCGGGGCGTTCGTGCTGCACGTCGTGGAGCCGCACCTCAACGGGCCGGCCGGCGAGGTGCCCGTCCTGCTCGCCCCGGCCGGCGGCGCGGTGCGCGTGCTGTGCGGGCAGGGCGTGGCCCCGGCGGGCGCGACGGCGGCGCACTACCGGGGGCTCGGGCTGGACCTCGTACCGGGCACCGGACCGCTCGCCGCGGCCGTGCCCGGCGCCTTCGACGCCTGGCTGCTGCTCCTGCGCGACCACGGCACCAAGTCGCTGGACGACGTCCTGAAGTACGCCATCGGCTACGCCGAGCACGGGCACGCGCCCGTGGAGAACGTCGGCCTGACCGTCGAGAGCGTACGGCGGCTGTTCGAGACCGAGTGGACCTCCTCGGCGCAGCTGTACCTGCCGGGCGGCCGGGCGCCCCGGCCCGGCGCCCTGCTGCGCAACCCCGCCCTGGCCGCCACCTGGAAGCGGCTGCTGGCCGAGACCGCCCGCGCGGGCGGCCGGGAGGCCCGGATCGACGCCGCGCGCGAGGTGTGGCGCTCCGGCTTCATCGCCGAGGCCCTGGTACGGCAGTCCCGCCGGCCCACCCTGGACACCAGCGGAGAGCGGCACGCCGGCACCCTCACCGAGGCCGACCTCGCCGGCTGGTCGGCGGCCTACGAGACACCGGTGACGTACGACTGGAACGGCTGGACGGTGTGCAAGGCCGGCCCCTGGAGCCAGGGCCCGGTGCTGCTCCAGCAGCTCGCCCTGCTCCCGCCCGAGCTGCCCGCCTACGGCTCCGCCGACTACGTCCACCTGCTGATCGAGGGCTGCAAGCTCGCCATGGCCGACCGCGAGGCCTGGTACGGGGACGCCGCCGAGGTGCCCCTCGCGGACCTGCTGTCGGACGAGTACAACGCGGCCCGGCGCGCCCTCGTCGGGGAGAAGGCGGACCACGGGCTGCGCCCCGGCGGCCCCGGCGGCCGTACCCCACGGCTGCCCGCGCGGGCACGCGCGCGCGTGCGGGACGGCGCGGAGCACGGCTTCGACCCGATGGGCGCCGGTGAACCGACCGTGGCGGGGCTGCCCGGCGAGCCCGAGGTCGCCGCCGACGGCACGACCCGCGGCGACACCTGCCACCTGGACGTCGTCGACCGCTGGGGCAACATGATCGCGGCCACCCCCAGCGGCGGCTGGCTCCAGTCCAACCCCGTCGTCCCCGAGCTGGGCTTCCCGCTCGGCACCCGCCTGCAGATGACCTGGCTGGAGGAGGGCCTGCCGGGCACCCTCACCCCCGGCCGCCGCCCCCGCACCACCCTCACCCCGTCCCTCGCGCTGCGCGACGGCGTGCCGGTCATGGCGTTCGGCACGCCCGGCGGCGACCAGCAGGACCAGTGGCAGCTGCACTTCTTCCTGGCCGCCGCCCTGCGCGCCCCCGTCCGCGGCGGCCTCGACCTCCAGGGCGCCATCGACGCCCCCAACTGGCACAACGACAACCACCCCAGCTCCTTCCATCCGCGCGGCCGGCACGCCGGGGGCGTGACCGTGGAGTCCCGCATGGACGCCGGGGTCATCGAGGAGCTGCGGCGGCGCGGCCACGACGTCACCGTCGGCCCCGCCTGGTCCGAGGGGCGGCTGTGCGCGGTGGCCCGGGACCCGGAGACCGGCGTCCTGTCGGCGGCGGCCAACCCGCGCGGCATGCAGGGGTACGCCGTGGGCCGCTGACGGCCGTGCCCGGCCCCGCGGACGGCGCCGGCCCCCGTTCTTCATCCTGATTCCACCCCGGGTACACCGGACGGGGGCGGGGATTGTCAGTGGGACGTGCTCTCATGGGGGCATGATCGAAGAGACGGAAACCATCGAGGAGTTTCTCGCCCGCTGCTCGGCCGACGTGGAGGAGGCGGTCCGCAAGGCCGCCGCGGCCGAGATCCTGCCCCGCTTCCGCCGCCTCGCCGCGCACGAGGTCGACCAGAAGAGCGGCCCGCACGACCTGGTGACGGACGCCGACCGCCTCGCCGAGCTGCGGCTCACCGAGGACCTCGGCGCCCTGCTGCCCGGCTCGGTCGTCGTCGGCGAGGAGGCGGTGCACGCCGACCCGGCGGTGTACCGGGCGCTCCAGGACGACGTACCGGTGTGGATCGTCGACCCGGTCGACGGCACCCGCCAGTTCGTGCACGGCGACGACGGCTTCTGCACCCTGGTCGCGCTCGTCCGGCGGGGCACCGTGATCGCCTCCTGGACCTACGCGGCGGCACGCGACCAGTTCGCCACCGCTGTCCGCGGCCAGGGCGCCCACCTCGACGGCGAGCGGCTGTTCGCGGGGCCGCCCGCGCCCGGCCGGGACCTCGTCGTCGCCACCTCCCACCCGGACTTCACCACCGACGAGCAGAAGCACGCGCTGCGCTCGCTGTGGACCGAGGGCATCGCCCCGCGCGCGTGCGGCTCGGCGGGCCTGGAGTACCTCGCCGTGGCCCGGGGCGAGCTGGACGCCGTGGCGTTCTCCTGGGAGGCCGCCTGGGACCACGCGGCCGGTCTGCTCCTGGTCGAGGAGGCGGGCGGCACGCACCTCACCCTGACCGGCGAGCCGTTCCGCGTCACCGGCGGCAACGCCCTGCCGTTCACCGCCGCCCGGGACGCCGCCACCGCCCGCCGGGTGGCGGACCTGCTGCGCACCGGGTCCTGACTCCCCCGGGACCACCCGGGCCGGGGGAGTGCCGGACCCCCGGCATATCCTGATCGCGAATGGCCGTCGGCTGACGAAGGGGTCCCAAGGTGCCGTCGATGCTCGATGCGGTCGTGGTGGGTGCGGGGCCGAACGGACTGACCGCAGCCGTGGAGCTGGCCCGCCGCGGCTTCTCCGTGGCCCTGTTCGAGGCGAAACCCGCCGTCGGCGGCGGCGCCCGCACCGAGGAGCTGACCCTGCCCGGCTTCCGGCACGACCCGTGCTCGGCCGCGCACCCCCTCGGCATCAACTCCCCGGCGTTCCGCGCCCTTCCGCTCGACCGGTACGGCCTGGAATGGCTGCACGCCCCGCTGCCCATGGCCCACCCGTTCCCGGACGGCACCGCGGCCGTGCTCTCCCGCTCGGTCGCCGAGACCGCCGCCTCCTTCGGACCGCGCGACGCGGGCGCGTACCGCAGACTGGTCGAGCCGCTCCTCGCCCACTGGGACACCCTCGTGCGGGACTTCATGTCCCTGCCGCTGTCCGCGCTGCCCCGCGACCCCGTCACCCTGGCCCGCTTCGGCCTGGCCGGGCTCCCGCCGTCCACCTGGCTGATGCGCCGCTTCAAGGACGAACGGTTCAAGACGCTCTTCGCCGGCCTGGTCGGCCATGTGATGGCACCCCTGGGCGGCGTGGCCACCAGCGCCATCGGGCTCGTCTTCGCCCTCTCCGCCCACGCCCGCGGCTGGCCGGTGCCCCGCGGCGGCTCGCAGGCCATCTCCGACGCCCTCGCCGCCTACCTGACCGACCTCGGCGGCGCCGTGCACACCGACTACGAGGTCAAGCGCCTCGACGACCTGCCGCCCGCGCGCGCGTACGTCTTCGACACCTCGCCCACCGCGCTCGCCCGGATCGCCGGCTTCGGCGACCACTACGCGCGCTACCGCTACGGCCCCGGCGTCTTCAAGATCGACTACGCGCTGGACGGCCCGGTGCCCTGGACCGCGCCCGAGGCCCGTAACGCCGGCACCGTCCAGATCGGCGCGAGCCACACCGAGATCGGCACCGCCCTGCGCGCCGTCTCCCGCGAGGGCCGCGCCCCCGACCGGCCCTTCATGATCACCGTGCAGCCCAGCCTGGCCGACCCCACCCGCGCCCCCGAGGGCAAGCACGTCTTCTGGGCCTACGGCCATGTGCCCAACGGCTGGTCCGGCGACCTCACCGACGCCATAGAACGCCAGCTGGAGCGCTTCGCCCCCGGTTTCCGCGACCGCGTGCTCGCCCGCGCCACCGCCGGACCCGCCGAGATGGCCGCCCGCAACGCCAACTACGTCGGCGGTGACATCGCCTGCGGCGCGGCCTCCGGACTCCAGCTGGTGCTGCGCCCCAAGCCGACCCTGTTCCCGTACCACACCCCCCACCCGGCCGTCTTCATCTGCTCCTCGGCCACCCCGCCCGGTCCCGGTGTCCACGGCATGTCCGGACACAACGCGGCCAAGGCCGTCTGGCGGAGACTGAGACAGACCTGACGACCACCAGCCGAGGCAGACATGACCGTCATCACCCTCGTCCAGGGCGACATCACCCGGCAGCACGCCGACGCCATCGTCAACGCGGCGAACTCCTCCCTGCTCGGCGGCGGAGGCGTGGACGGCGCGATCCACCGCCGGGGCGGCCCCGCCATCATCGAGGAGTGCCGCGCCCTGCGCGCCGCCCGGTACGGAAAGGGCCTCCCCACGGGCCGGGCGGTCGCCACCACGGCGGGCGCACTGGACGCCCGCTGGGTGATCCACACCGTGGGACCCGTCTGGTCCGCCACCGAGGACCGCTCCGACCTGCTGGCCTCCTGTTACCGCGAGTCCCTGCGCGTCGCCGACGAACTCGGCGCCCGGACCGTCGCCTTCCCGGCCGTCTCCACCGGGGTCTACCGGTGGCCGATGCGGGACGCGGCCCGCATCGCGGTGCAGACCGTACGGAACACGCCGACGGCGGTGGAGGAGGCGCGGTTCGTGCTCTTCGACGAAGGGGCGTACGCGGCGTTCGCCCGGGAGGCCGGCTGACGCGCGCCGCCGCCGGCCGGCCCCGGCCGATCGACCGGGGATCACTCGAACGGCGTATCCCTCGGTGCGCCCGGCGGCTGCCTGGCCAACGCTCGGAGTGCCCACCCGCTCCCCGGGAGCGCGCGGGCATCCGGACGAACGGGGAGGCAGAAAGGACACGCCCATGAGCCAGGCAGCGCAGCCCACCGGACCGACCAGCCCGGGCGACAAGTGGCCGCCGCGGCAGCCCGGCGCCCGGGGCGGCGCCTGGGCGACCGGCGGCGTCACGTTCGCCGGGGTCCTGATGATGTGCAGCGGCCTCCTCGCCCTCTTCCAGGGAATCGCCGCCGTCACCGGGGACGCCGTCTACTACCGCATCGGCAGCTACATCTACAAGATGAACCTCACGGGCTGGGGCACGATCCACATCGTCATCGGCGCCCTGGTCCTGGCGACGGGCGTGGGCCTGCTCATGCACATGGCCTGGGCCCGCGCCGTCGGCATGGTCCTCGTCGCGTTCAGCCTCATCACCCAGTTCCTCTTCCTGCCGTACGCGCCCGTCTGGTCACTGATCCTGCTGGCCATCGACGTCTTCGTGCTCTGGGCGCTGGCGACCGGTCACGAATCCCGGCACGAAGCGGTGAGCTGAGCCCCCCGCCGGCCTCCGGCGCGCCCCGTCACCCCAGCTCACGCAGGGTCCCGCCGAGCAGTGCCACGCCCTGCGCCACGACACCCGGCGCGGTGGCCGCGTAACCGAGGACCAGACCGGGCGGCCCGGGCGCCTGCCGGTGCCAGGACAGCGGCTGGCACTTCACACCGCGTGCGAGCGCCGCCGCCGCGAACTCCGTGTCGGGCACGTCGGAGGCGTACGTCACCGTCAGGTGCAGGCCCGCCGCGGCCCCGTGCACCCGCGCCCCCGGCAGATGCTCGGCGAGCGCAGTGATCATCGCGTCCCTGCGCCTGCGGTGGCGCCCGCGCACCAGCCGCAGGTGCCGCTCCAGTTCCCCCGACTCCATCAGCCGGGCGAGCACCAGCTGCGGCAGCACCGCGTTGCCCAGGTCGTTGAAGCGTTTGGCGTCGGTCAGCGCCGTGCGGTACCGGGCCGGTGCCACCAGCCAGCCGATCCGCAGCGCCGGCGCGAGCAGTTTCGACACACTGCCCAGGTAGCAGACCCGGTCGGCCAGCAGGGCGCGCAGCGCGGGGACCGGGGGCCGGTCGTAGCGGTGCTCGGCGTCGTAGTCGTCCTCCAGGATCAGCCCGCCGTCCCGCGCCCACTCCAGCAGCTCGCGCCGGCGCTCGCCGCTGGTCACCACGCCGGTGGGGAACTGATGGGCGGGCGTGAGCAGGACGGCCCGGGCGCCGGTCGCCCGCAGCGCGTCGACCCGTACGCCCTCCTCGTCGACCGGTACCGGCGGGGTGGCCAGGCCGCCGTTGCGCAGGTGCCGGCGGGCGCCCAGCGAGCCGGGCTCCTCCACCGCGACCGCGTGGACGCCGTCCGCCCGCAGCACCGGGTGCAGCAGGGTGAGCGCCTGCGCGGTGCCCGCGACGATCAGCACCGCGTCCGGCTCCACGCGCACACCCCGCACCCGCGCGAGCCAGTCGGCGACGGCCCGCCGCAGCCGGGGCGCGCCGCGCGGGTCGCCGTAGCCGAGCTGCTCGGCGGAGAGTTCGGCCAGCACGGCCCGCTCGGCCCGCAGCCAGGCGGCACGGGGAAAGGTGGTGAGGTCGGGCCGCCCGGGCGTGAAGTCGACGGCGGCCGGGGCGGCCCGCAGCGCGTCGAACACCTCCGCGCCGGGGTCCCCACCGAACAGCGCACCGGGCCCACCGCCCTGGCGGGCGTACGGCCGGCCGCGCTCACCGGCGCCTCGACCGGGGGAGCCGACGGCGGCCGGACCGGGGCACGGCCCGGCGGGCCCGTCCGCTCCCCGATCGGCGTACCGCCCTCCCGGCCCGGCGACGCCGTCGGTTCCGGCGGCGGCACCGTTCCCGCCGCCGCGAACGGTCCCGCCGCCGCCCGTCCCACGCTCACCCGGCGGCCCGCTCCCACCCGCCGCGTCCCCCGTGCCCGCCGGCGGTGGCACGGTGGCGAACGGCGCCGCCACCACCACCGTGCCTCCGCGGCGGCGGCCGGCCACCTGGCCGTCCTCGGCGAGACGCCGGTACGCCTCGGTCACCACGCCCCGTGACACGCGCAGTTCCGCGGCGAGCACCCGGGTCGGCGGCAGTCTGCTGCCCACCGTCAGCCGGCCGTCCGCTATGGCCTGCCGCAGCCGTCCGGCCAGCCACTCCGCCTTCCCTCCGGCGGGCACGTCGGCGACCGCCAGTTGCAGGAAGTCTGAGCCGCGCGCCGGCATCTCCACCGTGTCCCGCCCCTCGTCCACCCGCCCATACTGCCCTCGGCCGGTCAGCCGCCGAAGGCGAACTCCGCGGCGGCCGGGGTGAGCACGGCCGCGGCCGTGGTGGCCGCCCAGTGCGCCGCCACCTCCTCCTCGACCGTCTTCAGCACCTCGGCCACGCTCTGCGCGCCGCCCTCGTGCATCGCCTCCGTCACCACCAGCACCCGCCCGGTGCGCGTGCCCACCGCCGAGTGGCCGCTCTGCCGGTGCGTCCAGCGGCGCGCGTGGGCCCGCCCCGCGGAGTCGACGAAGGTCACCTCGCCGGGTGCCGGATGCTCGACGGCGCCGCCGAACGCCGTGTACGTCTCGTCCCCGAGGGCCGGGCGCACCTCCAGCAGCGGCCCGGTGATCCGGTCGACGTCGAGGACGGCCACCGGAACGGCGTACGCCACCGAGACCGCGTTGCACAGGTCCACCAGCGGATGGATGCGCGGCAGCGCGCCCTCCTTGCGCAGCCGGCGCAACAGTGACTCGGAGGCGGACCGGTACTGCGTCGGCTTCAGCCCCATCCGGGCGAAGGCCCGCCGCCAGGCCAGCACCTCGGGGAACTCGCCCTCGGTGGCTCCCGCCAGCCGTGCGGCGGCCCGGGCGGTGTACGCGGCGGCGCGGGGCCCGGTGTCCACGGGGGCGCCGACGCCGGCGGCGTACAGCGCACCGGCGGACAGCTCGGGGAAGGCGGCCCGGACCGGTTCGGCATGCCGGAATTGCACGGTCACGCCACCACCGCTCGGGCAGCCGGGTTCGACGAAACGCTCAACGGGACCTCCTCGACGATCGGAAACCCCACCCTGCCCACCCCTTGGCCCGACGACCAGAACCAAACAGGGCCCGCTTCACCGGTCCATAACTCGGCAGGCCGAGGGGCCGGGCCGGCCTGGGCGCGTCCCCGTAGCGCGAGCGGGGGCCCGGGTGCGCGGGGACGGGTCCGGGGGCCCGGGGGAACGGGCGGGGTCACGGGGCCAGGTCACGGGCCTGTAGGCCGTAGCCGGATCGCGTGCCCATGCGCAGGAGCCCGGCGCGTGCCGGGGCCCGGGTGCGGTGCACGGGACGGAACTTCAGCGCCCCGGGCCGACTGGCGGCATCCCGGTCTCCTCTCCGACCGCCCCGGCCCACTGGCCCTGTGCCCGTCCCAGGCCCTGTCCCCACCGGCTGGCCGCATCCCCGCCGCCCGGTCGCCCTGGCCTACTGGCCCCGTTCCCGCCGGCTCGCCGCATCCCGGGTCCCCTCTTCGCCCGCCCCGGCCCACCAGCCTCACCCCGGCCCACCTTCCACGCCCCGGGCCGTCCCCAGCCCACCAGCCGTCCCCCCAGCCCACTGGCCGTCCCGGCCCCTGCCCACGGAAACACCGCCCCCACGTGACATCATCGGCCGGGCCCGCGCCCCGCCCGTGGCGGGTGCGGTGCGCCGTGTCGCGGTACGAGGAGCACGAGGAGTACGAGGAACACGATGGACCCCGCGCTGCTGGACGACTTCTCGCTGGAGATGACCGGCAAGGACGTGCCCGGGCTGGAGGAGGCGCGGGACGGCATCCCGCCCGGCACCCGGATCAACATCACCTTCCTGGCCGGCGAGGACACCCGGACCCGGCTGGCCGCCGCCCGCGCGGTCAAACGGCTCGGTTTCGTCCCCGTACCGCACCTCTCCGCCCGCCGCCTGCCCTCCCGGGCCGCCCTGGAGGAGTTCCTCGCCGGGCTGACGGCCGACGGCACCGCCGGAAACGTGTTCGTCGTCGGCGGCGACCCGGCCCGGCCCGAGGGGCCCTACGAGGACGCCCTCGCCGTCCTGCGCACCGGGCTGCTGCGGCCCCACGGCGTCCGGCACGTGGGGATCGCCGGGTACCCCGAGGGCCACCCCGGGATAGCCGACCGGCTGCTGTGGAAGGCGCTCACGGACAAGGCCGCGGCCCTCGGGGCCGACCGGTTCACCGGCGACGTCATCACCCAGTTCGGCTTCGACGCCGACCCGGTGCTCGCCTGGCTGGAGGCCCTGCGCGCGCGGGGCGTGACCCTGCCCGTCCGCGTCGGCGTCCCCGGACCGGCGGGGGTGCGCCGGCTGCTGCGCTACGCCAGCCGGTTCGGCGTCGGCACCAGCGCCTCCGTGGCCCGCAAGTACGGCTTCTCGCTGACCAACCTCGTGGGCACGGCCGGCCCGGACCGCTTCCTGCACGCACTGGCCGACCGCTACGACCCTGCCCGGCACGGCACGGTGAAGGTGCACTTCTACACGTTCGGCGGCCTGCGGACCACCGCCGACTGGATCACCCGCTTCCGCCGCGGATCCGAACGGCCCAGCGAGGCCCGACCGACCGCTCGATCATGAGAAAAGCGGCCGGGGTCCCTGGTTAGGCCCACATTGATGTCGGATTCCCGCCAGCGACCGGGGCGCGCGGTGGGCCATGCTGGACGTATGCAGACAGGGATGCCCCTCGACCGGGAGCACTGCGTACGCGCCGTGCGGTCCAAGGACGCGCGCTTCGACGGATGGTTCTTCACGGCCGTCCTGACCACCCGGATCTACTGCCGGCCGAGCTGCCCGGTCGTGCCGCCCAAGCCGGAGAACATGACGTTCTACCCGAGCGCCGCCGCCTGCCAGAACGCCGGGTTCCGGGCCTGCAAGCGCTGCCGCCCCGACACCAGCCCCGGCTCCCCGGAGTGGAACGCGCGCGCCGACCTGGTCGCCCGGGCCATGCGGCTGATCGCGGACGGGGTCGTGGACCGCGAGGGCGTGCCCGGACTCGCCGCCCGGCTCGGCTACAGCACCCGGCAGGTGGAGCGCCAGCTCCTCGCCGAGCTGGGCGCCGGCCCGCTCGCGCTCGCCCGCGCGCAGCGGGCCCAGACCGCGCGGCTGCTCATCGAGACCACGGCCCTGCCGATGGCGGAGATCGCGTTCGCGGCCGGATTCGCCTCCGTCCGCGCCTTCAACGACACCGTCCGCGAGGTCTTCGCCCTGCCCCCGAGCGAGCTGCGCGCCCGGGCCCCGAAGAGCGGCGCGGGCACCCCCGGCGTGCTCTCCCTGCGGCTGCCGTTCCGCGCCCCGCTGAACCCGTCCAACCTCTTCGGCCACCTCGCCGCCACCGCCGTACCCGGTGTCGAGGAGTGGCGCGACGGCGCCTACCGCCGCACCCTGCGACTGCCGTACGGCCACGGCATCGCCGCGCTCGCGCCCCGCCCCGACCACATCGCCTGCCGCCTCACCCTGAGCGACCTGCGCGACCTGACCGTGGCCATCAGCCGCTGCCGCCGGCTGCTCGACCTGGACGCCGACCCGCTGGCGGTCGACGGCCATCTGCGCACCGACCCGTCCCTCGCGCCCCTGGTCGACCGGGCCCCGGGCCGCCGGGTGCCGCGCACGGTCGACGAGGCGGAGTTCGCCGTCCGGGCCGTGCTCGGACAGCAGGTCTCCACGGCCGCCGCCCGCACCCACGCCGCCCGCCTGGTCACCGCGCACGGCAAGCCCCTGGACGACCCCGAGGGCGGTCTCACCCACCTCTTCCCCTCACCCGAGGCACTGGCCGCCGTCGACCCGGAGACCCTGGCGATGCCCCGGACCCGGCGCACCACCTTCACCACTCTCGTCCGCGAACTCGCCGACGGCGGACTGCAGTTGGGCGTGGAGGCCGACTGGGCGGAGGCGAGGGCCCGGCTGCTCGCGCTGCCCGGCTTCGGGCCCTGGACGGTGGACGTCATCGCCATGCGCGCCCTCGGCGACCCCGACGCCTTCCTCCCCACCGACCTCGGCATCCGGCGCGCCGCGAAGGAGCTGGGCCTGCCGGCCACCCCGGCCGCGCTCACCGCCCGCGCGGAGACGTGGCGGCCCTGGCGGTCGTACGCGGTGCAGTACCTGTGGGCGACGGACAGCCACCCGATCAACTTCCTCCCGGCCTGAAGGGCTCCGATGAACCGCCACACCGTGATCGACAGCCCGTACGAGCCGCTCACCCTCGTCGCCGACGCCGACGGCGCCCTGTGCGGCCTGTACATGGTGGACCAGCGGCACCGCCCCGGCGAGGAGCGGTTCGGCCCGCGCGACGACAGCCTGCCCGTCTTCGCCGAGACGGCCGAGCAGCTGACGGCGTACTTCGCGGGCGAGATCAAGGAGTTCACCGTACGGCTCGGCCTGCACGGCACACCGTTCCAGCGCTGCGTCTGGCAGCAGCTCACCGCCATCCCGTACGGCGAGACCCGCACCTACGGCGAACTGGCCGACGCCCTCGGCAACCCACGGGCCTCCCGCGCCGTGGGCCTCGCCAACGGCCGCAACCCCGTGGGCATCATCGTCCCCTGCCACCGTGTCATCGGCTCCGACGGCAGCCTCACCGGCTACGGCGGCGGCCTCGACCGCAAGCGCCGCCTGCTGGACTTCGAACGGGGGGCCGTGCTGTTCTGACCCCGGTCCGGCCCCGCCGACGGCGCAGGACGGGCCCCTCAGCCGCTCAGCGTGCGCAGGAGCGCGGGCAGCGCGGTGCCGATAGGCTCCCGGACGACCTCGTCGGCCCGGTCGTCGTAGGGCGTGGGCTCGGCGTTCACGATGACGAGGCGAGCGCCGTGGTCGGCGGCCACGCCGGCGAGTCCGGCGGCGGGCTGCACCTGGAGGCTGCTGCCCACGGCGATGAACACCTGGCAGGCCTTGGTCACCGCCACGGCCTGCCCGAGGACCACCGGATCCAGCCGCTCGCCGAACATCACCGTCGCCGACTTCAGGATGCCGCCGCACTCCAGGCACGGCGGGTCCGCCTCGCCGGCCTCCACCCGGGCGAGGGCGTCCTCCATCGGCCCCCGGGCCCCGCACCCGGTGCACACCACGCCGCGGGCGCTGCCGTGGAGTTCGAGCACCTTGCGGGCGGGCATACCGGCGAGCTGGTGCAGGCCGTCCACGTTCTGCGTGATGACCCGGACCGGGACCCCGGACCTCTCCAGCTCGGCGACGGCCCGGTGCGCCGCGTTCGGCCGGGCCTGCAGCGTCCGGTTCTCCCGGCGCATCTGCCAGGACCGCCGCCGGATCTCCGGGTCCGTCATGTAGTACTCGTACGTCACGAGCTTCTCGGCCTCCGGATCGCGCCGCCACAGTCCGTTCGGCCCGCGGTAGTCCGGGATGCCGGAGTCGGTGGAGATACCGGCCCCGCTGAGCAGGGCGACGAGGGGCTTGGCCATGCCATCGAGGGTAGGGCGCGCGGCACGGCCGCCGCGAGCGGATAACCACCGGGACCGCGGGACGCCGTCGAAGGCGTCGTCCGCGCGACTCGGGGGGCCGGGCGGTCGTACGGCGGGCCGGGCGGTCAGGCCACCCGGTGGCCGTTCTCCAGCTCCGCCGTGCCCGAGCCGTCCGCGAGGACGTCCAGCGCGGCCAGCACGCGGCGGCCCAGCGCCCCGGGCAGATGGGCGGTGAGGTCCTCGCGGGCGACCAGGCGCCAGGACAGCAGTTCCTCCTCCTGCAGACGGATGGCCTTCAGCTCGTCCCCGGTCAGGACACCGCCGTCGTACAGGTACGCCACCAGCGGCGGCCGGCCCGTGCCGTGCACCCAGTCCACGGCCAGCAGCCGCCCGAGTTCCCGGTCGAGCCCGATTTCCTCCAGCGTCTCCCGGCGGGCGCCCTGGCGCGGCGTCTCCCCGTCGTCGGACTCGATGGTCCCGCCCGGGAGGGCCCAGCCGTCACGGTAGTTGGGTTCGACGAGCAGCACCCGCCCCCCGGCGTCCCGGAAGAGGGCGGCGGCCCCGGCGAGGATGCGGGGCAGGCCGGCGATGTACGTGGCGAAATCCTGGGTGGTGGTCATCAGGGAAGGGTAACCAGCCGGCCGCCGGCTACGTCCCGCTCGTCGCCAGGCGCAGGGTGCGTTCGGCCAGCGCGCTGATCCGCACGCCGTCGAAGCCGAACACCGCGCTGCGCACCGTGTCCTCCAGCGGGTCCCGCCAGCGCGCCGGAATGGCCGCTGCCCCGGTGAGGACCCCGGCCACCGAACCGGCCGTCGCCCCGTTGGAGTCGGTGTCCAGGCC
Organism: Streptomyces sp. NPDC031445; assembly: GCF_055581365.1. NCBI lineage: Bacteria > Bacillati > Actinomycetota > Actinomycetes > Kitasatosporales > Streptomycetaceae > Streptomyces > Streptomyces sp. NPDC031445. The sequence goes on from NZ_JBVIJO010000001.1 coordinate 782,879, forward strand.
GCCGCGCACGGTCAGGGCGATGGTCCGGGTGAAGTCGCCGTCGCCGTAGAGCAGTCCGGCGGTGAGGACGGCGGCGTTCGGGACCGTGTGGATCCAGCCGAGCCCCGCGGTCTCCGCGGACACAGTGGCCAATGTCTCCTCCCAGGGCAGCCGGGCCTCGTGCAGACTCGCCACCCGCCGCACGGTGCGGGCCAGTCGGCTGCTCGCCGGGACGACCGAGAGCGCGGTCTCCAGGGCGTCCCGGACGCCCGGGGCGGTGAACGCCGCCGAGATCAGCGCGGCGGCCCACATCGCGCCGTACACGCCGTTGCCGGTGTGCGAGAGCACGGCGTCCCGGCGGGCCAGGCCGGCGGCCCGGACAGGATCGCCGGGGCAGGTCCAGCCGTAGACGTCGGCGCGGATCAGCGCGCCGATCCACTCCTGGCAGGGATTGTCGTACGTCGCCGTCAGCGGCGGTTTCAGCCCGTTGGCGAGGTTGCGGTACGCGGCCCGCTCCGCCGTGAACGTCTGCAGGTACGGCAGCCTGAGCAGCCACAGGTCGCCGACCTGCTCGGTGCTGAAGCCGAAGCCGTGGGTCTCCAGCAGGTGCAGGCCGAGGATCGCGTAGTCGACGTCGTCGTCCCGGCAGCTGCCGTGGATCCGGCCGCGCACGCAAGCGCGCCACTCCGGGCGCAGTACGGCGGCCTCCTCCGCGTCGGCCGGCTCGGGCAGGTAGTCGGTCAGCGGCAGGGCCGCGGCCCGGCGCAGATAGCGGTCGATGCGGTCGCGCGTCCACACCTCGCCCTGCTCCACCGGCTTGCCGAGCATGTTGCCCGCGATCCGGCCGAGCCAGCCGCCGTGGACGCGGTCGGCGAGGTCCGGACCGCTGCGCTGGGTGCTCATGGCAGGGGTGTACCCACTTCGAGCGGCCGGCTCCCCGCTGCTCGACCAGGGTCCGGGCGGGGCATGACGGCGGGGGCGTCCTGCGGTTATGGTCGCAGCGGCGCGACTGGCCCCGACGTGCGCGGGGCCCGGAGAGCAAGGGGAAGACAAGGTGGCGGACGCTGCAGTGAACGAGACCCGTCGGGTGCTCATCGCCGCGGACAAGTTCAAGGGCTCGCTGACGGCCGTGCAGGTCGCCGAGCGGGTGACGGCCGGGCTGCGCCGGGTCGTGCCGGATCTCCAGGTGGAGGCGCTGCCCGTGGCCGACGGCGGCGACGGGACCGTGGACGCGGCGGTCGCGGCCGGTTTCGAGCGCCGGGAGGTGCGGGTCGCCGGGCCGCTGGGCGAGGAGGTCACGGCCGCGTTCGCGCTGCGCGGCGGCACCGCGGTGGTGGAGATGGCCGAGGCGAGCGGCTTGCAACGGCTGCCCGCCGGGGTCTTCGCGCCGCTGACCGCCTCGACGTACGGCTCCGGGGAGCTGCTGCGCGCCGCGCTGGACGCGGGTGCGCGGACGATCGTGTTCGGCGTCGGCGGCAGCGCCACGACGGACGGCGGCGCGGGCATGCTGTCCGCGCTGGGCGCGCGGTTCCTGACCGAGGAGGGCGAGCCGGTGCCGCCGGGCGGCGGCGGACTCGCCGGCCTCGCGCGGGCGGACCTGTCCGGTCTCGATCCGCGGCTGTCCTCGGTCGAGCTGGTGCTGGCCAGCGACGTCGACAACCCGCTGACCGGCCCGAAGGGCGCGTCGGCGGTGTACGGCCCGCAGAAGGGGGCCTCGCCGGACGACGTGGAGACGCTGGACGCGGCGCTGGCCCGCTTCGCGAAGGTGCTGGAGGCCGAGACCGGGCCGCGGGCCGCCGAGTACGCGGCGGCGCCGGGCGCGGGCGCGGCCGGGGGCATCGGCTACGGCGCCCTGCTGCTCGGTGCGCGGTTCCGCCCCGGCATCGAGGTGATGCTGGACGTGCTGGGCTTCGCGCCCGCCCTGGAGCGGGCCTCGCTGGTGATCACCGGGGAGGGGTCGCTGGACGAGCAGACGCTGCACGGCAAGGCGCCGGCGGGGGTCGCCGCGGCGGCGCGGGCGGCGGGCAAGGAGGTCGTGGCGGTGTGCGGGCGGCTGGCGCTGCCGGCGGAGGCGCTGCTGCGGGCCGGTATCGCCCGGGCCTACCCCCTGACATCCGTCGAGCCCGACGTCGCCCGGTGCATCGCGGACGCGGGTCCGATCCTGGAGCGGGTCGCGGCGCGGCTGGCCGAGGATCACCTGGGCTGAGGCTCTGGGGCGCAGCCCTCGGACCTGCGGTGCCGCCCACGCGTCGGCCGGCCCGGTGTCCGGTGTGTCGCGGGCGCGGGTCCGATCCTGGAGCGGGTCGCGGTGAGGCTGGCCGAGGATCACCTGGGCTGAGGCCCTGGGGCGCAGCCCTCGGACCTCCGGTGCTGCCCACGCGTCGGTCGGCCCGGTGCCCGGTGTGTCGCGGGCGCGGGGCCGGTCCTGGAGCGGGTCGCGGTGAGGCTGGCCGAGGATCACCTGGGCTGAGGCCCTGGGGCGGCCCTCGGACCTGCGGTGTCGCCCACGCGTCGGTCGGCCCGGTGCCCGGTGTGTCGCGGGCGCGGGGCCGATCCTGGAGCGGGTGGCGGCGAGGCTGGCCGAGGACCACCTGGGCTGAGGCCCTGGGGCGCAGCCCTCGGACCTGCGGTGCCGCCCACCCGTCGGCCGTTGGCCGGCCCGGTGGGTCCGGCGGGCACCCGTCGAGCCTGACCCACCGGGCCGCCCGGCGCGGCGCCTTTGCGGCCCACCGAGCCGGGCGTCCGGGGCGCGGCCCTTCAGGGTGTGCGAGCACGAGCGAAGGGCCCCTACCCACCCGGGTAAGGGCCCTTCGTCGTACGCCTGCCCGCGCCGCTACGGCAACTGCGCCGCCCGGGCCTCACGACGGTTGTCGCGGAAGTTGTTCACCCGCCGCGCGGTGGCGAACAGCGGAATCACCGCGCCCATCACCAGCTGCAGCGCGCAGCCCGTCTGGAGGAGCAGCTGTCCGCTGGGCGCGTCGAAGGCCCACGCCGCCAGCAGTCCCATCGACAGCACGATCCAGGAGAGCATCGCGCCCGCGAGACGCCCCCGCGGCTTCGGGTACTCCACCCGGCTCACCATCAGCCACGCGGTCCCGAGGATCGCCAGCAGCGTCGCCACGAACGGCAGCTCCAGCAGCACGATCGAGACGACCGTCAGCGCGCCGAACGGCGAGGGCATGCCCTGGAACACGCCGTCCTTCATGGTCACGCAGCTGAAGCGGGCCAGTCTCAGCACCACGGCGAGCAGCACCACGATCGCGCCCACCGCCGCCACCCGCTGGTGCGCGTCGTCCGCGACCATGCCGTAGACGAGGACGAAGTACGCGGGGGCCAGCCCGAAGCTGATCAGGTCGGACAGGTTGTCCAGCTCCGCGCCCATCGGCGACGAGCGCAGCTTGCGGGCCACCAGCCCGTCGAACAGGTCGAAGACCGCCGCGCAGAGCATCAGGATGACCGCCGTGGCCGCGCTGTGGCGGGCCATGCCGGACTCCTGGCTGCCGGTGAGGTGCGGGATCAGGATGCCGGTGGTGGTGAAGTACACCGCCATGAAGCCGCACGTGGCGTTGCCCAGCGTCAGGGTGTCCGCTATCGACAGGCGGAGAGAAAGAGGCATCTCCTCCTCGTCGTCCACCTCGTCCGCCTCGGGCACCCAGCCCGCCTGGGTCTCCGGATCAATCACGGTCAATGCGAGTCACCCCAGCCACGGTCTTCTGGCCGACCTCGACCGCGACCTCCACGCCCTCGGGCAGGTAGAGGTCGACACGCGAGCCGAAGCGGATCAGACCGATGCGGTCGCCCTGCTCGACCTTCGTGCCCCGCGGGATGTAGGGCACGATGCGGCGGGCCACCGCGCCGGCGATCTGGATCATCTCGATGTCGCCGAGTTCGGTGTCGAAATGCCAGACTACGCGCTCGTTGTTCTCGCTCTCCTTGTTGAAAGCGGGAACGAAGCCGCCGGGGACGTGCTCGACGGACGTCACGGTGCCCGCGAGGGGCGCGCGGTTGACGTGGACGTTGAGCGGGCTCATGAAGATGGCGACGCGGGTACGCCCGTCCTTCCACGGCATGATGCTCTGCACCACACCGTCGGCGGGCGAGATGACCCGGCCCGGGGCGATCTCACGCTCGGGGTCGCGGAAGAACCACAGCATGCCCGCCGCGAGCGCGGTGGCGGGCACGGCGACGGCCTTGGCGACGCCCGAGCGGCGAGCGCGGGCCAGGCTGAGGGCTGCGGTGGCGACGGTCGGGAGAAGCCACGGCGATGCTCCGCGCGCGAGGCGTACGCCGGCTCGGCTGTCGCGAGGTGCAGAGGTTTGGCTGTGGGGCATGGATGACCTTCGTAGCGGATGATGCCGCGCTCTGACGGGGGACGGCGGCTTTCCCGGGATCGTACCGGGCGCGGGCCACAACTGGGCAAGCCAGGAAGCCGAGTCGGCGGCTGAAGAGTGTCTACGGGGTGTGATCTTCTTCTCGAAGAAAACACCCCGTACCCGGACAATCAGCCCTGGAACCGATACTCTTCGAGCAGCCTGCGCCCGATGATCATTTTCTGGATCTCGGCGGTACCTTCACCGATGAGCAGCATCGGGGCCTCGCGGTAGAGGCGCTCGATCTCGTACTCCTTGGAGAAGCCGTAGCCGCCGTGGATCCGGAAGGCATCCTCCACGACCTCCTTGCAGTACTCGGAGGCGAGGTACTTCGCCATCCCCGCTTCGAGGTCGTTTCGTTCCCCGGAATCCTTTTTGCGTGCCGCGTTGACCATCATCGCATGCGCGGCCTCGACCTTGGTCGCCATCTCCGCCAGCTTGAACTGGATGGCCTGGTGCTGGGCGATCGGCTTGCCGAACGTGTGCCGCTGCTGGGCGTACCGGACGCCCAGTTCGAAGGCACGCTGGGCGACGCCGCAGCCACGCGCCGCCACATTGACGCGACCCACCTCGACGCCGTCCATCATTTGGTAAAAACCTCGGCCGGTGACCCCGCCGAGCACCCGATCGGCCGGCACGCGCAGTCCGTCCATGATCAGCTCGGTCGTGTCGACGCCCTTGTAGCCCATCTTGTCGATCTTGCCGGGGATGGTGAGGCCCGGGCGGACCTCGCCGAAGCCCGGCTCCTTCTCGATCAGGAAGGTCGTCATCGACTTGTGCGGCGCCGTGCCCTCGGGGTGTCCTTCGTCACTGCGGACCAGCACGGCCACGAGCGAGGACGTGCCGCCGTTCGTCAGCCACATCTTCTGGCCGTTCAGGACGTACTCCTCGCCGTCCCTGACCGCCTTCGACGTGATCGCCGACACGTCCGAGCCCAGTCCGGGCTCCGACATCGAGAAGGCGCCCCGGATGTCGCCGGCCGCCATCCTGGGCAGGAAGTGGTCCTTCTGCTCCTGCGTGCCGTGCTGCTTGAGCATGTACGCGACGATGAAGTGCGTGTTGATGATGCCGGACACCGACATCCAGCCGCGGGCGATCTCCTCCACGCACAGCGCGTAGGTGAGCAGCGACTCGCCCAGGCCGCCGTACTCCTCGGGGATCATCAGGCCGAAGAGGCCGAGCTCCTTCAGGCCGTCCACGATCTGCTGCGGGTACTCGTCGCGGTGCTCCAGCTCGGTCGCGACCGGGATGATCTCTTTGTCGACAAAGTCCCGGACGGTGGAGAGGATCTCCTGCTGGACGTCGGTCAGACCGGCGGTCTGGGCGAGACGGGCCATGGCTACTTCTCCTGCTCCTTGAGCTCGGGGCGGCCCGGCTGCTCGCCGCCGCGCTCCTTGATGTACGTCTCGGTGGGCACCATCACCTTGCGGCGGAAGACGCACACCAGGGTGCCGTCCTGCTTGTAGCCCTTGGTCTCGACGTAGACGATCCCGCGGTCGTCCTTCGACTTCGACGGCCACTTGTCCAGCACGGTCGTCTCGCCGTAGACGGTGTCGCCGTGGAAGGTCGGCGCCACGTGCCGGAGCGACTCGATCTCCAGGTTGGCGATCGCCTTGCCGGAGACGTCCGGGACGGACATGCCGAGCAGCAGGGAGTAGACGTAGTTCCCGACCACCACGTTCTTGCCGAAGTCGGTCGTGTTCTCGGCGTAGTTGGCGTCCATGTGGAGCGGGTGGTGGTTCATGGTGAGGAGACAGAACAGGTGGTCGTCGTACTCCGTGACCGTCTTGCCCGGCCAGTGCTTGTACGTCGCCCCGACCTCGAACTCCTCGTACGTGCGTCCGAACTGCATCGCCGTCACGCCTCCGGGATCTCGAACGTGCTGGTGCGCCGCATGCCGGCGGCGCGGCCCTTGCCGGCGATGACCAGCGCCATCTTGCGGCTGGCCTCGTCGATCATCTCGTCGCCGAGCATCGCGGAGCCCTTCTTGCCGCCCGCCTCGGACGTGTAGTAGTCGTACGCGTCCAGGATCAGCTCGGCGTGGTCGTAGTCCTCCTGCGACGGCGAGAAGACCTCGTTGGCGGCGTCGACCTGACCGGGGTGCAGCACCCACTTGCCGTCGAAGCCCAGCGCGGCGGCGCGGCCGGCGACCTCGCGGAAGCCGTCGACGTTGCGGATCTGCAGGTAGGGGCCGTCGATCGCCTGGAGGTCGTTGGCGCGGGCGGCCATCAGGATCTTCATCAGGATGTAGTGGTAGGCGTCCGCCGGGTAGCCGGGCGGCTGCTCGCCCACGACCAGGGACTTCATGTTGATGGAGGCCATGAAGTCGGCCGGGCCGAAGATGATGGTCTCGACGCGCGGGGAGGCCTGCGCGATCTCGTTGACGTTGTTCAGGCCCTGCGCGTTCTCGATCTGCGCCTCGATGCCGATCCGGCCGACCTCGAAGCCCATCGTCTTCTCGATCTGCGTCAGCAGCAGGTCCAGGGCGACGACCTGCTGGGCGTTCTGCACCTTCGGCAGCATGATGCAGTCCAGGTTCGGACCCGCGCCCTCCACCACCGTGACGACGTCGCGGTACGTCCATTCGGTCGTCCAGTCGTTGACCCGGACCACCCGCGTCTTGCCCGTCCAGTCGCCCTTGTTGAGGAACTTGACGATGGTGTGCCGCGCCTCGGGCTTGGCGAGCGGCGCGCACGCGTCCTCCAGGTCCAGGAAGACCTGGTCCGCGGGGAGGCCCTGCGCCTTCTCCAGGAAGCGCGGGTTGCTGCCCGGTACGGCCAGGCAGGAACGCCGCGGGCGAAGGCGGTTGACGGGGGTGGTCATGCGGGGACCTCCAGGGGGTCGAGCTTGTTCGCTGTGCGGATCTCGTCGACGATGCGGCCGATGATCCCGGTGATGTCGAAGTCCTTCGGGGTGAAGACGGCGGCCACGCCGGCTTCCCTCAGCTGTTCGGCGTCACCGCCTGGGATGATGCCACCGGCGATCACCGGTATATCTGTGGCACCGGCCACACGCAGCCGCTGGAGCACATCGGGGACCAGCCGGGCGTGCGAGCCGGACAGGATCGACAGGCCCACGGCGTGCACGTCCTCGGCCAGGGCCGCGTCCACGATCTGCTCGGGGGTCAGCCGGATGCCCTGGTACACCACCTCGAAGCCGGCGTCCCGCGCGCGGACGGCGATCTGCTCGGCGCCGTTGGAGTGCCCGTCCAGACCCGGCTTGCCGACCAGGAAACGCAGTTTGCCGACGCCCAGCTCACGGGCGGTGGCGTCCACCCTGGCGCGGACCCCGGCGAGCGCCGAGCCGGCCTCGGCGGCGACGGCCACCGGCGCGGAGGAGACCCCGGTGGGCGCCCGGTACTCGCCGAACACCTCGCGCAGGGCGCCCGCCCACTCGCCGGTGGTGACCCCGGCGCGGGCGCACTCCAGGGTCGCCTCCATCAGGTTGTCGGTGCCCTTGGCGGCCTCCTTCAGCCGCTCCAGCGCCTTGCAGGGACGCGGGTGGTTGAAGGGCGGCTGGTAGCGGGTGTCCCGCCAGCGCTGGAGGGAGTCGATGACGCGGGCCTCGACCGCCGGGTCGACCGTCATGATGGCGGTGTCCAGGTCGGCGGTGAGCGGGCTGGGCTCGGTGCCCTCGAAGACGTTGACGCCGACGATCTTCTCCTCGCCGGACTCGATCCGCGCCCGGCGCTCGGCGTGCGAGGCGACCAGCTGCGACTTGAGGTAACCGGACTCCACGGCGGCCAGCGCGCCGCCCATCTCCTGGATGCGGCCGATCTCCGCCAGGGTGTCCTCGACAAGCTGGTCCACCTTGGCCTCGATCACCTTCGACCCCTCGAAGATGTCGTCGTACTCCAGCAGGTCGCTCTCGTAGGCGAGGACCTGCTGGATGCGCAGGCTCCACTGCTGGTCCCAGGGCCGGGGCAGGCCCAGCGCCTCGTTCCAGGCGGGAAGCTGCACGGCACGCGCGCGTGCGTCCTTGGAGAGGGTGACCGCCAGCATCTCCAGGACGATCCGCTGGACGTTGTTCTCCGGCTGCGCCTCGGTCAGGCCCAGCGAGTTGACCTGGACGCCGTACCGGAACCGGCGCTGCTTGGGGTCCTCGATGCCGTACCGCTCATGGGTGACCTTGTCCCAGATGCGGCCGAAGGCGCGCATCTTGCACATCTCCTCGATAAAGCGGACGCCCGCGTTCACGAAGAAGGAGATACGGGCGACGACGTCCCCCATGCGCTCCGGCGGCACCTGACCGGAGTCGCGCACGGCGTCGAGGACGGCGATGGCGGTGGACATCGCGTACGCGATCTCCTGCACCGGCGTGGCCCCGGCCTCCTGCAGGTGGTAGCTGCAGATGTTGATCGGGTTCCACTTCGGGATGTGGGAGACCGTGTACGCGATCATGTCCGTCGTCAGGCGGAGCGAGGGTTCCGGCGGGAACACATGGGTGCCCCGGGACAGGTACTCCTTGACGATGTCGTTCTGGGTCGTGCCCTGGAGCTTGGTGATGTCCGCGCCCTGCTCCTCCGCGACGACCTGGTAGAGCGCCAGCAGCCACATGGCGGTGGCGTTGATGGTCATCGAGGTGTTCATCTGCTCCAGGGGGATGTCCTGGAACAGCCGGCGCATGTCACCGAGGTGCGCGACGGGCACGCCCACCCGGCCGACCTCGCCGCGCGCGAGGATGTGGTCGGGGTCGTAGCCGGTCTGCGTCGGCAGGTCGAACGCCACCGACAGGCCGGTCTGGCCCTTGGCGAGGTTGCGCCGGTACAGCTCGTTGGACGCCTCCGCCGTGGAGTGACCGGCGTACGTCCGCATCAGCCACGGCCGGTCCTTCTGGCGCTCTGTCATCTGTGACCTCCCGGCTCTCAGACGTTCCGGAAGCGGTTGATGGCGTCGATGTGCCGGGCGCGCATCTCCTCGTCGCGCACGCCCAGGCCCTCCTCGGGGGCGAGGCACAGCACGCCGACCTTGCCCTGGTGCAGGTTGCGGTGGACGTCGTAGGCCGCCTGGCCGGTCTCCTCCAGGGAGTAGACCTTGGAGAGCGTCGGGTGGATCCTGCCCTTGGCGATCAGGCGGTTGGCCTCGTACGCCTCGCGGTAGTTGGCGAAGTGCGAGCCGATGATGCGCTTCAGGGACATCCACAGGTAGCGGTTGTCGTACTCGTGCATGTAGCCCGAGGTCGAGGCGCAGGTGGTGATGGTGCCGCCCTTGCGGGTGACGTAGACGGAGGCGCCGAAGGTCTCGCGGCCGGGGTGCTCGAAGACGATGTCGATGTCCTCGCCGCCGGTCAGTTCGCGGATGCGCTTGCCGAAGCGCTTCCACTCCTTGGGGTCCTGGGTGTGCTCGTCCTTCCAGAACCTGTAGCCCTCGGCGGTGCGGTCGATGATCGCCTCGGCGCCCATCGAGCGGCAGATCTCCGCCTTCTGGGGCGAGGAGACGACACAGATCGGGTTGGCGCCGCCGGCGAGCGCGAACTGCGTGGCGTACGAGCCGAGCCCGCCGCTCGCGCCCCAGATCAGGACGTTGTCGCCCTGCTTCATGGCGGCGCCGTTGCGGGAGACCAGCTGGCGGTAGGCGGTGGAGTTCACCAGGCCCGGCGCCGCGGCCTCCTCCCAGCTGAGGTGCTTCGGCTTCGGCATCAGCTGGTTCGTCTTGACCAGCGCGATCTCCGCGAGGCCGCCGAAGTTGGTCTCGAAGCCCCAGATGCGCTGCTCGGGGTCGAGCATGGTGTCGTCGTGGCCGTCGGGCGACTCCAGCTCGACGCTCAGGCAGTGCGCGACGACCTCGTCACCGGGCTGCCAGGCGTTGACGCCGGGGCCGGTGCGCAGGACGACGCCCGCGAGGTCGGAGCCGATGATGTGGTACGGCAGGTCGTGCCGCTTGGTCAGCGGCGACAGCCTGCCGTAGCGCTCCAGGAAGGCGAACGTCGACACCGGCTCGAAGATCGAGGTCCACACCGAGTTGTAGTTCACCGAGGAGGCCATGACGGCCACCAGGGCCTCGCCCGGGCCCAGCTCGGGCACGGGGACCTCGTCCAGGTGGATCGACTTGCGCGGGTCCTTGTCGCGGGTCTCCAGGCCCGCGAACATCTCCGTCTCGTCCTTGTGGACGGTGATCGCCCGGTAGGAGTCGGGGAGCGGCAGGGCGGCGTAGTCGGCGGACGTGGCGTCCTGCGACTGGATCGCGTCCAGGATGTCCTTCACGGTCACGGTGTTGCCTCCGGCGGGTGAGCGCCCTGAGGGAGGGGCGCCTAAAGGATTCGTCGGTGCTGTCAGTGCTGCTGAGGGTGGTGAGGGTGTGCCGTCGGTTCGGCTCGGTGGTGCTTCGGCAGCGCTTTGTGGCGCGGGAGGTTGCCTGTGACGCAGGCGTCCGGGCGCGCAGGTGATGGTCTGCGGGGACAGCCCGGACTCCTTCAACGTATGACACCGCGTGTCACCTCGCAAGGCACTGAGTGCCAGAACTTGCTCTCAGATGAATTCTTTACCTGACAGATGAGCGATGATCGATCGAACGGCTCTTTCCGGGCGGGTCAAAAAGGGCGCTGACATGTGAAAACGGCCACCCGGAGGGGTGGCCGTCGTCACAGCGGGGAAGGGCGGGTCAGCGTTCCTTGAGGGCCTGTTCGATGGTGCGCATGACCTCGTCCAGGGGCGCGTCGGTGCGGGCGACGGTCACCAGCACCTCGCCCTCGGCGGAGGCCGTCGCGGGCGCGGGGACGGCCGGCCGGGGGGCCGTGCCGCGGCCGGCCCCGATCCCCGTGCCGAAGGTCTTGCGCACGATGGCGAAGGCGTGGTCCAGCTGGGCCTCCACGTCCCCCTGCCCGCCCGCCCGCAGCCAGCGCCTGAGGACGTGGTTGTGCGCGGTGACGACCGCGGAGGCGGCGACCTCGGCCAGCAGCGGATCGTCGTTGGCGTCGTCGGCGTGCGCGTGCTCGTCGAAGTGGCCGAGCAGGTACCGCGTGAACAGGCGCTCGTAGCGGGCCACGGAGGCGATCTCGGCCTCGCGCAGGGTGGGCACCTCGCGCGTGAGCTTGTAGCGGGCGACCGAAATCTCCGGCCGCGCCGCGTACATCTTCATGACTTCCTTGATGCCCCGGCACACGGTGTCGAGCGGGTGCTCGTGCGCGGGCGCGGCGTTGAGGACCGCCTCCGCGCGGATCAGCGTGTCGTCGTGGTCCGGGAAGATCGCCTCTTCCTTGGAGCGGAAGTGGCGGAAGAAGGTGCGCCGGGCGACCCCGGCGGCGGCGGCGATCTCGTCGACGGTGGTGGCCTCGTACCCCTTGGTCGCGAACAGCTCCATGGCTGCTGCCGCCAGTTCCCGGCGCATCTTGAGCCGCTGGGCGGCCGCGCGGCTGCCTGCGGCACTCTCCGGCGCGTCGGGCGTAGCTGGTGTACGTGAGGACTTGGCGGGCTGGGACATGACCCGAACGTACTGCATGCGCGTGGCCCGATGCGCAGGTCCGGGGTGCTCCCCGCCCCCGGGGGACGCGGGGCCGCCGCGCCGGGCGGGCGGGGCAGGGCCGCCCGGGTCGAGCAGCCCGCCCCACTCCGGCTCCGTCCGGGACCGGTCGCCGACGCCGTCAGCGGCGGGCATACTCGCGGAAGCCGCGGCCGGTCTTGCGGCCGAGGCAGCCCGCGGCCACCAGGTGCTCCAGCAGCGGCGCCGGGGCGAGACCGGGGTCGCGGAACTCCCGGTGCAGCACCTTCTCGATGGCCAGCGAGACGTCCAGCCCGACCACGTCCAGCAGTTCGAACGGGCCCATCGGGTAACCGCCGCCCAGCTTCATCGCCGCGTCGATGTCGTCGAGGGACGCGTAGTGCTCCTGCACCATCTTGATCGCGTTGTTGAGGTACGGGAACAGCAGCGCGTTCACGATGAAACCGGCGCGGTCGCCGCAGTCCACCGCGTGCTTCCCGGTCTTCGCGCAGACCTCGCGCACGGTCGCGTGGACGTCGTCCGCCGTCAGCACCGTCCGCACGACCTCGACCAGCTTCATCGCCGGCGCCGGGTTGAAGAAGTGCATGCCGATCACGTCCTGCGGGCGCGAGGTGGCGCGGGCGCAGGCGACGACGGGCAGCGACGAGGTGGTGGTGGCCAGGACCGCGCCCGGCTTGCACACCTTGTCCAGCGTGGCGAACAGCTGCCGCTTGACCTCCAGGTCCTCGGCGATCGCCTCGACCGCCAGGTCGACCTCGGCGAAGGCGTCGTAGGAGCCCGCCGGCGTGATCCGGTCCAGGATCCGCGCGGCGGCCTCGGCGGTCAGCCGGCCCTTGCCGACGGAACGGGAGAGCGACGTGCCGATGCGGGCCTTGGCGGCCTGCGCCTTCTCCTCGCCGCGGGCGGCCAGGACGACGTCGTAGCCGGCCTTGGCGAACACCTCGGCGATGCCGGAGGCCATGGTGCCGGAGCCGGCGACGCCCACCGAGCGCACCTCGCGGCCCGCGACCGGGGAGGCGGCCGCCGCCGGGGTCAGCGCGTCCGGCACCACCGTCCCGCTGCCCGGCGCCTCGTAGGTGTAGAAACCGCGCCCCGCCTTGCGGCCGGTCAGGCCCGCCTCGCTGAGCTGCTTGAGGATGGGCGCGGGGGCGTGCAGCCGGTCCCGGGACTCGGCGTACATGGCCTCCAGGACCGTCCGCGCGGTGTCGACGCCGATCAGGTCCAGCAGGGCGAGCGGGCCCATGGGCAGGCCGCAGCCGAGCCGCATGGCGGCGTCGATGTCCTCGCGGGAGGCGTACCGGGCCTCGTACATGGCGGCGGCCTGGTTGAGGTAGCCGAAGAGCAGCCCGTCCGCGACGAAGCCGGGGCGGTCGCCGACCGCGACCGGCTCCTTGCCCAGCTCGATCGCGAGGTCGGTGACGGCGGCCACGGCCTGCGGCGCGGTCAGCACCGAGGAGACGACCTCCACCAGCCGCATCGCGGGTGCCGGGTTGAAGAAGTGCAGGCCGAGGACGCGCTCGGGACGGGCGGAGTCGGCTGCCAGCCGGGTCACCGACAGCGCGTTGGTGCCGGTCGCCAGGATCGTCTCCGGGCGGACGATGCCGTCCAGCTCGCGGAAGATCTGGTGCTTGATCTCGTACGACTCCGGGGCCACCTCGATGACGAGGTCGGCGTCGGCCGCCGCGGTGAGGTCGGTCGCGGTGCGGACCCGGGCCAGCGCGCGGGCGCGCTCCTGCTCGGTGAGCCGGCCGCGCGCCACGGCGCGGGCGGTGGCGGCCTCCAGCGCGGCGAGGGCCTGGGCGGTCCGCGCCTCGCTGATGTCGATGCCGATCACCTCGCGGCCGGCCTTCGCGAGGACCTCGGTGATGCCGGTGCCCATGGTGCCGAGGCCGACCACGGCGATCGTCTTGAGCGGGGACAGAGCTGAGTCGGACAGGGGAGTGGCCATCGCGGGACTCCAGGAATGAGGTGACGACGATGAGCGCGCCGGGTGCGCCGGGGGCCCACCACGGAGCGGGAGGGTGCGGGTGTTGCCGGGCTGCGAGCGCACACGCCCGGGGCGCCGGTGCCACGGGCGCGCACACGCCCGGGAGCGGCAGAACTTCCGACCGGCTCTGTCCCGAAGCCGGGTCGTACTGCGGTACACACGGCGTACCGAACCGACCTGCTCGCTCGCGACGGCCGCGTCACCAGACCGTCGCCAGCGGAGTGCGAGAGGGTTACTCGCTCGTATGAGCTTAACCGGCGGGTAACGAGCGCGCTAGTCCCCGGGCCGGAAACGACTTTGTGAGGTAGCTCCCCCCTGCGCCGCCACCCCCCTACGCTGGACCTCGTGGACGAAGAGTTGCGAGCGCTCACGGAGCGCTTACGGCAGGAGTCGGGCGGCTCGGCCGCGTTCGAGCACCTGCTGGCCACCGGGGACCACGGCGAACTGGCGGAGGTGCTCACCGCGCCCGGACAGCCCCTGTGGGCCAGGGAGCTGGCCGCGTTCCGCCTCGGCCGGGCCGGCGACCGGCGCGCCTTCGAGTCCCTGGTGCTGCTGCTCAATCACCGCGACCCGCCGCGCTGCGCCTCCGCCGCGCACGCCCTCGCCCGGCTGGGCGACCCCCGCACGGCCCGGGCCGCCGCGGCCCTCGCCACCAACGAGCTCCGCGTCGCCTACGCCCTGCACCCGGTACGGCTCCTGGTCGCCCTGCGCGCCCCGGAGTCCGTGCCCGCTCTGATCACCACGCTGGAGCGGCGGCTGCGCCCGCACGACCCCTACCGCCGGGTGGCCCTCGCCTGCGTGGAGGGTCTGGGCACGCTCGGTGACGCCCGCGCCCGGCGGGTCCTCACCGAGGCCCTCGCGCACCCCGCGCTCGCCGAGGCCGCGGTGCGCGCGCTGGCGCGGATACCGGAGCAGCAGCCGAGCTGATCCGGTCAGCCGCCCGGCGTCCGCACGTACCGCACCTCGGGCACCGGTACGCCGTCCACCTCGAAGGGCTCCTCGGCCCCGTCGGGCCGGAACCCCGCGCGCTCGTAGAAGCGGCGGGCGGGGGCGTTGTCCTTGAGGACCCACAGGAGCATGCGGGGATGCGCCCGGCACCGCTCGGCCGACTCGGCCAGCAGGGCCCGCCCGATCCCGCCGCCGAGCCGGGCCGGGTCCACGTAGAGCGCGTACAGCTCGGCGTCGCCGGTGTGGGTCCCGCCGTCCCGGTACGGCCCGTGCGCCGCCCACCCGACCACCGCGCCGTCCCGCTCGGCGACCAGGTTCACCACGGAGCCGTTCCCCTCGGCGAACCGGGCCCGGCGCCGCTCGGCGTCCGCCGTGACACTGAGCCGGTCCAGGTACGGCTGCGGCATGAGCCCCCGGTAGGCGTGCCGCCAGCCGCGGACCCGTATCTCCGAGACGCGGTCGCAGTCGGCGAGGGTCATCTCCCGGACCGTCAGGGCGCTCACCCGGCCACCACCGCGTCGAGGGCGGGCCGGCCGGACACCGCGACGAGGCGGCCGGCCGCCGTCACCGCGCGCGTGCACCGGGCGGCGGGGAACACCCCGGCCGGGGCGGGGATGCGGACCGGTCCACGACCGTCCCGGGTCGTCTCGCTCATGGCCCCATGATGACCCACCCCACTGACAACGCCCCGGGCGGAGGGGGCACGTCGCCCGGCGAGGTCGGGTGAGGCGCCAGGGGCCCGACCGTCGTCCACGGGCGAAGGCACAGGCTTCGACGGGTCGTTCGAGGTGTCCGGCGCCGGACGCGCCGGCTACCCGCACAAGCCCGGCAGTCCGTGCGGGGTCGAGCCGCGGGAGGCCGGCGACGCCGCCGTGCCCTGCGGCGGTGCCGGGTCGGGGGACTTCGGACGGACGACGCGCCCGGGCGTCCTCACATGAGGCTGAGCTGGACCGGCTCCTCCCCGGTGGGGGCCGGCGCCGGTTCGGCCGGGCGGATCCGGCGGGCCAGTCCCGCGCGCGCGGGCCCGATGCCGTACTCCTGCGCCAGCTCGTGCACCTGGCGCGTGATCCGGCGCTGGTACCACTTGGGCGCGTAGGCGCCCTCCGCGTACAGCCGTTCGTACCGCCGCACCAGATGCGGATGGTGCTGCCCGAGCCAGTGCATGAACCACTCGCGGGCGCCGGGGCGCAGGTGCAGCACCAGCGGTGTGACCGAGGTGGCCCCGGCCGCCGCGATGGCCCGCACCGTGGCCCGCAGCTGGGCCGGGTGGTCGCTCAGGAACGGGATCACCGGCGCCATCAGCACCCCGCAGCCGATCCCGTGCTCCCCGAAGGCGCGCACGACGTCCAGCCGGCGTTCGGGCGCGGGCGTGCCCGGCTCCACCGTGCGCCACAGCCCGGCGTCCAGGAAGCCCACGGAGACCGAGACGCCCACGTCCGTCACCTGCGCCGCCCGGACCAGCAGGTCCAGGTCGCGCAGGATCAGGGTGCCCTTGGTGAGGATCGAGAACGGGTTCGCGTGGTCGGTGAGCGCGGAGATGATGCCGGGCATCAGCCGGTAGCGGCCCTCGGCGCGCTGGTAGCAGTCGACGTTGGTGCCCATCGCCACGTGGTCGCCCTGCCAGCGGCGGGAGCCGAGCTGGCGGCGCAGCACCTCGGGCGCGTTGATCTTGACCACGATCTGGGAGTCGAAGCCGAGGCCCGTGTCCAGGTCCAGGTAGCTGTGCGTCTTGCGGGCGAAACAGTAGACGCACGCGTGCGTGCAGCCCCGGTAGGGGTTGACCGTCCACTCGAACGGCATGCGGGAGGCGCCCGGCACCCGGTTCAGCACCGAGCGCGCCCGGACCTCGTGGAAGGTGATGCCCTGGAACTCGGGCGTGTCGAACGTCCGGGTGGTGACGGCGTCCGCGCCGAACAGCGCCGTGTCGGCGGCCCGCCCGTGTTCGTTCTCGTCTGTGAGGTTCTCCCAGCGCATGACGCCTCCTCGCTCGCACTGCCCACACAATAGAACAAACGTTCCCATGATCGTGCGGACCCCGATTTGGGCGGCCGGGCGCCGGGGTGGTTGGCTTGCCCCAACCCCGAGGAACCAGGTCGTGGAGGAACGCAATGGCGCAGGTCGAGGCCACTACGGAGCGGGTCGTCGCGGCGGACGCGGAGAAGGTGTTCGACGCCCTCGCCGACTACCGCGGCACGCGGCAGAGGCTGCTGCCCGAGCAGTTCAGCGAGTACGAGGTGCGCGAGGGCGGCGACGGCGAGGGCACCCTCGTCCACTGGAAGCTCCAGGCCACCAGCAAGCGGGTGCGCGACTGCCTGCTGGAGGTCAGCGAGCCCACCGACGGCGAGCTCGTCGAGAAGGACCGCAACTCCTCCATGGTCACCACCTGGCGCGTCACCCCCGCCGGCGAGGGCTCCTCGCGCGTGGTCGTCACCACCACCTGGCAGGGCGCCGGCGGCATCGGCGGCTTCTTCGAGAAGACGTTCGCGCCCAAGGGCCTCGGCCGGATCTACGACGCCCTGCTCGCCAGGCTCGCCGCCGAGGTCGAGAAGTAGCCCAAGCACCCACCGGTGAACGGGGGTTGACCGCCGGTCGGCCCCTTCACCGGTTCGAGTGCATCTCCGGCCCATACCGGATCGTGCCGTAACTCGCCGCACTTGTTCGCAGTTGACGCCTTACGCGGGAAATGTGAACGAGTGTGACGAGGGGAGCGGTACGTGGGCGGGACGACACTGGTGAAGCCTGAGCCGGTCGCGGCACCGGCCGCCGGCGAGGAGACCGCGGCCGCACCGCCGCCTCCCGCACCGCCCGCGGGCATCGGGCCCCGCCGGGTGCGGCTGGTGTTCCTCGGGCTGATGCTGGCCCTGCTGCTGGCCGCCCTCGACCAGATGATCGTCGCCACCGCCCTGCCGAAGATCGTCGGCGAGCTCCACGGCCTGGACAGGATGTCCTGGGCGATCACCTCCTACCTGCTCACCTCCACCATCGGCCTGCCGGTCTACGGCAAACTCGGCGACCTGGTCGGCCGCAAGGGCGTCTTCCAGTTCGCCATCGCCGTCTTCGTGCTCGGCTCCGCCCTCGCCGGCCGGGCCGGCACCATGGACCAGCTGATCGCCTTCCGCGCCGTTCAGGGCGTCGGCGCCGGCGGCCTCATGATCGGTGTCCAGGCGATCATCGCCGACATCGTGCCGCCCCGGGAACGCGGCCGGTACATGGGCCTGATCGGCGCCGTCTTCGGTCTCGCCTCCGTCGCCGGACCACTGCTCGGCGGCTACTTCACCGACCACCTGTCCTGGCGCTGGTGCTTCTACGTCAACGTCCCCTTCGGCCTGGTCACCCTGGGCGTCATCGCCGTCGTCCTCAGACTCCCGAAGCCGCGCACGCGCGCCCGGCTCGACGTCCTCGGCACCCTGCTGCTCGCCGCCGCCTCGACCTGCCTGGTGCTGCTCACCAGCTGGGGCGGCACCGAGTACGCCTGGGGCTCCCGGCAGATCCTCGGCCTCGGCGCCGGCGCCCTCCTCGCCACCGTCCTCTTCCTGGTCGCCGAGCGCTTCGCCGCCGAACCCCTCATCCCGCTCAGGCTCTACCGCGATCCCGTGTTCACCCTCAGCAGTCTGGTCGGCCTGGTGATCGGCGTCGCCCTGTTCGGCGCCGCCAGCTATCTGCCGACCTTCCTGCAGATGGTCGACGGCGCCAGCGCCACCGGGTCCGGGCTGCTGATGCTGCCGATGATGGCCGGGATCGTCGGCGCCTCCGTCATCGGCGGACAGCTCATCAGCCGCACCGGCCGCTACAAGATCTACCCCGTGCTCGGCTGCGCCGTCGCCACCGTCGGCATGTGGCTGCTGTCCCGGCTGGAGACCGGCACGCCCCGGCTGCACTACAGCGTCTGGATGGCCGTCCTCGGCGCCGGGATCGGCCTGGTCATGCCCGTCCTGGTGCTCGCCGTGCAGAACTCCGTCCGCCCCGCCGACCTCGGCACCGCCACCAGCGCCAACAACTACTTCCGGCAGATCGGCGGCAGCGTCGGCGCCGCCGTCTTCGGCACCCTCTTCGCCGACCGGCTCACCTCATCGCTGCGCGAGGAACTGCCCCCGCGCGCGGGCGGCGGACTGCCCGCCGCCGACTCGATCACCCCGCAGCTCGTCCACGCGCTGCCCCCGGCCCTGCGCGACGCCTACATCCGCGCGTACGCCGACGCGATGCCCCGGATCTTCCTCTACCTGGTCCCGGTGCTCGCCCTCGGCCTGCTCATCGCCTTCTTCCTCAAGGAGAAACCACTGGTGTCCCACAACACCGCCGAAACGGAGCCGCAGACCGTGACCGCCTCGATCCCCGGCGCCCGGGCGCCGTACGCCGCCGGGGTCCCCGTCTGCGGCACCGTGCAGCACCCCGACGGCACCGTGGTGCCCCGCGCGGCCCTCACCCTCATCGACGTCGCCGGACAGCAGATCGGGCGGGGCGCCAGCGGCGACGACGGGCGGTACGCGCTCAGCACGCCCGGCTCCGGGTCGTACGTGCTGATCGCCGCGGCCGGCGGGCACCAGCCGCAGGCCGTCTCCGTCACCGTCGGCGAACGCCCCGTCGAACTCGACGTCGTGCTCGGCGGCGCCGGCCGCCTCGCCGGCAGCGTGCTCACCGCCGACGGCAGCCCCGTGCGCGATGCCGCCGTCACCCTCACCAACGTGCACGGCGAGGTCGTCGCGAGCACCCGCAGCGGGCGCGAGGGCGGCTACGTCATCACGGAACTGGTCGCGGGCGAGTACACCCTCGCCGCCAGCGCCCCCGCCTTCCGGCCCGCCGCGCTCCCGGTCACCGTGCAGGCATCCCGGGAGACCCGGCAGGACGTCGAGCTCGCGGGCGGCGCCGTACTGAGGGGCACCGTCCGGGCGAGCGGCGGACGCCCCGTGGAGGACGCGCGCGTGACCCTGCTCGACGCCGCCGGCAACGTCGTCGACACCCTCACCACCGGAGCCGACGGAACGTTCCGGTTCGTCGATCTCTCCTCCGGCGAGTACACCGTCATCGCCGCGGGTTACCCGCCGGTCGCCACGGTGTTGCAGGTCGCGGGGGGTGGCCGGACCGAACGGGACCTCCAACTGGGCCACGAGGACTGAGCGGGGCGCCCGCCCGCCGCGCCGGAGCGATCCGCCGGAGCCAATTCCAGGATTGGCACACATCGCGACCGGCGGTCGTCTTACCGTAGTGGCGGGCGGCACAGATCGTTTGCGGACAGCCGTGGGGAGAGAGGGCCTGGGCCATGGACCGTGGCAGCGAGCGGGACACAGCTCCCGGGCGCGGCATCGGCGACACCGCCGCGGGCCGGATTCCGCTGGCCGTGGTCGTCGTCGACCGCTCCGGACTGGTGTCCCACTGGAGCACCGGCGCGCGGCGCCTGTTCGGCGTGAGCCGCGAGGACGCCGTCGGCCAGCCCGCGGCCGACCTGCTGCCCGTCTCCGGCACCCTGCCGGAGGACCTCCAGGACGGTCCGGCGCCGGAGGCGTACGACGCGTGGGACGCGGGACCCGGCCGCGACCTGGAGACGTCACTCGGCGGACACACCGGCTACGCCACGACCGGCCGCGCCCGCCTGCGTCCACCCCCGCACACGCCCGGCGGCGAGCGGCTGGACGTGCTGTGGTGGGCCTACCCGCTGGTCGGCCCGGGACCCGCCCGGCTGCTCGTGCTCGCCGCCGACGCCACCCGGCTGCGCGAAGAACGCGGCTACGACGACGAGACCGCCGAACGCATCTCGCCCGGCCTGGCCCGCCACACCGAACTGCCCGCCCCCGACGAACTCGAACGGCGGCTGCCCGAGATCCTGCCCAACATGGGTCCGGGACTCAGCGCCCGCATCGTCGCGCAGGTCCTCGAACTCGGCTACCCGGTCCTGGAGTTCAGCCAGTACGACCGGGTGCCCGTGACCCCGTACTGGGGCGTGCCCCGCCGCCCCGGCCGCACCCGCGCCGAGGAGACCGCCGTACCGCGGCAGCGGGCCGTGGCCGTGGTCCCGGCCGGCGCCGAACAGGACCTGGAGTACGCCGCCGTCCGCGAGCGGCTGGAGTTCCTCAACGAGGTCAGCTCCGGCATCGGCTCCTCCCTCGACCTCGGTGAGACCATCCGCGAGGTCACCAGCGCCGCCGTGCCCCGGTTCGCGGACTTCGCCGGCACCCACCTGCGCGCCGCGGTACTGGCCGGCGAAGGCTTCCCGGACGGCCCGCCGGACGCCAGCACCGTGATGTTCCGCGTCTGGGTGGAGCACAACGACGAACCGGGCCGCTGGGACGACACCGTGCCCGTTGGCGAGGCCTTCGCCTTCCCCGAGCACACGCCCTTCTACAAGTGCATGGTCACCGGCGAGCCGGTGCTCGTCCCGAGGGTCTCCGAGGAACTGTCCGAGCGCATCTCCGGCGAGTTCGAGAAGCGCGACCTGCGGCCCCTCATCGGCGGCCGGTCGCTGCTCATCGTCCCGCTCAAGGCGCGCAACGTCGTCCTCGGCTTCATGGTGCTGATGCGCCGCCCCGACCGGCCGCAGTTCGACGACATGGACCGCACCACCGGCGCCGAACTCGCCGCCCGCGCGGGCCTGGTGCTCGACAACGCCCGCATGTACACCTACCAGGAGAACGTCGCCGACACCCTCCAGGACAGCATGCTGCCGCAGGTCACCCCGCGGATGCCCGGCTGCGACATCGCCACCCGCTACCTGCCCGGCACCCGGCTCGGCCGGATCGGCGGCGACTGGTTCGACACCATCAAACTGCCCGGCTCCCGCACCGCCCTCGTGGTCGGCGACGTCATGGGCCACGGCCTCAACTCCGCGGCGATGATGGGCCAGTTGCGCACCGCCGTGCAGACCATGGCCGCGATGGAGACTCCGCCCGCGCAGCTGCTGCGCAACCTGGACGACCTGGCCCGCAGGCTCGGCGACACCTACCTCGCGACCTGCCTGTACGCCGTGTACGACCCGATCCGGGGCGAGCTGACCCTCGCCAACGCCGGCCACATCCCGCCCGTGCTGGTCCGCGCCGAGGACGGCAGCAGCGAACTCCTCGAACTGCCCACCGGGGCCCCGATCGGCGTCGGCGGCGTCCCCTTCGAGGTCAGGCGGGTCACGGTCGCGCCCGGCGACCGGCTGGTGCTGTGCACCGACGGCCTGGTCGAGGTGCGCGGCTCCGACATCGGCGAGGGCCTCGCCGCGCTCTGCGAGTCCGCCGCCCACCCCGCGGCCTCCATGGACGACGCCTGCGACACCATCATCCGCGCCCTGAACACCCGCGGCGGACGCAAGGACGACGTCGCCCTGCTCATGGCCCGCCTCAACGGCATCCCCGACGAGCACGTCGCCGAGTGGCGGCTCGACGCCGACCCGCGCGAGGTGGCCCGGGCCCGCCGCCTGGTCCGTGAACGACTCCTCCAGTGGGGCCTGCCGCAGGCCGTGGAGACGGCCGAGCTGCTGGTCAGCGAGGTCGTCACCAATGCCGTCCGGCACGCGGAGAGCGACGGGATCGGGCTGCGGGTGGTCCGCACGGACGCGCTGCTGTTCGAGGTCACCGACGACGAACCCGCCCTGCCCGCCATGCTGAGCGCCGGGCCCCACGACGAGTCGGGCCGGGGCCTGCGCGTGGTCAGCCGGCTGGCCCGGGAGTGGGGCGCCAGCGCCAGCGGACACCGCAAGACCGTCTGGTTCGAGCAGACCGTCACCACCGGCCACTGACGGCAGGCGCGCGGCACCGCGCGCCGCCCGGGGCGACCAGGCGCCGTACATCTCGTGAAGGTGACCACCAGACCCTTGCCCCGCTCGCCGTCCCCGCGATATCCCGATCACGGAACCGACCCGTGGGGAGATCGCATGAACGTCTCGGAGAACTACCGCAACGCGTGGGAAAGTTACTGGAGCCAGACAGCCGACGGCCGGGGCGAGGCGATATGGGACGCCGACCCCTCCCTGACCGCCGCACCGCACACGGAACTGCTCCTGCCCCACGCCGACACCGGCCGGACGATCGTCGACCTCGGCTGCGGCAACGGCACCCAGACCCGCTACCTGGCCACCCGCTTCGCCCGCGCCGTCGGCGTCGACCTCTCGCACGCCGCCGTCGAGCACGCCCGGCGCGCCGCGGACCGCGACCCCGTCGAGTTCCAGCAGCTCGACCTCACCGACACCGACGCCGTCCGCGCCCTGCACCAGCGGCTCGGCGACAGCCACGTCTACATGCGGGCCGTCATCCACCAGAGCGAACCGGCCGCGCGCCCCGCGGTGGCCGCCGCCGTCGCCGAGCTCATCGGCACCGAGGGCCGCGCCTTCGTGGTCGAGCTGACCTCCGGCTCCCGCGAGGTGCTGCGGCGGGCGGCGTCCGAGCCGGGCGGCCCGGGACCCAAGCTCCAGCGCGTCTTCCACCACGGCCTCAAGCCCGCCGACGCCTCCGACGAGGAGATCCCGCAGCTGCTCGCCAAGGCCGGTCTCGCCGTCCTGGACGACGGCGAGACGACGCTGCCCCAGACCGAGCACCTCCGGGACGGCACCCGCATCGACCTGCCGGCCCGCTGGTTCGTCCTCGCCAGGGCCTGACCGGACCCGGGACCGCGTCCTCGGGCGAGGTCGTAGCCTGTGCGCCGCCCGACGCGTAACGTGACGGTCCATGAAGATCCTCATCAGTGCCGACATGGAGGGTGCCACGGGCGTCACCTGGCCCGCCGACGTGCTGCCGGGGACGCCGCAGTGGGAGCGGTGCCGGTCGATGTTCACCTCGGACGTGAACGCCGCCGCGGAGGGCTTCTTCGACGGCGGCGCCGACCAGGTGCTCGTCAACGAGGCCCACTGGACCATGCGCAACCTCCTCCTGGAGCATCTCGACGAACGCGTCGAGATGCTCACCGGCCGGCACAAGGCGCTGTCCATGGTGGAGGGCGTCCAGCACGGTGACGTCGACGGCGTCGCGTTCGTCGGCTACCACGCGGGCGCCGGCATGGAGGGCGTCCTCGCCCACACCTACCTGGCCAACCAGATCACCGGGGTGTGGCTGAACGACGTCCGCGCCAGCGAGGGTCTGCTCAACGCGTGCGTCGTCGCCGAGTACGGCGTCCCCGTCGTCCTCGTCACCGGCGACGACGTGGCCTGCGAGGACGCCCTCGGCTACGCGCCCGAGGCGCTGAAGGTCGCCGTCAAGGACCATGTGTCGCGGTACGCGGCCGTGTGCCGGACCCCGGCCCGGACCGCGGCCGACATCCGCGCGGCGGCCAAGGAAGCCGCGCACCTGGCGGTCCGTCACGAACCGGCCGAGGCCGGCCCGTTCACGGTCGCCGTCGAGTTCGACGCCGAGCATCTGGCGATGGCCGCGACCGTCGTGCCCGGCGTGGCGCGGACCGGGGAGCGGAAGGTGGCGTACACCAGCGCCACGATGTACGAGGGGATCAGGACGTTCAAGGCGGTCACCACGATCGTCTCTGCCGCCGTGGAGGAGCAGTATGGCTGACCAGCAGGCCGACGAACTGGCCCTGGCCGAGGTCGTGGAGTTCACCTCCGGACTGATCCGGATCGACACCGCCAACCGGGGCGGCGGGGACTGCCGGGAGCGGCCCGCCGCCGAGTACGCGGCCGAGCGGCTGGCCGGCGCGGGCCTGGACCCTTTGCTGCTGGAGCGCACCCCGGGCCGCACCAACGTGGTGGCCCGGATCGAGGGCACCGACCCGTCCGCCGACGCGCTGCTGGTGCACGGGCACCTCGACGTGGTGCCGGCCGAGGCCGCCGACTGGACCGTGCACCCGTTCTCCGGCGAGGTCCGCGACGGCGTGGTGTGGGGGCGGGGCGCCGTCGACATGAAGAACATGGACGCGATGATCCTCGCCGTGGTCCGCTGCTGGGCCCGGCAGGGCGTACGGCCCCGCCGCGACATCGTCCTCGCGTTCACCGCCGACGAGGAGGCCAGCGCCGAGGACGGCTCCGGGTTCCTCGCCGACCGGCACCCCGAACTCTTCGAGGGCTGTACGGAGGGCGTCAGCGAGTCGGGCGCCTTCACCTTCCACGACGGGACCGGGCGGGAGATCTATCCGGTCGCCGCGGGGGAGCGGGGCACCGCCTGGCTGAAGCTCACCGCGCGGGGCCGGGCCGGGCACGGCTCCAAGGTGAACCGGGAGAACGCGGTGACCCGGCTCGCCGCCGCCGTCACCCGCATCGGCGAGCACGAGTGGCCGCTGCGGCTGACGCCCACCGTGCGGGCCGCCCTCACCGAACTCGCCGCGCTGTACGGCATCGATCCCGACTTCACCGACGTGGACCGGCTGCTGGAGAAGCTGGGGCCGGCCGCCAAGCTGGTCGAGTCGACCGTCCGCAACAGCGCCAACCCGACCATGCTGGACGCCGGTTACAAGCTCAACGTCATCCCGGGCGAGGCGGTCGCCCACGTGGACGGGCGCTATCTCGCGGGCGGCGAGCAGGAGTTCACCGCCACGCTGGACGAGCTGACGGGACCGGACGTCGACTGGGAGTTCGCGCACCGCGAGGTGGCCCTCCAGGCACCGGTGGACGCGCCGGTGTTCGCGAGGATGCGGGCCGCGGTGCGGGAGTTCGCGCCGGGCGCGCACGTGGTGCCGTACTGCATGTCGGGCGGCACGGACGCCAAGCAGTTCTCCCGGCTCGGCATCACCGGGTACGGCTTCGCCCCGCTGAAGCTGCCGGCGGGCCTCGACTACCAGGCGCTGTTCCACGGTGTGGACGAGCGGGTGCCCGTGGAGGCGCTGCACTTCGGGGTCCGTGTCCTCGACCGGTTCCTGCGGACGGCCTAGACGATGGGGGAGCGGATGCGGAGCGCGCCGTACGGATCGTGGCCCTCGCCGATCGGCGCGGACCTCGCCGCCGCGCACGACGGGCGGCCGGACTGGGTGGGGTTCGTCGGGGACGAGGTCTGGTGGACCGAGCCCCGGCCCGCCGAGGGCGGCCGGCGGACCCTGGTGCGGCGGCGGGCCGAGGGGGGCGAGGAGACGGCGCTGCCCGCGCCGTGGAACGTGCGCAGCCGGGTCGTCGAGTACGGCGGCCGGCCCTGGACCGGGGTGGTGCACGACGGCCGGCCGCTGATCGTCTTCGTGCACTTCGCCGACCAGCGGCTGTACCGGTACGAGCCCGGCGGCGAGCCCGCCCCGCTCACCCCGCTCTCCCCGGTCGGCGGCGGCCTGCGCTGGGCCGAGCCCCGGATCGACCTCGCCCGCGGCGAGGTGTGGTGCGTGCTGGAGGAGTCCACCGGGGACGGCCCCGACGACATACGGCGGGTGCAGGCCGCCGTACCGCTGGACGGTTCGGCCGCCGGTGACCGCGCCGCCGTCCGCGAGCTGGCCGACCCCCGGCACCGGTTCGTCACCGGCGCCCGGCTCTCCCCGGACGGCCGGCGGGCCGCCTGGCTGGCCTGGGACCACCCGCGGATGCCGTGGGACGGAACGGAGCTGCTGGTCGCCGACGTCGGGGAGGACGGCCGGCTGACGCACGCGCGGACCGTCGCCGGCGGCCCGGACGAGGCCGTCGCCCAGGTCGAGTGGTCGGCGGACGGCCGCCTGCTCTACGCGAGCGACCGCAGCGGCTGGTGGAACCTCTACCGCGACGGCACCCCCCTGTGCCCGCGCGAGGAGGAGTTCGGCGGGCCGCTGTGGCAGCTCGGACTGCGCTGGTTCGCGCCGCTGGACAGCGGTCTGCTGGCGGTCGTCCACGGCCGGGGGCCGGCCGCGCTCGGGATACTCGACCCGGAGTCCGGCGAGATCGTGGACGCCGTCGGACCGTGGACGGAGTGCGCCGCCGGCCTCGCCACCCACGGTCCCCGCGTCGTCGCCGTCGCCGCCGGACCCCGCACCTCCTACGAAGTGGTCGAACTGGACACCGCCACCGGCCGCGCCCGGGTGATCGGCTCCCCGCACCGGGACCCCGTCGACCCCGCCTACTACCCCGAGCCGCGGACCCGTGCCTTCACCGGCCCCGGCGGCCGCGAGGTGCACGCCCACCTCTACCCGCCGCGCCACCCCGCCCGCACCGGGCCCGACGGCGAGCTGCCGCCGTACGTCATCTGGGCGCACGGCGGCCCCACCAGCCGGGTGCCGCTCGTACTGGACCTGGAGATCGCCTACTTCACCTCGCGGGGCATCGGGGTCGCCGAGGTGAACTACGGCGGCTCCACCGGGTACGGCCGGGCCTACCGGGAGCGGCTGCGCGAGCAGTGGGGCGTGGTCGACGTCGAGGACTGCGCGGCCGTCGCCCGCGCCCTCGCCGACGAGGGCACCGCCGACCCCGCCCGGCTGGCGATCCGGGGCGGCAGCGCGGGCGGCTGGACCACCGCCGCCTCCCTGGCCACGACCGACGTCTACGCCTGCGGCACCGTCATCTACCCGGTGCTCGACCTCGCCACCTGGGGCCCCGGCGAGACCCACGACTTCGAGTCCCGCTACCTGGAGTCGCTGATCGGCCCGCGCGACGAGGTGCCCGCCCGGTACGCCGAGCGCTCCCCGACCGCGCAGGCCGACCGGATCACCGCGCCGTTCCTGCTGCTCCAGGGCCTGGACGACGTCATCTGCCCGCCCGCCCAGTGCGAACGCCTCCTCGCCCGGATCGCCGGCCGGGGCGTGCCGCACGCCTACCTCACGTTCGAGGGCGAGGGGCACGGGTTCCGCCGGGCCGACACCATGGTCCGCGCCCTGGAGGCCGAACTGTCCTTGTACGCCCAGGTGTTCGGGCTGGACCCGACACCGCCGGTACCGAAGGTGGAACTGAACCAGTGAAGGAACTCCTGCGGCCACGCCGGCTGGCGCCAGGCGCCCGGGTCGCCGTCGTCGCCACCAGCGGGCCGGTGCCCGAGGAGCGGATCCAGGCGGGCCTCGACGTGCTGCGCGGCTGGGACCTCGAACCGGTGGTCGGACCCCACGTCCTGGACCGGCACCCGGAGTTCGGCTACCTGGCCGGCACGGACGCCGACCGCGCCGCCGACCTCCAGAACGCCTGGTGCGACCCTTCCGTCGACGCCGTGCTGTGCGCCCGCGGCGGCTACGGCGCGCAGCGCATGGTCGACCTCCTCGACTGGGACGCGCTGCGGGCGGCCGGGCCCAAGGTCTTCGTCGGGTTCAGCGACATCACCGTCCTGCACGAGGCCTTCGCGACCCGCCTGGGCCTGGCCACACTGCACGGGCCGGTGGCGGCCGGCATCGACTTCATCAAGAACGCGCGGGCCCAGGAGCACCTGCGGGCCACGCTGTTCGCCCCCGAGACCGTCCGCACCATCGCCTCCGGCGGTACGGCCCTCGTCCCCGGCCGGGCCCGGGGCGTCACCCTCGGCGGCTGCCTGTCCCTGCTCGCCGCCGAACTGGGCACCCCGCACGCGCGGCCCTCCGCGCGCGGCGGACTGCTCTGCCTGGAGGACGTGGGCGAGGAGGCGTACCGGCTGGACCGCTACCTCACCCAGTTGCTGCGTTCCGGCTGGCTGGAGGGGGTGCGCGGGGTGCTGCTCGGTTCCTGGGAGGGCTGCGCGGACTACGCCCGGCTGCGGCCCCTGCTGGCCGACCGGCTCGGCGGGCTCGGGGTCCCGGTCGCGGAGAACGTCGGATTCGGCCACGGCGAAGGGGCATGGACGATTCCGCTCGGGGTCGCGGCCACGCTGGACGCGGAGACGGGCACGCTGACACTGGACGAGCCGGCGCTGCGCTGAGGCGAGGCCGGGCGGAACGTTGTGGTGACGCGGGGCGGGCCGTCCGGTGCTGGGCGTGCCTGGGCTGCGCTGAAGTGGGGCGGGCGGGCTGATGCCGGGCCGGCCCGCGCCGGCGTGGGGCCGGCCGGGCGCGTCGGGGCCGGGCGGACGCCGTAGGGTGGACGGATGCCGTACCCGCCGTCCCGCGCCCTCGCCGAGGGCCCGCGCGTCGCCATCCGTCCCTTCACCCTCGCCGACGGCCCGGAGTTCACCGCACGGGCCCGGGAGAGCAAGGACCTGCACCGGCCCTGGCTGTTCCCGCCCGACACCGACGAGGCGTACGCCGACTACGCCGGCCGGCTCATCGAGGACCCGGCGCGGGCCGGCTTCCTGGTGTGCGAGAAGGACAGCGGTGCCATCGCCGGCTTCATCAACGTCAACAACATCGTGCGCGGCGGCTTCCAGTCCGGCGCCCTCGGCTACGGCGCCTTCGCGCACGCGGCCGGGCGGGGCCTGATGCGCGAAGGGCTGGAGCTGGTGATCGGGTACGCGTTCGGGCCGCTCGGCCTGCACCGGCTGGAGATCAACGTCCAGCCGGGCAACGCGGCGTCCGTCGCCCTCGCCCGGGGCGCCGGGTTCCGCCTGGAGGGCTTCTCACCCGACATGATCTACGTCGACGGGGCCTGGCGCGATCACGAACGCTGGGCGCTCACCACCGAGATGCGCGACTGAGAGTATTCAGCCCCGCTGGTCCACGTACTCGAAGACGGAGCCGTCCGGGTGCACCGCCAGCAGGTTCCGGCCCGCCGGCGTCGGCACCGGCCCCGCGACGACCGTGGCGCCCAGCCCGGTCAGCAGCCGGTGGGCCTCGTCCACGTCCTTCACCGCGATCGTCGCCGTCACCTTGCGCAGGATCTCCAGTTCCGCTTCGGGACCGCTCATGAGCAGGAAGGAACCGACCGCGGCGACCCGGACGCCACCGCGCTGGAAGCGCAGGGCCGTGCCGCCCGACAGGCTCTCGTAGAAGGGGATCGCGGCTTCGAGGTCGTCGACGCAGATGCGCAGCGAGGCGCCCAGAATCTCCATGCGTCCGAGCCTAGTTGGGGCCGCCGGGCACGCGCAGGCCCCCGGCGTTACCCACTGTGCCCGGCGGGTACCCGCCGGGTATGGACAGGCATCTCGTCGAAGAGCTGGCACAGGTGGCACGCGAGACGGTACGCGAGGAGCTGCGCGAGCAGTCCCGCAAGCGGCGCCGCACCGCCGTGCTGTACGCCGCGTCGGGTGCCGCCGCCCTGTACGCGGGCGGTGCGGTGGCCCTCGCCGTGGGCCTGGCCCTGGCGACCGGCCTGCCCGGCTGGGCCGCGGCACTGATCACCGCCGCGCTCCTCGGCGCGGTGGCCTACCTCCTGCGCGGCGCCGCCCACTCCGGGCACGGGCCCCACGCCCCGCACCGCGTGCCCGGCGGCACCCCGCCGGCCTCCCCGCCGAGCGGCCTGGGCATGCCGTACCCGCCGGTGCCGGGGACCCCTCCGATGCCGCCGACTCCGCCGGACACCCCCCGCGGTGGGGCCTGACGGCGAGGGGGTGGGGCCGCCGGCCCCACCCCCCGGCAACGCCCCCGCATCAGCCGAGCTGCGGCAGCACCTTCGTGCGGTAGAAGTCGAAGAACCCCCGCTGGTCCGGCCCGATCTGGTTCACGTACACCCGGTCGAACCCGGCGTCGGCGAACGCCTTCAGCGCCGAGACGTGCTCGTCCACGTCGTCGCCGCACACCGACTTCTCCCGCACCATGTCCTCGGTGACCAGCTCGTGCAGCTGCTCGAAGTGCCGCGGTGAGGGCAGCACCTGTCCCATCTCGCCGGGCAGCAGCTCGTTGTACCAGAGCCGGTGCACCGTACGGACGCACTCGTCGCGGTCGGCGCCGTAGCAGACCTTCGTGCCGCCGCTGACCAGCTTGGCCCCGCCGCCGCCCTTGCGGAACTGGGTGACCATCTCCTCCTCCGGCATCATCGTGATGTAGCCGTCGCCCACGCGGGCGGCCAGCGAGGTCGCCTTCGGCCCGAAGCCGGAGATGTCGATCGGGACGGGCTCCTCGGGGACGGTGTAGAGACGGGCGTTCTCCACGGTGTAGTGCGTCCCGTGGTGGTTGACCTCCTCGCCGGTGAACAGCCGGCGCATCACCTGGATCGCCTCCTCCAGCATCTCCAGGCGCACGTGCAGCGGCGGCCACGGGTCGCCGAGGATGTGCTCGTTCAGCGCCTCGCCGGTGCCGAGGCCGAGCCGGAAGCGGCCCTGCGTCATCACGGCGCTGGTCGCCGCGGCCTGCGCCACCACCGCCGGATGCATCCGCACGGTCGGGCAGGTCACCGCGGTCTCGATGGGCAGCGACACCGCCTCCGACAGCGCTCCGATCACCGACCACACGAACGGGCTCTGTCCCTGCGCGTCGTTCCACGGGTGGTAGTGGTCGGAGATCCACAGCGCCTGGAAACCGGCCTGCTCGGCCATCCGGGCCTGTTCGACGAGGGCTGCGGGGTCGTGTTCCTCGCTCGCCAGGAAATAGCCGTACTCGGGCATGGGGGAACCTCCGCGCGGGCGCTGCTGGTGGGGTGATCCGGACTCGGACCGGGTAACCGGGGGGCGGGTCGGCGAAACGCCGGTGAGCGGCGGTGCGTGGCGCTGCGCGGCGGCGTCCGGAGTGCTCGGACCGGCGTCCGGGTGACCGGCACGGCGTTTGGGTGCCTTGGCCCCGGTTACGCGGAAGACCTCGGACGAGCCACACCGCCGGAGGCGCACCGTGAGCCGACCTCGCGTCGTGATCGTCGGCGCCGGTTTCGCCGGGTACCGGGCTGCGCGCACCCTGGCCCGGCTGACCCGGGACCGCGCCGACATCACCGTGCTGAACCCGACCGACTACTTCCTGTACCTGCCGCTGCTGCCGCAGGTGGCCGCCGGGGTCCTGGAGGCCCGCCGGGTCACCGTGTCGCTCCCCGGCACGCTGCGCGGGGTGCGCCTGGTGCTCGGCGAGGCGGAGAGTGCCGACCTGGACGCGCGGACCGTGCGCTACACCGACCCCGAGGGCCGCGCGGGCACCCTCGGCTACGACCGGCTGGTGCTGGCCGTCGGCAGCGTCAACAAGCTGCTGCCGGTCCCGGGGGTCGCCGAGCACGCGCACGGCTTCCGCGGGCTGCCCGAGGCGCTGTACCTGCGCGACCACGTGACCCGGCAGGTGGAACTCGCCGCCTCCGGAGAGGACCCGGGCAGCCGCGCCGCCCGGTGCACCTTCGTGGTGGTCGGCGCCGGCTACACGGGCACCGAGGTGGCCGCCCACCTGCAACTGCTCACCGACCGCCTGGTCCGCCGGCGCCCGCTGCCCGGCGGGCTGCGCCCCCGCTGGCTCCTGCTGGACGTGGCGCCGCGCGTGCTGCCGGAGCTGGACGAGCGGCTGTCCCGCACGGCCGACCGGGTGCTGCGGGCGCGGGGCGTCGACGTGCGGATGGGCACGTCGGTGCGGGAGGCCACCCGCGACGGGGTGGTGCTCACCGACGGGGAGTCCGTCGCGTCCCGGACGCTGGTGTGGTGCGTGGGCGTGCGGCCGGACCCGCTGGTCGATTCCGTCCGGCAGCCGCTGGAGCGCGGCCGGCTGATCGTCGACCAGTACCTGCGCCTGCCGGGCCGCACCGACGTGTTCGCCTGCGGGGACGCGGCGGCCGTGCCCGACCTGGAACGTCCGGGGGAGTTCACGCCCATGACGGCCCAGCACGCCTGGCGGCAGGGCCGGGTGGCCGGGGAGAACGTGGCCGGCTCGCTCGGCCTCGGCCGGCGCCGGCGCCCGTACCGCCACCGGGACCTGGGCTTCGCCGTCGACCTCGGCGGGGTCCGCGCCGCCGCCAACCCGTTCGGCGTGCCGCTGTCCGGTCCGGCGGCCGGTGCGGTCACCCGCGGCTACCACCTGGCGGCGCTGCCCGGCAACCGCCTCCGGGTCGCCGCCGACTGGCTGCTGGACGCCGTACTCCCGCGCCAGGGCG
Organism: Streptomyces sp. NPDC031445; assembly: GCF_055581365.1. NCBI lineage: Bacteria > Bacillati > Actinomycetota > Actinomycetes > Kitasatosporales > Streptomycetaceae > Streptomyces > Streptomyces sp. NPDC031445. The sequence goes on from NZ_JBVIJO010000001.1 coordinate 815,279, forward strand.
TCCAGTTGGGCCTGGTACGAGCGTGGTCGGTCCCGCTGGACACGGCCTCGCCGGAAGTGGCGCGGGTACCGGGCGGCCCGCAGCGGCCGGACGCACAGACAGGAGAGGAACTCATGACGCACAAGCCGAGGCCCGAGGAGCCGGTGAAGCCACAGCCGGGCGGCGAGCCCGCGAAGAACCAGCCCGGTGGCGAGCCGGCCAGGAACCAGCCGGGCGGCGAACCCGCGAGGAACCAGCCCGGCGGTGAGCCCGCCGGCGGCGGGCCGGGCCATCCGGCGCCCGGACCCGTCGAGCGCGCGGACCCCGCCGATCCCGCGGCCCGCGCCGACGAAACCGACTGACCGCGACGAGCGCCACCGAGCGCCCTCCGCCGCGACCGAGCGCAAGGAGACCGAGGAGACTCATGAACACCGACGAACTCGTCGAACTGGGACAGCAGTTGCGTGTGGACAGCGTGCGGGCGTCCGCCGCCGCGGGATCCGGGCACCCCACGTCCTCCATGTCCGCCGCCGATCTGCTGGCCGTCCTGCTCGCGAACCACCTGCGCTACGACTTCGAGCGCCCCGAGCACCCGGCGAACGACCGCTTCGTGCTGTCCAAGGGGCACGCCTCACCGCTGCTGTACGCCGCGTACAAGGCGGCCGGCGCCATCGAGGACGGCGAGCTGGTCACCTTCCGCAAGCTCGGCAGCCGGCTGGAGGGCCATCCGACGCCCCGGCGGCTGCCCTGGGTGGAGACGGCCACCGGCTCGCTCGGCCAGGGCCTGCCGGTCGGGGTCGGCATCGCGCTCGCCGGGAAGCGCCTGGACCGCTCCGACTACCGGGTGTGGGTGCTGTGCGGCGACAGCGAGCTGGCGGAGGGCTCGATCTGGGAGGCCGCCGAGCACGCCGGCCACGAGAACCTGGACAACCTCGTCGCCGTCGTGGACGTCAACCGGCTCGGTCAGCGCGGCCCCACCCGGCACGGCCACGACCTGGACGCCTACGCCCGCCGCTTCCAGGCCTTCGACTGGCACACCATCGAGATCGACGGCCATGACGTCGACGCGATCGACCGGGCGTACGGCGAGGCGCTGTCCACCACCGGCCAGCCCACCGTGATCCTCGCCCGCACCCTGAAGGGCAAGGGCGTGGCCGCCGTCCAGGACCGCGAGGGCCTGCACGGCAAGCCGCTGCCCGAGGCCGAGGACGCCATCGCCGAACTCGGCGGGCCGCGCTCGCTGCACGTCCGCGTCTCCGAGCCGCAGGCCGCCGCCGCGCTGCGCTCGCTGACCACCGAGCCGGTCCAGCTGCCGCGCTTCGAGCAGGGCGAGGAGGCCGCGACGCGGGACGCCTTCGGCAAGGCGCTCGCCGCGCTCGGCACCGCCCGCGGCGACGTCGTCGCCCTGGACGGAGAGGTCGGCGACTCCACCCGCACGGAGGAGTTCGGCAAGGCGCACCCCGACCGGTTCTTCGAGTGCTACATCGCCGAGCAGCAGCTCGTCGCCACGGCCGTCGGCATGGCCACGCGCGGCTGGGTGCCGTACGCCTCCACGTTCGCCGCGTTCCTGACCCGCGCCCACGACTTCGTGCGCATGGCGTCCATCAGCGGCTCCGGGATCAACCTGGTCGGCTCGCACGCGGGCGTGGCGATCGGGCAGGACGGGCCCAGCCAGATGGGTCTCGAGGACCTGGCGATGTTCCGGTCCGTCCACGGCTCGACGGTGCTGTACCCGTGCGACGCCAACCAGACCGCCCGGCTCGTCGCGACCATGGCCGGCCTGGACGGCATCCGCTACCTGCGCACCTCCCGCGGCAAGACACCGGTGATCTACGGCCCCGACGAGGAGTTCCCGGTCGGCGCCAGCAAGACGCTGCGCTCCAGCGAGTCGGACCGGCTGACCGTCGTGGCGGCCGGGGTGACCGTGCCCGAGGCGCTGGCCGCAGCCGACCGGCTGGCCGCCGACGGCATCCGGGTCCGGGTGATCGACCTGTACTCGGTCAAGCCCGTCGACGCCGAGACCCTGCACCGGGCCGCAGAGGAGACCGGCTGCCTGCTCACGGTGGAGGACCACCACCCGGAGGGCGGCATCGGCGACGCCGTCGCGGAGGCGTTCGGCGACGGCAGGCCGGTGCCCCGCCTGGTCCGGCTCGCGGTGCGCACCATGCCGGGCTCGGCCGCGCCCGACGAGCAGCTGTACGCCGCCGGCATCGACGCCCTGGGCATCACGGCGGCGGCCAGGATGCTGGTCGAGGAGGCGGTCGTGCGATGAGCGGCGACGACGCGCGGGCCATCCGCGCGGGCCGCCGCACGGTGGAGATCAAGCGGCCGGGGAAGGTGCTCTTCCCCGGCGCCGGGGGCGCGAAGGAGTACACCAAGGGCGACCTCGCCGACTACTACCGGTCCGTCGCGCCGTACCTGCTGCCGCACCTGCGGGGCCGTCCGCTGATGCTGGAACGGTATCCGGACGGCCTGGACGGCCAGCGGTTCATGCAGAAGAACACCCCGGAGCACTATCCGGAGTGGATCGACCGGGCCGAGGTCGCCAAGGAGGGCGGCACGGTCACCCACGTCGTCTGCGACGACACCGCGACCCTGCTCTACCTCGCCGACCAGGCCTGCCTCACCCTGCACCGCTGGCTCTCGCGCACCGACCGGGCCGGCGGCCTCGACCACCCCGACCGGCTGGTCTTCGACCTCGATCCGCCCGGGGACGACTTCGGCGCCGTCCGCGAGGCCGCCGGCCGGCTGCGCGAGCTGCTGGACGAACTCGGCCTGCCCGCCTTCCCGATGACCACGGGCTCGCGCGGACTGCACCTCGTCGTCCCGCTCGACGGCCGCCAGGGCTTCGACGCCGTGCGGGAGTTCGCCCACGGCGTCGCCGAACTCGCCGCGGCACGCTACCCGGACCGGCTCACCACCGCCGCCCGCAAACAGGAGCGCGGTGACCGTCTGTACCTCGACGTGCAGCGCAACGGGTACGCCCAGACCGCCGTCGCGCCCTTCGCCGTCCGCGCCCGCCCCGGCGCCCCCGTTGCCGTGCCCCTCACCTGGGAGCAGCTCGACGATCCCGGGCTCGACGCCCGCCGCTGGACCATCGCCGACGCCGTCGACCAGGCCCGCACCGACCCGTGGGCCGGCCTGCCGGCCCGCGGGCGCTCCCTGGGCCCCGCCCGGCGCCGTCTCGCCGACATGCGCTCCTGAAGGTTTGGCCAAGAGATGAGGGGCCACCCGCAGGAAGAGGTGGCCATGTCGAACACACACAACACATCACAGTCACAGGATTCACAGAAATCCCGGAAGTCGGACAACACCGACAACACCGAGCAGACGCACGACACCACACAGAACGAGCCGGCAACCCGGCGTCCGCCCCTGATGGAGGTGCTGCGCGAGGCGCGCAGCCAGCTCGCCGAACTGACGGGACTCGACCCGGAGACCGTGTCCTCCTTCGAGCAGACCGAGGACGGCTGGTCGCTGGAGGTCGAGGTGATGGAACTCGCACGGGTCCCGGACACCATGAGCCTGATGGCGAGCTACCAGGTCGAACTGGACCCCCAGGGGCAGCTCACCGGCTACCGGCGCGTTCGCAGGTACGAGCGCGGGCGGGCCGACGCACGCCGCGGCGGCTAGGCCCCCACCCGCGTCCTCGGGGCCACGCACCCGGCGTGACCCCGATCATCCACCACACTCACGAGGAGGAACGGCCGGCATGACCGTTGTCCCGGCACAGCAGTCCGGCGGCGGAGGCGGAAGCAGCGGCCTCTACGACGTCCTGGAACTGGTTCTCGACCGAGGTCTCGTCATCGACGCGTTCGTACGGGTCTCCCTGGTCGGTATCGAGATCCTGAAGATCGACGTCCGGGTCGTCGTAGCCAGCGTCGACACCTATCTGCGCTTCGCCGAGGCGTGCAACCGCCTCGACCTGGAGGCAGGGCCCCGCAAGTCCCCCGGGCTGCCCGATCTCGTCGGCGAGATCACCGAGAGCGGAGCCCGCGGCAAGTCCAAGGGCGCTCTGTCCGGCGCCGCGCAGACCATATCCGACGCGTTCAAGCAGGCCCGCGAGGAAGGCGAGACCGAGACCCGGCGCCCCCGCAAGACCGCGGCCCGCCGGAAGGAGGGAGACGAGTGAGCACCTACGTCTACGGCATCACCGCACGGTCGCACCCGGCGCTCCCCGAGGGGATGACCGGAGTGGGCGAGCCGCCCCGGCCCGTCCGGGTCCTCACGGCGGGAGAGCTCGCCGCCGTCGTCAGCGACGCGCCGGAGGGCCTGCGCCCCAAGCGCAGGGACCTCCTCGCCCACCAGAACGTACTCGCCGAGGCGGGCGCGGCCGGATGCGTGCTGCCCATGCGCTTCGGCAGCGTCTCCCCGGACGACGACACCGTCATGTCGGTGCTGACCGAGCGGGCCGAGCACTACCTGGAGCGGCTGCGCGAGCTGGACGGCAAGGTCGAGTACAACGTCAAGGCCACGCACATCGAGGAAGCCGTCCTGCACCGCGTGATGGCCGAGAACGCGCAGGTCCGCGCCCTCGCCGAGGCCAACCGGCAGGCGGGCGGCGGCAGCTACGACGACCGGATCCGCCTCGGCGAGATGGTCGCCGCCGCTGTCAAGGCCAAGGAGGGCGAGGACGCCACCGAGGTGCAGCGCCTGCTCCAGCCGGGCGCCGCGGCGGTCAGCGTGGGCCCCGAGTCCACCGGGTGGCTGCTCAACGTCTCGTTCCTGGTCTCCCGGGACACGGCCGAGGACTTCCTGGCCGCGGCCGAGCGTGTGCGCAAGAGCCACGGCCATATCGAACTGCGGGTGAACGGCCCGCTGCCGCCGTACAGCTTCGTCGAACCCGGCCCGACCGCGCCCGCGGGCGCCACGGCCGGCGCCGACGCCGGAGCGTCGTAGCGGCCGGGGCCCGGACGGAAGGAGGAGATCCGTGGGACTGATCTCGGAGGTGCTGCTGCTGCCCTTCGCACCGGTGCGCGGCAGCGCGTGGGCGATTCGGCATGTGCTCCGGGAGGCGGAGCGGATCTACTACGACCCGGCCACCGTCCGGGCCGAGCTGGCCCGCCTCGAGGAGCAGCTTCAGGCGGGTGAGATCACCGAGGAGGAGTTCGACCGGCGCGAGGACGAACTGCTGGACCGGCTGGAGATCGCCCTGCATCACGGCGACACGACAGGCAATGGGACGTGACCATGAACCGAACCGCACTGGGCCTCGCCGTAGGGGCCGGATATCTGCTCGGACGTACGAAGAAGCTGAAGGTGGCGCTCGCGATCGGCTCCGCCGTGGCCGGCAAGAAGCTCAATCTCAGCCCGAAGATGCTCGCTGAGCTGGTGAACCAGCAGCTGAAGAACAATCCTCAGTTCAAGGAGATCGGCGACCAGCTGCGCCAGGATCTGCGCGGCGTCGGCAAGGCCGCCTCCGGCGCGATGGTCGAGCGGCAGATGAACTCGCTCGCCGACCGGCTGCACGGTCGTACCTCCCAGGTACGCGAGCAGCTGTCCGGAGTCGTGCCGTCCGGCTCCGACGAGGAGCGGGACGAGGACGAGGGCGAGGGCGAGGACGAGGAGCAGGAGGAGCACGAGGGGAAGCGGGGTGAGCGAAAACAGCCCAGGGGCGAGACCCGGGGCGGCGAGGGCGAGGCGCCCCGGAAGAGGACGGGCAAGAAGCCGGCGAAGCAGGCCCCGGCCAAGAAGGCCGCCGGCGGGACGGCGGGCGGCCAGGCCCCGGCCAGGAAGGCCCCGGCCAAGAAGGTGGCGGCCAAGAAGGCGGCGGCCAAGAAGACGGACGCGGCCCGCAAGACGGCCGCGAAGAAGACGGCGGCGGTCGGCGGTGCCGCCCGGAGCGCCGTCTCCCGGCAGTCGAAGGGCGGCGATGACCGATGACCGAGACCCTCGGAAGAGTGACCTCCAAGGCCGGTGGGGCCACCGGTGGCCTGACCGCCCCGCTGGCCGGCCTGGCCCGCAGCGAGGCCGCCGACCGGCTGAAGGAAGAGGCCCAGGAGTACCTGCACGCCCAGGCCCAGCGGCTGCTGACCGGGATCGGCCGGAAGCTCGGCGAGACGACCGGCAAGCTGAACGACATCGCCGAGGGCAAGAGTCCCGGCTTCGCCAAACTGGCGCTGGAGGGCGGGCGCAAGCTCGCCGAGGGCAAGGGACCGCTGCGCTCCGCGGTGGAGCTGGGCGCCTCCCACGCCAAGGACAAGGTGCTGGAGACCGTGCGCGGCCTCGGCGGCAGCAAGGGCAAGAAGGGCGGCGCCGGCAAGAAGCCGACCGTCATCATGGAGTCCGTCGACGTGGGCGTACCGCTGCGTACGGCCTACGACCAGTGGACCCAGTACCAGTCCTTCTCGACCTTCGCCAAGGGCGTCAAGAGCGCGAGCCGCGCCGACGACACCCACTCCGACTGGCGGGCCAAGGTCTTCTGGTCCACCCGCAGCTGGAAGGCGAAGACGACCGAGCAGATACCCGACTACCGCATCCAGTGGACCTCGGAGGGCGCCAAGGGCACCACCAAGGGCGTGGTCTCCTTCCACCGGCTGGAGGACAACCTCACCCGGGTGCTGCTGGTCATGGAGTACTACCCGACCGGCCTCTTCGAGAAGACCGGCAACATCTGGCGCGCCCAGGGCCGCCGGGCCAGGCTGGACCTGAAGAACTTCGCCCGCTTCATCACCCTCAAGGGAGAGGCGGAGGACAGCTGGCGCGGTGAGATCCGCGACGGCGAGCTCGTCCGCAGCCACGAGGACGCCCTCGCGGAGGAGGAAGAGGAGGCCCGGGGAGAGGAAGAAGAGGGCGAGGAGCAGGAAGAGGGCGAAGAGGAGGCCGAGGGCGAAGAGGAGCCCGAGGGCCGGGAGCGCCCCGAGGAAGGCGAAGAGGGCGAAGAGGAGGAAGAGGAGGAAGAGGAGCCCTACGAGGAGGAGTACGAGGGCGAGACCGAGGAAGAAGCCGGGGAGGGCGACGAGGAGGGCGACGAGGACTCGTACGAGGACGAGGCCGAGGAGCCCGCCGAGGACGAGGAAGGCGCTGAGGAAGAGGAGGACGAGTACGAGGAAGAGGAGCCTGAGCACGCTGAGCGCGGGAGCCGTCGATGACGACACCCAGCCGCTTTCCCGAGCCCTATGGCCAGGGCTCGGGGGCGAACCTCGCCGACATCCTTGAACGTGTACTCGACAAGGGTGTCGTCATCGCGGGGGACATCAGGATCAACCTGCTCGACATCGAACTGCTCACCATCAAGCTGCGCCTCATCGTCGCCTCGGTCGACAAGGCCAAGGAGATGGGCATCGACTGGTGGGAGAGCGACCCGGCCCTCTCCTCCCGGGCCCGCCGTGACGAGCTGACCCGGGAGAACGCCGAGCTGCGAGAACGGCTCGCACGGCTGGAGGAACTGGAGTCGGGCCGCGCCCCGAAGGAGGCACCATGACGACCGGACTGCGGTACGTGTACGCCGTCTGCCGTCCCTTCGGGACGCCTCTGCAAGCACAGCTGCGGGGCGTCGGCGGCGCCCCGCCGGCGCTGCTGCACCACCACGGGCTGGTCGCGGTGGTCAGCACGGTCCCGGAGGCCGACTTCAGCGAGGGGGCCCTGAAGGCCCACCTGGAGGATCTCGACTGGCTCGCCGCGACCGCACGCGCCCACCAGGGCGTGGTCGACGCGCTCACCACGGTCACCACCCCGCTGCCTCTGCGGCTCGCGACCGTCTTCCGTGACGACAGCGCCGTGCGCATGATGATCGAGGACCGCGAGGAGGACTTCCGCCGCCTGCTCGACCGGCTGCACGGCCGCGTGGAGTGGGGCGTGAAGGTGTATCTCGAACCCGAGCCCGCCGAACCCGAGTCCGCCGAGGCGGCGCGGCCGGCCAGCGGCCGGGACTACCTGCGCCGGCGGCGCCTGCAGAGCCACGCGCAGGAGGAGACGTGGCAGCGGGCCGAGCGGTTCGCCCACTCCCTGCACGAGCGCCTCGCCGAGCGCGCCGAGGATTTCCGGATGCATCCCCCGCAGAATTCCGCGCTCTCCCAAGCGCCGGGGCGAAACGTGCTCAACGCCGCCTATCTGGTGTCCCGGGCGCATTCCGAGGAATTCGTGGAACTGGTCGACCGGACCAAGGACGAGGCGCCCGGAATGCGCGTGGAACTCACCGGTCCGTGGGCCGCCTACTCTTTCTCCGGTGAGGCCTCCGGTGAGGCCTCGGGAGCGCAGCCGGCTGTGGGATCGGGGGAGGGGCGGTGACCGTAGTCGAACGCCGCGAGATCGCGCTGGTCGACCTCCTGGACCGGCTGCTGGCCGGCGGAGTCGTCATCACCGGCGACATCACCCTGCGCATCGCGGACGTCGATCTCGTCCGCATCGACCTCAACGCGCTCATCAGTTCCGTGAACGAGCAGGTCCCGTCGCCCTTCGAGGAGCTCCTATGACCGCGCGGCAGCGCCGCAAACAGCTCGACCTGGAGCCCGACACGGTCGAGCGCGACCTGGTGAAACTCGTGCTCACGGTGGTGGAGTTGCTGCGCCAGCTGATGGAGCGGCAGGCCGTGCGCCGCTTCGACACCGGTGAGCTGACCGAGGAGCAGGAAGAGCGGATCGGGCTCACCCTGATGCTCCTGGAGGACCGGATGGCCGAGCTGCGGGACCGCTACGGACTGCGGCCCGAGGACCTCAACCTGGACCTCGGGCCGCTCGGACCGCTGCTTCCGCGTGACGGGCACTAGCGCGGTGGGCCGCGCCGGGCGCTAGCGCGGCGGACCGCTCACCACCGGTACCAGCGGCCCCTGCCGCCGCCCGCTGTCGTGCCGCGCACCAGGAATCCCAGCAGCCAGACGACGAGTACCACGAGGGCGATCCACCACAGCACCTTCAACGCGAATCCGGCACCGAACAGAATCAGTGCCAGAAGCAGGACCAGCAGGATGGGAACCATAGTGTGAACCTCCTGCTGCCCGGGTTCCCCGAAATCCGCGCATCAGACATCTTTACGGCACAGAATCTCCCCGTGCAGGACCGCGAACCAGCCGTCCTCCCGCCGGCCCCAGTCCCGCCAGGCCTCCGACACGGCCCGCAACCGCTCCACCGTCGCGTGACCTCCCCGCGTGGCCCGGTCGGCGTAGTCGGAGGCGAGGGTGCGGTCCGCCCACAGCCCGCTCCACCAGGCCCGCTCCTCGGGCGTGGCGAACGTCCAGGTGCTGGAGCCGGCCGTGACGTCCCGCAGGCCCGCGGCCCGCGCCCACGCCGCCAGCCGGCGCCCGGCGTCGGGTTCGCCGCCGTTGGCCCGGGCCACCCGCTCGTACAGGTCCAGCCAGTCCTCCAGGCCGGGCACCTCCGGATACCAGGTCATCGCCGCGTAGTCCGCGTCCCGTACGGCGATGAACCCGCCCGGCCTCGTCACCCGGCGCATCTCGCGCAGCGCCCGCACGGGGTCGCCGACGTGCTGGAGCACCTGGTGGGCGTGGACCACGCAGAAGGTGTCGTCCGGGTAGTCCAGGGCGTGGACGTCGGCCACCGCGAAGTCGACGTTCGTCAGACCGCGGCCGGCCGCGGTGGCGCGGGCCTGCTCGAGGACGCCGGGGGCCCGGTCGACGCCGGTGACCCGGCCGTCGGGGACCAGTTCCGCCAGGTCGGCGGTGATGGTCCCGGGCCCGCAGCCGATGTCCAGGATCCGCATGTGGGGCTTCAGCACGCCGAGCAGGTAGGCCGCGGAGTTGGCGGCGGTCCGCCAGGTGTGCGACCGCAGCACCGACTCGTGGTGCCCGTGCGTGTAGACGGCGGTCTCCTGCGCTTTCGGCATGGCTGAACCCCTTCACCCTCGTCGGCGTCACCGGCCGGACCCATCCGCCGGTACGGCCCAACCGTACGCGGGCATGCCGAATGATGAGATACGGATTTCACCATGTGGACGACGGTGGGGGCGGAAGGGGTGTCCCGCCCGCCCTCAGCGCGTGGCCGGCAGGGGGCGGTAGACCGTCAGGGCCTCCGGGAGCTTCTCCAGGGCCATCTCGCCCGACACCGTCGTCACCTCACCGTCGTACGCCAGCGGGGTGTCCGGCGCGATGCCGGTCAGCCGCAGCCGGTCCACCTGGACGGCCGCGTGCCCGGGCGAGCGGGTCAGCGGGCCCGCGACCGCCGCCGTGAGCAGCCGCAGCGCGGGCCTGCCGTTGCCGTGCACCACCCGCACGTCCAGCAGGCCGTCCGCCAGATCGGTACGGCGGCCCGGTGTGAGGCCCATGCGGTGGTAGACGCCGTTGCCGACGAACAGCAGCCACAGGGGCCGCCGCTCACCGCGCAGCTCCACCTCCAGCGGATGCCGGCCGGCGCGCAGCACGCGCAGCGCGCCGAGCACCCCGGCCGACCAGCCGCCGATCCGGCTCGACCAGCTGTCCCGCGCGCGCACCAGCTCCGGGTACACGCCCAGGCTCAGCGTGTTGAGGAACAGCCCCTGTGTCTGCGGGGTGGTGAACCGGGCCACGTCCACCCGGACCGCCTCGCCGTACCGGACGGCCTGGGCCAGCTGGCGTTCGTCCTCCACGCCCAGGTCGTAGGCGAAGTGGTTGAGGGTGCCGCCCGGCAGCACCGCGAGCGGCAGATCGTGCCGCAGCGCGATCCCGGCCGCCGCGTTCACCGTGCCGTCGCCCCCGCACACCCCGAGCACCCGGGCGCGGGCCGCCGCCTTCTCCAGCTCGTCGCCGACCTCCTCCGGCGCGCACTCGACGATCTCCGCCCTCGGCAGCGCGTCGTGCAGCGCCCGCACCCGGTCCGCCGTCCCCGACGCCCGGTTGGCGACCACCACCAGGCCGTCGCCCTCGGGCAGCGCGGGGGCCGCGGCGCGCGGCCGGTCGGGGCGCCGGATCTGGGAGCGGGTCGGTACCAGGCGCCGCACCAGGAAGGCGGCGCCCGCGCCCAGTGCGGCCCCGGCCAGTACGTCGCTCGGGAAGTGCACCCCCGTGTACACCCGGGACATCGCCACCGAGAACGCCACCGGTGCCACCGCCGCGCCCCACGCCGGGGACTCCAGGGCGACGCCGGTGGCGAAGGCGGCGGCGGACGCCGCGTGGCCGGACGGGAAGGAGGTGGTGATGGGCTGCCGCTTCAGCTGCCGCACCAGCGGGACCGGGTCCAGCACCGGCCGGGCCCGGCGCACCGAGCGCTTGCCGAGCGTGTTGATCGTCAACGAGGCCAGGCCCAGCGAGACCAGCCCGCGGGCCGCCGCCCTGCGGGCCCGGGGCGTGCGGCTCGCGGCCATCGCGGCGGCCGTCGCGAACCACAGCACCCCGTGGTTCGCGCTGCGGCTCAGGCGGGGCAGGACGTGTTCGGCGCCGGGCCAGTGCCAGGCGGCGGCGGCGTTGAACAGGCGGCCGTCGAGGTTGAGCAGCGTGCGCAGCGGGGTGCGGGCGGCGGCCGCGGGGGAAGTCAGGTCCACGTCTGGGCTCATGGGGTCCGCTTACCCGGAAGCGCCCGCTTCTTGTCCTCGTCCGCGCCCGCCGACCGGGTGAGAGAGGAGGCTCCGGCCGCCTCTGCTCCCCGTCCGGCCCGAACCGCCTGCCGGACACCCCGCGCCCGGCGCGGGCCGGCACCGCCCGGCGGGCGAGACGCCGGGGACGACGGGACAGCCGACGGGTCCGTCACCGCGAGGAGGCTTTCGGGGGCCGGGGAGGGCCGTTCCGGCCCGCGGGGGACAGCGGTACGAGGACCGCATACCCCACCGCTCGTCGCGGGCCGGACGCCACGGAGACCGCGTGCCACCGCTCCCGCACCGGCCCGCCCGCCGCGCCTCGACAACCGCACGCCACCGGACCGGCCCCGCGGGCCGGCCGTGGCGTCCCCCGTGCCGGCCGGTGTTCCGGCCCGCCGGGCCGCCGCGTGGCCGGGCGGGCGGGCCGGCGGGCCCGCGACCACCGCCATGAGAAGCCGCGGCGCGGGCCTGAGCCGCCGTGCACCACGTGGACGTCCCTGCCGCCGCCGTACCACCCGCACGCGCCGTGGAGGGCGGGCGCCGGACCCCCGGCCCCGCGGCGGTTCCGCTCGCGGCCCATCGGGCGGCGGGCCGGGGGAGTGGATAACGGTTTGCCCCGGACGGGGGGTGACTCGGAGAATGCCTGGCCATGGGACATCTGGAAGCCGCGCACCTGGAGTACTGCCTCCCCGACGGGAGGGCGCTGCTCGGCGACGTGTCCTTCCGGGTGGGCGAAGGGGCCGCCGTCGCCCTGGTCGGCCCGAACGGCGCGGGCAAGACCACCTTGCTGCGGCTGATCTCCGGCGAGCTGAAACCGCACGGCGGCAGCGTGACCGTCAGCGGCGGCCTCGGCGTCATGCGCCAGTTCGTCGGCTCCGTGCGGGACGAGACGACCGTGCGCGACCTGCTCGTCTCCGTCGCCCCGCCCCGCATCCGCGAGGCGGCGAAGGCGGTCGACGAGGCCGAGCACGCCATCATGACCGTCGACGACGAGGCGGCCCAGCTCCGGTACGCGCAGGCCCTCGCCGACTGGGCCGAGGTCCGCGGCTACGAGGCCGAGACCCTGTGGGACATGTGCACCACCGCCGCGCTCGGCGTGCCGTACGAGCGCGCCCAGTGGCGGCAGGTGCGCACCCTCTCCGGCGGTGAGCAGAAGCGGCTCGTGCTGGAGGCCCTGCTGCGCGGCACGGACGAGGTGCTGCTGCTGGACGAGCCGGACAACTACCTCGACGTGCCCGGCAAGCGGTGGCTGGAGGAGCAGCTCAAGGAGACCCGGAAGACGGTCCTGTTCGTCTCCCACGACCGCGAACTCCTCGCCCGCGCCGCCGAGAAGATCGTATCCGTCGAACCGGGCCCGGCCGGCGCCGACGCCTGGGTGCACGGCGGCGGCTTCGCCACCTACCACGACGCCCGCCGCGAACGCTTCGCCCGCTTCGAGGAGCTGCGCCGCCGCTGGGACGAGAAGCACGCCCAGCTGAAGAAGCTGGTACTGACGCTCCGTCAGGCTGCCGCCGTCAGCCACGAGATGGCCTCCCGCTACCAGGCCGCCCAGACCCGCCTGCGCAAGTTCGAGGAGGCCGGCCCGCCGCCGGAACCGCCCCGCGAGCAGGACATCACCATGCGGCTGAAGGGCGGCCGGACCGGCGTACGGGCCGTCACCTGCCAGGGACTGGAACTGACCGGGCTGATGAAGCCGTTCGACCTGGAGGTCTTCTACGGCGAACGGGTCGCCGTCCTCGGCTCCAACGGCTCCGGCAAGTCGCACTTCCTGCGGCTCCTCGCCGGCGAGGACGTCGCCCACACGGGGCAGTGGAAGCTGGGCGCCCGGGTCGTGCCCGGCCACTTCGCCCAGACCCACGCCCACCCCGAACTCCAGGGCCGCACCCTCCTGGACATCCTCTGGAAGGAGCACGCCCAGGACCGGGGCGCCGCCATGTCCCGGCTGCGCCGCTACGAGCTCACCCAGCAGGCCGAACAGACCTTCGACCGGCTCTCCGGCGGACAGCAGGCCCGCTTCCAGATCCTGCTGCTGGAGCTGGCCGGCGCCACCGCGCTGCTCCTGGACGAGCCCACCGACAACCTCGACCTGGAGTCCGCCGAGGCCCTCCAGGAGGGTCTTGAGGCGTTCCAGGGCACGGTCCTCGCGGTCACCCACGACCGCTGGTTCGCCCGCTCCTTCGACCGCTTCCTGGTCTTCGGCTCCGACGGCCGGGTCCGCGAGACGGCGGAACCGGTCTGGGACGAGCGGCGGGTGGACCGGGCCCGCTGACCCGGGCCCGCCTGCCGCGCCGCCCGGCCGGTCCGCCGCGCCGGGGCCGTCACCTCCAGCGCAGCAGCGCGCCCATGCCGCCCGCCGCGACCTCGTCGCCGGCCTCCTCCAGCACCGGCGTCAGCGAGACGACCGGCGCGTCCGTCACCACGGCCGCCCGCACCAGCGCGTCATCGGCGCGGGCCGGCCAGGCGTGCTCCTCGCCGATGCTCCTCAGCTCCGTACGGCGGGCCGCCAGCTGGTCCGGGTCCTCGCCGATCCAGACCTCGCGGTGGGTGTCCGGCGCGTCCGGACGGATCAGCAGCTCGGCCAGCCGGTGCTCGCGCGCCGCCTCGATCAGCTGCGGCACACCCTCGACCGCCGCGGCCCGCCGTTCCTCGTCCGGCGTCCGGGCGGCCCGGTACCGGTCCACGTCGGCCAGCACCCGCTCGCGGACGTGCCGGGCCCGGATGTCCTCCACCTCCCGCGGCAGCAGCCTGCTGCCGATGCCGTGCCCGGCCCGGACGGCCCGGTCCCGCAGTGGCTGGGGCAGCTGTTCGTGCACCGACCGGCACTCGCGCTCCTCCCCGCACAGGATCAGCAGATCGGCCCCGGTCTCGGCCTGACAGGCCGCGAGGGCCTCGGCGATCTCCCGGGCGTTGTGCTCCCAGGTGTTCTCCACCTTCAGCTGGAAGTGCCGCTCCGACCAGTCGGAGGCCTTCGCCCGGTGCATCGGCCACTGCCGGCTGCCCAGCACGTGCCCGGCCTCCTCCTGGAGCACCGCGCTGCGCAGCTCGAAGTCGGCACCGGTGCGGTCGACGTACGCCACCAGCGACACCGGGTCCTCCCCGGCCAGGTCCAGCAGCGGCGTGACGTGCGGCAGCGTGCCCCAGTGCACCAGGCCCTGCGGCGGGGCCCGGGTCAGCGGCACCTGGAGCACGATCTCGCCGTTGCGGGCGAAGACGGCCCGCCCGTACGGCTCGGGGCTGTGCCGCAGCGCGTCCACGGTGTCGTACACCGCCCGGCAGGTGGCCTCGTCGGCGCCCTGCTCGCGCAGTCGCCGGGCCACCGCCTCCGCCGTCAGGTGCCGCCGGTGCGCCATGTCCTCGTCGTGCTGCGACAGGTCGACGTAAGCGGAGGCCCAGGACCCCGGATGTTCGTACAGTGGACTCAAGAACGCGAGCTCCATGGATTCCTCCCGGAAATCGCTCGGGGGCAGTGCGTGCCGGGCGGGTACCCGTAGCCCATGAACGAACACGACGAGCGGGGCACCACCATGACCGGAGTCGACCCCAGCCGGCTGGACGACCAGCAGCTCATGAAGGAGCTGGAGACGATCCACCGCACGCGCCACGACACTCTCCTGTACGGCTCGAACGACGCACTGCGGGCCCACAACGAGCGCATGGCGCAGCTGGAGGGCGAGTACCTGCGCCGCAACCCCCGCCGCCTGGTGAGCGCCGCCCGCACCCGCGAGGGCGCCCGTGAGCGCGGCTGCGGCGAGGCGGCGGCTCCGGGCGCCACCGGCACCTGACGCCCTCCACGGGACGCGGCACCCACACGGAAAGGGCCGGCCCTGACGGGCCGGCCCCCTCACGTCCCGCGGCCGGTCAGCCGGCCTCGCCGGCGAACACGTGCAGGAACGCGTCGCAGAACGCCTTCAGGTCGTCCGGCTTGCGGCTGGTCACCAGCTGGTTGGAGCCGTGGTCGCAGATCTTGACCTGCTCGTCCACCCAGGTGCCGCCGGCGTTCCGGATGTCCGTGCGCAGACTCGGCCACGAGGTGAGCACCCGGCCGCGTACGACGTCCGCCTCCACCAGCGTCCACGGCGCGTGGCAGATCGCGGCGACCGGACGGCCCCGCTCGAAGAAGTCCTTCACGAACGCGACGGCCTTCTCGTCCATCCGCAGGAAGTCGGGGTTGGCCACCCCGCCCGGCAGGACGAGACCGCCGAACGACCCGGCCGACGTCTCACCCACCACCTCGTCCACGGGGAACGTGTCCGCCTTGTCGAGGTGGTTGAACGCCTGGATCTTCCCGGACTGGGTCGACACCAGCACCGGCTGGTGCCCGGCACCGGAGGCCGCCTCCCACGGCTCGGTCAGCTCGACCTGCTCGACTCCCTCGGGTGCCACCAGAAACGCGATACGCATGATCCTCAGCTTCCTTTCACTCTCCGCAGTGCTGCCCGGTGGGCCCGGGCCCGGCGCTCGCGCGCCCGGGCCGCCCGCCGGCAGCGCATCAGTTCCTCCCCGTACGGCAGCAGCACGCAGGCCCCGATCGCGAGGCCGATGCCCGCCAGGTAGCCGGGCGACAGCGGGCGCCGGCGCGGCACCAGACGCCACGCGTCCGGGTCCCCGCGCCCGCCGCGCAGCAGCGACCGCACCTGGTCGGCGTGCAGGCACATCAGCGAGGCGAGCCCGCCGAACGGCAGCGACTCCAGAAAGCTGTGGATGTGCTGCTCGACGGGCTTGACCTCGCGGTCGCTGTGGACGGCGGTCCGCACGTCCCACAGGGCCGTCGCCTCGTGCACCGCCGCCGCGCCCAGCTGCACGGACAGCAGCAGCGGATTGACCTCGTAGCGCAGGGTGAGCGCGATGGGCAGGCCCACCTCGGCCATCATCAGCGAATGGATCAGGGACTCCTTCGTCCCCGCCGTCTCCTCGATCCGGGTCCGCCGGTGCATCGCCCAGTCGGCGAGCCCCGGCACGAACCAGCCGGGCAGCAGCCCGTACAGCAGGAACCGGGTGGTCGCGTCCCCCACGTCGACCGTGGCACCGCGCGCGATGACGGCCGCCTGGTCCTGGCTCATGTGCCGCCCACCACCGCCTCGGCCAGCTGCTGCACGTTCTCGTACCGGCCGCCGTGCGGCAGCGCGGCCACCGCGTCGATCAGCCCGCCGGGCGCGTTGCCCCGGCGCAGCGCCCGGGCCAGCTCGCCCTGCTTCGCGGGGAAGGCGTGCCGGCTCAGGTGCCGGGCCAGCTCCAGCCGGGTCCGCTCCAGCGACGCCGGAGACCCCAGACCGCCCACCGGTCCGCTCCACACCTCCGGATCGTCGTCCGCGGCCGGCTCCGGGTCGTGCCACTCCTCGGCGCGCGTGGGATGGCCGGACCGGAGCAGCCCCTTCAGTTCGTGCTTCATCTCGTCGTCCCGGTGGACGCTCAGCCGGTCACTGCCTCGCTGCATGTCTCCCTCCAGAGGGTCGAAGGTCCGCACCGCGTACCCGGTACCGCACGTCCGACACGGGGTCGGCGCCGTCCGGTCACCGCCGGGCGAGATCACCCGACGTAACGAAGCACCACTAGTGCTTCTGCCGGCCCGGCAGGAACTCCTGCACCTTCGCCTTCAGCCCCTGCTTGACCATCGAGCCCCGGTCGGCGTCGCCCTTGAGGATCGACGCGGCCGTGGCCTCCATCTGCTCCCAGCTCGCGTGCGGCGGGATCGGCGGTACGGCGGGGTCGGTGAGGAACTCGACCACCGCGGGTCCGTCCGCGTCCAGGGCGGCCCGCCAGCCCGCCTCCACGTCCTCCGGCTTCTCCACCCGGACCCCGGTCAGACCGAGCGACCGGGCGAACGCCGCGTACTGCACGTCCGGGATCGACTGCGACGGCAGGAACGACGGGGCGCCCTCCATGGCACGCATCTCCCAGGTCACCTGGTTGAGGTCCTGGTTGTTCCACACGGCCACCACGAGCCGCGGATCCGACCAGCGGTCCCGGTACTTCGCGGCCGTGATCATCTCCGCCAGGCCGTTCATCTGCATCGCCCCGTCCCCGACCAGGGCGACCACCGGCCGGTCCGGGTGCGCGAACTTCGCCCCGATCGCGTACGGCACACCGGGGCCCATCGTCGCCAGCGTCCCGGACAGCGAACCGCGCATGCCCGGCCGCATCGTGATGTGCCGCGCGTACCAGTTGGCGACCGAACCGGAGTCGGAGGTGAGGATCGCGTTGTCCGGCAGCAGCGGGTCCAGTGCCCGGGCCACGTACTCCGGGTTGATCGGGTCGGCCGACAGCCCGGCCCGCCGTTCCATCGTCTCGTGCCAGCGCTTCACGTTCGCGCGGATCGTGTCGTGCCACTCGCGCCCGCGCCCGTCCGCCTTCAGCAGCGGGATCAGCCGCCGCAGCGTTTCCCGGGCGTCGCCGACCAGGTTCACCTCGTACGGGTAGCGCATGCCGATCATGTGCGGGTCGATGTCGATCTGCACCGCCCGCGCCTTGCCGAAGTCCGGCATGAACTGCGTGTAGGGGAAGGACGAGCCGATCGTCAGCAGCGTGTCGCAGTCCCGCATCATCTCGTACGACGGCCGGCTGCCCAGCAGCCCGATCGGCCCGGTGACGTACGGCAGTTCGTCGCTCAGCACGTCCTTGCCGAGCAGCGCCTTCGCCACCCCCGCGCCGAGCATCTCGGCGATCTCGCGGACCTCGGCGACCGCACCCGCGGCGCCCTGGCCGATCAGGACGGCCACCTTGTCGCCCGCGTTCAGCACGTCCGCCGCCCGGCGCAGCGCCTCGTCCGTCGGGGTCGCCGTGTAGTCGCTCATCCCCAGGCTGGAGGGCACCATCTTGAACTCGTGCGTCGGCGGCGAGTAGTCCAGCTCCTGCACGTCGCCGGGGATGATCAGCGCGGTCGGGCAGCGCCGGGCGTACGCCGTCCGGATCGCCCGGTCCAGCACGTTCGGCAGCTGCTCCGGCACGGTCACCGTCTCGACGAACTCCGAGGCGACGTCCTTGTACAGGGTGTGCAGGTCCACCTCCTGCTGGTACGAACCGCCCATCGCCGTCCGGTCGGTCTGCCCGACGATGGCCAGCACCGGCACATGGTCCAGCTTCGCGTCGTACAGGCCGTTGAGCAGATGGATGGCCCCCGGTCCGGACGTCGCCGCGCACACTCCGAGCCGGCCGCTGAACTTCGCGTACCCGACCGCCTCGAACGCGGACATCTCCTCGTGCCGCGACTGGATGAACCGCGGCTGGTCCTCGGCACGGCCCCAGGCGGCGAGCAGCCCGTTGATGCCGTCACCCGGGTAGCCGAAAACCTGTTCCACCCCCCAGGCGCGCAGGCGCTCGAGGATGTGGTCCGAGACCTTGGTGCTCATGGAGAGACCTCCCGGTGCAGTGCGAAGCGGACGATCCGGTCAGCGGCTACCGAGTGACCTGCCCGGGGGGCGGAAAACCTCGGGGGGCGGGTGCGGGAGCGGGTTCCGGACGCGCGGTACGCGCCGTCGGCCGGACTGTCACCCGGCCGGCCCCGTGTGTCCCGCGAATGGGCTCCGGCCGCGCGCGGTGCGGCGGTTCGCGGGCTGTCATGGCAGCGGGGGCACGCCCCGTGTCCCCTCGTCACCCGGGCACCGCACGGTGCCGCCGACGCCGGTGTACGGCGGTCGCACCGCGCGCGACCGGTACGCCGGTGGACGCCGTACCGCGTACCGGTGCCCGGCCGTTCCGCCGCCGCCCGTTGTCCGCCGCCCGCCGCCTGTCGTTCGCCGAGGAGCCCCGCCCATGCGCCGCACCGTCCGCGCCCTGTCCGCCGCCCTCGCCGCCGGTGCCGTGCTCGCCCTCACCGGCCCGGCCGCCGTCGCCGGCCCCGCCCACGGCACCACCCGCACGGCCCCCGCGTCCTGCGACCCCGCCGGCGCACCGGTGCCGGTCGCGCTGTCCGCCGCCACCGGCACCGGTGCCGCCCGGACCGCGGACGGCCCCTGCGCCTCCGCCCCCGGGACCCCGGGCGGGTCCTCGGCCGGCGGCCACCCCGTCACCCGGAGCGGCGAGGCCCCCACGGCCGCGGCCACGGCCTGCGTGGACGGCACACCGTGCGGCCCGGACAGCCCGCAGACCGCCGGGCGGGAGGGCGCGGAGGCCGGGCCGGGCGAAGGGTGGGAGGGACTCGGGCCGGAGGGCCTCGGCCAAGGGGGCCTCGGCCAGGACGGCGCCGGCCGGGTCGGCGCGGGCGAGGTGGGGCCCGGACAGGTGCCCGGACCGGACGGCGGGGGCCAGGACGGGGGCGGGGCGGGAGCCGGGCGGGACGGCACCGGGCAGGACAGCGGTGGACGGCAGGACACCGGCAAGGACTCCGCCGGGCGGGACGGCACCGGCAAGGACTCCGCCGGGCGGGAGAGCGCCGGCAAGGACCCCGCCGGGACGGGCAAGGACCCCGCCGGACAGGACGGTTCCGGGCGGGAGTGCGCGGGGGCGGGAGCCGGTGCGGGGGCGGGCTCCTGCGGTCATGACGGTGCCTGGTGCGCGGAGTCCGGGGACGGGGACTGCCCGGACGGCGGTACCTGCCGCGCGTCCGAAGGTTCCGACGCCTGCGCGCCCGCCGGCGTCCAGCACGGCGTGGAGGCGGGACAGGGCGGCACCTTCGGCGGCTCGGTCCCCGCGCTGGCCGCCGGCGCCGCCTTCATCGCCGCCGCCTGCGCGGGTGCCGTCTACCGGCTGTCCGGTCACCGGCGGTTGCGGGGAGGCGCGCACGCGGGGATGTGATCCGGGCGACTTCCGGCGCCGCCCATGGAGGTCCGTCCGGCGGGTACACACCTCCCGAGGGCACCGACGGGGGACCTCACCGACAACCGCCCGCCGCACGAGCCGGTCCCGGACACTTCACGACGCGGCACGACACGGACGACGACACGGACACCCGCCCAGGCAGGTCAGAGATCCACACGGCACACGCGGACGGCCCGGCGGCCCCCGGCGACGGCACGGCCCGGACGGGCGGCACGACGGCACCACGGACTGCGCGGAGGCGGACATGCGGCGGACGGACCCCTCAGAAGGCCACGGTCCCGTCCGGTACGGCCCGCCGCTCCCCGGCGACGGCCTGCCCGTGCTCCCCGAACTCTCCGCCGTGCTCTCCGCCGCCGCGAGCCGCGCCGACGCACACCCCGTCGGCGGCGCGCCCGCCCTGCTGGAGGCGGCCTGCGGCTACTGGACCCGCCGCGGCCTGCCCTGCGCCCCCGACCAGGTGGCCGCCGGACCCGGCGCCCCCACACTGCTGCTCGCCCTGACCGCCGCGCTCGCCGGCGACGGCGCCGACGTCCTCGTACCCCGGCCCTGCCCCGCCTGGTGGGCCCCGTACGCCCGCGTCCTCGGCCGGCCCGCCTACCACGTGCCGACCCCGGCCGAGGGCGGCGGGGTCCCCGACCCGTACGCCCTGCTGGAGACCGTCCGCCGGGTCCGCGCCGAGGGAGGCGACCCGCGGCTGCTGGTGCTGTCCGTCGCCGACGACCCCACCGCCACCGTCACCCCGCCCGAACTGCTGCACGAGACCGTCGAGGCCGCCACCGCCGAGGGTCTGCACCTGGTCAGCGACGAGACCTGGCGGGACACCCTGCACGCCCCGCACGACACCGTCCTGCTCAGCCCCGCCGAGATGCGGCCCGAGCACGTCACCGTCGTCACCGACCTGGCCGGCTCCCTGCTGCCGCCCGGCTGGCCCGCCGCCGTCGCCCGCTTCCCGGCCACCGACGGCGGACGGCGCCTCCACGCGCGCGTGCTCGACATCCTCACCGCCCTCGGCGCCCGCCTCCCCGCACCGGTCGCGGCGGCCGCCGGCTACGCCCTGGACGAGCCCCCGCCCGTCGTCGAACGCCGCGAGGCCACCGTACGGCTGCACGCGCGCGTGGCCGCCGCCGCGCACGCCGCCGTCGTGGCCGCCGGCGCGCTCGCCCGGCCCCCGCAGGCCGGCCGGCACCTGTACGTCGACCTCGGCCCGCTGCGTGAACCGCTCGCCGCCCAGGGCGTCGCCGACGCACAGGAACTGGAGGACCTCCTCGGCGCACGGCTCGGGATGTCCGCGCCCGGCGGGCACCGCTTCGGCGACGACCTCGCGGCGCTGCGCGTCCGGCTCGCCACCGGGCCGCTGCTGGGCGCCACGGACGAGGAACGCACGGAATGCCTCAGCTCACCCGAACCGTTGGAACTGCCACACGTGCACCGTGCGTTGATCTCCTTGAGGTCGGCCTTCGGCCATCTCCGCGACGACGCTCAGCGATGGGAGCCTCCTCGATGACGCAGCAGACGCAGCAGACGCAGGAGCCGGGCGCGGCCACGACGACGGCCGTGGCAGCCGGCGAACCCGCCGCGCCGGCCCCCCTCGCGTCCCCTTTCCCGCCCCTCGCCGAGCCCCGCCCGCTCGGCGAACACCGGGTCTGGCCCCGCACGTTCCACGACCGGCTCACCGCACCGCTGCCCGGCCTGAAGGCCCTCGCCCGCTTCGCCCGCGAAGGCGCCGTGCGCCCCGGGCCCGAAGGCCTCGCCGACATCCCGCGGCTGCCCTACGCCCCGGCCCCGCTGCCCCGCGTCGACACCCGCACCCTCGCCGTCACCTGGGCGGGACACGCCAGCTGGATCGTCCGCATCGGCGGCCTGACCGTCCTCACCGACCCCGTCTGGTCCCGCCGCATCCTCGGCACCCCGGCCCGCATCACCCCCGTCGGCGTGCCCTGGGAGAGCCTGCCCCGCGTCGACGCCGTCGTCATCAGCCACAACCACTACGACCACCTGGACGCCCCCACCCTGCGCCGGCTCCCGCGCGACACCCCGGTGTTCGCGCCCGCCGGCCTCGGCCGCTGGTTCCGCCGCCGCCGGTTCACCCGCGTCACCGAACTCGACTGGTGGGAGGGCGCCGAACTCGCCGGCGTCCGCTTCGACTTCGTCCCCGCCCACCACTGGTCCAAGCGCACCCTCACCGACACCTGCCACAGCCTGTGGGGCGGCTGGGTCCTCACCGACCCCGACGGGCAGCGCCTGTACTTCGCCGGCGACACCGGCTACGGCCACTGGTTCTCCCGCATCGGCCGCCGCTACCCCGGCATCGACCTCGCCCTGATGCCCATCGGCGCCTACGACCCCCGCTGGTGGCTCAGCGACGTCCACTGCGACCCCGAGGAAGCGGTCCAGGCCACCCTCGACCTCGGCGCCCGCCGCATGGCCCCCATGCACTGGGCCACGTTCGTCCTCGCCGCGGAACCGGTCCTGGAGCCGCTCACCAGGGTGCGCACGGCCTGGGAGAAGGCGGGGATGGAGCGCGAGGACCTGTGGGACCTGCCGGTCGGCGCCTCAAGAGTGCTGGACTGACACCGCGTCCCGGCGCGCCCTCACCCGGCGGCCCGGACCCGCCGCCACACACCGGGCGCCGCGCTGACCAGAACCGTCAGCACCACCGCGACCAGCACGCCCTCCCACGGCTCGGCGAACAGCGAACCCCCCAGTATCCCGATCACCTGGTAGGTGGCCGCCCAGGCGAGACAGGCGGGCAGGTTCCCGCGCGCGAACCGCCTCAGCGGCCACTCCGCCATCAGACAGGCCAGCATCACCGGTATCCGCCCGGCCGGCAGCAGCCGGGACAGCACCAGCACCGCGATCCCGTGCTCGGCCAGCTTCCCCCGCGCCTGCGCGAGCCGTTCCTCCGGCGCCCGCGACCGTATCGCCTCCAGCCACCGCGAGCCGTTCTTCGACCGCATCCCGCGCCGTCCCAGCCAGTACAGCGCCGCGTCCCCCAGGAACGCGGCCAGCGACGCCGTCAGGAACACCAACGCCAGCGGGAGCGGCGCCGTCTGATGGAACGCCACCACCGCCGCCGAACTCACCAGCGCGCCCGTCGGCACGACCGGCACCAGCGCCCCGATCAGCACCAGCAGGAACAACGACGGATAGCCCATCAGCTGCTGCGCCGGCGCGGGCGTCACCGCCCGCGCCGCGTCGGCGAGCCACGTCACCGCGCGACCTCCAGCCGCACGCTCTCCCCGTGCCCCAGCTTGTGCACCGCCACCCCCGGCGCGGCCACCGCCGCCAGCCGCACGAACTCGTCACCCGGCGCGTGGAACTCGTGCGGGCGCACCGCGTCCATGCCGATCGGCCAGTACGTCCCGTAGTGCACCGGCACCGCCATCCGCGGCCCCAGCCGGGCCAGCGCGCCGGCCGCGCGGCCCGCGTCCAGATGGCCCTCCCCGAGATACGGCCCCCAGCCGCCCACCGGCAGCAGCGCCACGTCCACCGGCCCCACCCGCTCGGCCATGTCGTCGAACAGCCCGGTGTCCCCGGCGAAGTACGTCCGGGCCTCGCCCTCGACGACGTAGCCCAGCGCGGGCGAGCGGTGCGGACCCACCGGCAGCCGCCGCCCGTCGTGCAGCGCCGGCACCACCCGCACCAGCAGCTCGCCGATGCGCACCTCGTCCCCGGGAACGACCTCGGTGATGCGCAGCTGTCGCAGCCGGCGCAGACCGGGCACCGCCCGTGGTGCGCCCCGGGGCACGAGCAGGCGCGTACCCGGTTCGAGGCAGGCCAGCGACGGCAGGTGCAGATGGTCGGCGTGCAGGTGGGAGACGAGCGCCGCGTCCGCGCGGCGGGCCCCGGGGGGCGGCACCGCACCCCGGCGGCGGCGCAGGTGCGCCAGCCGCCGGGCGAACAGGGGGTCGGTCAGCAGGCGTACGTTCGCATCCTCCAGCGCACAGGTGGCGTGACCCCACCACGTGATCTCCACCGGCACCTTCTTCGCCTCCTTCACGCGACTCCCCGAAGCCTACGGGCAGGAGTAGGGTCGGCGGCGAAACCCGGAGGTGAGGGGGACGCCATGGGACAGCCGCGGGGTGCCTTCGGGGCGCTCACGACCGTGCGGGTCACCGCCATCGCCAGCCTCACGCCCCTGGAGGAGCTGGAGGCCGACCCCTTCTTGGTGGACTCGCGCAGCCAGCACGCGATGTGCGCCCGCTGGGCCGCCGAGCGCGGCCTGGTGGTCGCCCGGGAACTCCTCGTCGGCGGACTGCGTTTCGACCACTGCGCGCTCTGGGACGGGGTGCGGCCCGGGGTGGACGTGTTCGTCGCGCCCAGCCTCCGGGTGCTGCGCAGGGCCCTGTCGTCGGTGGAGGAGTTCACCGCCGAGTGCGCGCGCCGGGGCGTGCGCGTGGAGACGGTGGGGCGGGCCGAGCCCGCCTACGACGCGCAGATGAAGGCGCGGGTGCACCGCCGGCTGTCCATGCCGACGGCCGGCTACGACGGACGGTGACCCCGCCCCGGCCCCGCTCCCGTCGACCCGCCGGGGCGGACGGCCGCGCGTGTGACAAGGTGGAGCCGGGCTCGATCGGGCCGGTGAAGCGAGAGGAGGCCCCCCGGCCACAGGGCGGGGGAGGGCCGGGACGTGAGGTGTGCGGGGCGTGGGCGGGGTGCGGTGGCGACGGATCGCCAGTCAGGTCGGGCGCAGCGTCGCCGTATGGGCGGTCTCCACGGTCACCATGCTGGTCCTCGCCGCGATCCTGCCCGACTTCCGGCTCCAGTCCGCCGACGGTGACAGCGCCACCCGCATCGCCGTGGCCGCAGCCTGCGGTGCCGGCGCCTTCGGCATCCTCTCGGCTGTGGTCTGGCCGCTCCTGGTCCGCCTGCTGCTGCTCGTCCCCGCCCTCGTCCTCGGCCTGCTGGTCTTCTTCCTCAACGGCTCCCTGCTGCTGCTCGCCCTGCACATCAATCCCTCCGGGCGCGGCGAGGCCGCCCCGGAGACCGCCGTCATCGTGGCCGCCGTGATGTCCGCCGTCGCCTCCGCCACCGGCGCGGCCCTCGCGGTGCGCGACGACGAGACCTACCGGCGCCGCCTGCACCGCCTCGCCACCCGTGGCAGACGGGACCACCCGCCCTGCCCCACCGCGCCCGGACTGCTGTGCGTGCAGCTCGACGGCGTCGGCCACGACGTGCTGGTCGACGCGGTCCGCCAGGGGCTGATGCCGACGGTGGGCCGCTGGCTGTCCGGCGGCGACGGCGTACGGCCGGCGAGCGGCGCCGAGCGCACACCGCCGGCGGACGGCACCCCGCGACCGGCGGCCGGCCGGGTCCGGCCCACCCACCGCCTCACGCCCTGGCGCACCGACTGGTCCAGCCAGACCGGCGCCAGCCAGCTCGGCATCCTGCACGGCAGCACCTTCGACGTGCCGGCCTTCCGCTGGTACGAGAAGGACCGGGGCGAGGTGATGGTCTGCAACCGGCCGACGAGCGCCGCCGAACTGCAACGCCGGGCCATCCGGCACACCGGCGACGGCGGACTGCTCACCGTCGACGGCGCCAGCCGGGGCAACCTGTTCAGCGGCGGCGCCGGCGAGCAGGCCCTCGTCCTGTCCATCGCCACCCGCCGCCGCGGACCGGCGAACCGTTCCCGCGCCGGCTACTTCGCCTACTTCCGCGACCCGGCGGGCGCCGTCCGCACCGCGCTGTCGTTCGTCGCCGAGGTCGGTCGCGAGATCGGCCAGTCCACCCGCGCCCGGCTGCGCGCAGAGCGCCCGCGCGTCGGCCGGGGCGGCCTCTACCCGTTCGTCCGCGCCTTCGCCACCGTTGTCGAACGGGACGTCGTCGTGACCGCGGTCATGGGCGACATGCTCGCCGGCCGCACCGCCGTCTACGCCGACCTCGTCGCCTACGACGAGGTCGCCCACCACTCCGGCCCGCACAGCCGCGACGCCCAGAAGGTCCTGCAACGCCTCGACCGCTCCCTCGCCCTCCTCGAACGGGTCGCCGAACACGCCCCGCGCCCCTACCGGATCGTCGTCCTCTCCGACCACGGGCAGAGCCCCGGCGAAACGTTCCGCGCCCGCTACGGCCTCACCCTCGGCGACCTGGTCCGGGCCGGCTGCGGACTGCCCGTCCCGCGCCGGGCCCAGCGCACCCGCAGCGGCGCCGAGGCCCGCGCCGCCGTCCGCGCCGCCCTGGGCCGGCCGGTCGAGGAGAAGGGCGAGCACCACCGTCCCTCCCGCCGCTCCGAGCCGATCGTGCTGGCCTCCGGCAACCTCGGGCTCATCTCCTTCCCGGACGTCCCGCACCGCATGACCAAAGAAGAGATCGACGCCCGCCACCCCGCCCTGCTCACCACCCTCGCCAACCACCCCGGCATCGGCTTCCTCCTCGTGCGCAGCGAGGAGCACGACGGCGTCGTCCTCGGCGCCTACGGCGCCGAGATCCCCCTGGCCGAACTGGACGACGACGCCGGCCCGCTGGCCCGCTTCGGCCCCGGTGCCGCCGACGCCGTCCGCCGCACCCACTCCTTCCCGCACACCGCCGACATCATGGTGAACTCCGCCTACGACCCCGCCGACGGCGAAGTCCTCGCCTTCGAGGAACAGATCGGCTCGCACGGCGGGCTCGGCGGCGCCCAGTCCCACCCGTTCCTGCTCTCCCCGCACGAGCTGTCCGCACCGGCCGCGGACGGTGCGGAACTGACCGGTGCCGAGCACGTCCACCATGTGCTGCGCCGCTGGCTGAGCGAGCTGGACGGGCCCCAGGTGCCGCTCACCGAGGCGGTGGAGGAGGAGCGGGCCGCCTGACGTCCGGCCGCGCCCGCGGGGACGTCACCTGCCGTTCACGCCCCGTGGACCGGTCTTCGGAGTGCGATGGGCCCGGATGTGATCGGATAGGGGCATCCGGGAACCCCGGAACCGCGACACTCGCGAAAGGAAGCATCGTGGCAACCACGCGCACCGCGCACACCGTCTGGGAAGGCAACCTGCTCGAAGGCAACGGCATCGTCACCTTCGACTCCTCCGGCATCGGCCAGCAGCCGGTCACGTGGGCCTCGCGCGCCCAGGACGCGAACGGCAAGACCAGCCCCGAGGAGCTGATCGCCGCCGCCCACTCCAGCTGCTTCTCCATGGCCCTCTCGCACGCCCTGGCCGGCGCCGGCACCCCGCCCACCCGGCTGGAGACCAACGCCGACGTCACCTTCCAGCCCGGCGAGGGCATCACCGGCATCCACCTCACCGTGCGCGGCGAGGTGCCCGGCCTGGACGCGGACGGCTTCCGGTCCGCCGCCGAGGACGCCAAGAAGAACTGCCCGGTCAGCCAGGCCCTGACCGGTACGACGATCACCCTGACGGCCGAACTGGCCTGACGCCCGCCCGGCCCCGGCCGCCGCGCCCCTCCCCGGGGCGCGGCGGCCGGTCACGGGGGCGTTCCGGTGGGTGCGGCCGGCAGGGTGGCGCAGACCGCGCCCAGCACGCCCGCGTACGGCGTGCCGTAGTCGGTCAACCGCGCACGCAGCCGCTCCAGGCCGTCGCGGTACTCGGTCAGCAGGCCGGTGTCGCCGGTCCGCGCGGTGAACTCCAGCACCGCCGGCAGGAAGTCCGGCAGCTCCTCGCCGCTGCACTCCAGGCCGTGCCGGCGGTAGACGTCCTGGAAACGGACCAGGGACGTCCCGCGCCGCCCGGTGCCGCCCTCGTGCCACCGGCTCAGGTACAGGCTGTGCCGGTTCCCCAGGTCGAAGACCCGTACGTAGTGCGCGGCCAGCTCCCGCCGCGGGGTGACGGCCGCGTGGTCGGTGAACGCCCGCAGCTGCGGGGCGGCCTCGCGCAGCAGCGGCAGCCGGTCGATCAGGTCGTCGTCCGGGTAGGTCAGGCACAGGGCCGCCGCCTGGTAGAGCACCGCGTCCGAGGGCATCGGGCCTCCTTCGCGTCGTCGGCACGGACCCGCCGGCCCCGCCGGGGCCGCACCCCCCGGGGCACTACTCAGAACCTAGGGGCGGCCCCGGGAACGCACCCGT
The DNA here is from genome assembly GCF_055581365.1 of Streptomyces sp. NPDC031445. Classification (NCBI taxonomy): domain Bacteria; kingdom Bacillati; phylum Actinomycetota; class Actinomycetes; order Kitasatosporales; family Streptomycetaceae; genus Streptomyces; species Streptomyces sp. NPDC031445. The sequence goes on from NZ_JBVIJO010000001.1 coordinate 843,459, forward strand.
CCGCAGACCCGTACGGGTCACGCCGGACCGGGGGCGGCGCCGGCGGGCCCCCTACGGGGCGCCCGGGACTCACAGGCTCTCGCGGTGCTCCCGCAGCAGCTTCAGCGTGCGCTGGGCGGACGCGGCCCGGGCCGTCATGTGGTCCAGCACCTCCAGGTGCGCGGCCACCTCCTGGCGCGAGTCCAGATACAGGGCGCCCGTCAGGTACTCGGTGAACACCATGTCCGGCAGCTCCGGCTCGGCGAACCGGAACAGCGTGAACGGCGCGTACGTCCCCGGGTGCGGGCCCGCCGCGAACTCGGCGATCTGGAGCGTGACCCGGTCCCGCCCGGCGTACTCCAGCAGCCGGTCCAGCTGGTCCCGCAGCACCTCGGGCCGTACGCTCACCGGGCGCCTGAGCACCGTCTCGTCCATGATGACCCACAGGTGGGGCGGGTCCTCCCGCTCCAGCAGCCGCTGCCGCTCCATGCGCAGCGACACGTGCCGTTCGACCGTCCCCGGCGCACTCTGCCCGATCGTCCCCGCCTCCAGCACCGCGCGCGCGTACTCCTCGGTCTGCAGCAGACCGGGCACGAAGTGCGGTTCGTAGGAGCGGATGACCCGGGCGGCGCCCTCCAGGCTGACGTACAGGCTGAACCAGTCCGGCAGCACGTCGTGGAACCGCTGCCACCAGCCCGGCTGGTTCGCCTCCTCGGCCAGCCGCACGAACGCGTCGGCCTCCTCCTCGGGCACCCCGTAGGTGGTCACCAGCACCTGGACGTAGGGGATCTTCAACGCGACCTCGGCCATCTCCATCCGCCGTACGGTCGCCGACGCCACCCGCAGGACCCGGGCGGCCTCCTCACGACTGAGGCCCGCCGCCTCCCGCAGTTCCTGCAACCGTTTGCCCAGCACCACCTGGCCCACGGTGGGCGCAGCCCGCCGCTCACTCACCGCCACGCCCTCCCCTGCGCACCGATTTCACGCGGGGAGCAGTCTGTCACGTGTCGCCGTCTCGCACACGTGCCCGAGGCAAGAGTCTTCAACCCGCCTGGGTGTGCAAGTACTTCGCGGTCGCCGGGTCCGCCGGCAGGAACGTCTCGATGGCGAGCTCGGCGACCGTGACGTCCATCGGCGTGTTGAACGTGGAGATCGAGGACACGAACGACAGGGTCCGCCCGGCGTGCTCGATGCGCAGCGGCAGCGCGAAGTACGGCACCGGTTCGGCCGGTTCGCCGCCGGCCGGCTCCTCGGGCACCGGATAGGCCGCCACCTCCTCGTACAGGGCGCGCAGCCGCTCCGAGCGGTGCAGGGCGATCTCCCGCTCCATCTGGGCCAGCAGGTGCCCGCGCCACTCCCGCAGGTTCCGGATGCGCGGCGCCAGCCCCCGCGGGTGCAGGGTCAGCCGCATCGCGTTCGGCGCCGGGACCATCAGCTCCTCCGGCACGCCGTCCAGCAGCAGGGCGATGCCCCGGTTCGCGGCGACCACCGTGTACCCGGCGTCGACCACCAGCGCCGGGTACGGCTCGTAGCCCCGGATGAGCCGCTCCATGCCGTCGCGCAGCGCGTCCAGCGCCGGGTCGTCCAGCGGGGTCTCCGGATAGCGCGGCGCGTAACCGGCCGCCAGCAGCAGGGCGTTGCGCTCCCGCACCGGCACGTCGAGCTGCTCGGCGAGCCGCAGCACCATCTCCTCGCTGGGCCGGGACCGGCCGGTCTCGACGAAGCTGATGTGCCGCGCGGAGGAGTCGGCGCGCAGCGCCAGGTCCAGCTGCGAGATCCGCCGCCGCTCCCGCCAGGCGCGCAACAGCGGGCCGACGCCCTTGCCGGTGACGCCGGTGGAGGCGGTGGAAGCCGTGGGAGCGGTGGGAGCGGGCACGGGGAGAGGCATGCCGCCGACCCTAGTCGAGCCCGGGGCGGGGCAACGAGCCGATCGCGCCCGGACCGCGCCGGCGTGGCACGCTGAACCCGTACCCGCCACGCCCCCGCAGGGGCACGCAGCGAAGGGAGCCCCGGCCATGGCCGTCGAACCGCTGTCGCAGAAGGAGATCGAGGACCGGCTGGCCGAACTGCCCGGCTGGTCGGTGGACGGCGACCGCCTCACCCGGTCCTACCGGCTGGGCTCCCACTTCGCGGCGGCGGCCCTCGTCGTGCACATCGCCGGCATCCAGGACGAGCTGGACCACCACTCCGACCTGACCCTCGGCTACGACACCGTCTCCCTCAGCGTGCACACGCACAGCGCGGGCGGCGCCGTCACCGCGAAGGACTTCGCCCTCGCCCGCAAGGTGGAGGACATCGCCCCAGGCCACGGAGCACACTGAGCGATGTGCTCGACTACGACAAGGAAGCCGGCGCCTACGACGCCTCGCGCGGGGGCGAGGCCCGCGCCCACGAGGCCGCACAGGCCGTCCTCGGCCTGATACCCGGAGCTCCGGGCCGTCTCCTCGACGTCGCCTGCGGCACCGGGATCGTCACCCGGCGGCTCGCCGCCGCGCGCCCGGGGCTGCGGGCGACCGGCGCGGACCTCAGCCCCGCCATGGTCCGCAGGGCGTCGGCCCGGCTGCCCGGCGCGGTCGTACGGGCCGACAGCCGCCGACTGCCGTTCCCCAGCGGCGCGTTCGACGCGGTCACCACCATCTGGCTGCTGCACCTGCTGCACGATCCCGAGGACGTGAGCGCGGTCGTCGGCGAGTGCGCCCGCGTGCTGCGGCCCGGCGGGGTGTACGTCACCACGGTCGACAAGGCCGCCGCGCACGACGTCGGCAGCGACATCGACGCCGTCCTCGCCGCCCGCCCGCGCCGTCCCGCCGCCGACGCTCCGCGAGCCGTCACCGCCCACGCCGCCCGGCACGGACTCGCACCCGCCGGGGACGGCTCCTTCCGCGGCGCCGGGCAGGGCCGCAGCCCCCGCACCACCATCGCCGACCTGCGCCGCGGCTGGTTCACCCTGCTGCCGCCCGGGGAACCGCGCACCGAGGAGTTCGCCGCCCGCCTGGCCGCGCTCCCCGACCAGGACCGCCCGCGCCCCGACCCGCGCTTCAGCCTGAGGGCCTTCCGCAAGCCGGCCCCGGCTCTCCCGGGGACACCGTGAACCGGGCGCGCGTCCTGCCCGCCTCAGCGCGACGAACGCCCTTCGGGGCCCGGCCGGCCGAGATGCGAGGCGAGGACCGCGGCCAGGACCCGGCGCTGTACGCCCAGTACGAGACCATCAAGATCTTCAGGTCGACGATCTTCGGGCTGCGGACCCGGGCGGGTGCCGCGAGCGGCGGCGGGCTGCGGGCGAGGGCCGTGCGCACGGTGGGCGAGGCGGCCCCCGTCCTGGGCCTCACGCCCAGCCTGCGCATGGAGGGCCTGGTGGACACGGACGTACCGGCCGAGATCGCCGACCATGTCATGGCGGTGCTGTCCGAGGCCCTCACCAACATCGCCCGGCACGCGCGCGCCGACCGCGCCCGGGTGGTCCTGACGACCGACGGCCGCGAGGTGTGCCTGACCGTCTCGGACAACGGCGTGGGCATCGCACCCGACGGCCGCCGCAGCGGGCTGCGCAACATGGCCGAGCGCGCGGCGGAGCTCGGCGGCAGCCTGGACCTGGCCCGCCCCGACGACGCCCGCCCCGCCCAGGTCGCGATCGCCCGTCCGGACGCGAGGTCCGCCGCGCACATCGCGCGCACGGAGCACGCGTCGAACTCCAGGCCCGCACCGGGCTCGTCGCCTCGGCGCGGAGGGGCCGGAGGTACGGCGGGAAGTGCCAGGACCAGCCGACCAGTTCGCCGTGTCCGAGGGTCTCGATGACGGCGGGCCGGCGGCCGGGCCCACGGAGGTCCAGGGCGACGGTGCCGGTGCGCACGATCCAGAAGCGGTCGGGGTGCCGGCCCTCCTCGGACGGGCGGGTGCCGGCCTCGAAGGCGACCTCGCGGGCCCTGGTGCCTGATCCGGCCTGATCCAAACGAAAAGACCCCAGGCGCGTCGGCGGGGGGCGCTGCTCGGCCGGCAGTGCCGCGGACAGGGCGGCGGCGGAGGTCGTCGCGGAGGCCCCCTTCCCCGCTTCCGCCTCCAGGCCGGCCGGGCCCGCCGCCCGTCACCAGGGGCCGCACGGACCCGGACAGGGGCCCATCGGCCCCGGCACGACAGGACGGGAAGGGCGTCACCCGCTTCTCGCGGATCATGATTGCGCGGTGCGCGGCCGCCGGCCGCTTCCCCGCGTCTGCAAACGCGTCCTTCCCGCCACCACCAGCACACCACGGGAACAACCGTCGCACCAGTGCCGCGGGGTCAGCCGGTCGCGCAGGCCCGGCCGTCCAGGGTGAACGCCGCCGGCCTGGTGTTCGCGCCCGACCAGCTGCCCGTGAAGCCGAAGCCCACCGAGGAGCCGGCCGTCACGGTGCCGTTCCAGCTCACGTTCTTCGCCGTCACCGCCGGACCCGACTGCGTGTGGCCGGCGTTCCACAGGTTCGTGATCCGCTGGCCGTCCGGGAACGTCCAGCCGAGGGACCAGCCGTTCCAGGCCGTCGTGCCGGTGTTGGTCAGCCGTACGTCCGCCTGGAAGCCGTCGGCCCACTGGTTGGTGACCTTGTAGGTGACCGCGCAGGCGCCGGACGGAGGCGGATCCGTACCGCCGGGGTCGGAGGTGTCGCCGTACACGACGCCCCGGCCGTTGGTCGCGACGTACACCCGGCCGTACACCCGCGGGTCGCCGGTGATCGCCGCGCCCGTCCAGCCCCACTGGTGGGCGTCGTCGTTGATGCGGGTCCAGCTCGCCCCCTCGTCCGTGGAGCGGAAGATGCCCCGCACCGACCCGATCTTCGCGCTGGTGTAGAGGGTCTGGTACGACGCCCCCGGCGCGGCCCTGCCGAAGCCGATCGTGTCGGCCTGCTCGACGTTCGGCAGCCGGGCGAAGTGCGCGCCGCCGTCCGTGGAGTGCCACAGGCCGTACGCGCCGTCCGTCGCCCCGCCGGCCAGCCAGATGTCGCCCTTCGTGCCGGGCAGCGCCTTGAAGCGCACGTTGTCCCCGCTCGGCAGACCCGCCGCGCGGGAGGCGGTGAAGGTCGCGCCGCCGTCCGTGCTGACGTAGAACGTCCCGGACTTGAAGCCGTAGAAGGTCTTCGGGTCGACGCGGTCCGACTCGACGAGCGCGCCGGCCGGGATGCCGCTCGACGCCGACCAGGACGTGCCGAAGCCCGTCGCGTACCGCACGCCGGTGCCGGCCGGGCTCCACACGAACCGGCTGCCGTCGGCCGCCGCGGCCACCGTGCCGCCGCCCGAGACGCCCGGCGGATCGGTCCCGGCGAACCAGTGGGCGCCGTTGTCCGTGGAGAACGCGATGTGCGGGCCCGAGTCCAGGTCACCGGCCCGGACCACCGTGGCGGGGTCCGCCTCCGCGAAGTCCACGCTGGTGGTCGTCGTGAAGGTGGGGGAGGTGTACATCATCGACGGCACCGCGGTGAGGTCCGTGTGCCGGAAGCCGCCGATGTCGCCGAGCGCGCTGAACAGCCGGGCGTCACCGGAGGGCGGCGCCGCGAGGTCGTCGACCGCCGTCTCCTCCAGGCCCCGCACCATCGGCTTCACCGTGAACCGGCCGCCGCTGTCCCACTCGGTGAGGTTCTCGGTGCCGTAGAGCGTGGCGCCCGTCCCGTACATCATCCGGGAGGAGTCGAACGGGTCGATCTCCAGGGCCTCCGTCATCCACCCCAGTTTCGGCGTCTGTTCGGGCGGGGAGGGGTTCGCGCCGAAGGTCAGCCACGGGGAGGAGGACACGTCGATGGTGTACCGGTTCGAGCGGTCCGGGTACGACGTGTAGTCCCAGGCCTTCGTCCAGGTGGCGCCGCTGTCGGTGGAGCGGAAGAGCTGGGTGTCCGGCCACCAGGAGCTGTACGCGGTCGCCATCACGGTGGACGGGTGCCGGCGGTCGACCGTCAGCCCGCTGAAGCCGTAGGAGGTGTCCGCCTCCGCGACCGGGCTGATGTCCGTCCAGGTGCCGGTGGCCGTCGCGTACCGCCACAGCCGGCCCTTGCCGCCGTCGTAGGGACCGCCCTTGTCGCTGTAGCCCAGGTACAGGAACCCGTTCTCCGCGTCCAGCACGCCCTTGTGCGCGAGGTATCCGGTCGGCTGGCCGGCCAGCCGGGTCCAGGTGGCGCCCGCGTCCGTCGAGCGGTAGACCGCGTTGTCCTGGTCGGCGACCCCGACGTAGACGGTCTTCGTCGCGCTCCCGGAGGTCCCCGTGGACTCGTCGAAGGTGACCCAGACGATGCCCTGGTTGTCGCTCGCGTACCCGCTCGTGTCGCCCGGGTCCTGCCGGTAGGTGCCGGGGTTGGGGAAGCTCGTCACCTGCGACCAGGTCGCCCCCGAGTCCGTCGAGCGCCACAGGCCCCTGCCGCTAGGCGCGCCCAGGTACAGCACGCTGTCGCGGTTCGGGTCGACCGCCAGCCGCTCGCCCATGCCCCGGCCGGGCATGTTCCCGCCCAGCTTGAAGGGCAGGTCGGCGGTGCGCCAGCTGGCGCCCCGGTCGGCGGAGCGCAGCACCGCGCCGTTCGTCGGGTCCCAGCCGTTGGTGTACGTCCCGACGGCCGCGTACACCTTGTCGGGGTCGACCGGGTCGGAGGCCAGGCTCACCACGCCGGTGTGGCCCCATTCGTTCCAGCCGACCGAGTCCAGCAGCGGCGTCCACGTCTTCGTCCGCTCCTGCCAGCGGTAGGCGCCGCCGATGTCGGTGCGGGCGTAGACCAGGTCCTTCTCGGAGCGGTTGAAGACGATCCCGGGGACGAAGCCGCCGCCGTCGATCCGGGCGTTCTTCCAGGTGTAGGTGTCCGCCGCGAGGGCCGTGCGCGGGGCGGGGCCGGCGAGTGCGGGCGGAGTGCCGGACAGCAGGCCGGCGGCGAGGGCCAGCACGGCGGTGAGGATGCGGGTTCTCCGCATGGCGGGGTCCTCCCATGACGGGGGGCGGCCCCCGGTGGGAAGGGGGCCGCCCGTGCAAAGGTGCCGGTCTATTCCAGGAGCTCGGCGTAGGAGCCCATGGCCAGGGCGATGTCCGCCTGGGCCCAGAAGCGGTGGTACGTGAAGACGGGCGCGGCGCCGCCCTTGAGGTAGGCCTCGACCTTCGACCAGTTCGGGTCGCTCTTGTAGAAGGAGCGGAGCGAGGCGAACGTGGACGACGCGTTGATCGCGTCGCCGTTCGGCATCGTGCCGGTCCAGCCGCTCGGCACGGACACGCTGTCGCCGAACCGGCTGTAGTCGGTACGGGTCTCCGGGACGGCGATGCCGAGGCTGTCCTGGTCGTTGTTCCACATGCCGTCCAGCAGCGCCTTCGCCGTGGACTTGGCCGCGCTGTCACCGGACTTGGCGGCGTAGTACGTCAGCGTCTTGGCGTAGGCGGCGGCCACGCCGACGTCGTCGGTGTAGTCCGCGACGGTGACGTGGAGTGAGCTGTTGCTGCCGGGACTCGACGCGTTCCAGGTGTCGGGCTGGCCCGACCACTGGAGGGTGGAGGGGATGCGGTAGGTGCCGTCCGGGTTGATCGTGGTCTTGGACAGCGCCCACTTGACCCACTTGTCGAGGATCGCCTTCGCCGAGGCGTTCCCGGTCTGCTGGTAGTACTCGGCGACCCGCTCCATCGACCACGCCTGGAACCCGAACCACTGGTTGGACGGCGGGTCGTGGTAGACGGGCTGCCAGTCGTAGTACATGCCGTAGAAGGTGGACGCGCCGGCCGGCGGGGCGGCGTACCGGCCCTGCCAGCTGTTGGTCGCGCCGCCCGCGATGGCGCCCTCGGACGACTGGAGCCACTGGTAGAACTCCAGCTGCCGCTGGAGCGACTTGCCCCAGTCCGTCGCGCCCGTGGCCGACTTGGGCTTCAGGTCGGCGACCGAGCTGAGCGCGTACGCGGCGAGGGGGTTCTGGTAGCCGCCGTGGACATGGCTGGAGCCGATCCGCCAGGCCCAGCCGGCGGAGGTGTCGCTGGCGCCGCCCCAGGCGTAGTACCAGGACAGCAGGTAGTGCGAGGCGTCCTTGCCGGTGCCGGCCGGGCAGGACGGGCTCGTGCAGTTGCCGATCTTCTTGAAGTACTTGTCGTACATCGCGTACCGCAGGTAGTCGCCCATCTTGGCGGCCTTCGCGACCGTCGCGGACACGTCGGAGCTCTTGCCCTGCGCCTTCGCCCACACGTCGGCCCAGTACGCGGCCTGCACGGCGCGGGAGTCCGCGTCCGGGGCGTCGGTGTACTTCCACTGCTTGGCGTAGGAGGAGTCGCCCGTGAACAGGTCCAGGTAGCCGTTCTTGCCGCCGTACTTGAAGGCGTCGCAGGTCGGCTGCGGGACCGTCTCCCAGACGGACTCCTGCGAGCCGCGCTGGAAGGTGTTGATGTACGACGGCCCGGTGGCCGTGGGGCCGGCCTCGCACTTGCCGGGCTCGTTGCCGTAGCCGTAGACGTTGTCCACGTCCTCGATCCAGTGCATGCCGTAGACGTCGTCCGTGCCGTACGCCGACTTCAGCTCACCGGCGATCGGGTCCGTGCCGACCGGCACCGACGAGTCGAGCTTCGCCGGGTACTCGTTCGGGGTGTCCAGCTCGGGCGCGTACGTGGCCGGCTTGGAGGCGTTGTAGAAGGAGTTCGTCGGCTGGTCGGCGTGGGTGGGGATCATGTACTTCTCCATGAGGTCCCACGCGCCGTTGAACTTCGACCAGTCGCCGGTCACCTTGCCGTACATCGCCTGGAGCCACAGCAGGTAGCTGTACGCCTCCGAGGTGGTCTCGTGACCCTGGTCCGGGGCCTCGACGATCAGCGTCTCCACCGCGTGGTACGGGATGCCCTCGGGGGAGAAGTAGCCGTTCGCCGGGTTGGTGATCTTCCCGTACAGGTCGAGGAAACGGGCGTCGTACGCCTTCGACGCGGGCAGCTCCGTCACCGTCACCGTCGCCTTGGTGTGGCCGGTGGCCGACGCGGTGAAGGTCGCGCTGCCGGTGCCGGAGGAGTCCGCCGTCACGGTCACCGTCTGCGCGGTGTTCCAGTCCGACGGGGTGAAGGTCAGCGAGGAGCCACCCGCCACGGACAGACCGGTGTTGCCGCTCGTGCGGCTCGTGCTCACCGTCACGTTCGCGCTCGGCTGCGTCGACAGCTTCACCGAGAACGTGCCCGACTTCCCTTGCTGAACCCCGAGTTGGGAGGGCGAGGCGACCACGGCGGGCCCGGAGGCGACCGTGATGCCGACCGGGGTGGAGGCGGCGGACGCGCCCAGGCTGTCGTACGCCTTCGCCACCAGGGAATGACTGCCCACGGTCAAACTGGAGACCGAGAGCGAGTACGGCGCGCTGGTGTCCGTGCCCAGCAGCGTGGTGTCGTCGTAGAACTCCACCTTGCCGATGGTCGCGTTGTCGGCCGCCGCCGCGGTCGCGGCCAGCGGCACCGCCTCGCCCTGCGAGTACACCGCGCCCGCGCTCGGGCTGGTCAGCACGGTCACCGGCGGCTGGTGCGCGCCGGCGCAGGTGGTGCCGTTGACGGCGAAGGATGTGGGGGCGGCGTTGGAGCCGCTGTAGGTGAACTGGGCGCCGGTGGAGACGGCGGCGCCCGTCGCGATCGTGCCGTTGTACGAGGCGTTCTTCACGGTGACCGTCTGGCCCGACTGGGACCAGGTGCCGTTCCAGCCGTTGGACAGCTTCTGGTTGCCGCTGTAGGCGTACGTCAGCGTCCAGCCGTTGACGGCGTCGGTACCGCGGTTGGTGATCGTGAGGTCGGCGGTGAAGCCGGAACCCCAGTCGTTGGTCTTGTAGTCGACACTGCACTGCACCGACGCGGCGTGCGCGGCCGGAGTGCCGGTGGCGAGCATCGTCAACGGCAGGGCGAACGCGGCGGCCACCGCGGTCCACAGCCGGCGCACGGCTCTGCGCTTACGTCCGGGATCCATGTGCTGGTTCCTCCTTGCGGGCGGGCGGCTCGGGGGAGGTCAAGGCTTGAACCAGTGGGAGCGCTCCCATAGTGGGGATGGGGCCCGGAGCGGTCAAGGTGCTTGAAGAGTCGAAAAGATTCGACGGCCCGGCTGAGGAAAAGTCGGGCGGCTCCCCTGGGCAGAGCCGCCACTTGGCGCTACCTTCACTCGCACCAGTGGGAGCGGTTCCGTTCAGTCGACGCGTCCGTCACGACGCGCCAAGCTGCAAGGAGTCGCTCATGCGACACCCCCCGCGTTCAGCACTTTTAGCCGTCACCGGTGCGGTCGCGCTCGTCGGGAGCGTGGTCGTGCCGGTGGTGGCGGCCCAGGGAGCCACGCCCGCCTGCACGGTGGAGTACACCGTCACCAGCCAGTGGGACAGCGGCTTCCAGGGTTCGGTGAAGGTCACGAACAACCGGACCGCGCTGAGCGGCTGGAAGCTCACCTTCGACTTCGCCGGCGGACAGAAGGTCAGCCAGGGCTGGAACGCCAAGTGGTCCCAGTCCGGCGGCACCGTCACCGCGGCCGGCGAGGACTGGAACGGCACGCTCGGCACCGGTGCGAGCGTCAGCGCCGGCTTCCTCGCCTCCTGGTCGGGGAGCAACCCCGCGCCGGCCGTGTTCAAGCTCAACGGCACGACCTGCAACGTCGACTCGGAGCCGACCACCCCGCCGTCGTCCGGTGGTACCCCGCCCGCGCTGCGGGTCTTCGGCAACAAGCTCGTGGACGCCGGCGGCACCACCCGCCGCCTGCTCGGCGTCAACCGCTCCGGCGGCGAGTTCATGTGCGTGCAGGGCTACGGCATCTGGGACGGACCGGTGGACGACGCGGCGGTCGAGGCGATCGCCGACTGGAAGGCCAACGCGGTCCGCATCCCGCTCAACGAGGAGTGCTGGCTGGGCCTGTCCAACGTCAAGCCCGAGTACGGCGGCGCCAACTACGTCTCCGCCGTCAAGGAGCTGGTGGCCCGCGTCGAGGCGCACGGCATGACCCCGATCCTCGAACTGCACTGGTCCTACGGCCAGTACACCGGGAACTCGGCCGGCTGCACCGACGTGCACGCCACCTGCCAGAAGCCGATGCCCGACATGCGGTACTCCCCGTCGTTCTGGTCGTCGGTGGCGAGCACCTTCAAGGACGACCAGGCGGCCGTGTTCGACCTGTTCAACGAGCCGTATCCGGACCGGGCGGCCTCCAGCGCCACGGACGCCTGGACGTGCTGGCGGGACGGGGGCACGTGCCCCGGGATCTCCTACGAGGTCGCCGGCATGCAGGACCTGGTGGACAGCGTCCGGGCCACCGGCGCCAGGAACGTCGTCATGGCCGGCGGCCTGGCGTACTCGAACGACCTCAGCCAGTGGAACGCGTACAAACCGACCGACCCGGCGGGCAATCTCGCCGCCGCGTACCACGTGTACAACTTCAACTCCTGCGCGAGCGAGAGCTGCTGGAACTCCACCCTCGCCCCGGTGGCCGCCCAGGCGCCCCTGGTGGCCGGGGAGATCGGCGAGAACACCTGCTCGCACGGGTTCACGGACCGGGTCATGAAGTGGTTCGACGACCACGACCTGTCCTACCTCGGCTGGACCTGGAACACCTGGGACTGCTCCTCCGGGCCGTCCCTGATCTCCGCCTACGACGGCACTCCCACCGCGTACGGCGCCGGGCTGCGTGACCACCTGCGCGCCCTCAACCCGTAGACCCATCCCGTAGATCCCACGGAACCCCGAAGGAACCCGCACTCATGAGTCGTACCAAGACAACACTCCTGGTGGCCCTGGGCCTCCTCGCCGGCGCCTCCGGAACGGCGTTCGCGGCCCTGCCCGGCGGCTCGGGCGCCGCCGTCGCCGCCGTGCCCTGCACTGTCGACTACAAGATCCAGAGCCAGTGGGACACCGGCTTCACCGCCGCCGTCACCCTCACCAACAACGGCGCCGCCAAGTCGGCGTGGTCGCTGAAGTGGTCGTACGGCGGCACCCAGAAGGTCACGAACGGCTGGAACGCGAAGATCAGCCAGAGCGGCACCGCGGTCACCGCGGCCAACGAGAGCTACAACGGCTCGCTCGCGACCGGCGGCACGGTCAGCTTCGGCTTCAACGGCACGTTCAGCGGCACCAACTCCGTTCCCGCCACCTTCACGCTCGACGGCGTCACCTGCAACGTCGACGGCGGCAGCGGCGGCGGCACCGGTGGGGACACCGGCGGCGGGACCGGTGGCGGGACCGGTGGCGGGACCGGTGGCGGAACCGGCGGAGACACCGGTGGGAGCACGGGCGGCGGGGGCGGTGACGGAGGCACCGGCAACCGCGTCGACAACCCCTACGCCGGGGCCAAGGGCTACGTGAACCCGGAGTGGTCCGCGCACGCCGCCGCCGAACCGGGCGGCAGCCGCATCGCCAACCAGCCCACCGCCGTGTGGCTGGACCGGATCGCCACCATCAACGGCGTGAACGGCGGGATGGGCCTGCGCGCCCACCTGGACGAGGCGCTGAAGCAGAAGGGCTCGGGCGAACTCGTCGTCCAGCTGGTCATCTACGACCTCCCGGGCCGCGACTGCTCCGCCCTCGCCTCCAACGGCGAGCTGGGCCCGAACGACATCGACAAGTACAAGAGCCAGTACATCGACCCGATCGCGTCGATCCTGTCCGACGCCAAGTACGCGGGCCTGCGCATCGCCACCGTCATCGAGCCGGACTCCCTGCCCAACCTGGTCACCAACGCGGGCGGCACCGCGGGCAGCACCGACGCCTGCGCGACCATGAAGGCCAACGGCAACTACGAGAAGGGCGTCAGCTACGCCCTCGACAAGCTGGGCGCCATCCCGAACGTCTACAACTACATCGACGCCGGCCACCACGCCTGGCTCGGCTGGGACTCCAACTTCGGGCCCACCGTCCAGGAGTTCTACAAGGTCGCCACCACCAACGGCGCGAGCGTCAACGACGTGACGGGCTTCATCGTCAACACCGCCAACTACAGCGCCACCAAGGAGCCGTACTTCAAGGTCACCGACAGCGTCAACGGGCAGACCGTGCGCCAGTCGAAGTGGGTCGACTGGAACCAGTACGTGGACGAGCAGTCCTTCGCCCAGGCACTGCGCGACAAGCTCGTCGCGTCCGGGTTCAACAGCAACCTCGGCATGCTGATCGACACCTCCCGCAACGGCTGGGGCGGCTCCGCACGGCCGACCAAGTCCGGCCCGCTGACCTCCGTCGACGACTACGTCAACGGCAGCCGCATCGACCGGCGCATCCACGCCGGCAACTGGTGCAACCAGAACGGTGCCGGCCTCGGCGAACGGCCGACCGCCGCCCCGGCGGCCGGGATCGACGCCTACGTGTGGGTCAAGCCCCCGGGGGAGTCGGACGGAGCCAGCTCCGCCGTCTCCAACGACGAGGGCAAGGGCTTCGACCGGATGTGCGACCCGACCTACGGCGGCAACGCCCGCAACGGCAACAACCCCACGGGCGCGCTGCCGAACTCGCCGCTGGCGGGGCACTGGTTCTCCGCCCAGTTCCAGCAGCTGATGCAGAACGCCTACCCGCCGCTGCCGTAGCGGCGTGAGCGTCCGCCGGGGCCGGACCGCAGCGGTTCAGACCGCACCGGCCAGGCCCCGGCGGATCGCGCGCTCCACCGGCGAGTACGCCCCGTCCGGCCGGTCCAGCTCGCAGGGCACGGCCGGGAGCAGCGGGGGCTGCGCCAGGAAGCGGGGCCGGGTGCCGTGGTGCGGCTGGGCCGCGTGCACCAGGAACGGGTGACAGAGGTAGACGTCACCGGGGCGGCCCGTGGCGTGGGCGAGGGGGCGGTGGGCCGAGGCCGCCGCCACCCGGGGGCCCAGTTCGAGGAAGGACGCCCCCGCCTCGCCGTACGGCCGGAGCACCGCGGGCACGTCCAGATGCGACCCCACCCGGATCCGGGTCGGGGCGTCGTCCTGCGTGACCTCGCTGAACAGGAACAGCATCAGCAGCGCGCGGTCCCGGGAGCGCAGGTTCGCGTGGTAGTGCTCCCGGCCCTCGGGGAGGTAGCTGCCCTCGATGTGCCACCCGGCGTCGTCCGGTTCCGCGGGGTGCGGGAAGCGCAGCGGGAAGGTGCCCAGCGAGTAGCGCGGCTCCCAGCGCCCGGCGCCCACCAGCGCGTCGAACGCGTCGTGCAGCACCGGGGAGTTGGCCGCCGCCGCGAACGGGCCCTGGGCCATGCCGCCCACCCACACCACCGGGTCCTTCCAGGTGGCGCGGTCCTGCGGGTCGTAGCCCGTCTCCCGCCACAGCAGCCGCGCGCAGTCCGCGGCGACCCGTGGCGGGACGGCTCCCCCGATCTTCACGAACCCGTCCTCGACGAAGCGCTCTATGAGGTTGTCGTCCATGGGCCCATGGTCGTCGGTGCCCTTGCCGGGACGCACCCGGTTTTTGCCGCACCGGCAACACCGCTGGCCTCCGTCCCGCGTGCCGTCGCACCCTGACCGCATCCGGAAGAGAGGCTGACCACCATGGCGCACGACCACCACCACGACACCGGGCACCGGCACGGCCACGGGCACCACGGCACGGACATCGACTGGAACGAGATGGGTCCCCTGCTGGAGGCGCAGGCGGAGCTGTTCGCCCCGGTGTACGAGCGGGCCATGGCGTGGCTCGCGCGGGAGGTGACCGAGCCGGGGCTGATCGTGGACGCGGGCAGCGGGCCCGGAGTGGTCTCCTGCCTGATCGCCGAGGCGTTCCCCGGGGCCCGGGTCGTCGCCGTCGACGCCACCGCGCCCCTGCTGGAGCGCGCCCGCGCCCGGGCCGTCCGGCGGGGCGTCGCCGACCGTTTCGGCACCCTCGCCGGTGAACTGCCCGGCGTGCTGGACAAATTGGAGTACCCGGCCGACCTGCTGTGGGCCGGCCGTAGTCTGCACCACCTCGGTGACCAGCGGGCGGCGCTCACCGCGTTCGCCGAGCGGCTCGCCCCCGGCGGCACCCTGGCGCTCCAGGAGGGCGGTCTGCCCTCCCGCTTCCTGCCCCGGGACATCGGCATCGGCCGCCCCGGACTCCAGGCGCGGCTGGACGCCCTGGAAGAGGAGTGGTTCGGCCGGATGCGCGCCGACCTGCCGGGCTCCGTCGCCGAGACCGAGGACTGGCCCGCCCTGCTGACCGCCGCCGGCCTCGGGCACGCCAAGACCCGCACCTTCCTGCTCGACCTGCCGGCCCCCGTCACCGACCGGGGCCGCGCCTACGTCGTCGCGCACCTGTCCCGGCTGCGCGAGGGCATCGGTGACGCGCTGGACGCCGAGGACCGCGCCACCCTGGACCGGCTGCTCGACCCGTCCGACCCGGCGAGCGTGCACGTACGGCCGGACGTGTTCGTCCTGGCCGCGCACACCGTGCACACGGCGGTCCGCCGGGGATAGGGCCGCACGGCGGGGCTTGACTTCGAGTGGTCTCCAGGTGATGGACTCCGGGCGTCTTCGGCACCACGGGACACACAACGCGGGGGGACCTCATGAACGACACTCCGGTCGCGCTCATCACGGGCGGGGGCAGCGGCATCGGCGCCGCCGTGGCGCGGCAGCTGCTGGACGCGGGGCACCGGGTCACCGTCACCGGGCGCGGAGAGCGGCGGCTGCGGGAGTTCGCCGGGAGCCTGGGGGACCCCGAGGGGCTGCTGACGGTCGCCGGTGACGCGTCCGCGTACGACGACGTGCGGCACGCGGTCGACCGCACGCTCAAGGCGTTCGGCCGGCTCGACACGGTCGCCGCCAACGCCGGCGTCGCCACCCACGACTCCGTGGCGGAGGGCGACCCGTCCGGCTGGACCGAGATGGTCCTCACCAACGTCCTCGGTCCCGCGCTCCTCGTCCGCGCCTCCGTCGACGCGCTGAAGGAGACCCGCGGCCGGATCGTCCTCGTCGGCAGCGTCGCCGGGTTCGTGAACACTCCGGGCAACCTCTACGGCGCCACCAAGTGGGCGGTGACCGGTCTCGCCGAGAACACCCGGCGCCAGGTCACGGAGTTCGGGATCGGTGTCACGCTGGTCGCCCCCGGCCGGGTGGAGACCCCCTTCTGGGACGGCTACGGCAGCCTGCCCCCGGGGCACCTCCTCACCGCCGGCCAGATCGCCGACTCGGTGGTGTGGGCGATCCGGCAGCCGGCCGGGGTCGACGTGAACACCGTCGTCGTCCGTCCGCTGGGCCAGCCCAACTGACGGACGCCGCGCCTCAGTTGCTGGCGATGAACTGCTTGGCCAGCTGGTCGCCGAGGGAGACCGCCGCGCTGTGGCTCTCGATGGGGGAGACCTTGGAGTTCTTGAACAGGATGTAGGTCACGCCCGAGTCGGCGCCGCCGGTGGCCGGGTCCGGGTCGATGCCGAGCGCCTTGGCGGTGGCGTACGACGCCTCGCCGATGATCTGCGTGGGACCGGTGTCGCCGACGACGGCGTACTCGACCTTGTTGTTGTAGATGACGGCGACCACACCGCCGCCCTTGATGCCGGCGTTCGAGTAGTTCCAGATGCTGCTGGTGCTGGGCACGACGACGTACGGCAGGGTCTCCGCCTTCAGCGGCGCGCCGTCGGACTGGTGGAAGGCGGTGTCGTCCTGGTACCAGGGGTCGCGGTTCTCGTTGCAGTTGGTGGTGCGCTGGCCGTCGCAGTCGATGTCCATGTCGGCCTTCCAGAACACCGCGCCGTTCTTGCCGCACACCGGGACCGTGGCCGACGTCTCCTCGTCCGTCCGGTACTTGCCGTTGGAGATCTGCGAACAGGACGTCACCTTGGCGAGCAGGTCGGCGGCGCTGACCGTGCCCTCCTGCGCGGACTTGGGGGAGGCGGCGGCGGAGGCGTGCGCGGGCAGCAGGCCGGCGGCGAGCAGGGCGGTGCCGGAGGCCACGGCGAGGCTGAGGGTACGGACACGCATGTGGGGGACCCTTCTGTTAGGAAAGTTTCCTTACCGGGTGCCGTACACGGTGGCCTGTTCGCCATGCTCCCGTCAACCCTGGTGTTGCGAACGGCCGAAATCTGTGCGTATTGCGGTGAGTTCCCCGGGAGGCGAGACTGGACGAGACGGATGTGTCCTGTTCTGTCCGGTCCTGTCGGAGGTCCCCTTCCCCCGGAGGTGAGGCTCATGTTCGTCCGTGCGGTGTACGCGACCGGTGATCCGGCACTGCTGGACGCGGCCATCCGGTCGGTGAACAGCGAGGGGCGGGACCTGCTGGAGGAACGCCCCGGGTACCGGGGCGCGGGCGTGTTCGCGGACCGGGAACTCGGCAAGCTCCTCACGGTGAGCTGGTGGGAGACCGAGGAGGCGCGGCGCAACAGCGACGAGGTGATGCGCGAGCGGCGCAAGGGGCTCCTGGAGCCCTTCGCCGGCACGCTGGCGGTCGCCGACTACGAGGCCGCCGTGCTCCACGAGGTCAGGCACCCGCGGCACGGCGGCGGACTGCGCCTCACCAGCATGGAGTTCGATCCGCGCGACGCCGATCTGGTCGTCGACACCTTCCGGGCCACGGTGGTGCCGAGGTCCGAGTCGCTGCCCGGACTCGCCGAGACGACCCTGCTGATCGACCGGGAACGGGGACGGGGCCTGACCGGCTCCCTGTTCGTCGACCGCGCCTCCCTGGCCGCCTCGCGCGCGGCCGTCGCCGGCCTGCGGCACGCGGCGGCGGCGAAGGCCCACGCGGACGTGGTCGGCCTGGAGGAGTTCGAGGTCGTGCACGCGGACGTGCGCTTCGGCTGAGCGGCGGGTCGTCGCCCGGTGCCGACGCCGGGCGCCGGGCGGCACACGGCCGTGCGCCCCGCCGCGGTGCGGGGCGCACGGCCTTGCCGGGTGGTTGCGGGGCGTCCGCTCGGGCCCGGGGTCAGGTCGCGTCGTAGACGGCCGGGTCGGGACCCAGGCGCCGGTCCTCGTTGAGCGCGCTGATCGCGGCGAGGTCCTCGTCGTCCAGGCTGAAGTCGAAGACCTCGATGTTCTCCTTGATCCGGGACGGCGTCACGGACTTCGGGATCACGATGTTGCCGAGCTGGATGTGCCAGCGCAGCACGACCTGGGCCGGGGTGCGGTTGTGCTTCCGCGCGATGGCGACGATCGCCGGCACCTCCAGCAGGCCCTGGCCCTGGCCGAGCGGCGACCACGCCTCGGTGGCGATGCCCTGCTCCGCGTGGAACTCGCGCGCCTCGTGCTGCTGAAGGTGCGGGTGCAGCTCGATCTGGTTCACGGCGGGGATGACCGAGGTCTCCTGGAGGAGCCGCCGCAGGTGCTCGGGAAGGAAGTTGGAGACGCCGATGGCGCGGACGCGGCCGTCGGCGTGCAGCTTCTCGAACGCCTTGTAGGTGTCGACGTACGTGCCCCGGGACGGCAGCGGCCAGTGGATCAGGTAGAGGTCGACGTAGTCGAGCCCGAGCTTCTCCAGCGACGTGTCGAACGCGCGCAGGGTGGAGTCGTGACCGTGGTCGCCGTTCCAGAGCTTGGTGGTGACGAAGATGTCCTCGCGGGGCACGCCGGAGGCGGCGATGGCCTTGCCGGTGCCCTCTTCGTTGCCGTAGATCGCAGCGGTGTCGATGCTGCGGTACCCGGCCTCCAGCGCCGTGGCGACGGCCCGCTCGGCCTCGTCGTCCGGCACCTGCCAGACGCCGAAGCCCAGCTGGGGCATCTCGACGCCGTTGTTGAGGATGATCGGGGGGACCTTGCTGCTCACGAGCCTCTTGATCCTTCGGTTGTCGACAAGGTGGTACCTCCATCCTCAACGATCACGGCCCGCTCCGCATTCCTCACCACGGAATGCGCTGCGCCTGACCGGGGAGTCAGGAGGGGGCGCCGTGCGGACGGGCGAGCCGCCCGGCACCACCCCTCAGCCGCGGTAGAGCGCCTCGACCTCGTTCGCGTACGCCTTCTCGATGGCCTTCCGCTTCAGCTTCAGCGACGGGGTCAGCAGGCCGTGCTCCTCGGTGAACGGCTGGGCCAGGATGCGGAAGGTGCGGATCGACTCGGCCTGGGAGACGAGGGTGTTGGCGGCGACCACCGCCCGCCGCACCTCCGTCTCCAGGTCCGGGTCGTGCACCAGCTCGGCCGGGGGCATCCGCGGCTTGCCGCGCATCTGGAGCCAGTGCTCGACGGCCTCCTGGTCGAGGGTGACCAGGGCCGCGATGTACGGGCGGTCGTTGCCGACGACGATGCACTGGTTGACCAGCGGGTGTTCGCGGACCCGCTCCTCCAGCACGCCCGGGGAGACGCTCTTGCCGCCGGAGGTCACCAGGATCTCCTTCTTGCGGCCGGTGATGGTCAGGTAGCCGTCCTCGTCCAGGGAGCCGAGGTCGCCGGTGGCGAGCCAGCCGTCGTGCAGGGTCTGGTCGGTGGCCTTCGGGTTGTTCAGGTACCCCTGGAACACGTTCGCGCCGCGCAGCCAGATCTCCCCGTCGTCGGCGATGTGCACGGTCATGCCCGGGATGGCCTGGCCCACGGTGCCGTAGCGGGTGCGCTCGGGCGGGTTGGCGGTCGCCGCGGCCGTGGACTCGGTCAGGCCGTACCCCTCGTAGATCTGCACGCCGGCGCCCGCGAAGAACAGCCCCAGCCGGCGGTCCATCGCCGAGCCGCCCGACATCGCGTTCCGGATCCGGCCGCCCATCGCGGCCCGGACCTTGGCGTACACCAGCTTGTCGAAGAGCTGGTGCTGCATCCGCAGCCCCGCCGACGGGCCGGGCCCGGTGCCCCACGCCTTCGCCTCGACCGCCTCCGCGTACCTGACGGCGATGTCGACGGCCTTCTCGAACGGCCCGGCCTTGCCCTCCTTCTCGGCCTTGCGGCGGGCCGCGTTGAACACCTTCTCGAAGATGTACGGCACCGCGAGGACGAACGTCGGCTGGAAGGCGGCCAGGTCCGGCAGGAGGGCGGCGGCGTGCAGCTGCGGCTGGTGCCCGAAGCGGACCCGGCCGCGGATCGCGGCGACCTCCACCATCCGGCCGAAGACGTGCGCCAGCGGCAGGAACAGCAGCGTCGACGCCTCGTCGCCCTTCTTCGAGTGGAACACCGGCTCCCAGCGCTGGATCACCGTGTCCGCCTCGAACATGAAGTTGCCGTGGGAGATCACACAGCCCTTGGGGCGGCCGGTGGTGCCGGAGGTGTAGATGACGGTGGCCACCGAGTCCGGGGTGACCGCCTCGCGGTGCCGGTGCACCACCTCGTCGTCCAGGTGCGCCCCGGTGTCGTACAGCTCCTGCACACAGCCCGCGTCCAGCTGCCACAGCCGGCGCAGCCGCGGCAGCCGGTCGATGACGGTGGCGATGGTCATCGCGTGGTCCTCGTGCTCCACGATGGCCGCCGCCACCTCGGCGTCGTAGAGCATCCAGAAGCACTGCTCGGCCGAGGACGTCGGGTAGACGGGCACCACCTGGGCGCCGATGGTCCACAGGGCGAAGTCGAACAGGGTCCACTCGTAGCGGGTGCGGGACATGATCGCGACCCGGTCCCCGAAGCGGATGCCGGACGCCAGCAGGCCCTTGGCGAGGGCCACGACCTCGTCGCGGAACTCGGCGGCGGTGACGTCCCGCCACTGCCCCGAGGCGTCCTTGCGGCCGAGCGCGATGTGCAGCGGGTCGGTCCGGGCATGGTCGAAGACGACGTCTGCCAGACCGCCCACCGGCGGCGGCGACGCCAACGGAGGGTTGGTGAACTCGCGCAACCTCGCTCCCCGTGTTCGCGCCTCAGTGACGTTGGTCCACGCACCGCACAGCGCGGTGAAAGCTACCCCACCCGGTCGGTGTGCGGGAGGGGTACGGAAACCGAGCAAACCTCACGTTCCGCCTGGACGACGGCCCTGAAATGCCCGCACATGGGGAAGGGCCGGACACAACTACTGACCAGTCAGTAAGTTTCGGTGCCGTAATCTCCACCGAATCTGTACGCGCCGGTTACGGGCCGCGCCGTGGGTCAGTCGCTCCTGCGGCGCAGTCGCTCGCCGCCCGCCAGGACCGCCGCCGCCAGGGCGTGCGCGGCGGCCTCGGCCGGGCCCCGGCGGTGGCCGTGGACGAGGACGAAGTCGACCTTGCCCAGTTCGGGCAGGCCGGCCCGGTCGGGCAGCCGGAACAGGCCCGGCGGGATCAGCCGCCGGGAGTGGGCCATCACCCCGAGACCGGCGCGGGCCGCCGCGATCAGCCCGCTGAGGCTGCCGCTCGTGCACACGATCCGCCACTCACGGCCCTGCCGCTCCAGCACCTCCAGCGCGCGGGCCCGGGTGATGCCCGGCGGCGGGTACACGATCAGGGGCACGGGCCGGTCGGGTTCCAGCCGCAGCCGCTCGGCGCCGATCCACACCAGGTCGTCCCGCCAGACCAGTTCCCCGCGCGGATCCCGGGGGAGCCGCTTGGCCAGCACCAGGTCGAGCTTCCCGGCGGCCAGCCGCTCGTGCAGGGTGCCGGACAGCTCGACCGTGAGCTCCAGGTCGACCTCCGGATGGTCGTAGCGGAACGCCTCCAAAATCTCCGGCAGCCGGGTCAGGACGAAGTCCTCCGAGGCGCCGAAGCGCAGCCGGCCGCGCACGCGCGTGCCGGTGAAGAACGCCGTCGCCTGCTCGTGCACCTCCAGGATGCGGCGGGCGAACCCCAGCATCGCCTCGCCGTCCTCGGTCAGCTCCACCGAGTGGGTGTCCCGGGAGAACAGCTGCCGGCCGGCCGCGTCCTCCAGCCGCCGCACGTGCTGGCTGACCGTGGACTGGCGCAGTCCCAGCCGCCGGGCGGCCTGCGTGAAGCTCAGCGTCTGGGCAACCGCCAGGAAGGTGCGCAGGTGGGTCGGTTCGTACACGACGCCGAGCCTAGCGGGGTCATCACCGAACGCGATGACAGTCAGAGCGGTATCCGGGATTCCCGATCAACGGCCCGAGGAGGACAATCGACGGGGGCCCCGCGGGCCCGCGACCGCACGTCACCCACAGCAATCGGAGCACCGTGAAACGCCTGCGCTGGCCGGCCTGGATGCCGATCGACCCGTACATCGTGCTGCTGCTCGGCACGGTCGGTCTCGCCGCGCTCCTGCCGGCCCGGGGCACCGCCGCCGACGTGACCTCCGGCGCCTCCACGGCCGCGATCGGGTTCCTCTTCTTCCTCTACGGCGCCCGGCTGTCCACCCGCGAGGCGCTGGACGGGCTCAAACACTGGCGGCTGCACGTCACCGTCCTGGCCTGCACCTTCGTCGTCTTCCCGGTGTTCGGGCTCGCCACGCGCGGACTGGTCCCGGTCCTGCTGACCCAGCCCCTCTACCAGGGTCTGCTGTTCCTGACGCTGGTGCCCTCCACCATCCAGTCGTCCATCGCGTTCACCTCGATCGCCCGGGGCAACGTGCCCGCCGCGATCTGCGCCGGCTCCTTCTCCTCCCTCGCCGGGATCGTCCTCACGCCGCTGCTCGCGGCGGGGCTGCTCGGCGGTGAGGCGGTCGGGTTCTCCGCCGACTCGGTGGTGAAGATCGTGCTCCAGCTGCTGGTGCCGTTCCTCGCCGGGCAACTGCTGCGGCGCTGGATCGGCGGGTTCGTCACCCGGCACAAGAAGGTCCTCGGGCTCGTCGACCGCGGTTCCATCCTGCTGGTCGTCTACACCGCGTTCAGCGAGGGCATGAACCAGGGCATCTGGCGCCAGGTCAGCCCCGTGCGGCTCGCCGGACTGCTCGGCGTCGAGGCCGTCCTGCTGGCCCTGATGCTGGTGCTGACCTGGTACGGCGCCAAGGCGCTCGGCTTCGGCCGGGAGGACCGGATCGCCATCCAGTTCGCCGGGTCGAAGAAGTCCCTCGCCTCCGGGCTGCCGATGGCGAGCGTCCTGTTCGGCAGCCACGCCTCGCTGGCCGTCCTGCCGCTGATGCTCTTCCACCAGATGCAGCTGATGGTGTGCGCGGTCATCGCCAAGCGGCGCGCCCGCGACCCGGAGGCCGCGGACGCGGCCGGCGCGTCAGCCGCGCACGCGGTCCAGGGGCAGCCACAGGACCGTGTCCTGCGGTGACCGCAGCACCTTCGGGTCGGCGAGTTCGGCGTCGGTGAGCGCCCGGTCCCAGACGCGCACCTCGTCCAGCGCGCCGGTGAGGAAGGCACGGCTGTCCATGCGCTGACCGAGGTGCACGCCGAAGGGGGAGTTGCGGCTGACGGAGCCCGGCACGTCGGCGGCGGAGGACAGCGCACCGTCGACGGACAGCGACAGCCGGCCCCCGCCACGGCGGAGCACGGCGTGGTGCCACCGGCCGTCGTTGTACGCGGTGTCCGTGCGCACGGCCGCGGTCTGCGGCGGGGCGGCCCCGTCCCGCACGGTGATCAGCCCCCGCACCCGGTGGTCCGCCGGCTCCCCGCGCAGCCACACCTGCGGCTGGCTGGTGCCGATCCCGCCCATCCACAGCAGCGGCTGCTCGCCGGCCGTCGCCGTGTACCGGAACCACAGCGACACCGTGAAGTCCTTCGTGCCCAGCGGGAGGCCGGTGCGGTACGGCACCCGTACGGCGTCGTCGGTGCCGTCGAACTCCAGCGCGCCCCCGGACACCCCGTCCGTCCCCGCCGGCCCGCCCAGCACCGCCGCCGGCCGGGCGTGCGGGGCGAGGTCGGCGGTGACCGGGTCGGGGCCGCGGCGCGGGGTCAGCCAGTCCTCGGTGAAGCGGGCGAAGCGGATCTCGTCGCGGGCGTCCACCGCGCCGCCCTCGTACAGCAGGCCGACCGTGCCGGAGCCGACGCGCACCAGGTCGGAGTAGCCGGACCAGTCCGTGGTGACCACCGTGCCGCGGTCGACGGCGTCCCAGGTCCGGCCGCCGTCGTAGGAGGAGCGGATCATCATGGTGCGCCGCCGGTCGGGATCGCCGGGGCAGGCGAGCAGGAGGCGGTCGCCCAGCCGCAGCAGCGATCCCTGCACCTGCGGGGCGTACAGATCCGGCAGGCCGCGGAAGGGCGCGCTGAAGCTGCTCCCGCCGTCGCGGCTGACGGCCTGGGTGCGGTGGCCGAGATCGGTGCCGTCCTGCTCCCGGCCGCTGACCAGGACCGAACCGTCGCCGCGCTCGGCGAGCGTGAGTTCGGAGGGCTTCTGCCGGAAGGTGCCGTCGGCGGCGACGGGCCAGGTGTCGGTGGCGCCGGTCCGCCAGTGGCCGCCGTGGTCGTCGCTGACGATCAGGGCCGCGTGGTTGGCGGTGACCCGGCTGCCGTCCCAGGTCTCGGTGTTCACCCCGAACAGCAGGCGCCCGGCGTAGCGGCCGCGGGTGAGCTGGATGCCGTGCACGGGACCGGTGGCGTACCAGGAGTTCCAGTCGGCGGGCAGGATCTCGGGGCTCAGGTCGCGCGGCGGCGACCAGGTCCGGCCGTCGTCGTCGCTGTACTGCAGGTGCGGGGTGCGGTCGCAGGGGACCGTGCAACTGGCGCTGTCGGTACGGCCCGTGTTGTACGTCTCCGCCAGCCAGACCCGGCCGGTGGCGCGGTCCACGACCGGGGCCGGGTTGCCGTGGGTGTCGCCGGCGCCCTCGTTGACCACCTGCAACGGACCCCAGGTGCGCCCGCCGTCGGCGGAACGCTTCAGCACGATGTCGATGTCGGCCGCGTCCCCGCAGTTGAGGACCCGGCCCTCGGCGAACGCCAGCAGGGTGCCGTCGGCCGTCCGGACGACCGCCGGGATGCGGAAGCACGCGTACCCGGGGTCCTGGGCGGCCTTGAACAGCACCTGCTGCTCGAACGCCGGGGAACCGCCCGCCGGCCGGGCGTGCGCCGGATGAGCCGGGAGGAACGGCAGGACCAGGCCGGCGGCGGTGACGAGTGCGGGTCCGAGACGGGCGCGAAGACCTGACAGCACGGACGACCTGCCCTTCCTCGGCCGGACATCTGGACATCCGGACATCCCACGTCCGACGTGCGTCCCCTGAACGGTAGTGGGCGGTGGCGCGGGTCACAAGAAGCGTGCGACGGTCAGGGACGCAGGACCACCTTGCCGAGGTTGGCCCGGCCCGTGACCGCCTCGTGCGCGGCCGTCGCGTCCTCCAGGGCGAACTCCCCGTGCACGGCGGGCTTGAGGGCGCCCTCGGCGAACAGCCGCCACAGCTCCTGCCGCCACCGCTCGTACAGCTCCGGCCGGCCGCGGGCGATCAGCGCCAGCTGGAAGCCGATCACCGACTTGGCCCCCACCAGCAGGTCGTACGCCTGGACGGTGCCCCCGCCGGAGCTGTAGGCGACCAGGCGGCCGTGCGGGGCGAGCGCGGCGAGGGCCGGGGTGAGCAGGTCGCCGCCGACGGCGTCCAGGACGCAGTCCACGGGATCGCCCCAGCTGCCGTCGCCGTACCGCACACAGCCGTCCGCGCCGAGCGAGCGCACGAAGTCCGCCTTGGTCCGGCCGGCCGCGGCCTGCGGGTTCCCCGGGCCGGACACGGCCCCCAGCACCCGCCCCGCGCCCAGCGCCCGCGCCAGCTGCACCGCGAGATGCCCCACGCCGCTCGCCGCCGCCGTGACGAGGACCGACTCTCCCGGCGCGAGGCGGGCCGCCTCCAGCGCCCCCCGAGCCACCAGACCGCTGCGCACCAGCGCCACCGCGGTCACGGCGTCGGCGCCGTCCGGCACCGGTGAGGCCATGCCCTCGTGCAGCAGGGCGTACTCGGCGTACCCGTGCCCGAAGCACAGCCCGGTCACCCGGTCGCCGGGGCGGAAGCGGGTCACGCCCGCGCCGGCCGCCACGACCTCGCCCGCGATCTCACCGCCCAGCGGCACCGGCTCGGCGGCCCCGGTCACCTTGCGGACCACCGGCAGCGTGACGCCGACGGCCGCGCAGCGCACCAGCAGCTCACCGGGGCCGGGTACGGGGACGGGCACCTCCTCGACGAACAGGGGGCCACCGGTGGACTCGTACCGGACGCGACGCATCGCAACCTCCAGAGGCCGGGAGCACCCGGCGCGGGAAATCGTCGGGAGAACCCATGAAATCGTTGGGGGGCCCAACGGTAGGGCACGGTTCATTGGGAAGTCCAACGATTCCTCGGCTAGGCTGCCGTCATGGCCGAAGCACCCCTGCCCGCGATCCGCTCCCTGCCCAGCTGGCTCCTCGGCCGGGCCGCCGCGCGGGGCCGTGCCCTGGTCGCCGAGGCGCTCGCGGCGGAAGGGCTGAAGATGTGGCACCACGTCGTCCTCTCCGCCGTCCGCGACCTCGCGCCGGTCGCCCAGGCGGACCTCGGCCGCGGGGTGCGCCTCGACCCGAAGGACGTGGTCGGCATCCTGAACGACCTCCAGTCCGCCGGTCTGGTCGAGCGCGCCCCCGACCCCCGCGACCGGCGCAAGAACGCCGTGTCCCTCACCGAGGAGGGCGCCCGTCTCCTCGTGCGCTGCGAGAAGGCCGCCCGCGAGGCCAACGACGAACTGCTCGCCCCGCTGTCGGCCGCCGAACGCGATCAGTTCATGGGCCTGTTGATCCGGATTTCCGGCACGGACGGCTGACGACGGTTAACGTTCCGTCATGACCGCAGCTCCCGTACTGGATCCGCAGCACACCGCCCTCCTCCTCGTCGACCTGATGGACCGCGTCGTCGCGCTGCCCCTGGAACCCCGCGACGGCACCGAGGCGCTCGCCGCCGCGCAGGAGCTGGCGACCGCCTTCCGCCGCGCCGGTGCCCTCGTCGTCCTCGTGCGGGTCGAGCGACCCGCGGTCGCCGAACAGCCGCCCGGCAGCGGGCTGGTGGCCGGCCTGCGCCGGGACGGCGACCTGGAGGTCGTCAAGCGGACCCTCGGCGCCTTCCAGGGCACCGGCCTGGACGAGCGGCTGCGCGCACGCGGCGTCACCACCCTGGTGCTCGGCGGCATCGCCACCAACCTGGGTGTCGAGTCCACCGCCCGCGCCGCCGCCGACCTCGGCTACGACCTGGTCTTCGCCGAGGACACCATGGCGGCGTTCACCGCGGCCGAACACGAGGCGTCGGTACGCCTCGACTTCCCGAGGCTGGGCACGGTGACGAGGTCGACGGACATCGGCTTCGCCTGAGACAGCCCGCACAAGGGGCGAGGGCCCACCAAGTCCGCCTGTCCCCACGCGTCGGCCGCGAAGCCAGGCGCAGGGGGCGCGCCGGTCTCGACACCGGCTGAGGCGCCACCCGAGGCGAACGCAGCAGACGTCACGCGCCAGGTCGGCCCTGGGCGGCCGTCTCCCGCAGGGCGATCCGGTCCTGGCCGGCGTACACGTTCATCGAGCTGCCCCTGAGGAAGCCCACCAGGGTCAGCCCCGTCTCCGCGGCCAGGTCCACCGCCAGCGACGACGGCGCCGACACGGCCGCGAGCACCGGGATGCCCGCCATCACGGCCTTCTGCGCCAGTTCGAAGGAGGCCCGGCCGGAGACCATGAGGATCGTCCGGGACAGCGGCAGGGCGTCGTTCTGCAGGGCCCGGCCGACCAGCTTGTCGACCGCGTTGTGCCGGCCCACGTCCTCCCGGGTGTCCAGCAGTTCCCCGTCCTCGCCGAACAGGGCCGCCGCGTGCAGGCCCCCGGTCCGGTCGAACACCCGCTGGGCCGCCCGCAGCCGGTCGGGCAGGCTCGCCAGCAGTTCGGGGGTGACCCGGAGCGGGGGAGTGTCGGCGATGGGCCAGCGGGCGGTCGTGCGGACGGCGTCCAGGCTGGCCTTGCCGCACAGTCCGCACGAGGAGGAGGTGTAGACGTTGCGTTCCAGCGTGAAGTCGGGGAGCGTCACGCCGGGCGCGGTCTTCACGTCGACCACGTTGTACGTGTTCGAGCCGTCCGCGGTCGCCCCGGCGCAGTAGACGATGTTCTGCAGGTCGGACGCCGTGGCGAGGACTCCTTCGCTGACCAGG
Organism: Streptomyces sp. NPDC031445; assembly: GCF_055581365.1. NCBI lineage: Bacteria > Bacillati > Actinomycetota > Actinomycetes > Kitasatosporales > Streptomycetaceae > Streptomyces > Streptomyces sp. NPDC031445. The sequence continues at coordinate 871,105 of NZ_JBVIJO010000001.1, forward strand.
AAGCCCGCCGCCAGCGGGAAGTCGTCGCCGGGGGTGCGCATGGTGATCGCGAGCGGCTTGCCGTTGAGCCGGATCTCCAGGGGTTCCTCGGCGACGAGTGTGTCCGGCCGGGTGGAGACCGCCCCGTCGCGGATGCGGAGGACCTTGCGTCGTTCCGTGACTCGTCCCATGGTGTGATCAGCCCCGGTTCTGTACGTGCTGGTAGCCGAATCGGCCCTTGATGCAGAGGTTGCCGTGGGTCACCGGGTTGTCGTGCGGCGAGGTGACCTTCACGATCTCATTGTCCTGCACATGGAGGGTGAGCGCGCAGCCGACCCCGCAGTACGCGCAGACGGTGGTCGTCTCCGTCTGCCGGGACTCGTCCCAGTCGCCGGCCGCCCGCAGGTCGAACTCGCGTCTGGCGGACAGCGCCCCGGTCGGGCACACCTCGACGCAGTTGCCGCAGAACACGCAGGCCGAGCCGGTCAGCGGCGCGTCGTGCTCCACGGCGATCCGCGCGTCGAAACCGCGCCCGGCGACCGAGATGGCGAAGGAGTTCTGCCACTGGTCGCCGCAGGCGTCGACGCACTTGTAGCAGAGGATGCACTTGGCGTATTCACGCACGTACAGCTCGTTGTCGATCTTCGGCTCGTCGTTCAGGCGGGCCGCTCCGGGGCCGAAACGGTCCGGCTTCGCCTCGTACTCCTTGATCCACTCGGCGGCCCGTGGCGTGGTCGACAGGTCGGCCGAGGAGGCCAGCAGCTCCAGGACGATCTTGCGGCTGTGCCGGACGCGCTCGGTGTCCGTGCGCACCTCCATGCCGGGCTCGGCCCGGCGCGAGCAGGCCGGCACCAGGGTCCGCGACCCCTCGACCTCCACCACGCACACCCGGCAGGCGTTCCTGGGGCGCAGGGTGTCACCCTGGCACAGCGTCGGGACGTCCGTGCCCGCGGCCCGGCAGGCGTCGAGGACGGTGGCGCCCTCGGGGACCCGGGCCTCGCGCCCGTCGAGGGTGAACTCGACCAGCCGGCGCGGCACCCCGATCGGCAGCGCGGTCATGTGCAGGCCCCCAGACGGTCGATGGCGGATTCCACGGCGTTCCACGCGGTCTGTCCCAGACCGCAGATCGAGGCGTCCCGCATCGCCCGGCCGACCTCCCGCAGCAGGGCGATGTCGTCCGCGGCGCCGGCGCCGCCGCGGTCCGCGATCCGGCGCAGCGCCTCCTCCTGGCGCACGGTGCCGACCCGGCAGGGCGCGCACTGCCCGCAGGACTCCTCCCGGAAGAACGCGGCGATGCGCAGCAGCAGCCGGGGCAGCGGCACGGTGTCGTCGAAGGCCGTCACCACCCCGGAGCCCAGCGTGGTGCCCGCCTCCCGGGTGCCTTCGAAGGTGAGCGGGAGATCCAGCTCGTCGGGCCGTACGAAGGCGCCCGCCGCCCCGCCGAGCAGCACCGCCCGCAGCCCCGGGCGCACCCCGGCCAGGCCCAGCAGTTCGCCGAGCGTGGCACCGAACGGCAGCTCGTACACCCCGGGCCGGTCCACGCTGCCGGAGACGCAGAACAGCTTCGGTCCGGTGGAGCGCGCCGTGCCGGTCGCCGCGTACGCCGGAGCGCCCATGGTCAGGATCGGCAGGACGTTGACCAGCGTCTCCACGTTGTTCTCGGCGGTCGGCTTGCCGAACAGGCCCTTCTCCACGGGGAAGGGCGGTTTGCTGCGGGGCTCGCCGCGGTGGCCCTCGATGGAGTTGAACAGGGCCGTCTCCTCGCCGCAGATGTAGGCGCCGGCGCCGCGCCGGATCTCGATGTCCAGGTGATAGCCCTGGCCGAGGATGTCGTCGCCGAGCAGCCCGCGGGCCCGGGCCTGGTCGATCGCGTGCTGCACCCGGCGGACCGCGCGGGGGTACTCACCGCGGATGTAGACGAAGGCCCGGTGCGCCGAGACCGCGTAGGAGGCGATGGTGATCGCTTCCACGAGCGCGAACGGATCGCCCTCCATCAGCACCCGGTCCTTGAAGGTGCCGGGCTCGGACTCGTCGGCGTTGCACACCAGATAGTGCGGGTGGTCCGGCTGGGACGCCGTGGCCTGCCACTTGCGGCCGGTGGGGAAGGCAGCGCCGCCGCGCCCGGCCAGGCCCGCGTCCGTCACCTCCCGGATCACCCCGGCCGGGCCGAGCGCGAAGGCGCGGCGCAGGGCCGTGTAGCCGCCGTGCGCCCGGTAGTCGTCCAGCGAGGACGGGTCCACCACGCCGATCCGGCGCAGCAGCGTCAGCGCGGGATCGCCCGCCTGCGGCACCGCCGCCACGGCCGGCGGCTCCCCGGGCGCCGCGTCCGGTGCGCCCGCCGCCTCGACGGCCTCCGCCGCGGACGCGGGCGCCGACACCGCCGTACGCACCGGGTCGCCCGCCCGGACCGCCAGCGCGGCCGGGGCGCGTTCGCACAGCCCCAGGCACGGGCCGCGCTCGACGCCCACCCCGCTGCCGGGGCCGAGCCTCGCCTCGATCCCGGCGCACACCTCCTCGGCGCCGGCGGCCAGGCAGGCCAGGTCGGTGCAGACGCGCAGGACCGTCGCGGGGCGCGGCCGGACGGAGAACAGGGCGTAGAAGGTGGCCACCCCGTACGCCTCGGCCGGCGGCACGGTCAGCCTGCGGCACAGGTAGCCGAGGCCGCCCTCGCTGATCCAGCCGACGCGGTCGTTGAGGGCGTGCAGCCCCGGCAGCAGCAGGTCGCGCCGGTCGCGGGCCGCCCGGCCGCCGCGCGCCCACCGCAGGTCGGCGTCGGTGCGGTCGGCGCCCTCCCAGGCGGACCGCGGGGGGCCCAGCAGCGCGTCCACGGCGGCGCGTTCCTCGTCCGTCGGTTCGCCGTCGCCGAAGTGCAGGTCCACGAAGGTCACCTCACATAGGTCACTGCGGGCAGCTTCTCGATCCGGATCGCCGACGCCTTGAACTCCGCCGTCCCCGCGATCGGGCAGTTCGCCTCGATGGTCAGCCGGTTGGTGTCGACCTCGTCGGGGAAGTGCATGGTCATGAAGGCGAGGCCGGGACGCAGGGCCGTGTCGATCCACACGGGGGCCACGACCGAGCCCCGCCGTGAGGACACCCGCACCTCCTCGCCGACGGCGACCCCGTACCGCTCGGCGTCCTCCGGGCACAGCTCGACGTACTCGCCGCGCCGCAGCGGGGAGGCGAAACCGCCGCTCTGCACACCGGTGTTGTAGGAGTCCAGCCGCCGGCCGGTGGTGAGCCGGAGCGGGTACTCCTCGTCGGTGAGGTCCACCGGCGGATCGTGCCGGAGCAGCCCGAACGGCGCCGGCCTGCCCCGCCGGCCGGGGTCCGGCTCCCACAACCGGCCGTGCAGGAAAGGGGGTTCGAGTTCCCCGGTGCTCGGACAGGGCCACTGGATGCCCTGCTGCTCCTCCAGCCGGCGGTACGTCATCCCGTAGTGGTCCGGGGACACCGACCGCAGCTCGTTCCACACGGCCTCCGCGTCGGCGTACTTCCAGTCGTGGCCCAGCCGCGCGGCCAGCGCGCAGATGATGTCGATGTCCTCGCGTGCCTCACCGGGCGGGGTGACGGCCCGCCGCACCCGCTGCACGCGCCGCTCGCTGTTGGTGGTGGTGCCCTCGGTCTCCGCCCAGCCGGCGGCCGCGGGCAGGACCACGTCCGCCAGTTCGGCGGTCTTCGTGAGGAAGATGTCCTGGACGACGAGGAAGTCCAGGGCCTTCAGCCGGCGTACGGCCTGTTCGCCGTCGGCCTCCGACTGGGCCGGGTTCTCCCCGACGCAGTACACCGCGCGCAGCCTGCCGTCCTCCATCGCCTCGAACATCTCCGTCAGGTTCAGCCCGTGGTGCGGCTGGATGACGGTGTCCCAGGCCGACTCGAACTTCAGCCGGACGTCCGGGTCGAGGATGTCCTGGAAGCCGGGCAGCCGGTTGGGGATGGCGCCCATGTCGCCGCCGCCCTGCACGTTGTTCTGCCCGCGCAGCGGCTGGAGCCCGGAGCCGTAGCGGCCGACGTGCCCGGTGAGCAGGGAGAGGTTGATCAGCGCGCGGACGTTGTCGGTGCCGTTGTGGTGCTCGGTGATGCCGAGGGTCCAGCACAGCTGGGCGCGTTCGGCACGGGCGTAGGCGTGGGCCAGCTCCCGGATCGCGCGGGCCGGTACGCCGGTCACCTTCTCGGCCAGGGACGGGGTCCAGGGCTCGACCAGCTTGCGGTACTCCTCGAAGCCGGTGGTCGCCCGCGCGACGAACGCCTCGTTCACCAGCCCGGCGTGGACGATCTCCCGGCCGATCGCGTGCGCCATCGGGATGTCGGTGCCGACGTTGAGCCCGAGCCAGCTCTCCGCCCACTCGGCGGTGGCGGTCCGGCGCGGGTCGACGGCGTACATCCGGGCGCCGCCCCGGATGCCCTTGAGCACGTGCTGGAAGAAGACGGGGTGCGCGAAGCGGGCGTTGGAGCCCCACATCACGATGACGTCGGTGTGCTCGATCTCCTCGTACGACGACGTGCCGCCGCCGGAGCCGAACGCGGCCGACAGCCCCGCGACACTGGGCGCGTGGCACGTGCGGTTGCAGGAGTCGACGTTGTGGGTGCCCATCACCACCCGCGCGAACTTCTGCGCCACGTAGTTCATCTCGTTGGTGGCGCGGGCGCAGGAGAACATCCCGAACGCGCCCCGGTTGCGCTGAAGGCCCCGGGCGGCACGGTCCAGCGCCTCCTGCCAGGCCGCCTCCCGGAACGGTTCGTCACGGGAGTCGCGCACCAGGGGACGCGTCAGCCGGGTGTAGGTCTTCGGTTGCCGGTTCCTCATGCGGCGCTCCTCAGGGCGAGCAGGTCCGAGAGGGCGTGCACGGTGCGCAGGGTGGGCACCTGCACGCCGGTGATCTCCGCGAGTTCGACCACGGCGGCGAGCAGCACGTCCAGTTCCAGCGGTTTGCCGCGCTCCAGGTCCTGGAGGGTGGAGGTGCGGTGGTCGCCGACGCGTTCGGCGCCGGCGAGCCGGCGTTCGATGGAGACGCCCACCTCGCAGCCGAGGGCCTCGGCGACACAGAGCGTCTCGCGCATCATCGTCTCGATCACCTGGCGGGTGCCGCCGTGCCGGCACATCTGCCGCATGGTGGCCCGGACCAGGGCGCTGATCGGGTTGAAGGAGATGTTCCCGAGCAGCTTCAGCCAGATGTCGTTGCGCAGGTCCGGCTCCACGGGGCACTTCAGTCCGCCGGCCCGCATCGCCCCGCTCAGCTCCAGGCAGCGCGCCGAGACACCCCGGCCGGGCTCGCCGAGGGAGAACCGGGTGCCCTCCACGTGCCGCACCACGCCGGGGGCCCTCAGTTCCGTCGCCGCGTAGACCACACAGCCGACGGCCCGCTCGGGGGCGAGGACCGCGCTGACGGCGCCGCCCGGGTCGACGCTCTCCAGGCGGCGGCCGTCGTAGGGGCCGCCGTGCCGGTGGAAGTACCACCAGGGGATGCCGTTCTGCGCGGCCACCACCGTGGTGCGCTCGTGCAGCAGGGGTGCGATCAGCGGCCCGCACGCCGCGTACGCGGTGGCCTTCAGGCCCAGGAAGACGTGGTCGACGGGGCCGACCTCGGCCGGGTCGTCGGTGGCGTGGGGGTGCGCGGTGAAGTCGCCGCGCGGGCTGATCACCTGGACGCCGGACCGCCTCATGGCCGCGAGGTGCGGTCCACGGGCGATGAGGTGCACGTCGGCGCCGGCGCGGTGGAGCGCGGCGCCGACGTAGGCGCCGATGGCCCCGGCGCCGAGGACTGCGACTTTCACAGCAACGCTCCGTTCGGTTCGAGGGATACCGCGGAGGTGACGACGGGACCCGGCGGACACGTCCACTGGATGCTGTCGACGAAATATTGTCTACAGTATGGAGTCGGCGTCAGCAAGGGTTCCCGCAGCGGCCGTTGAGGGGGCCGCGCGGCCGGCCGACCGTTGAGCGCAGCCTGCATACCGTTCACCGCATACCGTCGACGGCCGCCTTCTCAGCTCCCGTGCCCCGCCCTACCGTCCGGCGTCATGAGCAGCCCCCCTGTCGCACCCCCGGGCTGGAGCCGCTGGCTCGTCCCGCCCGCCGCCCTCTCCGTCCACCTCTCCATCGGCCAGGCCTACGCCTGGAGCGTCTTCAAACCACCGCTCGAATCCGCGCTGGGTCTCGACGGCACCCAGAGCGCGCTGCCCTTCCAGGTGGCGATCGTGATGCTCGGCCTGTCGGCCGCGTTCGGCGGCACCCTCGTCGAGCGCAAGGGCCCGCGCTGGGCGATGACCGTGGCCCTCGTCTGCTTCTCCTCCGGCTTCCTGATCTCCGCCCTCGGCGCGGGGACGAAGCAGTACTGGCTGATCGTCCTCGGCTACGGCTTCGTCGGCGGGATCGGCCTCGGCATCGGCTACATCTCGCCCGTCTCCACCCTGATCAAGTGGTTCCCGGACCGGCCGGGCATGGCCACCGGCATCGCCATCATGGGCTTCGGCGGCGGCGCCCTGATCGCCTCGCCGTGGTCGGCCCAGATGCTCGAGTCCTTCGGCTCCGACAACGACGGCATCGCCCTCGCCTTCCTGGTGCACGGCCTGGCGTACGCCGCCTTCATGAGCCTCGGCGTCCTGCTGGTCCGCGTGCCGCGCGCCGAGAAACCGGTCGAGAGCGGGCCGAGCGCCGTCGAGGGCGTGCGGGTCTCCGCCCGTGCGGCCGTGCGCACCCCGCAGTTCTGGTGCCTGTGGGTCGTGCTGTGCACGAACGTGACCGCCGGCATCGGCATCCTGGAGAAGGCCGCGCCGATGATCACGGACTTCTTCGCGGACGGCTCCACCCCCGTGTCGGCCTCGGCGGCGGCCGGTTTCGTCGCGCTGCTGTCGGCCGCCAACATGGCCGGCCGCATCGGCTGGTCCTCCGCCTCCGACAAGGTCGGCCGCAAGAACGTCTACCGCGTCTACCTCGGCGCGGGCGCCCTGATGTACCTGCTGATCGCGTTGTTCGGGGACACCTCGAAACCGCTGTTCGTGCTGTGCGCGCTGGTGATCCTGTCCTTCTACGGCGGCGGCTTCGCGACGATCCCCGCCTATCTGAAGGACCTCTTCGGCACCTACCAGGTCGGTGCCATCCACGGCCGGCTGCTGACCGCCTGGTCCACGGCCGGCGTGCTCGGGCCGCTGATCGTCAACTGGATCGCCGACCGGCAGGAGGCGGCCGGCAAGCACGGGCCGTCGCTGTACGGGCTGTCGTTCGGCATCATGATCGGCCTGCTCGTCGTCGGTTTCGTCGCCGGCGAACTCGTCCGCCCCGTCCACCCCCGCCACCACGTCCCCGCCCCGAGGGAGGCCGCAGATGCCCAGCGACAGCAGCCCGCCTAGCCGCGGCGGCCTGATCGCCCTCGCCTGGCTGTGGGTGGGCACACCCCTCGCCTACGGCCTGTACGAGCTGGTGCGAAAGGCGACACAGCTGTTCACCGGGTGAGGTCCGGGCGTCCGGGTGCCTGGGCGAAGCCGACAACCCGGGCGGCCGATTCCTGTGGCTTCACCTGCCGTCGTACTCGCGAGTCACTGATCAGACTGTGGATCCCGCTACCCACGGCACGAGGGGATACCCGGCATGAACGGCTCGCGCATCGCCGCCATCGGTCACTACCAGCCCGCCAAGGTGCTCACCAACGACGACCTGGCGGGCATGGTCGACACCAGCGACGCGTGGATCCGCAGCCGGGTCGGCATCCGGACCCGGCACATCGCCGGTCCCGACGAACCGGTCGACGAACTGGCCGCGCACGCCGCCGCCAAGGCCCTCGCCGCGGCCGGACTCGGGCCCGCCGACATCGACCTGGTGCTGGTGGCCACGTCCACCGCGATCGACCGCTCCCCGAACACCGCCGCCCGGGTGGCCGCCCGCCTCGGCATCCCGCGGCCGGCCGCGATGGACGTCAACGTCGTCTGCGCCGGCTTCACCCACGCCCTCGCCACCGCCGACCACACCGTCCGCGCGGGCGCCGCGACCCGGGCGCTCGTCATCGGCGCCGACAAGATGTCCGACGTCACCGACTGGACCGACCGCAGCACCTGCGTCCTCGTCGGCGACGGCGCCGGGGCGGCCGTGGTGGAGGCGTGCGGGCCGGACCGCGAGCCCGGGATCGGGCCGGTGCTGTGGGGGTCGGTGCCCGAGATGGGGCACGCCGTGCGGATCGAGGGCACGCCGCCCCGGTTCGCGCAGGAGGGGCAGAGCGTCTACCGCTGGGCCACCACCCAGCTGCCGGCCATCGCCCGCCAGGCCTGCGAGAAGGCCGGGCTGGCCCCCGAGGACCTCGCCGGGGTCGTGCTGCACCAGGCCAACCTGCGGATCATCGAGCCGCTGGCCGAGAAGCTCGGCGCCGTGGGCGCGGTGGTCGCCCGCGACGTCACCGAGTCCGGCAACACCTCGGCCGCCAGCATCCCGCTCGCCTTCTCCAAGCTGGTTGAACGGGGAGCGCTCAGCACGGGCGATCCGGTGCTGCTGTTCGGCTTCGGCGGCAACCTGTCGTACGCCGGCCAGGTCGTGCGGTGCCCCTGACGGCGGCGCCCCCGTGCTTCCGCACGCCTGGTGCTGAATACTGTGCACCGTAGACTGTAGACGAAAGACAATCGATACTGAGCCGAAGCGAGCGTTCAGGGCCCACGCGTCATACCTGCCCAGGAGGGGACCGCGATGTTGTCGACCGGACTGCCGCAGGGGGCGGTACCCAAGCTGGAGCGGCCGGGTCCGCTGCGTGAGCGCGTGTACGAGGCGCTGCTGGAACTCATCACCACCCGCGCTCTCCAGCCGGGCCAGCACCTCGTGGAGAGCGAACTCGCCGGACACCTCGGCGTCTCGCGGCAGCCCGTGCGCGAGGCACTGCAGCGGCTCAACACCGAGGGGTGGGTCGATCTGCGGCCCGCCCAGGGCGCGTTCGTGCACGAGCCGACCGAGGAGGAGGCCGACCAGCTCCTCACGGTCCGCACCCTGCTGGAGGCGGAGGCCGCCCGGCTGGCCGCCGCGCACGCGGACAGCGCCGGCATCGGCGTGCTGGAGGAGCTGTGCGCCGAGGGCGAGACGGCGGTGGCGGCCGAGGACGTGGACCGCGCGGTCGCCCTCAACGCGGCCTTCCACGCCAAGGTGATGGAACTGGCCGGCAACACCGTCCTCGCCGGGCTCGCCGCCCAGGTGGACCGGCGGGTCCGCTGGTACTACACGCCGGTGGCCCGGCAGCGCGGCCGGCAGTCCTGGCATGAGCACCGCGAACTGATCACCGCGATCGCCGCCCGTGACGAGCAGCGCGCCACCCAGCTGATGCGCGCGCACACCGAGCACACCCGACGCTCGTACCACGAGCGGAACGCGACCTGACCGTGCGCCTGCGCGGCGGGCCGGCCGTGGTGGTACGGGGCGGGTCATGAGTTGGGTGGTGTCCTCGCCGGGGGGTGGGGGTGCTTGGTACTGCGAGCGACATGCGCGCTGACCGTGCGTTTCCGTGAAGGGCGCCCGCGGCGGCAGGCACGAGCAGGGCGCGGGCCGGGACGGAACCCGGGCCGGGTGACGGGCGGTTGGCCAGGGTCCGTCGGCACGGCGGGCAGCCGCACGCGCAGTTCCCCCTCCGGCGGCCGACGAGCGGGCCGGGGGAGGGGGAACACCGGTTGCGCCCCACGCAGAGGGAACCGCGTGGTCAGGTGGCCGGGTGCGGCTTCGCGGCCGGTACCGGTTCGCCGCCGCCGGTGCGGCCCGGCTGGCGCAGCAGGAGCGCGAGGGCCGCCGCCACCATCGACACACCTCCGGCCAGCGCGTAGGCGCCGTTGTAGCCCCAGGCGCCGACGACCATCGAGCCGAGGCCGCCGCCGAACAGGCCGCTGACCAGCTTGCCGCTGTACACCAGGCCGTAGTTGGTGGCGTTGTAGTTCTCGCCGAAGTAGTCCGGGGTCAGCGCGGCGAACATCGGGTAGAAGGCCCCGCCGCCGAAGCCGGAGAGGAAGGCGAAGAACAGGAACAGCCACTCGCTGCGGACGTCACCGGCCCAGATGACCCCGAACTGGGCGAGTCCGAGGACGACGATGACGAACACGAGCGTCGTCTTGCGCCCCCAGCGGTCCGACAGCCAGCCCACGACACCGCGGCCGATGCCGTTGACGACCGCCATCACCCCCATCGAGGACGCCGCCACCAGCGGGCCGAAGCCCACCTCCTTGGCGAAGTCGACCTGGAAGGAGATGCCGAAGATCGACACGCCGGCGGTCATCACGATGGAGATCCACATCAGGGGCAGCATCCCGGTGCGGACGGCCTCCTTGGGCGTGAACTGCCGTACCGCGGGCGGGTTCTTCGCCAGCGACCGGGCGTTCTTGCTGTCGCCGGAGAAGGTGAGCGGGTCGATGTCCGCCGGCCACCAGTTCTTCGGCGGGTCCTTGAAGAAGAACGCCGAGGCGAACACGACGATCATCACGTAGACGCCGATGAGGTCCAGGACCCGGTGGTAGTTCCCGATGTCGAAGGCGTAGTTGAAGATGAAGATGAACGGCAGCGAGCCGTACGCGAAGCCGCCGTTGACGAAGCCCGTGCGGGCCCCGCGCCGTTCGGGGAACCATTTGCCGACCATGTTGATGCACGTCGCGTACACCAGTCCGGCGCCGATGCCGCCGACCATGCCGAAGCCGAGGATCGCCAGCCACACGTCGTCCAGGTGCGACAGGGCCAGGAACCCGGCCAGGCACAGTCCGGACCCCGCGTACATCGCGCGGCGGGCGGTCAGGGCGCCCCGCTCGCGCAGCCAGCCCGCCGGGAAGGCGATGCCGGCCTGGAAGAACACCCAGACGCTGAGGATCCAGAAGGTGTCGGACTGACTCCAGCCGTGCGCGTGCGAGAGGGTGTCCTCCGCGGAGCCGTACGCGTACTCGAAGACGCTGATCGCCATCATGGCGATCCACGGCAGGTAGACCATGAGCTTGCGGGAATGGCCGAGGATGTCCCGGTCGGTCTCGCCCACGCGGTAGACGCGGCCGTGCGAGTCAGTCACCTCGCGATAGGGACGTGGTGCGGCGTGCAGGTCGGCCGAGAGTGGATCTGCCGTCATGCTTGTGCCATCTCCTCACCGAGGGGGTGCGGGTTGGGGACGATGCGCCGGGCCGCCGGCCTGCCCGGGGCCGCCGGGAAGAGCGCCGGGGCCGTGGCGGTCCCACGCGTCGACGACGACCGCCTCGCCGCCGACTGCCCTTCTTCTCGTGCGCGGACGGGTCCCGGGGCCGGCCGGCGCGCACCGCCGGCCGGCCCCGCTCCGCTCAGCTCATGAACCGCCCCCCAGGAGCCCGGCCGCCCGCGCCCACCGGTACTTCGCGCCGAGCACCGCCACCGGCTTCTCGGTCGTGTACGGGTATGCCACGACCCCCCGCTCGAACAGGTACTGGCAGGCCTCCTCGACCTCGACGTCACCGGCCAGCGACGCCACGACCGGCTTCTCGACGCCCCGCTCGCGGAACTCGGCGATCACGCGCGCGGTGAGTTCGGCGAACACCATCGGCGGGGTGACGATCGTGTGCCAGTAGCCGAGCACCAGGGCGTGGACGCGCGGGTCCGCGAGGCCCAGCCGGATCGTCGCCTCGTACGTCGACGGCGGCTCGCCCCCGGTGATGTCGACCGGGTTGCCGGCCGAGCCGAACGGCGGGATGAACCGGCGGAACGCCTCGTCCAGGTCGGGCGGGATCTCCATCAGGGACAGCCCGTTGTCCGTCACCGCGTCCGACAGCAGCACACCGCTGCCGCCCGCACCGGTGATGATCACGACGTTGTCGCCCCGCGGGGCGGGCAGCACCGGCAACGCGCGCGCGTACTCCAGCATGTCGTTCAGGCCCGGCGCGCGGATGACCCCGGCCTGCCGGAGGATGTCGTCGTACACCGCGTCGTCGCCCGCGAGCGCGCCGGTGTGCGAACCGGCCGCCCTCGCGCCCGCCGCCGTACGGCCCGCCTTCAGCACGACGACCGGCTTCTTCGGCACGGTCGCGCGGGCCGCCTCCACGAACGCCCGTCCGTCCTTGAGGTCTTCGAGGTGCATCGCGATGCACTCGGTGTGCGGGTCCTCGCCGAACCAGGTCAGCAGGTCGTCCTCGTCCAGGTCCGACTTGTTGCCGAGGCCGACGATCGCCGACACACCCGTCCTGGTGGTGCGGGCGAAACCGAGGATGGCCATGCCGATGCCACCGGACTGCGAGGTCAGCGCCACCTTGCCCTTGACGTCGTACGGCGTGCAGAACGTGGCGCACAGGTCCTGCCAGGTGGAGTAGTAGCCGTAGATGTTCGGTCCGAGCAGGCGGACGCCGTGCCGCTCGGCGATCTCCACGATCTCCGCCTGGAGCGCGTGTTCGCCGGTCTCCGCGAAACCGGAGGGGATCAGGACGGCGTTGGGGACGCCCTTGCGCCCCACCTCCTCCAGTGCCGCGGCGACGAACCGGGCGGGGATGGCGAAGACGGCCACGTCCACCTCGCCGGGCACGTCCGTGACGCTCTTGTACGCCTTGCGGCCCAGGATGTCGTCGGCCTTCGGGTTCACCGGGTGGATGTCCCCGGCGAAACCGCCGTCGACCAGGTTGCGCATCACCGAGTTCCCGATCTTCCCGGGCTCGTTGGAGGCGCCGATCACGGCGACGGAGGAGGGCCGCATCAGCCGCCGCATGGAGGCGAGGATCTCCTCGCGGGTGTACTTCCTCCTCGTTGCCGGCTGCCGCTCGGCGAGGAGGATCCGGATGTCGGCGGCGACCGCTCCCGTCGCCGTCGCGATCACCGGATTGAGGTCCACCTCGGCGATCTCAGGGAAGTCCGCGACGAGTCGGGACACTCGCCGGATCTGCTCGGCCACCGCCCACCGGTCCACACCGGCCCGGCCGCGGACCCCGCGCAGGATCTCCGCCGACCGGATGGAGTCCAGCATCGACAGCGCCTCGTCGGCGGAGACCGGCGCGAGGCGGAACGTGACGTCCTTCAGCACCTCGACCAGCACCCCGCCGAGCCCGAACGCCACCACCTTCCCGAAGGCCGGATCGGTGACCGCGCCGACGATGACCTCCTCGCCCGCCGGGAGCAGCTCCTGCACCAGCACGCCCTCGATACGAGCGCCGGCGTCGTAGGCGCTCGCGTTCTCCACGATCCGGTGGAACGCGGCACGGACGCCGGCCGCGCCCTCCACCCCGACGACGACCCCGCCGGCCTCGGTCTTGTGCAGGATGTCCGGCGAGACGATCTTCATCACCACCGGCCCGCCGAGACGTGCCGCCGCGGCCACCGCCTCGTCCACGTCCGCCGCCAGTTCCTCGCCCGGTACGGCGATCCCGTACGCGTCGGCGACCAGCCGGCCCTCGGGCGCGGTGAGCGCCGTACGGCCCTCGGCCCGCACCGACTCCAGCAGGGACCGCACCCGCAGTACCCGGTCCTCGGCCATCACCTCAGATCACCCCGTTCGACTTCAGCAGGCGCAGTTCCTCGTCACCGAGGCCCAGTTCGCCGGCGTAGACCTCTTCGTTGTGCTCGCCCAGCAGGGGCGAACCGGTCACCTCCACGGGGGAGTCGGAGAGCTTGAGCGGGCTGCCGACGGTCACGAACTCGCCGCGCTCGGGGTGCGGGACGCGGACCACCATCTCGTTGGCGGCGAGCGAGGCGTCCTCGATGATCTCCTTGGTGGACAGGATCGGGCCGCACGGGATGTCGTGCGCGTTCAGCCGTTCCAGCACCTCCCACTTGGGGAGCGTCGCCGACCACTCCTCGATCAGCTGGAACATCTTGTCCAGCTTCGGCAGCCGGGCCTCCGGGGTCGCCCACTCGGGGTCCCCGGCGAGTTCGGGCCGGCCGATGAGTTCGGTGATCGGCTTCCAGCCGACGGGCTGGACGATGACGTACACGTAGTCGTTCGGGCCGCCCGGCGCGCACCGGACCGCCCAGCCCGGCTGGCCGCCGCCGGACGCGTTGCCCGAGCGGGGGACCTCCTCGCCGAAGTCCTCGTTGGGGTACTCGGCGAGCGGCCCGTGGGCCAGGCGCTGCTGGTCGCGCAGCTTCACCCGGCACAGGTTGAGCACCGCGTGCTGCATGGCCACGTTGACCCGCTGCCCGCGCCCGGTCCGCTCGCGTTGGAAGAGCGCCGCGAGAATGCCCGCCACGGCGTGCACCCCCGTCCCGGAGTCCCCGATCTGGGCCCCCGTCGCCAGCGGCGGCCCGTCCTCGAAGCCGGTGGTCGACATCGACCCGCCCATGGCCTGCGCCACGACCTCGTACGCCTTGAAGTTGGTGTACGGGCCCTCCCCGAACCCCTTGATGGAGGCGTAGACGATCCGGGGGTTGATCTCCTTGATGCGGTCCCAGGTGAACCCCATCCGGTCGACCGCGCCCGGCCCGAAGTTCTCCACCATGACGTCGGAGCGCCGGATCAGTTCGGTGAGGATCTCCTTGCCGCGCTCGGTCTTGGTGTTCAGCGTGATGCTCCGCTTGTTGCAGTTGAGCATCGTGAAGTACAGGGAGTCGACGTCCGGCAGGTCCCGCAGCTGCCCCCGGGTGATGTCGCCGGCCGGCGCCTCCAGTTTGACGACGTCGGCGCCGAGCCAGGCGAGCAGCTGGGTGGCGGACGGCCCGGACTGGACGTGGGTCATGTCCAGGACGCGGATGCCGGCCAGGGCCTTGGTGGGCGTTCCAGTCATGCGGGCCACCTCACTTGTACATGGTCTGGTTCATGGTTCCGGGGGCGTACGCGTCCGGGTCGACCCAGACGTTGATCAGCGACGGCTTGCCGGACTCACGCGCCCGGCGCAGCGCGGGGCCGATGTCGGCGGGGTCGCGGACCTCCTCGCCGTAACCGCCGAGGATCTGCGCGAACTTGTCGTACGGGACGTCGCCGAGGGTGTTGCCGACCCGCTCGCGGTCCTTGCCGTACTTGGCGGCCTGGCCGTAACGGATCTGGTTCATCGAGGAGTTGTTGCCGACGATCCCGACGAACGGCAGGTCGTAGCGGACCAGGGTCTCGAAGTCCCAGCCGGTGAGGGAGAAGGCGCCGTCCCCGAAGAGGGCGACCACCTCCTTGTCGGGGCGGGCCTGCTTGGCGGCGAGCACGAAGGGGATGCCGACGCCGAGGGTGCCGAGCGGGCCCGGGTCCATCCAGTGGCCGGGCGACTTGGGCTGGACGACCTGTCCGGAGAAGGTGACGATGTCGCCGCCGTCGCCGATGTAGACCGAGTCCTCGGTCAGGAAGTCGTTGATCTCGCTGACCAGCCGGTACGGGTGGATCGGGGAGGCGTCGGACCGCAGCTGCGGCAGCCGCTTGTCGATCGCCGTCTGCTCGGCCGCGCGCAGTTCGTCCAGCCACTCCTTGCGCCTGGCCGCACCACCGCCCGGCCGGCCGGCGGCCGACTCCGTCACCGACTTCAGGACCAGGCCCGCGTCGCCGACGATGCCGAGCCCGATGTCGCGGTTCTTGCCGACGGTGCGGTAGTCGAGGTCGATCTGCACGACCGTGGCGTCGGGGGAGAGACGCCTGCCGTATCCCATGCGGAAGTCGAACGGGGTGCCGACGATGACGATGACGTCGGCGTGGGAGAAGGCGTACCGGCGGGAGAGCTGGAAATGGTGGGGGTCGCCCGGCGGGAGCGTGCCGCGTCCGGCGCCGTTCATGTACGCCGGGACGTTCAGGGTGCGCACCAGCTCGACGGCGGCCTCGGTGCCCCGGGTCGTCCACACCTGGCTGCCCAGCAGGATCGCCGGCCTCTCGGCGTGGACGAGCAGGTCGGCGAGCTTCTCGACGGCCTCCGGGTCGCCGGCCGAGCGGGTCGAGGCCCGGTAGGCACCGGGCCGCGGGACACGGGCCCCGGCGACCGGCACCTTCGCGTCGAGGACGTCCCGGGGGATCTCCAGGAAGGAGGGGCCGGGTGCGCCGTGGTAGCACTCGCGGAAGGCCATCGACACCATGTCCGCCGCGCGGGCCGTGTCCGGCACGGTCGCCGCGAACTTGGTGACCGGCGTCATCATGTCGACGTGCGGCAGGTCCTGGAGGGACCCCATCTTGTGCTGGGTGAGCGCGCCCTGGCCGCCGATCAGCAGCATCGGGGACTCGGCGCGGAAGGCGTTGGCGACCCCGGTGACGGCGTCGGTCGTCCCGGGCCCGGCGGTGACCACCGCGCAGCCCGGTTTGCCGGTGATCCGGGCGTAGCCGTCGGCGGCGTGCGCGGCGACCTGCTCGTGGCGGACGTCGACGACTTCTATTCCCTCGTCCACGCAGCCGTCGTAGATGTCGATGATGTGGCCGCCGCACAGGGTGTAGATGCGGTCGACGCCTTCGGCCTTCAGGGCCTTGGCCACGAGATGGCCACCGGAGATCACGTCCTGGGTGTCGTCGGGCATGGCGAAGTACCGTCCCTTTCGTAGGAGTTCGGGCGGCTCGCGGGGGGTTTGCGCGGGGGTTGCGTACGGAGATGCGTGCGGAGTTGCTTGCGACGGAACGTACAGAGGAGTGACTGTATGCAGTAGATTGCATACAGTCGACGAATACTGTATGAAGCTTGTTATCCCGCATCCAGTGGGCGGTGTCCAGGGGGCGTACTCAGTTTTCGGTCATTCGGTGCCTGGTCGATTCGAGTCACCGGAGCACCCGCGATGATCCCCGCAGACAGGAGCCGGCATGGACCTGTACGAACACCAGGCACGACAGCTCTTCCAGGACCACGGAATCCCGGTGCCACGGGCCGAGGTCACCCGGTCGCCCGAGGGGGCGCGGGAGATCGCCCGGCGGCTCGGCGGCCGGGCCGTGGTCAAGGCACAGGTGCGGACGGGAGGGCGCGGCAAGGCGGGCGGAGTCCGGCTCGTCGCCGACCCGGCCGCCGCCGAACTGACGGCCCGGCAGATGCTCGGCGCGGACGTCAACGGCCACCGGGTCCGCACCCTGATGCTGGCCGAACCGGTCGACATCGCCGAGGAGTTCTACGTCTCCTACGTCCTGGACCGCGCGGCCGGCGGCTTCCTCGCCATCGCCTCCGCCCGGGGCGGCGTCGACATCGAGGAGGTGGCCGCCCGCCATCCGGAGGCCGTGGCGCGCGTCCCGGTCGACCGGGCCGAGGGCGTCACCCCCGCCAAGGCCGGCGAGATCGCGAGCGCCGCCGGGCTGCCGCCGCGGACCGCCGACGTCCTGATCCGGCTGTGGCAGGTGCTGGTCGCCGAGGACGCCCTGCTGGTCGAGGTCAACCCGCTGGTGCGCACCGCACAGGGACACGTCCTCGCCCTCGACGGCAAGGTCACCCTGGACGACAACGCCCGCTTCCGGCAGACGCGTTGGGGCGCGGAGGACACCGAGCACCGGGATCCGCTGGAGGCCGGGGCCGCCGCCCGCGGGCTCCACTACGTCAAGCTCGACGGCGAGGTCGGCATCATCGGCAACGGCGCCGGCCTCGTCATGTCGACCCTGGACGTGGTCGCCGGCTGCGGCGCCCGCCCCGCCGACTTCCTCGACATCGGCGGCGGCGCCTCGGCGGAGGTCATGGCCGACGCGCTCTCGGTGGTGCTCGCCGACCCCGCCGTGCGCAGCGTCCTCGTCAACGTCTTCGGCGGGATCACCGCGTGCGACACCGTCGCCGAGGGCATCCTGGCGGCGGTCGACCGGATCCGGCTGTCCAGGCCGGTCGTCGTGCGTCTGGACGGCAACAACGCGGCCCGGGGCCGGGCGGTCCTCGACGCGCGTGCGCATCCGCTGGTCGAGCAGGTCGCCACCATGGACGGCGCCGCGCGCCGTGCCGCCGAACTCGCCCGCATCGTCTGAGGAGCCGGGACATGGCCATCCACCTGACCACGCAGAGCAAGATCCTCGTCCAGGGCATGACCGGCGCCGAAGGCATGAAGCACACCCGGCGGATGCTCGCGGCCGGCACGGACGTCGTCGGCGGGGTCAACCCGCGCAAGGCCGGCCGTACCGTCGACGTCGACGGGCACCCGCTGCCCGTCTTCGGCTCGGTCGCCGACGGCATGCGCGCGACCGGCGCCGACGTCAGCGTCGTCTTCGTGCCGCCCGCCTTCGCCAAGGCGGCCGTCACCGAGGCCGCCGCCGCCCGTATCCCGCTGGCCGTCGTCATCACCGAAGGCGTCCCCGTCCACGACACCGTCGCCTTCACCGCGTACGCGCGGCAGCGGGGCACGCGGATCATCGGACCCAACTGCCCCGGCCTGATCTCCCCGGGCCAGTCGAACGCGGGCATCATCCCCGCCGACATCGCCAAGCCCGGCCCCATCGGCCTGGTCTCCAAATCGGGCACCCTCACCTACCAGCTCATGCACGAACTGCGCGACACCGGCTTCTCCACCTGTGTCGGCATCGGCGGCGACCCCGTCGTCGGCACCAGCCACATCGACTGCCTCGCCGCGTTCCAGGACGACCCCGACACCGAACTGATCGTCCTGATCGGGGAGATCGGGGGCGACGCGGAGGAGCGGGCCGCCGCCTACATCCGCGACCACGTCACCAAGCCCGTCGTCGGCTACGTCGCCGGGTTCACCGCGCCCGAGGGACGCACCATGGGCCACGCCGGCGCCATCGTCTCCGGATCCACCGGCACCGCCCGCGCCAAGCGGGAGGCCCTGGAAGCGGCCGGGGTACGGGTGGGCCGCACGCCGACGGAGACGGCGCGGGCCGTGCTGGAGACCTTGCGGCGGGGCTGAACCGGAGACCTGGCGGCAAAGTCCGACCTGGGGCGCGCCACCCGCACCGCCGACCGGGGGGCAGGCAGGCACCTTCCCGCACGCCCGTCCCCCCCGCACCCTCCATCCCCGCCGATCGAGAGCGGAGACCACGTATGACACCGACCCCCACCCCACAGCCCCCGGCCCCTCCTCCCGTCGCACTCCTCAAACCCGGCACCTCCTACGCCGACGCCTGGCAGCGCTGTCTCGCGGTCGCCCCCGAGGCCTTCCGGGAGCAGCGCACCGGCAACCTGTGGGCCGGTGCCTGGCGCCCCGACGGCCGGACCCTGCCCGCGACCACCCCGGTCGACGGCACCCCCGTCGCCGGTGCGCCCCGCCTGGACGGCGACACCGCCCACCGGGCCGTACGAGCCGCCCTCGACCAGCACCGCGCCTGGCGGCACCTCCCGCTGCCCGAACGGCGGGCCCGCGTCGCCGCCACCCTGGACGCGCTCGCCGGGCACCGCGAACTGCTCGCCCTGCTGCTCGTCTGGGAGATCGGCAAGCCCTGGCGACTCGCCCTCGCGGACGTGGACCGGGCGGTCGACGGCGTGCGCTGGTACGCCGACCGGATCGAGCCGATGCTCGCGGGCCGGGCCCCGCTGGACGGGCCCGTGTCGAACATCGCCAGCTGGAACTACCCGATGAGCGTGCTGGTGCACGCCGCCCTCGTGCAGGCGCTCGCCGGCAACGCGGTCATCGCCAAGACCCCGACCGACGGCGGCGTGGCGTGCCTCACCCTGGCCGCCGCGCTGGCCGCCCGCGAGGGGGTGCCCCTGACCCTGGTCGGCGGCAGCGGGCGCGAGCTGAACCAGGCACTGGTGCGGGCGCCGGAGATCGGCTGCGTGTCCTTCGTCGGGGGCCGCGACACCGGCGCGGCCCTCGCCACCGCCGTCGCCGGCCCGGGCAAGCGGCACATCCTGGAGCAGGAGGGCCTGAACACCTGGGGCATCTGGGAGTTCTCCGACTGGGCGGCACTCACCGCCGTCGTCCCCCGTCTCTTCGACTACGGCAAACAGCGCTGCACCGCCTACCCGCGCTTCGTCGTCCAGCGCTCCCTCTTCGACGCGTTCCTCGCCGCCTACCTGCCGGCGGTACGGGCCGTCCGCGTGGGCCACCCGCTGGCCGTGGCGGACCCGGCCGATCCGCTCCCCGAGCTGGACTTCGGACCGCTGATCAACGCGGCCAAGGCCAAGGAGCTGACCGACCATGTGGGCGAGGCCGTCGGCCGGGGCGCCGTACCGCTGTACCGGGGCCGGCCGGACGAGGGGCGCTTCCTGCCGGGCCAGGACACCTCCGCCTACGTCCACCCGGTCACCCTGCTCGGCCCGCCGCCGTCCTCCCCGCTGCACCACGCGGAGCCCTTCGGGCCGGTCGACACGATCGTCCTCGTCGACACCGAGGCCGAGCTGCTGGCCGCGATGAACGCGTCCAACGGCGCGCTGGTGGCCACGCTCGCCACGGACGACCGCGCCGCCTACGACCGGCTCGCCCCGCAGGTCCGCGCCTTCAAGACCGGGCACGGCGTCCCGCGCTCCCGCGGCGACCGGGACGAGCTGTTCGGCGGCCTCGGCGCGTCCTGGCGCGGCGCCTTCGTCGGCGGTGAGCTCCTGGTCCGGGCGGTGACGCGGGGCCCGGCGGGGGAGCGGCTGCCCGGGAACTTCCCGGAGTACCAGCTCAGGCCCTGATTCTCACGCTCGGCGCACACGGCCTCGCGGACCGTGCACCGTCGGCGATCCGGCGTCCTGCCTCGCCCCCGCGGACGGATACGCAGGTGAAACGCACTCCGAAACCTTGGTATTGTTGTCCATGTCGCCGCGCGGAACACACCCCGCAAGGCGGCAGACACCTGGTCCGGGTGGCGGAATGGCAGACGCGCTAGCTTGAGGTGCTAGTGCCCTTTATCGGGCGTGGGGGTTCAAGTCCCCCCTCGGACACTCGCGGTAACGACATGGTGGCGAGGGCCCCGACCTGACGGTCGTGGTCCTCGCTTTTTCCGTACCCGGAACCCGGGGTCCGGCGCCGCCGGCCGGACCCCGGTGCGGGCCGGCCGGCGGGACGGGTTCAGCTCCCGGCGCAGTAGGCCATGAGCGTGTCGTGGTTGGCCTTGAACTGGTCGTAGATCGCCGCGTTGTCGATCTTCAGCAGCGTCTCGTCGTTGGCCCGCAGCGCGGAGTAGGTGTAGTTGTGGCTTCCGGTCCACACCAGCTTGCGGTTGGCGACCCCGTCGTACGTTCCCTGGATCAGCAGGTACTTGGAGTGCACCCCGATCTTGTAGGTGCCGTCGGGGCTGTTCTCGTAGCACTCCACCCGCTTGGTCAGCTTGCCGTAGAGGGTGTCCGTCACCGCCTGGCTCATGGAACCCGGCGCGCCGTCGGCGGCGAGGTAGACCGAGCACCCCGAGTTCACCAGGCTGACCAGCTTCTTGGCGACCTCGTCACGGCTGAAGAGGTTCATGCCGACGCGGATCTGGGTGCCTCCGGAGCAGCTGACGTTGTCCAGGATCAGCTTGACGGTGTCGGTGCTCGCGTCGTTGTTCCACGACGTGCCGGACGCCTCGTGGCGGGGGAAGAAGTACGCCTTGTACGGGCCGGTGGAGCTGGTCGGCGTCTTGTAGTAGTCGGAGTTGCCCGACGAGGAGGATCCGTAGGACAGCAGGTCCGAGAAGTACGACTGGTAGATGCCGTACAGGCCGGAGTCCGGGATCGTCACGGCGTTGTTGAAGTAGGTGGTGCGCTGCGAGGTGGTCATGTTGTGCGAGGTCTGCACCACCACGTTGCTGGCGCCGCCCACGTTGGAGAACAGCCAGAACTTGTTGTGGTTGATCGCCGGATCGCCGGAGGTGAGCTCCCGGGTCCCGATGCAGCCGCGCGCGTTGGGGCAGGCCATCACCCACGACGACTGGGTGCGGTCGGTGCCCAGGCCGTCTTTCAGGGTGGTGTACTCGCCGCCGCTCATGGTGGTGGTGGTGTCGTCCACGATGATGCGGACCTTGACGCCTCGCGCCTTCGCGTCGACCAGCGCCTGGGCGGCCGTGTCGTCGGTGAACGTGTAGGCCGCGGCCGTGATCGACTCCCCGGCGGGGGTGGCGTTGATCAGGCTGACGATGTAGTCGCGGATCCGGTTCTGGTCGGCGGTGGTGCCTGACGGGTCGTTGAAGACGGCCGAGGTGGTGACCGTGACGGCGGCGTGGGCCGGGCTGGAGCAGATCAGGACGGTCGCGGGGAGCAGGACGGCTGTCAGGACCGCCCTCCCCATCTTCGTCAGTCGACGCACAACGATCCCTTCGCGTGACGGGCCGGAACTGAGCGTATGTCAGGAGCCTGCGACAGGTTGCCCGTTCACTCCTGTCCGTGGCAACAGTGCGCACGTGAACTCGGCCCTGCGCGCCTACCGCGCGCCCAGTGCGTGCGCTGCCGCGCGCCCGGTGCGTCCGCCACTGCGCGCCGGGTGCGTCCGCCGCGGTGGAGGACTCCGCACACGGCCTTCCGCACGGCGCGGCTGTTGCCTCCCGCACGGCCCGGCTGTTCTGTCGAATCCCTTGACGATCGACCCTCCGGCCCGGTTAACTCACGTCCTAAATTAAGTCATGAGTGCAATCCCCGAAGGGACCCGGGAGCCATGCGCAGCATCCGAGCCGCGGCCGTAGGCGCCGTCACCCTGTCTCTCGCCCTCGCGGCCACGGCCTGCGGAGGCGGATCGTCCACCAACGGCGGGTCGAACGACTCACCCAAGACGCTGACGTACTGGGCCTCCAACCAGGGCGCCAGCGTCGCCGTGGACAAGAAGGTCCTCCAGCCGGAACTCGACAAGTTCGAGAAGCAGACCGGCATCAAGGTGAAGCTGGAGGTCGTGCCCTGGTCGGATCTGCTAAACCGGATCCTGACCGCGACCACCTCCGGCCAGGGCCCGGACGTGCTGAACATCGGCAACACCTGGAGCGCCTCCCTCCAGGCGACCGGCGGACTGCTGTCGTGGGACCAGAAGAACTTCGCCAAGATAGGCGGCAAGGAACGCTTCTCCGACACGGCTCTCGGCTCGACCGGCGCCCAGGGCAAGGACCCGGCCGCCGTCCCCCTGTACTCGATGGCGTACGCCCTCTACTACAACAAGAAGATCTTCGCCGACGCCGGGATCAGCAAGCCCCCGGCCACCTGGGACGAGCTGATCGCCGACGGCAAGAAGATCAACGCCAAGGGCAAGTCCGTGCTCGGCGCCGAGGGCGCCAACCTGTCGGAGAACATCCACCACGTCTTCGTCTTCGCCAAGCAGCACGGCGCCGACTTCTTCACCGCCGACGGCAAGCCCGACTTCACCAACCCCAAGATCGTCGAGGCGGTGAAGAGCTACGTCGACCTGATGGCCAAGGACAAGGTCATCCCGGCCGGCGACGCCGAGTACGCGCAGAACCAGTCCGTCAGCGACTTCGCCAAGGGCAAGCAGGCGATGCTGCTGTGGCAGTCCGCCACCGCCAACCTCAAGTCCCAGGGCATGAGCGAGGACACCTACGGCGTCGCGCCGGTACCGGTGGTCTCCGGGGCGCCCGGCGCCGGCACCCAGGTCAACTCGGCGGTCATGGGCATCAACATCGCCGTCTTCAAGAACACGCACAACCTCGACGGCGCCACGAAGTTCGTGAAGTTCATGACCTCCGACGCCGAGCAGAAGATCCTGAACACCGCGTACAGCTCCATCCCGCCGGTCAAGGCAGCCCAGGGTGACGCGGCGTTCAACGCGCCGGGCACCGCCGTGCTGAAGGACACCCTCGCCAAGAGCGCCGCCGCGCTGCCGCAGGTGGCGTCCGAGTCGCAGTTCGAGACGGCCGTCGGTACGGCCGTCAAGGAGCTGTTCGCCGACGCCGCCGCCGGACGCGCCGTGACCACCGACTCGGTCAAGGCGAAGCTGGAGAAGGCCCAGCAGCAGATGCCGGCGGCCTGACGACGATGACGACCACCGCACTGAAGGAACCGGTGCGCGAGACCTCCCCCGGTGCGGCGCGCGAACCCCGCCGCCGCGCCGGGCGGATCAGACGCGTCTCCCTGCCGTACCTGCTCCTGCTGCCCGCCCTGCTCCTCGAACTCCTCGTCCACCTGGTGCCGATGGCGATCGGCATCGTGATGAGCTTCAAGCAGCTCACCCAGTTCTACATCCGCGACTGGGGCACCGCCCCCTGGAACGGCTTCGACAACTACAAGGTGTCGGTCGACTTCGACGCCCCCGTCGGCAAGGCGCTGCTCCAGTCCTTCGGCATCACCGTCGGCTTCACCCTGCTGTCGGTCGGCCTGTGCTGGCTGATCGGCACGGCCGCCGCCGTCTACATGCAGGGCACCTTCCGGGGCCGCGGCCTGCTGCGCGCCCTGTTCCTGGTGCCGTACGCGCTGCCCGTCTACGCGGCCGTCATCACCTGGGTGTTCATGTTCCAGCACGACAACGGCCTGGTGAACCACGTGCTGCACGACCAGCTGCACCTCACCGACAAGCCGTCGTTCTGGCTGATCGGCGACAACAGCTTCTACGCCCTGCTCACCGTGTCCGTGTGGAAGGGCTGGCCGTTCGCGTTCCTGATCGTGACGGCCGGGCTGCAGAACATCCCCCGGGAGCTGTACGAGGCCGCCGCGCTGGACGGCGCGGGAATGTGGCAGCAGATCCGCCGCATCACCCTGCCGTCGCTGCGCCCGGTCAACCAGGTGCTGGTCCTGGTGCTGTTCCTGTGGACGTTCAACGACTTCAACACGCCCTACGTGCTGTTCGGCAAGGCCGCTCCCGAGGCGGCCGACCTGATCTCGGTGCACATCTACCAGTCCTCCTTCGTCGCCTGGAACTTCGGCACCGGCTCGGCCATGTCCGTCCTGCTGCTGCTGTTCCTGCTCGTCGTGACGGGCGGATACCTGCTGCTGACCTCGCGCGGACGGAGGGCCTCCCATGCCTGACCTGTCGCTCTCGCCCCCGCGCACCTCGCCGATGGCGCCCCCGCGTTCCTTCGTGTGGTCGCGCCGGGTGTTCCTCACGCTGCTCGCCGGGTTCGTACTGCTCCCGGTGTACGTGATGATCTCCAGCTCGCTGAAGCCGCTCGCCGACGTCACCGGCAAGTTCCGCTGGCTGCCCAGCGAGCTGACCATCCGGCCGTACATCGACATCTGGTCGACCGTGCCGCTCGCGAAGTACTTCATGAACTCGCTGATCGTGGCGGGCGCGGCCACGGTGTGCTCGGTGGTCATCGCCGTGTTCGCGGCCTACGCCGTCAGCCGCTACGAATTCCGCGGCAAGCGCGTCTTCACGGTCACCGTGCTGTCCACGCAGATGCTCCCGGGCATCCTCTTCCTGCTCCCGCTCTTCCTGATCTACGTCAACATCGGCAACGCCACCGGCATCGCCCTGTTCGGCTCCCGCGGCGGGCTGATCCTGACCTACCTCACCTTCTCGCTGCCGTTCTCCATCTGGATGCTGATCGGCTACTTCGACTCGGTGCCGCGCGACCTGGACGAGGCGGCGCTCGTGGACGGCTGCGGCCCGTTCGGCGCGCTGTTCCGGATCGTCGTACCGGCCGCGATCCCGGGCATCGTCGCGGTCGCCGTCTACGCCTTCATGACCGCCTGGGGCGAGGTGCTCTTCGCCTCGGTCATGACC
Source organism: Streptomyces sp. NPDC031445 (assembly GCF_055581365.1). Taxonomy (NCBI): domain Bacteria; kingdom Bacillati; phylum Actinomycetota; class Actinomycetes; order Kitasatosporales; family Streptomycetaceae; genus Streptomyces; species Streptomyces sp. NPDC031445. The sequence continues at coordinate 896,387 of NZ_JBVIJO010000001.1, forward strand.
AACGACAACACCCGCACCCTCGCCGTCGGCCTCCAGGGCTACTCCACCCTGTACGACGTCTACTGGAACCAGATCATGGCCGCCTCGCTGGTCGTCAGCGTGCCCGTGGTGGCCGGCTTCCTGCTGCTCCAGCGCTATCTCGTCGCGGGTCTGACGGCGGGCGCCGTCAAGTGACCCCCACCCCTGATCCCGAAGGGACTTCCGTGTCCGAAGCCATCGACCTCGCAGCCCTCCCGCCCGACTTCCTGTGGGGAACGGCCACAGCGGCGTACCAGATCGAGGGGGCCGTCGCCGAGGACGGCCGTTCGCCCTCGATCTGGGACACCTTCTCGCACACCCCGGGGAAGATCGCGAACGGTGACAACGGCGACGTCGCCTGCGACCACTACCACCGCTGGCGCGGGGACATCGGCCTGATGCGGCAACTCGGCGTCAACGCCTACCGGTTGTCCGTGGCCTGGCCCCGGGTGGTCCCCGGCGGCACCGGTGCGGTGAACCCCAAGGGACTCGCGTTCTACGACGAACTGGTGGACGCGCTGCTGGAGGCGGGCATCACCCCGTCCGTCACGCTCTACCACTGGGACCTGCCGCAGGCGCTCCAGGACCGCGGCGGCTGGCCGGAGCGGGACACCGCCCTGGCGTTCGCGGAGTACGCCTCGGTGGTCGCCGAACGCCTCGGCGACCGCGTCAAGCTCTGGGCCACCCTCAACGAGCCGTCCTGCTCGGCCTGGATCGGCCACCTCGAAGGCACGATGGCGCCGGGCTGGACCGACCTCACCGCCGCCGTCCGCGCCTCCTGCCACCTGCTCCTCGGCCATGGCCTCGCCACCCAGGCGATCCGTGCCGCCGCCCCCGGCGCGCAGGTCGGCATCGTCAACAACCTCTCCACCGTGCACCCGGTCAGCGACCGCCCCGAGGACCTGGCGGCGGCCCGCCGGCACGACGGCCATGTCAACCGCTGGTGGCTCGACCCCGTGCACGGCCGCGGCTTCCCCGCCGACATGGTGGAGACGTACGGCGTCGAACTCCCCGTCGACGACGCCGACCTGGCCACCATCGCGGCCCCGCTCGACTGGCTCGGCCTGAACTACTACTTCCCCGCGTACGTCACCGACGACCCGGAGGGGCCCGCTCCGTACGTCCGTTCCGTCCGCCGCGAGGGCGTCCCGCGCACCGGTATGGACTGGGAGATCGACGCCTCCGGCATCGAGACGCTGCTGCTGAGGCTCACCGAGGAGTACGGCGCCCGGAAGATCTACGTCACCGAGAACGGCTCCGCCTTCCCGGACGTGGTCCGCCCCGACGGCAGCGTCGACGACCCGGAGCGCCAGGACTACCTGGAGCGCCACCTCGCCGCCTGCGCCTCCGCCGCCCGCAAGGGCGCCCCGCTGGCCGGCTACTTCGCCTGGTCGCTGCTGGACAACTTCGAGTGGGCGTACGGCTACGACAAGCGGTTCGGCCTGGTCCACGTCGACTACCGCACCCAGGTCCGCACGATCAAGGGCAGCGGCCGCCGGTACGCGGACATCGTCCGCGTCCACCGCGGCCAGACACGCCGGGCCGCCTGAGCCACGGCCCGGACGGCCGGTGGACACGACTGGGGAGTTCGTGTCCACCGGCCCACCTCCCCCCCAAGGCTGTCATGTACGTGACATAAATCAGGAAGCGCACCTCCACCCCACAAGGAGAGCCGCATGCCCAGCCGCATCCCCCGCACCCTGCTCGCCGCCCTGGCCGCCACGGCCCTGCTCTGCTCCGGCCCGCTCCTGGCCGAGCCCGCCGCCGCGGCCCCCGCCGCCGCCGGCTGGGACACCGACCGCGCGGCCGCCGCCTACGCGGTGAACCCCGCGGCCGTCACCGCCTCCGGCAGCGAGAACGCCGGCACCACGCCCGGCCTCGCCTTCGACGGCAACGGCGCCACCCGCTGGTCCAGCGACTTCGCCGACGACGCCTGGATCCGCGTCGACCTCGGCTCGGTGATCCGGGTCGACCGCGTCGTCCTCGACTGGGAAGCCGCCTACGGCAAGCGCTACGTGCTGGAGGCGTCCCGCGACGGCACCGCCTGGACGCCCTTCTACACCGAGACCGCGGGCACCGGCGGCTCGGTCACCGCGCACACCTACCCCCAGGAGGTCACCGGCCGCTACATCCGCCTGCGCGGCCTCGAACGCGCCACGCCGTACGGCTACTCGCTGTGGGACTTCAAGGTCTACGGCGGCGAACCCGCACCCGCGTCGACCACCCGCACCAACCTCGCCCTGAACCACCCCGCGTACTCGAACTTCTACCAGCACGCCGGGAACTCGCCCGCGTTCGTCACCGACGGCGGCTGGCCCGCCAACCTCAAGGACGACGCGAGCCGCTGGTCCAGCGACTGGAACGCGGACCGCTGGGTCTCGGTCGACCTGGGCGCCCCCTCGGTCATCTCCTCCGTCGACCTCTACTGGGAGGCGGCCTACGCCGTCGACTACCAGCTCCAGGTCTCCGACGACAACCGCACCTGGCGCACGGTGTACCAGCCGTCGGCCGCCGACGTGGCCGCCCGCCGCGCCAACGTGAAGTCCCCGGCCGATGCGGTGGGCCTGCACGACACCGTCACCCTGCCCGCACCCGTCACCGGCCGCTACGTGCGCATGCTCGGCAAGGAGCGCCGCTCCTTCTACAATCCGGCCCCCGCCACGGCCCAGTTCGGCTACTCGCTGTACGAGTTCCAGGTCTGGGGCACCGGCGGCAGCGCCTCCGCCGCGTACCCGGCCCTGCCCGCCGACCAGCCGGGCGCCTACCGCACCACCTTCTTCGACGACTTCACGGGCGCCTCGCTCGACCGCTCGAAGTGGCGCGTGGTGCGCACCGGCACCGAAATGGGGCCGGTCAACGGGGAGTCCCAGGCGTACGTCGACTCCCCGGACACCGTCCGCACCGAGAACGGCGAGCTGATCCTCCGGGCGAAGTACTGCAAGGGCTGCACCCGGGCGGGCGGCGGCACCTACGACTTCACCTCCGGCCGCATCGACACCAACACTCGTTTCGACTTCACCTACGGCAGGGTCAGCGCCCGGATGAAACTGCCCGTCGGCGACGGGTTCTGGCCGGCCTTCTGGCTGCTCGGCAGCAACGTGGACGACCCGTCCGTCTCCTGGCCGGCCTCCGGCGAGACCGACATCATGGAGAACATCGGCTACCCCGACTGGACCAGCACCGCCCTGCACGGCCCCGGCTACTCGGCCGACGGCAACATCGGCGCCCGCCAGACGTACCCCGGCGGCGGCACGGCCGACCAGTGGCACACCTACGCGGTGGAGTGGACCCCGACGGCGATGCGGTTCTTCGTCGACGACCGCCTGGTCCAGGAGACGACCCGCAACAAGGTGGAGTCCACCCGGGGCCAGTGGGTCTACGACCACAACCAGTACGTCATCCTGAACCTCGCCCTCGGCGGCGCCTACCCGGCCGGCTGGAACAAGGCCACCACCCCCTACTGGGGCCTGCCCCAGTCCAGCGTGGACCGGATCGCGGGCGGGGGAGTGCAGGCGGAGGTGGACTGGGTGCGGGTGGAACAGAAGGGGTGACCGGACACACCCAGGACCGCGGCACCCTGAGGTGGCGAGCCGTGCAGGACCGAGGGGTCGCCGATGGGGCACTCGCCGCGGCGCCGGACTGAGGTGAACCCCGTGTGCTGCGCGGCCCGGGCCGGGACTCGGCCAAGGCGTCCTGGCCCCTCGGCCACGCCGGCGTGCAAGCCCTGGTCGAGGGTGGCCGTTGACCTCACACGCCCGCCTCCGCCAGGAACGGGCTGGGCTTGCCGTGCCAGGAGACGTACAGGCTGTCGCGGGCCCGGGTGCAGGCGACGAAGAGCAGGCAGCGTTCGGACATCAGGTCCGTCTCGTGCTGCTTGGCGTCCAGCTCGGGCGGCGTGACCGCCTTCGGGAAGGGCAGTGCGTCCTCGGTGACGCCGATGACCGCGACACAGCGGAACTCCAGGCCCTTGAACGAGTGCATGGTGCCGACCCGCACCGTCGGCGCGTCACCGGTCGTGGCGTCGGCGGTGCGCAGGGTGGCGGCCGGGACACCGGCGTCCTTCAGGCGCGCCACCGCTTTCGCGCACGTCTTGTTGAAGCGGGCGCTGACCCCGATCTCCCCGGCGCCGACACCCGCGTCCATCCACGCCCGCACCTGGGCGACCAGCGTGTCCAGCTCGGCCTCCTCCGTCTCCGCCGCGTGCACGACGGGCCCGTCGCCGTGGAGGGCGGAACGGTAGCCGAGCAGGGTCTCGTTGCGGTTCTCGTCCTCCAGCTGGGCGATCGGGCGGCCGATCAGCAGTGCCGTGGACCAGCGGAGGATCTCCTGTGTGCTGCGGTAGTTCTTGCGCAGCTTCACCGACCGCCCGGCCACCTTGATACCGAGCGACTTGAGGGACACCTTGGAGTCGTAGATGCGCTGGTGCGGGTCGCCCGCGATGAACAGGTCGTCCGGACGGGCGGGGACGGCGGCGCGCAGCAGCCGCCACTGCACCGGGTGCAGGTCCTGCGCCTCGTCGACCACGACATGCCGGTACCGCGGCCCGCTCTCCTCCAGCAGCCGCGCCGCCTCCGCGCACGTCTGCAACCAGGTGCGGCACCCGTCCGCCGCGAGGTCGGCCGTGAACCGCTCGACCGTCCGCCAGACCAACGGCCGGTCGGCCGCCGCGAGCCGGCTCCCGCGGCCCCGCCGGTCCGCCGCCTCGTACGCGGCCAGGGTCCGGATGTCCTGGGCCAGGACGACGTGCCGGTACTCCTGGGCGAGGAACTGCGCGCTGCCGTGGAAGCCCGTGGCCTCGGCGGCCTTGCCCCAGCGGCTCTCCTCCTCGTTGCCCAGCAGCGGCCGCAGCGCCACCGCGTCCGGGGCCTCGGCGACGACACGGCCGGCGAAGCCGTCCACCGTCGAGATGTCCACCCGCTCCCGCAGCTCCGGGTCCTCCACCAGGGACTCCAGACCCGAGCGCAGGGCGTTGACGAGCGCGTTGGTGTAGGTGGTGAGCAGGATGCGGTCGCCGTCGCGCAGGTGCCCGAGCAGGTGCTTGACCCGGTGCAGTGCGACGACGGTCTTGCCGGTGCCAGGGCCTCCGGTGACCTGGGCGGGCCCCGAGTAGGACGCCCGGTAGGCCACCTTCCGCTGGGAAGGGTGCAGGAAGACCCGCCAGGCCGCGAAGGGCTTCTCCAGGATGTCCCGCAGTTCCTCGGACGCCGTGACCAGCGCGATGCGCGCCCGGCTGTGCCGGATCGCCGTCTCGAAGTCCTGCGTGTCGACCGGCTGCGCCGACGCCTGCAGCGCGGGCGCCACGATGTCCTGCCAGACCTCCTCCACCGTGCAGCCCGCGGCGAGGTACTGCAGCACCTCGCGCTGGTCCTGGGGCAGCAGCGGCGCGAAGACGTCCAGTTGCTCCTGGTCGACGAGCGACCGGGCCTGCCGCAGCGTCTCGTCGTCGATGCCGAGCGCCTTCAGGTCCCCGTCGGAGAACTTCGCGAACAGCCGCTCCTTCGGCGAGTTCTCGGCCACCTGCTCGTACGCCGGCGTGATCTCGTCCAGGGTCGCCGCGTCCCGGATCTCGACGGCCCGCGTCACCTCGTTGATGCTGGACTTCTGCTTCTTCGCCCAGGCGATGGCCTTGTCGTGCTGCATGACCCGCAGCAGCACGAAGGTGTCGCCGGAGGCCGGGGCGAGGACCACACCGCGCCAGAACTGGTCGATGCGGATGGTCCGGATCTGCTTGTCCCGCGCGTTCGTCAGGCTCTCCAGCTTCAGCCCCTGGTCCTTGAAGAGCTGGTCGAGAGTGAGCCGGCCGAACTTCTCCCAGGCGTCCAGCACGCCTTTCCTGACCGGGGGCTGGAGCTTGGGGAGCTCGGCGAAGAAACCGATGTCGAAGGCGAGCTGGGGCATGGGAGGATCCTAAGGCTCCGGCGGGGCGGTAGGGGGACGGAAGGCCAGGTCAGGAAGGCACACCGGGCCCATCGCCGTCGAGATCCAGACGGATCACGGCCAGGGTCTCGGCCACTTCGGCGGTCAGTTCGTCGTCCGGGCCGAACACCAGGCACAGGTCCGCGTGCAGCGGGTCCAGGACGTCGAAGGCGTCCGCCGTCCGGCCCTGAGCGAGCAGCAGCATGCCGATGTCCCGGCGCAGTTCCACCGCGTTCTCGCTCACGTCGCCGTCGACGGCGCGGACGACGTCGAGGACGTCGTTCAGTCCGGCCAGCGCCTCGGTCACCTGGCCTAGTTCGCCACGGCAGCGGGCCGCCTGGGCACGGCTGTTCAGCGCGTCCTCGCTGCTCGGTCCGCTGACCCGGGCGAAGGCGTCGGCGAGCGCCTCGAACTCGGGCAGCGCGGCCCGGTGGTCCCCCGCCAGCTGACGGCTGACCACCCGCCACGTGCGCAGCCGCAGCACCGCCTTGTTGTCCGAGCCGAGGGCGCGGGCGGCCGGCCCGATCAGCTCGTCCACCACCTCGGCGGCCTGTGCGTACCGCTCCTCCTCCATCAGGGCGAGGTAGTGCTCGTGGACTTCGCGGATCTGCTCACGCAGCGCCTCCCGCTCGGCCGCCGGTACGACCGGCGGTGCGCCCGGTCCGGCGGCGGCACCGGGCCGCACGCTCCCGCTGCCGGCGCGGGAACGGGGGGCGTAGGGGCGGCGGAAGATCCCGGTCGGATCGGGCGCCCCGGCGGGCCCCACATCCTCCGACGCCGACTCCTCTCCCGGCGCGGGCAGGAACGGCCGCAGCCGCTCGTACACCTCCTGCACGTCCGCCGGACGTGCCTCGGGCGCCTTGCGAAGCAGGTCGAGGACCAGCTCCTCCAGGGCCTGGGGTACGTCGGCACGCAGCTGCCGCAGGGGCGTCGGCGCCGCGTTGACGTGCTGCATCATCAGCTGGAACTCGCTGTCCCCGGTGAACAGCGGGCGCCCACAGAGCAGTTCGTGCACGAGGCAGCCCAGCGCGTACAGATCGGTGCGCGGTGTGACCCGGCCGCCGCGCACCTGTTCCGGCGCCATGTACTGGTGCGTGCCGATGGGGCTGCCCGTCGCGGTCAGCTTGGTGACGTCCGTCCGCAGCATGGCCGCGATGCCGAAGTCCAGCACCTTCACCGTGCCGTCCCGCGCGACGAGGACGTTCCCCGGCTTCAGGTCGCGGTGCACCACGGGCACGTCGTGCGCGTACGACAGCACGGTCGCCACCTGCGCCGCCACGGCCACCGCCCAGCTCACGGGGAGCGGCCGGTCCGGGTGCACGTACGCGGTCAGCGGCACGCCGTCGACCAGCTCCATCACCAGGAACAACTGCTCGTACGACTCGTCGAGGACCGCGTCGTACACCTGTGGCACGCCCGGGTGCTGGATCCGCGCGGTGATCCGTGCCTCGCGCCGGAACCGCTTCTCGAACTCCTCCGCCGCGTGCGGTGACGTCACGGCCTGCGGGCGGATCAGCTTCACGGCGACCGGCCGGTCCAGAACGGCGTCGTAGCCGCGCCAGACGTCCCCCATGCCGCCGTGGCCGAACTGCTCCAGCAGCTCGTAGCGTCCCGCGATCCGTCCAGCGTCCGGCACCTGGTCCCCGCCCCGCCCCGTCGAGTGTCCGACGTCTTCCTCGCTCTTGGATGTGCTCGGCACTCAGTTTCGCGGGTGCGGGTTTCGCGCGTCCAGCCAGGTGGCGGGTTCCTACGTGATCAGGTCAGGCGCGGGGCGGTGAGTTCGGCCCACACGGTCTTGCCGGGGCCGCCGTCGGCGCGAGGAGTCCAACCCCATCGGTCGGCCAGGGCCTCGACAAGGAGGAGTCCGCGCCCACTGTCGCACGGTTCGTTCTCCGGTGCGGGGTCGGGCAGGCGGGGGAGGCGTTCGCCGCGGGTGTCGGTGACCGCGATGCGTACGGTGCCGGTGGCCGGATCGGCGGTGAGGCAGACGCGGAAGTCGCGGCCGGCCACGTGCCCGTGCCGGACGGCGTTGGCACACAGTTCCGCCGTGACGAGGGTGAGGATGTCATGCGCGTCGCTGCCGTACGGGATGCCCCAGGCGTCGAGCCGGGTTCCGCACAGCCGCCGGGCCAGGCGGGCGCCGCGCGGTGTCGAACTGAAGCGCATCGTGAACTGGTGCACCGCGAGGGGTGATTGTGCTGCGGTCATGCACTCACCGTGGCCTCCTGTGGCATAGCGTGACCAGTGGTGACGCGCTGACGCCGGGTCTTCGTACGGGGCGGGCGCGGGCGCCGTACGTGGCGGTACGCGGGGGAGAGGCGGCGGAGCGGTGACGATGGCGAGGGACGAGGAGCCGGAGCGGCGGCAGGAGCGGCCGGAGGACGAGCCGGGGACGGGCGTGGTGACCGCGTTCGGGCGGCAGTTGAAGCTGCTGCGGGTGCGGGCGGGGCTGGAACGGGCCGAGTTCGGCAAGCGGGTCGGGTACTCGGCTGACACGGTGGCCTCCATCGAGCAGGGGAGGCGGATTCCGCAGGCTCGGTTCATCGAGAAGGCGGACGAGGTGCTGGGTGCCGGTGGCGTGTTGACGGCACTGAAGGAGGAGGTGGGGCGGGCTCAGTATCCGGCGTTCTTCCGGGATGCGGCACGGCTGGAGGCGGACGCGCAGGAGCTTCTCCTCTACGCGGTGCAGGCAGTGCCGGGGCTTCTCCAGACCGAGGAGTACACGCGTGCTCTGCTCGCCATGCGGCGCCCGTTGCTGGACGAGGACACCATCGAGCAGCGCGTGGCGGCACGACTGGCACGCCAAGAGATCTTCAACCGCTGGCCGGCGCCCCTCGTGAGCTTCGCCATCGAGGAAGCGGTGCTCCGCAAGCCGTTCGGCGGCAAGCCGGTCCTTCGCGGGGTGCTCGAAAACATCCTGCTGGTCGGGCACAAGCGCAATGTCGAGATCCAGGTGGTGCCGAACGACAGTGAGGACAACGCCGGTGTGGACGGGCCCTTCACGTTGATCACACCGAGGAAGGGAGACCAGATCGTGTACCTGGAAGTGCAGGGGCGCAGCATCCTGGTGACCGACCGGGACGAGGTACGGTCTGTCTCAGCACGCTATGGGATCATCCGCAGCCAGGCTCTCACTCCGCGAGAGTCCCTGGGATTCGTAGAGAAGGTGCTGGGAGAGCTATGAACACCGGCGAGTCGTGGCGCAAGAGCAGCTACAGCGGCGCGGAGGGCGGCGAGTGCATCGAGATCGCCGAGGCGGACGGAGCCGTGTGGGTCCGTGACTCCAAGCGTCCCGCAGAGGGCAAGCTGTCTTTCGGGACCGAGGCGTGGGACGGCTTCATACGGATGGCCGCCCGGCGCTGAACCGGCAGGGCCCGGTACCTGCGTCGCACCGGGCCCCGACCGTGTCAGATGTCCTCCAGCCCCTCCTCCCGGCGGATCATCCGCCAGGCCGCGCGGCGCGCACTGCGGTCGAGGTTGGATTTGAAGTCGCGGTCCGTGCCGAAGTACCGCTTGCCGAGGGTGTCGATCGTGGAGACATGGTCCATCATGTTCTCCTCGAACTTCTTGTCGAAGACGATGCCGAAGTTCTCCTCGTCGTTGACGAGGGCGGCGGCCCGGACCTTCGGGTCCTCCTTGGTGGCGTTGAAGGCTGGGAGGACGTCCTCCTCGGTGAACTCCGTGCCGAACTTGGCGTTGAACTTCTCGATCAGCTCCGACAGCAGTGACTTGTCGGCATCCTTGCCGCCGCCCACCCCGTCACCGAAGCCCTTGAGCTCGGCCGCGCCCTCGGGGTTGAGGGACACGTCGTGCTCGCCGGTCTTCTCGACGCGCAGGTGACTCAGGTCCACCTCGCCTATGTCGACTCCACCGTCCGCGAGGCGGGGGAGCCGGTTGAGGAGGTAACGCCCGTAGAGGTACAGGCGCTCCAGCTCGGCGTCGTGGTACGGCACGATCTGCGCGAGGAAGCCGTACTTGCGGACGTAGTCGGTGAGGTTGGCGCGGAAGTCCTCCGCGGTCTCGACGTCGTCCTCTTCCTCGCTCTCCAGGAGGGCGGTGAAGCGGGTGACGGCGGGGGACAGGAGCCGGTACAGCTCGGCGTGCAGCTTCTCCCACTTGGACTGGGAGCCGGCCGCCTTCTCCTGCGCCTCGAAGTACGCGGCGACGAACTCGTCCATGTCCTGCTCGGAGATGACCGGCGCGGACATGACGCGGCTCTGGGCCGAGTAGAGGAGGTTCGGGTCGGAGGGCAGGGTGTGCGCCTCCTCGAAGTACGGACGGAAGGCGTCCTGGATGTCCTCGGCCTCGTTGACGAAGTCGAGGACGGCGAGGTCGGCCTGCGTCTTGCGCTCGGCGGTGCGGTTGAGGCGGGAGAGGGTCTGCACGGCCGCGATGCCGGTCAGTGTCTTGTTGACGTACATGGTCGTCAGCAGCGGCTGGTCGAAGCCGGTCTGGTACTTCTCGGCGACGACCAGAATGCGGTACTCCTGCTGCCCCTTGCCGCCGGCCTTCGCGGCCTTGTCGTCGGCGCGGGTGTAGCCGAACGCCTTCGGCAACGCGCTCTCGGGGAGACCGCCGTTCTCCTTGCTCTCGGTGGTCTCCTCGCCGTCGATGGTGAGGGACCCGGAGAAGGCGACCAGGACACCGAGGTCCGGGTACTTGGTGTCGTAACCGCGGTCGGCGATGTAGCTGCGGATGGCGCGGGCCATCTGTACGGCGGAGTGGCGGGACGCCGTGACCACCATGGCCTTGGCCCGTCCGCCGAGCCGGCCGCGCGTGTGGGCGACGAAGTGCTCGACGATCACCTGGGCGTGCTGGGAGACGGTGTGCTCGTGGGTGAGCGCGAACCGGGCGAGGAGGGAGTTCGCCTTCGAGGGGTCGACCTCCTTCTCGTCCGGGTTCTGGTTCACCAGCTTCCAGTAGGTGTTGTACGTGACGTAGTTGCGCAGCGGGTCGAGGATGAAGCCTTCCTCGATGGCCTGGCGCATGGAGTAGGTGTGGAAGGGCCGGTAGACGGTCTTGCCGTTCTCGACGCCTTCCGTGCCGAAGAGTTCGAGCGTCTTCGCCTTGGGCGTTGCGGTGAAGGCGAAGTAGGAGAGGTTGGCCGCGCGGGAGCGTTCGACCGCCTTCGCCTTCAGCTTGTCGTCCACGGTGACCGTGATCGCGCCCTCGTCGTCCGAGTCGGCGTCCAGGCCGAGGTCGCGGAGGGCGGCCTTGACGGCCGTGGCGGCGTCGCCGGACTGGGAGGAGTGCGCCTCGTCCACGATGATCGCGAAGCGCGTGCCCTCGATCTTGGTGGGGTTGCGCTTGATGTAGTCCAGTAGTGCCGGGAACGAGTGCAGCGTGACGGTGACGATCTTGCCGGTGTCACGGGAGAGGGCGCGGGCGAGCTGCTCGCTCTTGGCGCCGTGCTTCTCGTCCACCTTCACGACCAGGCCGTCCGTCTGCGAGAAGCTGCCGACGGTCGCCGAGAGCTGGGCGTCCAGTGCGCGGCGGTCGGTGATGACGATGACCTTGTCGAAGACGGGCTCACCCGGCTTGATACGGCCGTCGGCGAGGGCGTCGGGCCGCAGGACGGCGGGATCGCGGCGGGCGTGCAGGTCACTGAGGCGGTGGGCCAGCCAGCCGATGGTGTTCGACTTGCCGGACCCGGCGGAGGCCATGATCAGGTAGTTCTGGCCGGCGCCGTGGACGGACGCGTGCGCGGTGAGCTTGCGGACCACGTCCCACTGGTGGAAGCGGGGGAAGATGGTCGACTTGGTGGTGCCGCCGCCGGGCGTCTTGTGCTTCTGCTGGTGCACGAAGCGCTGGAGCAGGTCGAGCCAGTTGTCCCGCTCCCAGACCTGTTCCCACAGGTACGAGGTGGCGTACGTGCCGTGGGCCGTGGGCGCCGGGTTCCCGGCTCCACCCGGCTGGCCGGCGCCGTTCGATCCGGTGTTGAACGGCAGGAACCGGGTGCTCTTGCCGCGCAGTTGCGTGGTGACGAAGACCAGGTCCGGGTCGACGGCGAAGTTCGCGATGACCCGCCGCGTGAAGATCAGCTCGGTGGGGTCGCGGTCGGTCCGGTACTGCTCCTTGGCCCGCTCCACGCCCTGCCCGGTGAGCGGGTTCTTCAGCTCGGCCGTGGCGACGGGGATGCCGTTGAGGAAGAGGGTCAGGTCGAGTTCGTTCCCCCAGTCGGCCTGCTTGGTGGCGTAGCGGAGTTCCCGGACGACGGTGAGGCGGTTGGCGCGGTAGCCGTCCAGGACGGAATCGGCGGAGATCAGGTTGGGCCTGAAGTAGGCGACGCGGAGGCGGACACCGCGGTCCTTGACGCCGTTGCGGAGGACGTGGAGCAGCCCGTCGTCGGCGATGGCCCGGTCAAGCCGCTGCGCGAACCCGCGCTGTGCCTCGTTGGGGTTGCCCCCGTAGACGGTGAGCAGCTCGTCCCACTCGTCGGGCTGGGTCTCGCGGATGAACTCGTACAGCTCGTCGGTGTCGAGCCCGAGGTCGGCCTGATAGTCCGCGGGGTTCGCCTCACGCCAGCCGCGCTCGCAGAGAGCGGCGACGATGGCAGACCCGAAGGAGGACTCGTCGTGCACGGGGCTCATACGGAGACTCCTTCGGTGACGTTGCGGCCGCTGGCGGTGGATACGTCGAACTGGCCGGTTACGGCGGCGGTGATGAGGGCTTGGCGGCGTTCGGCGAGTATGTCCAACTGCCGGCGGCAACGAGTCGTGATGGCACGAGTCGAAGAACGGAGCTCCTTCAGGGCGGCGACGGATCGGCGCTGTCTTTCGAGGGGTGGAACCGGGATGGGAATGTCGCGGGCCACTTCCAGGTTGATCCGCGCGCGCGTAGAACCCCGAGCAAGCAGGGTCACCTGATCTGCGACCCGTTGGGAACTCATAGCCCATGCGGCGTACTCGTGCAGAACCCGCCTTTGGTCGAGGCGCAGACGAAAACAGTCAGCCTTGACCATCGCAGGACCGATTTCGTCCGGAACCACGCATGCCCGACCCAGTGGGTGGTTCTGGTCACCCAAACCCGCCACAATCAGGTCTCCCGGCAACGCTTCATGTCGCCGGAGCTGAGTGAAGTATTCCATCGGAATGTAAGCGGGGTCGCGGTCGCGAAACTCTGCCCGGCCCAAGTTTCCGAGCCTGATGACGCGAGCGCCTTCATCGGAGTAGTGGCTGCTGGTGAGAGCGCTACCGAAAGGGCCGTCAGTGATCGCAGTGATGAACCTTCGGACCGGGGACCAAGTGCTGTCCCGAGCGTCCTGATCAATTACCTCCGACCAACTCGCCATCATTCGCTCCTCCAGGAGTGATACCAGGTGCTCACGCATGGCAGCCAATGCTTCGATGCGAGTGGTCTCGGCGTCGAGGAAGTCGGCGATACGGCGCTGCTCGTCCAGCGGCACCAGTGGCATTGGGGTACGGCCCAACGGCTCGAGGTTGAGCGCGCGGAAGGTAGCACCACCGACGCAGGAGTCCCAGTGCTGGCGCGCCTCAGAACCCTGGAGTGCCCAATACAGAAAGCGATTTTGCACGTGTGCAGCAGGTGCCACTCGTGCCGTTCCCTGAGTCAGGTTGGCGCCCGACAAGGCGTCGGTGACCACCATGACTTTTCCGTAGGAGGGGCCGATCGAGACCACGACGTCTCCCTCAACGACGGTCGAACGCCGATATGCGGCCGCGATCTCGGGCGTGGTGCGGAGCAGGGACACCGAAGGCGCGATGCCGCTGTGCGGTGTCATGTCCGCCGGGCGGATGTAGGGGATGCCGTCCGGAGTATCAGGGCCAGCCTGCACGATCCCGTAAGTGATCGGTCTTGCGGGATCAACGAGGCGCTTCAGCTGCGCCTTCGCGAACGTCACTCCGTCACCTCCCGGAGAAGCCCCTGAATCTCTGCCTCCAACGCCTTCAGCTCCGCGTCGATCTCCGCCAACGGCCGCGGCGGCTCGTACGCGTAGAAATGTCGCGTGAACGGAATCTCGTACCCGATCTTCGTCTTGCTGTGGTCGATCCACGCATCCGGCACGTGCGGGTGGACCTCCCGCGCCAGGTACTCCTCGACGTCCTCGCCAAGCGGCACGTTCTCGTAGTCCCGCAGCTCCGCGTCCGACTCCGGCTCGCCCTTGACGCGCTGGACCTCGCCCTCCGGGTCCCGCACGCCGACGACTTCCCGCAGTGCCTTGTTGAACGGCGCCCCCGTGGGCCACGTCCCGCCAGCCTGCACCACCGCGTCCTTCAGTGCGAGCCAGGCATCCTGCTTCGTGCCCCAGCTCGACCCCATCAAGGACTTGAACGCGTCCACCAGGGCCGGGGCCTGCGGGAGCTTCTGGATGGCCTTGGACGCCTCCAGCGCCGCCAGCGTCTCCTGTGTGATCTCGAAGCGCAGCTTCAGGGGGCGCTCCACCGTGATCCGCTGGTACCCGAAGTCCTCGTTCCAGAAGACCTTCACCTTGCCGTGGAGGGGGTGTTCCGCGTCCCCCGCCACCGCCAGGGCCTCGCCGTACAGCTTGACCACCTCGGCGATGTGCTCCTTGCCCAGCTCCTTGCGCTTGTCGCCCAGCGACTTCCGCATCTTCTGCCACTGGTCCCGCGCGTCCAGCAGGACGACCTTGCCCTTGTAGCCGGGGCTCTTGCGGTTGGTCAGGATCCAGAAGTACGTCGAGATGCCGGTGTTGTAGAACAGCTGGTCCGGCAGGGCGACGATGCCCTCCAGCCAGTCGTTCTCCAGGATCCAGCGGCGGATCTCCGACTCGCCCGAGCCGGCCGCGCCCGTGAAGAGGGGCGAGCCGTTGAAGACGATCGCGATGCGCGAGCCGCCCCCGCCGTTCACGTCCACCGGCTTCATCTTGTCGATCATGTGCTGGAGGAACAGCAGCGAGCCGTCGTTGATGCGCGGCAGCCCCGCGCCGAAGCGGCCGGCCTCGCCGAGCGCCTTGTGCTCGTGCTCGACCTCCTCCTTGACTTTCTTCCAGTCCACACCGAATGGCGGATTGGCCAGCATGTAGTCGAAGGTCTTGCGGGCGTGGCCGTCGTCGGAGAAGGAGTTGCCGAAGGCGATGTTCTCCGGGTCCTGGCCCTTGATCATCAGGTCGGACCGGCAGATCGCCCACGACTCGGGGTTGAGCTCCTGCCCGTACACCTCCACCGTGGCGTCCGGGTTCAGGTCCTTGATCAGGTCGTCCATCGCGGAGAGCATGCCGCCCGTGCCGCAGGCCGGGTCGAGCACCGTGCGGACCGCGCCCGGCAGGTGCAGCGCGTCGCCGTCCGGGGCGACCAGCAGCCGCACCATCAGCTGGATGACCTCGCGCGGGGTGAAGTGCTCACCGGCCGTCTCGTTGGACTGCTCGGCGAAGCGGCGGATCAGCTCCTCGAAGATGTAGCCCATGTTGTGGTTGGGCACGACCTCGGGGCGCAGGTCCAGGTCGGTGAACTTGCCGATGACCTGGTAGAGCAACCCTGCGCTGTCCAGCCGCTTGATCTGCTGGGCGAACTCGAAGCGATCCAGCACGCCCCGGGCGTTGTCCGAGAAGGCCCCCACGTACACCGTGAGGTTCTTCGCCGCGTTCTGCGGGTCCGCGGCGATCTTCTTCAGGGTGAGGCGGGAGCGGTTGTAGAAGGAGTGGCCCGAGGCCCGGCGCAGGAAGCGGTCCGGGTCGATGTCGCTGTCCTTGTGCTGCTCCGCGATCTCCGCGACCTTGTCGCGGGTCGGCTCCAGCACGCACTCCAGACGGCGCAGCACCGTGAACGGCAGGATGACCTTGCCGTAGTCGGACTGCTTGTAGTCCCCCCGCAGGAGGTCGGCGACGGACCACGCGTGGTTCGCCAACTCCGTGTGCTTACTGCTGTTCAAGTGGATCCCCGGATTCCTTCCGAAATGTCCCAACCTCACCGTCCGGGCCGGCTGAGCGGCCGGGACGGTCCGACGATTGTGGTCTATGTGTGGAGGCGCGCGTGCCTAGCGGGGCGAATCGCCACTCCGGACGCGTATTGCCCCTTCGGGCTCCGCGTCCCGTGCCGGGAGCAGCTGGCCGCCGGTGAGCCCGCCCGACAGCAGCCGGGCTGTCTCCTCCGCCAGCCGCGTCGCACGCTGGGCCTCCGCCCGCAGCTCGTACACGCGCCGGAACGCCTCGCCGTACCGCCGCTGCTCCTCCAGCGGCAGCAGCGGTACCCGCAACCGGCCCGGACTGACATGGCGGACGGTGCTGCCCGTGGACGCGCTCGCGATGTTCTCCTCCGCACCCAGGAACCCGGCGAGGAACCACGCGTCCAGGCGGGCCGGGTCGGGCCGGAAGAGGTGGACGTGCCGGCCGAGCAGCGCACCGGCGTCCTCCTCTCCGGCCACCCGTGCCGCCGGGCCCGATCCGCTCGCCACCGCCCGTACCAACACGTCACCGGCCTCGATCACCGGCGTGGACTCAGCGCGCAGGTCGGCCGAGTCGCCGGTCGGGCCCGAGCCGGCCGAGAGGTCCGAGGCGGTCAGCACCGGCCGTGCGGCGAGTTCTCCGCCGTGGTCGCCTCGGTCGCCGTCGCCCCCGCGGCCCCGCGCGCCCTCCGGCAGCGTCCGCAGCAGCGTCAGCGCGCCACCGCGCGCCAGGTCGGACGCCGTCGCCGTACGCCACTCGCGAGCCGCGGGGCCGGTCGCGCGCCAGTCCTCGTAACCGGCTGCCTCACCCAGGGCCCGGGCGGCCTCGACGAGGTTCCGGCGAGCGGCCTCGGTCTCCTCGGCCAGCTGGGCCGGGTCGATCGCGGCCCGCGACGCCTGAACGAGGCGCGCCGGGGTGAGATCCACCAGATCGTCCAGCAGATCGACCACGCCGACCGCCCGGGCGATCCCGGGCTCGCCCTCGAACGCGTCCGGGTCCGCGAGGAACGCCTGCCACGCGCCGACGGCCCGCTCGCCGATCGCCGCCCAGTCCAGGGAGGCCGAGCGGCCGCCGCTTCTGGTGCGGGGGGACGCGGCCACCGGGGCCGACGCCTCCGCCGTGTCGACGAACAGCAGGGACTTGCGTTCCGCGCCGCCCGGTTCGGGCCGCTGCAGCATCCAGATCTGGAGCCCGATGTGCAGCGGCACCGCCGCGCCGGCCGGCAGGGCGATCACCGCGCGCAGTGCGCCGCTGCGGACCAGCTCCGCCCTCACGCGCCGCCCGGACGCGCGTCCCGCGACCGCCGGCGGCAGGATCACCGCCGCGTACCCGCCCGGTTCCAGGTGGGCGAGCGCGTGCTGCACCCAGGCGAGTTCCGAGTCGGCGCGGGCCGGAACCCCGTACGCC
Organism: Streptomyces sp. NPDC031445; assembly: GCF_055581365.1. NCBI lineage: Bacteria > Bacillati > Actinomycetota > Actinomycetes > Kitasatosporales > Streptomycetaceae > Streptomyces > Streptomyces sp. NPDC031445. The sequence goes on from NZ_JBVIJO010000001.1 coordinate 913,590, forward strand.
CAGCGCGGGTCGTAGGCGAGTTCGTCGTGCCCCCAGTCCCGGATACCGAACGGCGGGTTGCACAGCACCGCGTCGGCGAGCAGGCCGGGGAAGGCGTCCGCGCGGAGGGTGTCGCCGGCGCGGACGGTGACCTCGGCCCGGGGCTCCGCGAGCATCAAGGTCACCGCGGTGCGGCGGGCCTGCACGGTGAGCACGTCCTGGCCGTACAGCTCGCGTGCGCCCAGGCGCCCGGCGGCTGCGAGCAGGCTGCCGCTGCCGCAGGCCGGGTCGAGCACGCGTGCAGGAGTGCCCGGGATCAGGCGGGCGAGGAGGTCGGCGAGCGGCTCGGGCGTCCGGTAGGCGCCGGTCACGGCGCTGTCCTCCAGCTCGCGAGTCGCCAGCACGCCCACCGCGGCCTGCGCGCCCTCGTCGCGTACACACAAGTACAGGGCGCGCAGTACGGCCGCGTCGATCGCCCCGAGGTGGACGGTGTCGCCGCCCGGCACGGCTCCGGCGACCGACGCGGCGTCCCGCTCGGCGTGGGCGACGAGGTCCGCGTCCGGCAGCCGCGCGGCCGCCGTCAGCTCCTCGGGCGTGTGGCGTGCCGCGCCCAGGACGAGGAGCAGCAGGTCGGACGTGCCGCCGGCGCTCTCCCAGGTGTGGATGCGCAAGGTGGTGCGCAGTTCGTCCGACGGACTGGCGGCCGAGGCCTGCCCGCGCGAGGCGAGCCAGGCGCGTACCGCCTCCAGGTCGTACAGCGGGCTGCTCTCCGTGCCGCCGGACGGCGCCGGGAAGTCCTCGTGCCGGCGACGCCAGTTGCTGACCGTGGCGCGCGTGACCCCCGCGATGCGGGAGATCTCCGCGGCGGTCACCTGGGCGGATGGCTGGGGCATGTCGGAAGACCTGGGCCTCTCGGTCGGCGGATGTAAACAAGCTACAGCAGGCGTCAAATCTGTCAACGTGTTTGACAGTGCTTTCATCGTCATGCTTATCTGGCCATGCTTCCACCGGAAGCCGCCGCCCGGTGGGCCCGCCGGAGCCCGCAGCGGCGTCCCGTGCCGCGCCCGTTCTCGCGCCGCCCACCACTCGTCACCACACCGCGCATCAGCGCCGCGGGCGCCGTTCGCGCCCGTCTCGAAGCACTCCGGGGGGAGACCCATGCGCCTCACCATGCCGACCGCCGTCGTCGAGGGAACCCAGCTCACCGTCATGCCGTTCCGCGCGGACGCCGTCGTCGGGACCATGTCCGTGCCGACGCTCGTCCAGCTCGTGCCCTCGCCGCGCGCCGGGGAGGATCCGCGCCGGCTCAAGGCCGCCTCCGGGCTGGTGCGCCGGCACGCCGAGCTGCGGGCCACCGTGCAGCGCACGCTGAAGTCCTCGCAGAAGGGCAAGAACGTCGGCCCGTATGCCGAGTACATCGCCGCCGGCCTCAAGGGCGAGCTGGGCGCCGCCTGGTCCACGCCCCCGGTCACCCTGTGGCACGCCGGACCGCTCGCCGCGCTCAGCGACGAACTCGTCCCCGGCAGCGGCCTGCGCACCCTCACCGTCGCGCCGGGCACGATGGTCGTCGCCATCGACGGCGAGACCCAGACCACCGCCTGGCACGACCTCTACGACGACCCCGAGGCGTACGGCCTGACGTACCCGGAACTCGCCCAGGTCCGCCTGCCGTTCGAGCTGTACGTCGACCTCGCGCCCGCCGATGCGCGGCAGATCTTCTACGACCGCAACGTCGAGGGCGTGGCCGTCGCCAAGAACCTCGCCATGTCCATGGACCAGCGCGACTTCGGCACCCGGCTCGCGCACGCGGTCGCCGACTCGGTCAAGGTCGACGCCCACGGGCAGCGCGTGCCCTTCGCGCGGCTCGTGAACGCCAGCAAGCGGCAGGTGTCCGCGACCGACGGCGAAGTCGTCACCCTCTCCGCGCTGCGCGCCCTCGTCGTCACCGCGATCTACGGGCGGAACGGGCTCCAGCGGTCCGCCGAGTCGGTGCACGAGGACGAACTGCCGGCCGGTACCCGCCCCGAGGACGTGGAGGCCGCCGTCGTACCGGCCCTCGGCCGGCTCGTCGCCCGCCACGCCCGCGACTTCACCGAACGCAGCGCCATCACCGCGCCCGCCGTCCTCGCCGGGATCGGCATCGCCACCCACCACACCATGCCGTGGAGCGACCCGGCCTCCGCCTTCCACGCGGACGCCCTCGGCCGTCTCCTCGACGGCATCCGCTGGGAGCGGGAGGCGAAGTACTGGGACGGGGTCGCCGCCAAGACCGGCACCTCCGGCCGCCTCAACTTCAGCGGCGGCGTCAAGGACTCCGGTGGCCGGGTCGCCGACGCGATCCTGTACCCCGCGACCGAGGCGGGCCGCAAGATCCGCGGCCTCTGACCACCGCACACCCCACGGAACGGAGTACAGCCATGACCTTCCAGCAGCCTTCCCCGCCGCCCCACCCCGGACAGCAGGGCCCCTTCGGCAACGGTGCGCCCACCGGCCCCGTCAAGCCGGTTCGCGGCAGCAGACGATGGCTCAAGTACGGGGCGGTCGCTCTGGTCTCCCTGTTCATCGGAGTCGGCATCGGCAACAGCGGCAACGCGGCGGACTCGGGGAAGAAGACCGTCGAGCCCGCGGCCGGTCCCCGGCCGACGGTCACCGTGACCGAGACGGCCGATGCGGCCCGTTCGAAGCCGGCTCCCACCGTCACCGAGACGGTCACCGCCAGGCCGAAGAAGACCAAGGCACCCGGACCGGCGACCAGCTTCTCCGGCGAGGGCGAGTACCTCGTCGGCGAGGACATCGCGGCCGGCACCTACAAGACGGCCGGGCCGGACGGCGGCTTCGGCTGCTACTGGGAGCGCGCCAAGGACGCCAGCGGCGAGTTCGGTTCGATCATCGCCAACAACAACCTGGAGGGGCCGGGGCGGGTCACGCTCAACAGGGGGGAGTACTTCAAGACGAACCGGTGTCAGGAGTGGAAGAGGGTCGGCTGAACCCGTGCCTGTGCGGCAATGGGGCGGGCGGCCGAGGAACCGTACTCCGCCGTGAACAGGGCCGCCGTCCGGCGCTCCGCGGTCAGCGGCCGGCCGCCGTACCCCCGCACGGCACCGGCCCCGAGAGGTCCGGGTCGCCGAACTCCGTCCGCAGGGCTTGGAACGCCGCGACCTTGTCCTCGCCGAAGCGGCGGACGTGGGTGGCGTACTCGTCGGCGGTGAGGAACGCCGACGGGCGGGACTTGCTGTGGAACTTGTCCGCGTACATCACCAGCCGCTCCTCCTCCGTCACCGCCAGGTAGTCGGCGGGAGGCAGCGGGAGGCCCTGGCTGAGGATGTCATGCCGGGTGAGGCCGACTCCGGTGTGGTGGGAGCAGAACCGGCGCAGCGGCTCGGGGAAGCCCTCCTGCTCCAGGATCTCGTGGCCGAGCAGTCCGTGCCGGATGTACCGCGCGTGGTCCAGCCGTCCGTCGGCGTCGTAGAGACGGTAGACGCCGATGTCGTGGAGGAGGCAGCCGGCGCGGACCAGGCCGGCGTCGAGGTGGCTCAGGCGCGGGGCGGACAGGAGCTGCCGGGCGACGCTCCAGACGATCTCGCAGTGCGTGTGGACGAGGGCGAACGCCTCGGCGGTGGGCGCGTACTTCTCGTGCAGCGCACGGATCTCGTCGGGTCCCGGAATGCTCATCCGGTGAGCGTAACAACCGCCGGGGAGGGGGGCGTACGGCCCTCCCGCCCCGGGCCGGTTCCGGTCAGCCGATCGAGCACTCCTTCACACTGAGCGGCCTGGTGCTGCCGGCCGGTCTGCTGCACAGCACCTCCGTCTCCGAGGTGCCCCGAGGGGTCCTGCGGACCCGTTTGATCACGATGCTGTGGCCGCGCCGTTCGCCGTACAGCGGCGCGTCGGTGAAGTCGATCGTGCCGGTGGCCATCCCGTCGAGCTTCACGCCCCTGAGGTTCACCCAGGTCGCCGCGCGGCTCTGGCGCACGTCGCCGAGGCTGGCCGCCCAGTAGAGCGCACGGGTGGCGTCGTGGGAGAGGGCCGTCTGGCCGCTGGCGAAGTCGGTGGAGTCGTACGTGACCTCCTTGCCCTCCAGCCAGGGGAGGTACTTGGCGGCCTCCTGGTAGAAGGCGGTGGCGGACGCCGCCTCCTTCAGCTCGGCCAGGGCGGTGTGGTAGAGCGTGATCCGCGGGGCCACGCCGTCACGGCCGCCCGTGCCGGAGAACCTGGCCTTGCTCAGGTCGTCGCCGGTGAGGATGGAGATCTCCCGGTCCGCGCAGCCCGGTTCGGTGCCCAGCTGGGTCATCAGCGGACCGATGTCCTCGACCCGTCCGGCGAAGTAGATCACCGAGGGGACGTTCCCCGCCCGGCAGATGCTCTCCGCGCGCTGCCGCAGTTCGGGCTTGCCGTTCGCCACCCGGTAGCGCTGCTCGGGCAGCATCCGGAACCGCTCCTTGAGCAGCATCTTCCCGCCGTAGGCCGCCTGTTCGCCGGTGTAGCGGTCCTGCGAGTCCTTGGTGTCGCGGGCCAGCACCAGCGCGTACGGGTCCTTCTGCCGGGCGCGCAGCTGCCGGGCGACGAAGCCGAGCGCCTCCGCCTGGTGCTCGTCGGGGGCCGCGAGGCTGAACCAGTTGGAGAACTGCTTCGGCAGGTAGGTCGCCGAGTTGGTGCCGGAGACGATGGGCAGTCCCACCGCGTGCAGCCGGCGCGTGACGTAGGTGCTGCTCTGCAGGTCACGTCCGAAGCCGACCACACCGACGACGGTCGGGTCGCGGTCGGCGTACCGGGCGATCGCGTCCGCCGCCACCCGCTGCTGCCCCATGTCCACACCCGCGTTGGCGAGCAGCACCCGGAGCTTCACCGTGTAGTTCTCGTTGACCACGCGCTGGGCGAGGTACACGCCGGCCAGCTCCTCGGCGCCCTTGACGAGGGAGGAGTCCGTCGCGGAGGAGCTCAGCGGTCCCGCGTACACCACGGTGACGTACGTGCCGGGGTGGTGCAGCACGTCGGCGTTCTCGGCGCGCACCAGGTCCTCCAGCTCACGCATCCGCCTGCCGTCCCCGTCGGCCCCGCCCGTGAGGTACGCGCCGAAGCGGACGTCCCCGGTGGCTATGCCGACGCACTCCGTCCCGCCGCCGGGCGCGGGACGCCGTACGGTGTCGCGGTCGGCGCTCACCAGACCCGCCGAGCAGTACGCACGGTGCAGTTCGAGGGAGTGGACGACACCCGCGGTGCCGACGAGGACGAGGACGAGGGCCAGGCTGTACGCCGACCACACCACGCGGGCGAGGGGCGGGCGGTGCCTGGCCCGCACGCACCGCCACTCCGTCTGCCGCAGCTGCACCAGCTCGTCGCGCGGCAGCGGCACCCTGAGCACCCAGGGCAGGGCGTTGGTCCGGCTCGGCGACTGGTCGGCCCGGAGGTTCCCCGCCCACTCGTCGTACCAGTGCCGCAACCGCTGCTCGAGGCGCCAGCGCGGGGGCTGCGGCCGGCCGGCCGGCGGCTCCGCGTCCGTGCCGCGGTCGAGCAGTGCCGCGTCGCCCGTCGCCACGCCCGCCACGATCAGCAGCGGGTCCAGCTCGCTGCGCCGGCTGCGCACGTCACTGACGGCCCTGACCAGTTCGACGCCGCCGTTCTCCCGGCTGATCCGGCGCAGGAACAGCACCGGCGGACGCGTCCGCTTGAGCCCCCGAAGGTCCCAGCTGCCGCGCCGGTGGTTGTCCCGCAGGTCCTCGAACAGGGCCAGCACGTACAGCTGGAGTGGGAACGGGCCGCCCTCCCGCATCGCCTCGGCCACGTCGTAGGCGCGGGCGGCTATCGCCCTCCAGGAGTTGACGGGCCGCAGCAGCCGCACGCTGGTCGACCGGCGGCGGGCGGCGGACTGGAGGAACGTCGTGGTCAGGAACCACCGGCTCTCCCTGCGCAGCCACAGGAAGAGGGGAGCGCGTCCGGGCACGTGGTTCAGGCCGGCGAGCAGGATCATCAGCCCGATGCCCGCCAGAGCGGCGACGTACCACTCGGGGCGGGTGAGCAGTGCGGTGAACGCGCCCAGGATGCCCATGGGCAGGAACTGCTGCACGTCGTTGAGGAGTAACTGCCGGTGCCAGCGGGAGGGCCTGCGGGGCCGCCAGCGCTGCCGGGCCAGGATGCGCAGCAGGTGGGTCTGGGCCTGCTCCCGCTGCGCGTTGCCGTCCGGCGTGCCGGCGGGGGCGGTCGGCCAGTGCTCGCGCATCTCCGGGGCGTCGGTGGCCTCCTGGAGGGCGCGGACGAGGTTGAGGCGCGGAAAGGAGTAGGGCCGGTAGGCGGCGGACCGGCCGCCCCACTTCCGCCAGTCGCCGAGGTCCCACAGCAGCCGTGTGGCCCTGGCCAGGGGGTCGACGTCCCCCGGCTGCGGCTCGGTCGGGGCGACGGCCAGGCGCGTCCCGTGGCGCTGCTGCCCCTCGCGCAGCTCGTCGACGAGTTCGGTCACGCGGTCGTCGTCCGCGGGGTCCTCGGCGTGCAGCACGATGACCGGCATCGGGCGGTCACCGGTCCGGAAGTCCTGGATCAGGGACTCCAGTTGCCGCTGGACGTCTATTCCGGCCTCGGTCGACATGCCCGGGTGATCACCCGGGCAGTCCTGTGGGAAGCCGTGGTCACGACCTTGCATGGACACCCCCCGTGGTCTGAAGACACATGTGTCACAAGCGCTCTTGAGGATATCGCCCGGCAGTGACAACCGCTCCCGGCGGAGCGCTGCGCGGCGGTGGCGCGGTGGGGGTCGCGGTGCGTCTTCAGCGAGGGGGGACGTGCGCTTCCTTACGGGGGATCAGGAGCCGCTGTCCTGCGGAGGAGGGAGCGGGCGCGTGCCTGGGCGGGGGGCGTACCCGGGGCACGTCGGGGGAGGCCCGGGGAGTCGTGGGGATCGGGGAAGACCGGTGGTCTCGGCCGGCGTCGGCCGTCAGCGTCGCCGGTCCTCAGCGGCACCGGCACTCCGCGGCACCGGTCCTCCGCGGCACGGGCACTCCGCGGCACCGGCACTCCGCGGCCCCGCCCCTCAGCGGCCCGACGGGACCAGTTCCCGTGCCGGGCGCGTCGGTGCCGGACGAGTGGTCCGCGAGGTGCGCCACAGCCACAGCACGTCCCGCCCGAAGGACCACACCAGCGAACCCAGCGCCAGCAGGACGACGGCGAGGCTGGCCGCGGCCGGCAGCAGCCGCGCGCCCGCGACCAGAAGGCAGACGCCCTGGATCGCCGCCACGGTCTTGCGGGCGAACGACGGCGGCAGCGGGGCCGTCAGCCACGGCGCGAGCCGGGCCGCGGCGACGAACGCGTACCGCATGCCGCCGATCAGCAGGACCCACGGGCCGAGCTGCGTGGACACGTACACGCTCAGCACCAGGATGAGGAACGCGTCGACCTCCATGTCGAAGCGCGCCCCGAGCGCGGAGGAGGTGCCGGTGCGGCGGGCGACCTTGCCGTCCACGCCGTCCAGCAGCAGGGCCACGGCGGTCAGCGCGACCAGCAGCGTCACCGGCGGCGCGCTCTCGAAGGAGTCCGCGACCAGCGCGGTCACCCCGCCGACCAGGGTGGCCCGGCCCAGCGTGACCCGGTTGGCGGGGCCGAAGGAGCGCAGCCGGGAGCGGTGCACGGCGCGGGAGAGGACCGCCCAGGTGGCGAACGCGAAGGCGAGCCCCGTCAGCCAGCCCACCGGCCCCATGCCGATCGCCGGGCCGAGCAGGGCCAGCAGCAGGATCTGCGCTCCCGCTCCCAGAGCGGTCTCCTGCTGGAGCCTCGCGTCGTACGTGTTGTTCAGGGCCACCGCGCATCCTCCGGCCGAGTGACAGAGACGATCAACGCCGCGTACTGTGCGCGGCCTGTGCACAACTCGGTACGTGAACAACTTCCCGATCGTTCAGGAGGATGCCGATGAACCGTTCGGCCCGCGCGTTCTGGCTCCGCTCGCCCGGCCACGGAGAGCTGCGCGACGTCAGCCTCGCGGAGCCCGGCGAGGACGAGGTCCTGGTACGGGCGCTGTACTCCGGAGTCAGCCGGGGCACGGAGACCCTCGTCTTCCGGGGCGGTGTGCCGCAGAGCCAGCACACCGTGATGCGGGCGCCGTTCCAGGAGGGCGACTTCCCGGCACCGGTGAAGTACGGCTACCTCAGCGTCGGCGTGGTCGAGGCGGGCCCGGCCGCACTGACCGGCCGTACCGTCTTCTGCCTCTACCCGCACCAGAGCCGTTACGTCGTTCCGGCGAGCGCCGTCACCGTGGTGCCCGAGCGGGTGCCCGCCGGGCGGGCCGTGCTCGCCGGGACGGTCGAGACCGCCGTCAACGCCGTGTGGGACGCCACCCCGCTGCTCGGCGACCGGATCGCGGTCGTCGGCGGCGGCATGGTCGGCTGCTCGGTCGCCGCGCTGCTCGCCCGCTTCCCGGGCGTCCGCCTCCAACTGGTCGACGCCGACCCGGCCCGCGCCGCCACCGCCGAGGCCCTCGGCGTCGACTTCGCCGCACCGGCCGACGCCCTCGGCGACTGCGACCTCGTCGTCCACGCCAGCGCCACCGAGGCCGGCCTCACCCGGGCCCTGCAACTCCTCGCCCCCGAGGGCACGGTCGTGGAACTGAGCTGGTACGGCGACCGGCGCGTGACCCTGCCGCTCGGCGAGGCCTTCCACTCCCGCCGGCTCACCGTGCGCGGCAGCCAGGTCGGCACCGTCTCCCCGGCCGCCCGCTCCGGCCGCACCTACGCCGACCGGATGGCGCTCGCCCTGGACCTGCTCGCCGACCCGGCGCTGGACGCGCTCATCACCGGGGAGAGCGCCTTCGAGGAACTCCCGGACGTGATGCCCAGGCTGGTGTCCGGTGAGATCCCCGCCCTGTGCCACCGGGTCAGGTACACGGGGACGGCCTGACCTGAGAAAAGAGTGAGCGACGGCTGAACAGGGGGCGGCGGGGAGCCGTACTACACGGCACCCCCGGCGGGCAGGGCGGGGGACCAGACGCGCCGCACCTGGAGGGTCGTCCGTTGTTCAGCATCACCGTCCGCGATCACATCATGATCGCCCACAGCTTCCACGGCGAGGTCTTCGGACCCGCGCAGCGCCTGCACGGCGCCACGTTCCTCGTGGACGCGACGTTCCGCCGAGAGCAGCTGGACGAGGACAACATCGTGGTCGACATCGGCCTGGCTACGCGGGAACTGCGCACCATCACCGCGGAGCTGAACTACCGCAACCTGGACGACGAACCCGAGTTCGCCGGCGTCAACACCTCCACCGAGTTCCTGGCCAGGGTCATCGCCGACCGGCTCGCCGAGCGGATCGCGAAGGGCGCGCTCGGCGAGGGCGCCAAGGGCCTCGCCGGGATCACCGTCACGCTCCACGAGTCGCACATCGCCTGGGCGAGTTACGAGCGTGGCCTGTGACCGACCTGACCGTGGAGCGGGCCCGCCTCACGTACGTGCCCGCGCAGCCCGCCGCCCCGAACGCCGGAATCATCCCCATGTCCCTGCGCAGTGTGCACTTCGTGATGCCGGGCGGCGTCGACGACCCGGCCGCGCCCAGCGGCGGCAACGCCTACGACCGCCGGGTCTGCCTGGACCTGCCCGGCTTCGGCTGGCAGGTCACCGGGCACGCCGTGCCCGGCACCTGGCCGCGCCCGGACGCCGCCGCCCGCGACGCGCTCGCCCGCACGCTCCGGAGCCTCCCGGACGACTCCGTCGTCCTCCTGGACGGCCTGGTCGCCTGCGGAGTGCCGGAGACCGTCGTCCCCGAGGCACGGCGCCTGCGCCTCGCGGTCCTCGTCCACCTCCCCCTCGGTGACGAGACCGGCCTGGACCCGGCCGTCGCCGCCGGCCTGGACGCGCGCGAGCGGACGGTGCTGCGGGCGGTCCCCGCGGTCATCGCCACCAGCGACTGGGCGGTCCGCCGGCTCGTCTCCCACCACGGACTCGCCCCCGACCGGGTGCACGTGGCCGCGCCCGGCGCCGACATCGCGCCCCTCGCCCCCGGCACCGACGGCGTCTCCCGGCTGCTGTGCGTGGCCGCCGTGACCCCGCGCAAGGGGCAGCACCGGCTGGTGGAGGCGCTCGCGGCGGTCCGGGACCTGCCGTGGACCTGCGAGTGCGTCGGCGGCCTCGGCCACGACCCCGCGTACGTGGCCCGCCTGCGGGAGCTGATCGACGGGTACGGCCTCACCGACCGCCTGCGCCTCACCGGCCCCCGCTCCGGCGCCGACCTCGACGCCTCCTACGCCGCAGCCGACCTGATGGTCCTCACCTCCTACGCCGAGACCTACGGCATGGCGGTCACCGAGGCCCTCGCCCGGGGCATCCCCGTCCTCGCCACCGACGTCGGCGGACTGCCCGAGGCGGTCGGCCGCGCACCGGACGGCGGGGTGCCCGGCATCCTCGTCCCGCCGGAGGACCCCGCGGCGCTCGCCGCCGAACTGCGCGGCTGGTTCGGCGAACCCGACGTGCGCCGCCGCCTCAAGGCCGCCGCCCGCGGCCGCCGCGCCGCCCTCGACGGCTGGGCCGCCACCGCCCGCAGCCTCGCGGCGGTCCTCGGCCGCCTCCCGGAACCACCGCGGAGGACGGCGTGAACGGGCACCGGGACGCGGGCGGGGAGAGAGCGCCGGTCCGCGCGGAGACGAGGGGACCGGGGGACGGTGACGTGGCCGTCCGACCGGGTGCAGACGGCCTGGTCCCGGTTCGGCCCGGACCCCGGGCCGGGCAGTTCGTACGGGAAGCCGCGCGTGCGCGGAGCGAGGAGGTACCGGGCGTGGAGACCGTGGGCACGCAGGTGGACGCGCAAGGGCGCGCCGGGGAGGGGGCGCCCAGCGCCGCCGGTCCGGTCATCGCCGGTGCCGGGCCCGTGGCCGGCCCGGGTGAGCAGGCCACCGTACGGCTGCGGGACGGCGACCCGGAGGAGCCCCCGCGGTACGCGCCCGAGTGGCTGAGACTGCGCGAAGGCGCCGACGCCGCGGCCCGCGCGCGGGAACTGCTCGACCCGCTGCGGATGCGGCTTGCCGGTCTGCCGGGCCGCTCCGGCGGACTCGTCGTGCACGACCTGGGCTGCGGCACCGGCTCGATGGGCCGCTGGCTCGCACCCCGGCTCGACGGCGCCCAGCACTGGATCCTGCACGACCGCGACCCCTACCTGCTGCACTTCGCCGCCGCCGCCTCCCCGCGCGCCGCCGCCGACGGCAGCCGCGTCACGGTCGAGACCCGGCGCGGTGACGTCGCCCGGCTCACCCCGGACGTGCTGAGCGGGGCCTCGCTGGTGACCGCGTCCGCGTTGCTCGACGTGCTCACCCGGGAGGAGATCGAGTCCCTGGCGGACGCCTGCACGGGTGCCGGCTGTCCGGCGCTGCTCACCCTCTCCGTCGCCGGACGCGTCGAACTGGCCCCCCAGGACCCGCTGGACACCGAGATCGCCGAGGCGTTCAACGCCCACCAGCGGCGCGCCGGGCTCCTCGGCCCGGACGCGGTCACCGTGGCCTGCGAGGCGTTCGCCGCGCGCGGGGCCACGGTCCGGGTGCACGCGAGCCCGTGGCGGCTCGGCGCCGAGGAGGCCGCACTGACCGGGCAGTGGCTGCGCGGCTGGGTGGGCGCGGCCGTAGAACAGCGGCCGGAACTCGGCGAGCGGGCCGAGGCGTACCTGAACGCCCGGCTCGCCGACTGCGCGGCCGGCGCGCTGCGGGTCACCGTCCACCACACCGACCTGCTGGCCCTGCCCCGGCCGAGGGGCGCGGCGGCGTGAGCGGGCGGACGACGGCGACGGGCACGAGGGCGCCGGCCGGGGAGGTCACGGCCACGGACGCGCGTACGTCGGCGGCGGGCGAGGACACCGGCACGCGCGTGCGTACGGCACCGGCGTGCGCGGCGCCCGGCTCGGCTCCCGCGCACGCGCGCGTGCCGCGGGGGCGGGAGCTTCACACGGACGCGGCGACCCCGGACGCGGCGGCGACGCGGCCGGACCCGGTGCCGGCGGAACCGGCGTGCGCGGCGCCCGATCCGGCGCCCGTGGGCTCCCGCGTGCCGCGAACGCTCCTCCTGGGCGCGGCGGCGACGCGGCCGGACCCGGTGCCGGCGGAGCCCCACGCTTCCCCCGCCCCCCGGCGCCGTGGCCCCCGGGCCCTCCGTACCCACGTCGGCAGCCTCGTCGGGGCCGGCATCCTCGGCGCGCTCCTGTGGCGGCTCGGTACCGGTGCCCTGCTGGACGGGCTGCGGCGGATCGACACCGTGTCGGTGCTGGCGGCCCTGGCCATCGGCGGGGTCACCACCGTGTGCAGCGCGTGGCGTTGGCAGCTGGTGGCCCGGGGCCTGCGGCTGCGGCTGCCGCTGGGAGCGGCCGTGGCCGACTACTACCGGGCGCTCTTCCTGAACGCGGCCCTGCCCGGCGGCATCCTGGGCGATGTGCACCGCGCGGTCCGGCACGGGCAGAGCGCGGGCGACGTGCGGCGCGGGGTGAAGGCGGTCGTACTGGAGCGGGTCGCCGGGCAGCTCGCGCTGGCCGTGGCGGGCGCGGCGGTGCTGCTGACCCTGCCGTCGCCGGTGCGTGCCGAGGTCCGTGCCTTCGCCCCGCTCGCGGTGGCGGCCGCGGCCGGCGCGCTGGCCGTCGTACTCGCCGTCCGGATGAACCGTCCGCCGGGCCGCCGCAGCGGCGCGCTGCGCCGGACCCTCGGCGAGGCCCGCCGGGGACTGGCGTCCCGGCGCAGCGGGCCGGGTGTGGCGCTGTCCTCCGCGGTGGTCCTGGCCGGCCACCTGGTCATGTTCGTCGTGGCGGCCCGGGTGGCCGGCTCCACCGCTCCAGTCGCGGTGCTCCTGCCGCCGGCGGTGCTGGCGCTGCTGGCCATGGGGCTGCCGCTGAACGTCGGCGGTTTCGGCCCCCGCGAGGGCGTCACCGCGTGGGCGTTCGGCGCGGCGGGGCTCGGCGCGGACACCGGTGTCGCGGTCGCCGTCGTCTACGGCGTGCTGAGTTTCGTGGCGAGCCTGCCCGGGGCCGTGGTCCTCGTCCTGCGCTGGTACGGCACCCTGCGCACCGCGCGCGCCCCCGCACCGTCCGCCGCCGCCCCCGACGTCCGCCCGCCGACCGGGGCCGCCCCCACGGGTCCCGGTCGGCAGGCGGCCGCCGGCCGGGGTCAGTCCCGGTCCGGCGCCGGGGTGAGCAGCCGGAAATACGGGCCGAAGGATTCCGCCAGGCTCGCCAGCAGTTCCTTCCCCTTTTCCGCCGAACCCAGGGAAGGACGGCCGATGACACCCGATTCGGTATAGGCGGACATTCCCACGGCGAGCAGATGGCGACGGTCGTCGGCGACGAAATCGGCGGACTCGTGACCAGGGCGGACGAATTCGGGGTGAGCGTGCAGCAGAATCGAGGTCTCGATTTCTCCCGCGTGCATGTCGGTGAGCAGCGAGGTGACCACCCCGGCCCGTTCCCGCGCCGCCTCCCAGTCCTCGGCGGCCGGGAACAGCGCCATCCGCTCACCGCGCGCGGAGGCCTCCTGGACGACGTTGCCCAGCACGTAGTTGCCGCCGTGCCCGTTGACGACGACCAGCGCGCCGACGCCCGAACGGCGCAGCGACGCCGCGATGTCCGAGACCACCGCGTGGAGGGTCACGGCGGAGATGCTGACGGTCCCCGGCCAGGCCGCGTGCTCGTGCGAGCAGGAGACCGTCACCGGAGGGAGGAGGTGCACCGGGTACGCGGCGGCGATCTCCCGCGCCACGGCGCAGGCGACCAGCGTGTCGGTCGCCAGCGGAAGGAACGGACCGTGCTGTTCGAAGCTCCCGACGGGAAGGACGGCGACCTGTGCTGACACGTCCGCCCCCCGGGTCCGCACGTCCTCGGTGGTGTCCGTCGGCAGCACGCCGCTCACCACCCCGTACGCCGCCGTCCGCGCGCCCGAACCACTCATCTTTTCACGGCCTTTCGTCTCTGTTGAGGAATCAGATCATGACAGAAAACACCGGCGTCGACATCGGCGTACTGGGCAAGAAGTCCCCGCGGCGTTCCGGCGCGGAACGCGTCGTGAATGCACCGCTGCCCACCGTGTACGGGAATTTCCAGGCGGTCGGTTACCTCGACCACGACCGCGGTGACGAGCAAGTGGCCCTGGTGTACGGCGAGGTCGGCACCGAGAACGTGCTGACCCGGCTGCACTCGGAATGCCTGACCGGGGACGCGTTCGGCTCCCGGCACTGCGAGTGCGGGGACCAGCTGGAGGCCGCCCTGCGCGCGGTGGCCGCCGAAGGCAGCGGCATCGTCGTCTACTTGAGGGGGCACGAGGGCCGCGGCATCGGCCTGCTCGCCAAGCTGCGCGCGATGGCGCTCCAGGCGGAGGGCCTGGACACGGTGGAGGCGAACCTCGCGCTGGGCCTGCCCGTCGACGCCCGCGACTACGGCGTGGCCGCCGAGATCCTGCGCGACCTCGGGGTCCGCTCGGTACGGCTGATGTCCAACAACCCGCGCAAGCGGGAGGCGCTGGTCCGGCACGGCGTCCAGGTCGCCGAGCAGGTGCCGCTGCTGATCGAGCCGTGCGAGAGCAACATCACCTACCTGCGGACCAAGCGGGAGCGGATGGACCACCACCTGCCCCATCTGGACGCCGTCGCCCACGGCTCCTGAACGCCCCGTCGCCGGTTCGGCGGGCCGGGAACCGGAAAGGATCAGGCGACGGGCGTACGGCGCGGTGGAGGAGGCGGCGTGGACCTTCGGGCCGAGGTGGTCATCGTCGGCGGCGGGGTGATGGGCACGAGCATCGCCTGGCACCTGGCGCGCGCCGGCGTCCGGGACGTCGTCCTCGTCGAACGGGACGAACTCGCCGCCGGCTCCACCTCGAAGGCCGCGGGCGGAGTGCGGGCGCAGTTCTCCGACGAGCTGAACATCCGGCTGGGGGCGCGCAGCCTGGAGGCGTTCGGCCGGTTCGCCGAGGAGGTCGGGCAGGACATCGGGCTGCACCGGGCCGGCTACCTGTTCCTGCTCTCCACGCCCTCGCAGGTGGCCTCCTTCGAGGCGGGGGTGCGGCTGCAGAACTCCCTCGGGGTGCCCAGCCGCCTGCTCACCCCGCAGGAGGCCCGCCGGCTCTCCCCGCTGATCCGCACCGACGGCCTGCTGGCCGCCGCGTACTCCCCGGACGACGGCCACTGCACCCCCGAGGCGGTCGTCCACGGCTACGCGACCGCCGCCCGCGCCCACGGCGCCCGCACCTGCGCCGCACCGAGGTCACCGGCATCGAACTGCGCGGCGACACCGTCACCGCGGTCACCACGCCCCTCGGCAGGATCGCGACCGGCACGGTGATCTGCGCGGCCGGCGCCTGGTCCCGCGCGGTCGGCGCCATGGTGGGCGTGGAGCTGCCGGTGCGGCCGCTGCGCCGGCAGATCGCCGTCACCGGACCGGTGCCGGGCCTGCCGCCCACGCTGCCCATGACCATCGACTTCACCACCAGCCTGTACTTCCACCGCGAGGGCCCCGGCCTGCTGCTCGGCATGTCCGACCCCGACGAGCGGCCCGGCTTCGCCACCGACACCCACGACCGGTGGATCCCGCGGCTCGCCGAGGCGATGCGGCGGCGCGCCCCCGCCCTCCTCGACGCGCCCCGCACGGGCGGCTGGGCGGGCCTGTACGAGAACACCCCCGACCACAACGCCCTGATCGGCGAGGCGCCGCACGTGTCCCGGTTCCTGTACGCGACCGGCTTCTCCGGGCACGGCTTCCTCCAGGGGCCCGCCGTCGGCGAGGTGATCCGCGACCTGTACCTCGGCCGCGTACCCTTCCTGGACATCAGCCCGCTGAGCGCCGGCCGGTTCGCGGCCGACGCCCCGCGCCCGGAGGCCAACCTGGTATGACCGAGCTCCATCTGTGGCTGCGCCACGAGCCCCGTACGACCGAACGGCGCACGCCCGTCGTCCCCGCCGACGCCCGCCGCCTGGTCGACAGCGGGGTCACGCTCACCGTCGAGGAGTCCCCGCAGCGGATCTTCCCCACCGAGGAGTACGAGGCGGCCGGCTGCCGCCGCGCCCCGGCGGGCTCCTGGGCGGCGGCACCCCGCGGCACCGTGATCCTCGGCCTCAAGGAACTCCCTGACGAACCCGCCGAGTTGGTCCACCGGCACATCTTCTTCGGGCACGCCTACAAACAGCAGCCGGGCGCCGCCGGGCTGCTGCGCCGGTTCGCGGCCGGCGGCGGGGCGCTGCTCGACCTGGAGTACCTGGTGGACGACGAGGGCCGCCGGCTCGCCGCCTTCGGTTACTGGGCGGGGTACCTGGGCGCCGCGCTCGCCGTGCTCCAGCACCGCGGCCGGCTGGCGGCACCGCTCACCCCCACGACGAAGGACGACCTGGACGCCGTACTGCGCCCGGCGGCCGGGGACACGGAGTTCACGGCGCTGGTGATCGGCGCCCTCGGGCGCAGCGGGCGCGGCGCGTCGGCGGCCTTCGGCACGGCGGGTGTCGAGGCGACCCGCTGGGACCTGGCGGAGACCCGCGACCTGGACCGGCGGGCCCTGCTCGGGCACGACGCGATGGTGAACGCGGTCCTCGCCACCAGCCTGGTCCCGCCGTTCCTGCGCGAGGAGGACCTGGACTCCCCGGCCCGCCGGCTGCGCACCCTGTGCGACGTCACCTGCGACGTCGGCGGACCGTTCAACGTCCTGCCGGTCTACGACCGTACGACCGACTGGGCCGAGCCCGTGCGCCGCCTGCGCGCCGAGCCGCCGCTGGACCTGATCGCCATCGACAACCTGCCGTCGCTGCTGCCCCGGGAGTCCAGCGTCGACTTCTCGGCGGCCCTGCTGCCGCAGCTGCTCGCCTTCGGCCCCGGCGGCGCCTGGGGCCGCTGTCTCGAACGGTTCCACCAGGCCTGCCGTGAACTCGGCATCCACCAAGGGGAGTCGCACCCATGACCGACCGTGTCCCGGCGAGCGGAACCGTCCACTGGATCGGCGCAGGCCTGTCCACCGGCAGCGGGCTCGCCGCGCTGTGCCGTACGGCCGGCAGGGTGCTGCTGTGGCACCGCACCGAGGACCGTGCGGCCGGGGCGCTGGCCGGCCTCGGCCTGACGGGACGGGCCGAGCCCCGCGGCCTCACCGCCCCGGACGCCCTCGCCGCCGCACTGGAGCCCGGCGACGTCGTGGTGTCGATGCTGCCGGCGCCGGAGCACGCCGGGCTGCTGGCCGTCTGCGTGCGGGCCGGGGCGCACTTCGCCTGCTCCAGCTACGTCTCACCGGAGCTGCTGGCGCACGCGCGGACGGCGCGGGCGGCGGGCCTGGTCGTGCTCGCCGAGACCGGGCTTGACCCGGGCATCGACCACCTCTTCGCGCACAGCCTCATCGGCCGGGCCCGGTCGCGCGTCGGCGAGCACACCCCGGCCGCCTACCGGCTCACCTCGTACTGCGGCGGCGTCCCGGCCGTGCCGAACGACTTCCGCTACCGCTTCAGCTGGGCGCCGCTCGGTGTGCTCGGCGCCCTGCGCTCGCCCGCCCGGTACCTGGAGGACGGCGTCGAGACCACGGCCGGCCGGCCCTGGGAGGCGACCCGCCCGCTCGTCCTGGACGGCGAGACCTTCGAGGCCTACCCCAACCGCGACAGCATCCCCTTCGTCGCCCAGTACGGGCTGCCCGCCGCCTGGACCCCGCGCACCTTCGTCCGGGGCACCCTCCGGCTGGACGGCTGGCTGAAGGCGTGGGAGCCCGTCTTCGAGGAGCTGACGACGGGCGACGACGAGCGGATCGCCGCGCTGGCACTGCGGCTGGCGGCGGCCCACCCGACCACGGACGCCGACCGCGACCGGGTGGTGCTCTCCGTCTCCCTCACGGTCGAAGCGGGCGAGGGCCGGCCCTGGACCGGCGCCTACCTGCTCGACCTGACCGGTGACGCCGAGGAGTCCGCGATGGCCCGCTGCGTCTCCCGCCCGCTCGCCCTCGGCGTCCGGCACATCCTGGACGGCAGCCTGCGGGCCGGACTGCACCGGGCGGCGGGGACCGCGCAGCGCGCGGACCGGTGGCTGGCCGAACTCGCCGACGACGGGCTGGAGTTCACCCTCACCCTGGGCCAGTAGCCGGCCGCCGGGTCAGTCCGTCACCGCCGCGTGCACCAGCCGCCGCAGCTCGGGGAACACCTTCAGCCTCTTCGGGCGCACCTGGCTCATGAACTGCACGGTCAGGTCGTGGGCCGGGTCGACCCAGAACGCGGTCGTGGCCACGCCGGTCCAGCCGTACGTGCCCAGATGGGACGGGGCCAGGGTGCGGGCCGGGTCGGTGACGACGGAGACGTTGAAGCCGAAGCCGAGGCCGTCCATGGCCGGTTCGCGGTGGACCGGGGCGCCGAAGGAGCGGATGGTGGCCCCGCCCGGCAGCTGGTTGCGGGTCATCAGGGCGAGCGTCCCCGGCGCGAGCAGCCGTACGCCGTCCAGCTCGCCGCCGCGGCGCAGCATCTCCATGAACCGGTGGAAGTCGTGCGCGGAGGACACCAGGCCGCCGCTGCCCGACAGGAACCGCGGCCGGCCGCGCACCGGCAGGCCCGGCACCGGTTCGATCCCGCCCTCGTCCGTCTCGCCGTACAACTCGGCGAGCCTGCCCGCCTGTTCGGGCGTGATGTGGAAGCCGGTGTCGGTCATGCCGAGCGGGCCGAGGATCCGCTCGGCGAAGAACGCGTCCAGCGGCCGCCCCGAGACCACCTCGATCACCCGGCCCAGCACGTTCGAGGCGACCGAGTAGTTCCACTGGGTGCCCGGGTCGGCCTGCAACGGCATGCGCGCGTAGACCTCGACGGTCTCCGCGAGGTCCTTGCCCGGCGGCACCGAGTACTCCAGGCCCGCCTCGCGGTAGAGCGCGTCCACCGGGTGGCGGTGGTAGAAGCCGAAGGTCAGACCCGCGGTGTGGGTGAGCAGATGCCGGATCAGGATCGGACCGGCGGCCGGGCGGGTGCGCACGCCGGCGCCCGAACCCTCCACGTACACACGGGGGTCGGCGAAGGCGGGGAGGTGACGTTCCAGCGGGTCGTCCAGGGACAGCCGGCCCTCCTGCACCAGCAGCAGCACGGCGACCGCGGTCACCGGCTTGGTCATCGAGTAGATCCGCCACAACGTGTCCGGCTCGACCGGCAGCCCGGCGGCCACGTCCCGCAGGCCGTACGTGGTCAGGTGCGCGACCCGGCCGCCGCGGGCCACGGCCACCAGACAGCCGGGCAGGCGTCCCGCGTCGACGTGCTCGGCGAGGTGCCGGTCCAGGCGGTCCAGCGCCTCGGCGTCCAGCCCCGCCTCCGCCGGCTCCACGTCCTGTCGCAGCAGTCCCATCGCTCTCCTCCGGTCGCGTCGTCCCCGATGCGTCCCGACTCCCGCGCGGGCCCGCACCCGCCTCTCATCGTCGCGCAGGACGCCTGGTCGGGAGGGGCCCATCCGGGGTGGGTGTGATCGATTCGACGTTGTGCGTGAGGGGCAGGGCACCGGCCGGGGGCGGTGTCCGCGGGGGCGTGCTCGCTGCCGGCGGGGTGGGGCGGGCGCGGGCGGGCAGCGCGAGGGCCGCCGGGACGGCGAGCGCGGTCAGGGCCGCCAGGGCGAGCAGGGTGGGGCGGGTGCCCGTGCCCAGCAGGGCGGTCGCGCAGGCCACGCCCACGGCGGGGGCCGACGTCCAGCGCGGCCGGAATCCGCCCGCGACCCCGGCCACCGTCACCCCCGCCCGCCGCACGATCACCTGCGTGGCCGCCGCCATCACCGTGCCGCACCCGGCGCCCAGCAGTTCTCCCGCCCCTGCTACCGGCGGCGGGGGAATGGACGGAGAACCGCAGGGGGTTGACCCGGGTATGACTCAGGACTCCTCGCAGGACGCGCTGCTCGGCCTCCTCTCCGCGGGACACGCCGGCGTACTGGTCACCCTCAGGCGCGACGGGCGCCCCCAGCTGTCCAACGTCAGCCACGCCTACGATCCCGACGAGCGGATCATCCGGATCTCGGTCACCGACGACCGCGCCAAGACCCGCAACCTCCGCCGGGACCCGCGCGCCTCGTACCACGTCACCAGCGACGACCGCTGGGCGTACACCGTCGCCGAGGGCACGGCCGAGCTGACGCCGGTCGCCGCCGACCCGCACGACGAGACCGTCGAGGAGCTGATCCGGCTCTACCGGGACGTCCTCGGCGAGCACCCGGACTGGGACGACTACCGCGCCGCGATGGTCCGCGACCGCCGCCTGGTGGTCCGGCTGCGCGTCGAGCGGGCGTACGGCATCCCGAAGGGCTGACCCCGGGCGCCCCGCGGCCGCCCGCCCGCTCACGGCGCCTCGGCGGTCCGTGTCTCGATCGCCCGCAGGACGGCGACCATGTCCTCGCCGCCGTACCCCTGCGCCACCGTCTCCTCGAACAGGGTGTGGCAGACGTCGAGGAGCGGCGAGGCGATACGGGCCTTGCGGGCGGCCTCGGCGATCAGCCGGTTGTTCTTGAGCACGTCCAGCGCCGCCGCCTGCACCGCGAAGTCGCGCTCGCGCAGCTTGGGCGCCTTCATCCGGGACACCGCGCTGGCCATCGGGCCCGCGTCCAGGACGTCCAGGAACAGCCGGCGGTCCAGGCCCTGCCGCTCGGCGAAGTGGAACGCCTCGGTCAGCCCGGTCACCTGGGTGATCAGGAAGATGTTCACCGCCAGCTTCATCAGCAGCGCACCCGGCACCGCACCGCACGCGAACGCCTCCCGGCACACCGGCGCGAGCAGTGGCCGTACGGCTGCCACGGCGGCCTCCTCCCCGGCGAGCATCGCCACCAGCTGCCCCTGTTCCGCCGGCACCCGGGACCCGGAGACGGGCGCCTCGACATACCGGCCGCCGGCGGCGCGGATCGTGCTCTCCAGGGCGTGGGAGTACTCCGGCGAGGTCGTGCCCATGTGGACCACGGTCCGGCCCGCCACCCGCGCTGCCAGTGCGGGCGTGCCCCTGCCGAGGACCTCGTCCGTCGCCGCCTCGTCGGCGAGCATCAGCAGCACCACCTCGGCCCGCGCGAACACCTCGCCGGCGTCCTCGGCGACCTCGGCGCCGGCCGCGCGCAGCGGCTCCGCCCGCTCCGGGGTCCGGTTCCAGACCACCAGGGGCGTGCCGGCCGACGCCAGGCGCAGGGCCATGGGCCGCCCCATCACTCCGAGACCGATGAATCCGACGTGCATGGCTGGCCGCCCTCCGTGCCCCGGGTCGACTATGACAACGGTCATAGTAGCCGCCGCTATGACGCCGGTCATACAGTGGCGGCGGAGGAACGGAGGTCGACGATGACGCAGGCGCGGCGCGGACCGCGGGAGCGGATGGTGTTCAGCGCGGCTCAGCTCATCCGGCGGCAGGGGGTCACCGCGACCGGCATGCGCGAGGTCGCCGCGCACGCGGACGCGCCGCGCGGCTCCCTCCAGCACTACTTCCCGGGCGGCAAGGAACAGCTGGTCAACGAGGCGGTCATGTGGGCCGGCCGGTACGCGGGCAAGCGGGTCGCCCGCTTCCTCGCGGGGCTCGACCGGCCGACGCCGAGCGGCCTGTTCGCGGCGATGGCCGCCCAGTGGGCCGACGAGTACGCGGCGGACGGCTTCGCGGCGGGATGCCCGGTCGCCGCCGCCACCGTCGACTGCGCCACGTCCGGCGACTCGACCCGGGAGGCGGCGGCCACCGCGTTCGCGACCTGGCGGGGCCCGGTCGCCGAAGCGCTGTCGGACATGGGCGTCCCCCCGGCCCGCGCCGGGTCCCTGGCCACGCTCATGATCAGCGCGCTGGAGGGGGCCATCCTGATGGCACGAGCCGAGCGGGACGTACGGCCCCTCACGACGGTCGTGGAGGAACTGGCCCCCCTGCTGGACGCCGCCACGGGTCCCTGAACACGGCGGCCCGTGGCGCCGGACCTCCGCGCACCCCGGCGTCGTGCCACGCGCGTGCGCCCCTCGCCCGCACGCGACACCGTCAGCCGGCCGCCCGCCCCGCCGTCAGATAGGCGATCACCATGTCACCGAGCATGGTCCGGTAGTGCTGACGCTGCGCCGGGTCCACCAGGTCCCGGCCGAACAGGGCGCCGAACGTGTGCCGGTTGGCGACCCGGAAGAAGCAGAACGAGCTGATCATCGCGTGCAGGTCGACCGCGTCCACGTCGGCCGTGAACAGCCCGGACTCCTGCCCGGCGGCGAGGATGCGGCGGATCACGTCCAGCGCCGGGGAGCCGGTCCCGCCCAGCTTCTCGGAGGCCGCGATGTGCTCGGCGCCGTGGATGTTCTCGATGCTGACCAGCCGGATGAAGTCCGGGTGCCGCTCGTGGTGGTCGAAGGTCAGCTCGGCCAGCCGCCGGATCGCGGCCACCGGGTCCAGGTGGTCCACGTCCAGCTCCTGCTCGGCGTCCCGGATCACCCCGTACGCCCGCTCCAGCACGGCCGTGAACAGCTGCTCCTTGCCGCCGAAGTAGTAGTAGATCATCCGCTTGGTGGTACGGGTGCGGGCGGCGATCTCGTCCACGCGGGCGCCGTCGTAGCCGGCCCGCGCGAACTCCTGCGTGGCCACGTCGAGGATCTCGGCCTTGGTGCGGGCGGCGTCGCGCGCCCGCCCACCGGGTCGTACCGGTTCGTCGACGCTGGTCATCGCTGTCCTTCGGGCCGTGAGGCGCCGGGGCGGCGCGCTCGTACGCGTGCCGGTGATTGTAGAAGCAGGGCTCCGGCGCCCGGCGGCCCAGCACGGGTGCGCGGCCTCACTGGCGGCTGACCGCGCGGGTGACGCCGGCGATCACCGTCGTCGCCAGGATCCAGCCGGTGAGGACGAGGACGTAGGCGAGCACCTGGTAGCCGCCGCGCGGCGCGAACGCGGAGTCCTGCCCGAAGGAGATCACCGGCAGCAGCAGGTCGAGCGTGTAGAACACCGGCTGGAACGGCGGCGCCTCGCCCGCCTTCAGCGGCAGGGGGTGGTGCAGCGCGAAGGCGACGGAACCGGGCGCGAGCAGCGACAGCAGCCAGCCGGCGGCGCGCAGCGGCCGGAAGCCGTAGCCGACGGTGACGTCCTGGACCAGGCCCCACAGCCGGCCGTACCAGGGGAGCGTGCGGCGGTGCCGGCGCTGCTTGGCGAGCTGCACCAGCCGGGCCGCGTGGTCGTCGCCGACGCGGCGGTAGGCGGCCGTCAACTGCTCGTAGGCGTGCGGGGTGTAGCCGTCGCGGTCCCGCTCCAGCACGGGCAGCCGGCGCTCGGCGGGTTCGTGCGGGACCAGGGCGGTGTACGACAGGTGGTTGAGGAGCACCTCGCCGGGCGCGCACTCCGGCTCCAGGAACAGGACGTCGATCTGCGCGCGGCGCAGGTTGAGGGCGCCGTCCATGGGCGGCCCCTTGCGCAGCCACAGCTCACCGATGGCCGTGCTGCTGGCCCGCAGCGCCGAACCGCCCGGATGCGACAGGGCGGTGTACGACAGGTCGAGCCGTCCGGCTATTCGGGCGCCGCGCAGGCCCGTCGAGCCGCGCACCCGCGCGTACCGCACCAGCATGTCGCCGCCCACGGCGAAGGTCTCCGCCTCCAGCGCGGCGTGCCCGGGGTTGTCGAGCCGGGCCTCGGCGAGGTTGACCGATCCGGCGACGGTCGCGCCGCTCAGCCGTGTCTGCCCGCGGGTGCGCAGCCCCGGCGCCCACAGGTCGGCGCCGATCGCGGCCTGGTTGAGCTGGAGCACCGGCTCCTGCGCGTCCGGCACGGCCACCTCGGCGCCCTCCAGGTACAGGCTGCCGTCGATCCGGGCGCCGCCCAGCCGCACGATCCCCGTGCACCGGGCCCGGGTCAGCCGCACGGCACCGTCGACCCGCACGGCGTGGGCGACCAGTCCGGGCAGGACGGACTCGCTGAGGTTGAGTTCGCGCAGCCGGGCGGCGTGGCACCGCGGGGCCTCGTCGAAGTGGCAGTGCCGCAGCCGCACCGGGTGGTCGACGGTCGCGTACTGCAGGTCCAGCCGGCCCGTGATCCGGGCGCCCGCCAGACTGAGCGCGGCCGTCTCGCCGTCCTGCCGCGGACCGCCGAGGAGCAGTGCCCGCAGCACCCGGGCCCGCACGGTCCGTCCGGCGCCCCGGTTCGCCCCGTCGGCGGGGTCCTCGTCGGGTGACTCCCGGAAGTCCACGGCCTCCCCGCGCGGGAAGGCCCGCCACACCCGCTCCTCGGCCGCCGTCAGGTCGCTGATCTCCACCAGCGGGACTCTCACCCGAGGGGCGGGCGGCTGTCAATCCGCCCGGACGGACGGGGTGTTGAACACGAGGGCCCCCGGCTCCGCTGTCGGCGGACCCGGGGGCACACGGCTGTGCGGTGCGGCTACGGCCTGACGTTCCACTCCGTGATCACCGGACGGTCGTGTTCCGTCGACAGACGGCTGACCGTGCCGGTGGCCAGCTGGAACAGCCGGCCCTCGGCGGGCGGCAGGCCCAGGCGGCGCGCGGTGAGCACGCGCAGGAAGTGGGCGTGGGCGACGAGGACCACGTCGCCCTCGGCCAGGGCCGGGGACAGGCGGGCCAGGACCCGGTCGGCGCGCGCGCCGATCTCCTGCGGCGACTCGCCGGGGTGCCCTTCGGGGCCGGGCGGCACGCCGTCGGTCCACAGGTCCCAGTCGGGCCGGGAACGGTGGATCTCGGCGGTGGTGACGCCCTCGTAGCCGCCGTAGTCCCATTCGTGCAGGTCGGGGTCGGGCACGACCCCGGGTATGCCCGCCAGTTCGGCGGTGCGCAGGGCGCGGCTCAGCGGGCTGGCGAGCGCCAGGGCGTAGGTCCGTCCGGTGAGGAGCGGGGCGAGGGACTTGGCCTGTTCCTCGCCGTGCTCCGTGAGGGGCAGGTCGGTCCAGCTGGTGTGCTGTCCCGACAGGCTCCACTCCGTCTCACCGTGGCGGACCAGCAGGAGGTCCCCCACGGCAGGTCAGTCCTTCTTCTCGACCGCGTGGCCGCCGAACTGGTTGCGCAGCGCGGCGATCATCTTCATCTGCGGGGAGTCGTCCTGCCGCGAGGCGAACCGGGCGAACAGGGACGCGGTGATCGCGGGCAGCGGCACGGCGTTGTCGATGGCCGCCTCGACGGTCCAGCGGCCCTCGCCGGAGTCCTCCGCGTAGCCGCGCAGCTTCTCCAGGTGCTCGTCGTCGTCCAGGGCGCTGACCGCGAGGTCCAGCAGCCAGGAACGGATGACCGTGCCCTCCTGCCAGGAGCGGAACACCTCGCGGACGTTCTCCACCGAGTGCACCTTCTCCAGCAGCTCCCAGCCCTCGGCGTAGGCCTGCATCATGGCGTACTCGATGCCGTTGTGAACCATCTTGGAGAAGTGCCCGGCGCCGACCCGGCCCGCGTGGACGTAGCCGTACGGGCCGTCCGGCTTGAGCGCGTCGAAGACCGGCTGGAGCCGGTCCACGTTCTCCTTGTCGCCGCCGACCATGAGCGCGTAGCCGTTCTCCAGGCCCCACACACCGCCGGAGACACCGGCGTCGACGAAGCCGATGCCCTTGATGCCGAGCGCGGCGGCGTGCTTCTCGTCGTCCGTCCAGCGGGAGTTGCCGCCGTCGATCACGGTGTCGCCGGGGGACAGCAGGTCGCCGAGTTCGTCGATGACGGTCTGGGTGGCCGTGCCGGCCGGGACCATCACCCACACGTGGCGGGGCGCGTCGAGCTTCTCGACCAGTTCGGCGAGGCTCTTGACGTCGGAGACCTCAGGGTTGCGGTCGTAGCCGATGACGGTGTGGCCGGCGCGGCGGATCCGCTCGCGCATGTTGCCGCCCATCTTGCCTAGACCGATGAGACCGAGCTGCATGATCAGTTCTCCGATGCGTTCTTGAGAGTGCGGTAGGCGGCGACGAGGGCGGTGGTGGACGGGTCGAGACCCGGCACGTCCGCGCCTTCGGTGAGGGCCGGTTCGACGCGCTTGGCGAGCACCTTGCCCAGCTCCACGCCCCACTGGTCGAAGGAGTCGATGTTCCACACCGCGCCCTGGACGAACACCTTGTGCTCGTAGAGGGCGATCAGCTGGCCGAGCACCGACGGGGTCAGCTCGGTGGCGAGGATCGTGGTGGTGGGGTGGTCGCCGCGGAAGGTGCGGTGCGCGACCTGCTCCTCGGCCACGCCCTCCGCGCGGACCTCCTCGGCGGTCTTGCCGAAGGCCAGGGCCTGGGTCTGGGCGAAGAAGTTGGCCATCAACAGGTCGTGCTGGGCCTTGAGTTCCTCGCTCAGTTCGCCGATGGGCCGGGCGAAGCCGATGAAGTCGGCCGGGATGAGCTTGGTGCCCTGGTGGATCAACTGGTAGTAGGCGTGCTGGCCGTTGGTGCCCGGGGTGCCCCAGACCACCGGGCCGGTCTGCCACTCCACCGGGTTGCCGTCGCGCTGCACCGACTTGCCGTTGGACTCCATGTCCAGCTGCTGGAGGTACGCGGTGAACTTCGACAGGTAGTGCGAGTACGGCAGCACCGCGTGGGTCTGGGCGTCGTAGAAGTTGTCGTACCAGATGCCCAGCAGGCCCAGCAGCAGCGGCGCGTTGGCCTCGGCGGGCGCGGTGCGGAAGTGGTCGTCGACGATCCGGAAGCCGTCCAGCATCTCGCGGAACCGGTCCGGGCCGATGGCGATCATCAGGGAGAGGCCGATGGCGGAGTCGTAGGAGTAGCGGCCGCCGACCCAGTCCCAGAACTCGAACATGTTGTCCGGGTCGATGCCGAACTCGGTGACCTTCTCCGCGTTCGTGGACAGCGCCACGAAGTGCTTGGCCACGGCCTTCTCGTCGCCGTCCAGTCCGTTCAGCAGCCAGGAGCGGGCGGAGGTGGCGTTGGTGATGGTCTCGATCGTGGTGAACGTCTTGGACGCCACGATGAACAGCGTCTCGGCCGGGTCCAGGTCCCGGGTGGCCTCGTGCAGGTCGGAGCCGTCCACGTTCGACACGAACCGGAACGTCAACTCCCGCGCGGTGTACGGGCGCAGCGCCTCGTAGGCCATGGCGGGGCCGAGGTCGGAGCCGCCGATGCCGATGTTGACGACGTTCCTGATGCGCCGGCCGGTGTGCCCGGTCCACTCGCCGGAGCGGACCCGCTCGGCGAAGCCGGCCATCTTGTCGAGCACGGCGTGCACCTTCGGCACGACGTTCTCGCCGTCGACCTCGACCACCGCGTCCCGGGAGGCGCGCAGCGCGGTGTGCAGCACCGCCCGCCGCTCGGTGAGGTTGATCTTCTCGCCGCGGAACATGGCGTCCCGCAGCGCGAACACGCCGGTGGCGGTGGCGAGTTCCTGGAGCAGGGCCAGGGTCTCGTCGGTGATCAGCTGCTTGCTGTAGTCGATGTGCAGGTCACCGACCCGCACGACGTACCGCTCGGCGCGGCCGGGGTCCGCCGCGAACAGCTCGCGCAGGTGCGGCTGGCCCTGGGCGCGGTGGTCGGCGAGGGCCGTCCACTCGGGCCGGTGGGTGAGCTTGGGGTACTCGGCCATCTCAGGCGTTCTCCTTGGTGCCCTCGCCCTGGAGGGCGATGGCGTACATCTCGTCCGCGTCGAGGCGGCGCAGTTCCTCGGCGATCAGTTCGGAGGTGGGGCGGACCTTCAGGGCGAGGGTGCGCGGCGGCTGGCCCGGCAGGGTCAGCGTGGCCAGCGGGCCCTCGGGGCGGTCGACGACGATCTCGCCGTTCGCCGTGCCGAGGCGTACGGTCGTCACGAAGGGGCCGGCGCTGTGCACCCGGTCCACCGGGACGCCCAGGCGGACCTGGAGCCAGCGGGCGAGCAGCTCGGCGCTGGGGTTGTCGGCCTCGGCCTCGACGGCCGCCGAGGTCACCTTCACGCGGGCCTGGTCCATGGCGGCGGCCAGCATCGACCGCCACAGGGTCAGCCGGGTCCAGGCCAGGTCGGTGTCGCCGGGGGCGTAGGTGCGGGCCCGGGCGTCCAGGACCTCCAGCGGCCGCTCGACGGCGTACAGGTCGGTGATCCGGCGCTGGGCGAGCGCGCCCAGCGGGTCCTTGGACGGAGCCTCGGGCGCGTCCACCGGCCACCACACGACCACCGGGGCGTCCGGCAGCAGCAGCGGCAGCACCACCGAGTCGGCGTGGTCGGACACCTCGCCGTAGGTGCGCAGCACCACCGTCTCGCCGGTGCCGGCCTCCGAGCCGACCCGGACCTCGGCGTCCAGCCGCGAGTGGGTGCGGTCGCGCAGGGTGCGGGCCTGCCTGCGGATGACGACCAGGGTGCGCGAGGGGTGCTCGTGCGAGGCCTCCTCGGCCGCCTTGATCGAGTCGTAGGCGTTCTCCTCGTCCGTGACGATGACCATCGTCAGGACCATGCCCACGGCGGGCGTCCCGATGGCGCGGCGGCCCTGCACCAACGCCTTGTTGATCTTGCTTGCCGTGGTGTCGGTCAGGTCGATCTTCATGGCCTGCGCCAGCTCCGTCCGTCTCGTGCGAGCATCTCGTCGGCTTCACTCGGTCCCCAGCTGCCCGACGCGTACTGCGCCGGCCTGCCGTGCGACGCCCAGTAGTCCTCGATCGGGTCGAGGATCTTCCAGGACTCCTCCACCTCCTGGTGGCGGGGGAACAGGTTGGCGTCGCCGAGCAGTACGTCCAGGATGAGCCGCTCGTACGCCTCCGGGCTCGACTCGGTGAACGACTCGCCGTAGGCGAAGTCCATCGAGACGTCCCGGATCTCCATCGACGTGCCCGGCACCTTCGAGCCGAACCGCACGGTCATGCCCTCGTCCGGCTGGACGCGGATGACGATCGCGTTCTGCCCCAGCTCCTCGGTGGCGGTGGAGTCGAACGGCGAGTGCGGGGCCCGCTTGAAGACGACCGCGATCTCGGTGACCCGGCGGCCGAGCCGCTTGCCGGTGCGCAGGTAGAAGGGGACGCCCGCCCAGCGGCGGTTGTCGATGCCCAGCTTGATCGCGGCGAAGGTGTCGGTCTTCGACTTGGGGTCGATGCCGTCCTCCTGGAGGTAGCCGACGACCTTCTCGCCGCCCTGCCAGCCGGCCGCGTACTGGCCGCGCACGGTGTGCCGGCCCAGGTCCTCCGGCAGCCGCACCGACTTCAGCACCTTCAGCTTCTCGGTGAGCAGCGCCTCCGCGTCGAACGCGATCGGCTCCTCCATGGCGGTCAGCGCCATCAGCTGGAGCAGGTGGTTCTGGATGACGTCCCGGGCGGCGCCGATGCCGTCGTAGTAGCCGGCCCGGCCGCCGATGCCGATGTCCTCGGCCATCGTGATCTGCACGTGGTCGACGTACGACCGGTTCCAGATCGGCTCGTACATCTGGTTGGCGAAGCGCAGCGCCAGGATGTTCTGGACGGTCTCCTTGCCGAGGTAGTGGTCGATCCGGAACACCTGGTCCGGCTCGAACACCTCGTGCACGATCGTGTTCAGCTCACGCGCGCTGTCCAGGTCGTGCCCGAACGGCTTCTCGATGACCGCGCGCCGCCAGGAACCCTCCGGCGGGCTGGCCAGGCCGTGCTTCTTCAGCTGCTGCACGACCTTCGGGAAGAACTTCGGCGGCACCGAGAGGTAGAAGGCGAAGTTGCCGCCGGTGCCCCGGGAGGAGTCCAGCTCGTCGACGGCGTCCTTCAGCTGCTTGAACGCGGTGTCGTCGTCGAAGTCGCCGGGGATGAACCGCATGCCCTCGGCGAGCTGCTGCCACACCTCCTCGCGGAACGGGGTGCGGGCGTGCTCCTTCACGGCGTCGTGCACGACCTGCGCGAAGTCCTGGTCGGCCCAGTCCCGGCGGGCGAACCCGACGAGGGAGAAGCCCGGCGGCAGCAGGCCGCGGTTGGCCAGGTCGTACACGGCCGGCATCAGCTTCTTGCGGGACAGGTCGCCGGTCACCCCGAAGATGACCAGGCCCGACGGCCCGGCGATGCGGGGCAGCCGGCGGTCCTGGGCGTCCCGCAGCGGGTTCACCCAGTCGGCGGCCGGGGCCACCGGCACGCGCACCTCCTCGGGTGCGGGCGCCTGGGCGGGTGCGTTCTCGGTCATCGGGCGTCAACTCCCTTGCTCTTCAGGGACTTCGCAACGGCGTCCAGGAGGTCCTGCCAGGCCACCTCGAACTTGGCGACACCCTCGTTCTCCAGCTGCCGGACGACCTCGTCGTAGGAGATGCCGAGCCGCTCGATGGCGGCCAGGTCGGCACGGGCCTGCGCGTAGCCGCCGGTCACCGTGTCACCGGTGATCTCGCCGTGGTCGGCGACCGCCTTGAGCGTGGCCTCCGGCATGGTGTTGACGGTGCCCGGCGCGACCAGCTCGTCCACGTACAGGGTGTCCTTGTAGGCGGGGTCCTTCACACCGGTGGACGCCCACAGCGGGCGCTGCTTGTTCGCCCCGTCCGCGGCGAGCGCCGCCCAGCGGCCGGAGGCGAAGACCTCCTCGTACGCCTCGTAGGCGAGGCGGGCGTTGGCGAGGGCCGCGCGGCCCTTGAGGGCGAGGGCCTCGTCGGTGCCGAGGGCGGTCAGCCGCTTGTCGATCTCGCTGTCCACGCGGGAGACGAAGAAGGACGCCACGGAGTGGATCGTGGCGAGGTCGACGCCCCGCTCGCGGGCCTTCTCCAGGCCGGCCAGGTAGGCGGCCATGACCTCGCGGTAGCGCTCCAGGGAGAAGATCAGGGTCACGTTGACGCTGATGCCGAGCCCGATGACCTCGGTGATCGCCGGCAGGCCCGCCTTGGTCGCCGGTATCTTGATCATCACGTTGGGCCGGTCGACCAGCCAGGCCAGCTGCTTGGCCTCGGCGACGGTGGCCTCGGTCTCGTGGGCGAGCCGGGGGTCGACCTCGATGGAGACGCGGCCGTCACGGCCGCCCGAGGCGTCGTACACGGGACGCAGGACGTCGGCGGCGTCCCGCACGTCGGCGGTCGTCATCATCCGTACGGCCTCGTCGACCGTCACCCCGCGCACGGCGAGGTCGGTCAGCTGCTCCTCGTAGCCCTCACCGGAGCCGATGGCGGCCTGGAAGATGGACGGGTTGGTGGTGACACCGACGGCACTTCCGCTCGCCACCAGCTCGGCGAGGCTGCCCGAGGTGATCCGCTTGCGGGACAGGTCGTCCAGCCAGATCGACACCCCCTCGTCGGCGAGGCGCTTGAGGGCTCCCGGGGTGGGGATTGCTTCGGTCACTGTGCTCATCTCTCTTGTCGTGCGTCTTCGGTGCGTCGGTGTGCTTGGTGTGTTCGGTGGTGCGTCGGTTCAGGCGCGCGTGGCGGCGAGCGACTCGCGGGCCGCCGCGGCGACGTTCTCGGGGGTGAAGCCGAACTCGGCGAACAGGGTCTTGGCGTCGGCGGAGGCGCCGAAGTGCTCCAGCGAGACGATGCGTCCGGCGTCACCGACGAACCGGTACCAGGTCAGGCCGATGCCGGCCTCGACGGCGACCCGGGCCTTCACGGCCGGCGGCAGCACCCGCTCGCGGTACTCGCGCGGCTGCTCCTCGAACCACTCCACGGACGGCATGGACACCACGCGCGTGCCGATCCCCTCGGCCTCCAGCCGCTCCCGCGCGGCCACGGCCAGCTGCACCTCGGAGCCCGTCGCGATGATGATCACCTCCGGGACCTCCGTCGAGGACTCGCGCAGCACGTAGCCGCCCTTGGCCGCGTCCGGGTCCGGCGCGTACACCGGCACGCCCTGGCGGGTGAGCGCGAGCCCGTGCGGGGCGGGGTGCGTGGCGTGCCTCTTCAGGATCTCGGCCCAGACGACCGCGGTCTCGTTGGCGTCCGCCGGGCGGACGACGTTCAGGCCCGGGATGGCGCGCAGCGAGGCCAGGTGCTCGACCGGCTGGTGGGTGGGGCCGTCCTCGCCGAGGCCGATGGAGTCGTGCGTCCACACGTACGTCACCGGCAGCTGCATCAGCGCCGCCATCCGCACGGCGTTGCGCATGTAGTCGGAGAACACCAGGAAGGTGCCGCCGTAGATCCGGGTGTTGCCGTGCAGGGCGATGCCGTTCATCTCCGCGGCCATGGAGAACTCGCGGATGCCGAAGTGCACGGTACGGCCGTACGGGTCGGCCCCGGGCAGCGGGTTGCCCTCGGGCAGGAAGGAGCTGGTCTTGTCGATGGTGGTGTTGTTCGATCCGGCGAGGTCGGCGGAACCGCCCCACAGCTCGGGCAGGACCGGGCCGAGCGCCTGGAGCACCTTGCCGGAGGCGGCGCGGGTGGCGACGGACTTGCCCTCCTCGAAGACCGGGATGCTCTCCTCCCAGCCCTCGGGCAGCTCGCCCTTGCTGACGCGGTCGAACAGCGCGGCCCGCTCGGGGCTCGCGGCACGCCACTCGGCGATCCGCTTGTCCCAGGCCGCGTGCGCCTCGGCACCCCGGTCCAGGGCCCGCCGGGTGTGCTTCAGGACGTCGTCGGCCACCTCGAAGGTCTGCTCCGGGTCGAACCCGAGGAGGCGCTTGGTGGCGGCGATCTCGTCCTCGCCGAGCGCGGAGCCGTGCGCGGCCTCGGTGTTCCGGGCGTTCGGGGCCGGCCAGGCGATGATCGTGCGCATCGCGATGATCGAGGGCCGCTCGGTCTCGGCCTGGGCGGCCTTCAGCGCGGCGTGGAGGGCGGGGACGTCGATGTCACCCTCGGCGGTGGGCTCGACGCGCTGGGTGTGCCAGCCGTAGGCCGCGTACCGCCCCAGCACGTCCTCCGAGAAGGCGGTCGCGGTGTCGCCCTCGATGGAGATGTGGTTGTCGTCGTAGAGGAAGACCAGGTTGCCGAGCTTCTGGTGGCCGGCGAGCGAGGAGGCCTCGGCGGAGACGCCCTCCTCCAGGTCGCCGTCGGAGACGATGGCCCAGACGGTGTGGTCGAAGGGGGAGGTGCCGGCGGGGGCCTCCGGGTCGAACAGGCCGCGCTCGTAGCGGGCGGCCATCGCCATGCCGACGGCGTTGGCGACGCCCTGGCCGAGCGGGCCGGTGGTGGTCTCCACGCCCGCGGTGTGCCCGTACTCGGGGTGGCCCGGGGTCTTCGAGCCGTGCGTGCGGAAGGCCTTCAGGTCGTCCAGCTCCAGCTCGTAGCCGGCGAGGAACAGCTGCGTGTAGAGGGTCAGCGAGGTGTGGCCGGGGGAGAGGACGAACCGGTCACGGCCGGTCCACTCCGGGTCGGCCGGGTCGTGTCGCATCACCTTCTGAAAGATCGTGTACGCGGCAGGCGCCAGGCTCATCGCGGTGCCCGGGTGTCCGTTGCCCACCTTCTGCACCGCGTCTGCCGCCAGAATCCGGGCGGTATCCACGGCACGCCGGTCGAGGTCGGTCCACTCGAAGCTCTCGGAAGTCTGCGTAGTCATCTTCAAGAAGTCCTCGTTCAGTGCGGGATGGCTGGCCGGACGCGTTCAAACTTAAAAGTCTGACTTTTTCGGGGAAAGGTCGGGGTGTGTCAGCCTGTGGTGAATCTGGGACAGTGATCACGCGACAGAGAGAGGAAGAACCGGGCATGACGGGCATAAGACACCAAGCTGAGGGTGACGTGATCAGAACGTTCCCCTTCCCGGCCGATCTGGCCGTCGGCGGCGTCGGCATGCAGATCGGCCCGATGGGCACCGACCACCGCTGGCACGTCGACGCCCCCCTGCACCGCGTCCACCGTATCGACTTCCACGTCGTCATGCTCTTCACCGGCGGCCCGGTACGGCACATGATCGACTTCGCCGAGTACGAGGCCGCCGCCGGAGACCTCCTGTGGATCCGCCCCGGACAGGTCCACCGGTTCTCCCGCGACACCGTGTACCGCGGAACCGTCCTGACCATGCAGCCCGGCTTCCTGCCCCGCGCCACCGTCGAGGCCGCCGGCCTGTACCGCTACGACCTGCCGCCGCTGCTGCACCCCGACCCCGCGCAGCTGGCCGGGCTCCACGCGGCCCTCGACCAGCTGCGCCGCGAGTACGAGGACGCCGAGACGCTCCCGCCCGGCCTGCACACGGCGGTCCTGCGGCACAGTCTGACCGCGTGCCTGCTGCGCCTCGCCCATCTCGCCACCAGCGCGGCCGAGACCTCCCGGCAGCACACCGACAGCACCTTCACCCGCTTCCGGGACGCCGTCGAGCGAGGCTTCCCCACCAACCACAGCGTCAGCGCCTACGCCGACGCCCTCGGTTACTCCCGCCGCACCCTCGTCCGCGCCGTCCGCGCGGCCACCGGCGAGACGCCCAAGGGCTTCATCGACAAGCGCGTCGTCCTGGAGGCCAAGCGCCTCCTCGCCCACACGGACCTGCCGATCGGCCGCGTCGGGGTGGCCGTGGGCTTCCCCGACGCGGCGAACTTCTCGAAGTTCTTCCACCTGCACACCGGGCAGACACCGGTGGCGTTCCGGGCGGAGCTGCGCTGAGCGCCTGCGTGGACGGGGGCGTTCGCCCGGTGCCGGATCCGGCGCGCCTCGTGCGGGCACGGCCGGTGGGGCCGCATGACGGCGGCGCCGGAGGCCGACGTCCACGTGCACGTCGGCCCCCGGCGCCGCGGGCCCGCCCGGTCAGTGACCGAAGTCGAACCAGTTCACGTTCACGAAGTCGGCCGGCTGGCCGCTGGTGAAGGTGAGGTAGACGTCGTGCGTGCCGGTCACCGCGCCGATGTTGGCCGGGACCGTCCGCCAGGACTGCCAGCCGCCCGTGTCGCCCACGGCGAAACTGCCGACGGGCGCGTTGCCGCGGCTGTCCAGACGCACCTCGACCAGGCCGCTGACCCCGCCGCCCGCACCGCTCGCGACCCGGGCGTAGAACTGCCTGGCCGCCGTGGAACCGAAGTTCACGCCCTTGTACAGCGCCCAGTCGCCGTTCGCGAGGCTCCCGATGTCCTGGCCGCCGCCGGTGTCCGTGGTGGCCTCCGTGACGACGCCGGACTGACTGTCGTACGACTCGGCCTGGACGGGGCTGTAGGCGTCCCGGTTGCCGGTCGGCGGGGGAGTGGTGCCGCCGCCCGAGGACCGCAGGACCTGCACGTAGTCGACGACCATCGGGTGGCCCGGCTCGGTGCCGCCGTCCGGGCCGCCGCCGAACGCGGCCGGGAAGCCGCCGCCCATCGCGACGTTGAGGATGAGGAAGTAGCCGTGGTTCGTGGCGTTCGCCCACGTCGCCGCGTCGACCTGGTTCGCCCGCACGGTGTGGAAGTTGACGCCGTCGAGATAGAAGCGGATCTCCTCGGGGCTGGTCGAGCGGTCCCACTCCATCGCGTAGGTGTGGAAGCCGGCCTGGCAGGTGGTGCCGGTGCAGGAGGTGGAGTTGCCGATGCCGGAGGTCTCGTTGCACGGGCCGCCCGGGTTCGTGCCGCAGTGCATCGTGGCCCAGTCGGTGTTCAGGCCCTGGACGTTCTCCATGATGTCCAGCTCGCCGATGCCCGGCCAGTTCCAGTAGTTGCCGCGGAACGGGGCGCCGAGCATCCAGAACGCCGGCCAGTAGCCCTTCGCGGCGGCGCCGGTGACGTTCGGCATCTGGATGCGCGCCTGGACGCGCAGCTTCCCGCCGGCCGGGGGCTGGAAGTCGGTGCGGGTGGTCTCGATCCGGCCGGAGGTCCAGTTGCCGGAGGCGTCGCGGCGCGGGGTGATGAGCAGGTTGCCGTTCCCGTCGAGCGCGACGTTGTTGGTGCTCGACGTCATCGTCTCGACCTCGCCGGTGCCCCAGTTGGCGGCCCCGCCGGGGTAGGAGGTTCCGGTGTCGTACTGCCAGTCGGCCGTGTTGACGCCCGAGCCGGCCGCGCCGTTGAAGTCGTCCACGAAGACCTGCGTCCAGCCCGAGGGCGGGGCGGGCGCGGACGCGTCGGCGGGTGCGGTGGCGGCCGTGGCGAGGGCCGCGGCCAGGCCGAGCGTGGCGACGGCGGCGGTGAAGGCGCGCCGCAGCGGGCGGGGTCTGGGGATGCCGGAGGATGCGCTCATGGGGAGCCTCTCGGTACGGGTGTGTGCGGGGGTTTCGTGAGAGCGCTCTCAGGCAGACTTCCCTGCGCTGCTTGAGAGCGCTCTCACGGTGCCGCCAATGTGCTCCCCGGCCCGGAGACCGTCAAGAGTCGAAGCAAGGAAAGTCCTTGCCGTGCACGGGAGTTCACGGGGTGAAGCCACCCGTACCGGCGCAGACCGCGCCGCCCGCCGGTCGGCCCGGTACGACTCCGGCACCGGTGCGCGGGGCCCCTTCCCGGGCGGGTCACGCGAGGCCCACCGCAGGGCCGGGCTCACCTCCCTCTCGATGGCGGATCACTTCGCCGGCTCGGCGGCAGCGGAGCCGGCGCCCGCAGTGGGCTCGCACCGCGTACACCTTTGCGGGCCGCTGCTCTTCGGCGGTCCCACGGCAGGCGTACGGCAGCGGTGCCGTCCGGCCGCGATGCGGCGGCCCGACGGCGGCAGGGCGACGGCCGGACGCCGGGGCCGGCCCCCGGGCGGCCGCCGGCCACGCGGGGTGCCTTACCCGCTGTCGGCCGCCGGCCACGCTCCCTCGTGCCGGTGGCATCTGACCCCGACCGGCGCTCCCGTGCGCCCGCGTCACCACCGCACTCCTCGGCCCGAGGGCCGCCCCGTGGTCCACGATCCGGCGCGCGCGCCGAACGGCTGCCCGGCCAGGAGGGCGCCGGAGCGGGCGGCACCGCCTACGGCCTGCGCACCGCGCCCCTCGGCGTCGGCATCGCCCGGCGCCTGGCTCGCCTCGTCTCCGTCCCGGGCCGCCGACGCGGTCATGAGGCCGCGTGTCCGGCGGACGCCGGTGGCGCGCACCCGTGCTCCGCCGATCCGGTGCCCGGCCACGCCACCGGCCCGGTGCGTGCGGTCGAGCGGGAGTGCCCGCCGGCGCCGGAGCGGGTTGCCGGGCGGCCACCGGGACGGCCTTCGCGCCCCGGCGCCGTCCACGACGGCGGGGCGGGGCCGCCCGGGCCCGGCGTGCCGCACACGGCAACGGAGGGCCGCTCCGCCGAGCGGCCCTCCGTGTCGTCTCTAGTCGTCTCTACCGGTGCCTCAGCCGGTGAAGCCGGCCGTGATCGAGGTGAACTGCCAGTTGTTCTGGCTGATCCCGGAGCAGTTCTCGGCGACACCGCCGCCCGGGCAGGGCCGGTCGCGGTTGACCGACCAGAAGGCCAGCCGCGCGATGTGGTGCGAGTTCGCCCAGTCCCGGATCTGCGTCCAGATCGCCGTGGTAGTCGTCTCCTGCTGGTCGGACAGGCCGTTCATGCCGGAGATGCCGATGTGCGCGTACGCGGTGGCGTCGTCCCAGCCGAAGGTGGACTTCAGCTTGTTCTTCAGCCCCTCCGCCGCGTTCACCGTGTTGCCGTACATGTCCGAGCCGCCGCCGAAGTCGAACGGCATGATGGTGAACACGTCGATGTTCGCGCCCAGCGCCTGCGCCTGCTCGATGAGCCGGTTGCCGTAGTACGTCGGCCCGGTGGTGGACGTGCCGAACGTGACGATGGTCTTCAGGCCGGGGTTGTTGGCCTTGACCGTCTTCAGCGCGGTGAGGATCTTCGCCTGGACGGCCTCGTTCTCGAACTCGTCGGTGTTCTCGATGTCGAAGTCGATGGCCTTCAGGCCGTAGGCGTCGACCACCTTCTGGATCGCCCCGGCGAGCGCGCTCGCGGAGGAGCAGTTGGCGCCCAGCTTGCTGCCCGACCAGCCGCCGAAGGACGGGACGATGTCGCCGCCGGCGGACCGGATCTGGTTGATCGCCGACTGGTCCACACCGCCGGTCAGCGGCCTGCTGCCGTCCCAGGCCGGGGTGCAGCCGCCCGAGTCCAGCACGAACGCCATCGTGAACCACTTGGCGCCGGTCGCGTTCATCACCGTGGCCGGGTTCGGCGGATCGCCCCACCCCTCGTACAGGTACGGCGCCGCCTGCTTGAAGCCGGTGCCGCCGCCGGTGCCCGCGTCGGTGGTGACGGTGACGGAGTTGGAGGCCGGCGAGGTGTTCCCGGCCGCGTCCCGCGCCTTCACGGTGAAGGTGTAGCTCGTGCTCGGCGACAGCCCGCTGACCGTGGCCGACGTCCCGGAGACGCTCAGCAGCTGGTTGGCCCCACTGTAGATGTCGTACGCCGTCACGCCCGTGTTGTCCGTGGCCGCGTTCCACTTCAGCGACACGCTGGACGACGTCTTGCCGGTGGAGGTGAGCCCGCTCGGCGCGGTCGGCGCCTGGGTGTCCCCGCCGCCCCCGCCGCCCGGGCCGTCCAGGCTGATGTCGTCGGCGTAGTAGGTGCCCTGGCCGTACCAGCCGTGCACATAGATGGTGGCGCTGGTCTGCGAGGCGCCGGTGGTGAAGGAGACGCTGAGCTGGCTGTACGCCGACGGGGACGACGTCCAGGTGGAGGCGCCGCCGTTGACGCCCAGGTACACGTAACTGCCGCGCACCCAGCCGCTGAGGCTGTACGTCGTGTTCGGCTGCACGGCGACCGTCTGGCTGCACTGCGCGTTGTCGCTGGACGACGCCGCGCCCTGGAGCGCCTTGGCGCCGCCGTGCACGGGGGAGGAGACGACCGAACCGAGGTTCCCGGTGCAGGTCCAGGGGGAGAGGCCGCCGGACTCGAAGCCGGGGTTGGTGAGGATGTTGGCCGCCTGGGCCGTACCGGGGAGGGCGATGGCCCCGCCGACCGCGAGGGCGGCGGAGCCGAGCAGGGCGAGAAGCCGGCGTCTGGGACGCCCGAGTGTGTCGCGCACGCGATCTCCCTGTCAGGGGTGGGGTGTTCGGGAGTGCTGGGGAGTGCGGAAGCGTTGCGTCAACGAATTTGGTATGGACCAATCGCCCCTGTCAAGAAGCAGAACGGAATTGGTCCATACCGGTGGGCGTGAGCGCCTCAGAGGGGGAGCACCTCACCCGCCGAGGCGGCCCGCACGGGCGCCGGCACAGCGGGCAGCAGGACCTCGGAATCCACCCGCTGCCGCGGAAGGGCCGCGGGCGCCAGCGGACGCGGCCCCGACACCACCGTGTAGTCCCGCCCCAGGAACGGCGGCTCGATCACCCCGGGGTCCTCGCCCAGCGCCACCTGCACGGCGGCCCACGGTGCGTTCACCCCGCAGAGCGACAGCTGGTGCAGGCCCCCGGCGGGCCTGGTGTTGACGTCCAGCAGCACCGGCCGGTCGCCGAGCATCCGGAACTGGATGTTGGACAGGTGGTGCAGTCCGAAGCCCTCCGCGATCAGCCGGGCCGGGGCCAGCCACCGCTCGTCCAGGGTGAAGCCCCGGCGGCGGCCGTTCTTGGTGCGGCCCACCGCGAGCCGGACCCGGTTGTCCGGCCCGGTCAGGCAGTCGACCGACACCTCGGGCTGCTCCAGGCGCGGCATCACCAGCCAGTCCACGGGTTCCTCGGCCCGCCGCAGCGCCTCCTCGACCAGGTCCAGCTGGACGTAAGGGCCCGGGAAGCCGGTCAGGTGCGCGAGCGAGAAGGGGGCTCGGGTGATCATGCGGAAGCCGACCCCGCCGGCGCCGGCGGCCGGCTTGAAGCACGGCCGGTGCCCGGCCGCCTCCAGCTCCTCGACCGCGGCGAGAAGTTCGTCCGCCGTGCGGACCCGGTGCCACGGCGGCACCGGGACGCCCACCGAGCGGACCGCCTCGTACGCGACCGCCTTGTCCTCGAACACGGCGACCGCCTCGGGCGTCGGCGCCAGCAGCGCCGTGCCGGCCGCCGCGAACTCGGCCCGGTGCGCCACGATCGCCGCCTGGTGCAGCCGCGGCACGAACACGTCGATGCCGCGCCGGGCGCACTGGTCGAGGGCGTACTCGGCGTACGCCGCCGGGGACAGGCCCTCCGGCTCCAGCTCGGCGGTGTCGGCGGCGGCCAGCACGGGGGAGTCCGGGTCGCCGTGCGTGGCGTGGATCTCCACCGCGCGGTCGCTGGGAT
Organism: Streptomyces sp. NPDC031445; assembly: GCF_055581365.1. NCBI lineage: Bacteria > Bacillati > Actinomycetota > Actinomycetes > Kitasatosporales > Streptomycetaceae > Streptomyces > Streptomyces sp. NPDC031445. Next base: position 953,235 of record NZ_JBVIJO010000001.1, read on the forward strand.
TTCTCCGCAGCTGATCCATGAAGAACACGTTCTCCGCGTACGTGCGGTTGAGCCAGACGCGTACGCGAGAGGGCATGCAGGCCGCCTTTCGGGTGTGCGGGCAGGGCGGAGCGGCCCGTGCCCGGGCAGGAGGGAGGAAGGGTCACCAAACAGCCCCGGAAAAAGGGGGGTTGAGGGCGCTGGTGTCGGGGCGATCATACGGCTTTCCAAGGGTCCCTCGTGCAACGCGGGTGTTACGGATCCGAGGCCCGTCCGGTCACGGCTTCCTGGCCCCTCCGGTCACGGCCTCCTGGCCCGTCCGGTCACGGATCGCGGCTCGTCCGGCGCCGGCTTCGCGGGCCGTCCGGCAACGGCTTCGCGGGCCGCCCGGTCGCGGACGCGCGCGAGGCGGACCGGGCCCGGATCGCGACACGCGGCGGGGGAACCTCTTGTCCGGTGCCCGGGGCATGTGTTCTCGTTGTCCCATCGGATGATCGGAAGGGGTGTGCGCGGTGGAGTCGACGGCCGGGGCCGGACAGCTGCTGGCCATCAGCGACCTCCACATCGGCTATCCGGACAACCGCGCCCTGATCGACGGCATGCGTCCCGACAGCGACGACGACTGGCTGATCGTGGCCGGTGACGTCGCCGAGACCGTCGCCGACATCCGCTGGGCCCTCGGCACGCTCGCGAGCCGCTTCAGCAAGGTGCTGTGGGCACCCGGCAACCACGAGCTGTGGACGCACCCGAGCGACCCGGTCACGCTGCGTGGCGTCGCCCGCTACGAGCACCTGGTCGAGGTCTGCCGCGAGCTGGGCGTCGTCACCCCCGAGGACCCCTACCCGGTGTGGCGCGGCGCGGGCGGCCCGGTCGCCGTGGCCCCGCTCTTCCTGCTCTACGACTACTCGTACCTGCCGGCCGGCTCCACCACCAAGGCGCAGGGCCTGGCCTACGCGGAGAGCACGGGCATCGTCTGCAACGACGAGTACCTGCTGCACCCCGACCCCTACCCGACCCGTGAGGCCTGGTGCCGGGCCCGGGTCGCCGAGACCGAGCGCAGGCTCGCCGAGCTGCCCGAGGACCTGCCGACCGTGCTGGCCGGGCACTGGCCGCTGGACCGGCACCCCACCGAGGTCCTGTGGCACCCCGAGTTCGCCATGTGGTGCGGCACCACGCTGACCGCGGACTGGCACCGCCGGTTCCGGGTCGCCACCATGGTCTACGGCCATCTGCACATCCCCCGCACCACCTGGCACGACGGAGTCCGCTTCATGGAGGTCTCCGTGGGATACCCCCGTGAGTGGCGCAAGCGTCCGGATCCGCCGGGAAGGCTGCGCCGCGTCCTGCCGATGGAGGTCGAAGCAGGTGATCGAGGAGCTGCTCCCGGAGTCGGTCGTGGCCGTGGAGGCGCGCGCTGACGACCCGCTGTGGGACTCCCCGCTCCACTCGGCGGAGGAGGCGCTCGTCGCGCGCGCGGTGGCCAAGCGGCGCCGTGAGTTCGCGGCCGTCCGGGGCTGCGCCCGGCGCGCCATGGAGAAGCTCGGCGTGCCGCCGCAGCCCGTGCTCACCGGCGAGCGGGGCGCCCCGCACTGGCCGGACGGGCTGCTCGGCAGCATGACCCACTGCGACGGCTACTGCGCCGCCGCGCTGGTCCGCGCCACCGACCTCGCCTCCCTGGGCATCGACGCCGAACCGCACGGGCCGCTGCCGGAAGGGGTGGGCCCCTCCGTCTTCCTGCCCGCCGAGGCCGAGCGGCTCGACCGGCTGGCCGCGCGGTGGCCCGCCGTGCAATGGGACCGGCTGCTGTTCAGCGCCAAGGAGTCCGTCTACAAGGCGTGGTTCCCGCTCACCCGCCAGTGGCTGGACTTCTCCGAGGCCGACATCACGGTACGGCCGGACGCCGAGGGCGAAGCCTCCGGCGCCCTGCGCGCCGAGCTCCTCGTCCCCGGCCCCCTGGTCGGCGGGGCCCGGCTCCAGACCTTCGAGGGCCGGTGGACCGTACGGCACGGGGTGGTGGCCACCTCGGTGGTCATACCCCACCCCGCCCCGCGCCCCTGACGGCGAACCCGCCGGCCCCCACCGCCACCGCCGCCCGTCGTCCGGGTGACGGCGGCGGCACCGGACCGGCACGGCGCTCAGTCGGGCCGGCACGCCGGTCAGTCGGGCCGGCACCAGTCGCGCAGGAGCCGGAAGAACTCCGCCTCGTTGCCCGCGAGCCCGGCCCGGGCCAGTGCCTGCTCCGCCTCCGCGAGCACGACGGGCGGGACGACGGCGGGCCGGTCCTCGCCCGGCGGCCCGTCGAAGGCGGCGCGCACCGTGTGCAGCAGACGCAGGTAGGCCTGTACGGCGGTGCGCTCGCGGTCGGTCAGTACGGCGGTGGGCATCGGTCGGCTCTCCCCGAGTAGGCGTCACGGTCACGCGCCCTGCGGCGCCGTGCACCGCTTCGGACGGCGCACACTCCCAGCTTGCCGCCCGCCACTGACAACGCCGCCCGGCCCCGCGCCGGTTAGCCCGCATAGCCGAGGCGGAACCGCCCCGATCACCCCGCACGACGTGCCGCCCGACCCGGCGAAACGTTTCTCAACTTCCGTGCCCCGCACCCCGCTCCAGCGCGGCGAGGGCCCCCGCGTGCACGGCGCGCCGAGCGCGCCCCGGCGGCCCAGGGCCGCCCGGCCGGCGACGTGGGTCCGGTTCAGCCCTGCGGGCCGGTCCGGTTCAGCCCTGCGGGCCCGGATACCCCAGCGACGCCTCGATGCGGCCGGCCACACCGTCGCGCTGCACCGGCCCCCGCAACGCCGAACCCGCCAGCCACGTGCGGCACTTGCTGGCCAGGAGCAGCCCGAAGGTCTCGGCGTCCCGTTCCTCGGCGACGTCGAAGCGGCTGCGTGCCGCGACGCGTTGCACCGCCGCCTGGAGCGCCTCCTGGTCGGTGTGGTCGCCCAGCAGCCGGGTGGCGGCGCCGACGCCGTCCATGTGGAGCCCGCAGTGGTCGGCCTGCATGTGCCACAGCTCGTGGCCCAGGATCACCAACTGGTGGTCGGGGGCGGTGCGTTCCTCCACCACGACGACGTCCCGGTCGGTCAGGTCCAGCCACAGTCCGCTGGCCGTGCCGGGCGGGAAGGCCGCCGTACGGAAGTGCACCGGGCGCCCGCGCCGGCGGCCCATCGCCTGGCACAGCGCGCGGTACAGCTCGTCCGGGGGCGCGGGCACGGGCAACGTCAGCCCGCCCACCAGTTCGTTGCACAGCCGGCGCATGTCCCTGCCGATGCCCACAGTTCTCCCCCGGCTCACGACTCGGGCCGCTTGACGCTCTCCAGGAGCATGTCGAGCCACTCGGCGACCTTGTCCCGGTGCTGGTCGGTGGGCAACTGCGCGGCGCGCCAGGCAATTCCGCGCACGCCGTGGTCCTGCAGCAGCCGCTCCAGCGGGTCCTCCGGGGCCTCGGCGGCGGCCCGCTCCCGGTCCGCGAGCTTCTGCAGCAGCTCCTGCTCCGTGCGTTGCAGCGCGCCCGCCAGCGCCTCGGGGTCCTCCGCGGTGAGGAAGCCGGCGTGCACCCGGAAGAAGCGCTGGAGGGCGTCGCAGTGCTCCATGGTGGGCCGCCGGTCGCCGTTGATGAGGGCGCCGGCCTGCTGCCGGGACATGCCCGCGCCGTCGGCGATCTCCTGCTGGGTGTACCGGCGTCCGCCCGGCTTCAGCCGGGTGCGGCGCAGCAGGTCCAGGCGTTGCAGGAAGCGGGCCTGGACGTCCGGCTCACCCGCGGGCCGACCGCTGAGCAGGGCCTTGACCACCGGCTCCGGCACCCCGCAGGCGATCGAGAGCCGGCCCACGTCGAAGACCTCGGCGTGCGGGACGCCGAGGCGGTCGGCGAGCGCGGTGACGCGGGCGACGACGGCCGGCAGCTGGGCGGTCGCCGAGGCGCCCGGATCCTCGTAGCCATCCGTCACCGACAGAACTCCTACGTCTCTAGAGGGCTTCAGATGCGTCCGTGCTTCTCACGAGCGATCGCCGTGAACTTCCCGGAGAGTAGCGGGTGTCTCGAACTCACATCCAGGTGTCGCCACAACTGTGGCGAATTTCAGCCGTCGACCGGCACGAAATGCCACGATAGTTGACATGGCTCTTGCCTGGGCAGCAGGATCGCAGGGCCGCGAGAAGGGCCGCAGAGGCAAGAGGGGTGACCTCCCGATGGCACATCAGGCAGGAGGGCAGCGGCCGGCACCGCGGCCCGTCCCCGACACCTGCGAGATCCAGGCGTACCTCCAGGACTACGGAGCGCTGCTGGAGTCACAGTCCTGCCCGTCCCTGGTCGTCGACCACCACTGGAACGTGGTCATGGCGAACAGCGCGTTCGAGACACTTTTCCACGGTGTGCGCCCCCACCCCACGGCCATGCCGGGGGAGAACTTCCTCCGGTTCGTGCTCTTCCACCCCGACGCCGGCGAGGTCCTCGGCGAACACGAGCCCGGCTGGTGCCTGCCGATGCTGGCCCAGCTCCGCACCGCCCTGGAGACCCACGGGCACGACCACGAACTCCAGTCCGTGCGCCGGGAGATCGCCCAGGACCCGATCATGGAGGCCGCCTACCGGCAGGGCCTGCCGCACTGGATACGGGCCGTCGGCGAGGCCGCGACCCGCCTGGACGGCGCCGTACGCCTCCTGCACCACCCGGACCCGCGGCGCGGTCGCACCGAGTGCCGCATCGTCGAGGAGATCCCGCAGCCGCTGCGGGAGCTGGGCTACCGGCGGCTGACGATGGTCCTGCGCGACCCCCGCCGGCCCGCCGTGCCGGTGCGCCGTCCGCGCCGCCCGCGGGACGCCGCCTCGCACCTGACGGTCGTGCCGCCCACGCAGGACTGACCCGGCACCGCCGGCGTTCAGGTCGCCGACGGCGCCGGGCCGGCACGGCGGTTCCCCGCGGGGGGCTGAGGGGTGCCTTCACCGGGCACACCACCGAGCCCTTGCGCGGCCCGCCGAGCCCTGGCGCGCGCCGTCGACTCGTCCGGCGCGCCACCGACTGCCTGGGCACCCCCCGACTCCTCCGGCACCCGGCGAGCCTTGGCGCGCGCCGCCGACTCACCCGGCACGCCACCGACTGCCTCGGCACCCCCCGACTCCTCCGGCACCCGGCGACTCCTCGGCTCCGTCAGCACCGCCGACTCCGGCACCCGCCGCCTCGTCACTCACAGCCGCCTCCGCCGGCGTCGGCGCCCCCGCACCGACGACTCCTCTCGTCCAGCGGCCCCCGAGCCCCGCCGACGACGCCCGCACGGCAACGCAAGCCGCTTGCATAATTTGCGCTACGCTTGCGTCCATGACGCGACGACTTGCGGAAGTGGCGAAGAAGGTCGGGGTCAGCGAGGCCACGGTCAGCCGGGTCCTCAACGGCAAGCCCGGAGTCTCCGAGGCCACCCGGCAGGCGGTGCTGACCGCGCTCGACGTCCTCGGTTACGAGCGCCCGACCCAGCTGCGCGGTGAGCGCGCGCGGCTCGTCGGTCTCGTGCTGCCCGAGTTGCAGAACCCCATCTTCCCGGCGTTCGCCGAGGTCATCGGCGGCGCACTGGCCCAGCTGGGGCTGACCCCGGTGCTGTGCACCCAGACCAAGGGCGGGGTGTCGGAGGCGGACTACGTCGAGCTGCTGCTCCAGCAGCAGGTCTCCGGTGTCGTCTTCGCCGGCGGCCTGTACGCCCAGGCCGACGCCCCGCACGACCACTACCGGCTGCTCGCCGAGCGCAACATCCCGGTCGTGCTGGTCAACGCGGCCATCGAACACCTCGGCTTCCCGGGCGTGTCCTGCGACGACGCCGTGGCCGTCGAACAGGCCTGGCGGCACCTGGCCTCCCTCGGCCACGAGCGCATCGGGCTGGTCCTCGGCCCCGGCGACCACGTGCCGTCGGCGCGCAAGCTGGCCGCCGCCCGGGCGATCGCCGGCGAACTGCCGGACGAGTTCGTCGCGCGGGCCATCTTCTCCCTCGAGGGCGGCCACGCCGCCGCCGCGCGCCTGATCGACCGGGGCGTCACCGGCATCATCTGCGCCTCCGACCCGCTGGCGCTCGGCGCCGTCCGGGCGGCGCGCCGCAAGGGCCACGACGTCCCGGGCCGGATCTCGGTCGTCGGCTACGACGACTCCGCGTTCATGAACTGCACCGAGCCCCCGCTGACCACCGTCCGCCAGCCCATCGAGGCCATGGGCCGCGCGGCCGTGGAGCTGCTGAACGCGCGGATCGGAGGCACCGCCGTACCCGCCGAGGAGCTGCTGTTCGAGCCGGAACTGGTGGTGCGCGGCTCCACCGCGCAAGCTCCGCGCGACTGAACTCGGGAAGATCCAGCACGCTGTCCAAGAATTGCAGATTCTGCGCGACATCTTGCGCGCCGATGTCGGCGGTGCTTGAGTGTGCGACGCCCACCGCTCCTGCCATGAGTGCCATGAGGGGTCCACCGATGAGACACACCGGGTTCCGCCGTACCATCCTCGCGATCGGCGTCTGTTCCTCCCTCGCCCTCGCCGCCACCGCCTGCGGGTCCGGTGACGACGATTCGGCGAGCGGCAAGACCCGCATCACCGTCAACTGCGAACCGCCGAAGAGCGCCAAGCTCGACCGCTCCTTCTTCGAGGCGGACACCGCGGCCTTCGAGGAGGCGAACCCGGACATCGACGTCGTCACGCACGACGCCTTCCCCTGCCAGGACCCCAAGACCTTCGACGCCAAGCTCGCCGGCGGCCAGATGGAGGACGTGTTCTACACGTACTTCACGGACGCGCGGCACGTCGTCGACATCCGCCAGGCCGCCGACCTCACCCCGTACCTGAAGGACCTCAAGAGCTACGACAGCATCCAGAAGCAGCTGCGGGACATCTACACCGTCGACGGAAAGGTCTACGGCATCCCGCGCACCGGATACTCCATGGGGCTGATCTACAACCGCGCGCTCTTCCGGAAGGCCGGCCTGGACCCCGACAAGCCCCCGGCGACCTGGGACGAGGTCCGCGCCGCCGCCAAGAGGATCGCCGCCCTCGGCGACGGCACCGTCGGCTACGCCGACTACAGCGCGCAGAACCAGGGCGGCTGGCACTTCACCGCCGAGCTGTACTCCCAGGGCGGCGACGTCGTCAGCGCGGACGGCAAGAAGGCCACCGTCGACACCCCCGAGGGCCACGCCGTCCTGAAGACCCTGCACGACATGCGGTGGACCGACGACTCGATGGGCAGCAAGCAGCTCCTCGTCATCAACGACGTGCAGCAGATGATGGGTTCGGGCAAGCTCGGCATGTACCTCGCCGCCCCCGACAACATCCCGATCCTCGTCAAGGAGAAGGGCGGCGACTACAAGGACCTCGCCCTGGCCCCCATGCCGGGCGGCAAGGGCACCCTCATCGGCGGCGACGGCTACATGTTCAACAAGAAGGCCACGCCCGCCCAGATCCGGGCGGGCCTGAAGTGGCTCGACCACATGTTCCTCACCCCCGGCAAGGGCTTCCTCGGCGACTACGCGCGCGCCAAGAAGCACGACGCACCCGTCGGCCTGCCCGAGCCGCGCCTGTTCACCGGCGCCGCCGACGCCACCGACCAGCGGGTGAAGAAGGCCAACGCCAACGTCCCGGTGGAGAACTACCAGGCGTTCCTCGACGGCAACCACCAGCTCCAGCTGAAGATCGAGCCGCCGCACGCCCAGCAGATCTACTCCGTCCTCGACGGCACCGTCTCCGCCGTCCTGACCAAGAAGGACGCCGACATCGACCAGCTCCTCAAGGAGGCGTCCGGCAAGATCGACAGCATTCTGGCCCGGAGCTGACCGCCATGACCAAGACGGCCGAGCGACGGCCGGCCGCGCACGCCGCCGCCCCCCCGGTCCCGGCGCCGCCCCCGGCAGGGGACCGGAGGCGCCGCCGCCTGGTCGACCAGGTCCGCGCCTACGGCTTCCTCCTCGGCGGCCTGCTCAGCTTCGCCCTGTTCTCCTGGTACCCGGCGATCCGCGCGGTCGTCATCGCCTTCCAGAAGTACACCCCGGGCTCTCCGCCCGAGTGGGTCGGCACCGCCAACTTCACCCGGGTCCTGCACGACCCCGAGTTCACGGCCGCCTGGCGCAACACCCTCACGTTCACCCTGCTGGCCCTCCTGATCGGCTTCGCGATCCCCTTCGTCCTCGCCCTCGTGCTCAACGAACTGCGGCACGCCAGGGCCTTCTTCCGGGTCGTGGTCTACCTGCCGGTGATGATCCCGCCGGTGGTCAGCGCCCTGCTGTGGAAGTGGTTCTACGACCCCGGGGCCGGCCTCGCCAACGAGACGCTGCGCCTGCTGCACCTGCCCACCTCGAACTGGTCCAACGGCACCGACACCGCGCTGGTCTCCCTGGTCATCGTCGCCACGTGGGCCAACATGGGCGGCACCGTCCTCATCTACCTCGCGGCCCTGCAGTCCATCCCGGGCGAGCTGTACGAGGCGGCCGAACTGGACGGCGCGAACCTCCTCCAGCGCGTGCGGCACGTCACGGTCCCGCAGACCCGGTTCGTGATCCTGATGCTGATGCTGCTCCAGGTCATCGCCACCATGCAGGTGTTCACGGAACCGTTCGTCATCACCGGCGGCGGCCCGGAGAACGCCACCGTCACCGTCCTCTACCTCATCTACAAGTACGCCTTCCTCTACAACGACTTCGGCGGCGCCTGCGCCCTGAGCGTGATGCTCCTGCTGCTGCTCGGCGCCTTCTCCGCGGTCTACCTGCGGCTCACCCGCTCCGAGGGGGACGCATGACCACCGGCACCCGTACCCTGATCTCCCCGGCCGCCCTCGCCCGCCCCCGCGGCAAGGTCCTGTACTGGACGGTGTTCACTGCCGTCGTCGTCCTCTTCGCCCTCGCCTTCCTCTTCCCGGTGTACTGGATGGCGACCGGCGCCCTGAAGTCCCCGGACGAGGTGGCCCGCACCCCGCCGACGCTCCTGCCCGAGCACTGGCACCTCAGCGGCTACACCGACGCCTGGGACCTCATGGAGCTGCCCCGGCACCTGGGGAACACGCTCGTCCAGGCGGCCGGCGCCTGGGCCTTCCAGCTGGTGTTCTGCACGGCCGCCGCCTACTCCCTGTCCAAGCTGAAGCCCGCCTTCGGCAAGGTGGTCCTCGGCGGCATCCTCGCCACCCTCATGGTCCCGGCGCAGGCGCTGGTCGTCCCGAAGTACCTGACCGTCGCCGACCTGCCGCTGATCCACACCAGCCTGCTCAACGACCCCCTCGCCATCTGGCTGCCGGCCGTCGCCAACGCCTTCAACCTCTACCTGCTCAAACGCTTCTTCGACCAGCTGCCGCGCGATGTCCTGGAGGCCGCCGAGATCGACGGCGCCGGCAAGCTCCGCGTCCTGTGGTCCGTCGTCCTGCCCATGTCCCGGCCGGTGCTCGGCGTGGTGTCGATCTTCGCGCTGGTCGCCGTGTGGCAGGACTTCCTGTGGCCGCTGATGGTCTTCTCCGACACCGGCAAGCAGCCGATCAGCGTCGCCCTGGTCCAGCTGTCGCAGAACATCCAGCTCACCGTGCTCATCGCCGCGATGGTGATCGCCAGCATCCCGATGGTGGCGCTGTTCCTCGTCTTCCAGCGGCACATCATCGCCGGGATCAGCGCGGGCAGCACCAAGGGCTGACGCCGCCGACCCGTCTACAGAAAGGCAAGCCCAGTGGGACAGCCCAGCCATGCCCGGAAGGACCCTGACTGGTGGCGCTCGGCCGTCATCTACCAGGTGTACGTCCGCAGCTTCGCGGACGGCGACGGCGACGGCACCGGCGACCTCGCGGGCGTCCGCGCCCGGCTGCCGTACCTCGCCGAACTCGGTGTGGACGCCCTGTGGTTCACGCCGTGGTACGTGTCCCCGCTGAAGGACGGCGGCTACGACGTCGCCGACTACCGGGCCATCGACCCCGCCTTCGGCACTCTCGCCGAGGCCGAGAAGCTCATCGCCGAGGCCCGTGAGCTGGGCATCCGCACCATCGTCGACATCGTGCCCAACCACGTCTCCGACCAGCACCCCTGGTTCCGGGCCGCGGTCGCCGCCGGGCCGGGCAGCCCCGAGCGCGAGCTGTTCCACTTCCGGCCCGGACGCGGCGCGCACGGCGAACTCCCGCCGAACGACTGGCCGTCCCAGTTCGTCGGCTCCACCGACCCGGTGTGGACCCGGCTGCCCGACGGCGACTGGTACCTGCACCTGTTCACCCCCGAACAGCCCGACCTCAACTGGGCGCACCCGGCCGTCCGCCAGGAGCACGAGGACATCCTGCGCTTCTGGTTCGAGCGGGGCGTCGCCGGCGTCCGCATCGACTCCGCCGCCCTCCTCGCCAAGGACCCGGACCTTTCCGACCTCGCCGCGCACCCGCGGCCGCACCCGTTCGTCGACCGCGACGAGCTCCACGACATCTACCGCTCCTGGCGCCGGGTCGCCGACGAGTACGGCGGTGTGTTCGTCGGCGAGGTCTGGCTCCCCGACGCCGAACGCTTCGCCCGCTACCTGCGCCCCGACGAACTCCACACCGCCTTCAACTTCTCCTTCCTGTCCTGCCCCTGGGACGCCGGCCGGCTGCGCGCCTCCATCGACACCACCCTCGCCGAGCACGCCCCCGTCGGCGCCCCGGCCACCTGGGTGCTGTGCAACCACGACGTCACCCGCACGGTCACCCGGTACGGCCGCGAGGACACCGCCTTCGACTTCGCCACCAAGGCCTTCGGCACCCCCACGGACCTGGTGCTCGGCACCCGGCGGGCGCGGGCCGCCGCCCTGCTGTCCCTGGCGCTGCCCGGGGCGGTGTACCTCTACCAGGGCGAGGAGCTGGGCCTGCCGGAGGCCGACATCCCGGCCGACCGCGTCCAGGACCCGATGTACTTCCGCTCGCGGGGCTCCGACCCCGGCCGTGACGGCTGCCGGGTGCCGCTGCCGTGGGCCGCCGGTGCGCCGTACGCCGGATTCGGTTCCCGCGAGGAGCCGTGGCTGCCGCAGCCGGCCGACTGGCCCTCGTACGCGGTCGACCGGCAGCAGCGCGACCCCCACTCCGTGCTCACCCTCTACCGCGAGGCCATCGCGCTGCGCCCGCAGTTCGGCGACGGCCCCCTGACCTGGCTGCCCGCCCCCGACGGCGTGCTGGCCTTCTCCCGCGCGGACGCCCTGTGCGTGGTCAACCTCGCGGCCACGCCCGCCGGCCTGCCCGCGCACTCCCGGCTCCTGCTCAGCAGCGGCCCGCTGGACGACGCGGGACGGCTGCCGCGGGACACGGCGGCCTGGCTGCGCGCCTGAGCCGCGCCTGTACGCACCTTGCTATCCCACGCACCCCCACCACGAAGGGATCAGCACATGCACCTCAGCACCGCCGGACACCTCCGGCGCATGCCGGCCATCGGGGCGGTCGTCGCCCTGGCCGCCGGCATGCTCGTCACCATCGCCCCGGCCGCCCACGCGGCCGCGGGCGCCACCCTCCCCTTCACCTCCGTGGAGGCCGAGTCGGCGGCCGGCAACGGCACGAAGATCGGCCCGGACTACACGCAGGGCAGCCTCGCCTCGGAGGCATCCGGCCGGCAGGCCGTCCGGCTGTCCGCCGGGCAACGGGTGGAGTTCACCGTGCCGCGCGCCGCCAACGCGGTGAACATCGCCTACAGCGTGCCGGACGGCCAGTCCGGCGCCCTGAACGTGTACGTCAACGGCACCAGGCTCGCCAAGACCCTCCCGGTGACCTCCAAGTACTCGTACATCGACACCGGCTGGATCCCTGGCGCGAAGACGCACCACTTCTTCGACAACACCCGGATGCTGCTCGGGCAGAACGTCCAGGCCGGTGACAAGGTCGCCGTGGAGGCGGCCGGCGTCCAGGTCACCGTCGACGTCGCCGACTTCGAACAGGTCGCCCCGGCCGCGGGCCAGCCCGCCGGTTCGGTGTCCGTCGTCTCCAAGGGCGCCGACCCCAGCGGCAACGGCGACTCCACCCAGGCCTTCCGGGACGCCATCGCCGCCGCCCAGGGCGGCACGGTCTGGATACCGCCGGGCGACTACCGCCTCACGTCCTCGCTCAGCGGCGTGCAGAACGTGACCCTTCAGGGCGCGGGCAGCTGGTACTCGGTCGTGCACACCTCCCGCTTCATCGACCAGTCCGGCTCGGCGGGCAACGTCCACATCAAGGACTTCGCGGTCATCGGCGAGGTGACCGAGCGGGTCGACTCCAGCCCGGACAACTTCGTCAACGGCTCGCTGGGGCCGAACAGCTCGGTCTCCGGCATGTGGATCCAGCACCTGAAGGTCGGCCTGTGGCTCACGGGCAACAACGACAACCTGGTGGTGGAGAACAACCGCATCCTCGACACCACCGCCGACGGGCTCAACCTCAACGGCACGGCGAAGGGCGTCCGCGTCCGCAACAACTTCCTGCGCAACCAGGGCGACGACTCCCTCGCCATGTGGTCGCTGTACTCCCCGGACACCGACTCCAGCTTCGACAACAACACGATCTCGCAGCCCAACCTCGCCAACGGCATCGCCATCTACGGCGGCACCGACATCGCCGTACGCAACAACCTGATCTCCGACACCAACGCCCTCGGCAGCGGTATCGCCATCTCCAACCAGAAGTTCCTCGACCCGTTCAACCCCCTCGCCGGCACCATCACGGTCGACGGCAACACCCTGGTGCGCACCGGCGCGCTGAACCCCAACTGGAACCACCCCATGGGCGCGTTGCGCGTCGACTCCTACGACAGCGCGATCAACGCGACCGTCAACATCACCAACACGACGATCACCGACAGCCCCTACAGCGCCTTCGAGTTCGTCTCCGGCGGCGGGCAGGGCTACCCGGTGCGGAACGTCAACGTCACCGGCGCGACCGTGCGGAACACCGGCACGGTCGTGGTCCAGGCCGAGGCGCAGGGCGCGGCGACCTTCAAGAACGTCACCGCCACCCAGGTCGGCGCGGCCGGCGTCTACAACTGCCCCTACCCGGCGAACTCCGGTTCCTTCAGCCTCACCGACGGCGGCGGCAACTCCGGCTGGTCGAGCACGTGGTCGGACTGCTCCACCTGGCCGCAGCCCGGCCAGGGCAACCCGGAACCCGACCCGAACCGCAACCTCGCCAAGGGCCGTCCGGCCACCGCGACCGGCTCCCAGGACGTCTACACCCCTGGCAAGGCGGTCGACGGCGACGCGAACTCGTACTGGGAGTCCGCCAACAACGCCTTCCCGCAGTCCCTCACGGTCGACCTCGGCTCCTCCTACGCCGTGCGCCGCCTGGTGCTGAAGCTGCCGCCGTCCTCGGCCTGGGGCGCCCGCACCCAGACCGTCACGGTGCTCGGCAGCACCGACGGCTCGGGCTACTCGACCGTACTGGGAGCACAGGGCTACCGCTTCGACCCGGCCACCGGCAACACCGCGACCGTGACCCTGCCGAGCGGCACGAACCTGCGCTACCTGCGCCTGACCGTCACCGCCAACACGGGCTGGCCGGCCGGTCAGTTCAGCGAGGTGGAGGCGTACCAGACCCCCTGACCGACCCGTCCCGCACAGCCCGGACCGGGCGCCCCGGCAGCACGACGGGCCGGGGCGCCCGGCCCGGTTTCCTCCCGTACCCACGACTTCATGTGCGCGCCACCGCACCCTTCCCTGACGTTCGCTGCTCTTGGAACACTCGCTCCGCGCGGATTCCGTCATCTGGCGGGTATCGCGTACGTCAGGACGAGAGGACCCTCACCCATGCCCGAAGTCAACCGGCGGCGCTTCCTCCAGATCGCGGGCGCCACCACGGCGTTCACGGCGCTGTCCAGCAGCATCCAGCGCGCGGCCGCCCTGCCCGCCCACCACCGCACCGGATCGGTGGAGGACGTCGAGCACATCGTCGTCCTCATGCAGGAGAACCGTTCTTTCGACCACTACTTCGGTTCGCTCCGAGGAGTCCGCGGCTTCGGCGACCCCCGTCCGGTCACCCAGAACGGCAGGTCCGTCTGGAAGCAGTCCGACGGCACCAAGGACGTCCTGCCCTTCCACCCGGACGCCGACGACCTGGGCCTGGCCTTCATCCAGGACCTCCCGCACGGCTGGAACGACGGACACACCGCCTTCAACGGCGGAAAGTACGACAAATGGGTGCCCGCCAAGTCCGCCACGACGATGGCGTACCTCACCCGCGACGACATCCCCTTCCACTACGCGCTCGCCGACTCCTTCACCATCTGCGACGCCTACCACTGCTCCTTCATCGGCTCCACGGACCCGAACCGCTACTACATGTGGACCGGGTACACCGGCAACGACGGCAAGGGCGGCGGCCCGGTCCTCGGCAACGACGAGGCGGGCTACGGCTGGACCACGTACCCCGAGCGCCTGGAGCGGGCCGGGGTCTCCTGGAAGATCTACCAGGACGTCGGCGACGGCCTCGACGCGAGCGGCGGCTGGGGCTGGATCAACGACGCCTACCGCGGCAACTACGGCGACAACTCGCTGCTGTACTTCAACCAGTACCGCGACGCCAAGCCCGGCGACCCGCTGTACGACAAGGCCCGCACCGGCACCGACGCCCGCAAGGGCGAGGGCTTCTTCGACCAGCTGAAGGCGGACGTCCGGACCGGCAAGCTGCCCCAGGTGTCCTGGATCGTCGCCCCCGAGGCCTTCACCGAGCACCCCAACTGGCCCGCCAACTACGGCGCCTGGTACGTCTCCCAGGTCCTGGACGCGCTCACCTCCGACCCCGACGTGTGGGGCAAGACCGCGCTGTTCATCACCTACGACGAGAACGACGGCTTCTTCGACCACGTCATCCCGCCCTACCCGCCGGCCTCGGCCGCCCAGGGCAAGTCGACGGTCGACCCCGCGCCGGACCTGTTCAAGGGCGACGCCGGCCACGTCGCCGGCCCCTACGGGCTCGGCCAGCGGGTGCCGATGCTGGTGGTCTCCCCCTGGAGCAAGGGCGGGTACGTCTGCTCGGAGACCCTCGACCACACCTCGATCATCCGGTTCATCGAGCGCCGTTTCGGTGTCCAGGAGCCGAACATCTCGCCCTGGCGGCGGGCCGTGTGCGGCGACCTGACGAGCGCCTTCGACTTCTCCCGCAAGGACACCGCGCGGGTCGTGCTGCCCTCCACGGCCGGTTACCTGCCCAAGGACCACGCCCGCCACCCCGACTACGTGCCCAAGCCTCCCGCGAACGGCACCCTGCCCCGGCAGGAGCGCGGCAGCCGGCCCACCCGTCCCCTGAGGTACGCCCCGGTGGTGGACGGTTCGGCGGACACCGCGGCCGGCAAGTTCACGCTCACGTTCGCCTCGGGGGCGCACGCGGGAGCGGTCTTCCTCGTCACGTCCAACAGCCGTGCCGACGGCCCCTGGACGTACACCACGGAGGCCGGCAAGACGCTCTCGGACACCTGGAACTCGGCGTACTCCGGCGGCGACTACGACCTCTCCGTGCACGGCCCCAACGGCTTCCTGCGCGTCTTCAAGGGCCGCAACAAGGCCGCCGGTCCCGAGGTCACCGCGCGGCACCACGGCGACGACGTCGAGCTCACCTTCACCAACCAGGGCTCCGGCACGGCGAAGCTGAAGCTGGTCGACGGCTACGGCGGCAAGCCGGTGACGGTGTCGGTCCGGCCCGGAGCGACCGTGCGGCACACCGTGGCGCTCGCGGCCAGCAAGCGCTGGTACGACCTGACCGTGACCTGCGAGGCCGACCCGGCCTTCCTGCGCCGGTTCACCGGGCACGTGGAGAACGGGCGCCCCGGCGTCAGCGACCCGGCGATCGTGACGGGATGAACGGGCGATGAGCACCGCTCCGTGCGAACTGATCAGGTACCGGTCATATCAGGGTAGTGTGCCCCGGTGACCACGCAATCGAACACTCCTGCAGGCTGGTACCCGGACCCGCACGGAGCGGCACAGACGCTCCGCTACTGGGACGGCACGCAGTGGACCGAGCACACCAACCCGGCCCAGCAGCAGGCCGGGCCGGTCCCGCCGCAGCCGGCGGCCTTCCCGCAGCAGCAGGCCGGTGACGCCAAGGTGCGGCGCCAGGTGCAGCAGCAGGCCGGCGTCGCCGGCGGCGGACCCGGTGGCGGCACCCTGTTCACCGAGCCCGTCCTGGTCGTGAACCAGAAGGCCAAGCTGATCGAGCTGACCAACGAGTACAAGGTCATGGATCAGAACGGCCGGGAGATCGGCTCGGTCACCCAGGTCGGTCAGGGCGTCCTGCGCAAGATCCTGCGCTTCGTCTCCAGCCTGGACCAGTTCCTCACCCACAAGCTGGAGATCCGCGACGCCCACGGCCGGCCGCAGCTGCTGCTGACCCGGCCCGCGAAGATCTTCAAGTCGCGGGTGATCGTGACCCGCCCGGACGGCTCGCCGGCCGGTGAGATCGTCCAGAAGAACATGATCGGGAAGATCAACTTCGCGATGACGGCGAACGGCCAGCAGGTCGGCGCCATCAAGGCGGAGAACTGGCGGGCCTGGAACTTCTCGATCGTCGACCACGCCGACAACGAGGTCGCCCGGATCACCAAGACCTGGGAGGGCCTCGCCAAGACGCTGTTCACGACGGCGGACAACTACGTCCTGCAGATCCACTACCAGCTGCCCGAACCGCTGCTGAGCCTCGTGGTGGCCACGGCGCTGACGGTGGACACCGCGCTCAAGCAGGACGCGCGCGGCTGGGGCTGACCGGCGCGCCCGGACAGGTCGAGCAGCACGGCGACGGCGGCCGGTGCCCGCGGAGCGTTCCGCGCACCGGCCGCCGCCGTACGCCCGGGCGGTCACAGGGCCGTGAGGTGCCCCGGCTGGTCCGGCTGCCGGGGCAGCAGCACCGGTTCCGCGGTCGCCGTACCCGGCTCCAGCGCCAGCACGGCCGCCACCGGGTGCTCGTCGTCGCCGGCCTCGTCCGGGCCGGCGGGCACGGGCGCCACCCGGGTCAGCAGCAGCACGCCCCAGGAGGCCAGCCCCGCCCCGGCCAGGGCCAGCAGCACCCCGGCCGTGCCGCCCCGCAGGCCCTGCCCCAGCAGGGTCAGGCCGATCACCGCGGCGGCCACCGGGTTGGCCAGGGTGACCACGGCCAGCGGGGCGCCGAGGCCGCCGCGATAGGCCGTCTGGGACAGCAGCAGCCCGCCGACGGCGAACGCCGCGACGAGCACGGCGACCACGATCACCTCCGTGCTCAGCGCCGGGCCCGAGCGGTCCGTCGCCGCCACGGTCACGGTCTGGGTGAGGGCGGAGGCGACCCCGGAGGCGAAGCCGGACGCGGTGGCGTGCCGCAGGCCCGGCCGGGCGCCGGGCCGGGACAGCAGACCGATCCCGGCGGCGGTCGTACCGGCGACCACCAGGGCCTCGGTCAGCGACAGCACCCGGGCGGGCGCCGGGCCGGAGGCGGTGACCAGCAGCGCGGCCAGCCCGAGCAGCGTGAGCGCCGTACCGCGCCACTCCACCGCGCTCACCCGCCGGCCGGCCGCCCGCGCGCCCAGGGGCACGGCGGCGACCAGGGTGAGCGCGCCCAGCGGCTGTACGACGGTCAGCGGGCCGTACTTCAGGGCGACGACGTGCAGCAGCGCGGCGGCGGAGTTCAGCCCGACCGCCGACCACCAGGCCCCGGTGCCCAGCAGCCGCAGCAGGCCGGTGCCGGCGCTGCGCGAGGCGAGCCGTTCCTGGGCGACGGCGGCGAGTGCGTAGGCGACGGCCGACACCAGCGACAGGCCGAGGGCGGCCAGGGCGGCGGCGCTCATCGTCCCGCTCCCGCCAGGACGGCCTCGCGCGGCCTCGGCAGACCACTGCCGCGACCCGCCGTACGGGCCGTGCGCCACGGCGCGGGGACGACCGCGAGGGCGAGACCGAGCATGGCCGTGGCGACGATCGAGTCGAGCCAGTAGTGGTTCGCCGTGCCCACGATCACCAGCAGGGTGACCAGCGGGTGCAGCAGCCACAGCTCGCGCCATCGGGACCGGGTGGCGGCCATCAGGCCGATCGCCACCATCAGCGCCCAGCCGAAGTGCAGCGAGGGCATCGCCGCGAACTGGTTGGAGAGGTGGTCGCTGGAGGGCGGGCCGTACACCGACGGGCCGTAGACCCGGGCGGTGTCGACCAGGCCCGTCCCGGTCAGCATGCGCGGCGGGGCCAGCGGGAACGTGAACGGCAGCACGAGGGCGGCGGTGGTGAGGACCGCGAGGACCCGGCGGGCCCAGACGTAGTGCGCGGGCCGCCGCAGGTACAGCCAGACCAGGAAGGCGAGCGTGGCCGGGAAGTGGACGGTCGCGTAGTAGGTGTTCGCCAGGTGGACGAGGGTGTCGCCGTGCAGCAGCGCGGACTGCACGGCGGTCTCGTGGGGGAGGTGGACGCCGCGCTCCAGGTGCCAGACGCGCCGGGCGTTGCGGAAGGCGTCCGCGGTGTGGCCGGTGGCCAGCCGGCGGCCCAGTTTGTAGACCAGGAAGAGCCCGGCGACCAGCAGGAACTCACGGATCAGAGGCGGACGGGCCGGAGTCTCCGGTTCCCCTTCCGCCTCCGCAGGCTCGGTTCGGGCGTTCATCCCCCGGCCCCCTCGCTGACGGTGGTGCGTGTCGTGGTGCGGACGAGCCCCGGTCCGTACCGGAACTCATCGATACGTTGCCGTACCGATACGCCAGTGTACCGATACGGTCGGGTACCGGTACACTGGCGTATCGATTGATGTGGGCCACACTGGAGACAGCACGGAACACGCACGCGCACCAGGCACCGCACGGGCACGGGCAACGGACACGAGTGAGGGGAAGCACCGCATGACGTCGCAGGCCGCGGACGCACCGGACACGGTCGTCGCCTCGCGCCGCTCCAAGATCACGCCGGAGCGTGAGCGGGAGTTCTTCGACGCCGTGCTGGAACAGATCCGCGAGTGCGGCTACGACTCCGTCACCATGGAGGGCATCGCCGCCAGCACCCGGTGCAGCAAGTCCACGCTCTACCGGCAGTGGAAGACCAAGCCGCAGTTCGTCGCGGCGGCGCTGCGCGCCAACCGCCGGGTGAAGTTCGCCGGCATCGACACCGGATCGCTGGCCGAGGACCTGCGCCAGGCCGCGCGGGCCGCCGGCGACTGGTCCGGCAAGGACACCCGGCTGCTCCAGGCGCTGGGGCACGCGGTGACGGCGGACCAGGAACTGGCCCAGGCGCTGCGCGAGGCGCTGGTGCACCCGGAGATCGCCGCGCTGGAGGAGATCCTGGCCCGGGGCGTGGCCCGGGGCGAGGTCCGGGCGGGCCACCCGGCGCTGGAGTTCGTCCCGGCCATGATGTTCGGCCTCCTGCGCGTGCGGCCGGTGCTCGACGGCCAGTACGCCGACTCCGACTACCTCGTCCGCTTCGTGGAGGCCGCCGTGCTGCCCTCGCTCGGACTGACCTGAGACCCAGGCCGCCGTCCACGGGATGACTGGACGGTGACCTGCCCGCGCCGCACCGTGGGGACGGGGGCGGCGCGCACCCCCGGCCGGGTGGGATCCTCCTTGAGCGGAGGGGGATCCCACCCGGCCGATCCGTTGCTCAGACGTCCTGGCCGCTCCCGCCGCCGGCCGAGACCTTGATGCCCTTGAGGATCTCGTCGATCACGGACAGCTTCTGCCCGACGTCCACGCCGAAGCGGACCACCACGATCTGCCGGGCGTCGTCGGGGGAGGGGAAGGCGACCGACTCGACGTAGCCGTCGGACCCCTTGCTGGTGACCGTCTTCCAGCGCACCAGGTAGCCCTTCTGCCCGGCCACCGTCACCGCCTGGGAGGCCAGCACCTCGTGCGAGGTGATGCTGCCGTAGGTGGTGCCGCCGTACGACTGCTTGGCGTTGGCGGCGATGTCCGCCTTCGCGACCGCCTCCGCCGTGTCGGCCTTGATGCCCAGCGCCACCGCCGGGGCCGTGTAGGCGCCGCCCGCGGTGCACGTCTGGGCCGAGTTGCCCGGGCACTTGTAGGCGTCGTCGGAGGTCACCTGCGCCCCGACGCTGATCGTCTGTCCGGTCCAGCCCTTCGGCACCGGCAGGCTGATGCCGTTGACCGGGTCCGCCACGGTGCCGCCGCCCTTGACCTTCGGCGCGTCGGACTGACCCGGGGACGGCGAGGCCCCGCCGGAACCACCGGAGCCACCGGAGCCACCGGAGCCGCCGGGGCCGCCGCTCCCGCCCGAGCCGCCGCCGGGCCCGCCGAACGTTCCGCCCTGACCGCCGTCCTGCCCGCCGCCAGGGCCCTGCCGCGACCCGGCGCGGTCGCCGCCGCCACCGCCGTCGGCGGTGAGGGCGTACACGCCGACCCCGATGCTCGCCAGTACCGCGGCCGTCACCGCGACGGCTATGCCCGTGCGCAGCCGTCGCCGGGAGGGGGCGGGCGCCTGGGCGGGATAGGCCGGGTAACCCGGCTGGCCCGGATACCCCTGCTGGCCGGGATACCCCTGCTGCGCCGGATACCCCGGGTAGGCGCCGAACCCGGCGGGAGCCGAGGGCGCCGGACCGGCCGGGTGGGGCGGACCGGCCGGCTGCGGCCCGCCGTCCGCCGCCGGGCCGCCCGGGGGACCCCACGCGGCGGCCGTGCCGGCGGGGCGGGTCTGGTCCGTCCAGGCCTTGCCGTCCCACCAGCGCTCGGTGGGCGGACCGTCGTTCGTCTGCCCGGGGTCGGGGTACCACCCGGGAGGAGTCACCTGCGTCATGCCCCCACCGTATGAGGCGAGCGTGAAAGCGGGATGAGAGGATCCGCCGCCAAGGGGGCGAAGCCGAACATTTCTCCCCGGAATTCTCGGCGGCCACCTCGGGCGGCCGTCGTTGACACCCCGTCCGCTGGTCGCGCGGGCGGCGGCGTCGTCCGCCCGCCCCCCGTTTCACCCGGCCGGGCAACAGCTGCCGTGAGGCGCCACCAGAGGTCCAGCCCGACGGCTACGCTCGGGTTCCGTACGTCATTCGGGCGACCTGGGGAGGTAACGGGATGACGGAGGGACGGCCGGCGGCGGCCGGCTCGGCTCCCCTGTGGGAGCGGGACGCCGAGCTCGCCACCGTCGCACAGGCGCTCGACGTCCTGTGCGCGGACCAGTCCTCCGCGGGCAGCCTGCTGGTCATCCGGGGCGAGGCGGGTCTCGGCAAGACCGCGCTGCTGGCCGAGATCCGGCGCGTCGCCGAACGCCGCGGCTGCGCCGTCTGGTCCGCGCGCGGCGCGGAGACGCTGAGGTCCGTCCCGTTCCACGTCGTACGGCAGCTGCTCCAGCCCGCGCTGCTGTCCTTGCTGCCCGACGAGGCCCGCGAGTACCTCGGCGACTGGTACGACATCGCCGGTCCCGCCCTCGGCATAGCGGAACCGCAGGCAGACAAGGCCGACCCGCAGTACGTCCGCGACGGACTCGTCGCCGCCGTGCGCCGGCTCTCCCGCCGCCAGTGGCCGCTGGTCCTGCTCGTCGACGACGCGCACTGGGCCGACCCGGAGACCCTGCGCTGGCTCGCCGCCTTCGCCGAGCGCCTCGACGACCTCTCCGTCCTCGTCGTGGTCGCCCGCCGGCCCGGCGAGGCCGGCGGGGACAGCGCCCGCCTGCTCGACGAGGTGGCCGCCGCGGGCCGCCCCGCCCACCACCTCAGCGCCCTCACCCCGGACGCCACCGCCGGACTCACCCGCGCCACCGTCGGCCGGCACGCCGACGACGCGTTCTGCCGCGAGGTCTGGGCCGTCACCGGCGGCAACCCGTACGACACCGTCGAACTCCTCGCCAAGGTCCAGGACAGCGAACTCCAGCCCGTCGAGGCGCAGGCGGGCGAGCTGCGCGCCCTCAACCGCGCCGCCCGCGGCGGCGGACTGGTCGACCGGCTCAAGGGCCTCGGCCTGGAGGCCACCCGGTTCGCCTGGGCCGCCGCCATCCTCGGCACCGGCATCACCGTCGACATGGTCGCCGAACTCGCCACCATGGACGACGAACTGGCCCGGACCTGCGCCGAACTCCTCTGCAACGCCCGCATCCTCACCGGACCCCGGCCGCCCGCCGGCGCCGAACGCGGCGACGGCGAGCTGGAGTTCGTCCACCCCCTCATCGCCACCGCCGTCTACCACTCCATCCCGCCCGGCGTGCGCACCGCCATGCACGGCGTCGCCGCGCAGATGATCACCGAGCGCGGCCGCGGCGCCGCCGAGGCCGCCCGGCACCTGCTGAAGGTGCACCCGGACGACGACGAGGAACTGGTCGAGCAGCTGCGCGAGGCCGCCCGCGAGCACCTCGCCGTCGGCGCGCCCGACGCGGCCCGCCGCTGCCTGGAGCGCGCCCTGGCCGAGCCGCCCCTCCCCGAGGTGCACGCGCACGTCCTGTACGAACTGGGCTGTGCCACCCTGCTGACCAGCCCCGCGGTCACCATCGGCCATCTTCAGAGCGCCCTCGGCATGTCCGGCCTCGGCGGCGACGACCGGGTCGACGCCGTCGTCCGCCTCTCCCAGGCGCTGCTCCACAACGACCAGCTGGAGGAGGCCGTCCACACGGTCGAGGCCGAGGCCGCCCGGCACCAGGCGGGCCCCGTCCGGATGCGGCTGCAGGCCTTCCAGTTCATGTGGGAGGGCATCCACGGCGAGACCGTCTCCCCGGCCCGCTCCCGGCGCCTGGCCGAGCTGGCCGGCACCTGCACCGGCCGCGACAACGCCGAACGCGCCCTGCTGATCCTGCGCGGCTTCGACGCGATGACCCACGGCGAGAGCGCCGAGGAGGTCGTCGGCCTGTGCGACCGCGCCCTCGTCAACGGCCGCCTCGCGCCCGGCCTCGGCTGGACCGACACCGAGTGGGGCATGGAGCTGCTGATGATGCTCGGCAGCGCCTACACCTACGCCGACCGGCTCGACCGCGCCGAGAGCCTGTTCGCCGAGGCCCGGCGCGTCTACACCACGGCCGGCTGGCACGGCGGCCACCTCTCCCTGGCCAACGCCTTCCTCGGGCTCGCCTACCGCAGGCAGGGCCGGCTGCGCGACGCCGAGTCCGCCCTGCGCGAGGCCCTGGTCCTCGCCGAGCGCGTCGGCCGCCGACTGCCGCTGTACTGGTCGGCCACCTGCGGTCTGGTCGACACCCTGCTGGCCCGGGGCCGGATCGGGGAGGCATGGTCGGTCGCCGAACGGTACGGTTTCGCGCCGCCGTACCCGTCCACCATCGTGCTGCCCGACATCCGCTCCGTGCGCGGCCGGCTGCTGCTCGCCGTCGGCCGCACCGAGGACGGCATCAACGAACTCGAGGCAGCCGAGAAGACCGCCGCCTCCCGCGGCGGCCACAACCCGGTCCTCGCGCCCTGGTCCATCGACCTCGCCAAGGCGCTCGCCGGGCAGGACCCGGACCGCGCCGCCCAGCTCGCGGCCGACGCCCGCCGGCAGGCCGAGCGGTTCGGCACGGACACCGCCATCGGCGAGGCCCTGCGCTGCTCCGCCGCCCTGGCGACGGGAGAGCGGGCGGTCCGGCTCGCCGCCCGGGCCGTCACCTACCTGGAGGCCTCACCCTGCCAGTACGAGCACGCGGCGGCCCGCGTCGAGTACGGCATCGCCGCCCGCTCGGCCGCGGAACTGGGCCGGGGTCTGGACTTGGCGCGGGCGTGCGGCGCGGAGCACCTGGTGGCCCGGGCACGGGAGGCGCTGGAGACGGGGCGGGGGAGGCGCTGGAGACGGGGCGGGGGATGCGCTGAGCCGCCCCGGAGGCGGCACGGGGCTCGCGCCGTCACCTGCCCAGCAGCTGCTCCGTCAGCGCCGTCAGCCGCTCGCGGACGTCTGCGTCGTACGCCGCCTCGTGGGCCCGCGCCGGCCGTGTCCCGTCGTAGTACCCGCCGCTGCCCGTCTCCCGGGTGGCCAGCGCGAGCACGCCCGGCGCCCCGTCGGCGACGGAGTTCCACGGGGTGATGCCGCCCTCGCGGACCATCGCCGTGTCCATGTAGGTCGCGGGGTGCAGCACGTTCACCGACACGCCGCTGCCCGCCAGCTCCTCGGCGAGGGTGAACGTGTACGCGGCGAGCGCGAACTTGCTGCGGCAGTAGGCCGCCAGGCCGTCGTAGCCGCGGGTGAACCCGGGGTCGGCGTAGTCGACGGGCTCCTGGCCGCCCGAGCCGACGTTGACGATCCGGGCCGGCGGATTCGCCCGCAGCACCGGCAGCAGGGCGCGGGTCAGCACCACGGGCGCGAGGTAGTTCACGGCGAGCCGCAGCTCGTGCCCGTCGGCGCTCAGCTCGCGCCCGGAGCCGGGTGTCCCGGCGCCCACGCCCGCGTTGTTGACCAGCACGTCGAGGCCGGGATGCGCCTCGGCCACCCGCGCGCCCAGCTCCCGCACCTCGGCCAGCCGGGCCAGATCGGCGACGAAGCCCTCGGCCGCGCCCTCCGTGCGCAGCTCCGCGACCAGCCGCTCGGTGCGCGCCCGGTCACGGCCGTGCGCCAGGACCAGATGACCGGAGCGGACCAGCTCGAAGGCGACGTACCGGCCGAGCCCGGAGGTGGCACCGGTGATCAGAACAGTGGACATGCCGTCAGCCTACGCAGGCCCGGGCGCCGGTAACGAGCCTTTGCCGGGAGTACGACCGGCTCCGGTCACCCCGCCGTTCAGCCCGCCTCCTCCTCGGCGAGGACCCGCTGGGCCGTCGCGAACGCCGCGTTGGCGGCCGGCACTCCGCAGTACACGGCGGTCTGGAGCAGCACCGCGCCGATCTCCTGCGGCGTCAGCCCGTTGCGCCGCGCCGCCCGGACGTGCATCGCCAGCTCGTCGAGGTGGCCGTGCGCGACCAGCGCGGTCAGCGTGATCATGCTGCGCTCGCGGCGGGACAGCGTCGGGTCGGTCCAGATCTCCCCCCAGGCGTAGCGGGAGATGAAGTCCTGGAAGCGGGCCGTGAACGGGGTCTGCCGGGCCTGCGCGCGATCCACGTGGGCGTCGCCCAGCACCTCCCGGCGCACCGCCGTGCCGCCGGCCGGCGGCCCGCCGAGGTGGGTCCGCAGCGCGCCCAGCACGGCCCGCGGGCACTGCGCCGGCGCCAGGTGGGAGGCCCCGGGCAGCTCCACCAGTGTCGCCGCCGGCACCGCGTCGGCGATCTCCCGCAGATGGGCGGGCGGGGTCGCGGGATCCTGCCGGCCCGCCACCAGCAGCGTCGGCACGGTGATGTCGCCGAGCCGGTCGCGCAGGTCGAACGCGGCGAGCGCGTCGCAGCAGGCGGCGTACGCCCCCGGATCGGCCTCCCGGTGGTCGCGGACCAGCCCCGGCACGCTGAACCCGGGCGTGAACCAGCGCGCCCCGGCGCTGTCCGCCAGCCCGTCCAGGCCCTCGCGGCGCACCCGCTCCGCCCGCTCCCGCCAGGGGGCCTCCCCGCCGAAGTGGGCGGAGGAGCACAGCACCGCCAGCGAGGACAGCCGCCCGGGATGGTGGACGGCCAGGTGCAGGCCGACGGCGCCGCCCAGGGACACGCCCGCGTACGCGAACCGGTCGATGCCGAGGGCGTCGGCCAGCCCGAGGACCAGCGCGGCGAGGTCGCCGACGGTCGCGCCCGGCCCGATCAGGTCCGCCGCCGAGCCCCCGTGCCCGGGCAGGTCCCAGCGGACGACCCGGTGGGCTGCGGACAGCTCGGGCGCGACGCCGTCCCACAGGGCGAGGGAGGTGCCGAGCGAGGGGCCGAGCAGCAGCGCGGGAGCGGAAGCCGGGCCTTCCGCACGGTGGTTGAGCAGGTGCACGGTCAAGGTCGCTCCAGGGCGCGGTCGGTGAGGGGTCCGGCGAAGCCGGTGTAGTGGGCGGGGTCGAGCAGCTCGTCGAGGTCGGCACCCTCCAGCTCGCCGGTCTCCGCCAGCAGTTCGGACAGCGGACGGTCCTCGGTGTGGGCGCGGCGGGCCAGTTCGGTCAGCAGCTCCTTGGCACGCGCCCGGCCCAGGACGGGCGCGAGGGCGGCCGACAGCCGCTCGGAGACGATCAGACCCCGGGTGATGGCGAGGTTGCGGCGCATCGCGGCCGGGTGCGCCCGCAGCCCCTCGGCCAGCTCCGCCGCGTGGGAGGCCGCGCCGCCCACCAGCCGGAGCAGGTCGCGCAGCGGCTCCCACTCGGCGTGCCAGGCGCCGGCCGGCCGCTCGTCCTCGGCGGCGAGGCAGCCGTACAGCGTCGCCGCGAGCTGCGGGGCGCGCCGGGCGGCGGCCGCCAGGAGCGTGGCGCGCACCGGGTTCGCCTTGTGCGGCATGGCCGACGAGCCGCCGCCGCTGCCCTCGCTCACCTCGCCGGTCTCGGTGCGCGACAGCGCCAGGACGTCCACGGCGAGCTTGCCCAGCGCCCCCGCCGTGAACGCCAGGCACCCCGCGAGGTCGGCCACCGGGGTGCGCAGGGTGTGCCAGGGCAACACCGGGGCGGCGAGGCCGGCTTCGCGGGCGTAGGCCCGCGTCAGAGCGGCCGCGTCCTCGGTGCCGTACGCCCGGAAGGCCGCCAGGGTCCCGGCGGCGCCGCCGAGTTGGGCGGGGAGCGCGTCCCGGACCCGGGTGACGCGGTCGCGCGCGTCCAGGACCAGCGAGCGCCAGCCCGCCGCCTTCAGCCCGAACGTCGTCGGGACGGCGTGCTGGGTGAGCGTCCGCCCGGGCAGCACCGTGTCCCGGTGCTCGGCGGCGAGGCGGGCCAGCGCCCGTTCGGTGCGGCCGAGGTCGGCCAGGACCGGGGCGAGCGTGCGCGCGGCGACCAGCATCGTCGCGGTGTCCAGGATGTCCTGGCTGGTGGCGCCGCGGTGGACGTAGGGGCCGTACTCCGCGCCGACCGCCGCCGTCAGGTCGGCGACCAGCGGAATCACCGGGTTGCCGCCGTCCGCGGTCCGCGCCGCCAGGGAGCGGATGCCGAACCGCTCCGGGACGGCCGCCTCGGTCACCGCCGTCGCGGCCCCGGCCGGGGCGAGGCCCAGCGCGGCCTGCGCCCGGGTCAGCGCGGCCTCCGCGTCGAGCAGGGCCCGCAGGTACGCGTGGTCGCTCGTCTCGGACGCGGCGCCCGTCAGCGCCCAGCCCGGGGCGAGCAGGCCGGTGTCGGCACAGGGAGGGGAAGCGGATGTCACTCGAACTCCAGGAAGACCGTCTCGCCTTCGCCCTGAAGGCGGATGTCGAAACGGTAGGCGCCGCCCGCCTCCTCGCTCGCGACCAGCGTGTCGCGCCGGTCGCCCACCCGGGTGAGCAGCGGGTCGGCGGCCAGCGCGGCCTCGTCGCCCGGCAGGTAGATCCGCGTGAACAGGTGCACGAGCAGACCGCGCGCGAAGACGCAGACGCTGAGGTACGGCGCGTTCCGCCCGCGTGCGCCGGGCCGGAGGGTACGGGCGTACCAGTGGCCGTCCGCGTCGGTCTGGACGCGGCCCCAGCCGGTGAACTCCACCCCGTTGCGGCCCAGGTGCCCGCCGGTCGCCGGGTCGCGCCGCTGGGAGCCGTCCACGTGCGGGACGGTGCCGTCGGGACGCGGACCCCACAGCTCGATCAGCGCGTCGGGCAGCGGGGCGCCCTCGCCGTCGAGGACGTGCCCGTGCACGGTGATCGTGTCCGGGTGGCCGAGCGGCGCGATCTCCTCGCCGCCGCGGAACGGCAGCGCGTAGCCGTAGAACGGGCCGACGGTGTGGGACGGGGTGGGCGGCACCCGGTCGGGGCCGCTCGGGTCGGTGATCGTCATGGCGGTCAGCGTCCTTCTTCCGTCCAGGTGGCGGCCGGGCCGTCCAGCACGATGTCCCAGTGGTAGCCGAGGGAGAACTCCGGCACCGACAGGCTGTGGTCGTAGGTGGCGACCAGCCGCTGCCGGGCCGCGTCGTCCGTCACGGACTGCAGGATCGGGTCGTACGGGAACAGCGGGTCGTTCGGGAAGTACATCTGCGTCACCAGTCGCTGCGTGAACGCCGAGCCGAACACGGAGAAGTGGATGTGCGCGGGGCGCCAGGCGCCCACGTGGTTGCGCCACGGGTAGGGGCCCGGCTGGACGGTGGTGAAGTGGTAGCGGCCCTCGGCGTCGGTGAGGGCGCGGCCGACACCGGTGAAGTTCGGGTCCAGCGGGGCGTCGTGCTGCTCGCGCCGGTGGGCGTAGCGGCCGGCCGAGTTGGCCTGCCAGATCTCGATCAGCTGGCCGCGGACCGGGCGCCCGTGCCGGTCCAGCAGCCGTCCGGAGACGGTGATCCGCTCGCCCAGGGGCTCCCCGGTGTGCTGCCGGGTGAGGTCGTTGTCGGCCTCGGCCAGGTCACGCTCGCCGAAGGCGGGGGAGTGCAGTTCCACCAGTTCGGGGTCCTGGCTGGTGTCGATCGCCACCAGGGGCCGCTTCGGGTGGCGCAGCGCGGAGGAACGGTACGGCGCGTAGTCGCGGCGCGGGTGGTGTTCGACGGGGGCGCCGTCGGCGACGCGTTTCTCGTAGGCGGCGTGCGCCGCGGCGATTTCCCGGTCGATGTCGGCTTGGGTGAGAGGCATGGGACACCTGACGCTTCCTGGGCGTTCGAGGAGGAGGTCCCTCCGGCTCCTCGGGAGTGGGTAGTCAGGGCAAGTAGTCAGCACACTGACTATTCCGGCGAGGTGCTGCTCACGCTGCCACCGGAGGCGGTGACCGTCAAGGGCTGGCAACTGTGCGGTCGCAGGAACGGGACACGATGACCAGGTGCCGGGTATCGTTCAGTGCACCAACGAATCGACCAGGGGAGCGCACATGGCCGCGGTGGACCTCGCCACCCATCCCGGGCATCTGGCCCGGCGGCTCCAGCAGGCGCACTACCTGCTGTGGAACACGATGGTCTCGGAGGAGATCACCTCGCCGCAGTTCGCGGTCATGAACGCCCTCGTCGCCGAACCCGGGCTCGACCAGCGGACCGTGGGGGAGCGGGTGGGCCTCGACCGCTCCACCATCGCCGAGGTCATCAGCCGGCTCGACCGCCGGGGACTGCTGCACAAGGTGCGCGACCCGCAGGACGGCCGGCGCTTCCTGCTCCGCCTCACCGACGACGGCCTGCGCACCCACCGCAGACTGACCGTGCGGACCGCCCGGATGAACCAGCTCTTCCTCGCCCCGCTGTCCGCCGAGGAACAGACCGTGTTCTTCGACCTGATCCGCCGGGTCGCGGACGCGGCCGAGGAGCTGCGCCACCCGGCCGGCCCGCCGGCCGCGCGGAGCTGACGCCGGCCCCCGTGGCCGTGGCCGGGGCGGTGGCCGTCGTCGGCGCCGTGGCTCGGCGCCCCTGGCCTGCCCGGGCCCCGGGCTCAGGCCCGCTCAGCCGCCGCCCTTCTCGCCGAGGATCTCCGCGAGGTCGTACCGGACCGGTTCCTCCAGCTGGCCGTACGTGCAGCTCTCCGGTGTGCGGTCCGGGCGCCAGCGGCGGAAGCGGGCCGTGTGCCGGAACCGCTGGCCGTTCTCCATGTGGTCGTACGCCACCTCGGCCACCCGTTCCGGCCGCAGCGGCACCCAGGACAGGTCCTTCTTGCCCGACCAGCGGCTCGGCGCGCCCGGCAGCCGGGCCGTCTCGTGCGCGGTCTCGTCCGTCCAGGCGGCCCACGGGTGCCCGGAGACGTCCTCCATGCGCAGCGGCTGGAGCTCCTCGACCAGCTCGGCGCGCTTCTTCATGGAGAACGCGGCCGACACGCCCACGTGCTGAAGCCGGCCCTGTCCGTCGTACAGCCCCAGCAGCAGTGAGCCCACCACCGGGCCGCTCTTGTGGAAGCGGTACCCGGCGACGACGACGTCCGCCGTGCGCTCGTGCTTGATCTTGAACATGGCCCGCTCGTCCTGGAGGTAGCGCAGGGTGAGCGGCTTGGCGACGACCCCGTCGAGGCCGGCGCCCTCGAACTGCTCGAACCACCGCCGGGCCACCTCGATGTCGGTCGTCGACGGCGCCACGTGCACCGGCGGGCCCGCCCCGGCCAGCGCCTGGTCCAGCAGGGCGCGGCGGTCGGTGAGCGGCACGTCGAGCAGGGAGTGGTCGTCCAGGGCGAGCAGGTCGAAGGCGACGAAGGACGCCGGGGTCTTCTCCGCCAGCATCCGCACCCGGGAGGCCGCCGGGTGGATGCGCTCGGTCAGCGCGTCGAAGTCCAGCCGGCCGCCCCGCGCGATGACGATCTCCCCGTCCAGCACGCACCGCTCGGGCAGCCGCTCCCGCAGCGCCGCGACCAGCTCGGGGAAGTACCTGGTCAGCGGCTTTCCGGTCCGGCTGCCCAGCTCGACCTCGGCCCCGTCCCGGAACACGATCGACCGGAAACCGTCCCACTTGGCCTCGTAGTGCATCCCCGGCGGGATCCTCGCCACCGACTTGGCGAGCATCGGCTTCACGGGCGGCATGACGGGCAGATCCATGCCTCCGATTCTGCTCGCATACATCCGTTTCCGCTCAGATATGTACCGTTGTGCCCGGTATGCGAGTGGCGCCGGGTGCGCCTACCGTGGCCGCATGGGTGATGCGGTGCAACTGGAGGTGGCCGGCCGGAGCGTACGGCTGTCCAGCCCGGACAAGGTGTTCTTCCCGGAGCGGGGCTTCACCAAGCTGGACCTCGCCCGGTACTACGCCGCCGTCGGCCCCGGCATCCTGCGCGCCCTGCGCAACCGCCCCACCACCCTGGAGCGCTACCCGGACGGCGTAGGCGGCGAGTGGTTCTACCAGAAGCGGGCGCCGAAGGGCATGCCGGACTGGATCCCGACCGCCCACATCACCTTCCCCAGCGGGCGCAGCGCCGACGAGATGTGCCCCACCGAGGAGGCCGCCGTGGTGTGGGCCGCGCAGTACGGCACCCTCACCTTCCACCCCTGGCCGGTGCGCGCCACCGACGTCGACCATCCCGACGAACTCCGCATCGACCTCGACCCGCAGCCCGGCACCGACTACGCCGACGCGGCCCGCGCCGCCGGGGAACTACGGGCCGTGCTGGACGAGTTCGGCGGGCTGCGCGGCTGGCCGAAGACCTCCGGCGGCCGGGGCCTGCACGTCTTCGTCCCCATCGAACCGCGCTGGACCTTCACCCAGGTACGCCGCGCGGCGATCGCGGTCGGCCGGGAGATGGAGCGCCGGATGCCGGACCGGGTGACCATCAAGTGGTGGAAGGAGGAACGCGGGAGCCGTATCTTCCTCGATTACAATCAGACGGCGAGGGACCGCACCATCGCCTCCGCCTATTCGGTGCGTCCCCGCCCGCACGCCCCCGTCTCGGCGCCGCTGCGCTGGGAAGAAGTCGTGGTCGCCGAGCCCCGCGACTTCGACCTCGCCACCATGCCGGCCCGGTTCGCCGAACTCGGTGACGTGCACGCCGACATGGACGACCACGCCTACTCCCTGGACGCGCTGCTGGAACTGGCCCGCCAGGACGAACACGACCACGGCCTGGGCGACCTGCCGTACCCGCCGGAGTACCCGAAGATGCCCGGCGAACCGAAACGGGTGCAGCCGAGCCGCGCCCGCCGGGAGTCCTCGCCCTGAAGACCCGTCCGGTTCCGCGTCCCGTCCGGCACCGCCCGGTCCCGTGTCCCGCGGCTATCCTGATCGGCAGCCGCCGATGAGGAGTCCCGAAGTGACCGAGGCAGTGTCGCGCCCCACGCTGGAGGCCGTGGCCGCGCGGGCCGGGGTGTCCCGGGCCACCGTGTCCCGGGTGGTCAACGGCGGCGACGGGGTGCGCGAGCCCCTGGCCGAGCGGGTCCGGCGAGCCGTGGAGGAGCTGGGCTACGTCCCCAACCAGGCGGCGCGCAGTCTCGTCACCCGGCGGCACGACGCCGTCGCGGTCGTCATCGCCGAACCCGAGACCCGCGTCTTCGCCGACCCCTTCTTCGCCCTCCAGCTGCGCGGCATCAGCAAGGAACTGACCGCCCACGACAACCAGCTGGTGCTGCTGCTCACCGAGGGCCGTGCCGACCACGCGCGCGTGGCCCGCTATCTCGCCGGCGGCCACGTCGACGGCGCGCTCGTCTTCTCGCTGCACCTGGACGACCCGCTGCCCGGCCTCATCCACGACGCCGGCGTGCCCACCGTGTTCGGCGGGCGCCCCGGCTGGGGCGCGGACGCGCGCGCCTCCGCCCCGGGCGTGGTCTACGTCGACTGCGACAACCGGGGCGGGGCCCGCGCGGCCGTCCGGCACCTGCTGGACCTCGGCCGCCGGCGCGTCGCCCACATCACCGGGGCGCTGGACCAGACCTCGGCGGTGGACCGGCTCGACGGCTACCGGGACGTCATGACCGACGTCCTGGGCGGACACGACCCCCGGCTGGTCGAGGAGAGCGACTTCACCCCGTCCGGCGGCGAACGCGCCATGCGGGAACTCCTCGACCGTTGCCCGGACGTCGACGCCGTGTTCGCCGCCAACGACCTCACCGCGCTCGGCGCCCTCAGGGTGCTGCGCGCGAGCGGCCGGCGCGTGCCCGCGGACGTGGCGGTGGTCGGCTTCGACGACATGGTGCCGGTCACCGAACAGGCCGACCCGCCGCTGACGACGGTCCGTCAGGACATCGAGGGCATGGGCCGGCTGATGGCCCGCCTGCTGCTGCGCGGCCTGTCCGGCGCCCGCGAGGGGACGGACGGGACGGCCGGCGCCCACCGGGCACCGCCGTCGGAGGTGATCCTGCCGACCACCCTGATACGCCGCGCCTCGGCCTGACCCCCCGGGAGCGCCGCCGGCTGCCGGGCGCACGCCGGAGGTCAGCCCTCGGGCCGCTCGCTTCTGATCACCGCGAAGCGGGCCCCGTACGGGTCGGCGAGCCGGGCCGTACGGCCCACGCCCTCCAGGTTCGTCGCGGGCACCCGCACCGTCCCGCCCAGGCGCTGCGCCTGTTCCACCACGGCGTCGGTGTCCTCCACCTCGAAGTACGGCAGCCAGTACGGGCCCGCCGCGGACTCGGTGGGATCGTCGGCCAGCGGCACCATCCCGCCGAACATCGCGTCCTCACCGGCGCCTTCCGGGTTGAAACAGGTGTACGTCCCGCCCGGGAACGGCGCGGAGGTCTCCAGGCCCAGCACCCGGCGGTAGAAGGCGGCGGCCGCCGCGATGTCCGGCGTGTACAGCTCCACCCAGCGCAGGGAGCCCGGCGCGCCCGCGAGTTCCACGCCCTCGGTCCGGCCCGGCTGCCAGATCCCGAACGACACGCCCGCCCGGTCGGCGAGGACCGCCATGTGACCCTGGCCCATCACGTCCAGGGGCTGGAACAGCACTCTGCCGTGGGCCTGTTCGGCCGCCTCGGCGGTGGCCCGCGCGTCCCCGCTGCGGAAGTACACCGTCCAGGCCGCGGCCCCCTGGCCGGGAGCGGTCTGCATGCCGCCGGCGACGGTCTGGCCGTCCAGCTGGAAGAAGCCGTAACCGCCGGCGTCCGGCCCCGCCGACCGGAACCGCCAGCCGAACAGACCGCCGTAGAAAGCGGCGGCGCCGTCGATGTCGGGACTGCCGACGTCGATCCAGTTGGGCGCGCCGTCGACGAAACGGGTGGTGAGCATCTCGCCCTCCTCGCAAGGGGCTCCGTCCTGTGCACTGCCGAGTCTCGCACCGCCCACCGACAATCGCTGCCGGAGCACCGGGACGCGCCGGGACGGCCCACCTTCACCGAGTGTGACGGCACGCGTTCTCCCGGTTTTCCCGCGGCCGGGCGCGCCGCCGTGCGCGCGCCCGGCCGCGGGGAGCATCATCGGGGCGGCCGGACGTGCCCGAGCGCGCCGTTTCGCCGGCGTTGATCGAACGTTTTTCGCCGTGGGGCAGGCTCCTGGCCATGCACTACGAAACCATCACGCCGGCCGACGACACCTGGCAGACGCAGGCGCTGTGCGCGCAGACCGGGCCGGACTTCTTCTTCCCCGAGCCGGGCAGCTCGGTGCGCGAGGCGAAGCGCATCTGCGCCCTGTGCGAGCTGCGCCCGGCCTGTCTGGACTACGCGCTGGCCAACGACGAGCGGTTCGGCGTCTGGGGCGGCCTGTCCGAGAAGGAGCGCCTCGCCCTGCGCCGCACCGCCCGCTGACACCCCGTGAGGCCGTGGGCCGGGCGCCGGGCGCCGGGCCGTGCGCGGGGCGTCAGGCCCCGGCGCGCATCGCCATCCGGGCCTTCCGCGCGGCCAGCTTCTCGTCGAACTTCGCGGCCTCGGCGTCCAGCCCGCCCATGAACAGGCCGAGTTCCTCCTGCGCCTGGCGTCCCTCGGGGCCGAGGCCGTCGATCTCCAGGACCTTCAGGAAGCGCAGCACCGGCTGCAGCACGTCGTCGTGGTGGATGCGCAGGTTGTACACCTCGCCGATCGCCATCTGCGCGGCGGCCCGCTCGAAGCCGGGGATGCCGTGTCCGGGCATCCGGAAGTTCACGACGACGTCCCGGACCGCCTGCATGGTCAGGTCGGGCGCCAGCTCGAACGCGGCCTTCAGCAGGTTGCGGTAGAACACCATGTGCAGGTTCTCGTCGGTCGCGATGCGGGCCAGCATGCGGTCGCAGACCGGGTCACCCGACTGGTGGCCGGTGTTGCGGTGCGAGATCCGCGTGGCCAGCTCCTGGAAGGCGACGTAGGCCACCGAGTGCAGCATCGAGTGCCGGTTGTCGGACTCGAAGCCCTCGCTCATGTGCGACATACGGAAACGTTCCAGCTTGTCCGGGTCCACCGCGCGCGAGGTCAGCAGGTAGTCCCGCATCACGATGCCGTGCCGGCCCTCCTCGGCCGTCCAGCGGTGCACCCAGGTGCCCCAGGCGCCGTCGCGGCCGAAGAGCGAGGCGATCTCGTGGTGGTAGCTCGGCAGGTTGTCCTCGGTCAGCAGGTTCACCACGAGGGCGATCCGGCCGATCTCCGTCACCTGGGACTGCTCCTTGTCCCAGGCCTCCCCGTCCTCGAACAGGCCCGGGAAGTTGCGGCCGTCGCTCCACGGCACGTACTCGTGCGGCATCCAGTCCTTGGCGACGTTCAGGTGCCGGTTTAGCTCCTTCTCGACCACTTCCTCCAGTGCGTACAGCAGCCGCGCGTCGGTCCAGACGGACGGGCTGCCGAGGTGGGGGGAGGTGATCGTCATAGGAACTCCAGGGGGACGGCGAACAAAGGGGGGAGGAAGGGGCACGGTCCGGCGAGCGGTGCCGGAGGCCCATGTGATCGTAGGCTACGAATCCGTAGGTTACGAAGCCGTAGGTTAAGAGTGCTGTAAACAACCCGCTGATCAGCCCGCCGCGACGGCCGTGCCCGGACGCGCCCGGCAGCCCCGGGACCCGCAGGTCCGGGAGCTGCCGGGGCGAGAGAATCACCCGGTCAGGCGTACAGCTCCCGCAGGCGCACCGAGAGGCAGGTCACACACCCCTCCAGCTTCTCGAACTCGCTGATGTCGACCGTCACCACGTCGTGGCCGAGATCGGCCAGCAGTTCCGCGGTCTTCGGGGCGCTCGCCGCCATCAGCAGCTTGCCGCCGCCGAGCAGCACCACGTGCGCGCCGGACTCCTCCGGCACCGACAGGAATCCCGGGAACAGCGACGGCCGGTCGATCTTCGGGATGTGCCCGATCACCGTGCCGTCGGGCAGCGCGGTCACCGCCGACTTCAGGTGCAGCACCTTGCTGACGGGTACCGCGACCACGCGGGCGCCCAGCGGTTCGAAGGCCGCCCGCAGCTGCTGCACACCGGCCGCGTTGGTCCGCCCGCCGCGGCCGACGTACACGGTGTCGCCGACCTTGAGGACGTCACCGCCGTCCAGCGTGCCCGGTTCCCATATCCAGTTCACCGAGCAGCCGAGCCGGGCCACCGCCTCCTCGACGCCGGCGGTCTCCGCGCGCCGCGACTCGGCGCCGGGCCGGGTGATCAACGCCACGTTCCGGTACATGACGACGGTGTCCTCGACGAACACCGAGTCCGGGCAGTCGTCGGCCGGTTCGACCTCGATGGTCTCCCAGCCGTGCGCGCGCAGGGCCTCGACGTACGCCTCCCACTGCTCGACGGCGAGCCCCGCGTCGACCTTCTCCCGCTGGACGTGCGTCACCAGGCCGTCGGCGAGGAAGGGGCTGGGGCGGCGGACGAGGGCCTTCTTGCTGGGCACGAGGGGCCTTTCGAATCGGTCGGTGCGGTGGTGCGGTCCGGCGCCGCTCGCACGGCGCCGGTCCGTCATCATGCAGCGCGCTCCCGCCAGGGCCCAAACCCCCAGGGTGCCCGGCGCGTCCCTGCCCGGACCCCGATGTCCGGCCGGGAGGGCCCACGCCGGTCAGGCCGGGTCCCTGAGCGCCTCGGGTGCGGTCTCCGTCAGCTCCCCTCCCTCCATCAGCAGCCACCGGGTGATCCCGATGGACTCCAGGAACGGCAGGTCGTGGCTGGCGACGATCAGCGCGCCCTCGTACGACTCCAGGGCCGTGGTCAGCTGCCGGACGCTGGCCATGTCGAGGTTGTTGGTGGGCTCGTCCAGCAGCAGCAGTTGCGGTGCGGGCTCGGCGAGCATCAGCGCGGCCAGGGCCGCCCGGAAGCGTTCACCGCCCGACAGGGTGGCCGCCTTCCGGTCGGCCCGCGCGCCCCGGAACAGGAAGCGGGCGAGCCGGGCCCGGACCCGGTTGTTGGTGGCGCCCGGCGCGAACCGGGCGACGTTCTCGGCCACCGACCAGTCGTCGTCCAGCACGTCCAGCCGCTGGGGCAGGAACCGCAGCGGCACATGGGCCGTCGCCGTGCCCGACACCGGTGCCAGTTCCCCGGCGACGGTCCGCAGCAGCGTCGTCTTGCCGGCGCCGTTGCGGCCGACGAGCGCGATCCGCTCCGGGCCCCGCAGGTCCAGGACGCCCGGCACGCGCGCGTGGCAGGCCGTCTCCAGCTTCTCCAGGGTGAGCACCTGCCGGCCGGGCGGCACGGCCGTGTACGGCAGGTCGACCCGGATCTCGTCGTCGTCCCGTACGGCCTCCACCGCCTCGTCCAGCCGTTCCCTGGCCTCGGCGAGCCGCTCCTCGTGCATGATGCGGTGCTTGCCCGCCGACTCCTGTGCGGCCCGCTTGCGCGCCCCCATGACGATCTTCGGCTCGCGTTTCTGTTCGTACATCTTCTGCCCGTAGCGCTTGCGGCGGGCCAGCTTGACCTGCGCGTCGGCCAGTTCGCGCTTCTGCTTGCGCACATCGGCCTCGGCGACGCGCAGCATCCGCTCGGCCGCCTCCTGCTCGACGGCCAGCGCCTCCTCGTAGGCGGAGAAGTTGCCGCCGAACCAGGCGACCTCCCCGGAGTGCAGCTCGGCGATCTGGTCGACCAGGTCGAGCAGTTCCCGGTCGTGGCTCACCACGACCAGCACGCCCGGCCAGGAGGCCACCGTCTGGTACAGCCGCCGGCGCGCGTACAGGTCCAGGTTGTTGGTGGGCTCGTCCAGCAGCAGGATGTCGGGGCGGCGCAGCAGCAGTGCGGCGAGCCGCAGCAGCACCGACTCGCCCCCGGACACCTCGCCGACGGTCCGGTCCAGGCCGATGTGGCCGAGACCGAGTTCGCCGAGGGTGGCCAGGGCGCGCTCCTCGACGTCCCAGTCGTCGCCGACGGTCTCGAAGTGCTCCTCGGCGGCGTCGCCCGCCTCGATGGCGTGCAGGGCGGCCCGCCGGGCGGCGATGCCGAGGGCCTGGTCGACGCGGAGCGCGGTGTCGAGCGTGACGTTCTGCGGGAGGTAGCCGATCTCGCCGGCCGCCTTGAGGGTGCCGTCGGCCGGGGCGAGTTCCCCGGCCATCAGCTTGAGCAGGGTGGACTTGCCCGATCCGTTGACGCCGACGAGCCCGGTCCTGCCGGGGCCGAAGGCGATGTCCAGGCCGTCGAAGACGGCGGTGCCGTCGGGCCAGGTGAAGGACAGGGACGTGCAGGTGAGGGAAGCAGACATGGGCGCCTCGCGAGGGACGGGTGCGTTCGGGTGGACGCGTGTCGAGACACCGCGAGGCGGAAACCGAAAGGTCTGGGGCACGGAAGGGGCCGGGGAGAAGGGCCTGTGCCGGAGGACGGCTCGGACGCCGAGGTCGTACGCCACGCACACCTGACCGGTGCGACGCGGTGTCTCAGGACCTCAGACGAGCAACGTCCTTCTCCAATCGACGGCAACAGAACCGCTGTACACCGTAGGAAGGACGGGAAGGGCTGTCAACGTGATTACGCGCCGCGCCGCCCCACGCGCGCGTGGCGTTCACCGGCCGGCGCTCAGCAGGCGTCCCGCATCAGCTCGGCCAGGCCGTGGTCCAGGTCCAGCTGGAGGTGCTCCAGACCGACGGGGACCAGGTCGTTGGTCGCCTCCAGGAACCGCCGGAT
Organism: Streptomyces sp. NPDC031445; assembly: GCF_055581365.1. NCBI lineage: Bacteria > Bacillati > Actinomycetota > Actinomycetes > Kitasatosporales > Streptomycetaceae > Streptomyces > Streptomyces sp. NPDC031445. Next base: position 991,299 of record NZ_JBVIJO010000001.1, read on the forward strand.
CTCACCCGAGCGCACGTGCACGATCGCGGTGCCCTCCGGGGCGTGGAACTCCAGCACCGTGCGGTCGTACCCGTACGGCCGCACGCGGACGTCACCGTGGCCCTCGGCGTCCTGGAGACCGGCCGTGAGCAGCTCGCGGGAGAAGGTCCAGCACACGTCGACGCCCTCCAGCGTGGCCGGGGCCGGGAACGTCATGCGGACGGCGAACGGGTCGCGCCGGTCGTAGCACAGCGTGGCGGGAATGCTCGGCATGCGCGGTGCGGCGGCGACGAGACGGGCCTCTACGGGCTGCTCGATGACGGTGGACAACGCCTTGCTCCCTCGTGACGGATGGACTGCGCCCGGATGTGCGGCACCCGGCACTGGAAGAGACGACGGAAACGGCCGATGCGTGCACACGGGGAACGAGTGACCTCGGTCACCGCGTTCATGCACGGGGTGCGTACGGCCGTTCCCGCTCGTCGGCGGCACCGAGCGCGGCCGCCCTCTGGACGGGGCCGGGGGAGTGGGGCTAGCTTCGCCCGCCATGAGGCGCTTGGGGAGCATGCGACGCAGGGGACGGACGAGCCGGCTGGTGGCGGCGGGAGTGGCGTGCGGGGCGGCGCTCGCCGCCCTGACGGTCCCGGCGGCCGAGGCCCGTCCGCTGGCCCACACCACCACCGGCGGGGCGAGCGCGGGGCAGCCGGGCCCCGGTACGGCAGCCGGGAGCCGGACCGCCGAGAACTCCCGTACGCGCAAGTCGGACCCGGCGGCGGGGAGCCCCCGCACGCACGAGGCGACCCCGGCGGCCGGGGGCTCGCGCACCGCGAGCGCGCACTGGGCGGCGAAGGACCCCGGCACGCCGAGCGTCCGTTTCCGGGGCCTCGCGGCCGTCGACCGGCGCACCGCCTGGCTGGCCGGCACCGAAGGCACGGTGCTGCGCACCACGGACGGCGGCACCAGCTGGCGGAACGTCTCCCCGCCGGGGGCGTCCGGGCTCCAGTTCCGGGACGTGACGGCGTTCGACGCCCGCCGCGCGGTGGTGCTCGCCATCGGCGAGGGCGAGGCCTCCCGCGTCTACCGCACCGACGACGGCGGTACGACCTGGACGGAGTCCTTCCGCAACACCGACCCCAGAGCCTTCTACGACTGCCTCGCCTTCTTCGACCGCCGCCACGGCCTCGCCCTGGGCGACCCCGTGGACGGCAGGTTCCGCGTGCTGTCCACCGCCGACGGCGGACGCTCCTGGCGCGTGCTGCCCGCGGACGGCATGCCGCCCGCGCTGGACGGCGAGGCGGGCTTCGCCGCGAGCGGCCAGTGCCTCGTCACCGCCGGCCCGAAGGACGTCTGGCTGGCCACCGGCGGCGGCGCCCGCGCGCGCGTGCTGCACTCCGCCGACCGCGGGCTCACCTGGACGGCCGCCGACACACCGGTCCCCGCGGGCGATCCGGCCAAGGGCGTCTTCGCGCTGGCCTTCCGCGACCGCACCCACGGCATCGCGGTCGGCGGCGACTACCGCCCCGGTCAGCCCTCCCCCCAGGCCGCCGCGGTCACCGCCGACGGCGGCCGCACCTGGCGGCCCGCCACCACCCCGCCACCCGCGTACCGCTCCGGCGCCGCCTGGCTCCCGCACAGCCGCACCGCCGCGCTGGCCGTCGGCCCGACCGGCACCGACCTGACCGCCGACGGCGGCCGCAGCTGGCGCACGATCGACACCGGCTCCTACGACACCGTCACGTGCACGCCCGACCTGAGCTGCTGGGCGGCGGGCGAACAGGGACGGGTGGCACGGCTCGAACGGTGAGGCGCGGCCGGACCGGTGAGGTAAGCGCGGCCGAACGCGGGTACTCGTTCCCCGTCGCAAAGGAAGGGAGCGATCATGCCAGCCGGTTCCAGCCCCAAGCGTGAGCGTCAGTACGAGCACATCAAGAAGAGCGCGCAGGACCGGGGCGAGAGCACCGGGCGCGCCAAGGAGATCGCCGCGCGGACGGTGAACAAGGAACGCGCCCGCTCCGGCGAGTCCAAGACCGCCAGCCGCAGCTCGACGCAGGACATGTCGTCCGGCAAGCGCGGCGGTCAGCGGTCGGGCAACCGGGTCGGCTCGCACGGCCCGACCCGGGACCAGCTGTACAACGAGGCGAAGCAGCGCGGCATCGAGGGCCGTTCGCACATGAACAAGGAAGAACTCCAGCGCGCGCTGGACACCAAGAAGGGCTGACGGCCCGCCCGGCCCGGCGCCCGAGGAGCGCGGCGGGCCGGCGTCAGCCCAGTGTCTGCCGGTGGCGCGCCAGCTCCGGGGCCGTCTTCGTGGCGATGAACTCCGTGACGCGGTAGGCGCACACACCGGCGACGGTGAACGGGTCGCCCGCGATGATCTCGTCGATGCGGGCACGGTCCCCCGCGACGGCCAGGATCACCCCGCCGTCGCGGGGGTTCTTGCGTCCCGAGGCCAGGAAGTGGCCCTTGTCGTACTGCTCCTCCAGCCAGGCCACATGGTCCGGCAGAACGGCGTCCACGGCTTCGAGCGGCGCGGTGTAGGTCAGCTCCAGGACGAACATGATCGCGAGCCTACCCCGTCCGTCCGGCGGCCCGCGGCGGGACCGTACAGTCACCCGGCATGACGATCGTTGGCGTACCCGCGGGCTGGCCCGCGACCGAGGACGAGGCCCGCGCCGTACAGGACGAGCTGCGCGGGCGGGTGGTGCTGGACGAGCCCGGACCGCCGCCCGGGACGGGCCGCGTCACGGGGGTCGACGTCGCCTACGACGACGGCCTGGACCTGGTCGCGGCGGCGGCCGTCGTGCTGGACGCCGCCACGCTGGAGGTCGTGGCGGAGGCGACGGCCGTCGGCCGGGTCTCCTTCCCCTACGTGCCCGGCCTCCTCGCCTTCCGTGAGCTCCCCACCGTCCGCGCCGCCCTGGACCGGCTGCCGTGCCCGCCGGGGCTGGTCGTCTGCGACGGCTACGGGCTGGCCCACCCGCGCCGCTTCGGCCTGGCGAGCCACCTGGGCGTGCTCACGGACCTGCCGACCGTCGGGGTCGCCAAGAACCCGTTCACCTTCGCGTACGACGACCCGGAGCCGGGCCGGGGCGGCTGGGCACCGCTGCTCGCCGGGACCGAGGAGGTCGGACGCGCCCTGCGCACCCGCGACGGCGTCAAGCCGGTGTTCGTCTCGGTCGGCCACCGGGTCGGCCTCGACAACGCCGTGGCGCACACCCTGGCGCTGACCCCGCGGTACCGGCTGCCGGAGACCACCCGCCGGGCGGACGCCCTGTGCCGGAGCGCGCTGCGCGAGGCGGCGCAGGGCTGACCGGCGGCCGGGGCCGGGCTCGGCGACGCGCCGGGCACCGGCCTCCTGACACTGCGCGCCGCGCACCAACTCCACGACCGTCGGGCCTTCTTGTCCTGGCCCCGGCACGCCCGCCCGTCGCCCCGGCTCAAGGCGGCGGCGGTGACGAGTGGCCCGCCGCTAGCGTTCCGCCGCCACCCGGAAGGTGATCCCCGCCGCCCGCAGCCGCTCGGTCAGGGCGTCGCCCATCGCCTGGGCCGTGGTGACCTGGCCCGCCGTCGCCGGCAGGTCGTCGAACGCCAGGCACAGGGCCGCCTCGGCGAACATCTTCGCCGTCTCGTCGTACCCGGGGTCGCCGCCCGCGACCTCGGTGAACACGCGCCGGCCGCCGCCCTCGCCGACGAACCGCACCGAGAACCAGCTCTTCGCCCGCTTCTCGGCGCTCGGTCCGTCACCCGGCTTGAGCCGGTCCGACAGCCAGCGCCGGGCGGGCGGCAGCTGGGCGGCGGCCGCCATCGCGCCGACGGCCGCGATCCCGCCGAGGGCGACCGGCAGGCGCCGCACCGCCGCGTAGTGCCGGTAGCGGAAGTCCGGCCCGTACCGCTCCAGCGCCCGGGCCGAACGGCGCACGATCTGCGGGTCGATGGTGGGCAGCGGCAGCACCCACGCGCCGACCTGCGCCGCGTACCCCGGCGCGCCCGCCGGCGCCGTCACCCGGCGGCCCGGCAGCCGCGGCTCGTGCCGGGCCCGTTCCCGCGCGGCGGCCAGCATCCGCCGGCCGCGGGCCATCTGGTTCAGCGCCGAGGCGAGGGTGCCGCCGGAGAAGGCCGCGTCGGCGGTCACATAGCCGTCCACGGTCAGCGGCACGCCCTCGGGAAGCTGCCGGACCGTGAAGTACGCGCCCAGGTCGTGCGGCACGGAGTCGAAACCGCAGGCGTGCACCAGGCGCGCGCCCGTCTCCCGCGCGCGTGCGTCGTGCCGGACGTACACCAGGTCCACGAACTCGGGCTCGCCGGTGAGGTCCAGGTAGTCGGTGCCGGTGTCGGCGCAGGCGGCGACGAGCGTCTCGCCGTGCAGGACGTACGGCCCGACGGTCGTGGCGACCACGCGCGCGTGCCCGGCGAGGGCGCGCAGGGTGGCCGGTTCGGCCACGTCGGCCCGCAGCACACCGACGTCCGCGCCACCGGGCAGCTCCTCGCGCAGCCGCTCCAGCCGCCCCTCGTCGCGCCCGGCGACCGCCCAGCGCAGGTCCCCCGGCGCGTGCGCGGCGAGGTAGTGGGCCGTGAGCGCGCCGACGAAGCCCGTGGCCCCGAAGAGCACGAGGTCGTACGGCCGGTCCGCCCTGCTTATCCTGCTCATGACACCCCTTGGTCCGTGCGGCCCGTCGCGCAGCCCGCGCCGCTGTCGGTGGCCGAGGCTAGCGTGAGGAGTGCGGAGCCCGACGACCAGCCCGGAGGCAGCGGTGGCCATAGCCAGGAATGCCGTGAAGAAGCGGGAGAAACCGCCCCGGCCCCGGGTGCGGGAGCCGGGCGCGCGGAGCACGTGACGGTCCGCGGCGCCCGTCGCCGCGGGGCCCCGGCGGGGCGCCGTTCACTCTCCCGGGTGATCGTCGGCCGGTCGGGCACTTGGCTAAGCGCTTGCTCGTTCAGGTCTTGTGTCCGGTGGAACGCGTTCCTAGCATCACCGGTGTTACATCATTTGTGTCACACACGCCTGGGGGCTGCACGGATGACAACGGCAGGGACGCCGAGGCCGGGCGACGGCCCGCTGTCCGGCGTGCGCGTCGTCGAACTGGCCGGCATCGGGCCGGGCCCGTTCGCCGCCATGCTGCTGGCCGACCTGGGCGCCGACGTGGTCCGGGTGGACCGTCCCGGCGGCCCGGGCCTCGCCATCGACCCGGCGTTCGACGTCACCAACCGCAACAAGCGCTCGACCGTGGTCGACCTGAAGGCACCGGACGGCCCCGCGCGCGTCCTGGACCTCGCCCAGCGGGCCGACGTCCTCATCGAGGGCTACCGCCCCGGCGTCGCCGAACGCCTCGGCGTCGGCCCCGAGGACTGCCACGCCCGCAACCCCCGCCTGGTGTACGGCCGCATGACCGGCTGGGGCCAGGACGGCCCGCTCGCCCAGCGCGCCGGCCACGACATCGCCTACATCGCGCTCACCGGCACCCTCGGCATGATCGGCCGCCCGGACGAACCCCCGGCGGTGCCCGCCAACCTCCTCGGGGACTACGCGGGAGGCTCCCTCTACCTGGTCGTCGGCGTCCTCGCCGCCTTGCACCACGCGCGCGCGACCGGCACCGGCCAGGTGGTCGACGCGGCCATCGTGGACGGCACGGCCCACCTGTCGGCGATGATCCACGGCATGCTCGCCGCCGGCGGCTGGCAGGACCGCCGCGCCGCCAACCTCCTGGACGGCGGCTGCCCCTACTACGGCACCTACGAGACCGCCGACGGCGGGTACATGGCGGTGGGCGCCCTGGAGGGCAGGTTCTACGCCGAGTTCCTGCGCCTGCTCGGCCTGGAGGACCTGGCGCACGCCCACGAGGACTGGACCCGCTGGGGCGAGCTGCGCGAACGGATCGCCGCCGCCTTCACGTCCCGCACCCGGGCGGAGTGGACGGCCGTCTTCGCGGACTCCGACGCCTGTGTGGCGCCGGTGCTGAGTCTGCGCGAGGCCCCGGCCCACCCGCACCTGCGCGCCCGCGGCACCTTCACCGACCACGGCGGCATCACCCAGCCCGCCCCCGCCCCCCGCTTCTCCGCGACCCCCACCGCCGTCCGCACCGGCCCCGCCCGGCCCGGCGCGGACACCGCCGCGGTCGCCCGGGACTGGGGCATACCGGCACCCCCGACCGACGCCCCCGACGACCCCGGCGGCCGGGTCTGACGACCGGCTCCCACGGCCGGCCCCGACGACCCTGGTCACCGACGCCGGCCAGCCCCGCCCACCCCGCTCGGCCCACCCTCCCGAAAGGCACACCAGTGAGCACCGAAGCGTACGTGTACGACGCGATCCGCACCCCGCGCGGCCGCGGCAAGGCGAACGGCGCCCTGCACGGCACGAAGCCCATCGACCTGGTCGTCGGCCTCATCCACGAGATCCGCGCCCGCTTCCCCGGCCTGGACCCGGCCGCGATCGACGACATCGTGCTCGGCGTCGTCGGCCCCGTCGGCGACCAGGGCTCGGACATCGCCCGGATCGCCGCCCTCGCCGCCGGACTGCCCGACACGGTCGCGGGCGTGCAGGAGAACCGCTTCTGTGCCTCCGGTCTGGAGGCCGTCAACCTGGCCGCCGCGAAGGTCCGCGCGGGCTGGGAGGACCTGGTCCTCGCGGGCGGCGTCGAGTCCATGTCCCGGGTCCCGATGGCCTCGGACGGCGGCGCCTGGTTCAACGATCCGATGACCAACCTCGCCGTCAACTTCGTGCCGCAGGGCATCGGCGCCGACCTCATCGCCACCATCGAGGGCTTCTCCCGCCGGGACGTCGACGAGTACGCGGCCCTGTCCCAGGAACGCGCCGCCACCGCCTGGAAGGAGGGCCGCTTCGACAGGTCGGTGGTCCCCGTCAGGGACCGCAACGGCCTGGTCGTCCTCGACCACGACGAGCACCTGCGCCCCGGCACCACCGCCGACTCGCTCGCCAAGCTGAAGCCGTCCTTCGCGGACATCGGCGACCTGGGCGGCTTCGACGCCGTCGCCCTGCAGAAGTACCACTGGGTGGAGAAGATCGACCACGTCCACCACGCCGGCAACTCCTCCGGCATCGTGGACGGCGCCTCGCTCGTCGCGATCGGCTCCCGCGAGGCCGGCGAGCGCCACGGCCTCACCCCCCGCGCGCGGATCGTCGCCGCCGCCGTCTCCGGCTCCGAGCCGACCATCATGCTCACCGGCCCCGCCCCCGCCACCCGCAAGGCCCTGGCGAAGGCCGGCCTCACCATCGACGACATCGACCTGGTCGAGATCAACGAGGCGTTCGCCGCCGTCGTGCTGCGCTTCGTGAAGGACATGGGCCTGTCCCTGGACAAGGTCAACGTCAACGGCGGAGCCATCGCCCTCGGCCACCCGCTCGGCGCCACCGGCGCCATGATCCTGGGCTCGCTCATCGACGAACTGGAGCGCCAGGACAAGCGCTACGGCCTCGCCACCCTCTGCGTCGGCGGCGGCATGGGCATCGCCACCATCGTCGAGCGCCTCTGAAACTCCCCGCGGAACCAAGCGCCCCGAAGACTGCTACGGAGACGACTGTCATGACCGAGAGCACCACCATCCGCTGGGAGCAGGACGACACCGGTGTCGTCACCCTCGTCCTGGACGACCCCAACCAGTCCGCGAACACCATGAACCAGGCGTTCCGCGACTCCCTCGCCGTGATCGCCGACCGCCTGGAGGCGGAGCGCGAGAACATCCGCGGCATCATCCTCACCTCCGCGAAGAAGACCTTCTTCGCGGGCGGCGACCTGCGCGACCTCATCCGGGTCACGCCCGAGACCGCCCGGGAACTGTTCGACGGCGGCCTCGCCATCAAGCGGAACCTGCGCCGCATCGAGACCCTCGGCAAGCCGGTCGTCGCCGCCATCAACGGCGCCGCCCTCGGCGGCGGATACGAACTGGCCCTCGCCTGCCACCACCGGGTGGCCCTCGACGCCCCCGGCACCAGGATCGGCTGTCCCGAGGTCACCCTCGGCCTGCTCCCCGGCGGCGGCGGGGTCGTGCGCACCGTGCGGCTGCTCGGCATCACGGACGCCCTGCTGAAGGTGCTCCTCCAGGGACAGCAGTACAACGCGCGGCGCGCCCAGGAGAACGGCCTCGTCCACGAGGTCGCCGCCACCCCCGAGGAACTGCTCGCCAAGGCCCGGGCGTTCATCGACGCGCACCCCGAGTCCCAGCAGCCCTGGGACAAGCCGGGGTACCGGATCCCCGGCGGCACCCCGGCCAACCCGAAGTTCGCCGCCAACCTGCCCGCCTTCCCGGCCAGCCTGCGCAAGCAGACGGGCGGCGCCCCCTACCCGGCGCCGCGCAACATCCTCGCCGCCGCCGTCGAGGGCTCCCAGGTCGACTTCGAGACCGCCCAGGTCATCGAGGCCCGCTACTTCGTGGAACTGGCCGCCGGGCAGACCTCGAAGAACATGATCCAGGCCTTCTTCTTCGACCTCCAGGCGGTCAACTCCGGCGCCAACCGCCCCCAGGGCGTCGAGCCCCGCCAGGTCCGCAAGGTGGCCGTCCTCGGCGCCGGCATGATGGGCGCCGGCATCGCCTACGCGTGCGCCCGCGCGGGCATCGACGTCGTCCTCAAGGACGTCTCCCTGGAAGCGGCCGTCAAGGGCAGGGGCTACTCCGAGAAGCTGTGCGCCAAGGCCGTCGCCCGGGGCCGTACCAGCCAGGAGAAGGCGGACGCGCTGCTCGCCCGGATCACGCCCACCGCCGAGGCGGCCGACCTCGCCGGCTGTGACGCGGTCATCGAGGCCGTGTTCGAGGACACCGCCCTCAAGCACAAGGTGTTCCAGGAGATCGAGGCCGTCGTCGCCCCCGACGCGCTGCTGTGCTCCAACACCTCCACGCTGCCCATCACCACCCTCGCCGAGGGCGTGCAGCGCCAGGCCGACTTCATCGGACTGCACTTCTTCTCGCCGGTCGACAAGATGCCGCTGGTCGAGATCATCAAGGGCGAGCGCACCGGCGAGGAGGCCCTCGCGCGCGCCTTCGACCTGGTCCGGCAGATCAACAAGACGCCGATCGTCGTGAACGACTCCCGGGGCTTCTTCACCTCCCGGGTGATCGGCCACTTCATCAACGAGGGCGTCGCCATGGTCGGCGAGGGCGTCGAGCCCGCCTCCGTGGAGCAGGCCGCCGCCCAGGCCGGCTACCCGGCCAAGGTGCTGTCCCTCATGGACGAGCTGACCCTCACCCTCCCGCGCAAGATCCGCAGCGAGACGAAGCGGGCCGTGGAGGAGGCCGGCGGCACCTGGACGGCGCACCCGGCGGAGGCGGTCGTCGACCGCATGGTCGACGAGTTCGGCCGCACCGGCCGCAGCGGCGGCGCCGGCTTCTACGACTACACCGAGGACGGCAAGCGGGCGGGGCTCTGGCCGGGCCTGCGCGAGCACTTCACCAGGCCCGGGTACGAGATCCCGTTCCGGGACATGCAGGAGCGCATGCTCTTCGCCGAGGCGCTCGACACCGTACGCCTCCTCGAAGAGGGCGTCCTGACCTCCGTCGCCGACGCCAACATCGGCTCGGTCCTCGGCATCGGCTTCCCCGGCTGGACCGGCGGTGTGCTCCAGTACATCAACGGTTACGAAGGGGGCCTGCCCGGATTCGTCGCCCGCGCGCGCGAGCTGGCCGAGCGGTACGGCGAGCGGTTCGCCCCGCCCGCGCTGCTCGTGACCAAGGCCGGGAACGGGGAGACGTTCACCGACGCCCGCTGACGCGCCTCAGCCGGACGGCGTGCTCCGGGACCCCGCCCCCGGGGCCGCCGTGCCCCCGGGCGGGGTCTCCGGGTCCGCCGCCGCGTCCAGCCACTGGCGCAGCTCCTCCTTCAGCGACCGCTGGAAGGTGGTGAGCAGCGCCTGCACCACGAGCGGGTGCATATGCGCCGACAGCGACTTCACGTCCCGCGTGTCGCGCTCGGCGACGGCGTCCCGCAGCAGGTCCGACAGCTCGTGCGCCGCCGCGCGCGCGTGACCGGTCAGGACGGTCCGGGCGGCCAGGATGGTCTCCTGCGACAGCGGTACGTCGAGGAGCCGCGCCGCGAGCCGCAGCAGACCGCAGTCCACGCGGAAGGAGTCCCCCTCCCGCGTCACCACGCTCATCGCGGCCAGCCGCTCCACGTCCTGCTCGGCCAGCCGGCGCCCCGCCCGCCGCTCCAGCTCCGCGCGGGAGACGGTCTCGACGGTGTCCGGCGCCCAGGAGGCGACCACCGCCCGGTGGATCGCCAGATCGTGCGGGCCGAGGTCGGCCGGCAGCTGCCGCAGATGCCGTTCGATCGCCGCGAGGGTCATGCCCTGGTGCTGCATCTCCTCGATCAGCTCCAGCCGGGCCAGGTGCTCCCGGCCGTAGCGGCCCACCCGGCGCGGGCCGATCACCGGCGGCGGCAGCAGTCCCCTGGTGCCGTAGAAGCGGACCGTGCGCACCGTGACGCCCGCCCGCGCGGCCAGCTCGTCGATCGTCAGGGTGGGCTCGCCGCCGTCGGTCGTCATGCGCAGCAGTATCGCTGTCTCACCAAGGGTGTGGAACCCGGGGCGGTGCCGTGTGGACCGTGTGAGAAGAACCGCTCTGTGACCTGGGCCATCGCATGCCGGACCCGCTCCCTGGGAAGCTGCTGCCTTGGTCTGTACCGCGACGACACGAGGGTGGTGCGGGCCGAGACCCGCACGAACCCCGGGCCCACGAGGTCCGGGCGCACCAGGAAGTGGAACCACCCGTGAGCAAGGAAGCCGTGGAACCGGCACAGGCCACCCCCCACCCCGAGGTGGCCCCGACGCCCGCGGACGCGGGCGACGCCGGTTACAGCAAGGACCTCAAGGCCCGCCACGTCAACATGATCGCCATCGGCGGCGCCATCGGCACCGGCCTCTTCCTGGGGGCCGGCGGACGCCTGCACAACGCGGGCCCGGCGCTCGCCCTGGCCTACCTGGTCTGCGGTGTCTTCGCCTTCTTCGTCGTCCGGGCGCTGGGCGAGCTGGTCCTGTACCGGCCGTCCTCCGGCTCCTTCGTGTCGTACGCGCGCGAGTTCCTCGGCGAGAAGGGCGCCTACGTCGCCGGCTGGATGTACTTCCTGAACTGGTCGACCACCGGCATCGCCGACATCACCGCGATCGCGCTCTACACGCACTACTGGAGCATGTTCACGTCCATCCCGCAGTGGGTGCTGGCGCTGATCGCCCTCGCGGTCGTCCTCGCCGTGAACCTGATCTCGGTGAAGATCTTCGGCGAGATGGAGTTCTGGTTCGCGATCATCAAGGTCGCCACCCTCGTGAGTTTCATGCTGATCGGCATCTTCCTGCTGGCGACCCAGCACGACGTCGGCGGCAGCAAGCCGGGCCTCGATGTCATCACCGGCAACGGCGGTGTCTTCCCGCACGGCCTGATGCCGGTCGTCCTGGTGATGCAGGGCGTGATCTTCGCGTACGCCGCCCTGGAGCTGGTCGGCGTGGCCGCCGGCGAGACCGCCGAGCCGGAGAAGGTCGTCCCGCGCGCGGTGAACTCGATCATGTGGCGCGTGGGCCTGTTCTACGTCGGCTCGGTCGTGCTCCTGGCCCTGCTGCTGCCCGGCTCGGTGTACTCGGCCGACGAGAGCCCGTTCGTGACCGTGCTGTCCAAGATCGGCGTGCCGGCGGCCGGTGACGTGATGAACCTGGTGGTGCTGACCGCCGCCATGTCCTCGCTGAACTCCGGCCTGTACTCCACCGGCCGCATCCTGCGCTCCATGGCCACGGCCGGCTCGGCGCCGAAGTTCACCGCCCGCATGAACCGCAGCCAGGTGCCCTACGGCGGCATCCTGCTGACCTGCGCGGTCTGTGTCCTCGGCGTCGGCCTGAACTACCTGGTCCCCAGCCAGGCCTTCGAGATCGTGCTGAACGTCGCCTCGCTCGGCATCATCAGCACCTGGGTGATCATCATGGTCTGCCACCTGGTCTTCGTCCGCCGTGCCCGCGCGGGCCTGGTGACCCGGCCGCACTTCCAGCTGAAGTTCAGCCCGGTCACGGAGATCGCCACCGTGGTGTTCCTGCTGGTCTGCCTCGGCATGATGGGGAACGACGCCGAGGTCGGCCGCAAGACCCTGCTGCTCATCCCGGTGATCGCCGTGATGCTGGTCGCCGGCTGGTTCGGCGTCCGCCGCCGGGTGGCGCACCACAGCGGCCAGCAGCCGGCCGAGCCGCCGCGCTAGCGGTCCGGCGCCCCTGTCGGAGGCATCGCGTACGGTGGCGTCACACCGGAGATCACTCGGCTCCGGCAGGACGCCGCCCGTGCCGCCGGGAGGCGCGGAGGGGGAGGGCGCGGGATGACCGGGCGAACGGACACGACCGACGTGCTGGTGCTGGGCGGGGCCGGTGTGGACACGGTGATCCCGGTCCCCGAGCTGCCCCTGCCGTACGCCGACAGCTACATGATCGACTCGGGGATCCGCACCCGCGCCGGCCAGACCGGCGACTTCGTCGCGCTCGGACTGGCCGCGCTGGGGCTGCGCACCCACCACCTCGACCTGCTCGGCGACGACCCCGAGGGCGGCCTCGTGCGCGCCCTGCACCGCGAGCACGGCATCGCCCTCACCGCACTGCCCCAGCCGGCCGGCACCAAGCGCGCGGTCAATCTCGTCGGCCCGGACGGCCGCCGGCTGTCCCTGTACGACACCAGCCGTGCCCACCCGGACGACCGCTTCCCCGAGGCCCGCCTGCGCGCGCTGGCCGCCGCGAGCCGGCATGTGCACGTGACCATCACCCAGCCCTGCGCGCACGCCCTGCCGGTCCTGCGGGAGACGGGTGTGCCGCTCTCCACCGACCTGCACGACTGGGACGGCGAGAACGCGTACCACGAGCCGTTCGCGGTCACGGCCGACGTCGTCTTCCTGTCGGCCGCCGCCCTGACCGACCCCGAGCGGACCATGCGGCGCATCGCCGAGCGCGGGCGGGCCGGGACCGTCGTCGCCACCGCCGGGGCCGAGGGCGCCCTCCTGCTGGCCGACGGCGAGCTGACCCGGGTACCGGCGGCGACCCCGCCCGCGCCCGTCGTGGACTCCAACGGCGCGGGCGACGCCTTCGCCGCCGCGTTCCTCTACGGCCGGCTCAGCGGCGAGCCGCCCGAGCGGTGCGCCCGGTACGGCGCGGTCGCGGGCGCCTACGCGTGCACCGTCCCGGCCACCCGCGCGGACGCGATAGGCCGGGACGAGCTGCTGCGCCGGGCGTCGGAACCGAGCCGCTGAGGCGCCGGGGACGCCGGAGTGCCGGGCCCGGGTCAGTGCCCGTGGACGGCGTTCGTCGCCTCGATCTTCTTCCAGGACTTCGGCCGCTCCACCGCCGTACCCGACTTCGCCAGGCCCCGGACCGCCGGCGACGCCGGCTTCTCCGGCTGGAACAGCCAGGTGTCGAACAGCGCGGCCAGCGGCTTGCCGGACACCCGCTCGGCGTACTTCTCGAAGTCGGCGACCGAGGCGTTGCCGTAGGCGTGCTCCTTCGGCCAGCCCTTCAGGATCGCGAAGAACGCGTCGTCACCGATCTCGTTGCGCAGCGCCTGGATGGCGACGGCTCCGCGGTCGTACACGGCGGCGCCGAACTGCTCGTCCGGGCCCGGGTCGCCGGGCTTCACCGTCCAGAAGGCGTCGTCGGCCGGGTGCGAGGCGTACACGTAGTCGGCGAGTTCCTGCGTGGTGCCCTCGCCCTCGTGCTCGGACCACAGCCACTGCGCGTACCGGGCGAAGCCCTCGTTGATCCAGATGTCCTTCCAGCCCTTGACCGACACGTCGTCGCCGTACCACTGGTGGGCCAGCTCGTGCACGACCACCGAGGTGTTGGAGCCGTTCGCGAACTGACGCGGGCTGTAGTAGACGCGGGTCTGCGTCTCCAGCGCGTAGCCGGTGGTGGTGTTCGGCACGTAGCCGCCGGCCGAGGCGAACGGATACGGCCCGAAGTAGCCGCTCAGCCAGTCCACGATCTCACCGGTGCGCTCCACGCTGGCCCGGGCGGCCCCGTCGTTGTCGCCGAGGTCCTTGCTGTAGGCGTTGACGACGGGCACCCCGCCGTCGGAGGTGCTGGTGGTGATGTCGAACCTGCCGAGCGCGAGCGTGGCCAGATAGGTCGCCTGCGGCTTGTTCTGCCGCCAGTTGTAGCGGGTCCAGCCCAGCTTCGAACTGGTCGACTGGAGCGTGCCGTTGGAGATGGCCTGGGTGCCGTCCGGCACCGCCACCGACACGTCGTAGGTGGCCTTGTCGCTCGGATGGTCGTTGCTCGGGAACCACCACCACGCGGCCTCGGGCTCGTCGGCGGCCACCGCGCCGTCCGGCGTGCGGTGCCAGGTGGAGAAGCCGTAGGCGCTCTTCGTCGACGGCACCCCGCTGTAGCGGACCACCACCGTGATCGCGGCGCCCTTGGCCAGCGGGGTCCTCGGGGTGACGACCAGCTCGTGCTGGCCGGACGTCGCGAAGGACGCCTTGGCGCCGTTGACCCGCACCTCGCTCACGTCCAGCAGGAAGTCCAGGTCGAAACTGGACAGGTCCTGGGTGGTCTTCGCCAGGATCGTCGCCGTGCCCTGCAACTCGTCCGTCTTCGGCTGGTACTGCAGCCTCAGGTCGTAGTGCGAGACGTCGTAGCCGCCGTTGCCGTAGTACGGGTAGTAGGGGTCGCCGATGCCCGGTGCGCCGGGGGAGTAACTCGCGGCCGATGCCGGGATCGCCAGCAGGAGGGAGGCCGCCGCGAGCACGCCCGGTGCGATGATTCTGCGGTGCACGTCAGCTCCAAGTCGTAGGGACGGTGCGTCCGTTCGGAGATCTGTCCGGAGCCTATTCAGTCCCTGTGGCCACTGGCCTGTCCATGGCCCCTACTGTCACACGATCGCCATTCGGCCGTCACGCGCACCGGAAAGCCTTCTTCTGTACGGGCGTTGACCGCAGTACCGTCCGCGCATGCCGAAACGCACGCGCTCCACGATCCGGAGAACGCTCGTCACCGCCGCCGTCACCGCCCTGACGGCCGCCTTCCTCACCCCGGTCGCCGCCGCCGGGGCCGCCGCGCCCCGGGAGAGCAGACCCGTCTACTCCTACGCCGACGCCGTGCGCGAGTCCGTGTGGGTGGACACCGGCCTCGACGAGGACGGCGACGGACACACCGACCGCGTCGCCGCCGACATCGTCCGGCCCGCCGAACCCGCCCGCGAGGGCCGCAAGGTGCCCGTCATCATGGACGCCAGCCCCTACTACTCCTGCTGCGGACGCGGCAACGAGAGCCAGCGCAAGACGTACGACGCCCAGGGGCACGTCGTCCAGATGCCGCTGTTCTACGACAACTACTTCGTGCCCCGCGGCTACGCCTTCGTCGGCGTCGACCTCGCCGGCACCAACCGCTCCGACGGCTGCGTCGACGTCGGCGGCCGGTCCGACATCCTCTCCGCGAAGGCCGTGGTCGACTGGCTCAACGGCCGCGCCCGGGCCTACACCAGCCGCACCGGCGGCACCCGCGTGACGGCCGGCTGGACCAACGGCCGGACCGGCATGATCGGCAAGAGCTGGGACGGCACCATCGCCAACGGCGTCGCCGCCACCGGCGTCAAGGGCCTGAGGACGATCGTCCCGATCAGCGCGATCTCCTCCTGGTACGACTACTACTTCGCGCAGGGCGCCCCGCTCTACGACGGCGGCCCCGACGACCTGGCCGGCTACGTCCTGAGCGACGACGCGCAGGCCCACTGCGCCGCCGTGCTCAAGAAGCTCGCCGACGGCAGCCCGCGCAGCGGCGACTGGACCCCGCTGTGGACCGGGCGGGACTACGTCAAGGACGCGGCGAAGGTGCGCGCCAGCGTGTTCCTGGTGCACGGCATGCAGGACCTCAACGTCCGCACCCAGCACGTCGGCCCGTGGTGGGACGCCCTCGCCCGGAACGGCGTGCGGCGCAAGATCTGGCTCTCCCAGACCGGGCACGTCGACCCCTTCGACTACCGGCGCGGCGCCTGGGTCGACACCCTGCACCGCTGGTTCGACCACGAACTCCTCGGTTACGACAACGGCGTCGACCGCGAGCCGACGGCCGACATCGAACGCCACCCCGACCAGTGGGTCACCTCCGCCGCCTGGCCCCCGCGCGGCACCCGCGCCACCGTCCTGCACCCGGCCGCCGGCAGCCGGGCCGGCGTCGGCACCCTCGGCCGGCACCGGGGCACCGGCACCGAGAGCTTCACGGACGACCCGGCGCTGAGCGAGACCGACTGGGCCGCGCACCTCACCACGGCCACACCGGAGAAGGCCGGCTTCCTCACGGCGCCCCTCACCCGGGACCTGCGCCTGTCCGGCTCCTCCACCGTCACGGTCACCGCGACCCCGACGGCCGGCTCCGCCCATCTGTCCGCCGTGCTGGTCGACGTCGGCCCGGACACCATCCGCGACTACGCCGACCCCGCCGAGGGCATCACCACCCGCACCGAGCGCAGCTGCTGGGGCGGGAGCACGGCCGGGGACAGCGCCTGCTTCAGGGAGACCGCGGCGAAGACGGCCGCCGTCGACCACACCGTGGTCAGCCGGGGCTGGGCCGACCTCGGCCACTACGCCTGGCCGGCCCCGGGCGTCCCGCTCACGCCGGGCAGGGCGTACACCATCACCCTGGACCTCGCGGCCACCGACCACGTCGTCCCCGCGGGGCACCGGCTGGCGCTGATCATCGCCGGTACGGACAAGGACCTCATCGACCCTCCGTCCAGCCGGCCGACGCTCACCGTGGACCTGTCCCGTACGACGGTGAGGGTGCCGGTGGTGGGTGGCGCGGGAGCGTTCGCCCGGGCCGCGTCAGGCAGCGCCGGGGCGCCGGCGCCGAGGGTGCTGGACGGTGTGGGGGCACCGCGTACGGTGCGGCACGTTCCGGTGGGCTGACGGTTGCGCCTCTGGGGCCCTCCGGGGCCCACCGCGGCACCGGTCCGGGGCGGCCTGGCCGCTGGGTCCGGCTGCGGGTGACCGGGCGGCGGTTCAGGGGGGCGGGAAGGCCAGGGCGGCCGCCTCCCTCGCGCAGCCCCACGCCACCGTGACGCCCGCGCCGCCGTGGCCGTAGTCGTGCACCAGGACGCGGCCGTCCGGGAGGAGCCGGCGCTCCAGCCGTACCGCCTCCCGGGCCGGCCGCAGTCCCACCCGGTGCGCGAGGACGCGCGCGCCGGCGATCTCCGGCCGGACGGCCGCGCAGCGGGCGACGATCGCCTCGGCCGTGGCCGGGTCCGGCTCCAGGGACCAGTCGTCCTCCTCGGCCGTGCCGCCCAGGAGCAGCCCGCCCGGCTGCGGGATGAAGTAGGTGGACGCGGCCGAGACGTGGTCGACGGAGGTGAACCAGCCGCTGACGCCCGGGTTCTCCACCACGACCAGCTGCCCGCGCACCGGCCGCACCGCCGGGTCCGGCACCAGGGAGCGGGCCCCGAGGCCCGTGCAGTTGATCACCACCGGGGCGGGCACGCAGGCCAGGCCGGTCACCTCGCGGACCTCCACCGTGCCCCCCGCCTTCTCCAGGCGCTGCCGCAGCCAGGCGAGATGCACCGGCATGTCGATCACCGGCAGCCGCGCCGCCAGCCCTCCGGCCACCGCCCGCAGCCCCGGCACCCGGCCCGCCCACGTGCCCAGCTCGTCCAGCCGGGCCCCCTGGTGCACCCCGTCGACCAGCCGCACCCCCGTCTCCCGCGGCCGGTCCGCCAGCTCCTCGTACACCGCCAGGGACTCCAACGCCCACGCGCCCACCAGCGGCTCCGGTTCGATGCGGTACGGCCACCACAGGCCGCCGGCGACCGCCGAGGTCGTCCGCTCGGCCGGCTCCCGCGACCACACCCGCACCCGCCGGCCGGACTCGGCCAGCAGCACGGCCGTCGTCAGCCCGGCGATCCCGCTCCCGACCACGATCACTTCGTCACTCGGCTCACTGTCCACGCCAGGACGATAGATCCTGTGCGGCCGGCCGCGTCGGCCCGGGACGCAAGCCGCCGGTGACCGGCGCAGGACGTGGCGGAGACGCGCGCGTGCCGCCACTAGGATCGGCGTCCTGATGACTGCCACCCTCGTTGCCAAGAACCTCGCCGCCGGACATGGCGACCGCTCCCTGTTCGCCGGGCTCGACCTGGTCGTCGCGCCCGGCGACGTGATCGGGCTGGTCGGTGCCAACGGCGCGGGGAAGTCGACCCTGCTGCGGATGCTCGCCGGACTCATCCCGCCCGAGCAGGGCGAACTGCGGCTGTCCCCGCCGGCCGCGACCGTCGGCCACCTGCCGCAGGAACCGGAACGCCGGCCGGGGGAGACCGTCCGGGAGTTCCTGGCCCGGCGCACCGGGGTCGCCGAGGCCCAGCGGGTGATGGACGAGGCCACCCAGGGGCTGGTCGACGGCGCTCCCGGCGCCGACGACGCCTACGCCGCCGCCCTGGAGCGCTGGCTCGGCCTCGGCGGCGCCGACCTGGAGGAGCGCGCGGAGGAGGTCGCCGACTCCCTCGGCCTGGCGGTGGACCTGGACCAGCCGATGACCGCCCTCTCCGGCGGCCAGGCGGCCCGCGCCGGCCTCGCCTCCCTGCTGCTGTCCCGCTACGACGTCTTCCTCCTGGACGAGCCCACCAACGACCTGGACCTCGACGGCCTGGAACGTCTGGAGCGGTTCGTCACCGGACTGCGCGCGGGCACGGTCGTCGTCAGCCACGACCGCGAGTTCCTCACCCGCACGGTCACCAAGGTGCTCGAACTCGACCTCGCCCAGGGGCGGATCAACCTCTACGGCGGCGGTTACGCCGGATACCTGGAGGAGCGCGAGGTGGCCCGCCGGCACGCCCGCGAGGAGTACGAGGAGTACGCCGACAAGAAGGCGGCGCTGCAGGACCGTGCCCAGATGCAGCGCGCCTGGATGGACAAGGGCGTGAAGAACGCCCGCCGCAAGGCCGGCGGCGACAACGACAAGATCGGCCGCAAGTTCCGCAGCGAGGCCAGCGAGAAGCAGGCGGCCAAGGCCCGGCAGACCCAGCGCATGATCGAGCGCCTGGACGTGGTGGAGGAGCCGCGCAAGGAGTGGGAGCTGCGGATGGAGATCGCGTCCGCGCCCCGCTCGGGCGCGGTCGTGGCGACGCTGCGGGACGCCGAGGTCCGGCGCGGCGACTTCACCTTCGGCCCGGTCTCGTTGCAGATCGACTGGGCGGACCGGATCGCCGTGACGGGGGCCAACGGATCCGGGAAGTCCACGCTGCTCGGCGCGCTGCTGGGCCGCGTCCCGCTCGACTCCGGGCACGCGGCCCTCGGCCCCGGGGTCCTGGTCGGCGAGGTCGACCAGGCCCGGGGGCTGTTCCACGGCCCCGAGACCCTGCTGGAGGCGTTCTGCGCCGCCGTACCCGACACCGAACCGGGGGAGGTCCGCACCCTCCTGGCCAAGTTCGGTCTGAAGTCCGCGCACGTGCTGCGCCCGGCCGCGACCCTCTCCCCGGGCGAACGCACCCGCGCCGCGCTCGCCCTGCTCCAGGGCCGGGGCGTCAACCTCCTCGTCCTCGACGAGCCGACGAACCACCTCGACCTGCCGGCGATCGAGCAGCTGGAGTCGGCACTCGACGGCTACCCGGGCACCCTGCTGCTGGTGACGCACGACCGCCGCATGCTGGACGCGGTGCGGGTGACCCGCCGCCTGGAGGTCGCCGACGGCAAGGTGACGGAACGCTAGGCCGGCGCGTCCCCTTCCGGCGTCCGGGCCGGGCGGCTGGTTCCGCCCGGCCCGGCCCCGCCCGTCAGCGCTTCTTCGGGTCCAGCAGGCCCGCGCGGCGCAGCGCGTCGGCCATCGCGCTGTTGGCCGGTGCCGGCGCCTGCCGGCCGCCGCGGTCACCGCCGCCCCGGCCCTGCCGCTGGCCGCCGCCGCCCTGACGCTGCTGCGGCGGACGGGCGGCGCCGCGCTGCTGCCGGCCTCCGCCCTGGCCCTGCGGGGCGGCCTCGTCGTCCAGGCGCAGCGTCAGCGCGATCCGCTTGCGCGGGATGTCGACGTCCAGGACCTTCACCTTGACGATGTCGCCCGGCTTCACGACGTCGCGCGGGTCCTTGACGAACGACTTCGACATCGCCGACACGTGCACCAGACCGTCCTGGTGGACACCGACGTCCACGAACGCGCCGAAGGCGGCCACGTTGGTGACCACGCCCTCCAGGACCATCCCGGCGGACAGGTCGGCGATCTTCTCCACGCCCTCCTTGAAGGTGGCCGTCCGGAACGCGGGACGCGGGTCGCGGCCCGGCTTCTCCAGCTCCTTGAGGATGTCCGTGACCGTGGGCAGGCCGAAGGTGTCGTCCACGAAGTCCGCCGGCCGCAGCGAGCGCAGCACGCCCGTGTTGCCGATGAGGGACGCCACCTCCTGACCCGTGGTCTTCACCATGCGCCGCACCACCGGGTACGCCTCGGGGTGCACGCTGGAGGAGTCCAGCGGGTCGGCGCCGCCGCGGATGCGCAGGAAGCCCGCGCACTGCTCGTACGCCTTGGGGCCGAGCCGCGCCACCTTCTTCAGCTCGGAACGGGACGTGAAGGGGCCGTTCTGGTCGCGGTGCGCGACGATGTTCTCGGCGAGTCCGGCGGAGATGCCCGACACCCGTGCCAGCAGCGGCACGGACGCCGTGTTGACGTCCACGCCGACGCCGTTCACACAGTCCTCCACGACCGCGTCCAGCGACCGGGACAGCTTCACCTCGGACAGGTCGTGCTGGTACTGGCCGACACCGATCGACTTCGGGTCGATCTTCACCAGCTCGGCCAGCGGGTCCTGGAGCCGGCGGGCGATGGAGACCGCGCCGCGCAGCGACACGTCCATGTCCGGCAGCTCCTGCGAGGCGTAGCTCGACGCGGAGTACACCGACGCGCCCGCCTCGGACACCATCACCTTGGTGAGCTTCAGCTCCGGGTGCCTGTCGATGAGTTCACCGGCGAGCTTGTCGGTCTCGCGGGACGCCGTGCCGTTGCCGATCGCGACCAGCTCGACGGCGTGCTCCTTGGCCAGCCGCGCCAGCTTGGCGAGCGCCTCGTCCCACTTGTTGGCCGGGACGTGCGGGTAGATCACGTCCGTGGCGACGACCTTGCCGGTCGCGTCGACCACGGCGACCTTCACGCCTGTGCGGAAACCGGGGTCCAGGCCGAGCGTCGCACGGGTGCCCGCCGGGGCGGCCAGCAGCAGGTCCCGCAGGTTCGCCGCGAACACGTTGACCGCCTCGTCCTCGGCTGCCGTCCGCAGCCGCAGGCGCAGGTCGATCCCGAGGTGGACCAGGACGCGGGTGCGCCAGGCCCAGCGGACCGTGTCCGTCAGCCACTTGTCGGCCGGGCGGCCCCGGTCGGCGATCCCGAACCTCGACGCGATGATCCCCTCGTACGAGGACGGGCCCTCGGTGGCCTCCTCCGGCTCCAGGACGAGGTCCAGGACCTCCTCCTTCTCCCCGCGCAGCATCGCCAGGATCCGGTGCGAGGGCAGCTCGGTGAACGGCTCGGCGAAGTCGAAGTAGTCGGCGAACTTGGCGCCCGCCTCCTCCTTGCCCTCCCGCACCTTCGCGGCCAGCCGCCCGCGCACCCACATGCGTTCGCGCAGCTCGCCGATCAGGTCGGCGTCCTCGGAGAACCGCTCCGTGAGGATCGCCCGCGCGCCCTCCAGCGCGGCCTGCGGGTCGGCGACGCCCTTGCCGGCGTCCACGAACGCGGCGGCGGCCGCCAGCGGTTCGACGGTCGGGTCGCTCAGCAGCCCCTCCGCGAGCGGCTCCAGGCCCGCCTCACGCGCGATCTGCGCCTTGGTGCGCCGCTTGGGCTTGTAGGGCAGGTAGACGTCCTCCAGCCGCGCCTTCGTCTCGGCGCCCCGGATCCGCGCCTCCAGCTCCTCGGTGAGCTTGCCCTGCTCCCGCACCGAGTCGAGGATCGCGGTCCGCCGCTCCTCCAGCTCCCGCAGGTAGCGCAGCCGCTCCTCGATGGTGCGCAGCTGCGCGTCGTCGAGCATCTCCGTCGCTTCCTTGCGGTAGCGAGCGATGAAGGGCACGGTCGAACCGCCGTCGAGCAGTTCCACCGCGGCCCTCACCTGCCGCTCCCGTACGCCTAGCTCCTCGGCGATCCTGCCTTCGATGGACCCTGCTCCGAGGGACCCGGGTGTCGTCACGATCCCGTACCGCCTTCTCCACTGAGGTTGCGCGGCAATTGTGGCAGGTGACACCGGCGACCGGGGATCAGGGCGGTTCCCGGCGAGGCGCCGGGCCCTCGTCCCCCCGGGTGCCTCCGGGCGGGGCGGGAAACCGGGCCGGCGTCCGGCACCCCCGGACGCCGTGGCAGAAAAGGTGGGAATTCCGTCGTTGCTGCCGCGCGCGGGGCCACCCAGAATCGAGGCCATGACGCAGCGAACCGTCCTCGTCACCGTCTTCGACGGCGTGCAGAGCCTCGACGTCACCGGCCCCGTGGAGGTCTTCACCGGCGCGGAGAGGCACACCCCGGGCTCGTACCGGATCCGCACGGCCTCCGTGGACGGCGGGCCGGTGCGCACCTCCAGCGGGCTGACCGTCGTACCGGACGGGTCCCTTGCGGACGCGGCCGGTGGGCACACCCTGCTGGTCCCCGGCGGGGAGGGCACCCGCGACCCCGATCCGCGGCTGGTGGAGTGGCTGCGCGCACACGGCCCGCGGGCCCGGCGCCTGGTCTCCGTGTGCACCGGCGCGATCCCGCTGGCGCGGGCCGGACTCCTGGACGGCCGGCGCGTCACGACGCACTGGGCGTACTGCGACGAGCTCGCCCGGGACCACCCCGCCGTCCGGGTCGACCCCGACCCGGTCTTCGTCCGGGACGGGCACGTGGCCACCTCCGCCGGGGTCACCGCGGGCATCGACCTCGCCCTCGCGCTGGTGGAGGAGGACCTGGGCCGGCAGGTGGCGCTGACCGTCGCCCGCCATCTCGTGGTCTTCCTGCGCAGACCGGGCAACCAGGCCCAGTTCAGCGCCCAGCTGGCCGTCCAGACGGCCCGCCGGGAGCCCCTCCGGGACGTCCAGCAGTGGATCACCGAACACCCGGACGGCGACCTCGGCGTCGAGGCGCTGGCCGCCCGCGCCGCCCTCTCCCCGCGCCACTTCGCCCGCGCCTTCCGGGCGGAGACCGGGATGACACCGGGCCGGTACGTCGACCGGGTCCGCCTCGAACACGCGCGCCGCCTGCTGGAGGACACCACCGACGGCATCGAACGGATCTCCCGCGCCAGCGGCTACGGCACACCGGAGGCGATGCGCCGCGCCTTCCTGCGCACCCTCGGGGCCTCCCCGGCCGAGTACCGCCGCCGGTTCCGCCCCGCCCCCGCCGTCTGACGGTCCCTCGACCTCCTCACGAGACATACGAGACAAGGGAACGCCATGCAGATCGCCATCGTGCTCTACGACCGCTTCACCGCCCTCGACGCCGTCGGCCCCTACGAGACCCTCGGCCGGCTCCCCGGCTCCGAGACCGTGTTCATCGCCGAGCGGACCGGGCCCGTGCGCACCGACACCGGGAACCTGGCGCTCACCGCCGACCGCGCCCTCGCCGAGGTGCCGTCGCCGGACCTCGTGATCGTGCCGGGCGGTCCCGGGCAGAGCGAGCAGATGGAGAACACCGCCCTGCTGGACTGGCTGCGCGCGGCGGACGCCACCAGCACCTGGACCACCTCGGTGTGCACGGGCTCGCTGCTGCTGGCCGCCGCCGGGCTGCTGCGCGGCCGCCGCGCCACCTCGCACTGGCTGGCGCTGGACCTGCTGCGCGGCTTCGGGGCCGAGCCGACGGGGGAGCGGGTGGTCGTGGACGGCAAGTACGTCACGGCGGCCGGCGTGTCGTCCGGCATCGACATGGGCCTGACCCTCCTCGGCGTCATCGCCGGCGACGAACACGCCCAGTCCGTCCAGCTGCTGACCGAGTACGACCCCCAGCCGCCGTACGACGCCGGTTCGCCGGAGAAGGCGCCCGCGCACCTCGTCGAGAAGTGGCGTGCCGCGAGCCGCTTCACCCCGGCGCGGACACGCTCCAGGTGAAGTGCGGCCGCCGGCGCTCCAGGAACGCGGCGACCCCCTCCGCGACGTCGCCGCTGCCGCGCGCCTCGGCGGCCCAGTGGGCGTCACGGTCGGTGCGGCCGGCGGCGAACTCCTTGGCGGCGGCCTGGGTGAGCTGTGAACGGGACACCAGGACCCGGGTCAGCTCCGCGACCCGCTTGTCCAGTTCGCCCTCGGGCAGCACCTCGTCCACCAGGCCGGTGCGCAGCGCCCGCCCGGTGTCGATCAACTCGGCCGTGAACAGCAGGTACTTGGCCGTGGCCGGACCGACCAGGGACACCAGGCGGCGGGTCGAGGAGGCCGGATAGACGACACCGAGCCGCGCCGGCGTCACCCCGAACAGCGCTCCCTCCTCCGCCAGCCGCAGGTCACAGGCCGCCGCGAGCTGTGCCCCACCGCCCACGCAGTGGCCGCGCACCGCGGCGACGGTCGGCTTGGGGAACGCGGCCAGGGCTTCTTCGGCGGCCACGGCGAGGGCCGGCGCCTCCTGCGGTGCGTCCCGGAGCGTGGAGATGTCGGCGCCCGCGCAGAAGGTCCCGCCCTCACCGGTCAGCACCAGCGCCCGCACCCCGGGGTCACGGGCCAGCGCGTCCAGCAGCGGGGGGAGGGCCCGCCACATCGCGGTCGTCATGGCGTTGCGCTTGGCGGGATGGCGGATCACCACGGTGGCGACGGAGTCGGTGACCTGGTGGGACAGCTGGGGCTCCATGCGGGGATCGTAGCGTCGGCCTCGTACAACCCGACTAGTTCGCGAACCGGCGTATGGGAGGCAGGAACAGTCCGGACCACGACCAGGTCATGCGGAGTCGGTCAAAAACCGTTCGATACCTGCCGACTTCTGTTCAGGCATCCGGACCGGCGCGGATCGTTACCAACACTCGACGTGTGGTGACAATCGAGCGCGAGGGTGGCGACCGGACGATGGACAACCACGGGCGCGAGGACGGTCCGCGCCCAGCGGGGGGCGGCGGCGACAGCCCGCCGGATCCACTGCCGTACGAAGGCGTCTGGCGGTTCACCGCGGCCGCGGTGGACGCCTCGGTCCCGCAGGCCCGGCACGCGGTGCGGGACCTGCTGCTGCGCCAGGGGGTGCCGGTCTCCGACGACCTGGTGCACGGGCTGCTGCTGATCGTCTCCGAGCTGGTCACCAACGCGGTCCGGCACGCGGCGCTGCTGTCGCCCGTGCTGGCCGTGGAGGTGGCCGTCGGAGCCGAGTGGGTGCGGGTGTCCGTGGAGGACAACCACCCCTACCGGCCGACGGCCCTGGAGGCCGACCACGGCCGGACCGGCGGCCGGGGGCTCCTCCTGGTCCGCGAGGTGGCGCGGGAGGCCGGCGGGGTGGTCGACGTGGAGCACACCGCGAGCGGCGGCAAGGTCATCTGGGCCGCGCTCCCGCTGAAGCCCCCCTCCCTGCCGTAGTGCCCGCCGGCCGCCCCTGCCGGCCACGGGACCGCCGCACCGCCGTGGCGGTCACCAGCCGGCGGACGGGCCCGTCAGCTCCCTGATCGCCGGGCGGGCGGCGTCCAGGACGGTCATGAACCAGGCCGAGAACGGCTCCCGGGCGTGCCGCTCGGCCAGCTCGGCCGCCGTCACGAAGGCGACCTCGGCGACCTCCTCCGGGTCCGGTCCGAGCGACGCCTGCACCAGGCCGACGAAGAGGTGGTTGAACTCCTGCTCCACCAGGCCGGAGACGGGGTCCGGGTGGTTGTAACGGACCGTGCCGGCCTCCCCGAGCAGCGACGGCGACACGCCCAGCTCCTCGTACGTGCGCCGGGCCGCCGCCGCGAACGGCGCCTCGCCCGGGTACGGGTGACCGCAGCAGGTGTTGGACCACACACCGGGGGAGTGGTACTTGCCGAGCGCCCGCTGCTGGAGCAGCAGCCGGCCCTGCTCGTCGAAGAGGAACACCGAGAACGCCCGGTGCAGCTGCCCCGGCGGCTGGTGGGCGGCGAGCTTCTCCGCCGTACCGATCGTCACACCCTTCTCGTCGACCAGTTCCAGCAAAATCGCCTCTGCGGTGCCCTCCGACGAGCTCTGCGTCGCGGTGGCAGGTGTGATCGGCATACCCATCCTTCGCCTCGGTCTTCGCACCCCAAGTCTGCCGTACGAATCCGGCACTCCCGGCACGTCCCGCGCGTCCGCGCGCGGCGCGGCACCGGGAGCCGGACCCGGTAGATCATCGTGCCCGGAGCCGGACGCGGGGAACCGTCCGGGGGTGCGCCGAACGGCAGTGCGTGCGGTCAGTGGCACAGCCGCGCTTCGTGCTCCGCGTGCCCGCCCGGCTCCAGCTGGAAGGTGCAGTGCTCCACGTCGAAGTGGTCGCCCAGGCACCCCTGGAGCTCGTGCAGGATCTTCTCGTGCCCGCTGGCGTTCAGCACCTCGGAGCTGACCACCACGTGCGCCGACAGCACCGGCATGCCCGAGGTGATCGTCCAGGCGTGCAGGTCGTGGACGTCCTCCACGCCGTCGAGGGCCAGGATGTGCGTCCGCACGTCCGCCATGTCGACGCCCTTGGGAGCCGCCTCCAGCAGCACGTCCAGCGTCTCGCGCAGCAGCTTCAGCGTCCGCGGCACGATCATCAGCCCGATGACCAGCGAGGCGACCGGGTCCGCCGCCTGCCAGCCGGTGGTCAGGATCACCGCGGCCGAGATCAGCACCGCGACCGAGCCCAGCGCGTCCGCCGCCACCTCCAGGAAGGCGCCGCGCACGTTCAGGCTCTCCTTCTGCCCGCGCATCAGCAGCACCAGCGAGACGGAGTTCGCCACCAGGCCGATCAGACCGAACACGACCATCAGGCCGCCCCGGGTCTGCGCGGGCTCCATGAACCGCTGGACCGCCTCGTAGAGGACGTATCCGCCCACCCCGAGCAGCAGCAGACAGTTGGCCAGGGCCGCGAGGATCTCGGCGCGGGCGTAGCCGTAGGTGCGGTTGGTGCTCGCCGGACGGTTCGCGAAGTGCACGGCGAGCAGGGCCATGCCGAGGCCCACCGCGTCGGTGGCCATGTGCGCCGCGTCCGCGATCAGCGCGAGCGAGTCCGCGATCAGGCCGCCGGCGATCTCGACGACCATCACCAGGAGCGTGATGCCCAGCGCGATCCTCAGCCGGCCCCGGTACGCGCCCGTGGCCGTACCCGTGGCCGGCGCGTGGGAGTGCGCGTGCCCGTGGTCGTGCCCTGCCCCCATGACTACCACCTTCCGTAGGGCTGCCCGGAGGGCCCAGTGAACTACGGGTAGGGGGTATGGGGCAACGCGGCACTGAACACCGTTGTCATGTGCCGTGACCTGCGGAAACGTTCCGCAGGTCAGGGCGCCGGGGGCCGCGTCAGCCGCCGTGGTGCAGCCGCCAGCCCGCCCACGCCGACTCGATCGTCTCCCGCACCCCGCGCCGGGCCCGCCAGCCCAGCGCCTCGGCGGCCCGCTCCGCCGAGGCCACCGCGCGCGGGGCGTCACCGGGGCGGCGCTCCTCCACCACGGGCGCCCGGCGGTCCCCGCTGACCTCCCCGATGACCGTGATCAGCTCGCGCACCGAGACCCCCTCGCCCCGGCCGATGTTCAGCGTCAGATCACCGGTGAGGTCCCCGGCGGCCAGCCTGCGGGCCGCCGCCAGGTGCGCGTCCGCCAGGTCGGCGACGTGGATGTAGTCCCTGACACAGGTGCCGTCCGGCGTCGGGTAGTCGTCGCCGAAGATGCGCGGGGCCTCGCCCCGGGTGAGCCGGTCGAAGACCATCGGCACGATGTTGAAGACGCCCGTGTCCGCCAGCTCCGGCGCCGCGGCGCCGGCCACGTTGAAATAGCGCAGGCACACGGTGGAGATCCCGTGCGCCCGCCCCGCCGCCCGCACCAGCCACTCACCGGCCAGCTTGGTCTCGCCGTACGGGTTCACCGGGACGCACGGGGTGTCCTCGGTGATCAGGTCCACGTCCGGGTTGCCGTACACCGCCGCCGACGACGAGAACAGCAGCCGGCCGATGCCCGCCTCGGCCACCGCGTCCAGGAGCGTGGCCAGCCCTCCCACGTTCTCCCGGTAGTAGCGGGTCGGCTGGGCCACCGACTCCGCGACCTGCTTGCGCGCCGCGAGATGGACGACACCCGTCACGCCGTGCTCCGCGAAGATTCGCTTCAGCAGCGCCCCGTCCAGCGTCGATCCCTGGACCAGCGGCACCTCGGCCGGGAGCCGCGCGGGCACGGCGGCCGACAGGTCGTCCAGCGCCACGACGCTCTCCCCGGCGCCCGCCAGGGCCCGGGCCACATGCGCTCCGATGTATCCGGCTCCGCCGGTGATCAGCCACGTCATGGTCGTCCACCCTATGCCGAACATCCCCGTGTCCCGGTTGCCCGGGTCTGCCCCACGGGTTTGTGGGCCGGCCCCCGCATCCCCGATGATGATCGCGGCGAAGGCCGGGGCAGCCCCCCGTGGGCCGGACCGTGAACGGCCGGTGAACACCGGCTCCGGACCATCCGATACCCTCTGCCGACATGCCGCCCGGGTGCCGCAGGCAGGGCGCCCCACGATGCGAGAGACCGGCGCCAGCGCGCCGGCACCCAGGGAGTGAGTTCGGTTGCCGACCGCCATCGTCACCGGTCAGCCGGTCCCCGGATCGTCACTGGAGAGCGATCTGCGGTCCCTCGGCTTCGACGTGCGCGTGGCCGCCGGCGCCGCCGAGACGGAGTCCCTGCTCGCGGCCGTGCCGGCCGACCGGCGGGTGGCCCTGGTCGACGCCCGTTTCGTCGGCCACCTCCACGCGCTGCGCCTCGGCCTGACCGACCCGCGCTTCCCGCTTGCCGCCGTGCCCGGTGCCGTCACCGCCCAGCCGGCCGCCCGGCAGGCGCTCGCCCGGGCCGTGGCCCGCGAGAGCGCCGCGCCCGTCGGTACGGCCACCGCGCACGCGGCCGGCGGCGGCGCCCCCGCGCTCGCCCTGGACAGCCTCGCCGACCGCGTCGCCGGCACGCTGGACGCCGACGGCGGCGCGGTGCACCGGCCCGAGCTGGGCAGCCTGGTCGCCGCCGTGCCCGCCGACCCGCAGGCCCGCAACGAGGCCCGGCAGGCCGTCTCCGCCGTCGACGACGAGGCCGTCCGCCTGAAGTCGGCCGTGAAGTCCCGGGACGGCTTCTTCACCACGTTCTTCATCAGCCCCTACTCGCGCTACCTCGCCCGCTGGTGCGCCCGTCGCGGCCTGACCCCCAACCAGGTCACCACGGCCTCGCTGCTCACCGCCCTGATAGCGGCCGGCTGTGCGGCGACCGGCACCCGGGGCGGCTTCGTGGCGGCCGGGGCGCTGCTGATCGCCTCCTTCGTCCTGGACTGCACCGACGGCCAGCTCGCCCGCTACGCCCTGAAGTACTCCACCCTCGGCGCCTGGCTGGACGCCACCTTCGACCGGGCCAAGGAGTACGCCTACTACGCCGGCCTCGCCCTCGGGGCGGCCCGGGGCGGCGACGACGTGTGGGCCCTCGCCCTCGGCGCGATGATCCTCCAGACCTGCCGGCACGTGGTCGACTTCTCCTTCAACGAGGCCAACCACGACGCCACCGCCAACACCAGCCCCACCGCCGCCCTCTCCGACAAGCTCGACAGCGTCGGCTGGACCGTGTGGCTGCGCCGGATGATCGTGCTGCCGATCGGCGAGCGCTGGGCGATGATCGCGGTCCTCACCGCGGTCACCACCCCCCGGATCACCTTCTACGTCCTGCTCGCCGGCTGCGCCTTCGCGGCGGCGTACACCACGGCGGGCCGCGTGCTGCGCTCGGTGACCCGCAAGGCGCGGCGCACCGACCGGGCGGCGCAGGCCCTCGCCGACCTCGCCGACCCGGGCCCGCTCGCCGGGGTGGTGCGGCGCGTGGCCGGCAAGGGCCTGCCCGGGTTCGCCGTGCCCGCCGTCGCCCTGCTCGGCGGCGCCGTGGTCGTGGCCTGCTCGGCCCTCACGGACTTCGGCGGGCCGCTGCCCGTCGCCGGCGCCGTCGTGTACGTCCTCACCTCGGCCCTCGCCGTCGCCCGCCCCCTCAAGGGCGCCCTCGACTGGCTCGTCCCGCCCTTCTTCCGGGCCGCCGAGTACGGAACCGTCCTCGCCCTGGCCGGTGAAGCGCACGTGAACGGGGCCCTTCCGGCGGCTTTCGGCCTGGTGGCGGCCGTCGCCTACCATCACTACGACACGGTGTACCGCATCCGCGGCAACGCCGGAGCGCCCCCGGCCTGGCTGGTGCGCTCCATCGGGGGGCACGACGGGCGGACCCTGCTCGTCACCGTTCTGGCCGCGGTACTCACCGGTGCGCAGTTCACTGTCGCGCTCACCGTCCTCGCCGTGGCCGTCGCCCTGGTGGTGCTCGTCGAGAGCATCCGCTTCTGGGTGTCCGCCGGGGCGCCCGCCGTACACGACGAAGGAGAAACCGCATGATCGGCCTCGTGCTGGCGGCCGGCGCCGGACGCCGTCTGCGCCCCTACACCGACACCCTGCCCAAGGCTCTGGTGCCGGTGGGTCCCGAGGGCGCGGAGGAGTCGCTGACGGTCCTGGACCTCACCCTGGGCAACTTCGCCGAGGTGGGGCTGACCGAGGTCGCGGTCATCGTCGGCTACCGCAAGGAGGCCGTGTACGAGCGCAAGGCGGCCCTGGAGCGGAAGTACGGCCTGAAGCTGACGCTCATCGACAACGACAAGGCCGAGGAGTGGAACAACGCCTACTCCCTGTGGTGCGGCCGTGACGCGCTGAAGGACGGCGTGATCCTCGCCAACGGCGACACCGTGCACCCGGTCTCCGTCGAGAAGACCCTGCTCGCCGCGCGCGGCGAGGGCAAGCGGATCATCCTCGCCCTGGACACGGTGAAGAGCCTGGCCGACGAGGAGATGAAGGTCGTCGTGGACCCCGCCAAGGGTGTGCGCAGGATCACCAAGCTGATGGACCCGGCGGAGGCGACCGGTGAGTACATCGGCGTCACCCTGATCGAGGGCGAGGCGGCGCAGGAGCTGGCCGACGCGCTGCGGACGACCTTCGAGCGCGACCCGCAGCTGTACTACGAGGACGGCTACCAGGAGCTGGTCGACCGCGGCTTCAAGGTCGACGTGGCGCCGATCGGCGACGTGAGCTGGGTCGAGATCGACAACCACGACGACCTCGCGCGCGGACGGGAGATCGCGTGCCAGTACTGACCCGGCTCATCCCCTCGCCGGTCGTCGTCGACATCCGCCCGGGTGCCCTGGACGACCTGGCCTGTGTCCTCGCCGACCAGCGGATCTCGCACTCCGGGCGGCTCGCCGTCGCCGTCAGCGGCGGCTCCGGGGCCCGGCTGCGCGAGCGCGTCGCCCCCACGCTGCCCGGAGCCACCTGGTACGAGGTCGGCGGCGGCACCCTGGACGACGCCGTCCGGCTGGCCGGCGAGATGAAGGCCGACCACTACGACGCGGTCGTCGGCCTCGGCGGCGGCAAGATCATCGACTGCGCCAAGTTCGCCGCGGCACGCGTCGGCCTGCCCCTGGTCGCCGTACCGACGAACCTCGCGCACGACGGCCTGTGCTCACCGGTCGCCACCCTCGACAACGACGCGGGCCGCGGCTCCTACGGCGTGCCCAACCCGATCGCGGCCGTGATCGACCTGGACGTCATCCGCGAGGCCCCGGCCCGCTTCGTGCGCGCCGGCATCGGTGACGCCATCTCCAACATCAACGCGGTCGCGGACTGGGAGCTGGCCAACCGCGTCAACGGCGAGCAGATCGACGGCCTGGCCGCCGCCATGGCCCGGCAGGCGGGCGAGGCGGTGCTGCGGCACCCCGGCGGCATCGGGGACAACACGTTCCTCCAGGTGCTCGCCGAGGCGCTGGTCCTCACCGGTGTCGCCATGTCGATCTCCGGTGACTCCCGGCCGGCCTCGGGCTCCTGCCACGAGATCAACCACGCCTTCGACCTGCTCTACCCCAAGCGCGCCGCGGCCCACGGCGAGCAGTGCGGCCTCGGCGCCGCCTTCGCGATGTACCTGCGCGGCGCCCACGAGGAGTCGGCGTACATGGCCGAGGTGCTGCGCCGCCACGGGCTTCCGGTGCTGCCGGAGGAGCTCGGTTTCACGGTGGACGAGTTCGTCCGCGCGGTGGAGTTCGCCCCCGAGACCCGGCCGGGCCGCTACACGATCCTCGAACACCTCCAACTCAAGACGAACCAGATCAAGGACATCTACGCCGACTATGTCAAGGCCATCGGTAGCTGAACTCCGTCCGGTCGTCCACCCCGCGGGGGTGAAGGACCGGCGCAGCGGTGAGCACTGGGCGGGACGCCTCTACATGCGCGAGGTGTCCCTGCGCGTCGACCGCTACCTGGTGAACACCAGGGTCACGCCCAACCAGCTCACGTACCTGATGACCGTCTGCGGCGTGCTCGCGGCCCCGGCCCTGCTGGTGCCGGGGATCGCGGGCGCCGTGCTCGGCGTGGTCGCCACCCAGCTCTACCTGCTGCTGGACTGCGTCGACGGCGAGATCGCCCGCTGGAGGAAGCAGTACTCCCTCGGCGGGGTCTACCTCGACCGCGTCGGCGCCTACCTCACCGACGCGGCCGTCCTGGTCGGTCTCGGCCTGCGCGCCGCCGACCTGTGGGGCACCGGCCGGATCGACTGGCTGTGGGCCTTCCTCGGCACCCTCGCCGCGCTCGGTGCCATCCTGATCAAGGCCGAGACCGACCTGGTCGGCGTGGCCCGGCACCAGACCGGCAGGCCCCCGGTGCAGGAGGCCGCCGCGGAGCCGCGGTCCTCCGGCATGGCGCTGGCCCGCCGGGCCGCCTCGGCGCTGAAGTTCCACCGGCTGATCCTCGGCATCGAGGCCTCGCTGCTCATCGTCGTCCTCGCGATCGCCGACCAGGCCCGCGGCGACCTGTTCTTCACCCGCCTCGGCACGGCCGTCCTCGCCGGCATCGCCCTGCTCCAGACGCTGCTGCACCTGGTGTCCATCCTCGCCTCCAGCAGGCTGAAGTGAGCGCGCCCATGAAGGTCGGTGCCGTCATCATCACCATGGGCAACCGGCCCGAGGAGCTGCGGGCCCTGCTCGACTCCGTCGCCAAGCAGGACGGCGACCCGGTCCAGGTGGTCGTCGTCGGCAACGGCTCGCCCGTCCCGGACGTGCCCGAGGGCGTGCGGACCGTCGAGCTGCCCGAGAACCTGGGCATCCCCGGCGGGCGCAACGTCGGCATAGAGGCCTTCGGGCCCGGCGGTCGCGATGTCGACATATTGCTCTTCCTCGACGACGACGGCCTGCTCGCCCGCCACGACACCGCCGAGCTGTGCCGCGCGGCCTTCGCCGCCGACCCGGAACTGGGCATCATCAGCTTCCGCATCGCCGACCCCGACACCGGCGAGACGCAGCGCCGGCACGTGCCCCGGCTGCGCGCCTCCGACCCGATGCGCTCCTCCCGGGTCACCACGTTCCTCGGCGGCGCCAACGCCGTGCGCACCCGCGTCCTCGCGGAGGTCGGCGGGCTGCCGGACGCGTTCTTCTACGCGCACGAGGAGACCGACCTGGCATGGCGGGCCCTCGACGCGGGCTGGATGATCGACTACCGGTCCGACATGGTGCTGTACCACCCCACGACCGCCCCGTCGCGGCACGCGGTCTACCACCGCATGGTCGCCCGCAACCGCGTCTGGCTCGCCCGCCGCAACCTCCCGGCCCTGCTGGTCCCGGTCTACCTCGGCGTCTGGCTGCTGCTCACGCTGCTCCGCCGCCCCTCGCGGCCGGCCCTGAAGGCATGGTTCGGCGGCTTCCGGGAAGGCTGGACCACGCCCTGCGGTCCCCGCCGGCCGATGCGCTGGCGTACGGTGTGGCGGCTCACCCGGCTGGGCCGTCCGCCGGTCATCTGACAAGCTCGTCCCCCAAGGGCCCGGGCGCCCGCGGACGGGCGCACGGGACGACGAACCCGCACGCGAATCCGAAGACGAAAGTTTCCACCTGTGAGTGAGACCACGCACGACGGCACGGTCGCCGTGACCGCGGCCGCGCCGCCCGACGAGGGGCTGACGTCGGCCCAGCTCGCCGCCAAGTACGGGCTCGCCGTGAGCGGCGCCCGGCCCTCGCTCGTGGAGTACGTCCGTCAGCTCTGGGGGCGCCGCCACTTCATCCTCGCCTTCTCCCAGGCGAAGCTGACCGCGCAGTACAGCCAGGCCAAGCTCGGCCAGCTCTGGCAGGTGGCCACGCCGCTGCTGAACGCGGCCGTGTACTTCTTCATCTTCGGGCTGATCCTGCACGCCAGCCGCGGCATGTCCCGGGACGTGTACATCCCGTTCCTGGTCACCGGCGTGTTCGTGTTCACCTTCACGCAGAGTTCGGTGATGTCGGGCGTCCGCGCGATCTCCGGCAACCTCGGCCTGGTGCGGGCCCTGCACTTCCCGCGCGCCTCGCTGCCCGTCTCCTTCTCGCTCCAGCAGCTCCAGCAGCTGCTGTTCTCGATGATCGTGCTGTTCCTCGTGGCGATCGGGTTCGGCAGTTATCCGGACATGTCCTGGCTGCTGATCGTTCCGGTGCTCGCCCTGCAGTTCCTCTTCAACACCGGCCTCGCGCTCATCATGGCCCGTGCGGGCGCCAAGACCCCGGACCTGGCCCAGCTCATGCCGTTCGTGATGCGGACGTGGATGTACGCCTCGGGCGTGATGTTCTCCATCCCGATCATGCTGGAGGACAAGCCGCAGTGGATCGCGACGGCGCTGCAGTGGAACCCGGCCGCCGTCTACATGGACCTGATGCGTTTCGCCCTGATCGACGGCTACGGTTCCGAGAACCTGCCCGACCACGTGTGGGCGGTGGCCGGCGGCTGGGCCGTGCTCTTCGCCGTGGGCGGCTTCGTGTACTTCTGGAAAGCGGAGGAGCGGTACGGCCGTGGCTGAGCAGAACACCGAGGACCGTCGCCCGACGGTCATCGCGGACGACCTGCACATCGTCTACCGGGTCAACGGCGCCAAGACCGGCAAGGGCAGTGCCACGGCGGCCCTGAGCCGGATCCTCAGGCGCCGCTCCGACGACGCGGCGCGCGGGGTGCGCAAGGTGCACGCGGTGCGCGGGGTGTCCTTCGTCGCCTACCGCGGCGAGGCTATCGGCCTGATCGGCTCCAACGGCTCCGGCAAGTCGACGCTGCTGCGGGCCATCGCCGGCCTGCTGCCCGCGGAGAAGGGCAAGGTCTACACCGACGGCCAGCCGTCCCTGCTGGGCGTGAACGCGGCCCTGATGAACGACCTCACCGGCGAGCGGAACGTCATCCTGGGCGGGCTCGCCATGGGCATGTCCCGGGAGCAGATCAAGGAGCGCTACCAGGACATCGTCGACTTCTCGGGCATCAACGAGAAGGGCGACTTCATCACCCTGCCGATGCGCACCTACTCCTCCGGCATGGCGGCGCGCCTGCGCTTCTCCATCGCCGCCGCCAAGGACCACGACGTCCTCATGATCGACGAGGCCCTGGCCACCGGCGACCGCAAGTTCCAGAAGCGCTCCGAGGAGCGCATCCGGGAACTGCGCAAGGAGGCCGGCACGGTCTTCCTGGTCAGCCACAACAACAAGTCCATCCGTGACACCTGCAACCGGGTGCTGTGGCTGGAGCGCGGTGAGCTGCGCATGGACGGGCCGACCGAAGAGGTCCTCAAGGAGTACGAGAAGTTCACGGGCAAGTGACCCGTTTCGGCCAGGGCCCCGCCGGAATCCCTCCGGACGGGGCCCTTCCGTCTGCAAAGGAAACGTCAACTCCGTCTGCTGTTAGGAATCTTGAAGGCAATCGGTGTGTTGTTGTGATGTGCAGGACACCCTGCCGCGCCGCGCCGCGTTGTACAACGTAAGCTGTACCGGCGTCGGAAAGCGGCAAGTGGGGCGATAATGCGCGCCCTCCTGCGGCGGACACGCCTGTGCGGAGCGGGGCGGCGTGTCCGAAATAGTGTGTATCGGATCGGCAGTGTAGAACGGGAGATGTGACGGCAATGGCTACGGAAACTCCCCTGCTCGGCGGAGCATGTGCCGTCCGCGCCCCGGGCAGCGCCCGATGACGGCCACCGCCGAGGCGCCCGACCTGGAACGCGCCACCCTGGACAAGGCCGCGAGCGAGAACTTCCCGGTGGCCCCCTTCTTCCTGCCCCGGGCCTGGCGCGCCGACCTCATGGCCGTCTACGGCTTCGCCCGTCTGGTGGACGACATCGGCGACGGCGATCTCGCCCCCGGCGGCGCCGACGCCCGGCTGCTCGGCGTGTCGCCCGCCGGGGCCGCCGACCGCCTGGTCCTCCTCGACGCCTTCGAGGCCGACCTGCGCCGCGTCTTCGACGGCACCCCGCGCCACCCGCTGCTGCGCCGCCTGCAGCCCACGGTCCGCCGCCACGGCCTCACCCCCGAGCCGTTCCTCGGGCTGATCGCCGCCAACCGCCAGGACCAGCTCGTCACCCGGTACGAGACCTACGACGACCTCCTCGCCTACTGCGAACTCTCCGCCAACCCGGTCGGTCGCCTCGTCCTCGCCGTCACCGGCACCTCCACCCCCGAGCGGATCCGCCTGTCCGACGCGATCTGCACGGCGCTCCAGATCGTCGAACACCTCCAGGACGTCGCCGAGGACCTCGGCCGCGACCGGATCTACCTGCCCGCCGAGGACATGAAGCGTTTTCACGTCCGGGAAGCGGACCTCGCCGCGAAAATCACGGGCGCATCGGTGCGCGCCCTGGTTGCATACGAAGCACAACGCGCCCGCGATCTGCTGAATGAAGGCTCCCCCCTGGTGGGTAGCGTCCACGGCAGGCTCAAGCTGCTGCTCGCAGGGTTCGTGGCGGGAGGAAGGGCGGCGATCAGGGCGATCGCCGCCGCCGAATACGACGTACTTCCCGGCCCGCCCCGACCCGGCAAGGTCCAGTTGCTGCGTGAGGCGGGCGTGATCCTGCGAGGAGAGGGGTGATCCGGACCGTGGATTCTCCGCCGCACGTGTCCGCACCGGTACTCGCCGCCTACAGCTACTGCGAGGCCGTCACCGGGCAGCAGGCCCGTAACTTCGCCTACGGCATCCGGCTGCTGCCGACGGCCAAGCGCCGCGCCATGTCGGCGTTGTACGCGTTCTCCCGGCGCGTGGACGACATCGGCGACGGCGAGCTGGCCGGCGAGGTCAAGCTGGCGCGGCTGGAGGACACCCGGGCGCTGCTCACCCGGATCCGCGAGGGCGAGGTCGAGGAGGACGACACCGACCCGGTGGCCGTCGCCCTCAGCCACGCCGCCCGCGCCTTCCCGATCCCGCTCGGCGGCCTGGACGAGCTGATCGACGGCGTCCAGATGGACGTGCGCGGGGAGACCTACGAGACCTGGGACGACCTCAAGGTCTACTGCCGGTGTGTCGCCGGTGCCATCGGCCGTCTCTCGCTCGGCGTGTTCGGCACCGAACAGGGCGCGCGCGGCGCCGAGCGCGCGGCGGAGTACGCCGACACGCTGGGCCTGGCCCTCCAGCTCACCAACATCCTGCGCGACGTCCGCGAGGACGCGGCCGGCGGCCGTACCTACCTGCCCGCCGACGACCTCGCCAAGTTCGGCTGCTCGGCCGGGTTCAACGGGCCGACCCCGCCGGAGGGCTCCGACTTCGCGGGCCTCGTGCACTTCGAAGTGCGGCGCGCCCGCGCCCTGTTCGCCGAGGGCTACCGGCTGCTGCCCATGCTCGACCGCCGCAGCGGCGCCTGCGTGGCCGCGATGGCCGGCATCTACCGCCGGCTGCTCGACCGCATCGAGCGCGACCCGGAGGCCGTCCTGCGCGGCCGGGTCTCGCTGCCCGGACACGAGAAGGCCTACGTCGCCGTGCGCGGCCTGTCCGGGCTCGACACCCGGCACGTGACCCGCCATGTCTCCCGGCGCTCCGTCCGGAGGCGCGCCTGATGCAGCGCACCGCACCAGAGCCGGCCGAACCGGACGGCATGCGACAGGCAACCCTCCTCGTCGGCGTGGCGTCCCTGACTGCGACGGCCGGGCGTGCACCGTTCAGCCATCGGGCGCGCGCCCCGAAGACGCGCGGGGCTGTGTCCGTCACGCGGCTGCCGCCGCGTGGCCACGACCAGCCACGACCGGCCCGCGAACGGCTGACGGCCCCTGCGGGCCCTGGCCGCGGAGCGCTCGCGCACGCACGGAAGGACGCACGATGAGTGACGGCGCACCCCCCGCACCGGCGCCGCCCGGCACGGCGGGCCGCAGCGCGGTCGTGGTCGGCGGCGGCCTCGCCGGGATCACCGCGGCGCTCGCCCTCGCCGACGCGGGCGTCCGGGTCACCCTGCTCGAAGGCCGGCCCCGGCTGGGCGGCCTCGCCTTCTCCTTCCAGCGCGGCGAACTGACCGTCGACAACGGCCAGCACGTGTACCTGCGCTGCTGCACCGCCTACCGCTGGTTCCTCGAACGGATCGAGGGCGCGGCGCTGGCGCCGCTGCAGGACCGTCTGGACGTGCCCGTCGTCGACGTCGCCAAGCCCGCGGGGCGGCGGCTCGGCAGGCTGCGGCGCGACCCGCTGCCCGTCCCCCTCCACCTGGGGCGCAGCCTGGCCGCCTATCCGCACCTCTCGCTCGCCGAGCGCGCGGCCGTCGGGCGGGCCGCGCTCGCGCTGAAGGGACTCGACCTCGCCGATCCGGCCTTGGACACCCAGGACTTCGGCAGCTGGCTGGCCGCGCACGGTCAGTCGGCGCGCGCCGTCGAGGCCCTGTGGGACCTGGTCGGGGTCGCCACCCTCAACGCGGTCGCGGGCGACGCCTCGCTGGGGCTCGCCGCGATGGTGTTCAAGACCGGTCTGCTGTCCGACCCGGGCGCGGCCGACATCGGCTGGGCCCACGTCCCGCTGGGCGAACTGCACGACCGGCTGGCCCGCAAGGCGCTCGACTCCGCGGGCGTGCGCACCGAGGTCCGTACACGCGTCACCTCCGTCTCCAACAACGAGAACGGGACGTGGAGCGTTCAGGTTCCCGGCGAGAACATCGAGACCGACGCGGTCGTCCTCGCCGTACCCCAGCGCGAGGCCCACGACCTGCTGCCGCCCGGCGCCCTCGACGCGCCCGAGCGGCTGCTCCGGATCGGCACCGCGCCGATCCTGAACGTCCACGTGGTGTACGACCGCAAGGTGCTCGCGCGGCCCTTCTTCGCCGCCCTCGGCACCCCCGTGCAGTGGGTGTTCGACCGCACCCACGCCTCCGGGCTGCGCACCGGACAGTACCTGGCGGTGTCCCAGTCGGCCGCGCAGGACGACATCGACACCCCGGTCGCCGAACTCCGCGAGCGCTACCTGCCCGAGCTGGAGCGGCTGATCCCGGGCACCCGCGCGGCCGAGGTGCTGGATTTCTTCGTGACCCGGGAGCGCACGGCGACGTTCGCCCCCACCCCCGGCGTCGGGCGGCTGCGGCCCGGCGCCCGCACCAAGGCCCCCGGCCTGTACCTGGCCGGAGCGTGGACCGCCACCGGGTGGCCCGCGACCATGGAGAGTGCGGTCCGCAGCGGAGTGAGCGCGGCCGACGCGGCGCTCGGCGCCCTGGGCCGGCCCCGCCCGCGCCACCTCTTCGCGTTCGAGGAGGCGGCCTGATGCCCCGCCGGCAGGCGGCCGGCCCCCGCACCCCCGGTACCGCAACAAGAGGAGAGACTGTGCCCACTGTGCCCCCGGCCTCGACGCCCGCTCCACGGGCCGCGGTGGACGTCACCGCGCTGCTGGAGCGCGGCCGGACCCTGGCCACACCGGTGCTGCGCGCGGCCGTCGACCGCCTGGCGCCTCCCATGGACACCGTCGCCGCCTACCACTTCGGCTGGATCGACGCCGCCGGCAACCCCGCCGACGGCGACGGCGGAAAGGCCGTCCGCCCCGCGCTCGCCGTGCTCTCCGCCGAGGTCACCGGCGCCGCACCCGAGGCGGGCGTCCCGGGCGCGGTCGCCGTCGAACTCGTGCACAACTTCTCCCTGCTGCACGACGACCTCATGGACGGCGACGAGCAGCGCCGGCACCGGGACACCGTCTGGAAGGTGCACGGCCCCGCCCAGGCCATCCTGGTCGGTGACGCCCTGTTCGCCCTCGCGGGCGAGGTCCTGCTGGAACTCGGCACGGTCGAGGCCGGCCGCGCCGCCCGCCGGCTGACCACGGCCACCCGCGCCCTGATCGACGGTCAGGCCCAGGACATCTCCTACGAGCACCGCGACCGGGTCAGCGTCGAGGAGTGCCTGGAGATGGAGGGCAACAAGACCGGCGCCCTGCTCGCCTGCGCCTGCTCCATCGGCGCGGTCCTCGGCGGCGCGGACGACGTCACCGCCGACGCGCTGGAACGGTACGGCTACCACCTCGGCCTCGCCTTCCAGGCCGTGGACGACCTGCTCGGCATCTGGGGCGACCCGGAGGCCACCGGCAAGCAGACCTGGAGCGACCTGCGCCAGCGCAAGAAGTCCCTGCCCGTCGTGGCCGCGCTCGCGGCCGGCGGCCCCGCCTCCGAGCAGCTCGGCGACATCCTCGCCGCCGACGCCAAGAGCAGCGACTTCGAGAACTTCTCCGAGGAGGAGTTCGCGGCCCGCGCCGCCCTCATCGAGGAGGCGGGGGGCCGCGAGTGGACGGCGGCGGAGGCACGCCGTCAGCACACCATCGCCATCGAAGCCCTCGACGCCGTCGACATGCCCGACCGGGTACGGGACTCCTTCACGGCGCTCGCGGACTTCGTCGTCGTACGGAAGAGATGATCACCATTGGGCTGACGAGCCTCGCGTAGTCGCCGGCCGGTCTCCGCCCATCTCGCAGGAGACCGGCCGACGGCGGACCCACAGCAGCACGACTCGCACGACTGCACGAAGGGGAAGCCATGACAGCGACGACCGACGGAAGTACCGGGGCGACCTTGCCGCCCCGGGCTGCCGCGGCCAGCGACACCACCCTCACCACCCCCGAGGCGGCCGGGGTACAGGAAGCCGCCGCGCGCGCCGCACGGCGCGCCACCGACTTCCTGCTCTCCCGGCAGGACTCGGAGGGCTGGTGGAAGGGCGACCTGGAGACCAACGTCACCATGGACGCCGAGGACCTGCTCCTGCGGCAGTTCCTGGGCATCCAGGACGAGGAGACCACGCGGGCCGCCGCGAAGTTCATCCGCGGTGAGCAGCGTGAGGACGGCACCTGGGCCACCTTCTACGGCGGCCCCGGCGAACTGTCGACCACGATCGAGGCGTACGTCGCCCTGCGCCTGGCCGGCGACGCGCCCGACGCCCCGCACATGGCGAAGGCGTCCGCCTGGGTCCGCGAGCGCGGCGGCATCGCCGCCGCCCGCGTGTTCACCCGGATCTGGCTCGCCCTGTTCGGCTGGTGGAAGTGGGAGGACCTGCCCGAACTCCCCCCGGAGCTGATCTGGTTCCCCACCTGGATGCCGCTCAACATCTACGACTTCGGATGCTGGGCCCGGCAGACGATCGTCCCGCTCACCATCGTCTCGGCCAAGCGCCCGGTGCGCCCCGCACCCTTCGCGCTGGACGAACTGCACACCGACCCGGCCCGGCCCAACCCGCCCCGCCCCCTGGCCCCGCTGGCCAGCTGGGACGGCGCCTTCCAGCGCATCGACAAGGCGCTGCACCAGTTCCGCAAGGTCGCCCCGCGCAGGCTGCGCAAGGCCGCGATGAACGCGGCGGCCCGCTGGATCATCGAGCGGCAGGAGAACGACGGCTGCTGGGGCGGCATCCAGCCCCCGGCCGTGTACTCGGTCATCGCCCTGCACCTGCTCGGCTACGACCTCCAGCACCCCGTGATGCGTGAGGGCCTCGCCTCGCTGGACCGTTTCGCGGTCTGGCGCGAGGACGGCGCCCGCATGATCGAGGCCTGCCAGTCCCCGGTCTGGGACACCTGCCTCGCCACGATCGCCCTCGTGGACGCCGGTCTGCCCGTCGACCACCCGCAACTGGTCAAGGCGGCCGACTGGATGCTCGGCGAGGAGATCGTCCGGCCCGGCGACTGGGCCGTGAAGCGTCCCGGACTGCCGCCGGGCGGCTGGGCGTTCGAGTTCCACAACGACAACTACCCGGACATCGACGACACCGCCGAGGTCGCCCTCGCGCTGCGCCGGGTCCGGCACCACGACCCCGAGCGCGTCGACAAGGCGATCGGGCGGGCCGTGCGCTGGAACCTCGGCATGCAGTCGAAGAACGGCGCCTGGGGCGCCTTCGACGTCGACAACACCAGCCCGTTCCCCAACCGGCTGCCGTTCTGCGACTTCGGCGAGGTCATCGACCCGCCGTCCGCGGACGTCACCGCGCACGTCGTGGAGATGCTCGCCGCCGAGGGCCTCGCCCACGACCCGCGCACCCGGCGCGGCATCGACTGGCTGCTCGCCGAACAGGAGCCCAGCGGCGCTTGGTTCGGCCGCTGGGGCGTCAACTACATCTACGGCACGGGCTCGGTGGTGCCCGCGCTGACCGCGGCCGGACTGCCCGGCTCGCACCCGGCGATCCGGCGGGCCGTGGTCTGGCTGGAGAGCGTCCAGAACGACGACGGCGGCTGGGGCGAGGACCTGCGCTCCTACAAGTACGTCAGGGAGTGGAGCGGCCGGGGCACGTCCACCGCCTCGCAGACCGCGTGGGCGCTGATGGCGCTGCTCGCGGCGGGGGAGAAGGACTCCAAGGCCGTCGAGCGCGGCATCCAGTGGCTGGCCGAGACCCAGCGCGAGGACGGCACCTGGGACGAGCCGTACTTCACCGGCACCGGCTTCCCCTGGGACTTCTCCATCAACTACCACCTGTACCGCCAGGTGTTCCCGCTCACCGCGCTCGGCCGCTACCTGCACGGCGACCCCTTCGAGCGGAAGCTGCTCACCAGGGCCAAGGCGGCCGCGTCACGGGCGACGGGGAGCTGACTTGACCGACCAGCCCGCCCCGGCCCCGCTGCTGATCGCCTGCGCGCTCGGCATCGAGCACCTCGCCCTGCGCACCGGTGACAGGAGCGGGGCGGACGGGCCGTACACCGTCGTCCGCACGGGCATGGGCCCGAAGGCGGCGGAACGCTCCGTCGGCCGGCACCTCGCCGGCCCGGCGGCGGCCGGCACCGCCGTGCTGGCCACCGGTTTCTGTGCCGGGCTCGCGCCCGGCATGCACCCCGGCGACCTGGTCGTCGCCGAGGAGACCCGGGACGCGCACGGGAACGTCCCGTGCGTGGGTACCGACCTGCTGGTCAAGGAACTCGTGCGCCTGCTGCCCGGACGCACGGTCCACACCGGCCCGTTCACCGGCTCCGACCACGTCGTACGGGGGCCCGAGCGGTACGATCTGCTGGCCACCGGCGCGATCGCGGTCGACATGGAGTCGGCGGCCACGCTCCGCACGGCCGTCCGCACGGGCGAGCGCCCCGTCGCGGCCGTCCGGGTGGTCGTGGACGCCCCGGAACACGAACTCGTCCGGATCGGCACGGTGCGCGGTGGAATATCGGCCTTCCGCGTTCTTCGTTCCGTCCTTCCCTCATTTTTTGAATGGCACCGTTCTTTGCTGCTCCCCCGGAGGTGAGCCAGATGGCCATGCCGTTGCGTCAGTCCATCAAGGTCGCGACATACCTGGCTGAACAGAAGCTCCGCAAGCGGGACAAGTTCCCGCTCATCGTGGAGCTGGAACCGCTGTTCGCCTGCAATCTGAAGTGCGAGGGCTGCGGCAAGATCCAGCACCCGGCCGGTGTGCTCAAGCAGCGCATGCCGGTGGCCCAGGCCGTGGGCGCGGTGCTGGAGTCCGGTGCGCCGATGGTGTCCATCGCCGGCGGCGAACCGTTGATGCACCCTCAGATCGACGAGATCGTGCGGCAGTTGGTGGCGAAGCGGAAGTACGTCTTCCTGTGCACCAACGCGATGCTGCTGCGCAAGAAGATGGACAAGTTCACGCCCTCGCCCTACTTCGCCTTCGCCGTGCACATCGACGGGCTGCGGGAGCGGCACGACGAGTCCGTCGCCAAGGAAGGCGTCTTCGACGAGGCGGTGGAGGCCATCAAGGAGGCCAAGCGGCGCGGCTTCCGGGTGACCACCAACTCCACCTTCTTCAACACCGACACCCCGCAGACCATCATCGAGGTGCTCAACTTCCTCAACGACGACCTCAAGGTCGACGAGATGATGATCTCGCCCGCCTACGCCTACGAGAAGGCCCCCGACCAGGACCACTTCCTCGGTGTCGAGCAGACCCGCGAGCTGTTCCGGAAGGCCTTCGCGG
This sequence comes from Streptomyces sp. NPDC031445, assembly GCF_055581365.1. Lineage (NCBI taxonomy): Bacteria > Bacillati > Actinomycetota > Actinomycetes > Kitasatosporales > Streptomycetaceae > Streptomyces > Streptomyces sp. NPDC031445. Next base: position 1,035,415 of record NZ_JBVIJO010000001.1, read on the forward strand.
GCGGCAACCGCAAGAAGTGGCGGCTCAACCACTCCCCGCTCTTCCTGGACTTCCTGGAGGGCAAAGTCGACTTCCCGTGCACCGCGTGGGCGATCCCGAACTACTCGCTCTTCGGCTGGCAGCGCCCCTGCTACCTGATGAGCGACGGGTACGTGCCGACGTACCGCGAACTCATCGAGAAGACGGACTGGGACAAGTACGGCCGCGGCAAGGACCCGCGCTGCGACAACTGCATGGCGCACTGCGGCTACGAGCCGACCGCCGTCCTCGCCACCATGGGCTCCCTGAAGGAGTCCCTGCGGGCGATGCGCGAGACCGTCTCCGGGAACCGGGAGTGAGGCGATGACCGCCGTTCCCTTGGGCCTTCCCGGGGTTCCGGCCCGTCCGGTCGCGCCGCGACGGCAGTCACGGCAGATCCACGTCGGGCCGGTGGCGGTCGGGGGCGGGGCCCCGGTGTCGGTGCAGTCCATGACGACGACCCGTACCTCGGACATCGGCGCCACCCTGCAGCAGATAGCGGAACTCACCGCGTCCGGCTGCCAGATCGTCCGCGTCGCCTGCCCCACGCAGGACGACGCGGACGCCCTCGCGACCATCGCCCGCAAGTCGCAGATCCCGGTGATCGCGGACATCCACTTCCAGCCGAAGTACGTGTTCGCCGCCATCGAGGCCGGCTGTGCGGCGGTGCGCGTGAACCCGGGCAACATCAAGAAGTTCGACGACCAGGTCAAGGAGATCGCGCGGGCCGCCAAGGACCACGGCACGCCGATCCGGATCGGTGTCAACGCCGGTTCGCTGGACCGGAGGCTGCTGGAGAAGCACGGCAAGGCGACCCCGGAGGCGCTGGTCGAGTCGGCGCTGTGGGAGGCGTCGCTCTTCGAGGAGCACGGCTTCCGCGACATCAAGATCTCCGTCAAGCACAACGACCCGGTCGTGATGATCGAGGCCTACCGGCAGCTCGCCGAACAGTGCGACTACCCGCTGCACCTGGGCGTCACGGAGGCCGGTCCCGCCTTCCAGGGCACGATCAAGTCGGCGGTGGCCTTCGGGGCGCTGCTGTCCCGGGGCATCGGGGACACCATCCGGGTGTCGCTGAGCGCGCCGCCCGTCGAGGAGGTCAAGGTCGGCATCCAGATCCTTCAGGCGCTGGGGCTGCGGCAGCGGCGGCTGGAGATCGTCTCCTGTCCGTCCTGCGGCCGGGCCCAGGTGGACGTGTACAAGCTGGCCGAGGAGGTCACCGCCGGGCTGGACGGCATGGAAGTGCCGCTCCGGGTCGCGGTGATGGGGTGTGTGGTCAACGGTCCGGGCGAGGCCCGCGAGGCCGACCTCGGAGTTGCCTCGGGCAACGGAAAGGGCCAGATCTTCGTCAAGGGCGAGGTCGTCAAGACCGTCCCCGAGTCCAAGATCGTGGAGACGCTCATCGAGGAGGCCATGAAGCTCGCCGAGCGGACGAGCCCCGCAGACCAAGTGAGTTGAGGCAAGGCACGGACCGAGAGGGGGCCCGAGCGTGACCATTCTGGAGAAGATCCGGGGACCACGCGACCTGAAGGCGCTGTCCGAGGCGGAACTCGGTGAACTGTCCGAGGAAATACGTGAGTTCCTGGTGCACGCGGTGTCGAGGACCGGCGGTCACCTCGGCCCCAACCTGGGCGTCGTGGAACTGTCCATCGCGCTCCACCGGGTCTTCGAGTCACCGGTCGACCGCATCCTGTGGGATACCGGCCACCAGAGCTACGTGCACAAGCTCCTGACCGGCCGTCAGGACTTCTCCAAGCTGCGCGGCAAGGGCGGACTGTCCGGCTACCCCTCGCGCGAGGAGTCCGAGCACGACGTCATCGAGAACAGCCACGCCTCCACCGCGCTCGGCTGGGCCGACGGACTCGCCAAGGCCCACCAGGTGCTGGGGGAGAAGGGCCACGTGGTCGCGGTCATCGGCGACGGCGCGCTGACCGGCGGCATGGCCTGGGAGGCGCTCAACAACATCGCCGCGGCCAAGGACCGGCCGCTGATCATCGTCGTCAACGACAACGAGCGGTCGTACGCCCCCACCATCGGCGGCCTCGCCAACCACCTGGCCACGCTGCGCACCACCGACGGCTACGAGAAGGTCCTCGCCTGGGGCAAGGACATGCTCCAGCGCACCCCGGTCGTCGGCTCCACGCTGTACGAGTCCCTGCACGGCGCGAAGAAGGGCTTCAAGGACGCCTTCGCCCCGCAGGGCATGTTCGAGGACCTGGGCCTGAAGTACCTCGGCCCGATCGACGGCCACGACATCGGCGCCGTCGAGTCCGCGCTGCGCCGCGCGAAGCGCTTCCACGGTCCGGTCCTGGTCCACTGCCTCACCGTCAAGGGCCGCGGCTACGAGCCCGCCCTCGCGCACGAGGAGGACCACTTCCACACCGTCGGCGTGATGGACCCGCTCACCTGCGCACCGCTCACCCCGGCGGGCGGCCCCTCCTGGACCTCGGTGTTCGGCGAGGAGATCGTGCGGATCGGCGAGGAGCGGGAGGACGTCGTGGCGATCACGGCGGCCATGCTGCACCCGGTCGGCCTCGGGAAGTTCGCCGAGCGCTTCCCGGACCGGGTGTGGGACGTGGGCATCGCCGAACAGCACGCCGCCGTCTCCGCGGCCGGCCTCGCCACGGGCGGGCTGCACCCGGTCGTCGCCGTCTACGCCACCTTCCTCAACCGCGCCTTCGACCAGCTGCTGATGGACGTCGCCCTGCACCGCTGCGGGGTCACCTTCGTCCTGGACCGGGCCGGCGTCACCGGCGTCGACGGGCCCTCCCACAACGGCATGTGGGACATGTCCGTCCTCCAGGTCGTCCCGGGACTCAGGATCGCCGCCCCGCGCGACGCCGACCAGTTGCGCGCCCAGCTGCGCGAGGCGGTCGCCGTGGACGACGCGCCCACCCTGGTCCGCTTCCCGAAGGAGTCCGTCGGCCCGTCCCTCCCGGCGCTCGGCCGCGTCGGCGGCATGGACGTCCTGCACCGCGCCGAAGAGCCCGAGGTGCTGCTGGTGGCCGTCGGCGTGATGGCCTCCGTGTGCCTCCAGGCCGCCGAGCTGCTCGAAGCCCGCGGCATCGGGTGCACGGTGGTCGACCCGCGCTGGGTCAAGCCGGTCGACCCCGCGCTGCCGGGCCTCGCCGCCGGGCACCGCCTGGTGGCCGTCGTCGAGGACAACAGCCGGGCGGCGGGCGTCGGTTCGGCGGTGGCGCTGGCCCTGGGCGACGCCGACGTGGACGTGCCGGTACGGCGGTTCGGCATCCCGGAGCAGTTCCTCGCGCACGCCAAGCGCGGCGAGGTGCTGGCCGACATCGGTCTCACGCCCGTCGAGATCGCCGGGCGGATCAGCGCGAGCCTGGCCGTCAAGGACGTCGGCGGCGCAGTCAAGGAGAGTGAATGACCACCGAGTTCGACCTCGGCGCCCTGCTCGCCGAGCGCGGAGCCGAGCGCTACGAGCTGCACGCGAGGCACCTCAATCCGCAGCTGCCGCGCATGCTGCACACCATCGGCTTCGACAAGGTCTACGAGCGTGCCGAGGGAGCGCACTTCTTCGACGCGGAGGGCAACGACTACCTGGACATGCTCGCCGGGTTCGGCGTGATGGGCCTCGGCCGCCACCACCCGGTCGTCCGCAAGGCGCTGCACGACGTCCTGGACCTGGACCTCGCCGACCTCACCCGCTTCGACTGCCAGCCGCTGCCCGGCCTGCTCGCCGAACGGCTGCTGGCCCACAGCCCGCACCTGGACCGCGTCTTCTTCGGCAACAGCGGCACCGAGGCGGTCGAGACCGCGCTGAAGTTCGCCCGGTACGCCACCGGCAAACCGCGCGTCCTCTACTGCGACCACGCCTTCCACGGCCTGACCACCGGATCCCTCTCGGTCAACGGCGAGAACGGATTCCGCGACGGCTTCGCCCCGCTGCTGCCCGACACCGCCGTACCGCTCGGCGACCTCGACGCCCTGGCGCGGGAGCTGGCGAAGGGCGACGTCGCCGCGCTGATCGTCGAGCCGATCCAGGGCAAGGGCGTCCACGAGGCGCCACCGGGCTATCTGCGGGCCGCGCAGGAGCTGCTGCACCGGCACAAGGCGCTGCTCATCGCCGACGAGGTGCAGACGGGCCTGGGCCGCACCGGTGACTTCTACGCGTACCAGCACGAGGACGGCGTCGAACCCGACCTGGTGTGCGTCGCCAAGGCCCTCTCCGGCGGCTATGTGCCCGTCGGCGCCACCCTCGGCAAGGAGTGGATCTTCAAGAAGGTCTACTCGTCCATGGACCGGGTGCTGGTGCACTCGGCGAGCTTCGGCTCCAACGCCCAGGCGATGGCGTGCGGGCTCGCCGTGCTCTCGGTCATGGAGAACGAGCAGATCGTCGCCGGCGTGCGCCGGACCGGCGAGCTGCTGAAGTCCCGGCTCGCCGCGCTGGTCGACACCTACGAGCTGCTCGCCGACGTCCGGGGCCGGGGCCTGATGATCGGCATCGAGTTCGGCAAGCCGTCGTCGCTGAAGCTGCGCAGCCGCTGGGCCATGCTCCAGGCGGCCCGCAAGGGGCTGTTCGCCCAGATGGTCGTCGTACCGCTGCTGCAGAAGCACCGCATCCTCACGCAGGTCTCCGGTGACCACCTGGAGGTGATCAAGCTCATTCCGCCCCTGGTGGTCGACGAGGCCGACGTGAACCGGTTCGTGGACGCCTTCACCGCGGTCATGGACGACGCGCACAGCGGTGGCGGCCTGATGTGGGACTTCGGCAAGACCCTGATCAAGCAGGCGGTGGCCAACCGCTGACGGGGGTGCCGGCCGGTACGGCCGCCTCCGCTCTTTTGCCTCAGAGACAAGAAAATTGCCTCTGAGGCAAGACTGCTGCTGAATAGAGGCATGAACGCCTCAGACGCCGCGCCGGCGACGGGCCCGGCTCCGGAGGACGGCCTGCCCGCCGTCGCGCCGCAGCTGCGCGCCCTGCGCCGGCGCGCGGGCCTCACGCTGGAGGCCGCGGCCCGCGACGCCGGGCTCTCCCCGGCCCACCTGTCCCGGCTGGAGACCGGGCAGCGTCAGCCGTCGCTGCCGATGCTGCTCGCGCTCGCCCGTATCTACGGTACGACGGTCTCCGAGCTCCTCGGTGAGACGGCCGCCGACCGGGACGCGATCGTGCGCGCCGCCGACATGGAGCCGACCCGCGCGGGCGGGTGGACGTACGTCCAGGCCGGGGCCCCCGGCCGCGGCATGCAGGCCCTGCGCGTGCGGGTGCCGTACGGCTCGCAGGGCGACATCGTGCGCGTGCACCCGGGCGAGGAGTGGCTCTACGTCCTCAAGGGGCGCCTGCGCCTGCGTCTCGGCGACACCGCGCACCTGCTGGGGCCCGGTGACAGCGCGCACTTCGACTCGCTCACCCCGCACCGCCTCGCCGCCGAGCACCACGACGGCGTGGAGCTGCTGTTCGTCCACACCCTGCTACAGAGCCCCACGGCCACGCTGTGCCTGGGCCCGCTGACCGGAGAGCTGCCATGAGCGACTTCGAGGAGAAGTTCCCCCGATCCCTGTGGATCCGGCTGATCATCTACATCGCCCTCGGGCACGTGCTGGCCGCGTTCCTCTACCTGCTGTTCGCGCTGGGCGGCAAGGGATAGGGGCGCAACCGGCGGCCGGCGTCCTCCCGTCAGTCCAGCAGGCGGGCGCGCAGGCGCTCGCGGGCACCGGGGGTGAGGCCCAGTCCCTCGGCCAGATAGGCGTCGACGTCGCCCCAGGTCTCCTCGATGCTCGCGAACGCCGCCTCCAGGTACTCGGCGCGGGCGTCGAAGAGCGGGTCGAGGAGTTCCATCACCTCGGGGGTGTACGCCGTGTGCGCGCTGCCGCTGCGGCGCACCCGGTAGCGGCGGTGCGCGGCGCCCGACTCCAGGTAGTCGGCGACGATCGCGTCCCGCTCCACCCCGAGCGCGAGGAGCGTGACCGCCACGGAGATGCCAGCGCGGTCCTTGCCGGCCGCGCAGTGCATCAGCGCGGGCACGCTGTCGTCGGCCAGCGCGTGCAGCACGCGCGCGTGCTCGGCGGTGCGCTCCGTGACGATCTTCCGGTAGGAGGCGATCATCCGGGCCGCGCCCTTGCCGTCGTCCAGGATCGCGCGCAGCTGGTCGAGGTCGCCGTCGCGGACCATCTTCCAGAACTCGGCGCCGTCCGCCGGGTCGCTCAGCGGCAGGTTCACGTTCCGCACGCCGGGCAGCTCGACGTCCGGGCCCTCCAGTTCGTGGTCGGCCGCGTTGCGGAAGTCGAAGATCGTGCGCAGGCCCAGGGAGGCGAGGAAGGCCGCGTCCTCCTCCGTCGCGTGCGCCAGGTGCCCGCTGCGGAACAGCACGCCGTGCCGCACCCGCCGCCCGTCCGTGGTCGGCAGCCCGCCCACGTCACGGAAATTGCGCACTCCGGCCAGCTCCGGCTCGGTCGAAGGGACCTGCTGCGTCACGGGGGCTCCTCCCGGTCGGTCCCCGCCGTCGCGGCTCGGCGGCGGGCGCTCCGACGACCATACGGCATCGATTTCCTCGGGCAATGAGTTGTCCACAGGCATTGTCAGAGGGGTCCGCGGCCCTTGATGATGTTGGCACTTGAGCGGATCTGTTTGCACCTGTGAGGTCTCGATGGTGGACATCGCCGAAAACGGTCGTACGTGGCTCCTGTCGGGCCCCAGCAGCAGCTATGCCCTGCATCTCACCGACGCGGACGAGCTGCTGCACCTGCACTGGGGGCCGCGGATCGCCCTCGCCGACGCCGAGGCGCTCGCGGTGAGCCCGCTGCCCGGCTACTGGCCCTTCGAGTCCCCGCTCGACGGCCGCGAGGAGTACCCCGTCGAGGGCGGCCCCCGCTTCGTGCGCCCCGCCCTGTCCGTCCGCACCGAGGAGCGGCGCGGCACCGAGTGGCGCTTCGTGTCGTCCGACACCACGCAGGACGGCGAGCTGCGGCTGCGCTTCGACGACGACGGCGTGGCGATCACCCTGCACTACCGGATGCGCGCTGACGTCGTGGAGCGCTGGGTGACCGTCGAGAACGGCGCCCGCGCGCGCGTGGAGCTGCTGCGGGCCGACGCGGCCACCTGGACCCTGCCCGACCGCGAGGGCTGGCGGCTGTCCCAGCTGCACGGCCGCTGGGCCGCGGAGTCCCGGCTCACCACCGCCCCCCTCACCTACGGCGAGAAGGTCATCGGCAGCCGCCGCGGCCACACCGGCCACCAGCACCTGCCCTGGGTGGCCCTCGACACCGACGCCACCGAGGAACGCGGCGAGGTCTACGGCTGCGCGCTCGGCTGGTCCGGCTCCTGGCGCATAGCCGTCGCCCAGCTCCCGGACGCGCGCGTGCAGATCACCGGCGGCGCCGGCTACGACGACTCCGGGCTGCTGCTCCTCGCGCCAGGGGAGTCGTACACCACCCCGGTCTTCGCGGGGCTGTGGAGCGACGGCGGCTTCGGCGGCGCCAGCCGGGCCTGGCACGCCTACCAGCGGGCGTACGTCATCCCGGACGCCGAGCAGGACCGGCCCGTGCTGTTCAACTCCTGGGAGGCCACCTTCTTCGACATCTCCGAGGAGCAGCAGCTCGCGCTCGCCCGCCGGGCCGCCGACATCGGGATCGAGCTGTTCGTCGTCGACGACGGCTGGTTCGGCGCCCGCACCAGCGACCGCGCCGGCCTCGGCGACTGGACCCCCAACCCCGACCGCTTCCCGCAGGGCCTCAAGCCGCTCGCCGACCAGGTGCACGCGCTCGGCATGCGGTTCGGCATCTGGGTCGAGCCCGAGATGGTCAACCCGGACAGCGACCTGTACCGGGCCCACCCGGACTGGGTGCAGTACCAGCCGGGACGCAAGCGCACGGAACTGCGCAATCAGCTCGTGCTCAACCTCGCGCGCGAGGACGTGCGGGAGTACCTGTGGGAGCAGCTGGACACCCTGCTGTCCAGCGCCCCCATCGACTACGTGAAGTGGGACTTCAACCGCTGCTTCACCGACGCGGGCTGGCCCGGGGAACCGTACCCGCAGCGCCTGTGGGTGGACCACGTCCGCGCCCTGTACGCCCTGCTGGACCGGTTGCGCGCCGCGCACCCCGGGGTCGCCTTCGAGTCCTGCTCGGGCGGCGGCGGCCGGATCGACCTCGGCGTGCTCGGCCGCACCGACCAGGTGTGGACCTCCGACAACACCGACCCGCTGGACCGGCTCGCCATCCAGCACGGCTTCACGCACCTCCACCCCGCGCGCGTGATGGCGGCCTGGGTCACCGACAGCCCGAACACCCAGCTCAACGGACGCGCCAGCTCGCTGCGCTTCCGGTTCGTCAGCGCCATGGCGGGCGTGCTCGGGGTCGGCGGCGACCTGACGGAGTGGAGCGCGGAGGAACTGGCCGAGGCCCGGCGGTGGGTGGAGCTGTACAAGGAGATCCGCCCGGTCGTGCAGCACGGGGAGCTGTACCGGCTGCGGCCCCCGGCGGGGGGTCTGAGCGCCGTGCAGTACGTCCGCGGGGAGGAGACCGTCGTCCTGGCCTGGCTTCAGGCGCAGAGCTACGGCGAGCCGGTGCCGGCGGTGCGGCTGCGCGGGCTCGACCCGACGGCGTCGTACGAGAACCCCGAGACGGGCGAAGTGCACCGCGGTGCCGTACTGCTGCACCACGGGCTGCGCACCGGGCTCAAGGGCGACCTGGACGCGACGGTCATCCGGCTGCGCCGTATCTGATCCTCGCGCGGGCGTGGCCCGTGCGGAGGGGCATGCGAGGCCGGACCCGCGATCCCCGGGTCCGGCCTTCGGTGTATCGTGCAGCTTCTATTCCTGGCTTTGCGAACTCTTTAAGAGTGGCTCATCTCACCGTTCGTCAAGTCCCGCTTACGGTCGCGTAGGTCACATCCGAAGGTGAATCATGGTCCGACGTGGCAGACGATTCGAAGAATGACAGCAGATCAGTGATCGGGTCGTACGTGGCGGTGGGGGACAGCTTCACCGAGGGCGTCGGCGACCCCGGCCCCGACGGGGCGTTCGTGGGCTGGGCCGACCGGTTCGCGGTCCTGCTCGCCGACCGGCGTCCCGAGGGCGACTTCCAGTACGCCAACCTCGCCGTGCGCGGGAAGCTGCTGGACCAGATCGTGGCCGACCAGGTGCCGCAGGCCATCGACCTGGCCCCGGACCTGATCTCCTTCTGTGCGGGCGGCAACGACATCATCCGCCCCGGCACCGACCCCGACGAGGTGGCCGAGCGCTTCGAACGCGCCGTGGCCCGGCTGACGCAGGCCGCCGGCACGGTGATGGTGACGACCGGCTTCGACACCCGTGGCGTCCCCGTCCTCAAGCACCTCCGCGGCAAGATCGCCACTTACAACGGGCACGTCCGCGCCATCGCCGACCGGTACGGCTGCCCCGTCCTCGACCTGTGGTCCCTCAAGTCCGTGCGGGACCGCAGGGCCTGGGACAGCGACCGGCTGCACCTCTCGCCCGAGGGGCACACGCGCGTGGCGCTGCGCGCGGGACAGGTCCTCGGCCTGGACGTCCCGGCCGACCCGGAGCAGCCGTGGCCGCCGCTGCCGCCCCGGGGCACACTGGAGGTCCGCCGCGACGACGTCCAGTGGGCGCGGGAGTACCTCGTCCCCTGGATCGGCCGCCGGCTGCGCGGTGAGTCCTCGGGCGACCACGTGACCGCCAAGGGCACGCTGTCACCGGACGACATCAGGATGCGGATCGCCGCGGTGGCCTGACCCGGCCGCCCCACCGCCCCGCCACGGCCCGCGCCCGCACCACCGGCGCGGGCCGTTGTCGCAGAGCACCGGCGGCGCCGGGCCGTGAGGCTCGGTGAACAGGAGCGGCAGCCGGACGAGCGCGTCCGGCAGCGCGGGCGGAGCGTCGCCGGCGGCGCGGTCGCTCCAGGCCGGGCCCGATCGGCCGGCCCCCGGCTTCGGTCTCCGGCTGGAACTGCGCGCCGGGCCGGCCCGGCACGCCCGCCCCGACGGGGAGCACCGCCATCGACGGCGTCCTCGTGCCGAAGGCCGACCGGTCGGATCCGCCGGCGCTCCGCGTCCCGGGCCGCCCTGGGCCTGCGCGGGGCAACGGTGCTGTACCGGACGCGGCACCGCGCAGGACTCCGCGCCCCAGTGCCGGCGTGTCCGCGTACGGTCGAGGCGGCGGTTCCGCGGAGGCCCGCGCGTCAGCGCCGCCTGTCCGTCAACGCATCGCGCTCCAGGCCCAGTTCGCGCGCGAGAGCGTCGTCCACCCACTCCTGCGCCCGGGACCGGGGCACCGCGCCCGGGTACGACGTGAGCTGCACCGCCAGCCCGTCCAGCAGCGCGGTCAGCCGCAGTGCCGTGCCGGCCGGGTCCGCGCATGCGAACTCACCGGCCGTCACGCCCTCGGCGATGACGCCGGCGATCGCCGCCTTCCACTGCTCGTCCAGCTCCCGGGTGACCTGCCGCAGTGCGGGCTCGCGCAGGGACACCGCCCAGCCCTCGATCCACAGCCGCCAGCCCTTGGCCTGTCCGGTCGGCGCGTACCAGCGCACCGCCGACCGCAGCCGGCGCAGCGCGGTGGTCCGCCGGTCCAGCAGCCTGCGCAGGCGCGCGAGATCGTCCTCGGCCGCGTAGGCGAACGCGGCGGCGACCAGCTTCTCCTTCGTGGAGAAGTGGTACAGCACCAGCGCGTTGCTCACCCCGAGGGCCGCGGCCACGTCGGCGATCCTGACCGCCGCCACGCCCCGCGCCTCGATCTGCCCGATGGCTGCCCGCAGCAGCTCCTCGCGCCGCTCGGCCACGCTCAACCGCACTCTCGCCACGCCGTCACCCTAGTCGTTGCCGCCGGCGCCGCCGAAGCCGTCGCGCGGCAGGCCCGTCACCGGTACCGGCCGAACCGTTCCGCGATCACCGGCAACCGGTCCGCCGCCAAGGCGTGCGCAGCCATCCGCGGGGTCGTACCGTCGGCCTGCGCGCGGTCCAGCATCCGGCCGGTCAGGGTGCGCATCGAGCGCCGGACGTGGGCGAGCGCCTCGTCGGCGTCCGCGCCGATGTCGCCGAACAGGGTCCACCACCACCAGGCGTTCGTCGCGGAGTTGACCACCACGTCCGGCAGGACCGTCACCCCGCGCGCGGTCAGCAGCGCCTCCGCCTCGGGCAGCACGGGCATGTTGGCCGCCTCGACGATCCAACGCGCCCGGATCCGCTCCTGGTTCGCACGGTCGACGGCGTACGACACGGCGGCCGGCACCAGCACCTCCGCCTCGGCGGACAGCCAGGCGTCGCCGGGCAGTTCACAATCACCGGGGCGCAACGCCCCGCGGTCCACGGTGCCGTAGCCGTCCCGCGCCGCCAGCAGCGCCTCGACGTCGAGCCCCGCCGGGTTGGCGATCGTGCCCTTGATGTCGGCGACGGCCACGACGCTCAGGCCCGCGCGCGCGAGGAAGCGCGCGGTGGCCCCGCCCATCGTGCCGAGACCCTGCACGGCGACCCGGGTGCCCGGATACGGCACCGCCGCCCGGTCCAGGGCCGTCAGCACCGACTCGGCGACCCCGCAGCCGCCCACCAGCTCGTCCAGGCCGATGCCGTCCACCCGCACCGCGAAGGCGTCCGCGAGCCGCCGGCGGGCCGCGGCCTCGTCGTCCAGCAGCGGGTAGACCGCCTGGATCGAGGAGACCAGGCCCGCCTCGGCCGCGGCGCGGTCCACCAGGTCCTGGGTGAGACCCAGGTCCTCGCCGGTGGTCCAGCAGCTCTCGACGTACGGCCGCACGGCGCGCAGATAGCGCACGAGGAGCCCGTACGCCTCCGGGTCCCGGGGGTCGCAGTCGATGCCGCCCTTGGCGCCGCCGAGCGGGACGTAGCGGCTCCCGGGGTCGTAGTGCAGGGCCTCCTTCATCGTCATGCCGCGGGCGAGTCCGGTGACCTCCTCCAGCGTGCAGCCGGGCCGCATCCGCAGCCCGCCGCTCGCCACGCCCCGCACCAGCCGGTCCACGACCAGGAAGCCCTGGCGACCGGTGACGTGATCGGTCCAGACGAGCGACAGCGAAGGGGCGGTGAGGGGGGTGGTCATGGGGCTTCCTCGGGGGAGCGATGAGGTGATCACCTGAACGGCGAGTCAGTATCCGGAGCCGGTTGGGACCCTGTCAACGCGCGGAAGGGAGCTTGGGCAGCGGACGGACGCACCCCCGCGGCCCGTCGCCGCCCGCGCGGCCGACCATAATGGGGGACTCACCCACTCCACCGGGAGGTACCGTGACCGGTCTGCGTTCCGCGAGCTCCGGGCTCCGCGCGCTGCGGCCCGCTGCGTTCGGAGCGGACCCGGGGGGTGAGCGCATGGCACGCATCCGCCGCTCGCCGCATTTCAAGGACGGCGTCTTCCAGAACCCCGGCGGCCCCGCCCGCACCCGGCCCACCGGGTCCTCGCTGGACCTCGCGAAGGTGTTCCTGGACAAGGACACCCGGCCGCTGCGCGCCCCCGACGGCACCGTCCCGGTGCACCCCACGACCTTCGCCGACCTGGCCAAGCCGCCCGCCACCGGACTGCGGCTGACCTGGATGGGCCACTCCAGCGTGCTCGCCGAGATCGACGGTCACCGCGTCCTGTTCGACCCCGTCTGGGGCGAGCGCTGCTCCCCGTTCCCCTTCGCCGGCCCCAAGCGGCTCCACCCGGTACCGCTGCCGCTGGCCGCGCTCGGCCCGGTCGACGTCGTCGTCATCTCGCACGACCACTACGACCACCTGGACCTGCCCACCATCAAGGCGCTGGCCGGCACGGACACCCTGTTCGCCGTGCCGCTCGGCGTGGGCGCCCACCTCGAACACTGGGGTGTCTCCCCGGACCGGCTGCGCGAACTGGACTGGCACGAGTCCACCCGGGTCGGCGGGCTGACCCTCACCGCCACCCCGGCCCGTCACTTCTGCGGCCGGGGCCTGCGCAACACCCAGCACACCCTCTGGGCGTCCTGGGCCGTCGCCGGCGAGGAGCACCGGATCTACCACAGCGGCGACACCGGCTACTTCGACGGCTTCAAGGACATCGGTGCCGCCCACGGCCCGTTCGACGCCACGATGATCCAGATCGGGGCGTACAGCGAGTTCTGGCCCGACATCCACATGACCCCGCAGGAGGGCCTGCGCGCCCACCTCGACCTCCAGGGCGGCGCGCCGCACGGCGTCCTGCTGCCGATCCACTGGGGCACCTTCAACCTCGCCCCGCACCCCTGGGCCGAGCCGGGGGAGTGGACCAAGGAGGCCGCCGAGGAGGCCGGCCAAGCGGTGGCCCTGCCCCGGCCGGGCGAGCCGTTCGAGGCTTCAGGCAAGCTGCCGGCCGAGGCGTGGTGGCGGAGCGCGTCGGGGGACGTACGGCGCACCTGGCGCTCGGTCGGCGCGTTCGTGGCGGAGCCGCCCACGCGCGACACCGGCGCCTGACCGGCCGGGGCCAGGGGGCGTCCGGGGCGCCCCGGCCCGGCTCACCGGGCACAGTTCGCCGGTACGGCGTACGCCGGCATGCCGCACGACTCCTGGCCCGGTCAAGGCCAAAGCGAACACGTTAAGTGATGATCGGGGTGGACCGGGCCGTGCGGAGGGGCTCCGGAGGCTGCCGCGCGGGCGGCGCCGGGAGCGTGCCCCCGCGCGCGTGCGTCGCGCGCGTGCGCCGCGCAGGGAGAGCGCGATGGGCCGGGGTGATCGGCCGGCCTTTCCGTTTCTGACCGCTTGTGACCAGGCTGGATCGCCCCTGACTTGATTCAGCCCGGTACCGGGCGGCGGCCATCGGACCTTCGTACGGCGCCTCATACCAGAGCGGGACGCTGCTGGGGTGACTTTGTCAACTGCCCACCGCACATGATGCTCAGGCGACTACTGTGAGTGTCCGCCGGGCGACGGGCGGCGGGGTGCACCGGCCCCGTCGGCCGGCAGCGATGACGCGTGCCCGCATCGACGCATGCCCGCACGGCGCACCGCACGAGGACACAGGCCCGACGGACCAGTACGAGGACGCAGATGTCTCACCTCCGAGCACCGGCCGCCCGCGCCGATCGCCGCGAGGGCGGCCGGCACGGGCGACCGGTCGCCCGACCCGCTCCCGCACTGCCCGAGACGCACATACGGCCCCAGTTGATGCGGCTCGCCGTCCTGCCGCCCCTTGCGGTCGCGCTGAGCGGCACGGCAGCCGTGCTCTTCAGCATCCGCTCCACCGGCGTGCGCACCGGCCCCCTGCTGTGGGCCGTGCTCGCCGGATCGGTCACCGTGGCGGTCGCCGGCGTCCTGATCGCCGCCGTGGCCGCCGACCGCACCTCCCGCTCGGTCGCCGACCGCGTCGACGCGCTGCGCCGCACCGCCGCGCGCGGCGAGGCCGACCTGCACGCCCTGGTCGACGCGCTGCGGCAGGGCGAGACCCCGCCGCAGCACGGTCCGCGCCGCCGGCCGCCCGCCGACGCCGACGACTTCGAGCTGCTCGCCGCCGATCTGGCGCGCGCGTACGACGGCGCCGTCACCGCCGTCGTACGGGCCGCCCAGCTCTCCAGCCAGACCGGCAGCCAGCAGAAGCTGGAGGTGTTCGTCAACCTGGCACGCCGGCTCCAGTCCCTGGTGCACCGGGAGATCTCGATCCTGGACGACCTGGAGAACGAGATCGAGGACCCCGATCTGCTCAAGGGGCTCTTCCACGTCGACCACCTGGCCACCCGCATCCGCCGGCACGCCGAGAACCTCGCCGTGCTCGGCGGCGCCGTCTCCCGGCGGCAGTGGAGCAACCCCGTCAGCATGACCGAGGTGCTGCGCTCCGCCATCGCCGAGGTCGAGCAGTACTCCCGCGTCAGGCTGGTGCCGCCCATCGCCGGCGAACTGCGCGGCCACGCCGTGGCCGACGTCATCCACCTGCTCGCCGAACTCATCGAGAACGCCACGGTGTTCTCCGCCCCGCACACCCAGGTGCTGCTCCGCGCCAACCTCGTCACCTCCGGGCTCGCCGTGGAGGTCGAGGACCGCGGCCTGGGCATGCCCGTCGCCGAGCAGGAGCGGATGAACGCCGTGCTCGCCGACCCCGACCAGGTCAACGTCGCCAGCCTGCTGGCCGACGGCCGCATCGGGCTCTACGTCGTTTCCCAGCTCGCCCGCCGGCACAGCATCCACGTGCGGCTGCAGACCAACATCTACGGCGGGGTGCAGGCCGTCCTCGTCGTGCCGCAGGCCCTGCTGGGCAACGCGCCGGGCGTGCCGGGCGCGGTCGCCGGGACCGCCGTACCGCAGCCGCAGCCGCAGCGGTCGGGGGAGGCCGGGGCGCCGCAGGGGAGCCGGGCGATGGCATCCGCGCCGCCCCCCGCGCCTGCGCCAGGTCCCGGGAGCGGCACCGAAGCGGGGAGTGCCGCACAGGGCGGGCGTGGCTCCGCGCAGGGCGGCGGGGACCGGCCCGGCGAGGCGGCCGGGGCCGGGACGGGCGGCGGGCAGACCGCGCCGACCGGGCGGCGCAGGCACGCCCAGCGGGGCCCGGGGCGCCGTGGGACCGAGAGCGGCGCGCCGGGGCGGCACGGAAGTGACCCGGCCCCGCTTCCCGTGCGCGGTGCCCAGGACGCGCGGCCCACGCCCGCCGAGGCCGTGCCCGGCATCAGCGCCGAGGACCGGGCGGCGGTGGAGGCGCACACGGGCGGCCTGCCCACCCCGCGCGTCGGCCCGGTCCGCGGCACCATGGACAAGCCCCAACTGCCCCGCCGGCGCGCCCAGGAGCACATCGTGCCCCAGCTGCGCGGCGGGCCCCTGCCCCGCCAGGAGAGCGACACCGTCGCCGGCCACGACCCCGGCCTGATGGCCGCCTTCCAGCGCGGCATCGGACTCGCCGAGGCCCAGCAGAGCCTGGAGGCCGAGCAGACGGAGCCGGGGTTCCGCGAGCCGGGGTTCCAGGAGACAGAGTCCGCGAAGCCGGCGTACGAGAAGCCGGGGTACGAGACGGCGTACGGGCACATGGGCTCGGCCCACATGGATGCTGAGCACAGGGCAGGCGCGCACCTCCCGGCGTCCACGCCGGGACCGGCCGAGCCGACGCGCGAACGCCCCGAGCACGGCGATCCGGACCACATGGAGTCGCGGCACATGCGTCAGGCGCACCTGGGTCAGGCGCACCTGGGTCAGGCGCACATGGGCCAGGAACACACAGGCCAAGCGCACCCGAGCCGGACGCACGTGGGGTCGGACTACACGGGTGCGGACCACATGGGCCCGGACCACACTGGCCCGGACCGCCCGGCCCAGGGATACCCCGGTGCGCACCACATGGGACCGGGCCACATGTCCACCGACCACACAGCCCAGCCCTCCACTACACAACCCCCCACCACTCCGGACCCCACCGCACAGCACGTGGTTCCCATACCCCAGGCGCGCGCCCACGCGCCCGCAGCCGACGGCGTTCGCGGCAGCGGCCGGACCGAGGGGGGCGCGCCGGCCGGATGACCGCCTCCGCCCCCGCACCCCCGCGCCGTACCCCCACCCCCACCCCCAGCGCTCCCGCTGGTCTTCGTACCCCAAGGAGTCGATCCACCATGGCGAGCGATGCGCCGACCGTCCACGCATCCGACCTCGACTGGCTGCTGAGCGGCCTCGTGCAGCGCGTACCGCACACCACCAGCGCGGTGCTCCTGTCCTGCGACGGACTGGTGAAGTCCGTGCACGGCCTGGACGCCGACAGCGCCGACCACATGGCGGCCCTGGCCTCCGGCCTGTACTCCCTCGGCCGCAGCGCGGGCGTCCGGTTCGGCGACGGCGGGGACGTGCGCCAGGTCGTCGTCGAACTCGACGCGACCCTGCTGTTCGTCACCACCGCCGGCTCCGGCACCTGCCTCGCCGTGCTGGCGGGCCGCGAGGCCGACGCCGCGGTGCTCGGCTACGAGATGGCGATGCTGGTCAAGAGCGTCCGCCCCTACCTGGTCACCGCGCCCCGGCAGCACGCCGTCGAATCCACGGCGACGAGGCCCTGAGCGTGGCCGCGGCCGGCGACGGGCCCTGGCTGGACGACGCGGCCGGACGGCTCGTGCGGCCGTTCACGGTGAGCAACGGCCGCACCGAACCCAGCATCGCCCTCGACCTGATGTCGCAGGTGATGGCCACCGGCGTCACCCCGCTCGGCTACCTCGCTCCCGAGCACGCGCAGGCGCTCGACCTGTCCCGCGCGCCTGTCTCGGTGGCCGAGGTCGCCGCCCAGCTGAAACTGCCCGCCGTGGTCACCAAGGTGCTGCTCTCCGACCTGGTCGACTGCGGCGCGCTGACCACCAAGCCGCCCGTGTACCACCACACCCCCACTGACCGGTCTCTGCTGGAGGCAGTGCTCGATGGACTACGACGACAGCTCTGACCCGTTCCCGACCGCGCTCAAGATCCTGGTGGCGGGCGGGTTCGGCGTCGGCAAGACCACCTTCGTGGGCGCGGTCAGCGAGATCGCGCCGCTCAGCACGGAGGAGCTGCTCACCACGGTCAGCGTCGGCACGGACAGTCTCGACGGCGTCGAGAACAAGATGGAGACCACGGTCGCCATGGACTTCGGCCGGATCACCCTCGACCCGCACCATGTGCTGTACCTGTTCGGCACGCCGGGGCAGGAGCGGTTCTGGTTCATGTGGGACGAGCTGTCCGAGGGCGCGCTCGGCGCGGTGATCCTCGCCGACACCCGGCGCCTCCAGGACTGCTTCGCCGCCGTGGACTTCTTCGAGGAACGCGGGCTCGCCTTCATCGTCGCCCTCAACGAGTTCGACGGCGCCCACCGCTACGAGCCCGAGGAGGTGCGGGCCGCCATCGACCTGGACCCGCAGGTCCCGGTGGTCCGCTGCGACGCCCGGATCTCCAGCTCCGGAGTCCAGACCCTGCTCGTCCTCGTCCGCCACCTCCTGGCCCATGCCCCGGCGACCGCGCCCAGCCAGGGCGCCCACAGGTGATCCCGCCCTACCGCCCACGGAGCCCCTATATGAGGTACGCCCACAGCGCCGGAGCCCGGCCATGAGCTACGAGCCGCCCCGGCCGGTCCGGGGTCTGCTGCTCACCCCCGAGGACAAGGAGGCGCCCGCCCGCGTCCACCGGTTGCGCCGGCTCGGCCTGGCGGACCGGCCCGACCCCGCGCTCGACGCCTTCGCGGGCCACCTCGCGCAGCTCACCGGCGCGCTCTACGCCATGGTCAACTTCATCGGCGAGGAGCACCAGTTCTTCGCGGGCCTGAGCGCCCCGGCCGTCTGCCCGGTCGTGCGGGACGACGGCACCAGGGCCGAGATCGGCCGGGTCCTGCCGCGCGACCACGGTTTCTGCCCCCATGTGGTGGTCCGCCGCAAGGCACTCGTCCTGGAGGACGTCGGCGACTACCCCCGGTTCGCGTGCAACCCGGTCGTCGACGGCTACGGCATCCGCTCCTACCTCGGCGCCCCTCTCATCGACAGCTCCGGCATGGCGCTCGGCACCGTGTGCGCGGCCGACACAGCGCCCCGCGCCTGGGGCAGGGCCGGCCTGGAGACCATCAAGGCACTCGCCGCCGATCTCGTCGTACGGCTCGAACGGAGCAGTGAGGACGGACTTCCTCTCTGACGCGGAGGACACCCGCGCGGGGCGGCGTGACGGGCGTTTTCGGGGGACGTGTAGGAAAGCTGAGGCTCCGGTTAAGAAAAGCTCGATGGACCCGGGCTCGCGCGTACGGCAGATTGCAGGGTGATTCCACCCCTCTGACCCGGTGCGGGCACCTTCGG
The DNA here is from genome assembly GCF_055581365.1 of Streptomyces sp. NPDC031445. Classification (NCBI taxonomy): domain Bacteria; kingdom Bacillati; phylum Actinomycetota; class Actinomycetes; order Kitasatosporales; family Streptomycetaceae; genus Streptomyces; species Streptomyces sp. NPDC031445. The sequence goes on from NZ_JBVIJO010000001.1 coordinate 1,054,087, forward strand.
CGTGCCGGCGGGCCGGGCCTCACCCACAGGAGCCGTAGCGTTGAAGGCGCTGGTCAAGGAGAAGGCGGAGCCGGGACTCTGGCTGACGGACGTCCCGGAGCCCGCCATCGGCCCCGGGGACGTCCTGATCAAGGTCATGCGGACCGGTATCTGCGGCACGGATCTGCACATCCGGTCCTGGGACGGCTGGGCCCGGCAGACGATCCGCACCCCGCTCGTGCTGGGCCACGAGTTCGTCGGGCAGGTCGTCGAGACCGGGCGGGACGTGACCGACATCCGCATCGGCGACCGGGTCAGCGGCGAGGGCCATCTGGTGTGCGGCAAGTGCCGCAACTGCCTGGCCGGCCGCCGGCACCTGTGCCGCGCCACCGTCGGTCTCGGCGTCGGCCGTGACGGCGCGTTCGCCGAGTACGTCGCCCTGCCCGCGACCAACGTCTGGGTGCATCGCGTCCCCGTCGACCTCGACGTCGCCGCGATCTTCGACCCGTTCGGCAACGCCGTGCACACCGCGCTGTCCTTCCCGCTGGTCGGCGAGGACGTGCTGATCACCGGCGCGGGCCCGATCGGCCTGATGGCCGCCGCCGTGGCCCGGCACGCGGGCGCCCGCCACGTCGTCGTCACCGACGTCAGCGAGGAGCGCCTGGAGATCGCCCGCAAGATAGGGGTGAGCCTGGCCCTGAACGTCGCCGAGTCCACCATCGCCGACGGACAGCGCGAACTGGGGCTGCGCGAGGGCTTCGACATCGGCCTGGAGATGTCCGGCCGGCCCGAGGCCATGCGCGACATGATCGCGAACATGACACACGGTGGCCGGATCGCCATGCTCGGCCTGCCCGCCGAGGAGTTCCCGGTCGACTGGGCCCGGATCGTCACCTCGATGATCACCATCAAGGGCATCTACGGCCGCGAGATGTTCGAAACCTGGTACGCGATGTCGGTGCTGCTGGAGGGCGGCCTGGACCTCGCCCCCGTGATCACCGGCCGGTACGACTACCGCGACTTCGAGGCGGCCTTCGCCGACGCCGCGAGCGGCAGGGGCGGCAAGGTCATCCTGGACTGGACCGCGTAACCCCCTTCACCCGCAAGCACCTTCAGGTATTCAGGAGCTCCCTCATGTTCGACACCGTCCGCGACGACCTGCGCGCCACCCTCGACGAGATCCGCGCCGCCGGCCTGCACAAGCCCGAGCGGGTCATCGGCACCCCGCAGTCCGCGACCGTGAACGTCACCGCCGGCGGCCGCCCCGGCGAGGTCCTCAACTTCTGCGCCAACAACTACCTCGGCCTCGCCGACCACCCCGACGTGATCGCCGCCGCCCACGCCGCCCTGGACCGCTGGGGCTACGGCATGGCCTCCGTCCGCTTCATCTGCGGAACCCAGGAGGTGCACAAGGAGCTGGAGGCCCGGCTGTCGGCCTTCCTCGGCCAGGAGGACACCATCCTGTACTCCTCCTGCTTCGACGCCAACGGCGGTGTCTTCGAGACCCTGCTCGGCGAGGAGGACGCGGTGATCTCCGACGCCCTCAACCACGCCTCCATCATCGACGGCATCCGCCTGTCCAAGGCCCGCCGCTTCCGCTACGCCAACCGCGACCTCGCGGACCTGGAGACCAAGCTCAAGGAGGCGTCCGACGCGCGGCGCCGCCTGATCGTCACCGACGGCGTGTTCTCCATGGACGGCTACGTCGCGCCCCTGGCGGAGATCTGCGACCTCGCCGACCGCTACGACGCGATGGTCATGGTCGACGACTCGCACGCCGTCGGCTTCGTCGGCCCGACCGGCCGCGGCACCCCCGAGCTGCACGGCGTCATGGACCGCGTCGACATCATCACCGGCACCCTCGGCAAGGCCCTCGGCGGGGCCTCCGGCGGTTACGTCGCCGCCCGCGCCGAGATCGTCGCCCTGCTGCGCCAGCGCTCCCGCCCCTACCTGTTCTCCAACACGCTCGCCCCGGTGATCGCCGCTGCCTCCCTGAAGGTCCTCGACCTGCTGGAGTCCGCCGACGACCTGCGCGTGCGGCTCGCCGAGAACACCGCGCTGTTCCGCCGCCGGATGACCGAGGAGGGCTTCGACATCCTCCCCGGCGACCACGCCATCGCCCCCGTCATGATCGGGGACGCGGCGAAGGCGGCCCGGATGGCCGAACTGCTGCTGGAGCGCGGGGTCTACGTGATCGGCTTCTCGTACCCGGTCGTCCCGCAGGGGCAGGCCCGCATCCGCGTCCAGCTGTCCGCCGCGCACTCCACCGAGGACGTCGACCGCGCGGTCGACGCGTTCGTCGCGGCGCGCGCCGAGCTGGCGGCCTGACCAGGGCGGACGCCCTGGGATAATGGGGGCATGATCGAGGCACGGCGGCTCCACATCCTCCGTGCGGTGGCCGACCACCGCACGGTCACCGCGGCGGCCGCCGCGCTCTACCTCACCCCCTCCGCCGTCTCCCAGCAGCTGACGGCCCTGGAGCAGGAGACCGGCCACCGCCTGGTCGAGCGCGGCGCCAGGGGCGTACGGCTCACCCCGGCGGGCGAGATCCTGCTCAGCCACACCAACGCGGTCCTCGCCCAGCTGGAGCGTGCCGAGGCCGAGCTGGCCGCCTACGGCTCGGGCGAGGCGGGCACGGTCACCGTGGCGGCCTTCGCGACCGGCATCGCCCAGGTCGTGGCCCCGGCCGTGGCCCGCCTCGCCCACCACGCGCCCGGCATAAGGATCCGCGTGCAGGACGCGGAGGGAGACGCCAGCCTGCCCATGGTCCTGGACCGGCAGGTCGACGTCGCGGTCGCCGTCGAGTACCGGGGCGCGCCGTCCGCCGACGACCCCCGCCTGACCCACGTCCCGCTGTACGCCGAGCCGTTCGACGCCGTCGTACCCCTGGGGCACCGTCTCGCGGACGCCCCCGAGGTGCCACTCGCCGACCTGGCCAAGGACACGTGGATCGGGCCGTACCCCGGCAACCCGTGCCACGACGTGGTCGTCCTCGCCTGCGAGAGCGCCGGCTTCCAGCCCCGCCTGGAGCACTCCTCCGACGACTTCCGGGCCGTCGTCGCCCTCGCCTCGGCCGACGCGGGCGTGGCCCTGGTCCCGCGCTCGGCGCTGCGGGGCATGGACCTGGCCGGCGTGGTCGTCCGCCCCGTCGACGGCGTCGCCCCGACCCGCCGGGTCTTCGCCGCCGTCCGCCGCGGCGCCGAGGGGCACCCGCTGATCCGCCCGGTGCTGGAGGCGCTGGGCGAGGCGGCGCAGGCGTGAGGCTTCCGTAACAGCGCCGTCTCCTTTCGGGTCAGCCGCTCCACCCTGTCACGCGCCGAACGCGCGGAGACCAGCCGGTCCGTGTCCCCGCCGCACACCGGACTGCGCGGCGAACTGGTCGAGGGCTACGACCGCCCGCCCGGGCCCGGCCTGGAGCAGCACCTGTGGCTGCTGGAAGGGGCCCGGAGGTGACGGCCGGGGACCGGGTCCACCGGCTCGGCGCTGGGGACTGCCTGCGGATGCGGGTCACCGGAGCGACCCGCTTCCGCTGCGCCGGTCCGGACGAGGCGCGGTACGTGCTGGCGGCGCTGCCGACCGACACCGTGGCCTCGGGGGCCTCCGTCGGCTTCCTCGCGCCCCTCGGCCACGCGGAGGCCGCGGCGGCGCGCCGGCTCGCCGTCTGGGCGGCCCTGGACCCCGTGGGCCGGGTGACCGGCACGGTGGGCCTGGCCTGCCCCGACAAGCCGAACAGGCCGCCGCGGCCGACGGCCGCACCCTGCTCCGTCTCGACACCGAGACGGGCAGCCCCGCGGAGGGCCTGTACCGCTCGGCCGGCCGGACGAGGGCCGGGACCGTCCCCGACTACGCGGCGAGCCCGGCGGGCGTGTTGCGGCCGACGACGCTGTACTACAAGCGGCTCGGAGGCTGACGGCCGCCGGGTGCGGCGGGGTGGCTGTCAGTGGCGGGAGCTACCGTGCGTGGCATGCCGGATGCACACGACGTACGCCGAATCGCCCTGTCCCTGCCGGACACCACGGAGAAGACCGCCTGGAGCATGCCCACGTTCCGGGTCGCCGGGAAGATGTTCGCGACCCTCCCCGAGGACGAGACGTCCCTCGCCGTGCGCTGCCCCAAGGAGGAGCGCGACGAACTGGTCCTGGCCGAGCCGGGAAAGTTCTGGATCGCCGGCCACGAGGCGCAGTTCGCCTGGGTGAGAGCGAGGCTCGCCGCCCTGGAGGACGAGGACGAACTGCGGGCCATCCTGGCCGACTCCTGGCGCCAGGCCGCCCCGTCCCGGCTCCTGGACGCGCATCCGGAGCTGGGGCTCCCGGCCGGGGACTGAAAAGCCCGGCGGGCGCCTCCCGGGAAGTGGCATGATCCCGCCTCGGCGGCCGGGAAGAGGCCGCGGCACGACGGGAAGCGGCACGGACGCTGAAACGGCCCGGGCAGGGGAACGGCCGGGTCGGGGAGGGGAGCGCTCGGGATGACCGGAACGGACGCGCGACGGGATACCGCCGGCCGGGGTGTGCACACGGCGGCGGCCGGTGTCCCGGCGCTCTGGTCGCGGGACTTCGCGCTCTTCTTCGTGGCCCGGGCCGTCGCCCGGCTCGGCGACACCATGCTGCCCGTCGCCCTCGCCGCCGGTCTGCTGGAACACGGGTACGGCGCGGGCGCGGTCGGCCTCGCCATGGCCTCCACGGCCGCCGCGTTCGCGGGACTCGTCGTCTTCGGCGGGGTCATCGCGGACCGGTTCAGCACCCGCAGGCTGATGATCGGCGCCGACCTCGTCCGGCTCGGCACCCAGTCCGCCGCCGCGGGCCTGTTCTTCACCGGGCACGTGGTGCTGTGGCAGATCTGCGCCATCGGCGTCGCCAACGGCGTGGCCGGCGCGGTCTTCCAGCCCGGCGTGGCCAGCACCGTGCCCCGCCTCGCCACCGACATCCAGGGCGCGAACGGCGCCATCCGCATCGCCGAGTCCGCCGCCCAGCTCGCCGGTCCCGCCGTCGCCGGCGTCCTGGTGGGCCTCGCCTCGCCCGGCGGGGTCTTCGCCGCGCACGCCGCCACCTACGCGCTCAGTGCCCTGTGCCTGCTGCTGCTCCGGCTGCGCCCGCTCCCCGTCACCGCCCGCGCGGCCACCGGTTCCGCCCTGCGCGCCTTCCGCGCCGATCTCGTCGACGGCTGGCGGGAGTTCCGCTCCCGCGCCTGGCTGTGGGGCGTGATCGCCGTCTGGTGCCTCTACATGATCGCCGTGTGGGGCCCGACCGTGCCGCTGGTGGCCACCGAGGTCGTCCGGCACCACGGCCCCGGCGCGTACGGCCTGGTCAACTCGGCCCTCGGCGCGGGCACGGTGGTCGGTGGCCTGCTCGCGCTGCGGCTGCGCCCCCGCCGCATGCTCCGCGCGGGCGCGCTCTCCCTGTTCGCCTTCTTCGGCTTCCCCGCGACCGTCGGGGCGGGCCTCGGCGTACCGGCGATGGCGGCCGGGGCGGCGGTCGCCGGGGCCGGGATGTCGTTCTGGGGCGTGATGTGGGCGACCACCGTGCAGACCCAGGTACCGGCCGACGTCCTCAACCGCATCCACGCCTACGACGTGGCGGGCTCCCTCGCGATGATGCCGGTCGGCCAGGCACTCGCCGGCCCCGCGGCCGCGTCCCTCGGCGCCGACCACGTCCTGCTGACCGCGGCGGTGGTGAGCCTGGCGGTGGCGGCCATCCTGCTGGCAGTGCCCGCGGTACGCGACTTGGCCCGGGCCGACGCGACGGCATCCGCCGTGCCCTGATGACCGAGGACCCTGGCGTGAGCGTCCCCGCACGCCGTCCCGCGCGGGGGCGCTCACCCCGGTCCCGCCGTCACCTGCCCCGCCCCGCGTCCAGGAAGTGCCCGATCCGTTCCCGCAGGGTCGTCTCGTCCAGGCCGTGCGCGGCCACATGTTCCTCGATCGTGCCGTAGCGGCGCAGCTCACGGCGGCCGACGCCGAGGCCGAGCACCCGGTGCGGGACATCGGCCAGTGCCTCGCTCACCGCGGCCGTCGACGTCCCCGCGAGGTACGGCTCGACCAGCACGACGTCCGTGCCCGCCGCCTGCGTCGCCCGGCGCAGCCCGGCCGCGTCGAACGGCCGTACCGTCGTCGCGTACAGCACGGTCACGTCCAGGCCCTCCGTCGCGGTGAGGACCGCGTCCAGCATCGGGCCGACCGCGACGACCACCCCCGAACGGCCCTCGCGGACGGTGACGGCGTGCCGGCCGTCGATGACCCGCCCCTGCCGGTTGGACTGCACCGACAGCCGCACGTACACCCGGTCGTCGCCCGCCGCGACCGCGTGGTGCAGCAGCGTCTCGGCCTCGTCCGGGTGCCCGGGCACGTGCACGGTCCAGCCGTCCAGCGTGTCGAGGAGGGCCACGTCGCCCGGGGCCATGTGGGTGAAGCCGCCGGCCGGCCAGTCGAAGGAGGCGGCGGCGCTCACCAGTACCGCGCCGGTGTCCTGGTGTCCCAGGTCCAGCTTGAGCTGCTCGAACGGCCGCTCCACGAGGAAGCTGGCGAAGGTGTGCACGATCGGCCGCAGTCCGGTGAGCGCCAGCCCGGCCGCCGCGCCGACCAGCAGCTGTTCCCGGATGCCGACGTTGATCACCCGGTCGGGGTGCCGGCGCTCGGCCTCGCGGAACCCGTCCCGGCCGATCTCGGCGAGGACGACCGCGACCCGGGGATCCTCGTCCAGCAGCCGGGAGGCGACGGGGGCGAAACGGTCACGCATGGTGTCCATCGAAAAGACCCTTTCCGGGAAGTCAGGCGTTCTTCGGCTCGACGCGGGCCACGACGACATGCGGCCGGCCGGGATGCGGGGTGGTGAACGCGGCGTACAGCGCCTCGTGGTCGCGCCCGTCGACGGTCATCGCGGACCAGCCCGCGGCCTCGAACCGGGCGGCGATCCCGCCGGGCAGCGCATGGCTCGCGGAGGAGTTGTCGACCACGACGGTGTGCAGCCGGTCGAGCCCGGCGGGCCCCGCGAAGGCGATCGCCTCGTGGTTGCTGCCCTCGTCCAGCTCGGCGTCCCCGGTCAGCACCCAGACCGCCGGACCGGTCCGGCCCTGCGCCCGCAGGCCCAGCGCGGTGCCCACGGCGATCGGCAGCCCGTGGCCGAGCGAGCCGCTGCCGATCTCGGCCCCCGGCACCAGCACGCGGTCCGGGTGGTGCCCGAGCGGGGAGTCGTAGGACCCGAAGCCGGGCAGCCACTCGACGGGCAGGAAACCCTTGGCGGCCAGCACGGCGTAGTACGCCATGGGCCCGTGCCCCTTGCTCAGCAGGAAGCGGTCCCGGGCCGGGTCGTCCCGCCCCTCGGGAGTGACCCGGAGCACCCGGTCGTAGAGCACCCACAGCACGTCGAGCGTGGACGTGGCGGCCGGTCCGTGCTTCTCGTCGCCGGTCATCAGCCCCATCAGCCGGGGCAGGTCGTCGTAGCCGTGCATACGGCTCTGGTCCGTTGCGGTCGTCATGCCGATGATCGTGCAACCTCAATCGGACTTGAGGTCAAACCGGGAAAGGGGCGCGCGACCACCGAGCCGAGTGCGGTATTGTTTCCCTGCGCGTTCGGCCGGGGAAAGCCCAGGTCAAACGGCACCGGGACGTGGCGCAGCTTGGTAGCGCACTTGACTGGGGGTCAAGGGGTCGCAGGTTCAAATCCTGTCGTCCCGACTTGTGAGAGTCGCCGGTGAGGGCCGGTTCCGGATGTCTCCGGAACCGGCCCTCTGACGTTCGAGCGGTTCTTCCCGTGGGTCGGGAAGCCGCCCTGTCGCCCTTGGTGCCGTCGATCACCTGTCCCGCCGGCGGGGGTGGCGCCTTGACCGGCTTCTCGTAGTCCGAGAAGACGACCGTGCCGGGATTCTCACCGCCGGACTGCTGGAGCGTGAGAATGTACGGCTTTCCCTCCGTGGCGACGTACATGGTGATGGTTTCGCCGCCGCCCTTCGACATTCCCTTGCGTTCGGACGTGTCGCTGTCCATGTCGGCCAGGAATCCCTGTTTGTCGCACAGTCCCGTCGTACGGGCGTCACCCACCGGCACCTTCACCCAACGGCCGCTCAGCGCCCGGGCCTCCTTCCGGCCGCCGGCCGCGCCCTTGGCGGCGTTGGCCCAGAACTCCTTGTCGCCCTTGACGTACGTCGCCTGGCCTGCGTGGATGATGTCGGCCGAGCCTCGTTCCATGGCCATCCGGCCCTTGCGGTTCTTCTGGGTGTCGACGTGGAAGTCGACCGTCAGGGGCTGCCCGTCCGCGGCGACCTTGCCGGCCATGCGCAGGGACGCGGCGTTCCTGGTGGCGGTCACCGCCTTGGCGGCCACCTGGTCAGGTTTCCCGGGAAGGTTTTGCATGTCTGTGAGCCGCACGTTAGCCGCATCCGTGATCTGCGCGACCGCCGCCGTGGGCGCCGCGGGATGCTCGGACGACGGATCGTCGGACCAGCCGTTCAAGGGGCAGAGCGCGGATTCCACAATTCCCGGGAAACCGGACTTCCACGACGGCCGCCGCTAAGAGAAGGAGCGGCCGTCCAGGAAATGCGGAACGGGTGGGTCAGAGGGCCAGCCCCACGTGTGCCAGGGCCTGCTTCAGCAGCACCCCGTGGCCGCCCGGCATCTCGTTCTGCACCGCCGGGGAGGCTGCCTCCTGGGGGCTGAACCAGACGAGGTCCAGTGCGTCCTGGCGGGGCCGGCAGTCGCCGGTCACCGGCACGATGTAGGCCAGGGACACCGCGTGCTGGCGCGGGTCGTGGTACGGCGTGATGCCCGCCGTCGGGAAGTACTCCGCGACCGTGAACGGCTGGAGCGAGGCGGGGACGCGGGGCAGGGCGACCGGGCCGAGGTCCTTCTCCAGGTGGCGCAGCAGCGCGTCACGGACCCGCTCGTGGTGCAGCACCCGGCCGGAGACCAGGGTCCGGCTGACCGTGCCGTCCGGGCCGATGCGCAACAGCAGCCCGATGCTGGTGACTTCACCGCTGTCGTCCACGCGCACGGGCACGGCTTCGACGTACAGGATCGGCATCCGGGCCCTGGCCATCTCCAGCTCGTCCGTGGTCAGCCAGCCGGGCGTGGTTTCGGTCATGTCAGACATTGCTTGATCATACTTTCCGGGTGGGGCGCCCGCTGGAATCGCGGGCCGGTTCGGATATGGGCGGTCCGTACAGTCGGCGGGCGTTGTCGCGGCCCGTCCAGGCCGCGATCCGCAGGGCGTCGGCGAGGCTGAACTCGTCGGCGTCGACGCGTTCTTGCAGCAGATCGGCGAGGCCCTGCCGGAAGCACAGGGCACCCAGGTGGTGGAACTCGGCCACACCATAGGCGTCGGAGCTGTACAGCAGTTTGCGGAACGGGGTGATCTCCAGTGCCTCCTCCAGCACGGCCCGGCAGCGGGCCGGGCCGGTGTAGTGCAGGGCGAGCCCCACGTCCAGGTACACCTGCTCGAACACCGCGGCCAGATAGGCGGCCTGCCGGTGGTACGGCCAGCAGTGCAGCAGCAGCACCGGGATCGTGCCGGCGGTCCGGTGCAGCCAGTCGGTGAGCAGGGCGGGGTCCGCGCGGTGCAGCCGTACGTCCGCGTCGCCGAAGCCGGTGTGCAGCTGCAGCGGCAGTCCCAGCTCGACGGCGGTCCACAGCAGGTGCCGGACCAGGACCGGGTCGGTGAGGCGTCCGCCCCGCGCCAGCCAGTGCCCGGCGGCCTGTGTCACCTCGGTCCCGGACGGGCGCTCCGGGTCCAGGGCGAAACCCGTGCGGTAGGCCGCGACGGACTTCACCGCGACCACGCCCGGCCGTCGTACGGCCTCCTCGGCGGCCGCGCGGAACACGGCCGCGTACTCGCCCGCCTCCACGCCCCCCGCCGCCACCGACTCCGCGATCCGCTCCAGCCGTACGACCTCACAGGCGGCGGCGCCGGCGGCCGCCGCCAGCTCGGCGGGCGTGGTGAGGGGGTGCGGGGCGTAGCCGGTGTCCACGCAGAACACCCCGGCTCCGGCCGCCGTCAGGAAGCGGCGGTTGACCTCCCGCCAGCCGAGCTGGGCGCGCCGGGCCACGTAGTCGGCGGGCGGTGCGTGCCGGGGCAGGTCCAGCAGGGGCGCGCAGTGGCGGCGCACGGCCAGGCCGACCGGGCTGTCGAAGGGCGAGACGTCCGGCCAGGCCGCGCCCTCGGTGATCAGGGACGCGAACTCCGTGGCGCTCAGGTCGGCCGTGACCGCGCCGTGGCAGTGGTGGTCGACGAGCGGCAGGGCGGCGAGGGCCTCGTGGACGGGTCCGGGTGCGGCCATGGTCAGTACGTCCAGCGGTAGGCCGCCGCCACCTGCTCGGGGCCGAGCCCCTCGACGGCCGCCGCCTCGCCGAGCCGTACGGCGATCACCGCGTCGGCGAGGACCGGGCCCAGCGCGGCCCGCGGCACCGGGTCCGCGCGGAACTCCGCCACCGCCTCCGGCAGCGACCGCGGCAGCCGCCGTACGCCCAGGGCCGCCGCCTCCTCGGGGCCGTGGCGGGCCGGATCGCCGGTGATCTCGTCGGGCAGGGCGCGGGCCGCCGTGACGCCGTCGAGTCCGGCGGCGATCACACAGCCGAGGGCCAGGTACGGGTTGGCGGCCAGGTCGACCGGTTTGACCTCCATGTTGGCGTCCTGGTCGTGGCGGCCCGCCGTGCCCGTGACCATCCGCAGCGCGGCCTCGCGGGTCTCGCGGCCCCAGACGGTGAAGACCCCGGCCCACTGGGACGGCTTCAGCCGCAGATAGCTGGCCGGGCTGGGCGCGGTGACCGCCGTCAGGGCCGGAAGGTGCGCGAGGACCCCGGCCGCGAAGGACTCCGCCTCGGCCGTCATGCCGTACCGGCGGTCGCCGCCCGCGTGCAGGTTCACGCCGTCGCGCCAGCAGGACAGGTGCAGATGGCCGCCGTTGCCGACACCCTCGGCGGACACCGCGGGCGCGAACGACACGCGCAGACCGTGCCGCTGGGCCACCGCCCGGATCGTCTGCCGGACCAGCACACTGAGGTCGGCCGCCGCCACCGGGTCCCGGGCGCCCACCGAGATCTCGAACTGTCCGGGCGCGTACTCGGGGTGCAACTGGTCGACGTCCACGCCCTGCGCGGCGCACGCGGCCAGCAGGTCGGCGGTGTAGTCGCTCAGCCCGACCTGCCGGATCGCGCCGTACGCCGGGCCGGAGACGGCCGGTACGAACTCCCCGGGGGGCGCCGAGTCCAGCCCGAGGGACCACTCGATCTCGATCGCGGCCTTGAAGGCGAGGCCGTGCCGTTCGGCGGCCTCGGTGACGGTCCTGCGCAGGAAGGTCCGGGCGCAGCCGGGATGCCGGGCGCCCTCCTGGGTGATCCGGTCCACCGGCGCCCACGCCCAGCCGGGCTGCCCGGCCAGCGCCACCAGCCGGTCCAGGTCCGGGTAGAGCCTGAGGTCGCCGTCGGGGGAGCCGAGCACGTCGGTGGTGACGATGGAGTCGTGGGCGAGGAAGGTGTCGAACACCGGAGACATGCCGACGCCCCAGGACACGGCAGCCTCCAGCCGTCCGGTGGGGATCGTCTTCACCCGGCAGACGCCCGCGGTGTCCACGTACGCCAGCACGATGCCGCGCACGCCCTGGGCGGCCAGGTCGGCGGTGAGGCCGGCCACCCGGCGCAGGTCCCCGGGACGGCCGCCGGGCACGGGGTCGGCGAAAGTCGTCATGCGTCCTCCTCGGCGGGCCCGGCCCGCGCGCGGCCGGGGTCAGGGTTTCACGGCCACCGCGCCGAGCTGCGGCACCGGGGCGGCGGACGCCGACTCGGCACGCCACTGCGAGCACGGCACCAGTCCCGGCTCCACCAGGTCCAGGCCCGCCAGGAACCCGGCGATCTCGGCGCGGCCGCGGGCGGTGATCGGCGGGGTGGCGTGGGCGTTCCAGAACTCCATGGCGGCCACGTTGCCCTCGCCGCCCACCTCGCGGTCGTCCGTCGGATGGGTGAGGACCAGGTGGCTTCCGGAGGGCACCGCCGCCATCAGCCGGCGCACGATGTCCCGGGCCTCGCCGGTGTCCAGGACGAAGTTGAGGATGCCCAGCATCAGCACCGCCACCGGCCGGTTCAGGTCCAGGGTCCCGGCGGCCCGTCGCACGATGCCGTCCGGGTCGTGGGCGTCGGCGTCGACGTAGTCCGTGACGCCCTCCGGAGAGCTGGTGAGCAGCGAGCGGGCGTGCACGAGCACGATCGGGTCGTTGTCGACGTACACGATCCGGGACTCGGGGGCGATCCGCTGCGCTATCTCGTGCGTGTTGTCGGCCGTCGGCAGGCCGGTGCCGATGTCGAGGAACTGCCGGATGCCCCGCTCGGCGGCGAGGAAGCGCACCGCCCGCCCCAGGAACTCCCGGTCGGCCCGCGCCACCGCCCGGATCACCGGGAACATCCCGGCGATCCGCTCGCCCACGCGCTGGTCCACCTCGTAGTGGTCCTTGCCGCCGATCCAGTAGTTCCACACCCGGGCGTTGTGCGCCACGCTGGTGTCCAGCCGTGCCGATCCGGCCCCCGGGGAGTCGACCTCGCTCACCTGTCCGCCCTTCTCACGTGCGGTTCTCCGCCGTCATTGTGCCTCCCGATGATCGCGCTGTCCCGCGAACCGGAAACGGCGAACGGTTCCGCGCGGGCTCGGGCCCCGCACCCGGCGGTTCGGGGAAGGCGGGCGCTTACCTTGGCGGTGCCCGGCGCATTCCGTCCCGCCCTGGCGATTGCCGCCTGCCGGGTGCCCCGGTCCTGGCGGTCCCAGCGCTGCGCCTCCGGCGGTTCGGGGAGGGCTGGGCTTCGTCCCCGGCGGTTGCAGCGGAGTGCTTCGCCATCGACGGTTCCAGGCAGGCTCGCGCCTCGCCCCGGTGGTTACGGCCTACCGGGCGCTGCGATCCCCGGCGGCTCCAGCTGAGCGCTTCGCCCGTGGCGGTTGCGGGCAGGCTTGCGCTCCGCCCCGGTGATCGCGGCCTGCCGGGTGCGCCAGTCCCCGGCGGTCCAGCCGAGCGTTTCGCCTTCGGCGGTTGCGGGGGGGGGGCTTGTGCGTCGCCCCGGTGGTTGCCGACAACCGCGTGCCCCGGCGCTCGACGGTTCCGGGCGCTTGCGCCTCGCGCCGGTGGTCGCGGCCTGCCGGCCGCTTCGTCCCCGGCGGTTGCAGCCGAGCGCTTCGCCCCTGGCGGTTCGGGGAAGGCTCGCGCTTTGCCTCGGCGCTTCAGGCCTGCCGGGTGCCCTGGCTCCGGTGGTTCCAGCCAAGCGCTGTGCCCCGGTGGCTGCGGGCAGGTTTGCGTCCCGCCTCGGCGGTTCAGGCCTGCCGGGTGCCCTGGCTCCGGTGGTTCCAGCCGAGCGCTGTGCCCCGGTGGTTGCGGGCAGGTTTGCGTCCCGCCTCGGCGGTTCAGGCCTGCCGGGTGCCCTGGCTCCCGGTGGTTGCAGCCCCGAGCGGTTCGCCCCCGGTGGTTGCGGGCAGGTTTGCGTCCCGCCTCGGCGGTTCAGGCCTGCCGGGTGCCCTGGCTCCCGGTGGTTGCAGCCGAGCGGTCCGCCCCGGTGGTCGCGGGCAGTCTTGCGTCCCGCCCGGGCGATTCCTGCCTGTCGGTTCCCCGGCCCCGGCGGTCCCAGCGGAGCTGTGCGCGTGCTTGCGTCTCGCCCCAGGTGGTTCCGGGGCGGTGGGGCGTATGAGGAACACTGGACCGGTAGCACCGCCCCCGACCGGAAGCAGGACATGCCCGCCACGCCCACGCCCCTCCTCGACGCCGCCGGCCTGCCCGCCGGCCCCGCCGACATCCGGCTGATCGTCACCGACATGGACGGCACGCTGCTGGACGACGCCAAGCGGATTCCCGACGGGCTGTGGCCGATGCTCGCCGAACTGCGCCGCCGAGGCGTGCTGTTCAGCCCGGCGAGCGGACGCCAGTACGCCACCCTCTTCCGGCAGTTCGAGGAGGTCGCCGAGGGCATGGTGTTCATCGCGGAGAACGGCACCTACGTGGTCCGCGACGGCGTGGAGCTGAGTTCCGACCCGCTGGACCGGTCCGTCGCCGCCGGGGTCGCCCGCAGGGCGCGGCGGCTGGTCGCGGACGGCGCGGACGTCGGCGCGGTCGTCTGCGGCAAGCGGGCCGCGTACGTCGAGCGCACCGACGAGGCGTTCCTGGCGGAGGTGCGCAAGTACTACGTCGAGCACCGGATCGTCGAGGACGTCACCGCCGTCGACGACGAGATGATCAAGGTCGCGCTGTTCGACTTCGGCTCCGCCGAGGACACCACCGCCCCGGCCCTCGCGGAGTTCACCGCGACCCACCAGGTCGTCGTCTCCGGCGAGCACTGGGTGGACGTGATGAACCGCACCGCCGACAAGGGCACCGCCCTGCGCGGCCTCCAGCGGGCGCTCGGCATCACGCCCGCCCAGACCATGGTGTTCGGGGACTACCTGAACGACCTGGAGATGCTCGACGCCGCCGAGTGGTCCTTCGCCATGGCGGGCGCCCACCCCGAGGTGATCCGGCGGGCCCGCCACCTGGCCCCGTCCAACAACGACGACGGCGTCCTGCGGACCGTCGCCCGGGTGCTGGACCTGGCGTACGACGGCGTCAGGGTGTGACCGCGACCCCGCCGTACAGGGAGACCGGCCCGTCGGACGCCTCCTCGGGCCGCCACTCGGCCACCGGCACGATCCCCGGCTCCAGCAGCCGCAGTCCCTCGAAGAAGGCGCCCACTTCGGCCCGGGAGCGCGCCACCAGGGTGACCCCGCCGGCCGCGTAGGCCGCGATGCCCCGCCGGACGTTCTCCGGTTCGAAGTCGGCGGTCATGGCCGAGAGCACCAGACAGCTGCCCGGCGCCAGCGCGCCGACCAGGGTGTCCACCAGGTCATGGGCGCCGTCGTCGTCGGCGATGAAGTGCAGCAGGGCGATGAGCGACAGGGCCACCGGGCGTTCGAGGTCCAGGACGCGGGCGGCCCGGCCGAGGATCGCCTGCGGATCGCGGGCGTCGGCCTGCACGTACTCGGTCACGCCCTCCGCGGTGCCGCGCAGCAGCGCGTGCGCGTGGGCCAGCACGATGGGGTCGTTGTCGACGTACACCACCCGGGCGCCGGGGACCACGGACTGGGCGATCTGGTGCAGGTTCGGCTCGGTCGGTATGCCGGTGCCGATGTCCAGGAACTGGCGGATCCCCCGTTCCGTTGCCAGCATCCGCGTGCTGCGGCGCATGAACGCCCGGTTCGCGCGGGCGGCCCTCGGGGCGCCCCCGTCGATCGCCGCGATCCGCCGGCCCAGTTCCTCGTCGGCCGGATAGTTGTCCTTGCCGCCGAGGAACCAGTCGTACACCCGGGCCGGATGCGGCCGGGTCGTGTCGATGCAGTCCTGGATCCGCGGCCCCGTCCCCGTCACGTGCTGCTCCTCCGCCGGTCGGGTCCCGGTGGTCGGTCCGGGACGCGCGGGGAGCAGTCTGGCACGGTCAAGCGGCCCGGCGCAGACAGTCTTCGGCCACCTCGTCGTCGAGCGCCGCCCGGACCAGCGCGGCGGCCAGGACGGCCGGCTCGGTGTCCCCGGCCAGCTCGGCGAGCTGGTCCGGATCCTTCGGCAGGCCGAGCCGTCCGGCCCCGGACAGCGCCTTGCCGTCCAGGTACGGCGCGATGTCCGGCCACACCCGCTGCGCCTCGCGCAGGAAGATGTCGGCGCCGGCCGGCCCGATGCCCGGCTCCTCCTGGAGCAGCCGCCTCAGCTCGCCGGTGTCCCCGCCCGCCTCCCGGTGCAGCCGGCGCAGGTCGCCGCCCCAGCGCTCGGTCAGCAGCTCGGCGCCGTCGCCGAGCTGGGTCGCGGTGCGCTCGTCGTACCGGCGGTAGCCGCCCCGGCCGAGCGCGTCCACCCGCTGCTGCCAGGCAGCCCCGGCCATCCGGCGGGGGCTGTCCAGGCGGTCCTCGTGCAGGGCCCGGGCGGCGGCCACCGCGACGGAGGCCCGGATCCGGGCACTGAGCAGCAGGGACAGCACGAGCAGCCGGTACAGCGGCTGCGGGGTGTCCTTCAGGCGGATGCCCGCCTCCTCGGCGTACGTCCGCCCGTACCCGGACACCAGCTCGCGCACGACCCGTTCGTCCCGGTCCATGGTCCGGCTCCGGCTAGGGCTTGAGCGGGTCGTGGCCCAGCGTCATCAGCCGGTGCCGGCGCCGGGTGTCCTCCGGGGTGTTCTCCGGCTCGGGCTCGTTCTCCAGGTCGACCAGGTCAGCGACCGTGTCGACGACCTTGTGCATGACCCGGACGTCGTCATCCGTGAGGTCGGTACGGCGCTTGCGCAGGATGGCGAGGACATGCTGGCCGGTGGGCGTCCCCGCCTCCTCCGGAAGCGGTTCCGTCTCCTCGTCGGCGTCCCGGACCTTCAGCCAGGCCGCGAGTTCCGCCGAGGTCATGTTCACCACGCGGTGGAAGTCCTCCCACAGCGCCTCGGTCTCCAGGGCGTCGGCCATGGGTCTGCCCTTTCCGTGCGGGAGCGGTCTACTGGTCGGCGGCGTCTTCGCGCGGGTGGTTCTCGGCCTCGAACATCCAGCGCTGCTTCTCCAGGTCGGCGGTGACGGCGATCAGCAGGTCCTGGGTGACCGGGTCGGCCTTCTCGGTCGCCTCGATCCGCTCGCGCAGCCGGCCGATCGCCGCCTCCAGCGCCGACACCATCAGCTCCACGACCTCGGTGTCGCGCACCCAGCCGTCCTTGGCGCCGGGCAGTGCGAAGGACGCCGCGATGGTCTCCGGCCGGCCGTCCGGCGGCACGCCCAGCGCGGAGGCACGCTCGGCCACCGTGTCCGAGTGGGTCCGGGCCGCGGCGACCACCTCGTCGAGCTGGAGGTGGATCGACCGGAACCGCGGGCCCACGACGTTCCAGTGGGCCTGCTTGCCGATCAGCGACAGCCCGAGCAGGTCCACCAGGGTCTCCTGCAGGGCGGTTCCGGTGACGCGGAGCGCCTCCTCGGGCAGCGAGCTCTTGACCACGGTCATGGTCCGTACATCCCCTTCCAGCGGTTGTCCACGGTCATGTCCGACAGGGCGGGTGCCCGCTGGGCGGGACAGCAAACCGGCAGATCAGCGGGGTAGTACCCGGTCCAGGAAGGCCAGCAGCTCCGCGAAGACCTCCTCCTTGCACGTCTCGTGGAACACCTCGTGCCGCGCCCCCGGGAAGATCCGCCCGGTGAGCCGGCCGCCGCTCAGCCGCTCGACCCCGGCGCGGCTCCCGGGCAGCGGTACCAGGCGGTCGTCGTCTCCGTGCAGCCACAGCAGCGGCAGCCCGCCGACGTCACCGCCCCGGGCGACGGTGTCCAGCGTCCGGGCGAACGCCTCCAGCGTCGGCCGCTTCATGGGCCCGTGCCACACCAGCGGATCGGCCGCGTACGCGGCACCGACGGCCGGGTCCCGGGAGAGCGCGGACGGGCTGACCGGGACGTCCGGGATCTCCTCCAGGGCCAGCAGCCGCCCCGGCAGTTCCCAGGCGCCGATCACCGGGCCGGACAGGACCAGGGCGCTCGGTTCACCGCCGTACCGCTGGGCGTAGCGGGCCGCGATCAGCCCGCCCATGGAGTGGCCCACCAGGACCAGCGGCAGGCCGGGGTGCGCGGCGCGGGCCGACTCCGCCACCGTGTGCACGTCCGTGACCACGTCCTCGAAGTCCTCGATCAGCACCCGCTCCCCGGCCGACCGGCCGTGCCCCGCGTGGTCCGGCGCGTACACGGCGGCGCCGTGTCCGGTGAGCCGGGCCGCGAGTTCCGCGTACCGGCCGGCGTGCTCGCCGTACCCGTGCACCAGCAGTGCCAGGCAGCGGGGGGCCGGGTGCGGCCACTCCCGTACGGCGAGGGTTCCGTGCGTGCCGTCGAGGACGTGCTCGCGGACGTGGGGCATCTCTCCTCCAGCTGCCTCGGGGAAGGTCCCGGGGATCTTCCCAGTGGGGCGGTCGGCGGTCTATAGTCCAAAACTAGCAGTGCTAATTAATGGGCTGCCGGGCAGCGGCAGAGCTGTCGTGAGGTCCGTTGCTGATCCACAGCGTCGTAGGTCAGGAGTCCCAGCCGTGCGTCCCGTCCACTTCGCGGCCGCCCGCCGCACCCCCATCGGCAAGCTGCGCGGAGCCCTCTCGGGGGTCCGCCCCGACGACCTGGCCGCGACCGTCATCCGCCGCCTGGTGGCCGACGTGCCCGCGCTCGACCCCGCCCGGATCGACGACGTCTACTGGGGCGCCGCCAACCAGGCCGGCGAGGACAACCGCAACGTCGCCCGCATGGCCGCCCTGCTCGCCGGACTGCCCGACTCCGTGCCCGGCGCCACCGTCAACCGGCTGTGCGCCTCCGGACTCGAGGCGGTCACCACCGCCGCCCGGACCATCGCCGCCGGCGAGGCCGACGTCGTGATCGCCGGCGGCTCCGAGTCCATGAGCCGTGCCCCCTTCGTCCTGCCCCGCCCCGACGAGGCCCTGCCGCAGCGCATCGAGACCTACGACACCCGGCTCGGCTGGCGGCTGGTCAACCCCGCCATGAAGGAGCTGCACGGCCTGCTCTCCATGGGCGAGACCGCCGAGGAGGTCGCCGCGCGGTACGGCGTCTCCCGCGAGCGCCAGGACGAGTTCGCCCTGCGCAGCCACCGGCTCGCCGCCGCCGCCCGCAAGGACGGCCACTTCGACGGTGAACTCCTGCCCGTCGAGCGCCCCGACGGCATCGTGTTCGAGCAGGACGAGTGCGTCCGGGAGGACACCTCGCTGGAGAAGCTGTCCCGGCTGAAGCCCGTCTTCCGCGCGAACGGCACCGTCACCGCCGGAAACGCCTCGCCGATGAACGACGGCGCGGCCGGCCTGCTGCTGGTCAGCGAGGAGGCCCTGGACGAGCTGGGCCTGGAGTCGCTCGGACGCTACATCGCGGGCGCCTCCGCCGGTGTCCACCCCGACGTGATGGGCCTCGGCCCGGTCCCCGCCACCCGCAAGGCGCTGGGCCGGGCCGGCTGGGAGATCGGCGACGTCCAGGAGGCCGAGTTCAACGAGGCGTTCGCCGCGCAGGCACTCGCGTGCGTCGACCAGCTCGGCATCGACCCCGACCTGGTCAACCCCAGCGGCGGCGCCATTGCCCTCGGCCACCCGCTCGGCTGCTCCGGCGCCCGCATCCTCACCACCCTGCTGCACCGGATGCGCCGCACGGGCGCGCGGCGGGGACTCGCGACGATGTGCGTGGGGGTGGGGCAGGGGAGCGCGGTGCTGGTCGAGAGGCCCTAGAGCTCCCTCAACGGGGGGCTCCCCGCAAGGGGATCCGGTACACGAGCCGCAGCAAGAAACGGAGCAGCACTCCATGGCCACCCTGTCCGTCGCCGCCATCCTCGCCGAGAACGCCCGGCGCCGCCCCGGCAAGACCGCCCTCGTCGAAGGCGATCTGCGGCTCACCTTCGCCGACGCCTGGCAGCGCGCGCTGGCCCAGGCGGGCGCGCTCACCGGTGTCGGCGTACGGCCCGGCGACCGGGTCGCCCTCATGGCCCCCAACACCGCCGAGTTCCCGGTGGCCTACTACGCGATCGCCGCGGCGGGCGGGGTCGTCGTCCCCGTGCACCTGCTGCTCTCCGCCGGCGAGGTCGAGCACGTACTGCGCGACAGCGGGGCCACCGTGCTGCTGGTGCACCCGGCCCAGGCGGAGACCGGCGCCGCCGCCGCGCGCGCCACGGGCGTCCGGGCCATCACCCTCGGCACGGAGTTCGAGAAGCTCGCGGCCGGCGCCGAGCCCCTCGCGTCGTACGTCACCCGGGCCGCCGACGACCCCGCGGTGATCTTCTACACCAGCGGTACGACCGGTGTCCCCAAGGGCGCCGTGCTCAGCCACTTCAACCTGGTGATGAACGCGACCGTCAACGCCTTCGACGCCAACGACATCCGTGCCGACGACATCGCCCTCGGCGCGCTGCCGCTGTTCCACGCCTTCGGCCAGACCGTCTCGCTCAACTCCACCTGGCGGGCCGGCGCCACCCTGGTGCTGCTGCCCCGCTTCGACGCGGCCCGCGCCATCGACCTGATGGTGCGCGAGGGCGTGAACACCTTCCACGGCGTGCCCACCATGTTCGTCGCCCTCGCGGCCGCCGCCGCGGACGCGGAGCGGCTGCCGGCGCTGCGCGTGTGCGTCTCCGGCGGGGCCTCGCTCCCGGTGGCCGTGCTGGAGCGATTCGAGGCCGCGTTCGGCGCGGAGGTCTACGAGGGGTACGGGCTGTCGGAGACCTCGCCGACCGCCACCGTCAACCAGCCGGTGTTCGGCACGAGGGCCGGCACCATCGGCCACCCCCTGTGGGGCATCGACGTGGAGATCGCCCGCGCGGAGGTGGAGGGCCGGGTCGAGCTGCTGCCGCCCGGTGAGGTGGGCGAGGTCGTCATCCGCGGGCACAACGTCTTCTCCGGCTACCTCGGCCGCCCCGAGGCCACCGCGGAGGCCCTGGTGGACGGCTGGTTCCGCACCGGTGACCTCGGCACCAAGGACGACGAGGGCTTCCTGCGGATCGTCGACCGGAAGAAGGACGTCATCATCCGCGGCGGCTACAACGTCTACCCGAGGGAGGTCGAGGAGGTCCTGATGCGCCACCCGGAGATCGCCCAGGCCGCCGTCATCGGCCTGCCCGACGACCTGCACGGCGAGGAGGTGTGCGCCGTCGTCGTCCCCGCGCCGGGCACCGCGCCGGACGCCGCCGCGCTCATCGAGTGGTCCAAGGAGCACCTGGGCCGGCACAAGTACCCGCGGCGGATGGAGCTCGCGGACGCGCTGCCGCTCGGGCCGAGCATGAAGGTGCTCAAGCGGGAGCTGAGGGCGCGCTACACGGGCCGTTAGGGCCTGTCCGGCCCTGGACGCCGTACCGCCGTCGCACGGGGCCGCCCGCTGGGGCGCTCGTCACGCCGGGTCCGTGCACGGGCATAGCATCGGTCCCTCCATGAACACGATGACGCTCTGGCACATATCCGGCTGGGGGTTCGCGGCGCTCGCCCTCGCGGCCCTGCTCGTCGGCTTCTCCAAGACGGCCGTCAGCGGGGCCAACACGGTCAGTCTCGCGATCTTCGCGGCGGTCCTGCCCGCCCGCGCCTCCACCGGCGTGCTGCTGCCCGTTCTGATCGCCGGTGACGTGCTCGCCGTCCTCACCTACCGGCGGCACGCGCACTGGCCCACCCTGTGGCGGCTGTTCCCGGCGGTGGCGGCCGGCGTGGTGGCCGGCACGCTGTTCCTGGTCTGGGCCGACGACGGGATCGTACGGACCTCGATCGGCGCGATCCTGCTGCTGATGGCCGGGGTGACGCTGTGGCGCCGGCGGACGGCCGGCACCCCGGAGGACCCGGACGAGGTCGGCACCCGGGCGGGCCGCGTCAAGGCCCGCTCGTACGGCGTGCTCGGCGGGTTCACGACGATGGTCGCCAACGCCGGCGGGCCGGTGATGTCGATGTACCTGCTGTCCGCCGGGTTCCGGAAGCTCGGCTTCCTTGGCACCTCCGCGTTCTTCTTCCTCATCGTGAACGTCTCGAAGGTGCCGTTCAGCGCGGGCCTCGGGCTGATCGACGGGCGCTCGCTGCTCCTCGACGCCGCGCTCGTGGTGTTCGTCGTGCCGGGGGCGCTGTTCGGCAAGTGGGCTGTGAACCGGATCAACCAGCGGCTCTTCGAACAACTCGTGATCGCGGCGACGGTCGTGGGCGGCCTGCAACTACTGCTCCGCTAGCCCGCGGGCGCCACGCCGCCGGCCAGGACGGCACGCGCGGACGCCGAGGACCGCAGGCCCGGCGATGGCGACCCGGGCGGCGTGCCGGCCCGTGCGACCTCGTACGCTCACCCCCATGCCCGCGCACGTCCTGATCCTCGGCGGCACCACCGAGGCCCGTCGCCTCGCCGCCGACCTCGCCGCCCGGCCCGGGGTGCGGGTCACCACCTCGCTCGCCGGCCGGGTCGCCCGGCCCGGGGCGCTGCCCGGCGAGGTGCGGACCGGCGGCTTCGGCGGGCCGGAGGGCCTCGCCGACTGGCTGCGCGCGCACCGCGTGGACGCCCTGGTGGACGCCACCCACCCCTTCGCCGCGTCGATCACCGACCACGCGGCCCGCGCGGCGCGGGCCACGGGCGTCCCCGCCGTCGTCCTGCGCCGCCCCGGCTGGCGGCCGGGCCCCGGCGACCGCTGGCACGACGCCGCGTCCCTGGCCGCGGCCGCCGAGGCCCTGCCCGGCCTCGGCAGCCGGGTGTTCCTCACCACCGGCCGCCTCGGTCTCGCGGCCTTCGCCCACCTCACCGGCCTGCGCTTCCTCGTCCGCTCCGTCGACCCGCCCGAGCCCCCGCTGCCCCTGGACACCACCGTCGTCCTGGACCGGGGCCCCTTCACGGTCACCGGGGAGACGGAGCTCCTGCGCGCCCACCGCATCGACGTCCTGGTCACCAAGGACAGCGGCGGCGAGGCGACGGCCGCGAAGCTGACGGCGGCACGGGGGCTGGGCCTGCCCGTGGTCGTCGTACGCCGCCCCGCCCTCCCGGCCGGCGTCACCGCCGTACCGGACGTGGCGGACGCCCTGGAACGGCTGGGCTTCGGCCCGGCCTGACGGCGGTGGCCCGCCGACAGCGCGGACCGGGGAAGCGGAGCGGCGCGGCGCGCTGCCCGGCTCCCGCCGCCCTGCGTCAGTCCCGGCCGTCCCGCGACGGATGCCGGCGCAGCAGGTACGTGTCCATGATCCAGCCCTTGCGCTCCCGCGCCTCGGCCCGCAGCCGTTCGATGCGCGGGCCGGCCTCGGCGATCGGTCCGGAGACGAGGATCTCGTCCGGCGTGCCGATGTAGGCGCCCCAGTAGATGTCCATGTCCTCCCCGGCGTACCGCCGGAAGGCCTGGTGCGCGTCGAGCATCACGACCACGTCGTCGACGCCCTCCGGGAAGCCCTCCGCCAGCCGCCGCCCGGTGGTGATCTGCACCGGCCGGGCGACCCGGTTCAGCCCGGTGCGGTGCCGGGCGACCAGGGCGGAGACGCTGCTGACGCCGGGCACCACGTCGTACGTGAAGCGCACCGCGCCCCGCTCCAGCACCTCCTCCAGGATGCCCAGCGTGCTGTCGTACAACGCGGGGTCGCCCCAGACCAGGAAGGCGCCCGTGCCCGCCTCGTCCAGTTCCTCGGCGATCAGCCGCTCGTAGATCCCGGCGCGGGCGCTGCGCCAGTCCCCGACGGCGGGGGAGTAGGCCGGTCCGCCCGCCGCCCGGTCCCGCTCCGGATCACGGGCCTCCACCACCCGGTACGACCCCTCGGGCAGATGGACGTCCAGCATGTCCCGGCGGAGCCGGGTGAGGTCGCTCTTCGCCTCGCCCTTGTCGAGCAGGAAGAACACGTCCGTGCCCCGCAGCGCCTTGACCGCCTGGAGGGTCAGCTGGTCGGGGTCGCCCGCGCCGATACCGATGACATGAATCTTTCGCACGCCCCGAGTCTGCCGCATGCCACTGACCATGCGTCCGTCGGCTCCGCACAGCCTGCGACGACGGCCTGCTCGCGGGCGTGCGGGAGGCGTCCGGGGCCGGGGGCACGCCGGCCCCGTCGTCGGTGGTGCGGCCCGGGGCGCCGGCGGTCACGGCCCCAGGCGCGGTGCCTCGGTCCCCGCGTCGATCGGTGCCGCGCCGTCCTCGACCCGTCCCGCCAGCTCCCGGGCCCAGCGGGTGAGGCCCGGCAGGTCCAGTCCGTACGGGCGGTCCTCGCCGCGTCCGGCCGCCCACTCCTCGACCGCTGCGGCGCCCCGCCGCAGCAGCCGCGCCCCGCCGACGGTGTTCCCGCGGGCCGCGTGGGTGAGGCCGACCGCCAGCTGGGCAAGACCCCGCCACAGCGCGCGCTCCTCCTCCGGGCCCGACTTCCAGGCGTCCTCGAACACCTCGTGCGCGTGGAACGGCCGCCCCGAGGCCAGCAGCACCCGCGCCTCGGCGACCGTGTCCTGCGGTGTCCGCAGGACCCCCTCCGGCTGCCGCGGGACGCCCTCGGCGCCGTACGGCAACGGCCGCCCCAGCCCGTCCCGGGGCCGCGCGTTCCGCGCCCGCCCGGCCGTGTCCCGGTCCCTGGCATCCGATGCGCCCGCGTTCGTCATACCGCCGATTGTCCCTCGTACCGCCGGGTCACCTTCGGCGCACCCCCGGGCGTGGGGTAAAGTGCTGTCCGCACGATCACGCGGGGCACCGCGCGTGAGTGCGACGGGACGTGGCGCAGCTTGGTAGCGCACTTGACTGGGGGTCAAGGGGTCGCAGGTTCAAATCCTGTCGTCCCGACGTGTGGAAGTCGGCCAGGGCCGGTTCCGGAGGCATCCGGGACCGGCCCTGACGCGTGTGCGGAGACCGGCGGCGTCCGCCTGGCCGGCAGTGGCCTCCCCGCCGCTGACTCGCCGGACGCCGGGATGAGCGGTTACCTGGAGCAAAGAGGTGTTCCCCGGGTGGCATCCGCCGTCCCGGGGGGTGCCCGGCATACGGCCAGGGGGCCCGCGAGCCGCCCCGAGCCCCTTCCCCCCACGAAACGTAAGGACTTCCCCCATGCGCGGAGCAGTGATCCACGCCCCTGGAGACGTGCGCTTCGAAACCCTGGACGACCCGGAGATCCTGGAGCCGACGGACGCGGTCATCCGCACGGCCGTCACCTGTGTGTGCGGCACCGACCTGTGGCCCTGGCGCGGCCTGGACGCGACCGACGAGGCACACCCCATGGGGCACGAGTACGTCGGCTTCGTCGAGGCGGTCGGCAGCGAGGTCACCTCGGTCAAGCCCGGCCAGTTCGCCGTCGGCTCGTTCGCGACCTCGGACAACACCTGCGCCAACTGCCGCAACGGCTGGCAGTCCAACTGCGTGAACCGCGAGTTCATGACCACCTGCCAGGCCGAGTACGTGCGCATCCCCAACGCCCAGGGCACCCTGGTCGCCACCGAGGAGGTGCCGGGCGAGGAGTTCTGGCCCGGCCTGCTGGCCGTCTCCGACGTGATGGGCACCGGCTGGTACGCCGCCGAGGCCGCCGAGGTCAGGCCCGGTTCCACGGCCGTGGTGGTCGGTGACGGCGCGGTCGGGCTGTGCGGGGTGATCGCCGCGAAGGAGATGGGCGCCGAGCGGATCATCGTCATGAGCCGTCACGAGTCCCGTCAGAAACTGGCCCGGGAGTTCGGCGCCACGGACATCGTCACCGAGCGCGGCGAGGACGGCGTCGCCCGGATCAAGGAGATGACCGACGGGATCGGCGTGGACTCGGTCCTGGAGTGCGTCGGCACCGGTGAGTCCATGCGGCAGGCCCTGCACTCGGCCCGGCCCGGCGGCAACGTCGGCTTCGTCGGCCTCCCGCACGAGGTGGCGATCGACGGGGAGGAGCTGTTCCACACCCACGTCGGCCTGCGCGGTGGCCCCGCCCCCGTGCGCCGCTTCCTGCCCGACCTGATCGACCGCGTCCTGTCCGGGCGGATCGACCCGGGCAGGGTCTTCGACCTCACCCTGCCCCTGGACCAGGTCGCCGAGGGCTACCGGGCCATGGACGAGCGCCGCGCCATCAAGGCCCTCCTCACGCCCTGATCCACGCCGTGGACCCGTCGGCGCCGAGGGGCGGGGCGCCTGCCGGGGGTACGCCGCCGGCCCGGCAGCCGTGCCGGGCCGGCGGAGCTGTTCACTGTTCCTCCTCGTGCCTCGGATGCACGAGGAGGGGCGCGACCGTGTGGGGCGGGGGACCGGCGGCGTCGTCGGTCTCGGGAAGCTCGGGAAGGGGGAACAGGACTTCTTCGAGTGCCGGCGTGATGAAGAGGAACGCGATCACGAGGACGGGCACGAGCAGGGCAATCAGGATCACAGCACCTCCCGGAGGTCGGTCTGTGGCACCTGGTTGGGCCGCTCCCAGGATGCGCCCGAACGGCGTAACGCGCATGTCGTCCGGCCGCCGGGCCGCGATCCGCGGGTTCCCGCCGGGCGCGGGGGCATGGCCGCGGGTCCGGCCTGACCGGCCCGCGCACAGGGGTCGGGGGCGGCCCCGGTGGTGTCCGGAGCCGCCCCTCAGCCGTTCGTCCCGGGGGTCAGGGGGCCACGGCGCGGCCGGTCTGCGGGGAGATGCGGCCGGCGCACAGGCCCTTGCCGGCCAGCGTCTGCGCGATGCGCGGGATGGCCGCGAGGGTGTTGGCCGGCCACTCGTGCATGAGGATGATCTGGCCGTTGGCCAGCCGGGACACCGCCTGCACGATCGCGTCGGTGCTCGCGCCGTTCCAGTCCTGCGAGTCGACGTCCCAGATGATCTGCCGCAGGCCGTACTTGGCCTCCACCGCCTGCACGGTGGCGTTGGTCTCGCCGTACGGCGGGCGGAACAGCTGCGGTGTCCCGCCCCCGGCCGCGGCGATGGCCTGCTGGGTGCGGGAGATCTCGGAGTCGATCTGCGCCTGGCTCTGCTGGGTGAGATGGGGATGGGTGTAGCTGTGGTTGCCGATCCACATCCCGGCGTTCGCCTCGGCCCGGACCTGGGCCGGGTAGGCGGCCGCGAACTGGCCCTCGTTGAACATCGTGGCCCGCAGGCCGTTCTGCCGCAGGGCGTTGAGCAGGGCCGGGGTGTGGTCGTTGGACGGGCCGTCGTCGAAGGTGAGCCCGACGTACCCGGAACAGGTGGCGGCGTGCGCCGGGGCCGCGTCGGTGACGGCGGTGACCGTGCCGGCCACGGCGGTCGCCGCGAGGGCCAGTCCGGTCAGCAGGGGGCGGGGTGCGGCACGCATGCGGGTGGGTCCTCCTCGGATGGGCGGCCTGACCGCCGTGGGGGGGGGTGGACGGGACGGAGGGAGGGTCAGCCGCTCACCGTGAGGTTGGACGAGCCGCTGCTCTGGTACCCCTCGGTGGCGAGGATCATGTAGTAGTTGAAGCTGCCCAGCGGCATGCCGTAGCGGGCCCAGGCGTCGAAGTGGTTGCCGGTGGTGATGGTGCCGCCGGTCCTCTTGGACTGCCGGACGCTCCAGTACTGGTTGAAGGTCCTGGTGCCTTCCACGGAGGGGGCGTTGTACCGCGTCGTCTGGTAGACGTCGTACGTGCCGCCGTCGCTGGTGACCGTGCCCTTGTACGTCCCGGTGGGCCGGTAGTTGCCCCAGCTGTCGACGATGTAGTACTCGACGAGCGGGTTCGAGGTCCATCCGTACAGCGACAGGTAGCCGTTGCCGGAGGGGTAGAAGCTGCCCGAGTACTGCACGTTCCTGCGTCCGCCGTTGCTCCAGCCCTTGCCGGCGACGAAGTTCCCGCAGTTCGTCCACGAGGTGCTGTAGTTGCCGCCGGAGTTCAGGGTCATCGAGACCGAACCGCCGCCGTCGGTCCAGAAGGAGTAGTAGAAGCCGTTGTTGGTGCCGGTCTGGTTGGTGGTGATGACCGTGGCGGCGTCGGCGGTGCCGGGCAGCAGCAGCCCGGACGCGGACGTGGCCAGCGCGAGCGCGCCGGCGCGGTTGAGGAAACCCCTCCGGCTCATCGGGCGGGTGAGGGCGTGCTCCATGTCCATGCTTCCTCCTGGGTGAGGTGGGTTGTCATGTCCGCGCCATACGCCGGGCCGGGCCGTCCCCGGGGAAGGGAGGCTCGATTGCTGGAGAGTATGGGGCGGATGCGAAAGGGCGGTCAATGCGTCTGTTTCCGAAACATCATCGAAACTTGACGGCTAACTGCGGGCTGTATAGCCGAAAGTTTCGACAGAGGGCGGCAGAGGTGCGCGAATGACTCTCCGCACGACGGTTGACGCGGAATTGACGGCTGTTTAGCGTGACGCAACGCTCGTCAGGTAATCCGAAACTTTCGATTCGCAGGAGTCGCCCGTGAACCTGTCCCGCTCCCTCGCGGCCGCCGCCTCGGCCTGCTGCCTGGCCCTGCTCCCCCTCGCCGCCGCGAGCCCCGCGAGCGCCTCCGGGGGCGCCGCGGTGCCGGACCGGCCGCTGCGGCAGCTCGCCGCCGACGACCACCTGCGGGTCGGCACCGCCGTCGACATGTCCGCGCTCACCGACGACGCCGCCTACCGCCGGCTCGCGGGCTCGGAGTTCTCCACCGTCACCCCGGAGAACGTGATGAAGTGGGAGGCGATCGAGCCCCGCCAAGGGGAGTACGACTACGCGGCCGCCGACCGCCTGGTCGACTTCGCGCGCAGGCACGGCCAGCAGGTGCGCGGCCATGTCCTGGTCTGGCACAACCAGTTGCCGTCCTGGCTCACCTCCGGCGACTTCGGCCCCGACCGGCTGCGCGAGATCCTGCACCGCCACATCACCGACACCGTCCGGCACTTCCGGGGCAAGGTGTGGCAGTGGGACGTGGTGAACGAGGCGTTCAACGAGGACGGCACCCTGCGTGACACCATCTGGCTGCGCGAGCTCGGCCCCGGCTACATCGCCGACGCCTTCCGCTGGGCGCACCAGGCCGACCCGCACGCCCTGCTGTTCTACAACGACTACAACACCGAGTGGACGGGCCCGAAGAGCGACGCCGTCTACGCTCTGCTCAGCCGCCTGCGCGCGGAGGGCGTTCCCGTCGACGGGGTCGGCTTCCAGGGACACCTCGGCATCCAGTACGGCCTGCCCACCGGCATGGCGGCCAACTTCGCCCGCTTCGACAAGCTCGGACTGGCCACCGCCGTGACCGAGGCGGACGTGCGCATGCCCCTGCCGGCGGACCCGGACAAGCTCGCCACGCAGGCCGAGGGCTACCGCCTCCTGCTCGACGCCTGCCTGCGCGCCCGCCACTGCGTCTCGTTCACCGTCTGGGGCTTCACCGACGCGTACTCCTGGGTCCCCGGCACGTTCCCCGGCGAGGGCGCCGCGAACCTGTACGACGAGGAGTACCGCCCGAAGCCGGCGTACCGCGCGCTCCAGTCACGACTGGCGGGGCGGGCGCGGGCCGGGGGCGCCGAGTAGCGCGCGCCTCACCGCCCCGCGGACCGGCCGGCCACTGACGGCCGGCCGGTCCGCACGTCCGCGACCCGGTACGGCGGTCGAGGCGCCGGTACCGGGGTGAGCCGTGCCCGGGTGCCGGGGCTTCCGTGGGCCGGGGCGGGGCCGGCGCCCCGCCGCGTCCGGCCCCTCAGCTCCTCGCGGGCGGTGCCGTGCTCTGCCGTACCACCAGGTGCGTGGCCAGTTCGATGCGCAGGGCCGCCTTCTTGGTGTCCTTCGGCCGCAGCAGCATCCGGGCCGCCTCCTCGGCCATGCGCTGGAGCGGCTGTTGCACGGTGGTCAGCGGCGGGCTCGACCAGCGGGCCGGCGGCACGTCGTCGTAGCCGACCACCGACAGGTCCCCGGGCACGCTCAGGCCGAGGACCCGGGCCGCCTCCAGGACGCCCAGCGCCTGGAGGTCGCTGCCGGCGAAGATCGCCGTGGGGCGGTCGGGCCGCCGCAGCAGGTCCATGGCGTGCTCGAAGCCGCCCTGGACGTGGAAGTCGCCGAACCGAACCAGCCCGGGGTCCGGTTCGTGACCGGCCATCGCCATCGCCGAGCGGTATCCGTCCAGCCGGGCCAGTGAGCACATCAGGTCCTCGGGACCGGTGATGATGGCGACGCGTTCGTGCCCCTGGTCGGTGAGATGGCGGGTGGCGGCGACTCCGCCGGCCCAGTTGGCCGAGCCCACGGACGGGACGTCGGGGTCGGGATCGCCCGCCGGGTCCACGATGACGAACGGAATGGCCCGGGACCGCAGTTGGCGCTTCACGTCCTCCGGCACCGTGGAGAAGACCAGCAGCACCCCGAGGGGCCGGCGGCGCAGGACGCCCCCGATCCACTCGGGTCCGGGAGCCTGCCGGGTCCCGCTCTCGGTGAGCGCCACGGTCGCGTCGTTCTGCTTGGCGACGTTCTCGACCCCCCGGATGAGTTCCATCGCCCAGACGCTCTCCAGCTCGTGGAAGACGATCTCGATGAGCGGGGCCTGCGGCTGTCCGGGGGTGCGCCGGCGGTAGCCGTGGGTCTCCAGCAGACGTTCGACCTTGGCGCGGGTCGCCGGCGAGACATCCGAACGACCGTTGAGGACCTTCGAAACTGTCGGCAGCGAGACGCCGGCTTCTCGCGCCACGGCTGCCAGGGTGACTCTCCGACCGACCTGGGCTTCTTCGGGCATGGCCGCAGCATAGGCCACACGGCCGGATAACGGTTTGGCCGCGTAGGTGCACGACCGTTGACCATTTCTTCCCTCCGCTCCTACTGTCCAGCGCATGACTTTCGGGTCCAGAGCCGAAACTTTCGGAAGGCGGATGATCATGCGTACACGGATGCCCCGGGTGCTCGCCTGCGGTGCGACGCTCGCGCTGGCGGCGAGTCTCGCCGCTTGCGGGAACGGCAGCGGCGGGGGTTCCTCGAACGACGGCAAGATCCATGTGCTGGTGTACGGGGACGCCAGCAACAAGGTCGAGAAACAGATCGTCGACACGTTCAACAAGACGTCGAAGGTCAAGGCCGTCCTGGACACCATCCCCGGCGCCGACTACCAGCAGAAGCTGCAGACGATCATCAACACGCCCCAGGCGCCGGACGTCTTCTTCAACTGGGGCGGCGGCAGCATCCAGCCGTTCGTCAAGGCCGGGTTGCTGATGCCGCTGGACGACTTCGTCAAGAAGGACCCGAACCTCGACGACAAGTTCCTGCCCAGCGTCTACAACAGCGCGGTCGTCGACGGCAAGCCGTACGGCATCCCCATGCGCGGCACGCAGCCGGTGCTGCTGTTCAGCAACAAGAACGTGCTCGACAAGGCGCACGTGAAGCAGCCCCAGACCTGGGACGAGCTGGTCGACGCCGTCAAGAAGCTCAAGTCCGCGGGCGTCACCCCCATCGCCCTCGGCGGCGGTGACCAGTGGCCGACGCTGATGTGGTTCGAGTACGTCTACGACCGTGTGGCCGGCCCGGAGCTGTTCCAGAAGGCCCTCGGCGGCGACAAGGACGCCTGGGCGAGCGCGGACAGCAAGAAGGCGCTCGGCATGCTCAAGGAACTCGTCGACACCGGCGCCTTCGGCAAGAACTACGACTCGGTGAAGTACACCAACGGCGCCTCGCCCGCGCTGGTGGCCCAGGGCAAGGCCGGCTTCGAGCTGATGGGGTCCTGGTACTACGCGCAGCAGCAGCAGGACGCGAAGGACTTCGCCGCCAAGGGGCTCGGCTACGGCACGTTCCCGACGATCCCCGGCGGCAAGGGCGACCCGACCGACGTCGTCGGCAACACCAACAACTTCTACTCGGTGCTGAAGAAGACCAAGCACCCCGAGGCGGTCGCCGACTTCCTGAAGCTCATGTACTCCGACGAGTTCGTCAAGGCCCAGATGGCCATCGGCAACCTGCCCACCACCACCAACACCCAGAAGTTCCTGGACACCTCCGCCAGCCCCGAGTACTCCCGCTTCCAGTACGACCTGGTCGCCAAGGCCAAGTCCTTCCAGCTCTCCTGGGACCAGGCCTTCCCGCCGTCGGCCATGACGCCGATCCACCAGGCCGTCCAGCAGTTCTTCAACGGACAGCTCGACGCGGACGGCTTCGTCAAGGCCATGCAGGCCCTTCCGACCGAATGAACCGCTCATGACCACACAGCTCACGAGCGCTCCGCCCTCCGCCGTGCCTTCCCGGAAGGCCCGGCGGCGGCCGGAGGACTCCTACTCCGCACGCGGCACGCGCCCCGGCTTCGGCTGGGCACTGCCCGCCACCCTGTTCTTCGCCCTCTTCGCCCTCGCACCGCTGATCATGGTGGCGGTGCTGTCCTTCATGAGCTGGAACGGCCTGGGGTCACCGCAGTTCGTCGGCACGGACAACTGGAAGCGCATCCTCGACGACCCCGTCATGATCAAGAGCATCTGGCTGACCCTGCTGCTCACCGCCCTGGGCGTGGTCATCCAGACCCCGCTGAGCATCGTGCTCGGCGTCTGGGCCGCGGGACACCAGCGCAACCGCGCCGTCCTCTCCGCGATCTACTTCATCCCGCTGCTGCTGTCCTCCACCGCGGTGTCGGTGCTCTGGCGGGCCCTGCTCGACCCGAACTTCGGCATCCCGGCGCGCATGACCTGGCTGTTCGGGGACGGCAACCTGTTCGGTGAGCAGGCCTCGGCCATCGGGGTGCTGGCCTTCGTCAGCACCTGGCAGTTCACCCCGTTCCACACGCTGATCTACCAGGGCGCCGCCCGGGCGATCCCGCCGGTGCTGTACCAGGCGGCGGAGATCGACGGCGCGGGACGCTACCGCCAGTTCTTCCACATCACCCTGCCGCAGCTGCGCAACTCGATCGTCACCTCGATGATCCTGATGATCGTCGGCGGGCTCACCACGTTCGAGACCGTGCTCATCCTGACCCAGGGCGGACCGGGCACCGACACCACGATCAGCGCCTACTACATGTACCAGAAGGCCTTCAAGGGCTTCGACTTCGGCGCCGGCTCGGCCATCGCCCTGTGCCTGGTCGTCGCCGCCACGGTGGTCTCACTGATCGTCGTCCGCGTCTCCGGCTACGACAAGATGCGCAGCGACATGGAGGGGGTGTCATGAGGCGCCGCCCCAACTACCTGGCCGGAGCCGGCTCGATCGCCTGGCTCGTCCTGGTGGGACTGCCGCTGTACGTGATGCTCGCCGCGACCCTGCGCACCCGGCAGGACTACGCGAGCAAGGGCCCGCTGTCCTTCCCCGGCGACTTCACCCTCGACAACTACACCGGGGCGTTCGACTCGGGCTTCGGGCAGTACTTCCTCAACACCATCATCGTCACCGTCTGCGTCGTCGCCGTGGTGCTGCTGCTCGTACCGCCCCTGGCCTACGCGATCGTACGCAGCCGCAGCCGTGTCACCTCGCAGATCTTCCGGCTGTTCCTGCTGGGCCTCGCCATCCCCGCCCAGGCCGTCATCGTGCCGATGTTCTATCTGATCAGCGAGGCGGGTCTGTACGACAACCTCCTCGGCGTCATCCTGCCCACGGCCGCGTTCTGCCTGCCGATGTCCGCGCTGATCCTCAGCGGCTCCATGCGGGACATCTCCCCGGAGCTGTTCGAGGCCATGACGGTGGACGGAGCGACCCCGCGGCGGATGTTCTTCCAGCTCGTCGTGCCGCTCTCGCGCGGCGGACTGTCCACGATCGTGGTGTTCTCCGCGCTCCAGGCCTGGAACGGCTTCCTGTTCCCGCTCGTCCTGACCCAGTCCGACTCGACCAAGGTCATCACCCTGGGTCTGTACAACTTCCAGACCGAGCACGGGATCGACATCCCCGGCCTGCTGGGAGCCGTGACGCTCTCCATGGTGCCCGTCCTGCTCGTCTACCTGTTCGCCCGCCGCGCCCTCGTCCAGGGCCTGATGGGCATGGGAGGAAAGTGACCACCAACGTGGCCGTAGAGACCACCCCCGAGATCCCCCTCTGGAACGACCCGACCCAGGACATCGGCACCCGCGTGTCCGCGCTGATCGCCGCGATGACCCTCGAGGAGAAGATCGCCCAGCTGTACGGCGTGTGGGTCGGCGCGTCCGACGAGGGCGGCGAAGTCGCCCCGCACCAGCACGACATGGAGGAGGCCGTCGACCTCGACGCGCTCCTGCCGGCCGGGCTCGGCCAGCTGACCCGCCCCTTCGGCACGGCGCCCGTCGACCCCGCGCTCGGCGCGCTCTCCCTGCTGCGCACCCAGACCCGGATCGCCGCCGCGAACCGCTTCGGCATCCCCGCCCTGGCCCACGAGGAGTGCCTGGCCGGGTTCGCCACCTGGGGCGCCACCGCCTACCCCGTCCCGCTGTCCTGGGGCGCCACCTTCGACCCCGCCCTCATCCGCCGGATGGCCGCGGCCATCGGCCGCGACATGCGGTCCGTCGGCGTCCACCAGGGCCTCGCGCCCGTCCTCGACGTGGTGCGGGACGCCCGCTGGGGCCGCGTCGAGGAGACCATCGGAGAGGACCCCTACCTCGTCGGCAGCATCGGCACCGCCTACGTCCAGGGCCTGCAGTCCGCCGGTGTCGTCGCCACCCTGAAGCACTTCGCCGGCTACTCCGCCTCCCGCGCCGGGCGCAACCTCGCCCCCGTCGGCATGGGCCCGCGCGAACGGGCGGACGTCCTGCTGCCCCCCTTCGAGATGGCGGTGCGCGAAGGCGCCGCCGACTCCGTCATGCACGCCTACACCGACACCGACGGCATGCCCTCGGCCGCCGACGAGGACCTGCTCACCGGGCTGCTCCGGGACACCTGGGGCTTCGAGGGCACGGTCGTCGCCGACTACTTCGGCATCGCCTTCCTCAGCACCCTGCACGGCGTCGCCGGTGACTGGGCGGACGCGGCGGGCACGGCCCTGCGCGCGGGCGTCGACGTGGAACTGCCCACCGTCAAGACGTACGGCGCGCCCCTCGCCGAGGCCGTCGCCGCCGGCCGGGTGCCGGAGGCGCTGATCGACCGCGCGCTGCGCCGGGTCCTCCTCCAGAAGGCCCGGCTCGGCCTGCTCGACGCGGACTGGGACCCGGTCCCGGCCGCCCTCGGCGGAGCGGACCTGGACGACCCCGACGCCCTGCGCGGCACCGTCGACCTGGACAGCGCCGAGAACCGGGAACTGGCCCGCACGGTCGCCGAGGAAGCGGTCGTCCTGCTGCGCAACGACGGCACCCTGCCCCTCGGCCGGCCGCACCGCATCGCCCTGATCGGGCCCAACGCGACCGAGGCCACGGCCGTACTGGGCTGCTACTCCTTCCCCCAGCACGTCGGGGTGCACCACCCCGGGACCCCGCCCGGCATCGACCTGCCGACCCTGGAGGACGCCCTGCGGCGCGAGTTCCCCGACGCCGAGTTCACCGTCGTACGCGGCACCGGCGTGGACGACGGTGACGTCCTCGGCATCGCCGAGGCCGTCGACACCGCGCGCCGGGCCGACGTCGTCGTCGCGGCGCTCGGCGACCGCGCGGGCCTCTTCGGCCGGGGCACCAGCGGCGAGGGCTGCGACGCCGAGTCCCTGGCCCTGCCCGGCGCCCAGCAGCCCCTGCTCGACGCCCTGCTCGACACCGGCACACCCGTGGTGACGGTCCTGCTGGCCGGCCGGCCCTACGCCCTCGGCCGTGCCGTGGACGAGGCCGCCGCGATCGTGCAGTCCTTCTTCCCCGGGGTGGAGGGCACCACGGCCATCGCCGGCGTGCTCAGCGGCCGGACCAACCCGTCCGGACGGCTGCCCGTCAGCGTGCCCCGCGGTACCGGCAGCCAGCCCGCCGGCTACCTCGGCGCCCGGCTCGCCCAGGCCAGCGACGTGTCCAACATCGACCCCACGGCGGCCTTCGCGTTCGGACACGGCCTGTCCTACACGTCCTTCGAGTGGGGCGAGCTGACGGTGGAGCGGCCGGAGGCGGACACGGGCGGCGCGTTCCTCCTCGCCCTGACCGTGCGCAACACCGGCGAGCGGGAAGGCGCCGAGGTCGTCCAGCTCTACCTGCACGACCCGGTCGCCTCCGTCGTCCAGCCGGTGCAGCGCCTCGTCGGCTACGCCCGCGTCCCGCTCGCCCCGGGCGAGGCCCGCCGGCTGCGGGTCACCGTGCCGGCCGACCTGGCCTCCTTCACCGGCCGCGACGGGCACCGGGTGGTCGAACCCGGCGAGCTGGAACTGCGGCTGGCCGCGTCCAGCGGCGACGCCCGGCTGACGGCGAAGGTCACCCTGACCGGCCCCGCGCGCCAGGTGGACCACACCCGCCGGTTCCACGCGCTCTTCGAGCAGGAGCCCGCGCACCCCGCCGTCTGACGCGCCCCGCGCCGCCGTCCCGCTCCCCGGAACGCCGGGGAACGGGCCGGCGGCGCGTCAGTCCCGCTCCACGGTGACGGTCACCAGACCGCCCGGGACGGCGGACACCAGGGCCCGGCCGGCCGTCCGGCGTACGACGCCCGCGCCGCCCTCGGCCGTGACCCGCCAGGCGCCCGGCGGCAGGGACAGTTCGGTCACCCGGCCCCTGGCCCCCGGTCGTCCCGGTGTGCCCCCGGCTGGACGCGGCCCGCCGCGCCGCGCGGCCTCCCGGACGTCAGGCGCGGCTCACCGGTCGCGCGGCTCGCGCACGACGGCCACGTCACCGGGCGCGACGGTGACCGTGCCGGACGTCTCCTTGCCGGTCAGCAGCTCGAACGAGCCCTCCGCCACCGGTACTTCGGCGCCCTGCCCGGTGTGGTCGATGACGAACAGGTAGTCCGCCTCCGGGCCGCGCCGGCGGGCCACCTCCACCCCGGGCGGGGCGGTCCGCACCGGAGTCACGCCCGCCTCCTCGCGGACGCGGTCCAGCAGTGCGGCCAGGGCGGCCGGGTCCGGCAGGGTGGCCAGGTACCAGGCGGACCCGGTGCCGTGCGCCCGCCGGGTCACCGCCGGGACCCCCGCCAGGGGCCCGTCGGCGTACGAGGCGACCGCCTCGGCACCCGCCAGCCGCAGCCGCTCCGACCACAGCGAGCCCGTCGCCCCGTCCGGCACGGCACCGGTCAGCGCGACCGGTTCCCCGGGCAGCAGCGGGAACGGCTCGTCGGAGCGGACGCCCAGCACCTCCCGGAACGCCCCGGGGTAACCACCCAGCCGGGCATGGCAGTTCTCGTCGACCGCACCGCTGTGGAAGCCGACCGCCAGGGTGCCGCCGCCGACGGCGTACGCGGTGAGGTTCGCCGCGCCCGCCGCGTCGACCAGGTACAGGTTCGGTGCCAGCACCAGCCGGTAGCCGGTCAGGTCCGCGTCCGGCCGGACGAAGTCCACGGCCACGCCCGACCGCCACAGCGGCTCGTACCAGGCCCGCACCAGGTCCAGGTAGCACAGCGCGCCGCTCGGCTGGGAGGGGAGTTCCAGGGCCCAGCGGGCGTCCCAGTCCCACACGATCGCGGCCTCGGCGGTGCCGGTGCTGCCGCGCACCTCGGCCAGCGCCTTCAGGTCGGCGCCGAGCCGGACCACGTCCCGCCAGATCTGGCTGTCCGTCCCGGCGTGCGGCACCATCGCCGAGTGCCACTGCTCGGCACCCGCCTTCGACTGGCGCCACTGGAAGTAGGCGATGCCGTCCGCGCCGCGCGCCACGTGGGCGAGCGCGTCCCGGCGCAACTGGCCGGGAGCCTTGGCCCGGTTGACGGTCTGCCAGTTCACCGCGCCGGTCGAGTGCTCCATCAGCAGCCACGGGCCGTCCGCGAGCGAGCGCGTCAGGTCGCCGCTGAGCGCGATGTCGATCTGCGGCTCGGGATCCGTGGACCGCAGGTAGTGGTCGTTGGAGACGAGGTCCAGCTCGGGCGCCCAGCGCCAGTAGTCCAGGGCGTCGAAGCTGAAGTTGACCATGAAGTTGGTGGTGGCCGGGACCGTGGGCGCCGCCGCCCGGAGCACGTCCCGTTCCGCCGTGTACAGCGACAGCAGCTCGTCGGAGCAGAACCTCCGCCAGTCCAGCCGGTGCGTCGGGTTGGAGACGGCGCCGGTGGCGCGCGGCGGCAGGACCTCCTCCCAGTCGTAGTACCACTGGGACCAGAACGCGGTGCCCCAGGCGTGGTTGAGGGCCGCCAGGTCGTCGCCGTAGCGCTCGCGCAGCCAGCGCCGGAAGGCCGCCGCGCTGGTGTCGCAGTAGCAGGCCGCGTTGTGGCAGCCGTACTCGTTGTGCACGTGCCACATGCGGACGGCCGGGTGGTCCGCGTACCGCCCGGCGAGCGCGCCCGCGATGCGCAGCGCGGCCTGCCGGTAGGCGGGGCTGGACGGGCAGAACGTCTGGCGGCTGCCGTAGGAGAGGGTACGGCCGTCCCGGTCGGCCGGCAGGGCCTCCGGGTGGGCCCGGAAGAACCAGGCCGGCGGCGCCGCCGTGGGCGTGGCCAGGTCGGCGGCGATGCCGTTCTCGTGCAGCAGGTCCAGGATCTTGTCCAGGCGCGAGAAGTCGTACACGCCCTCGGACGGCTCCAGCAGCGCCCACGAGAAGATGCCGACGCTGACCAGGTTCACCCCGGCCTCGCGCATCAGGCGCATGTCCTCGGCCCACACCTCCTCGGGCCACTGCTCGGGGTTGTAGTCGCCGCCGTAGGCGATGCCGGGGACGGACAGGGTGCGCTTCACGGTGTTCTCTTTCGGGTGCGGGCCCGTCAGCCCTTGTTGGAGCCCAGGGTCAGGCCGCTGACGAACTGGCGCTGGAGCACGAAGTACACGACCAGGGTGGGGATCGCGGTCAGCAGGGCGCCGGCGGCGACCAGGTTGGGGTCGGTGAAGTACTGCCCGGAGAGGTTGTTCAGCGCCGAGGTGATCGGCATGTTCTCGCCGGTGGAGATCAGCACGAGGGCCCAGAAGAAGTCGTTGTAGATCCAGATGGACAGCAGGGTCGCCAGGGCCGCCATCGCCGGCTTGCACAGCGGCAGCGTGATCTGCCAGTACAGCCGCCACACCGAGGCGCCGTCGACCAGCGCGGCCTCGGTCAGCTCGTGCGGCAGCGAGCGCATGTAGTTGCTCAGCACGAACGCGCAGAAGCCGGACTGGAACGCCACGTGGATCAGGACGAGGCCCAGCGCGGAGTCGTACAGCTTGCCGCTCGCGGTGATGCCCGGCAGGTCGGTGAGCAGGTACAGCCGGTACAGCGGGGTGATGATGACCTGCTGCGGCAGCAGGTTGCCCGCCGTGAAGACCAGCAGCAGCGCCAGGTTGACCCGGAAGTCGAAGCGGCTGACGTAGAAGGCGACCATCGACGACAGGAACAGCGTCAGCAGGACGGCCGGCACCGCGATGATCAGCGTGTTGCCGAAGTAGTGCAGCATGTCCGACTGCTGGAACGCGTGTGTGAAGTTGTCGAAGTTCAGCGTGTCCGGCCAGGACACGTACCCCTTGGCGCTGGTCTCGCTGTACGGGCGCAGGGCCGAGAAGACCGCCCACAGCAGGGGCGCCAGCCAGGCGAGGGCGGTGCCCGCGAGGAAGACGTGCAGCAGGACGCGGGCCGGCCGGACGGGGGTACGCCGCTTTCCCAGGGCGCTCACGGTGCTCATGCGCGCCGCTCCTTCCGGAAGGTGGCGATCAGGTACGGGATGATGACGGCGAGGGAGATCACCAGCAGGACGACGGCGATGGCGGAGCCGTATCCGATGCGGCTGGACTCGCCGATGATGTTGTTGGTGACCAGGATCGACAGCAACTCCGTGCCCTGGGCGCCCTTGTTGAAGACGAAGACCAGGTCGAAGGCGCGCAGTGCCTCGATGATGGTGACCACGAGGACGACCGTGTTGGTCGGGCGCAGGGTCGGGAAGATGACGTTCTTGAACGTCTGCCACTCGTTGGCGCCGTCCAGCGCGGACGCCTCCCTGAGCGACGGGTCGACGCTCTTCAGGCCGGCCAGGTAGAGGATCATCATGTAGCCGGCGTGCCGCCAGGACGCGGCGATCAGCACGGCCCACAGGTTGAGGTCCGGGTCGCCGATCCAGTCGATGTAGTGGCCGGGCTTGTTGGCGCCGATGATGCTGTTGATCAGGCCCGTGTCCGGGTTGTAGACCAGCTGCCAGACGAAGCCGATGCACGCCATCGAGATGACGACGGGCAGGAAGTACGCGGTCTGGTAGACGCGGCTGAACCGGATCCGCTTGTCGAGCTGGACGGCGAGGAACAGGCCGAACGGCGTGGGGATCAGGATCAGTACGACGAACCAGATGACGTTGTGCTGGACGGCGGGCCAGAACTGCGGGTTGTCGGTGAACAGCTGCCGGAAGTTGTCCAGGCCGACCCACTTGATGGAGTCGAACCCGATGCCGTCCCAGGTGGTGAAGGCGAGGAGGATCGAGGCGAGGGCCGTGAACCAGACGAGGATCACGTGCAGGACGGTCGGCACGCCCGCCATGAGGGCGAGCGTGAACCGGTCACGGCGGGTCAGCAGGCGCCGGTGGCCCTGCGAGACCCGCTTCTTCGCGGGCGCGGCCCCGGGAGCCGGCACGGCCGCCGGCTCCGGGGTCTTCGTCGTCGTGTCGGTGCTCATCGGGCCGCTCACGAGGACGCGAAGATGGTCTTCTTCTGGCGCTCGATGGACGACAGCAGACCGTCCACGCCCTTGGGGTTCTGGAGGAACTTCTGCAGGCCGGGCTGCATCACCGTGGAGGTGAAGTCGGGGCGGCTGTCGCGGTCCATGAACTGGGTCAGGCTCTTGGCGCTGCCGATCATCTCGAACGCCTTCTTCTGGAGCGCCGAGTAGGAGGAGGTGCCGGCCTTGCTGGAGGCGGCGACCACGCTCGGGTCGGTCTTCAGGTACAGCTCCTCGGCCGCCGGGCCGCCCAGGTACTCCAGCAGCTTGACGACACCCGCGTGGTTCTTCGGGGACTTGCTCACCATGAAGCCGTCGGTCGGCGCCTCGACGGTGTCCTGGCCGTACGCGGAGTTGATCTCCGGGAAGGCGAAGAAGTCGAGGTCGTCCAGGTCGGCCTTGTCGGTGAACTGCTGGGCCACGAAGGAGCCGAGGAGGTACATGCCGGCCTTCTTGGCCACCAGCGTCTGCGCGGCGTCCTGCCAGGTGCGGCCCATGAAGCCGTCCTGGTGGTAGGGGAGGAGCTCGGCCCAGTGGTCGAAGACGTCCTTCACCTTGGCGTCGGTCCAGGACGCCTTGCCGGCCATCAGCTGGACGTGGAAGTCGTAGCCGTTCAGGCGGAAGTTGATCTGGTCGAAGGTGCCCATCGCCGGCCAGGCGTCCTTGTCGCCGAAGGCGATCGGGACCAGGCCGTCCTTCTTCATCTGCTTGCACAGGGCGACCAGGTCGTCCCAGGTGGCCGGGACCTTGTAACCGTGCTGCTGGAAGACGCTCTTGCGGTAGAAGACCGCCCACGGGTAGGTGGTCAGCGGCACGAAG
Organism: Streptomyces sp. NPDC031445; assembly: GCF_055581365.1. Taxonomy (NCBI): domain Bacteria; kingdom Bacillati; phylum Actinomycetota; class Actinomycetes; order Kitasatosporales; family Streptomycetaceae; genus Streptomyces; species Streptomyces sp. NPDC031445. The sequence continues at coordinate 1,094,723 of NZ_JBVIJO010000001.1, forward strand.
TAGTACTTGCCGTCCGCGCCCTTGCTGAGCTTCTTCATCGCCTCCGGGAAGTTGTCCCCGATCTTCGCCCACACGTCGTCGATCGGGCTGGCGAGGCCCTTGGCCGCGAAGAACTGCATGCGGTACCCGGCGAACCAGTTGAACACGTCGTCCGGCGTGCCCTGCAGATACGAGTTGATCTGCTCCTGGAAGGTGTTGTGGTCCTTGGTGTTGACATCGACGCTGATGCCGGACTGCTTCTTGAAGGCCGCGTAGACGCTCTCGTAGGCCTTCTTGGGCACCGCGTCGGAGGCGTTCGAGCCCAGGGAGACGGCCTTCGGGTCGGATCCGGAACCGCTGCCTCCGCAGGCGGACAGCAGGGGTATGCCGGCGCCTGCGAGCAGGGCGGCACCGCCCGCTCCGCGCAGCAGGGAACGGCGGCTGGGACCCGGGACGGAGAGACCGGAGGGCGAGAGGCGCATGGCGGCTCCTGATGCATACCAGGGTTCGGCCAAGGGGATGAGTTGATCACCGAAAAGTTCGAAACCGCTCAGAAACCAACTCGACCGAACATCGTGGGCGTAATAACAGCCCCATGTCCGCTCATGCGTCAATAGCTCCGGTCGCACTGAGGTGTCTCTTGCCCGAAACGTAATCGTCATCGTCACCTGCACCGTTGACGGCGACGGGACGCAGCGGCCCCCACGGCCCGGGCGGCCGAGGGGGCTGTGTGAAACAGATCGTTCCGTTTCAGCTCCTGACCAGCAGTTGGAAGTCGAAGGCGTACCGGGACGCCCGGTAGACGTGGCTGCCGTGCTCCACCGGCCGGCCCGCGTCGTCATAGGCGGTGCGCCACATGGTGAGCAGGGCCGCTCCCTCCGGCTCCTCCAGCAGGGCGCCCTCCTCGGCGCTCGCGGCGCGGGCGCCGATGGACTGGCGGGCGCTGTGCAGGACGATCCCGGCCGCGCGCAGCAGCCGGTACAGGCCCGTGGACTCCAGCCGGGCGGTGCCGAGTTCGAGCAGGGAGGCGGGCAGGTGGTTGCGCAGGAACGCCACGGGCCGGCCGTGCGTGCTGCGCAGCCGCTCCAGTACGACGACCTCGGCGCCCTCCGGGAGCCCGAGGGCGGCGGCCACGTCGGCGGGCGCCGCGATCCGCTCGTGGCGCAGCACCCGGGTGGTGGGGCCCTGCCCGGCCGACTCCAGGTCGTCGTAGAGGCTGCTGAGTTCCAGCGGGCGCCGGACCTGGCTGTGCACCACCTGCGTACCGACCCCGCGGCGGCGCACCAGCAGCCCCTTGTCGACCAGGGACTGGATCGCCTGGCGGACGGTGGGCCGGGACAGCCCGAGCCGCACCGACAGGTCGACCTCGTTGCCGAGCAGGTCCCCCGGCACCAGCGCGCCGCGCTGGATGGCCGCCTCCAGTTGCCGGGCGAGCTGGTGGTACAGCGGAACCGGGGTCGACCGGTCCAGGGCGAAGGTCACGGGATCCAGCGCGCGATCACCCGGTGCCGTTCGCTGCGGGGTGCGGTGTACTGGGCTCATGGCTCCCAGGTGTAGGTCCCGGCGCCGGAGGTGTCAATACTTTGTACTTACATTCGGACCTGCTTGTGAAATGATGTCTTAACAAAGTATTGACAGCGGGCTCGGCAGAGGCTTGTATCCCGTCCCAACGCAACAGCGTCCTTGCCCCGTCGCACGCACAGTGAGGTGCTGGAAAGATGGACCGCTCTTCTCGTCCCCGCTCCCGCAGACTGGCCCCCTTCGTGGCGGCGGCCGCCGCGGCAGCCCTCACCCTCGCCGGCTGCTCCAGCGGTTCCGGCGGCAAGAAGGCCGAGGAGGAGGCGGCGAACCCCTCCGCGGGCAAGGCCGACACCCCTCGCATGACCGTCGCCCTCGTCACCCACCAGGCGCCCGGCGACACCTTCTGGGACACCGTCCGCAAGGGCGCGGAGGCCGCGGCGGCCAAGGACAACATCAAGCTGGTCTACTCCGCCGACCCGAACGCCGGCAACCAGGCCAACTACGTGCAGAACGCCATCGACCAGAAGGTCGACGGCATCGCGCTCACCCTGGCCAAGCCCGACGCGATGAAGGGCGCCATCGCCAAGGCCGAGCAGGCCGGCATCCCGGTGGTCGGCCTCAACTCCGGACTGAGCGACTGGAAGAAGCTCGGCCTGCTGGAGTTCTTCGGGCAGGACGAGAGCGTGGCGGGCGAGGCGTTCGGCGGCAAGCTCAACACCACCGGCGCGAAGAAGATCATCTGCGTGGTCCAGGAACAGGGCAACGTGGGCCTCACCCAGCGCTGCGACGGCGTGAAGAAGACCTTCAAGGGCACCACCGAGACCCTGTACGTCAACGGCACCGACATGCCGTCGGTGAAGTCGACCATCACGGCCAAGCTCAAGCAGGACAAGTCCGTCGACACCGTCGTCACCCTCGGCGCCCCCTTCGCGCTGACCGCGGTGCAGTCGGTCGGCGACGCGGGCAGCAAGGCGAAGGTGGCCACCTTCGACCTCAACAAGGAACTGGTCAAGGCGGTGCAGAAGGGCACCATCGAGTTCGCCGTCGACCAGCAGCCCTACCTCCAGGGCTACCTGGCGGTCGACTCGCTGTGGCTCTACAAGAACAACGGCAACTACAGCGGCGGCGGCGAGCAGGCCGTCCTCACCGGCCCGGCCTTCGTGGACAAGTCCAACGTCGACAAGGTCGCCGGGTTCGCCGCGAAGGGCACCCGGTGATGAGCATGGCCCAGCAGGCTGAACCGGCGGTCGGCAGGTCGCCGGCGTCCGGCCCCCAGCAGAGCGACGGCCGCACCGCCCGGCGCTCGCCGGCCCTCCGGCTGCTGGCCCGGCCGGAGGTGGGTGTCTTCCTCGGTGCCGTCGCCGTCCTGGTCTTCTTCCTGATCGCGGCGCCGCCGGTGCGCGACGGCAGCTCGATGGCGAACATCCTCTACCAGTCCTCGACCATCGGCATCATGGCCCTCCCGGTGGCCCTGCTGATGATCGGCGGGGAGTTCGACCTCTCCTCCGGCGTCGCCGTGATCTCCTCGGCGCTCACCGCGAGCATGCTCAGCTACCAGCTCACCGTGAACGTGTGGACCGGCGTGATCGTCGCCCTGGCCGTGTCCCTCGCGATCGGCGCCTTCAACGGCTGGATGGTGGTGAAGACCGGGCTGCCCAGCTTCCTGGTCACCCTGGGCACCTTCCTGATCCTCCAGGGCACCAACCTCGCCGTCACCAAGCTCGTCACCGGCAACGTCGCCACCGACGACATCAGCGACATGGACGGCTTCGACCAGGCCCGGAGGATCTTCGCCTCCTCCTTCGACGTGGGCGGGGTCCAGGTGAAGATCACGGTGGTCTGGTGGCTGGTCTTCGCGGCCCTCGCCACCTGGGTGCTGCTGCGCACCAAGTACGGCAACTGGATCTTCGCGGTCGGCGGCAACAAGGACAGCGCCCGCGCGGTCGGCGTCCCGGTGAGGTTCACCAAGATCACCCTGTTCATGCTGGTCGGCTTCGGCGCCTGGTTCGTCGGCATGCACAACCTGTTCTCGTTCAACACCGTGCAGTCCGGCGAGGGCGTCGGCCAGGAGCTGATCTACATCGCCGCGGCCGTCATCGGCGGCTGCCTGCTCACCGGCGGCTACGGCTCCGCGATCGGCCCGGTCTTCGGCGCCTTCATGTTCGGCATGGTGCAGCAGGGCATCGTCTACGCCGGCTGGAACCCCGACTGGTTCAAGGCCTTCCTCGGCGTGATGCTCCTCGGCGCCGTCCTGATCAATCTGTGGGTCCAGCGCACGGCGACCCGGAGGTAAGCGATGACCGACAACACCACGGGCAGCCACGGCGCCGTCCTCCAGGACGAGGCACCCGCCCCCGACGGGCTCCTGGTCGAACTCCGCGGCGCCGGCAAGTCCTACGGCAACATCCGCGCCCTGCACGGCGTCGACCTGAAGGTCCACGCCGGCCGGGTGACCTGCGTGCTCGGCGACAACGGCGCCGGCAAGTCCACCCTCATCAAGATCATCTCAGGGCTGCACCAGCACACCGAGGGCGAGTTCCTCGTCGACGGCCGGCCGGTGCGCTTCACCACCCCGCGCGAGGCCCTGGACAAGGGCATCGCCGCCGTCTACCAGGACCTCGCCACCGTCCCGCTGATGCCGGTGTGGCGGAACTTCTTCCTCGGCTCCGAGCTGACCAAGGGCCCCTGGCCGCTGCGCCGGCTCGACATCGCCCGCATGAAGGAGACCGCCGACCGGGAACTGCGCAACATGGGCATCGTCCTGGACGACCTGGAACAGCCCATCGGCACCCTGTCCGGCGGCCAGCGCCAGTGCGTCGCCATCGCCCGCGCCGTCCACTTCGGCGCCCGCGTCCTCATCCTGGACGAGCCCACCGCCGCCCTCGGCGTCAAACAGTCCGGTGTGGTGCTGAAGTACATCGCCGCCGCCCGCGACCGCGGCCTCGGCGTCATCTTCATCACCCACAACCCCCACCACGCCTACATGGTCGGCGACCACTTCAGCGTCCTGCGCCTCGGCACCCTGGAGCTGAGCGCCGAACGCAGCGAGATCGGCCTCGAAGAGCTGACCAACCACATGGCGGGCGGCGCCGAGCTCGCCGCGCTCAGGCACGAGCTGGCCCAGGTGCGCGGCGTCGACGTGGCCGGACTGCCCGAGGACGGCGACCTCGGCGCACCCGTGGCGACCTCCCCGGAAGGAACCCCCTGATCATGGCGCACCCCACTCCGCTCGACCGCATCCGGGTCGGCTCCGCCCCCGACTCCTGGGGCGTCTGGTTCCCCGACGACCCCCGGCAGGTGCCCTGGGAACGCTTCCTCGACGAGGTCGCCGAGGCCGGCTACGACTGGATCGAACTCGGCCCCTACGGCTACCTCCCCACCGACCCGGCACGGCTCGCCGACGAGGTGGCCAAGCGGAACCTGAAGGTGTCGGCGGGCACCGTCTTCACCGGCATGCACCGTGGCCCCGCCGTCTGGGAGGAGACCTGGGCGCACGTCAGCCAGGTCGCCGCGCTCACCCAGGCGATGGGCGCCCGGCACCTGGTCGTCATCCCCTCCTTCTGGCGCGACGACAAGACCGCCGAGATCCTGGAGCCGCCCGAGCTGACCGCCGGGCAGTGGGCCCACCTGACCAAGGGCATGGAACGGCTCGGCCACGAGGTCAAGGAGACCTTCGGCCTGGACATCGTCGTGCACCCGCACGCCGACACCCACATCGACACCGAGGAGCACGTCGAGCGCTTCCTGGACTCGACCGACAGCGAGCTGGTCAACCTCTGCCTGGACACCGGGCACTACGCCTACTGCGGCGGGGACAGCGTCAAGCTGATCGAGACCTACGGCGAGCGCATCGGGTACCTGCACCTCAAGCAGGTCGACCCGGACATCCTCGCCGAGGTGGTCGCGGGCGGGGTGCCGTTCGGACCGGCCGTGCAGCGCGGCGTGATGTGCGAACCGCCCTCCGGGGTGCCGGCGCTGGGGCCGGTGCTGGAGGCGGCGCAGAAGCTGGGCGTGGAGCTGTTCGCGATCGTCGAGCAGGACATGTACCCGTGCGAGCCGGACAAGCCGCTGCCGATCGCGGTACGCACCCGGCGCTTCCTGCGGTCCTGCGGGGCCTGAGGGCAGGCAGCTTGCACGGGAACCGGGCCGCGGCGCCGACGACCGCGGCCCGGTTCCTGCGCTGTTGCGGGGGATTCGGCCGCCGGGCGGCCGGGAACCAACGGGGACACGCGGACGTCTGACCCACAACGGGGAACGCCCGCGCGGACGGGAGGACGAGATGACACACCGTACGGAAGCCCACACCGCGGCCCCGGACGCGGCCGACGCCGCCGCCCGGCGCCGCGACCGCTTCGGCGCGCTGCCGGAGCGGATACGCCCGCAGGACACGGTGGAGACGAAGCCGGCGACGGCGCCGGACCCGGCGCGGGACACCTACAACCCGGACGAGTGGCTGATCCGGTACTGCGGCTGAGCACACGGCGACGGCGCCGGGCACCTGCCCGGCGCCGTCGCCGTGCGGTCAGGCCGCCCGTACCTCCGCGAGCGTCACCGGCCGGTGCTCGTGCAGGGACAGCGTGCAGGCCTCGGCGATCCAGCCGGCCTCCAGGGCGTCCTCGACGGTGCACGGCGAGGTCCGGGTCCCGGCCACGACCTCGGTGAACGCGGTCAGTTCGGCGCGGTAGGCGTCGGCGAAGCGGTCCATGAAGAAGTCGTGCGGGGTGCCGGCGGGGAAGGTGACCCCGGGCTCGGCCGAGCGCAGCGGCAGCTTGTCGTCCAGGCCGACGGCGAGGGAGTCGGCGAAACCGTGCAGTTCCATGCGCACGTCGTAACCGCGCTTGTTGTGCCGCGAGTTGGACACCACCGCGATCGTGCCGTCGTCCAGGGTCAGGACGGCGCCGGTGGTGTCGGCGTCGCCCGCCGCCTTGATGTAGTCCGCGCCCCGGTTGCCGCCCACCGCGTACACCTCGGTGACCTCGCGGCCGGTCACCCAGCGGATGACGTCGAAGTCGTGCACCGAGCAGTCACGGAAGATCCCGCCGGACGCGGCGACGTAGGCGGCCGGCGGCGGCGCCGGGTCCAGGGTCGTGCAGCGGACCGTGTGCAGCATGCCCAGCTCACCGGCCCGTACGGCGGCCCGCGCGGCGACGAAGCCCGCGTCGAAGCGCCGGTTGTAGCCGATCTGGATCGGCACGCCGCTGCCCCGCACGGCCTTGAGGACCTCGACGCCCTCGACCATCGTCCTGGCGACGGGCTTCTCGCAGAAGACCGGGACGCCGGCCTCGACGCCGGCCAGGATCAGGGCCGGGTGGGCGTCGGTGGCCGCCGCGACGACCAGGCCGTCCACGCCGGCCGCGAGGAGGGCCTCCGGCGAGTCCGCGACCTGTGCCCCGAACCGCTCGGCGGCGGCCTTGGCCGCGTCCGCGAACGGGTCGGCGACGACGAGCGAGTCGACGGCGTCCAGCCCGGAGAGGGTCTCGGCGTGGAAGGCGCCGATGCGGCCGAGGCCGAGGATTCCGATACGCATGCGGTGCTGCTCCTAGGGTTGGTGCCTGAGTTCTAGTCGAGGCCGCCGAGCACGTTCTGGTCCCAGTCGATCACCGAGCCGGTGACCACTCCCGACCGCTCCGACAGCAGGAAGACCACGAAGTCCGCGATGTCGTCCGGCTGGCCGAGCTTGCCCATCGGCAGCCGGGCCGCTGCCTGCTCCCGCCAGTCGTCGCCGGCGCCGTGGAAGGCCCGCTGGGTGGCGTCCTCGCCCTCGGTCGCGGTCCAGCCGATGTTGAGCCCGTTGATCCGGATCCGGTCCCAGCGGTGGGCGTGCGCCGCGTTCCGGGTCAGGCCCGCCAGCCCGGCCTTGGCGGCGACGTACGGTGCGAGGAACGGCTGTCCGCCGTGCGCCGACGACGTGATGACGTTGACGATCGTGCCGGGCGCCTTGCGGGCCGTCATGTCGGCGACCGCCGCCTGCATCGCGAAGAACGGACCCTTGAGGTTGACCGCGATGTGCGCGTCGAACAGTTCCGGCGTGGTGTCCAGCAGCGTGCCCCGCGAGGTCAGCCCGGCCGAGTTGACCAGGCAGTCGATCCGGCCGTACGCGTCCACGACCCGGGCGACCGACGCCTTGGCCTGCCCGGCGTCCGCCAGGTCGGCCCGCACGTACCTGGCCTCGCCGCCGGCCGCCGACAGCTCCGCCACCAGCGCCTCGCCCGGCTCCGGGCGGCGCCCGCTCACCGCGACGACGGCGCCCTCGCGGACGGCGGCCCGCGCGACGGCGGCCCCCACGCCCTGACTGCCGCCGTTGACCAGGACGACCTTGTCGTCGAGAAGTCCCATGCCCTGCCTCAGCTCTCCCGGCGTTCCGCCGCCGTCCGCAGTTCCTCGCGCAGCCGCGCGGGCCGCCATGTCTCCCTCAGCGCCCGCCGCACCAGGTCCGCCTGCGCCGGCGGGGCCAGCCCGTCGACCGGCGGGTCGCTGTCCAGGTTGGTGGGGAAGGGGTAGCCCTCGGCGCTCGCGGCGATCACGTTGTCCAGCCACTCCTCGGACGCGCCCGCCGCCTTGCGCCGCAGCAGCACCGGGAACACCGCGTTGGTCACCGCCTCGCGGTCCACGGTCTCCATCGCGCGGCCGAACGCGGACGAGATCTGCAGCAGGTTGGCCGTGCGCCGGACGTCCGCCGTCCGGTTGGTGCCGGCGGCGTGGAAGAGCGCCGGGTTGAAGAAGACGGCGTCGCCCTTGTCGAGCGGGAGTTGCACGTGGCGGGCCGTGAAGTACTCCTGGAACTCCGGGAGCCGCCAGGCCAGGTAGCCCGGCTCGTAGAGCTGGGAGTACGGCAGGTACAGCGTCGGCCCGGACTCCACCGGCATGGCGCAGTGGGCGACCGCGCCCTGGAGGGTGAGCGCGGGGGAGAGGCGGTGCGCGTGCGCGGGGTAGGCGGCGGCGACCGCGTTGCTCAGGAAGCCCAGGTGGTAGTCCCGGTGCGGGGTCTGTCCGGCGCCGCCCGGATTGACCACGTTGACCTGGGAGGTGACCTGGTAGCCGGGGCCCAGCCAGGCCGTGGCGAGCAGCGCCAGGACGTCGTTGGCGTAGTAGCCGGCGAACGCCTCGGCGTCGTACAGGGCCGTCTTCTCCAGCGCGTTCCACACCCGGTCGTTGGCGCCCGGCGCGGCGAAGTGGTCGCCCGCGGTCGCGCCCGCGGCCCGCTGCTCGGCGATCAGCGCCTCGAACACCGCCGTGACCCGGTCGACGACGCCGGGTTCCGGGAAGGCTCCCCGGACCACGACGATCCCGGGACCCTCGGCGAGCGCCCGCACCAGCTCGGCCCGCAGCGCGCTCCGGTCGCCGGCCGTCCGCAGCCGCTCGCCCTCGTACACGAGGACGTTCTCCACGACGGACGCGGCGTGCGGGTAGCCGGCGGCGTCCGTGCCCCGCTCCACCAGGGCGCGGAACGCGCCGAGATCGCAGTCCTGCTCGGACAGCCAGGCGCGGCCTGGCATGGCGGCGACGGACATCGGTGTCCCTCTTTCGGTCTCGGCAGCGGCGCGGTCCTGTCATTCTTGTCAGTACAAACCCCTCGAACAACCAGCACACGACCATCAAAAACCCCTCAAGGAGACGGTCCATGGGCCACCCGTTCCCGATCCGGGAGATCGCACGTCAGGCGGGCCTCAGCGAGGCCACCGTGGACCGGGTGCTGAACGGCAGGGGAGGGGTGCGGGAGAGCACCGCGCGGGAGGTGCACCGGGCCATCGCCGATCTCGACCGGCAGCGCACCCAGGTCCGGCTGGTCGGCCGTACCTTCATGGTCGACATCGTGGCCCAGGCGCCCGAGCGGTTCACCACCGCCGTGCGCGCCGCCCTGGAGGCCGAACTGCCCGCCCTGCACCCGGCCGTGGTGCGCTCGCGCTTCCACTTCCGTGAAACAGGCCCGGTCCGCGAGCTGGTCGGCACGCTCGACCGGATCGCCCGGCGCGGCTCGCAGGGCGTGATCCTCAAGGCGCCGGACGTCCCCGAGGTCACCGCGGCCGTCGGCCGGCTGACCGCCGCCGGGGTACCGGTCGTCACCCTGGTCACCGACCTGCCGGCGAGCGGACGCGTCGCCTACGTCGGCATCGACAACCGGGCGGCCGGGGCGACCGCCGCCTACCTGACGGGCCAGTGGCTCGGCGACCGCCCCGGCAACGTCCTCACCAGCCTCAGCAGCGGCTTCTTCCGCAACGAGGAGGAGCGCGAGATGGGCTTCCGCGGCGTCATGCGGGCCCGGCACCCCCAGCGGACGCTGGTGGAGATCGCCGAGGGCCAGGGCCTGGACGCCACGCAGTACGACCTGGTCCGCGCCGCCCTGGAACGCGACCCGGGGATCCTGGCGGTGTACTCCATCGGGGGCGGCAACAACGCCACCCTGCGGGCCTTCGCCGACCTCGGCCGCGAGTGCGCCGTGTTCGTCGCGCACGACCTCGACCACGACAACACCCGCCTGCTGCGCGAGCACCGCCTGTCCGCCGTGCTCCACCACGATCTGCGGCACGACCTGCGCGAGGCCTGCCACGAGGTGATGCGCTTCCACGGCGCGCTGCCGCCGGCCGGACCGGTCCTGCCGTCCGCGATCCAGGTGGTCACGCCGTACAACATGCCTACGCCCCCGGCAGCGTGACCCACGCCCCGCTCGCGGCCGACTCCGCCATCGCGTCCAGCACGGTCGCGCTGTGCACCGCGTCCGCGAGCGTGGTGCCGTACGGGGTGCCCTCGGCGACGGAGCGGACGAAGCGGTAGGCCTCGATCACCTTCAGGTCGTCGTAGCCCATCGCGTTGGCCGCGCCCGGCTGGAACGCGGCGAACTCGCCGGCACCCGGGCCGACGTACACCGTGCTCACCGGCTGGTCCTGGTACGTCGTGCCCCGGCTCACCTTCAGCTCGTTCATCCGGCGGAAGTCCCAGAACACCGCGCCCCGGGTGCCGTGCACCTCGAAACCGTAGTTGTTCTGCTCGCCGACCGAGACCCGGCAGGCCTCCAGGACGCCCCGGGCGCCGGAGGCGAAGCGGAGCAGGCAGCTGACGTAGTCCTCGTTCTCGACCGGGCCCGGCGCGCCGCCGGCGGCCAGGGCGTGGCCGGCCGTCGCGCCGCTCGGACGGGCGCGCTGCGGGACGAAGACCGCGGTGTCCGCGGTGAGCGAGGCGATGTCGCCGAGCAGGAAGCGGGCCAGGTCGGCGCCGTGCGAGGCGAGGTCGCCGAGCACCCCGCTGCCGCCGCGCTCGCGCTCGTAGCGCCAGGTCAGGGCGCCGTCCGGATGGGCCGCGTAGTCGCTGAAGAGACGGATGCGGACGTGGGTGACCGTGCCGATGTCACCGGAGGCGATCAGCTCGCGCGCGGCCTCGACGGCGGGCGCGTTGCGGTAGTTGAAGCCGACCGTGCCCTGCACGCCGGCCCGGGCGACGGCATCGGCGACCGCGCGGGCGTCATCGGCGGTCAGACCCACCGGCTTCTCGATCCACAGGTGCTTGCCGGCCTCGGCCATCGCCACGCCGATCTCCCGGTGCAGGAAGTTCGGCGCGGTGACACTCACCGCCCGCACGCGTGGGTCGGCGGCCACCTCGCGCCAGTCCCGGGTCGCCGAGGCGAACCCGAACCGCTCGGCGGCCTCCTCCGCCCGGCCCGGCACCTCCTCGGCGACGGTGACCAGCCGGGGCCGCAGCGGCAGCCGGGGGTAGTGGTGCGGGAGACGGGCGTACGCCTGGGTGTGCACCCGGCCCATCCAGCCGAACCCGATGACGGCGACACCGAGCGCGTCCACCATGACAGCCCCTCTTTCTCCGGCCGGTGGTTGGACCGGTCCAGTTGCGATCCGTGGCCACCTTTGTTCGGACATGACCAGCGTGTCAACCCTTTGACAGCGCGGCACGCCGCGTGGAACGGTCCATCCCATGAGAGCGCCGACGATCCGTGACGTGGCCGAACGGGCGGGCGTGTCGAAGTCGCTCGTCTCCCTGGTGCTGCGCGGTTCCGGTCCGGTGCGCCCCGAGAAGCGGGAGGCGGTCCTGCGGGCCGTGCGCGAGCTGGGCTACCGGCCGAACGCGGCGGCCCGCAGCCTGAGCGAGCGGCGCACCCGCACCATCGGTGTCCTCCTGGACGACCTGCGCAACCCCTGGTTCGTGGAACTGCTCGACGGGCTCAACTCCCCGCTGCACGCGGCCGGTCTGCACATGCTCCTCGCCGACGCGCGCCTCAACCGGCGGATGGGCCACGACCTCGCCGAGCCCTTCCTGGACCTGGGCGTCGACGGACTGGTGGTGGTCGGCACGGTCCCGGACGCGGTCGGCCTCGGCGTGCTCGCGCGGCGGATGCCGGTGGTCGTGGCGGGCGCGCGCGAGGCGCAGCCGCCGGGCGTGGACGTCGTCGCCGGGGACGACGAGCGGGGCGCCCGGCTCGCCACCGAGCACCTGCTCGGGCTCGGCCACCGCCGGATCGCGCACCTCGCGGGCCACGGCGCCGTCGGCGCGCTGCGCCGGCGGGGCTACGAGGCGGCGATGCGGGCGCACGGCGCCGAACCGCTCGTCGAACCCGGCGACCTGACCGAGGAGGGCGGCTACCGCGGGACCGTCCGCCTGCTCACCCGGCGCGAGCGGCCCACCGCGCTCTTCGCCGTCAACGACATGGCCGCGGTGGGCGCGCTGTCGGCGGCGGGCGAGCTGGGGGTGCGGGTGCCCGGCGAGCTGTCGGTGACCGGGTACGACAACACCAGCGTCGCCCGGCTGCGGCACCTCTGGCTGACCACCGTCGACACCGCCCCGCACGAGGTGGGCCGGCGCGCCGCCCGCTGCCTGCTGGACCGCTTCGAACGGCAGGGCGGTGAGGGGCGGGTACGGCTGGCCGCGCCGACGCTCCAGATCCGGGGGACGACGGGGCCGCCCGGGGACGGCCTCACGGGTTGACCGGCCGCACGCCCGGCCGACGGCCTCACAGGTTGATCGCGTAGGCCTTGCGCAGCGTCTCGTGCACGGTCCACGTCGTACGGTCGCCCGCGCGGAGCACCGCCATGTCACCGGGCCCCACCGTCAGCGTCGGCCCGTCCTCGACCTCGATGGTCGCCGAGCCGCTGATCACCACGAACAGCTCGTCCGCCTCCGTGTCCGTGACCACCCCTGGCGTGATCTGCCAGATCCCGCGGAGCTGCCGGCCGTCCGCCGACTCCCACACCACCTTCCCCGTCACCTCCGGGTTCCCGGCCACGATCCGCTCCGGGTCCAGGGGTTCGGGTGCGAGATCGGCGTCGGGGATGTGGAGCGCGAAGCTGTGCGTCATGCAGCCGACCCTGTCCGGTGCGCCGGCCGCGCCGCCATGGACAGTGTGTGGGGCATCGGGCCTGGTCGCAGGACACTTCGTCGGGGAACGCCGGCTGGCGGGGGCGTGGGGCCCGGGTGATCGTGGGGACATGGCTGACTCCACGGCGGCCGGACCGGCGCCGCCCCGGCAGCACGACACACGGGAGATCGTCCTGTTCGGCGGGGTGTACGGCGCCGTCCTCGCCAGCTCGATGGTCGCGGCGCTCACCCAGTACGGGCACACGTCCGCCGACGTCCGCGGCTACGACGCGGCGTGGGTGCTGGTGACCGCGTGCGCCTCCGCCCTCGCCCACGGCTACGCCCACTACATCGCCGAGCGCGCCCCGCACAGCCGGTGGGACGTGCTGCTCGCCATGCGCAACGAGTGGCCGCTGGTCACGGCCGTGCTGCCCACGGTCTTCCTGCTCGCGGGCGCGCGCTGGGGCTGGTGGCCCGCGAAGGGCGTCGAGTACGTGGCGTTCGCCCTCAACATCGTGATCCTCTTCGGCATCGGCCTCGTCACCGCCCGCTGGTCCGCGCGCCGCTGGCCGACCGCCCTGCTGATGGGGCTCGGGGACGCGTGCCTGGGGGTCGTGGTGGTGGTGGCGAACGCGATCATCAAGTAGGGGGCGGGCAGCGCGGACACCGGCGGGGTTCAGCGGGACGCGCGCACCCCGTCCAGGGCGATGGCGAAGACCCGGTCGCGCTGGGCGTCGTCCTCGAACGCCGTCGCGGTGATCCCGGCGACCATCCGCAGCAGATCGCCGAAGTCCATGTCCGCCCGGGCGACGCCGGCCCGCTGCGCGCGCTCCAGCAGGGGGCCGCCGGCCGCGTACATCGAGTCGCGGCAGGACTGGAAGATGCCGGACTCGCCGTCGAGGGCCTCGCGGACGGCGCGCTTGGTGACCATGTACCCGGCGAACCGGTTCAGCCAGGCCGTCAGCGCCTCCCACGGCTCCCGGTCCGCGAGGTCCACGGCCGCCCGGCACAGGGCGTTGACCTCGTCGGCGTAGACGCTCTCGAACAGGTCGCGACGGGTCGGGAAGTTCCGGTACAGCGTGCCGATGCCGACCCCCGCGCGGCGGGCGATGTCCTCCAGGGAGGCGTCGGCGCCGTGCTCCGCGAACGCCTCGCGGGCGGCGTCGAGCAGGGCGTCGTAGTTGCGGGCGGCGTCCTTGCGGTGCGGCCGGCGGGCCGCCACGATCTCGCCGACGGGGAACGGCGTGGCCGTCACTGCTGCCTCCCGGGAGGGAATCGACTGGAACCGGAGGTCTACCTCCGCTACAGTGGAGGCATACCTCCACTTTACCAGTGCGGGGCGGCTCCGCCGTGGCCGGACGCGGCCCGCGGAGCCGGCCCCGGGCATTCCCGTGGCGCGGCCCGTACGACCGCGCCCCCGGTACCAGGCTCACCCGGTGCCGCCCCCCACGTCCCCGTTCTCCCTCCGCATCCCTGATTCCGGAGAGGCTTCCTCATGCCCCGCGCGTCCACTCGCCTCACCTTCGCGGTCCTCGCGACCGGTGCCGGCGTGTTCTCCATGCTCCAGTCGCTGATCGCGCCGGCCCTGCCGACCGTCCAGCACGCCCTGCACACCTCGCAGTCCACCGCGACCTGGGTGATGACGGCCTATCTGCTGTCCGCCTCCGTCTTCACCCCGATCCTCGGCCGGGTCGGCGACCTCGTCGGCAAGAAGCGGACCCTCGTCGCCGTCCTGCTGGCCGTCCTCGCGGGCTGCCTCGTCGCCGCACTGGCCCCGACCATCGGCGTGCTCGTCATCGCCCGGGTCGTCCAGGGCGTCGGCGGCGCCCTGTTCCCGCTCTCCTTCGGCATCATCCGCGACGAGTTCGCCCCCCATGAGGTCAGCGGCAGCATCAGCAACCTCTCCGCCGTGATCGCCGCCGGCGGCGGGGTCGGCATCGTTGCCGCCGGCCCGATCGTGTCCGCGCTCGACTACCGCTGGCTGTTCTGGATCCCGGTGGCGATCGTCGCCGCGACGGTCCTGATCGCGCTGCGCTACGTCCCCGAGTCGCCCAAGCGGGCGGTGGGGAAGGTCAGCTGGAGCGGGGCCGTGCTGCTCGCCGGCTGGCTGGTGGCCCTGCTGCTGCCGCTGAGCCAGGCCGGCCAGTGGGGCTGGGGCTCGGCGAAGGTGCTCGGCCTGTTCGCCGCCGCCGTCGTGCTGTTCGGGGTGTGGCTG
This sequence comes from Streptomyces sp. NPDC031445, assembly GCF_055581365.1. Classification (NCBI taxonomy): domain Bacteria; kingdom Bacillati; phylum Actinomycetota; class Actinomycetes; order Kitasatosporales; family Streptomycetaceae; genus Streptomyces; species Streptomyces sp. NPDC031445. Next base: position 1,109,736 of record NZ_JBVIJO010000001.1, read on the forward strand.
GCGGCCGAGGCCCGCTCGCGGTCCCCGCTCATCGATCTGCGGGTGCTGCGGCTTCCCGCGGTGTGGACGACCAACACGGCCGCGCTGCTGTTCGGCGCCGGCATGTACTCGATCTGGTCCTTCCTGCCGGGCTTCGTCCAGACGCCGTCCACGGCCGGTTACGGCTTCGGCGCCAGCGTCACCGCGTCCGGCCTGCTGATGCTGCCGATGCTGGTCGCGATGTTCCTCTCCGGCGTCCTGTCCGGCCGCCTGGAGCCCCGCGTCGGCGCGAAGGCCCTGCTCACCACGGGTGCCGCGCTCGGCGCGCTGGCCTGCGGCTTCCTCACCCTGTGGCATGACGAGCAGTGGCAGGTGGCGGTCGTCTCGGGCCTGTTCGGCCTCGGCATCGGACTCGCCTTCGCCTCGATGGCCAACCTGATCGTGGGCAGCGTGCCGGTGGAGCAGACCGGCGCCGCGACCGGCATGAACGCCAACATCCGCACCATCGGCGGCTCGATCGGCGCCGCGCTTACCAGCGTCCTGGTCACCGGGCGGCTCCAGCCCTCGGGCCTGCCGTACGCCTCCGGCTACACCCACGGCTGGGCCCTGCTCGCCGTCCTCTGCCTGGCCGCGACCGGCGCCGCCCTCCTCGTCCCGGCCCACCGCACCCGCCGCCCGGCCGCCCTGGACGCCGTACCGGGGCCGACACGGGCACCCGCTCAGGTGCGGTAGGGTTGACCTGCGTGATCACGCGGAACGCTCCGCGTGAGACCGCGGCGGGACGTGGCGCAGCTTGGTAGCGCACTTGACTGGGGGTCAAGGGGTCGCAGGTTCAAATCCTGTCGTCCCGACTCGTGAGAGTCGCAGGCCAGGGCCGGTTCCGGAGCCATCCGGAACCGGCCCTGTCGTGTGCCCGGAGGGTGGGCTCGGTGAAACCCGATCGCCGGGCCGTCTCCTGGATGGTCAGACCCGCCGCGCGGTCTGTGCTTCCGGCCATGCGGTCAAGCCTCCGGCACCTCAAGCGCTTGAGGTCAAACCGGAACGCGGCGATGCGACGCGCATCACCCAGCAGGGGGTGGCACACCGGAAGGCGCGTCCCGTTGAACCCGCCGGCCCCACACCTCGTGCTCCCCACGGGGACGCCGCGCCCGCGGTGCCCGTCCGTCCGCCGGGGAGGGGTCGCCGTGCTTCGGGTGCTGGCCGTCGATGACGAGGAACCGGCGCTCGCCGAACTGCTGTTCCTGCTCCGGGCCGATCCCCGGGTGCGGTCGGCGGAAGGGGTCCTCGAAGCGGCCGAGGCGCTGCGGCGGCTTGGCCTGCGGGGGCCGGACGGTGCGGCGGACGTCGACGCGGTGTTCCTGGACGTCCGCATGGCGGGTCTCGGTGGCCCGGACCTCGCCCGGCTGCTCGCCGGCCGCGCCGAGCCGCCCCGCGTCGTCTTCGTCACCGCGCACGCGGAGCGCGAGGAGTACGCCCTGCGGGCGCCCGGGCTCCGGGTCGTCGACTGGCTGCTCAAGCCGGTGCGGCGCGAGCGTCTGGCCGAGGCGGTCCGGCGGGTCGCCGAGCTGGTCGCGGCCGACCGCGCCCCCCACCCGGGGCGCCGCGGGGTCCGGTCGCCCGCCGACGGTGTCGCGGTGGAGGGCGAGGGCGGCACACGGTTCCTGCCCGTCGCCGACATCACCCGTGCCGAGGCCCTTGGCGACCACGTACGGCTGTACACCCGCCAGGACAGCCACCTGGTGCGCATCCCGTTGTCCACGCTGGAGGAGTGCTGGCGGGCGAAGGGCTTCGTGCGGATCCACCGGCTCCATCTCGTCTCCCTCGCCCGCATCGACGCGCTACGGGCCGACGGGGGCAGGCTGACGGTCAGGATCGGCGCGTCGGTGCTGGTCGTGAGCCGCCGGTCCGCCCGTGAACTGCGGGACCGGCTGGTCGAGAAGGCCACGACGGACCCGCCCGGCAACGGTCGCTGACCGGAAGCTGTCGCTTTGGTTCCCTGGTGCGTACACTCCACTGCGAAGTGTGATCATCGCGGTCGGAGGACGCGGCATGGGTGCACCTGGGACTCCTCGACGTGAAGTGGTCACGGGGACTCCGCGTGCCGCCCGCGCGGACCACGCAGGCCGGGCTAGCCGCGCCGGCCACGCCCGCCCCGGTGCCGTCCGGGGCGGGGAGGAGCGTCCGGCCGTCGAATCCCTTGCCCTGCGTTCCCTGATGCGACGTCAGCTCAGGCTCGCGCTCCTCGCGTTCGGGCTTCTCGTCGTCCTGCTCGGGCCGCTGCCCCTCGTCTTCACGGCCCTGCCGGACACGGGAGCCTGGCCGGGCGGCGCCCTGATCGTCTGGGCCGTACTCGGCGTCGCCGTCTACCCGGCACTCGTCGTCCTCGGCCGCTGGTACGTCGTACGCGCCGAACGCAACGAACGGGACACCGCGGACCTCGCCGAAAGGGCCTGACGGTGACCGGCGCCCGACGACACCGGCCCGGCCGCGCGGGGGCCGCCGGGTGAACCAGACGTACGGCATCGTGGCCGTGTCCGCGGCGGTCGTCGCGACCCTGGTGATCGGCTCGGCGGGGCTGCGCATCTCCCGCACCACCTCCGACTTCTACGTCGCCTCCCGCACCGTCCCGCCGTACCTCAACGCCATGGCCATCAGCGGCGAGTACCTGTCGGCGGCCTCCTTCCTCGGCATCGCCGGACTCGTCGCAGCCGAGGGTGTCGACATGCTCTGGTTCCCCGTCGGCTACGCCGCCGGCTACCTCGTGCTGCTCGTGTTCGTCGCCGCCCCGCTGCGCCGCTCCGGGGCGTACACCCTGCCCGACTTCGCCGACGCGCGGCTGGAGTCGCGGGCCGCCCGGCGCGTCGCCAGCGTGCTCGTCGTCGGCGTCGGCTGGCTCTACCTGCTGCCCCAGCTCCAGGGCGCGGGCCTCACCCTGGGCCTGGTCACCGGCGCACCGCGCTGGCTCGGCGGGGTGCTCGTCGCCGTCGTCGTCACCCTGGCCGTGGCCGCCGGCGGCATGCGCAGCATCACCTTCGTCCAGGCCTTCCAGTACTGCCTGAAACTGACCGCGCTCCTCGTGCCCGCGGTCTTCCTGGTGCTCGCCTGGCACGGCGACCCGCGTCCCGCCGACGCCCTGGACGAGCCGCCTACCTTCCGCCGGCACACCCAGGTCACCGTCGAGACCACCGTCCGCATCAGGATCGGGACGCCGCTGCGGGCCGTGGTGACCGGCGCCGTGGACGGACAGGGCTACGACGACGGCCGTCTGCTGCTGGACCCCGGGGTGCACGAGGTCCGCGCCGGGACGACCCTGTGGTTCCCGCCGGACTCCCCGGTGCCCGAGCGCGAGTCCGACGACGGACGGCGCACCGGAGCCTCCAGCTGGGCGGCGCCCCTGTCGGGCGGCAAGGACGATCACCCCCTGTACACGACGTACGGGCTGATCTTCGCCACCTTCCTCGGCACCATGGGGCTGCCGCACGTCCTCGTCCGCTTCTACACCAACCCCGACGGCCGCGCCGCCCGGCGCACCACCGTGATCGTGCTCGCCCTGGTCGGCGGCTTCTACCTGCTACCGCCCCTCTACGGCCTGCTCGGCCGGATCTACGCCCCCGACCTGCTGCTCACCGGCACCACGGACGCCGCGGTGCTCGTCCTGCCGGAACGGCTCGTCGGCGGCGCCGGCGGCGACCTGCTCGGCGCGCTGATCGCCGCCGGTGCCTGCGCGGCCTTCCTGTCCACCGCCTCCGGGCTCACCCTGTCCGTCGCGGGCGTGCTCAGCCAGGACGTGCTGCCCTCGCTCGGCGTGCGCCACTTCCGGCTGGCGACGCTCCTGGCGGTCGCCGTGCCCGTCACGGTGAGCGTGGCCGCCGGCAACCTCCCCGTCGCCAACGCGGTCGGCCTCGCCTTCGCGGTGGCCGCCTCCTCCTTCTGCCCGCTGCTGGTCCTCGGCATCTGGTGGCGGGGCCTCACCGCACCCGGCGCCATCGCGGGACTGCTCACCGGCGGCGGCAGCGCCCTCGTCGCGGTCGCCCTGACCATCGCCGGGCCCCTGACCGACGGCTGGGCGCACACCCTGCTCGCGTGGCCGGCCGTGTGGTCCGTACCGCTCGGCTTCCTGACCATGATCCTGGTCTCCCTGGCCACCCGGCACCGGATCCCGGCCGGCACCGAGGCCGCCATGGCCCGCCTCCACCTGCCCGAACGCCCCGCCGGTCAGGGCACGCCCCCCACCCGCCGAGGAGTGACCACCCCATGACGACCCACCGGCCCGCGGCCGAGGGAGCCCGCGCGTGAACGGGTTCGCCCTCCTCGCCGCCGGGGCCCCGCTGCTGTTCGCCGGGGGCCTCGCCGCCGGACGCCTGCTGGCCCGCCGCGCCACCGAGGGCGGTACGGACCCCGGCACCCCCGTGGAACGCGCCACCTTCCACACCCTGCACACCGCGTCGCTGGCCGCGCCCCCGCTGCGCGCCGGACTCACCGAGGACGCGGCCCGCAAGGCGGTACGGCGGCTCCGGCCGCTGTTCGGCACGGCCGCGCTGGCTCTCACCGACCGGGACCGGCCGCTGGCCTGGGACGGACCGGGCCGGCACCACGAGGGCACCGTCTCGGACCGGGTCGGTCAGGTGCTGGAGACCGGCCGCGCCCAGACCTTCGCCGTCGGCTGCCCCGACCCGGAGTGTCCCGTGCGCTGGGGCGCCGCCGTGCCGCTCACCGTCGACCGGCGGGTGCTCGGCGCCCTCGTCGTGCTCGGCGCCCGGGAGTCGGCGTCCCTCCTGCGGGCCGCCGGGGAGGTGGCGCGCTGGGTGTCCGTACAGCTCGAACTCGCCGAGCTCGACCGGGCCCGCACGGGGCTGATCGAGGCGGAGATCCGGGCGCTGCGCGCGCAGATCTCGCCGCACTTCATCTACAACTCCCTCGCGGCGATCGCCTCGTTCGTCCGCACCGACCCCGAGCGGGCACGCGAGCTCCTCCTGGAGTTCGCCGACTTCACCCGCTACTCCTTCCGCCGGCACGGCGAGTTCACCACCCTGGCCGAGGAGCTGCGCTCCGTCGAGCAGTTCCTGGAACTGGTCCGCGCCCGGTTCGGGCAGCGGCTGCGCGTGACCCTCCAGATCGCCCCCGAGGTGCTGCCCGTGACGGTGCCCTTCCTGTGCCTCCAGCCGCTGGTGGAGAACGCCGTCAAGCACGGGCTGGAGGAGAGCGTCGAGCGCAGCCGGATCAGCATCACCGCGCTGGACGAGGGGGCGCTGGCCCGGATCGTCATCGAGGACAACGGGGTCGGCATGGAACCGGACCGGCTCCGCCGGATCCTGCGCGGCGAGGGCAGCCCGTCGACCGGCATCGGGCTGCGCAACGTTGACGAACGGCTGCGGCAGGTCTACGGCGACGACCACGGGCTGGTCATCGAGACCGGCGTAGGAGCCGGCATGAAGATCACCGTCCGCGTTCCCAAGTACCGGCCGGGAGTGCACAGCACGCCCCCGCGCACGGCGTCCGGCAGCGTCTGAGGGAGGCCGGCCGGGACGTCAGCGCCCGGTTGCCGAGGGCTGTGCCCGCTTGCGCTGCCGCCGCGCCGCCATCACCGCGTAGACGATGATCCCGACGAACAGGAACAGCACGCCCTGGTACACCGCCGCGTAGCCGGCGCCCGCCATCAGCCACACCGAGAAGACGGCGGCCACCGCGGTGACCACGCAGTCCCGCACCAGCCGGGACCGGTCGACCGCCCCGGGACGGCCGGACACGAGGTGGAAGATCTGCGCGGCGGCGGCCAGCAGGTACGGGACCGTCGCGGTGAACGTGGTGACCAGGACCAGGACCTCGAAGACCCTGCCCGAGCCCGAGAAGTAGTTGTAGACGGTGAGCAGCGAGGCGAGGACGACCGTCACGCCCACCCCGACCGTGGGCACGCCCCGCCGCCGGCGCGTGAAGGCGCTCGGGAACAGCCCGTCGCGGGCCGCCGCGTACGGCGTCTGGGCGCTCAGCAGGGTCCAGCCGTTGAGGCAGCCGGTCATCGACACGAGGGCGGCGAGCGCCACGGCCGTACCGCCCCAGCCGCCGCCGAACATCGTGTTCACGGCGTCCGAGAACGGCGCGGTGGAGGTCACCAGGCGGTCGTGGTCGACCGTGCCGAACACCGACAGGGTGCCCAGCAGGTACACCAGCGCGGCGCCCGCGGTGCCGATCACGGTGGCGCGCCCCACGTTGCGCCGGGCGTTTCGGACCTCGCCCGCGCTGACGGCGGCGGACTCCACCCCGAGGTAGGAGAAGAGCAGCAGGGCGGCGGAGGCCGACACCGCGCCGATCGCGCCCTGGCCGCTGGAGTTGAACGGGCCGAGCCGGTCGGGGTCGAAGAAGAACAGGCCGCCGACCGCGACGAGCAGCAGCGGCACGAACTTCAGCACCGTGGACACCAGCTGCACGGCACCCACGTACCGGGTGCCCGCGAAGTTGGCGAGGGCGGGCAGCCACTGGAGGACCAGTGCGGCCAGGCAGGCGGTCCAGCGGTGCTGGTTCACCGGGACCAGCACGTCGAGGTAGCCGACGGCGGCCACGGCGAGCGCGGCGTTCGACACCCAGGTGGTGATCCAGTACGACCAGGCGGCGAGGAACCCGGCGAAGTCGCCGAACGCCTCGCGGGCGTACACATAGGGGCCGCCGGTGCGCGGGTCGCGCGCGGCGAGCCGGCCGAAGACCAGGGCCAGCGCGATGGCGCCGACGGTCAGCACGCCGAAGGCGACCAGGCTGACCGTGCCGTAGGGGGCGATGGACGCGGGGAGCAGGAAGATGCCGCCGCCGATGATGTTGCCCATGACCAGCGCGGTGGCGACGGGCAGCCCGAACCGGCGGGCATGCCTGCCGGTGTCGCCGTGCGGGTCCTCGACGGGAGCCGTGGGGATCTCCGCGGGGGCCGGAGCCGACTGCGGGACGGTTCCGGTGTCGTGCATGGGTGGTGCGCCTCTCATGGAACTGGTGTTCCCGGGGTCACCGGGACGCGTCCCATGGTCGGGGATGTACCGATGTGGTTCAAAATCACCGCTTTTTGTTCCGTGCGGGCGGCTGGATCGTGCAAAAAGCGTCGCGGTGCGGATGTCCGGCCGCGAGATGTCCGGCGCCGGAGGTGGTCAGTCCGTCGCCGCCCACAGGCTGCGCACATGCCCCAGGTGCCGGGTCATGACCGTGCGCACGGCCTTCTCGTCGCGCTCCAGCAGGGCGTCCAGCAGCTCCAGGTGCTCCTCGGCGGAGGCGAGCAGCCGGCCCGCCTCGACCAGTGCGGTCAGCCCGTACAGACGGGAGCGTTTACGCAGGTCGGCGACGACCTCGACCAGGTGGGCGTTGCCCGCGAGGGCGAGCAGCCCGAGGTGGAAGCGGGTGTCGGCCTCGACGTAGGCGATCAGGTCGCCCGCCGCGGCGGCGGTGCCGATCTCCCGGGCCGCCGGGCGCAGCGCCTCCAGGGAGACGCGGTCGGCCGTGCGGGCGAGGTCCACCACGGTCGGGATCTCGATGAGCGCGCGGATGTGCGTGTACTCGTCCAGCTGCCGGTCGGAGACGGCGGTGACCCGGAAGCCCTTGTTGGGCACGGTGTCAACCAGCCCCTCCTTGGCCAGGTCGAGCATCGCCTCCCGCACCGGCGTGGCCGAGACCCCGAACCGGGCGGCCAGCGACGGCGCCGAGTACACCTCGCCCGGCCGCAGCTCACCCGCGACCAGCGCGGCGCGCAGGGCGTCCGCGACCCGCTCGCGGTAGCTGCTCCGCCGGCCGCCGAGCCGGGGGAGCGCGGGCATGTCGGCGCCCTGGGTGTTCTGTGCCATGTCACGCATCACCGGGGTGAGTGTAGAGGACGCTAGAGGACGAACCCTCGCGGGAACGGGTCGTCCGGGTACAGCAGGTACTGCGCGGTCCCCGTGATCCACGCGCGGCCGGTGAAGCCGGGCAGCACGGCCGGCACCCCGCCGACCTCCGCCGTCCCCAGCAGCCGGCCGGTGAAGCGGGTGCCGATGAACGACTCGTTCACGAACTCGGTGTGCAGCGGGAGCTCGCCGCGCGCGTGCAGTTGCGCCATGCGCGCGCTGGTCCCCGTGCCGCACGGGGAGCGGTCGAACCAGCCGGGGTGGATGACCATGGCGTGCCGGGAGTGCCGGGCCGTGGCGCCCGGCGCCCAGAGGTGGACGTGGTGGCAGCCCCGGATCGAGGGGTCCTCCGGATGCACCGGCTCCGCCTGCGCGTTGATCGCGTCCATCAGGGACAGGCCGGCCGCGAGGATGTCGTCCTTGCGGGCGCGGTCGAAGGGCAGCCCGAAGGCGTCGAGCGGCAGGATCGCGTAGAAGTTGCCGCCGTAGGCCAGGTCGTAGCCGACGGTACGGCCGTCCGGGAGGGTGATCTCGCGGTCCAGGGCGACGGCGAACGACGGCACGTTCCTGAGCGTCACGTTCCGCGCGGCGCCGTCCTCCACCGCGACCTCGGCGATCACGACCCCCGCCGGGGTGTCGAGCCGGATCGTGGTCACCGGTTCCGTGACCTCCACCATGCCGGTCTCCACCAGCACCGTCGCCACGCCGATCGTGCCGTGCCCGCACATCGGCAGATAGCCGGAGACCTCGATGTAGACCACGCCCCAGTCGCAGTCCGGACGGGCCGGCGGCTGGAGGATCGCGCCGCTCATCGCGGCGTGCCCGCGCGGCTCGTTCATCAGCAGCTGTCTGACGTCGTCGCGGTGTTCGCGGAACCACAGCCGCCGTTCGTTCATGGTCGCCCCGGGGATGGTGCCGATCCCGCCGGTGATCACGCGGGTCGGCATGCCCTCGGTGTGCGAGTCGACGGCGTGCAGGACGAGCTTGCTGCGCATGGTCGGGCTCCTCTCACGCCAGGCCGGCGGCGACGGCCTTCTCGGTGGCCGCGCGGACCGCGGCCTCCTGCTCGGGCAGCAGCGGCACGCGCGGCGGGCGCACCGGGCCGCCGTAGCGCCCGACGACGTCCATGGACAGTTTGATCGCCTGGACGAACTCCGTCCTCGAGTCCCAGCGCAGCAGCGGGTGCAGCTGCCGGTACAGGGGGAGCGCGGTGGTGAGGTCACCGGCCAGCGCGGCCCGGTACAGCTGCGCCGAGGCGCGCGGCAGCGCGTTCGGGTAGCCGGCCACCCAGCCCTTGGCGCCGGCCACCGCCAGCTCCAGCAGCACGTCGTCGGCGCCGATCAACAGGTCCAGTTCCGGTGCCAGTTCGGCGATGCGGTAGGCGCGGCGCACGTCACCGGAGAACTCCTTGACGGCGTGGACGAGCCCCTCCCCGTGCAGCCGGGCGAGGAGCCTGGGCACCAGGTCGACCTTGGTGTCGACCGGGTTGTTGTACGCCACCACCGGCAGGCCCGCCTTCGCGACCTCCGCGTAGTGCGCGAGGACCGAACGCTCGTCGGCGCGGTAGGCGTTGGGCGGCAGCAGCATCACCGACGCGCAGCCGGCCTCGGCCGCGCGCTCGGCCCAGCGGCGGGCCTCGGCCGAACCGTACGCGGCGACGCCTGGCATCACCCGCTCCCCGCCGATCGCGGCCACGGCGGTCTCCACCACCCGGGCGCGCTCCTCGGGGGTGAGCACCTGGTACTCCCCGAGCGAGCCGTTCGGCACGACGCCGTCGCAGCCGTTGGCGACCAGCCAGGCGCAGTGCTCGGCGTAGCGGTCGTGGTCGACCGAGAGGTCGGCGCGCAGGGGGAGGGCGGTGGCGACGAGGATGCCGCGCCAGGGGCGGTGGTGCGCGGGGTGGGTCATGCTGATCCCTCATTCAGTAGGGTGTGACATATTACTGAGTGGTCGGAGGGTCGGTTCGTGGTGCCGGGAGGTCGTCTCACTCCGGCTCCGGCAGGGTGGCCAGGACGCCGAGCGGTACCGGGCGGGCGAACGGCCGGCGTCCGGCGGTGAGCGGGCAGCCGGTCAGCCCGGCCACCGCGGGCGCGCACATCCGCCCCTGGCACCAGCCCATTCCGGCCCGGGTGAGCAGCTTGACCGTGCGCAGGTCCCCGGCGCCGAGGGAGCCGGCGGCCCCGCGCACCTGCCCGGCGGTGACCTCCTCGCAGCGGCACACCACGGTGTCGTCCGGGATTCGGTCCGCCCAGCCCGCCGGCGGGGTGTACACCGTGTCCAGGGCCGTGGCGAACGCGCGCAGCCGGGTGCGGGCCCGGGCCGCGGCGGCCCAGCCGCCCGGCTCGGGGGCGGTGCCGCGCAGCCGGGCGGCGGCCGAGCGCCCGGCGATGTGCCCCTCGGCGAGCGCGAGGGCCGCGCCGCCGATCCCGGTGGCCTCCCCGGCGGCCCAGACGCCGGGCACGTCGGTGCGCTGCTCGGCGTCGACCCGTACGGCGGTGCCGGACAGGGTGCAGCCGAGGGTCTCGGCGAGGTCGGTGTGCGGCAGCATGCCGTGGCCCACGGCCAGGGTGTCGCAGGGGACGCGCCGGGCGCTGCCGGGCCGCGGGCGTCCGTCCCGGCCGAGCGCGGCCACCGTCACCGCCTCCAGCCGGTCGGTGCCGTGCGCAGCCACGACGGTGTGCCGGGTCAGCACGCGCACGCCGTGCCGCAGCAGCCGGGCCGCGTAGCCGGCGCCCTCGGCGAGTGTGCCCGGCTGTGCGGCCAGGGCGGGTGCCCGGTGGAGCAGCGCCCCGGGCCCTGCGGACTCCACCAGCGCGGCGACGCGTGCGCCGGCCGCGGCGAGCCCGGCGGCCACCGGCAGCAGCAGCGGCCCGGTCCCGGCCGCCACCACCGTGCGGCCGGGCAGCACGAGGCCGCCCTTGAGCATGGCTTGCGCGCCGCCCGCCGTGACGACCCCGGGCAGTGTCCAGCCGGGGAAGGGCAGCACCCGCTCGTACCCGCCGGTGGCCAGCAGCACCGCGTCGGCGTGCACGGTGACACCGTCCTCCTGCGCGGGCCCGAGCAGGGCGTGCACGGCGAAGGCACCCGAGGCGGAGTCCCGCGCCACAGACCACACATGATGGTCCGGCAGATGAGTGATCCGGCCGGCCGCGCGGTGCCGGTCCAGGCCGTCGCGCAGCCGTACCCAGGTGCGCCACTGGTGGTGCAGGGCCTGCGGCCGGCGGGCGCCGAGGGCGGCGGCGGGCTGCCGGTAGAACTGCCCGCCGGCCTGGTCGGCGGCGTCGACCAGCGTCACCCGGACGCCCCGTGCGGCCGCCGCCAGCGCCGCGGCGAGCCCGGCGGGGCCCGCGCCGACGACGGCGAGGCGCGGTCGTTCAGTCATCGTCCCGGCCCGTCCCCTCCTGAGTGCGGATGTCGTCTCCCGGGCGCACCGGAACCAGGCAGGCCCGCTGGTCGGGGCGGCCGTTGACGGTGACCAGGCAGTCGAAGCACACCCCGATCCCGCAGAACACCCCGCGGGGCCGCCCGGCGTCCCGTGTGCTGCGCCAGGCCGTCACGCCCGCCGCCCACAGCGCCGCCGCGACCGTCTGGCCCGGCAGCGCATCGAGGGGCCGGCCGTCGAAGGTCACGGTGCACGGCGGCCCCGGCCGGGCCCGCGTCAGCTCCCAGGGATTCACCGGGCATCGCCTCCCTCGGTGTCGAACCGCTCCGGCCGGAACGGCGTGAGGTCCAGTTCCGGCGCCTTCCCGGTGAGCGCCTGCGCGATCAACAGCCCGGTGCCGGGGGCGAGTCCGATGCCGGCGCCCTCGTGCCCGCAGGCGTGGAACAGGCCGGGCACCCGCGGATCGGGCCCGATCGCCGGCAGGTGGTCCGGCAGGTACGGCCGGAAGCCCGCGTACGCCCGCAGCGCGCGGACCCGTTCGAGGAACGGGAACAGCCCGATCGCCCCGGCGGCGAGCGCCCGCGTCGCGGTCAGCGACAACGACCGGTCGAAGCCGACCCGTTCCCGGGTGGCGCCGATCAGGACGGGGCCGGCGGCCGTGCCCTCCACGACCGGCGAGCTGCGCAGCCCGGCCGAGTCGCTGGCCACGTCGGCCACGTAGTCGGCGGCGTACACCTTGTGCCGGACCCTGCGCGGCAGCGGCTCGGTGACCAGCACGAAACCGCGCCGGGGGAGCACCGGCAGCCGGACGCCGGCGAGCGAGGCGAGGTCGCCGCCCCAGGTGCCGGCAGCGTTCACCACCGCCGGTGCGTGGATGTCGCCCCGGTCGGTGCGGACGCCGTGGACCGCTCCCCGGGCGGTGCGCAGCACCCCGGTCACCGTGCGGCCGGTGTGCAGGGCGGCGCCGGAGGCGCGGACCAGATGGGCGGCGGCGAGCGCGGGCATCACCTGGGCGTCCTGCGGGTAGTGCACCGCCCCCGCCATGCCGGGCGCCAAATGCGGTTCCAGGTCGGCCAGTCGTCCGGCGTCGACCGGTACGGCGGTGACGCCGGCGGTCCGCTGGTCCGCGGCGAAGTCCCGCAGCGCGGCCAGGGCGCCGGGATGTGAGGCGACCACGAGACCGCCCTTGGGCTCGTACTCGATCGCGGCGCCCAGCTCCCCCGCCAGCCCGGCCCACAACCGGGCCGACAGCAACGCGAGTTCGAGCTCCGGGCCCGGCTCCTTGTCGGAGACGAGCAGGTTGCCCTCGCCGGCTCCGGTGGTGCCGCCGGCCACCGGGCCCCGGTCCACCAGCCGTACGTCGAGTCCGGCGCGCGCGGCGTACAGGGCACAGGCCGCGCCCGTCATTCCGGCCCCGACGACCACGACATCGCAGGTCAGTCGCTTCGCCACGCCAGTACTATGTCACATGTTTCTCTCGCTGAGGAGTACCCGGCGCCGACTGCGATCCTCAGGCGTGGACGCCCCCTTGACGCCGTACGGAGCCCGATCGACACTCCAGGTAGGGAATCCTAGTGAACAGGTAGGAAATCATGGCGCGCGGCGAAACGGGCACGGGCCGGACCGGCCGCACGCCGTTGCGCGCACCCCTGCTCACCTCCCGCCGCCACATCGACCTGCAGCGCGTCTGCAGCGCGATCCGCCGTCACCGCTGAGCCGGGCCGCCCCTCCGCCCCCGCCGACCGCTCATGCCCGCGCCGGCGCGCCCCTCCGCACACCCACCACCCGGGGAGACGCATGTCCATCACTCCGCTCGCCGCCGTCCCGTCCACCCGTGGTACCGCGCCCCTCTTCCGGGGCCGGATCGGCCGGGACGCGCGCAGCGGCCACTACGCCGTGCCGCACCGCTACCGGCTCCACCTGTCGACCGCCTGCCCCGACGGGCTGCGCCTCGCCGTCGGCCACAGCCTGCTCGGCCTGGACGCCCGCTGTCCCGTCACCCTCCTGCCCGCCGTCCCGGACTGTCCCGGCGGCGGCCACGCGGCGCTCCGCCCGCTCTACGAGGCGAGCGCCCACCACTACACCGGCCCGGCGCTCGCGCCCGTGCTCAGCGACGACTGGTCCGGACGCATCGTCAGCACCCACACCCCCGACATCCTGCGCGACCTGGACCGGTTCCGGCCGAACGGCGACGGCCGGCTGTACCCCCGGGGCCTGGAGTCCGTGATCGAGGCCGTCGAACGGATGTGCGCCGAGGGCATCGAGGAGGCCGCGCAGCGCGCCGGACGCGCCGGGGCAGGCCCCGCCGAGCGGGCCGCCGCCCTCGACGTGCTGCTGGACACCCTGGGCCGCCTGGAGCGGCGGCTGAGCGGCGAGGAGTACCTGGCCGACGACCGGATCACCGCCGCCGACATCGAGCTGTGGGTCACCCTCGTGCAACTCGACACCGTCCACCGCTGCCACCTCGACGCCTCCGCCGTGCAGCGCATCGCCGACCACCGGGCCCTGTGGGCCTACGCCCGCCGTCTGGCCGCCCGCCCCGCCTTCGGCCGTCACCTCGACCTGGACGGCATCGCCCGCCGCCACCACGGCCGCTGCCAGGGCCTGGAGGCCGCCGGAGCCGCTGTCCAGATCCTGGACTGGGCAGGCCACGCCGCGGACACCCCGGACTCTTCCCGCAGGTGAGAGCGGGCCGCCGATGTCCAGTTGGCGGACGTCCGTTGACATTCGAACGGGCAACTGCCTTACTTACCGCTCAGAACGGTCATGAGCGTCAGCGCCAAGCCCTGGCTCGCTGACCGGCAACCCTCGCACCGCGGTGGGGTGCCCCAGGTGACGACCGGACCGGATGACGTTTTCGGTAAGCGCGAGGCCCCACGGGGCCGGAACAGTGACAGGTGACGCCATGTACGCAGCTCCCAGGACGGCGGCGAGCCGCCCCCAGGGCTGCGTACCGTCGTACGCCGGTCTCCTCGTCGCCGACCGCGCCGTCGATCTGCTCCGCGTGAACAGCGCACTGTGTACCGCGCCGGGCTCTGCCCGCTGTCAGGGCTGACGTCTGCCTCCCAGCCCCCGCGTTCCCACCGCACACCGTCCGTCCGGTGTGCCGTTGTCCGCCCAGCCCCCGGTTCCGCGCCCGTCCGTGCGCCGCCTCGCGCCGCAGTGCCGTCGTGGCCCACCGCCGCTCCCGCGCGGCCCCGGGGTGACCGACTCCGCCGGAGCCCGCCATGAGTGAACCCCCAGGCGCCGCCGTCTCCCTAGCCGAGGCGCCGGCCACCGCCGACACACCGTCAGGAACCCTGTCGCCGCAGCGGATACAGCCGCTGCGCCGGCCCGGCCGGTGGATCGTCACCGCCGCCGTCCTCGTGCTCGTCGCGCAGATCCTGCACGGACTGGTCACGAACCCCTTCTACCAGTGGGACCGCTTCCGCTACTGGTTCCTGCGCCCCACCGTCCTCGACGGCCTCCTCGTCACCCTCGAAGTCGCCGCGCTCAGCGCCGTCCTGGGGCTCCTCGGCGGCATCCTGCTGGCGCTCGCCCGGCTCTCCGGGAGCCCGGTGCTGCGCGCGGTCAGCTGGACCTACACCTGGCTGTTCCGCTCCGTGCCGCTCATCGTCGTACTGATCTTCCTGTACAACTTCAGTGCCCTGTACAGGACGTTGAGCCTCGGGGTGCCGTTCGGACCCGCCTTCGTCACCTTCGACGAGTCCCGGCTGGCCACCGACATGACGATCGCCGTCATCGGCCTCAGCCTCAACGAGGCGGCGTACGCGGCGGAGGTGGTCCGCGGCGGCATCCTCTCCGTCGACCAGGGCCAGCACGAGGCCGCCGCCGCCCTGGGCCTGCCCAAGGGCTACCAGTTCCGCCGGATCGTCTTCCCGCAGGCCCTCAGGTCCATCACCCCGAACTACGTCAACCAGCTGATCGGCCTCATCAAGAGCACGTCCCTGGTCTTCTACGTGTCGCTGCTCGACCTGTTCGGCGCGGTGCAGTCGATGGGCAGCACCTACCCCGGTGACGTGGTGCCGCTGCTGCTGGTCGCCACCGTCTGGTACCTGATCCTCACCAGCGCCGTGTCCGTCGTCCAGTTCTACGTCGAGCGGTACTACGCCCGGGGCGCCACCCGCACCCTGCCGCCGACCCCCTTGCAGAAGGCCCGGGCCGGCCTCGCCGGCCTGCGGGCCCGGTTGAGCCGGGAGGCCGCCGTATGACCATCGCCGAGACCCTGCCGAAGGCCGCCCCCGCCGCGCTCGAAGTACACGGCGTCCACAAGTGGTACGGCACCCACCGCGTCCTCGACGGCATCGACCTGACCGTCCGCCCCGGCGAGGTCACGGTGATCATCGGGCCGTCCGGCTCCGGCAAGTCCACGCTGCTCAGGGTCGTCAACCACCTGGAGAAGCCCGAGATCGGCCACGTCAGCGTGGGCGGCGAGCTGATCGGGGTGAAGCGGCACGGGGACCGGCTCAAGGAACTGAGCGAGCGCGCCATCCTCGCCCAGCGCGGCCGGATCGGCTTCGTCTTCCAGAACTTCAACCTCTTCCCGCACCTGACCGTCCTGGACAACGTCGCGACGGCCCCCGCCGCCACCGGCCGGCTGTCCAGGGCGGCGGCCCAGGAGCTCGCCCGGGAACTGCTCGAACGCGTCGGTCTCGGCGACAAGGCCGGCGCCTACCCGCGGCAGCTGTCCGGCGGACAGCAGCAGCGCGTCGCCATCGCGCGCGCCCTCGCCCTGCGTCCCGGGATCATCCTCTTCGACGAGCCGACGTCGGCGCTCGACCCCGAACTCGTCGGCGAGGTGCTGGCCGTCATCAAGGACCTGGCGACCAGCGGCACCACCCTCGTCATCGTCACCCACGAGATCGGCTTCGCCCGCGAGGTCGCCGACCGGGTCGTCTTCATCGACGGCGGCCGGATCGTCGAACAGGGCCCGCCCGGCGAGGTGCTGGACCGGCCCCGGCACGCACGGACCCGGGAGTTCCTCGGCAAGGTCCTCTGACCGCGCCGCCACGGCAGGACGCCCCGGCCCCGCCGCCCGGTCCCTCCGTGACCCACCCCTCACCGCACCCTCAGCGCTCACCCTCACCAGCGAGACAAGGACAGCCACGCCATGCCTACCCACCTCTCCCGACGCGCCGTGATCCGCGGCATCACCGCCGCGACCGCCGTGGCCACCCTCGCCACCGGGCTCGCCGCCTGCGGAGGCGACAGCGAGGCCGTCACCAAGACCGACACCGCCGGCACGGTGACCGTGGGGCGGCTGTCCAACGGAGCGGCCAAGGAGACCGCGCTGAAGGTCTCCGAAGTGAAGTCCATCAGCGCCGAACTGCCCGCCTCCGTGCGCAGGAGCGGCAAGCTCGTCATCGGCGTCGGGGCCCTGCCCTCGGGCTCCGCGCCGCTGAACTTCGTGGGCAGCGACCAGAAGACCCTCACCGGCTCCGAGCCCGACCTCGGCCGCCTGGTGGCCGCGGTCCTCGGCCTGAAGCCCGAGATCAGGAACTCCACCTGGGAGAACCTCTTCGTCGGCGTCGACAGCGGCAAGGTCGACGTGGCCTTCTCCAACGTCACCGTCACCGAGGAACGCAAGCGCAAGTACGAGTTCGCCTCCTACCGCAAGGACAACCTGGCCTTCGAGGTGCTGAAGAAGAACCCCTGGAACTTCGACGACGACTACGAGAACCTCGCGGGCAAGACGGTCAGCGTGGGCGCCGGCACCAACCAGGAGAAGATCCTCCTGGAGTGGAAGGCCAAACTGGCCAAGGAGGGCAAGAAGCTCACCGTCAAGTACTTCCCGGACCAGAACGCCGTCAACCTGGCGCTGAGCAGCGGGAAGATCGACGCCTACCTCGGTCCCAACCCCGCGGTCGCCTACCGTGCCCGGCAGACCGCGGGCACCCCCAACGCCACCCGCAACGCGGGCACCTTCTCCGGTGCAGGCGAGACGCTCCAGGGCCTGATCGCCGCGACCGCCAAGAAGGACAGCGGACTCGCCAAGCCGCTGGCCGACGCCCTCAACCACCTGATCGAGAACGGGCAGTACGGCAAGTGGCTGGCCGCCTACGGCCTGTCCAACGAGTCCGTGGCGAAGGCGCAGGTCAACCCGCCCGGGCTGCCGCTGGACAACTCCTGACGGGTCGTCGGTCCACCGGCATGGAGACAAGAGAGGGGGTCGCTCCCGTGGCCCGTCCGACCGACGTCCGCCCGGGCGCGAACCCGCTCCCGCCCGCGGACCCCGTCCTGGACAACGCCGTCTGGGCCGCCCTCACCGGCCCGCACGCCCGGCTCGCCGACCGGCACGGCCGCGCGGCCCGCTACCGGCCGGAGACCTACGCCTTCGCGGCGCTCGTCGACCCGGCGGACCCGGCGGCCTGGGCCGACCTGCACACGCTCGTCGGCCCGGGAAACCCCGTACGGGTCAAGCCGGTGGAGCGGGTTCCCGACGGCTGGGAGGTGCTCGGCGAGGGCGCGGGGGTCCAGCTCGTGGACACCGCGCTGCGGGCCGCACCGGACCCGGAGGCGGTCCGCCTGGGAGCCGGCGACGTCCCCGAGATCCTCGATCTGGTGGCCCGCACCCGGCCGGGCCCCTTCCTGAGCCGGACCGTCGAGATGGGCACCTACCTCGGCATCCGGCACCGGGGCAGGCTCATCGCCATGGCGGGGGAGAGGCTGCGGCCGCCCGGCTGGACCGAGATCAGCGCCGTGTGCACGGACCCCGCGTACCGCGGCCGGGGACTGGCCACCCGGCTGGTGCGCGCGGTCGCGGCCGGTATCCGGGACCGCGGGGACACCCCGTTCCTGCACGCCGCCGCCGACAACACGCCCGCGATCCGGCTCTACGAGTCGATCGGGTTCACCCTGCGCCGCCACTCCCGGATCGTGCGGCTGCGCAGCCCGGGAACAACGGCGGCCGGCCGGACGTTGGACGTCGCGACGAGATCCGCCAGGCGGACGCCGACCCGGCCCGCCGCGTCCGACGGACGGAGGTGACGGCCGTGACCCGAGTGCCCCCGCGGGCCCGCCCGCCGCGCGCCCCGCACCCGTACCGGTCCGTCCGCCTGCACTCCCGGCCGCACATAGACCTCCAGCGCGTGTCCGCCGCGCTCTGTCGTCCCTGACCTCCCCCCGGCTCCGCCCCGGGCCCGGGGCCCCCGCCGCGCCCGCCCGTGGCCGGAGCCGCCCGCCCCGGCCGCCGCCGGCCCTGCCGCCGGCGTTCTCGTACGGACATCAAGGAAGGCACCGACGTGTCCTCAGCCCCTGCCGCACCCCTGCACCTCGCCGTCGCCCTGGACGGCACCGGATGGCACCCGGCGTCCTGGCGCGAGCCGGTCGCCCGCCCCCGCGACCTGTTCACCGCCGGCTACTGGACCGACCTGATCACCGAGGCCGAACGCGGCCTGCTCGACTTCGTCACCATCGAGGACGGCCTCGGCCCGCAGTCCTCCCACCTCCTCGCCCCCGACGAGCGCACCGACCAGGTCCGCGGCCGGCTCGACGCGGTCCTCATCGCCTCCCGCGTCGCCCCGGTCACCCGGCACATAGGCCTGGTCCCGACCGTGGTGGCCACGCACACCGAGCCGTTCCACATCTCCAAGGCGATCGCCACCCTCGACTACGTCAGCACCGGGCGCGCGGGCCTGCGGGTGCGCACCGACTTCCGCCCGGACGAGGCCGCGCACTTCGGCCGCCGCACCATCCCCCGGATCGAGGGCTTCGACAGCCCGGACGCGCGGGCGACGATCACCGACCTGTTCGACGAGGCCGCCGACTACGTGGAAGTGGTCCGCCGGCTCTGGGACAGCTGGGAGGACGACGCCGAGATCCGGGACGCGGCGACCGGCCGCTTCATCGACCGGGACAAGCTGCACTACATCGACTTCGAGGGCCGCTGGTTCAGCGTCAAGGGCCCCTCCATCACGCCCCGGCCCCCGCAGGGCCAGCCCCTGGTCACCGCCCTCGCCCATCAGACGGTGCCGTACCGCCTGGTGGCCCGTCAGGCCGAT
Source organism: Streptomyces sp. NPDC031445 (assembly GCF_055581365.1). Classification (NCBI taxonomy): domain Bacteria; kingdom Bacillati; phylum Actinomycetota; class Actinomycetes; order Kitasatosporales; family Streptomycetaceae; genus Streptomyces; species Streptomyces sp. NPDC031445. The sequence goes on from NZ_JBVIJO010000001.1 coordinate 1,128,950, forward strand.
GTCGGCTACGTCACCCCGCACGACGCGGACCAGGCCCGGGCGATCGTCGCCGAGATCCGCGCCGAGCAGCAGGCGGCGGGCCGCGCCGGGGAGACGCTGCACGTCTTCGGCGACCTCGTCGTCTTCCTGGACGACAGCCGCGCCGGGGCCGAGGCCCGCCGCGACCGCCTCGACACCCTCGCGGGCGAGCCGTACACCAGCGACGCCCGGATCTTCACCGGTACGGCCGCGGAACTCGCCGACCTGCTGGAGGAGCTGGCGGCGGGCGGGCTGAGCGGGTTCCGCCTGCGGCCCGCGGTCGCCGGCCACGACCTGCCCCGGATCACCCGGGACCTGGTGCCCGAGCTGCGGCGGCGCCGTCGCTTCCGGGACGCCTACGAGGCCGGCACCCTGCGCGGCCTCCTCGGTCTCGCCCGCCCCGCCAACCGCTACGCCGCAGCCTGAACGCCGGAGAGGACGACCGTACCGCCATGAGCAAGCCGCTGAAGCAGATCCACCTGGCCGCCCACTTCCCCGGCGTGAACAACACCACCGTGTGGAGCGACCCGGCCGCCGGCAGCCACATCGAGTTCAGCAGCTTCGCGCACTTCGCGCGGACCGCCGAACGCGCCAAGTTCGACTTCCTGTTCCTCGCCGAGGGGCTCCGGCTGCGCGAGCAGGGCGGGAAGATCTACGACCTGGACGTGGTCGGCCGCCCGGACACCTTCACCGTGCTGGCCGCGCTGGCCGCCGTCACCGACCGGCTCGGCCTGACCGGCACCATCAACTCCACGTTCAACGAACCGTACGAGGTGGCCCGCCAGTTCGCGAGCCTCGACCACCTCTCCGGCGGCCGGTCCGCCTGGAACGTGGTCACCTCCTGGGACGCCTTCACCGGCGAGAACTTCCGCCGCGGCGGCTTCCTGCCGCAGGAGGAGCGCTACTCCCGCGCCAAGGAGTTCCTCGCCACCGCGCACGAACTGTTCGACTCCTGGCGCGGTGACGAGATCATCGCCGACCAGGCCACCGGGACCTTCCTCCGGGACGCCAAGGCCGGCGCCTTCGTGCACCAGGGGCAGCACTTCGACATCCACGGCCGGTTCAACGTCCCGCGCTCCCCGCAGGGCCGCCCGGTCGTCTTCCAGGCCGGCGACTCCGACGAGGGCCGGGAGTTCGCCGCCTCCAGCGCGGACGCGATCTTCAGCCGGTACTCCACCCTCAAGGAGGGCCAGGCCTTCTACACCGACGTCAAGTCCCGCCTCGCCGCGTACGGCCGCCGCCCCGACCAGCTGCTCATCCTGCCCGCCGCGACCTTCGTCCTCGGCGACACCGACCAGGAGGCCGCCGAACTCGCCCGCGAGGTCCGCCGGCAGCAGGTCAGCGGCGCCACCGCCATCAAGCACCTGGAGTTCGTCTGGAACCGGGACCTGTCGGCGTACGACCCGGAGGGCCCGCTGCCCGAGGTGGACCCGGTGGTGAGCGAGGACCACATCTCCCGGGGCCGCGCCCAGGTGCGGATGTACCGCGACCCGGTGGCCATCGCCCGCGAGTGGCGGCAGCTCGCCGAGGCCAACAAGTGGTCCATCCGCGACCTGGTCATCAACACCGGCAACCGGCAGACGTTCATCGGCTCGCCCCGGACCGTCGCGCAGACCATCAACGACTTCGTGCAGGCCGACGCCTCCGACGGCTTCATCCTCGTGCCGCACATCACCCCCGGCGGACTCGACCCGTTCGCCGACAAGGTGGTCCCGCTGCTCCAGGAACAGGGTGTCTTCCGCGCCGACTACGAGGGCACGACCCTGCGGGACCACCTGGGTCTCGCCCACCCCGACGCCGAGGGCGGCAGCCGGGGCGGCGCCCCGTCGGAGCGGGCCGCGTCGTGAGGTTCCTCGCGGCGTGGGGGAGCGGCACGAACGGCCGTTCCGCTCCTCAGCGCCGGCCGTCGCGCTCAGCGCGGGCCGGTCCCGGTGCCATCGCCGCGAGCGGCGGGGCCAGTGCCTCCTCGGCTCTTTGTCCCGTGGAGCCGACGACGCGGGCATGACCGAGTCGTCCTGCCCGTGCCGGGGAGGATGCCCCGAGGACGCTCGGCATCCGTCGTCGTGTCCGGGGAGCGGGAGCCGCCCGGGAACTGGCGCGGGCGTGGACGTCACCTCCCCCGTAGGTGACGTCCACGCCCGCTCCCCCCGGTGCCGGACAGTGGCTCTGTGCCGTCCGTGTGCCGTCACCAGCACATGACCGCCGTCTCCCCCGACCCCCACGTGGAGTACAGACGGACCCGGACGACATAGCGGCGGCCCTTGACGAGCCGGACCCGGACGGCGGCGTTGTCCGGCGTGCCGCCGTCGTCGTGGCCCGCGAGGAAGCGCGGCTCCCCGTCGCGCTGCTCGAAGACCACCAGCACGGTGTCGGCGTCGCCGAACGCGCCCACCGTGTACTCGCGGGTCTCCGGCGGCTCGACGGTGAAGTCGGCCTGCTCGCCCGGCCCCAGCCCGAGCGGCGCGGACCGGAACGGCACCAGTGCGGCCGGTCCGCCGGGAGCGGCGGGCGGGTACCAGCGGAGCACGAACTCCTTGTCGGCCGGCGACGGAGCGCCGGGCGGACGCAGCCCCCCGCGGTACTGCTCCGGCTCCAGCACCAGCCCCGGCCCGAACGGCAGCGTCATCACCGACTGCGGGTCCCACACCGAGCCGCCCGCCTCACAGGTGTCCAGCTGCCGCAGCACGTTCGTGTCCGTCGTCTCCCGGCTCCAGAAGTTCGGCGGGCCCGCCAGCTCGGCGTACACGGCCTCGTCGTCCCAGTGCAGCCCGGCGAACGGGCTCTGGTGCTCGTGCACCATGCCGAGCGCGTGCCCGATCTGGTGCAGGACGGCCCCGCGCTCCCCGGGCGCGGTCACGTCCCAGCCGAGGTTCATGGTGCGCTCGCCCCGGCCCACCGACAGCGCCTCCCGGCCGACCGCCGACCAGGACCCGGCACCGGTCTGGAACCCGATCCGCAGCTCCGCCTCGTGCCGGTCGCCGACCTCGGCGAACGTGACGCCGATGCCCAGGTCCTGCCACTCGGCGAAGCACCCGCGGACCACGTCCCGCTGCTCCTCGCCGCCCGCCCACGGCACCCGGCGCAGCTCCCCGGTCCCGGGGACCGGGACGACGGAGGCGTCGGTGCGGGCGTCCGGGAAGCAGTAGTGCAGGACGGTGCCGTTGACCCACATCCGCCGCCCGGCGAGCAGCGCGCCCAGCCGCTCGGCGGTCAGCCCCGCCGCGAACGACGGGGCCGGCTGCCGCGGAAGCGAGCAGAGGCGTCGGGTCATGCGGCCAGCGTGCCCGCCGCCCCGGCCGCACGCCTGAGTCGGGGGCTACTCAAGTCGCCCTGTATCAAAGCTGAGTACGCGCGCTCAGCATGGTGTGAGGACTTACGAACAGGACGCGAAGACCCTGGAGCTGCCCTGGCCGTTCACCGGCCGGGCCGACGAACTGGAGCTGGTGCGCGGCGCGCTGACCGCCGGCCGGCCCGGCATCGTGGTGACCGGTCCGTCCGGCCGCGGCAAGACCCGGCTGATCACGGAGGCGGTCCGGGGCACGGACCACGCCCGCGTGACCGGCACTCCCGAGGCCCGGGACCTGCCCCTCGCGGCGTTCGCGCACCTGCTGCCCGACACCGTCTCGCTGCACCGCGCGGTCCGCGCGCTGTCCGGCGTACGGCTCCTGGTCGTGGACGACGCCCAGTTGCTGGACGAGACCTCCGCCGCCCTGGTCCACCAGCTCGCCGTGCAGGGCCGCACCCGCCTGGTCGTGGCCGCGGCGGACGGGCCGCCCGCGCCCGGCGCGGTGTCCCGGCTGTGGACCGGGGGACTGCTGCCCCGGCTGGCCCTCGACCCGCTGGCCCCCGAGGACACCGCCCAGCTGCTCGCCGGCGCCGGCCTGGAACCGCTCACCGTGCGCCGCCTGCACCAGGCGTGCCGGGGCGATCTGCGGCTCCTGCGCGACCTGGTGACCGCACTCACCGGCTCCGGCCGGCTCACCCACGTCCCGGGCACCGGCGAACGGGCCTGGCGCGGACCGCTGCCGGTGACCCCGGCCGTCCGCGAGCGGCTGGCGCCCGCCCTGGAGCGGTCCGGTCCCGGCGAACGCGACGCGCTGGAACGGCTGGCGTTCGCCGAGCCCCTGCCGCTGTCCGTGGACGAGCTGGACCTGGACGTCCTCGAACGCCTGGAGACGGACGGCCTGATCGACGTCGACGACCAGGGTGCCGTCACCCTCGCCCACCCCCTGCACGGCGCCGCGCTGCGCGCCACGGCCGGCCGGCTGCGGGCCCGCCGGCTGGCCCGCGCGCCCTTCGCGCACGGCCCCGCGCTCGACGCCGAACAGCGCGCCCTGGCCCGGGGGATGGACCGGCTCGACGTCCGGCCGGTGCCGACGCCGGTGGGGGAGTGGCTGGTCGCGCAGGGCGGCCCGCTGCCGGCCGGGTACGCCGCGGTCCGCGCCCGGTTCGCGCGGCTGCGGGGCGAACTGCGGGAGGCGGCGGCGTGGGCGCGCGAGGGGCTGCGGGAGACTCCGTCGCACGACGGGTGCCTCAGGGAACTCGCGCTGGCCGAAGGGGCGCCGGGTGAGGCGACCGACCCGGACGGCGTCCACGCGCTCTACGACGCCGTACGCCTCGGTGAGCCCGAGCGGACGGCCGGGCGGCTGCCGGCCGGCAGCGTGTTCGCCCGGCACGCGGACGCGCTGGCCCGCGGCGACGGGGCCGCGCTCGACCGGGCGGCGCAGGCGCTGGCCGAGCGGGGGTTCCTGCTGTACGCGGCGGAGGCGCACGCGCAGGCGGTGCGGGCCCACCGCGATCCCCGGGCCGCCCGGCTGTCCCGCACCCGGTCCGTCGCGCTGGCCCGCCGCTGCCAGGGGGCGCGCACGCCCGCGCTGGCCGGTCTGGTCCTCGGTGAACTCACCGCCCGGCAGCGGCAGATCGTCACACTGGCCGCGGCGGGGCTGAGCAACCGGGAGATCGCCGAGCGGCTGACCCTGTCCGTGCGGACGGTCGGCAACCATCTGTACAGCGCGTACACCCGGCTCGGTACGGGGGACCGCGGGGCGCTGCCCTGGCTGGTGGACGCACCGGAGAGGGAGACGGCCTAGCTGTGCTGTCCCGAGGGCTCGACCGGGGCCGGGAGCCGCGCCGTCGCCGAGCCCGGTGCGGGCGTGGCGACGGCGCGGGTCCCGGCGCGGGTGCGGGGGTGAGCAGGCCCGCGTCGTGGCAGACCGCCGGGTGCCGGCCGGCGGTGCCCGGGGTCACTCCGAGGCGGTGGGCCGGTTCCGTGGTCGCGGCCGGCGCGGCGGGGAGCCGCAGCGGGCGGGGCGGCTGAGGAGGCGTACCAGCGCGGCCGCGCACCGGGTACGGCCGGGTCGGCGGGTCGGCGGGGCCGGTCAGCGGCTGGACCTCGTGGGCGGACGGGGTGGGCGGCAGGAGCAGCCCGCGGACGGCGGTGCGCACGTCGGTCCAGGGCGCCCTGCCCGGCGAGCAGCCGCCCGGAGTGGGCGCACACGGCGAAGCCGCAGGGACGGCACGCCCCCGCTCACGCCGCGCCGAACGCCGCGAACGCCCAGCCCGTCGCCTGGTGCACCGCGTCGCCGGGCAGGGCCGCGCGCGCGTCCCGCAGCGCCTCGGCGAGGGACAGGCCCGCGCCGAGGCCCTTGTGCAGGGCCAGCATCAGCGGGACGACCGCCGCGTCGTTGACCGGTGCGCTGCTCGCCACCACCCCGGCCGTGCCCAGCGGCAGCAGCGCCGTGACCAGGCCGAGGAGTTCGTCAGCGCCGACCGAGGCGAGGCGGGCGGTGTCGCAGCTGGACAGGATGATCCGGTACGGGCTGCGCGCCAGCCGCTCGAAGTCGTGGACGATCAGCGGCCCGTCGGCCATGCGCAGGGCGGAGAACAGGGGGCTGTCGGCGCGGAACGTGCCGTGCGCCGCGAGATGGGCGAGACCCGCGCCGTCGAGTTCCGCCAGCACCCGCGGCACCTGCGCGTCGTCGCCCTCCAGGACCGTCGCCGTCCCGTACCGGTCCGCCAGTTCGGGCACCTCAGCGCCGCCCGTCGCCAGGCCGGGGCCGCGCACCAGCACGGGCCGCCCGTCCGGCGGCGGCGCCGTCTCCCGGGCGCGCAGCCAGCTCCCCGCCGACGGCGACACGCTGAGCACCCGCTCCCGCAGCGCGGGCAGCAGCGCCCACGGCACCCGGTGCAGCGCGCCGGGCGGCACGACCACCACCGGGCCCGGGCCGAGGTGCCGTACCGCCCCGGCCAGCAGCAGCTCTTCCAGGCGCCGGCCGGCCGCCTCCACGAGAGGCAGCCGCGCCTCGGCACCCGGGTGCGCGAGCCGCCGCAGCCCGGCCTGCACATGCTCGGCCTCGGCCACCGCCTCCGCCAGCGAGCCACCCGCGAACCGGCGCACCTTCCCCTGCCCGCACAGCAGGACGTGCACCCGGCCGTCGACCACCGCCAGTTCGACCAGCCACCCGTCACCGAGCCGGTCCAGCAGCCGGCCCACGTCGAGACGGTCGCCCGCGTCGGCGGCGGCCCCGCCGATGTGCCGGGTGCGCGAGCGGATCTCCCGCTCCAGGCGCCGCTGTTCGCGCTCCAGCGCCGGCACCGGACGGCCCTCCATCCGGGCGGCCTCCGCACGGGCCGCGATCTCCCGGTAGGCGGTCAGCCCGCTCAGCAGCGCCGGATCGTCGGGCGGCCGGGTCGGCGGCGCGGACAGCACGGTCGCCCGCCACCGCTCGCTCCACCCCAGCAGCCGTCGCGGACTGCCCTCGGCGAGGCTCACCTCCTGCGCCAGCGCGGCCAGTTCGGCACCCTGCGCGGTCGCGTGGGCGCGCAGCTCCGGGGCGCCGAGCGTCATCCGGTGGTCGTCCAGCACGTCCAGGCCGCGCCGGCACGCCTCCAGCACACCGCGCCGGGAACCGGCCGCCCGCGCCCGCAGCGCCTGTGCCGCCCAGCCCGTCATGCGGGCCGGCGGCGGCCCGCCGTGCCGGCTGCGGGCGGCGACCGCCAGGTGCCGTTCCGCGTCCGCCGTCCAGCCCAGCGCCAGTGCGATCCGGCCCGCGAGCAGGGAGGCCTCGGGCGCGGCCGGGGAGCCGAAGGAGGCCAGCCGCTCGGCGACCGCCGCCGCGTCCGCGACCATCCGCCCCGACCGGCGCCCGGCCGCCACCCGCGCCTCGATCAGCACCAGCCGGGCGTGCGTCTCCCACCACGTCCGGCGCTGCGCCGCGAACAGCCGTACGGCCACGGCCGCGCGGGCTATCGCGGTCTGCGCCTCCCCGGCCGAACGGGCGGCCCGCGCCGCGGCCAGCAGCAGCTCGGCCTTGCGGGTCGACTGCCCGCCGATCCGGTCCAGCAGCGCGATCGCCGCGTCCGCCTCGGCCAGCGCCTCCGGGGCGAGCCCCGCCGCCATCAGCACCTCGCAGCGCCGGGTCGACAGGTTGTACGTCGGCGTGCCCAGCTTGGCGTAGCGCTCCTCGGCCTCGTCCAGCAGCCGCAGCGCCGCCGGGATGTCCCCGGAGCGGAACGCGGCCAGGCCCCGGCTCTCCACCGCGTCCGCCTTGTCGTGCTCCTGGCCGGTGGTGTCCCACAGCCGCTCCGCCGCCGTGAAGTCCGCGACGGCCCGCTCCACCGAGCCGAGCGCCAGGTGCACGGTGGCCCGCAGGGTCAGCGCCCGCGCCGTCCAGATGCCGTCGGCGACCTGCCGCAGGACGGGAAGGGCCCGCCGTACGTCCTCCAGGGCCTCGCGGTGGTGCCCCAGCACCCACCACACGTAGGCCCGCCGGTACAGCACCCGGGCCCGGGTGTGCCCGCTGCCCCGGCTGACCCCCCGTTCGAAGGAGGCGAGCCCCTGCCGCGTGCGCCCCGCGTGCACCAGCGCGACCCCGAGGGTCGCGAGCACATCGGCCTCCCGGTCGGCCGACTCGGCCCGCGCGGCCAGGTCCCGGGCCCGCCGCAGGTGCCTCAGCGCGATCCGCAGGTCCCCGAAGTCCCGCTGCCAGATGCCGAGCACCTGGTGGGCGACGCTCGCGTGGACCGGTGACGGAGCGGTGCGCAGGACGTGTTCGGCGCGTGCCCGGGCCTCGCCCGGATCGGCGAACACCATGGGCAGCAGCTCGAGAACCGGCTCGCTTCCCGCTGTCACGTCTCGCATGGTAGTGGCCTGTTGTATCAGACGGCGGTCCCGCGGCTCTCACTGTCGGACACCGTCTTGAGGGGGAGGACACCACATGGCACCACACCGGTTCCACGAGCAGTTCCACCACATCCAGCGCTCCCTGCCCGACGTCCCCCTCACCATGGGGCCGGACGACTCCGCCGGGTACTTCTACGAGAAGGGCGTCGTCCTCGTCCGGGACGGCGAGGAGGCCCGGTTCGTCGAGGACGCCGTGCGCACGCACTTCACCGAGACCCGCGGACTCGTCCCCGACCACGTGCGCCGCGTGGGCCCGCGGGCCGGCCGCACCGGCGTCACCCGCATCCGGGTCGGCGACCCCGCCGAGGGCGAGGACAGCGTCCCGCACGCCCTGCGCGCGGTGCGGGAGGCCGAGGACCGCCAGGGCCGCCGGCTGGCCGGCCGCAACCACGTGGTGCACATCGCGGGGAACGTCAACGCCTGCCCCGGCGACGAACCCGTGCCCGTCCCGCGCACCGGTACCGCCAACCCGGCGCCCGCCGACGGGAGTTACGATCCGGCCACCGCGGTCGGCGTCCTCGTCGTCGACACCGGTCTGGTGCACGACCACCGCTCCTACCCGCTGCTCGCCCACACCACGGGCGACGCCCAGCTGACCGAGACCGACGCCGACGGCGTGCTGCGCCAGTACGTCGGCCACGGCACGTTCATCGCCGGCATCCTCGCGGCCGTCGCCCCCAACACCGACATCACCGTGCGCGGCACGCTCAACGACGCCGGCGCCGTCCTGGAGTCGGAGTTCGGCGCCCTGCTCTTCGACGCGGTCGACCGGGGCGGCTGGCCGGACATCATCAGCCTCTCCGCGGGCACGCCCAGCGCGGACACCGACGGCCTGATCGGCCTCGACGCGTTCATGGCGGAACTGCGCGAGCAGCGCACCCTGCTGGTGGCCGCCGCCGGCAACAACGGCAGCGACGTCCCGTTCTGGCCCGCCGCCTACGCCGGCCTGGCCGGGTTCGCCGACTGCGTGCTGTCGGTCGGCGCCCTCCGCGCGGACGGCGCGTCCGGGGCGTGCTTCACCAACCACGGGCCGTGGGTGCGCGTCCACACCCCCGGCGAACGCCTCACCAGCGCCCTCACCGGCTTCACCGCGCCCGTGCCGTACGTCTACCAGCACTCCACCTACGACGCCTGCCGGTTCGGCGACGCCGACTACGCCTGCACCTGCCAGTTCCCGCGCCACACCGGGGTGCTGAGCGAGGGCCGGGAGCGCACCGGCGCCAAGCCGGACCAGGTGATGTTCGACGGCCTCGCGCAGTGGAGCGGCACCTCCTTCGCCACCCCGGTGGCCGCGGGACTCGTCGCCGCCCGGATGACGGCGTACCGGGAACGCGACCCGCGCGCGGCCGGCGCCGGGCTGCTGGCGGCGGACGCGGAAGGGGCCGAGGTGCGCGGGGTGCGGGTCGCGGCGCTCCGCCCGCCCACCTGGCGACCCGTCCCCGTCGTGCTCCCGGCGCTGCCCGCATGACGGCCGGAACCCTCCGCTCCACGGCGTACGATGACAGGCCGTACACAAGGGGTGGAGCCGTGGACCGAACAGAGGTCGGCGCGTTGGTCCAGTCCGCCGTCGACGGGGACGCCGCGGCCTGGAAGGCGCTGGTGGAGGGGATGAGTCCGCTGGTGTGGTCGGTGGTGCGGGCGCACCGGCTGTCGGACGCCGACGGACACGAGGTCTTCCAGACCACCTGGTTCCGCTTCGCCCAGCACCTCGGCCGCATCCGGGAACCCGACAAGGCCGGTGCCTGGCTGGCCAGTACGGCCCGGCACGAGTGCCTGAAGGTGCTCAAGGGCCTGGCGCGGCTGACCCTGACGGATGATCCGCGGGTACTGGACCGGGCCAGCGAGGACCGGACGCCGGAAGAGACGCTGATCGATTCGGAGGAGGCGGCCGACCGGGCCGAGCGGGTCCGTCGCCTGTGGCAGGAGCTGGACGGACTGGGCGAGCGCTGCCGGCAGTTGCTGCGCGTGCTGATGGCCTCGCCGCCGCCCAGCTACGGGGAGATCTCGGCCGCCCTCGGCATCGCGGTCGGCAGCATCGGCCCGCTCCGCCAGCGCTGTCTGCGCCGGCTGCGGGCCCGGATGGACACGCGGGGTGCGGTGTGAACGGCGACGACGGGATGCCCGAGGGGCCGGACGAGTTCGCGGACGGGCTGCTGGAGGAGGAGCTGCGCCAGGCGGCCGCCGTCCTGGACCCGGTCCCGGCCGAGCTGGTCCAGGCGGCCCTGGAGGCGTTCGCGCTGCACGAGCTGGACGCCCGGCTCGCCGAGCTGACCTTCGACTCGCTGGTGGACGCGCTGCCCATCAGGGGGGTCACCGACGCACCGCGCATGCTCACGTTCCGCGCGGGCGAGGTGACCGTCGACGTCGAGGTCACCGAGGAGGGGCTGATCGGCCAGCTGCTGCCGCCGCAGCCGGCGCGGATCGAGGTGCTCGGCGGTCCGCAGACCGCCCGCGCCCCGCTCACCGCGGACCCCCTCGGCCGGTTCACCAGCACCGCCCCGCCGTCCGGCCCCTTCGCCCTGCGCCTGAGCACCGGCGCGGAGGTGATCGTCACGGAGTGGCTGCGGGCCTGAGCGAACCGGCTCCCGGCGCGCGCCGGGAGCCGGACCGGGGCGAGGCGTGCCGGTGAAGCGGCTCGCGGTACTCGTGCGGCGGACCGGCCGCGCGGGTGCAGGGTGACCGCGGGCCTGCCGGTGACCGTGCCCTCTTCCAGCGCCGGCGGTCCGCCGCACCGGTCGTCCGCCGCGCCTGCCGGACGGCTACACCGCGTCGACGAGTGCCGCCAGCGCCGTGGCGAGGCGGTCCAGGCCCGGGCCGGCCGGGCCGCCCGGCTCCGTCATGTACGTGTCCCGCCGGATCTCCACCATCAGCGCGCCGACCCGGGCGTCCGTGCCGTAGAACTCCAGCGGCACGTACGTCCCGGCGAACGGGCTGTCCAGGCCCGTCCCGCCGCAGCCGGCGAACGCCTTGCGGGCGGCCTCGGTCAGCTCCGGCGGGGTGTGGAAGGCGTCCGTGCCCAGGCACACCGGCGGGCGAGGCCCGCTGCCGTGCAGCTCGTACGGGAGCGGCCGGGCCGGATACGAGTGCACGTCGATGATCACCGCGCGCCCGGCCGCGGCCAGCCGGCCGGCCACGGCCTGCGTCATGGCCGCGGCGTACGGCCGGAAGTAGCGGGCGAGCAGCGGTTCCGGGTCGGTGTCCGCGGCCCGCAGCTCACCCCGGTGCGTGGTTCGCGTGTACACGGCGCCCATGCCGACGGCGCGCATCTCCTCCCGCTCGTCCGGGAACCGTTCCGGGTCCACCACCAGCCGCGACAGCCGGTTCACGAACCGCCAGGGCCGGAGCCCGGCGAGCGCGGCGGCCCGCTCGGCGATCTCGGCGGTGTGCGCGTCCGTGATGTGGTCCAGCTCCCGCTCCAGCGCGGCGTCGTCCAGCACGATCCCGGCGCGCACGTCCCGCGGTACCGCGCGCGCCGAGTGCGGCACGTGCAGCAGCACCGGTGAGCCGGCGGCACCGGGGAGGAGGTCGAACGAGGGGGCGGTCTGGGACACCGGCTGCTCCTGGGGTGATGGCGGGGACGTGCACGATCAAGGTGCCACACGGCACTGACATCGGCCCCGTCCCCGCACGCCGCCGCCCCGGCCGGGAAACCCCGGCCGGGGCGGCGGACACGTCACCTCGAAGGGACTAGCCGAGCGACGCCAGCGCCTCGTTCCAGGTGGCCGACGGGCGCATGACCGCGTCCGCCTTGGCCTTGTCGACCTGGTAGTAGCCGCCGATGTCGACCGGGGAGCCCTGGACCGCGTTCAGCTCCTCGACGATCTTCTGCTCGTTCGCGGCGAGGGTCTCGGCGAGCGGCGCGAAGGCCTTGGCCAGGTCGGCGTCGTCGCTCTGCCGCGCCAGCTCCTGCGCCCAGTACAGCGACAGGTAGAAGTGGCTGCCGCGGTTGTCGATGCCGCCGACGCGCCGGGTCGGGGACTTGTCCTCGTTGAGGAAGGTCGCCGTGGCGCGGTCCAGGGTGTCGGCGAGGACCTTGGCGCGGGTGTTGCCGGTGGCAGCCGCGTACTGCTCGAAGGACGGCACCAGGGCGAAGAACTCGCCGAGGGAGTCCCAGCGCAGGTAGTTCTCCTTGACGAGCTGCTGGACGTGCTTCGGCGCGGAGCCGCCGGCGCCCGTCTCGAACAGGCCGCCGCCCGCCATCAGCGGGACCACCGAGAGCATCTTGGCGCTGGTGCCCAGCTCCAGGATGGGGAAGAGGTCGGTCAGGTAGTCGCGCAGCACGTTGCCGGTCACCGAGATGGTGTTCTCGCCGCGGCGGATGCGCTCCACCGACAGCTTGGTGGCCTCGACCGGGGACAGGATGCGGATGTCCAGGCCCTCGGTGTCGTGCTCCGGCAGGTACTGCTTGACCTTGGCGATCAGCTGCGCGTCGTGGGCGCGCGTCTCGTCCAGCCAGAACACGGCCGGGTCGCCGGTGGCGCGGGCGCGGGTGACGGCCAGCTTGACCCAGTCGCGGATCGGGTCGTCCTTGGTCTGGCAGGCGCGGAAGATGTCGCCCCGCGCGACCGGCTGCTCGATGAGCACGTTGCCGGCCCGGTCGGTCAGGCGGACCGTGCCGGCGGCCGGGATCTCGAAGGTCTTGTCGTGGGAGCCGTACTCCTCGGCCTTCTGCGCCATCAGGCCGACGTTCGGGACCGAGCCCATGGTGGACGGGTCGTAGGCGCCGTTGGCCCGGCAGTCCTCGATGACGGCCTGGTAGACACCGGCGTAGGAGGAGTCCGGGATGACGGCGAGGGCGTCGTGCTCCTGGCCGTCCGGGCCCCACATGTGGCCGGAGGTGCGGATCATGGCCGGCATGGAGGCGTCGATGATGACGTCGGAGGGCACGTGCAGGTTGGTGATGCCCTTGTCCGAGTCGACCATGGCCAGCTCCGGGCCCTCGGCGATCTCGGCCTCGAAGGAGGCCTTGATCTCGGCGCCCTCGGGCAGGTTCTCCAGGCCCTTCAGGATGCCGCCGAGGCCGTCGTTCGGGGTGAGGCCGGCCGTCTTGAGGGTCTCGCCGTACTTCGCGAACGTCTTCGGGAAGAAGGCTCGCACCACGTGACCGAAGATGATCGGGTCGGAGACCTTCATCATCGTGGCCTTCAGGTGCACGGAGAACAGGACGCCCTCCTGCTTGGCGCGGGCGACCTGCGCGGCCAGGAACGCGTTCAGCTCGGCGACGCGCATGACGGACGCGTCGACGACCTCGCCCGCGAGGACCGGCACGGACTCCTTCAGGACGGTGGTGGTGCCGTCCTCGCCGACCAGCTCGATCTTCAGGGCGCCGTCCTCGGAGACGACGACGGACTTCTCGGTGGAGCGGAAGTCGTTCTCGCCCATGGTCACCACGTTGGTCCTGGACTCGGAGGTCCAGGCGCCCATGCGGTGCGGGTGGGTCTTGGCGTAGTTCTTCACCGAGGCCGGGGCGCGGCGGTCGGAGTTGCCCTCGCGCAGCACCGGGTTGACGGCGGAGCCCTTGACCTTGTCGTAGCGGGCGCGGATCTCGCGCTCCTCGTCGGTCTTCGGGTCGTCCGGGTAGTCCGGCAGCGCGTAGCCCTTGCCCTGGAGCTCGGCGACGGCGGCCTTGAGCTGCGGGATGGACGCCGAGATGTTCGGCAGCTTGATGATGTTGGCCGCCGGGGTCTTGGCCAGCTCGCCCAGCTCGGTCAGCGCGTCGGGGATGCGCTGGTCCTCGTCCAGGTACTCGGGGAAGACGGCGATGATGCGCCCGGCCAGCGAGATGTCACGCGTCTCCACGGGCACACCGGCCTGCGAGGCGTACGCCTGGATCACCGGCAGGAACGAATGCGTCGCCAGGGCCGGGGCCTCGTCTGTGTAGGTGTAGATGATGGTCGAGTCAGTCACCGGGTGCTCCGCTCCACGTCTGCAACATTGCTCGACATCAAGATATCTCGTGCTCGGGGTCGGCTCGACAGGGGTCCTGGCCGGAAAAACCGCCGTCCGCCATCTCGCGCGCGATCCACCGGCTGATCACCTCCACCACGTACGCGTGTTCGGTACGGGTCAGTGCGCGCCCCTTGGGGATGCCGTGCCAGCGCTGCAGGCAGCTCCGGCAGCAGGTGGCGGTCGCGTGCTGGGCGACGAACACCGGGTGACCGCGGTACGGCGTCTGCCGGCCGTCCTTGTACGGCTCGGCCGGCGCCAGCCGCTTGGCGATCAGGTCGTACGCGTGCCACCGCAGGGTCGCCGGTCCCTTGAGGCCGGCGGTCGCCCGGTCCCGCCCGCGCAGGTGGAACCTCGCCCGGAACGGCTGGCGCGCGAGCGCGTCCAGCCGCCGGTCGAGCGTGCGGGGGTCCGGCGCCGGCGTGGTCATGCTGCTTCCAGCGTACGTGCCGGCCGGGACTTCGCGGCCGGGCTACTCCGTGGACCCCGGCCCCGGCACCGCGCCCTGCCCGCTGCGCTGCTGCGGGATCACCGCCGTGCCCTGCTGGAGCGAGACCGTGCGGGCGGGCGCCGGGATGCGGATGCCCTCCTCGCGGTAGCGGCGGTGCAGGCGCTTGATGAACTCGTGCTTGATCCGGTACTGGTCGCTGAACTCGCCGACGCCGAGGATCACCGTGAACCCGATGCGGGAGTCGCCGAAGGTGTGGAAGCGGATGGCGGGCTCGTGCTCCGGCAGGGCGCCCGTGACCTCCGTCATGACCTCCGTGACCACCTCGGCGGTCACCCGCTCGACGTGCTCCAGGTCGGAGTCGTAGCTCACCCCCGCCTGCACCAGCACGGTCAGCTGCTGCTCGGGCCGCGTGAAGTTGGTCATGTTGGCCTTGGCGAGCTGGCCGTTGGGGATGACCACCAGGTTGTTGGAGAGCTGCCGGACCGTCGTCTGGCGCCAGTTGATGTCCACGACATAGCCCTCCTCGCCGCTGCTCAGCCGGATGTAGTCGCCCGGCTGGACGGTCTTGGAGGCGAGGATGTGGATGCCCGCGAAGAGGTTGGCGAGCGTGTCCTGGAGCGCCAGGGCGACCGCCAGACCGCCGACGCCGAGGGCGGTGAGCAGGGGCGCTATGGAGATGCCCAGGGTCTGCAGGACGACCAGGAAGCCGATCGCCAGCACCAGCACGCGGGTGATGTTGACGAAGATCGTCGCCGAGCCCGCGACCCCGGAGCGCGACTGGGTCACCGAACGGACCAGGCCGGCGATCACGCGGGCCGCGGAGAAGGTCACCACGATGATCAGCCAGACCTCGAGCGCCTGGTTCACGTGGTGCTGGACGGTCCGGGTGAGCGGCAGTACGGCCGCCGCCGCAGCGGCGCCGCCCGCGATCGCCGCCCAGGGCACGACCGAGCGCAGCGCGTCCACGATGACGTCGTCGCCGCTCCAGCGGGTCCGCTTGGCGTGCTTGGCCAGCCAGCGCAGCAGGGTGCGCGACATGAAGGCGAGCACCAGGCCCGCGGCCAGGGCGACGCCGGCGAGGACGAGGTCGTCCAGGGTCAGCGCGCGGTTCACCGGTCACCTCCGGGGCACGGAACCGCTGCGGAGCACCGTTTCTGAAGTCTCGTCACGTTGTCACCTGCTCGAAGTCCGGGATGTGCGACCGCGCCGGCCGGAGGAACTCCGGTGACCGGCGCGCTCGTTCATCCTGCCGCATGCGGCACACCGGTCCGAACCGGGACCGGCGCTCTTCGGGCAGCCGGCTCAGACGATGCCCTCCGCGAGTTCCGCCTGGTCGCGGTCGCTGCCGTACGCGGCGGTGGTGGGGGTGCCGTACGACCGGCGGGCGACGTACCACCAGACGCTGGCCAGGACGAGGACCACGGCGAGGGCGACGGAGGCGTAGTTCATGGTGTCGACCGTGACCGGGGACGACTGCGGCAGGCAGAACAGGACCGTCACGCAGGCCACCCACACGACCGCGATCCAGCCGACCGGCTTGCTCCAGCGGCCCAGCTGCCACGGACCCGGCCGGAAACGGTCGCCCGCCCGCAGCCGCAGGAACACGGGGATGGCGTAGGCCGGGGTGATGCCGATGACGTTGATCGCGGTCACCGCGTTGTACGCCGTCGCCGAGTACAGCGACGGCAGGGCGAGGACGCAGGCCACGACGACGGACAGCCAGACGGCCGCGACCGGCGTCTGGGTGCGCCCGCTGACCTTGCGCCACAGGTGCGAGCCGGGCAGCGCGCCGTCCCGGCTGAACGCGAACACCATCCGGCTGGCCGCGGCGACCTCGGCGTTGCCGCAGAACAGCTGGGCGACGATGACCACGAGGAGCAGCGCGCTGGCCCCGTCGGTGCCGAGGCCGTCCAGCATGATCTGGGCGGGCGGTACGCCGGTGTCGGTGGTGCGCGTGGCGTCGTAGTCCTGGATGGCGAAGGTGAGGCCCGCGAGCAGTACGAAACCGGCCAGCCAGGACACCCAGATGGCGCGGACGATGCCGCGGGAGGCGGCCACCGAGGCGTGCGAGGTCTCCTCGGAGAGGTGGGCGGAGGCGTCGTAGCCGGAGAAGGTGTACTGCGCGAGGAGCAGGCCGATCGCCGCCACGTACAGCGGGTTGTCCCAGCCGGTCTCGTCGACGAACTTCGTGAACACGAAGGACGCCGACTGGTGGTGGTCCGGGACGATCACCAGGGCGCCGACGATCAGCGCCACGCCCGCCAGGTGCCACCACACGCTGACCGAGTTGAGCAGGCTGACCAGGCGCACGCCGAACAGGTTCAGCACCGCGTGCAGCAGCAGGATCGCGCAGAAGATCAGCATGGTCCTGCCGGGCGTCGGCTCGAAGCCCCACTGGAGGTTGGCGAACGCGCCGGCGAACAGGGCGGCGCCGTAGTCGATGCCGGCGATCGCGCCGAGCAGGCCGAGCAGGTTCAGCCAGCCGGTGTACCAGCCCCAGCGCCGGCCGCCGAGCCGGTCGGCCATGTAGTACAGGGCGCCGGAGGTCGGGTAGGCGCTGGTGACCTCGGCGAGCGCGAGCCCGACGCACAGCACGAACAGGCCGACGCCCGCCCAGCCCCACAGCATCACGGCGGGGCCGCCGGTGTTCAGGCCGAACCCGTACAGGGTCATGCAGCCGGACAGGATCGAGATGACCGAGAAGCTGATCGCGAAGTTGCCGAAGCCGCCCATGCGGCGGGCCAGCACCGGCCGGTAGCCGAGTTCCCGCAGCCGCTGCTCCTCGTCCTGCTGCGGCAGACCGGGGGAGGGGGCGGACGAGGGGTCGGGGGTGGGGGACACGCGGGGACCTCCTGGATCAACGGTTGTCGGACGGGCACGTGCAACGGGGTCGTTCAGGGGGTGGTGCGAAGGGGTGGTGCGCAGAAGCTCCCGGGGCGGTGCGGCGGGGATGCCCAGGGGGTGCGGGCGCGGTGGTCAGGGGCGGTGTCCGGGCCGGGAGCCCCCCGCGGCGGTCCGGCAGCGGTCCCGGGCCTGTACGAAGACCTCCACGGCCCGGTCCCGGTCCGGCGTGCGGTACATCCAGGGCGGCGGGGTGAAGTAGGGGCCGATCGCGTCGAACACCCGTGCCGCCTCCGGGAACTGCAGGGAACCCCACAGCGCGTGGGCCAGGTGGTTGAGGTCCGGCAGCGCGCGCTCGGCGGGCTCCGTCGGATCGAACCACGAGTGCAGCGCGCGCCGCGCCTCCCGGGTCGCGTCCTCCGCCACCCAGTGCAGGTCCAGCGCCGCGTCGTGCCCGCTGTCCCGGCGGTAGCGCTCGACCCGGACGTACAGCGGCAGCAGGTGCAGCGCCGAGCCGGGCGGGGCCTGGCCGGCGGCCCACTGCGCGTACCCGGCGGCCTCCGCGAGCCGGCCCGAACCGCCGCGCGCGTACAGGAACTGGAGCATCCGGTGGTGGGCCTCGCGGTTGAACGGGTCGCGCTGTGCGGCCTCGGCCAGCAGCCCCCAGGGCCCGGGCGGCAGCATCGGCTCCGGTGCGGCGGCCCGGTGCTCCTCCCAGCGCTGCTGCGGGTCGAGCTGGGCCAGTGCCAGCAGACACACCCAGGGCACCGGGTCCCGCGGGGCGGCCACGGTCGCCGACTGGGCGGCGTCCCACGCCTCGATCCACAGCTCATGGGTACGGCGGTGCCGTTCCCTGCGGGCCCGGAGCGCGCGCTCGACGCCGACGCGGGCGTGCATCACCACCGCGTGCGCGCTGTCCGGCTCCTCGGTGAGCCAGGCCCGCACCACGTCGGTGCCGGCCGCGGCCGCCGCCAGCACCTGGGTGCGCTGGGTCCACTGCCACCACCGGGTGGTCTCCGCGAGCAGGGTGCGCATGGCCATCCAGCGGCCGGTGCGCACCTCCTGGAGCGCGGCGCGCAGCGCGTGGTCGGGGCCGGCCGGGTCGTAGGAGGGGCGGGTTCCGTCTCTGGCCATCAGCCGCCGGCCCCCGGCCACGGGCGCACGGGCGTGGTGGCGGGGTGACGTTGCAACAGCCCTCCCCTGGGCGGTGATGAAGATGTCTCGGTGGTCGGCGGTCACTATAGAGGCGTGTGTTCCGCCGTACCATTGTTGCCAAGTCAACAAGCCACAGGGGGAGTTGACCGCCCGGGGAAGACCTTGACGCCGGGGCCGCGACGGCGGCAGGCTGACGCGGTGATCTTCCAGGCCGCAGCGCGGGGCGCGGGACGGACACGGGCGCGGGACGCCCGGCCCGCCCGCGCCGGGGGCGCGTGATGACCGGGCCGGTGCTCGCCGTCGACCAGGGCACGTCCGGCACCAAGGCGCTCGTGGTCTGCCCCGAACGCGGTGTCCTCGGCACCGGTTTCGCCGAGGTCCGCCCCCGCCACCTGCCCGGCGGCCTGGTCGAGGCGGACCCGGCGCGGCTGTACGACTCGGTGCTGGAGGCGGGCCGGCGCGCGCTCGCCGAGGCCGGTGAGGACGTCGTCGCGCTCGGCCTCGCCAACCAGGGCGAGACCGTCCTCGCCTGGGACCCGGACACCGGCCGCCCGCTGACCGACGCCCTGGTGTGGCAGGACCGCCGGGCCGAGACCGTGTGCGCCGAACTCGTCGAGCACGCCGACGAGTTGAGAGAGCTGACCGGGCTGCCCCTCGATCCGTACTTCGCCGCGCCGAAGATGGCCTGGATCCGCCGCCACCTCACCCGCGACGGCGTCGTCACCACCTCCGACGCCTGGCTGGTCCACCGCCTCACCGGTGCCTTCGCCACCGACGCCGCCACCGCCGGCCGTACCCAGCTGCTCGACCTGGACCGCGCCGAGTGGTCCCCGCGCGCCCTGGACCTCTACGGCCTGGCCGGCGAACGCCTCCCCGAGGTGACCGACGCGGCCCAGCGGGTCGGCACCACGCGCGCGTTCGGCCGGGAGATCCCGCTCACCGGACTGATCGTCGACCAGCAGGCCGCCCTGCTCGCCCAGCGCGTCACCGGGCCCGGCGCCGCCAAGTGCACCTACGGCACCGGCGCGTTCCTGCTCGCCCACACCGGCGACCGCCCCCGGCGCGGCGGCTCCGGGCTGGTCAGCTGCGTGGCCTGGCGGCTCGCCGGACACACCGGCTACTGCCTGGACGGCCAGGTGTACACCGCCGCCTCCGCCGTCCGCTGGCTCACCGACCTCGGCGTCCTCTCCGGTGCCGCCGACCTCGACCAGGTCGGCGGCACCGTCCCCGACAGCGGTGGGGTCACCTTCGTCCCGGCCCTCGCCGGACTCGCCGCCCCCTGGTGGCGCGGCGACCTGCGTGGCTCCCTCACCGGCCTCGGCCTCGACACCACCGCCGGCCACCTGGTGCGCGCCCTGTGCGAGGGCATCGCCGCCCAGGTCGCCGAGCTCGCCGAGGCCGCCGCCGGCGACCTGGGCGCGCCCCTGACCACGCTCCGCGTCGACGGCGGCCTCACCCGCTCCGCGCTCCTCATGCAGACCCAGGCCGACCTGCTGCAACGCCCCGTGGAGGTGTCCGCGCTGGCCGACGCCACCGCGCTCGGCGCCGCCACCCTCGCCCGCCTCGGCGCCGACCCCGGCCTGAGCGTCGCGGACGCCCTGCCCGACGGGAGACCCGCCACCGTGTACGAGCCCCGCATCCCGGCCGACCAGGCCGCCGAACGCCGCGCCGGCTTCCGCTCCGCCGTCGCGGCCCTCCTCGGCCCGTGACCGTCACCGCGGCCGGGCCGCTGCCCACGACGCCGTACGACGTGGCGATCGTCGGCGCCGGTGTCGTCGGCTGCGCCATCGCCCGCGAACTCGCCCGCCGGCCCCGGCTGCGCGTCGCCCTGGTCGAGGCCCAGGACGACGTCGGCCAGGGCACCTCCAAGGCCAACACCGCGATCCTGCACACCGGTTTCGACGCGACCCCCGGCACCCTGGAGGCCCGCCTGGTCCGCGAGGGGTACGCGCTGCTCGGCGCCTACGCCGCCGGGACCGGCATCCCCGTCGAACGGGTCGGCGCGCTGCTGGTCGCCTGGGACGAGGAACAGCTCGCCGCGCTGCCCCGGCTGGCCGAGAAGGCCGAGCGCAACGCCTGCCACGACACCGCCCTGCTGGGCCCCGGGGAGCTGTACGCCCGCGAGCCCCGCCTCGGCCCCGGCGCGCTCGGCGCCCTGCACGTCCCCGGCGAAAGCATCGTCTGCTCCTGGACGACGACCCTCGCCTACGCCACCCAGGCGGTCCGCGCCGGCGTCGACCTGCACCTCAACACCGCCGTCCGCGCGGTGAGTTCCCCGGACGGGCACCTGCTGGCCAGCAGCCGGGGCACCCTGCGCGCCCGCCACCTGGTGAACGCGGCGGGACTGCACGCCGACACCCTGGACCGCGCGCTCGGCCACGAGGACTTCACCGTCACCCCGCGCCGCGGCCAGCTCCTCGTCTACGACAAGTTCGCCCGCCCCCTCGTGCGGCACATCCTCCTCCCCGTGCCGACCGCCCTCGGCAAGGGCGTCCTGGTCGCCCCCACCGTCTACGGCAACGTCCTGCTCGGCCCCACCGCCGAGGACCTGGGCGACAAAGAGGCCACCGGTTCCACCGCCGACGGGACGGCCGCGCTGCGGGAGCAGGGCCGGCGCATCCTGCCCGCCCTGCTGGAGGAGGAGGTCACCGCCGTCTACGCCGGGCTGCGCGCGGCCACCGGGCACGAGGACTACCGCATCACCGCGCACCCCGGGCAGGCGTACGTCACCGTCGGCGGCATCCGCTCCACCGGCCTGACCGCGTCGCCGGCCATCGCCGCCCACGTCGTGGGCCTGCTGGCCGACGGCGGCCTCGACCTCGGCCCGGTCCGGGAGCCGGACCCGGTGACCATGCCCAACCTCGGCGAGGCCTTCCCACGCCCCTACCAGCGGCCCGGCCTCATCTCCGCCGACCCCGAGTACGGCACCCTCGTCTGCCACTGCGAGCGCGTCTCCCGCGGGGAGATCCGCGACGCCCTCGCCAGTACGGTCCCGCCTCGCAGCCTGGAGGGCCTGCGCCGCCGCACCCGCGCCCGGTCCGGCCGCTGCCAGGGCTTCTACTGCGGGGCGGCGGTACGCGAGTTGTTCGAGCGGAGGGCGAGGCCATGACCGCCCCCCGTCACCTGGACGCCATCGCGGCCCCGCGGCACGTGGACGTCCTCGTCGTCGGTGCCGGCCCCGCCGGGCTCGCCGCCGCCGCGCGGCTGGCCGCCGCCGGCGCCGGACGCGTGGAGGTGCTGGAGCGCGAGACACGGCCCGGCGGAGTGCCCCGGCACTGCGCCCACGGCGGCTTCGGCACCTGGACGCACCCGCTGACCGGCCCCGGGTACGCCCGCCTGCTCACACAGGCCGCCGAGCGCGCGGGCGCCACCGTCCGGACCGGTGTGACGGCACTGGACTGGGCGCCGACGGGACCCGTGCTCACCACGGTCGGCCCCGGCGGCCCGGAGACCGTCACGGCACGGGCGGTCGTCCTCGCCACCGGCGCCCGCGAACGCCCCCGCCCCGCCCGGCTGGTGCCCGGCACCCGCCCCGCCGGCGTGTACACCACCGGCGAACTCCAGCAGGCGGTGCACCTGTTCGGGCAGCACATCGGCACCCGCGCGGTCGTCGTCGGCGCGGCGGACGTCTCCTACGCGGCGGCGGACACCGTCCGCGCGGGCGGCGCCGAGGTCGTCGCCCTCGTCACGGAACACCCGCGCGCCCGGACCGGCCGCGCCCGCGCCCGGGTGGCCCTGCTGCGCCACGGCGTCCCGCTGCTGACCGACACCACCGTCACCGGACTCCTCGGCCACGGCCGCCTGTCCGGGGTCCGCGTCCGCCACCGGGACGGCCGTACGACCGTCCTCGCCTGCGACACCGTGGTCTTCACCGGCGATTTCGTCCCCGACCACGAACTGGCCCGGCGCGGCGGCCTCACCCTGGACCCCGGCACCCGCGGCCCCGCCGTCGCCGGCTCCCTGCACACCTCCCGCCCCGGTGTCTTCGCCGCCGGCAACGTCCTGCACGCCGTGGAGCCCGCCGGCACGGCGGCCCGCGAGGGCGCCCGGGCCGCAGGCGCGGTGCTGGACTTCCTGGCGGGCGCGCCCTGGCCGGCCCCCGGCGTCCCCGTGACCGTCGCACCGCCGCTGCGCTGGATCGCCCCGAACCGCGTCACCCCGGCCGCCCCGCCCGCGCCCCACGTCCTGCGCACCGGCGTCCCGCTGCACCGGCCGGTCCTGTACGTCCGCCAGGACGGCCGCCTGCTGCACCACGAGCGCCTCCCCACGGCCCTGCCCGACCGCACCCTGACCCTCGGCGCCCGCTGGCACCACCGGGTCGACCCCGAGGGCGGCGAGGTACGCGTGAGCACCGGCTGAGCGCGGGGGCGGCGGTTCACGAGTCCGTGAACGACCCGTGCCGTCCGGCACCCGACGCGAACCGGGCGGCGCCCTGCGCACCCTCGGCCAGCACGCCCATGCCCCAGCGGAGTTCGCCGCGCAGCGCCGTCTCCTCGTCCTGCCCCTCCTGGTCCAGGACCGACGCCCGGTCACCGCGCAGGCAGGCCTGCGGGAAGCGGGCGATCCGTGCCGCCAGCGCCTCCGCCTCGGCACGCGCCTGCCCGGCCGGCACCAGCCGGTTCACCAGACCCATCCCGTACGCCTCGCGGGCCGGCACCGGACGGCCGGTGAGGATCATGTCCAGGGCCCGGCCGGTGCCGATCAGCCGGGGCAGCCGTACCGTGCCGCCGTCGATCAGGGGCACGCCCCAGCGGCGGCAGAACACCCCGAACACCGCGTCCTCCTCGGCGACCCGCAGATCGCACCACAGGGCGAGTTCCAGGCCGCCCGCGACCGCGTGCCCGGCCACCGCCGCGATCACCGGCTTGGACAGCCGCATCCGCGTCGGTCCCATCGGCCCGTCGCCGTCCCGTGCCACCCGGTTGCCGCGCTCCGTGCCGATCGCCTTCAGGTCCGCGCCCGCGCAGAAGGTGCCGCCCTCGCCCCACAGCACCGCCACCCGGGCGCTTTCGTCCGCCTCGAACGCCCGGAAGGCGTCGGCCAGTCCGGCGGCCGTCGGGCCGTCCACCGCGTTGCGGGCCTCCGGCCGGGACAGCACGACCGTGGTGACGTACTCCTCGCGTTCTGTGCGGACCGGCACGGCGGGTGCTCCTTCTGGGACGGGGCGGCTCGGAGGGCCACTGTGCCTCAGATGACCTTCAGCCGCACCAGCGCGCCCAGGGTCAGCGCCCCCGGCACCAGCGGCAGCCACACGGTGATGATCCGGTAGGCCAGCACCACCGCCGTCGCCACCGCCGCCGGGCCGCCCACCGCGACCAGGGCCACGACCAGCGCCGCCTCCACGGACCCCAGCCCGCCGGGCGTGGGCACCAGCGCCACCGCGACCGTCGCCGCGAGGTAGGCCAGCACCATGTGCGCGGGCGGCACCGGCAGCCGCAGCGCCTGCCCGACGGCCGCGAGCCCGGCCGCCTGGAGCGCGGGGAAGGCCAGCGAGCCGCCCCACAGCGCCAGGGCGCGGGCCGGCCGGGTGTGCACCGACCGGGCCTCGTCAAGGGCGTCCCGCGTGAACCCGGACACGCGCGTGCGCAGCGGCCGTACGAGCGCCGCCCCGGCCACCGCCACCACCAGCAAGGCCACCACGCCCAGCAGCAGCGGCAGCGCCGGGCCGTCCGGCAGCAGGGGGCCGAGCCGCAGCGCGTCCGGGAACGCGGCCAGCAGCGCGGCCAGCAGCCCGAGCCGGCCCACGCACTCTGCCAGCAGGTACAGCGCGAGCGCGGCCGAGGAACGCGCCGGCGGCACCCCGCACACGGTCATGAAGCGCAGGTTGACGGCGCCCGCGCCGAGCCCGGTCGGCAGCAGGTGGTTGGCCGCGGCCGCCGCGAACTGGGTGGCCAGCAGCCGTCCCTTCGGCAGCGGCTGGAGCACCGCGCCCTGCCGGGTGACGGCGGCGGCGACCCAGCTCAGGCAGGTCGCCGAGGCCGCCGCGAGCAGCCACGGCCAGGAGGCGGTGCGCAGCTGGCTAAAGCCCTCGGCGAGGACCGAGCGGTGCCGTACGGCGGCCACGGCGACGAGCCCGAGCGGCACCAGGCACAGCACCTGGCGCACGGGGAGGCGCCGGGGCGGGCGCCGGCGGGGGAGCGGGACGGCAGTCACACCGCCACAGGGTCTGCGGAGCGTCCCAACAGCGGGTGAACCGTCGCGGACATTGACCTCAACGAACGTTGAGGTTCTACGGTTCCTTCCATGAGCATGGAGACCACCGCCTGGACGCAGCTGCACAGCGTGATGAACGCGCAGTCCGAGCGTCGCCCCTTCGCCCGCGCCACCCTGCGCCGCATCGCCGTCTTCGCCCGCCCGCACCGCGCCGGCATCGCCCGGTTCGTGCTGCTCGGGGTGGTGACCGCCCTGCTCGCCGTCGCGACCCCCGTGCTCGCCGGCCGCGTCGTCGACGCGATCGTGGCGGGGCACGACTCCGGCACGGTGGTCCGGCTGTCCCTGCTCATCGCGCTCGTCGCGCTCGCGGAGGCGGGGCTCGGCATCCTCGGCCGCCGCCTGTCGGCGACGCTCGGGGAGGGACTCATCCTCGACCTCAGAACGGCTGTGTTCGATCATGTGCAGCGCATGCCTGTCGCGTTCTTCACACGTACGCGTACGGGCGCGCTGGTCAGCCGTCTCAACAACGACGTGATCGGCGCCCAGCGCGCCTTCGCCAACACCCTCTCCGGTGTCGTCAGCAACCTGGTCACCCTGCTGCTCACGCTCGCCGTGATGCTCACCCTGTCCTGGCAGATCACCCTGCTCGCGCTCCTCCTGCTGCCCGTGTTCGTGCTGCCCGCCCGCCGCATGGGCAGCCGGATGGCCCGCATGCAGCGCGAGGCCGCGGCGCTGAACGCGGCCATGGGCACCCGGATGACCGAGCGGTTCTCCGCCCCCGGCGCCACCCTGGTCAAGCTGTTCGGGCGCCCGGAGGAGGAGTCGGCGGAGTTCTCGGCGCGGGCCGCCCAGGTCCGGGACATCGGCGTCCGCACGGCGACGGCCCAGTCCGTCTTCATCACCTCCCTCACCCTGGTCTCCGCCCTCGCCCTGGCCCTCGTCTACGGCCTCGGCGGCTGGTTCGCGCTGCGCGGCACCCTGGAGCCCGGCGCGGTCGTCTCCCTCGCGCTGCTGCTGACCCGGCTGTACGCCCCGCTGACCGCGCTCGCCGGGGCCCGGGTCGAGGTGATGAGCGCACTCGTCAGCTTCGAGCGGGTCTTCGAGGTGCTCGACCTCAAGCCGCTCATCACCGAGAAGCCGGACGCCCGCGAGGTCCCCGACGGCCCGGTCGCCGTCGAGTTCGACGACGTCCGCTTCTCCTACCCGTCCGCCGACCAGGTCTCCCTCGCCTCCCTGGAGGAGGTCGCCGCGCTCGACACCCGCGGCGGCACCGAGGTGCTGCGCGGCATCTCCTTCCGCGCCGAGCCCGGCCAGACCGTCGCCCTCGTCGGCTCCTCCGGCGCCGGCAAGTCGACCATCGCCCAGCTCCTGCCGCGCCTGTACGACGTCGACGCGGGCGCGGTCCGCATCGGCGGCGTCGACGTCCGCGACCTCACCTCCGCCTCGCTGCGGGCCACCCTCGGCATGGTCACCCAGGACGGCCACCTCTTCCACGACACCGTCCGCGCCAACCTGCTGCTGGCCCGCCCCGAAGCGGGTGACGAGGAGCTGTGGGACGCCCTCGGCCGCGCCCGCCTCGCCGACGTCGTCCGGTCCCTGCCCGACGGTCTGGACACCGTCGTCGGCGAGCGCGGCTACCGGCTCTCCGGCGGCGAACGCCAGCGCATGACGATCGCCCGGCTGCTGCTCGCCCGCCAGCGCGTGGTCATCCTGGACGAGGCCACCGCCCACCTGGACAACACCTCCGAGGCGGCCGTCCAGGAGGCGCTCACCGAGGCCCTGGAGGGCCGCACCGCCGTGGTCATCGCCCACCGCCTGTCCACGGTCCGCGCCGCCGACCAGATCCTGGTCGTGGAGTCCGGCCGCATCGTGGAACGCGGCACGCACGACGAACTGCTGGCGGCGCGGGGCCGGTACGCCGAGCTGCACCGCACGCAGTTCGCGGGACGCGGCGAGGCGGCGGGGACGGCCGCGCCGGGGGCGGTGCCGACGGTGGGGTGAGGATGACCTGAGGTGCCCGCGGCGCGCCGCTCGCCGCGACCGCGCGACGGCGGCCCGCACCGGGACGGGGACGCCGAGTGTCCCGACCGGCGTGCGTCACCCGGTCGGGCGGCGCGTCCCGTGCGGGTCAGGTGCCGTACCGCGGGGAGCATGGTAGGTCCCCTCGGCGCGGACCCAGGGCTCGCGGCCGGCGATCAGCGCGCGGAGCCGGTCGGCCCAGGGGGGGCGGCGTGCCCCCCGAGGCCGGCCGGCGCAGGCTGGAGTGGGGGAGGCGCCCCGTGGCCGTGGGCCCGAGCCGTTTCAGCAACGGGCCGGGTTCGCCGGTGACCTTCCAGTACGCCCGGGCCGCGAGGTCCGCGTCCGCGCCGTCGTCGGCCGGGCGGGCTGCCCGGCGGTTCCCCCGCCGGGCAGCCCGCCCGGCCGATGCCCGCCAGGGCCGTCGCGGCGGCCGTCCGGGTCCGGGTCGTCCGCCAGGAGCCCCGGCAGCCGTGGCACCGCCGCCGGACCCCACGCGGGCGACGACCCGGCGGAGCCGGCCCAGCAGTGAGGGGTCCGTCGCGGTGTCCAGCCCCTCGCGGAGCGCCGGCAGCGCCACGGTGTGCCGGTCGCCGGGTGCCGGTGTCGCCGGGGAGCGCGGCCACCTCGGCCGCGTACGCGTGGCGGCCGGGCCGAGACAGGCGCGCAGTTCGGCGGCCCGGCGCCGGACCTCCGGGGGGGCGTCCGGCCGCGCGGCGACGGCGGGCAGAAGCGCGGCGGCCGGCGGGCCAGTTGGACGCCGGGCTGGGCCAGGGCGCCGCAGCCGGCGCGCCGGCAGCCCCGGACCGGCCGGCGTGAGGGCGTGCACGGCGGCCAGCCTGAGCCGGGCCTCCGGGGGCGTCGAGCAGGTCGCGCGGGAGCCGGCGGCCCTCGTCGGCGCGGGCCCCGGCCGGCTCGCGCAGGGCCGCCGCGCCGGGTCCGGCAGGGTTGGCTGGCACTCACAGGGCCTGTCCGAGTCGGACACGGGTCACGGACCACCCGAGTCGTCGGGCTCGACCACTCGGAAGCGTTCTGCAACGACAAGAGTGTCGTCATCGATGACCGGGGTGTGTCCCAGGTACTCGCTCACGCCATCGCTCCGGAAGAACTCTTCGTGCGCTGCCCGCCACTCCGCCACGTCGGAGTACCCGCGTCCCTCTGCTCGCGCGAAGTCGTCGTCGATCTCCTTCATGGGAACGACGCGCACGTCGACGAGCTCGATCGTGACGGCCGGACGACCTTCGGAATCAAGCACCGAGAATCGCTGTCCGGTCACCGGTACTGCCTCGCCGGCGTGTTCGTAGATCTCCAGGAGACCCGTGAGCGCGGTCTTCCGACCGTTCAGGATCGCCGCCACACCACGGTCACGTTCCGGACCCGGGAAGGCGAGCTCAAGAGTCGGAAGGTCGTCATGCCCCATCGAGCGAGGTTATGAGGCCCGGCCGCGTCGATCAAGGGCCACCGCTCCGCCGACCCCCGAACCCACAGCAAGCACTTCCCTCTGCGGCATCGCCCCCCGGCTGCTCCGGCTCATCCTGGTCCGCAGTGTCCGGCGCGGCTTGGTCCACGGCCTCCGGCCCCGCCCGGTCCACGGCCTCCACGGGCACCGGCGGGTGCCGGTCGGGTTTCCCGTTCCCCTCTTGACGCCAGTGGTCCGTACCTTTAGTTTCACGCCTTAAACAAAGCCCCGCAGGTCCCAACGGCCGAATGTCCCCCGGCTGTTGGGTCTGCGGTCCCCCCACCCGAAAGGCCACCCGCCCACATGGCCAGACCCCTCCCGGCGGCGGGCACGCTCGCCGCCCTGTCCCTCGCCGCCACCCTGCTCACGGCGGCACCCGCGCCCGCCGCCACCGCCGGGGCCGCCGCCCTGCCCACGGGCTTCGCCACGGTCATGAACGCCGCGAGCGGCAGGTGTCTGGACGCCAAGGCCGCCGCCACCGCCAACGGCACCGCCGTGCAGCAGTACGCCTGCAACGGCACCACGGCCCAGCAGTGGAGCCTCACCGACGCCGGCGGCGGCTACGTCCGCATCGCCAACCGCAACGACACCAACCAGGTGGCCGACGTCGCCGACGTCTCCACGGCCGACAACGCGCCCGTCCACCTGTGGAGTTACGGCGGCGGCGCCAACCAGCAGTGGCTCCCCGTGGACGACGGCGGCGGCGCCTTCCACTTCGTCAACCGCAACAGCGGCAAGTGCCTGGACGACCCCGGCGCCTCGCTCGCCGACAGCGTGCAGTTCGTGCAGTACACCTGCAACGGCACCGCCGCCCAGCGCTTCCAGGTGGTCCCCGTGACCCAGTCGGCGAGCAACCCGGACCTCGGCCCGGGCGTCGTCGTCTTCGACCCGTCGATGTCCTCCTCGACCATCCAGGGCAAGCTGGACACCATCTTCAAACAGCAGGAGACCAACCAGTTCGGCTCCCAGCGCTACGCCGTGCTCTTCAAGCCCGGCGCCTACAACGCCGACGTCAACGTCGGCTTCTACACCCAGGTGCTCGGCCTCGGCCTGACCCCGGACGCGGTGACGGTCAACGGCGCGGTGCACGCCGAGGCCGACTGGTTCCAGGGCAACGCCACCCAGAACTTCTGGCGCGGCGCCGAGAACCTGTCCGTCAACCCCACCGGCGGCGGCGACCGCTGGGCGGTCTCGCAGGCGGCGGCCTACCGCCGGATGCACCTGCGCGGCAACCTCGCCCTGGACGACGGCGGCTGGTCCTCCGGCGGCTACCTCGGCGACAGCAAGGTCGACGGACAGGTCAACTCCGGTTCCCAGCAGCAGTGGCTGACCCGCAACTCCCAGCTCGGCGGCTGGACCGGGTCCAACTGGAACATGGTGTTCGTCGGCAGCCAGGGCGTCCCGGCCACCAGCTTCCCGAACCCGCCGTACACCACCGTCGCGCAGAGCCCGGTCACCCGGGAGAAGCCGTTCCTGTACGTCGACGGCTCCGGGAACTACCAGGTGTTCGTGCCGTCCGTGCGCACCAACTCCACCGCGACGAGCTGGGCCGGCGGCAGTCCGGCCGGCAGCTCGCTGCCGCTGAGCCAGTTCTACGTGGTCAAGCCCGGCGCCACCGCCGCACAGATCAACGCCGCCCTGGCGGCCGGCCAGAACCTGCTGGTCACGCCCGGCGTCTACCACCTCGACCAGACCCTGAAGGTGACCCGCCCGGACACGGTCGTCCTCGGCCTCGGCCTGGCCACCTTCGTCCCGGACAACGGCGTCACCGCGATGTCCGTCGCCGACGTCGACGGCGTGAAGATCGCGGGCCTGCTCTTCGACGCCGGCACCACCAGCTCCAAGACCCTGGTCGAGGTCGGGCCGGCCGGCTCCGCCGCCTCCCACGCGGCCGACCCGACCTCCCTGCACGACGTGTACTTCCGCGTCGGCGGCGCGGGCGTCGGCAAGGCCGCGACCGGCCTCGTCGTCAACAGCGACAACGTCATCGGCGACCACATGTGGATCTGGCGCGCCGACCACGGCAGCGGCGTCGGCTGGACCAGCAACACCGCCGACACCGGCCTGGTGGTCAACGGGGACGACGTCACCATGTACGGGCTGTTCGTGGAGCACTTCCAGAAGTACCAGACCGTCTGGAACGGCAACGCAGGCCGCACCTACTTCTTCCAGAACGAGATGCCGTACGACCCGCCGAACCAGGCCGCCTGGATGAACGGCTCCACGCAGGGCTACGCCGCCTACAAGGTCGCCGACTCGGTCACCAGCCACCAGGCGTACGGCCTCGGCAGCTACTGCTACTTCAACGTCAACCCGGGCGTGACGGCCGCCCGCGCCATCGAGGCGCCGGACAACCCGAACGTCCGCTTCACCAGCATGGTGACCGTCTCCCTCGGCGGCACCGGCACCATCAGCCACGTCATCAACAACACCGGAGGACCGTCCAACGCGACGACCAACGTCGCGAACCTCGTCCGCTACCCGTGAGCGAAGGGGATGACCTTCCGGACGTGTGAGCCCCACGTGTCCTGGATACGCGGTGTGCACGGCCCCACCGTCCGTCGGAAGGTCATCCCCCGCCATGACCAGCGCATCCCACCACTCCGAAGTCACCCTCCGGGTGAACGGCAAACCCCACACCGTCCGCGTCGACCACCGGCGCGTGCTGCTGGACCTGCTGCGCGAGGACCTGGACCTCACCGGCTCCAAGAAGGGCTGCGACCACGGCCAGTGCGGTGCCTGCACCGTGCTGGTCGACGGCCGCCGCCTCAACAGCTGCCTGCTCCTCGCCGTCACCCTCGACGGCAGCGAGATCACCACCGTCGAGGGCCTGGGCGGCGACCGCGAGGAACCGCACCCGCTCCAGCGGGCCTTCCTGGACCGCGACGCCTTCCAGTGCGGCTACTGCACCCCCGGCCAGCTCTGCTCCGCCGTGGGCATGCTCGCCGAGGCCGCGGCCGGCCACCCCTCCCACGTCACCGACCCGGCGGCCCCCACCGAGGGCCCCGTACCGCTGGACCGGTCCGAGATCCGCGAACGGATGAGCGGCAACCTGTGCCGCTGCGGCGCCTATCCCCGCATCGTCGAGGCGATCGAGGACGTGATCTGAGTGAACGGCTTCGGATACCTCAGGCCCGGCAGCGTGCAGGAGGCCGTCGAGGCCCACGCCGCCCAGCCCGGCGCCCGCTATCTGGCCGGCGGCACCAACCTGGTCGACCTGCTGAAACTCGGCGTGGAGCGGCCCGCCCTCCTCATCGACATCGGCCGGCTGCCGCTGGACCGCGTCCAGGAGCTGCCCGACGGCTCCCTGCGGGTGGGCGCCACCGTCCGCAACAGCGACCTCGCCGCCGACCCGCGCGTCCGCGAGCGATGGCCCGCGCTGTCCCAGGCACTCCTCGCCGGCGCCTCCGCACAGCTGCGCAACGCCGCCACCACCGGCGGCAACCTGCTCCAGCGCACCCGCTGCCCCTACTTCCAGGACCTGGACAAACCCTGCAACAAACGGGAGCCGGGCAGCGGCTGCGGCGCCCGCGACGGCGTCCACCGCGACCACGCCGTCCTCGGCCACTCCCCGCACTGCATCGCCACCCACCCCTCCGACATGGCCGTCGCCCTCGCCGCCCTCGACGCCCAGGTCGAGCTGTACGGCACCGACGGCACCCGGCGCCTGCCGGTGGCCGACTTCCACCGGCTGCCCGGCGAGCACCCCGAGCGGGACACCTGGATCCGCCCCGGCGAACTCGTCACCGGCGTGCTGCTCCCGGCCGCCACCGCCGGCGCCCCCTCCGCATACCGCAAGGCCCGGGACCGGGCGTCGTACGCCTTCGCGCTCGCCTCCGTGGCCGTCCGGCTGCGGGTCGTGGACGGCGTCGTCGACCAGGTGGGCGTCGCCTTCGGCGGGCTCGCCCACCGGCCCTGGCGGGCCCGGCACACCGAGCTGGCGCTGCTGGGCGCCCCCGCCACCCCGGCCGCCTTCGAAGGAGCCGTGGCCCTCGAACTCGCGCACGCCGAGCCGCTGCGGGACAACGCCTACAAGGTGTCCCTCGCCCGCAACCTCGCCCTGGACGTCCTGAACCGTCTCGCCCCGGCCCCGGCAGTGGCCTGACCCTCACCAGACCGGAGGATCCATGACCGGCACGACCGGCACCGCCCTGGGCGCTCCCGCCGAGCGCCGGGAAGGGCGCCAGAAGGTCACCGGCGCCGCCCGCTACGCCGCCGAGTACACCCTGCCCGGCCGCGTCCACGCCTGGCCCGTGCCCGCCGCGGTCACCCGCGGCCGGGTCACCGCCGTCGACACCTCGGCCGCCCTCGCCCTGCCCGGCGTCCTCGCCGTCCTCACCCCCTTCGACGCGCCCCGGCTCGCCGAACCCGAGGACGGCACGCTCGCCGTGCTGCAGAACCCCGACGTGCCGCACCGGGGCTGGTGCGTGGCCCTGGCCGTCGCCGAGACCCTGGAGACCGCCCGCGCCGCCGCCCGCGCCGTCCGCGTCACCTACGCCACCGCACCCCACGACACCGGCCCCGCCGAGGGCCACCCGGACGCCTACGGACCCGAGGAGGCGGGCGGCCAGCCCGGACGGCTGGAACACGGCGACCCCGAGGCCGCCTACGCCGCGGCCGAGGTGCGCGTCGACGCCACCTACCGGGTGCCGCCGCTGCACAACCACCCGATGGAGCCGCACGCCAGCACCGCCCACTGGGACGGCGACCGGCTCACCGCGTACACCTCCAGCCAGGGCGGTACCACCGTGCGGTCCGTCCTCGCCCAGCTGTTCCGGCTGCCCGAGGAGCGGATCACCGTCGTCGCCGAGCACGTCGGCGGCGGCTTCGGCTCCAAGGGCACCCCGCGCCCGGACGTCGTCCTCGCCGCGCTCGCCGCCCGGCACACCGGCCGGCCCGTCACCGTGGCCTACCCCCGCCGGTACCTGCCCACCACCGTCGGCCACCGCGCCCCGACCGTGCAGCGGCTGCGGCTCGGCGCGCACCCGGACGGCCGGCTCACCGCCCTGCTGCACGACGTCACCACCCACACCTCGCGCGTGAAGGAGTTCGTGGAATACGCCGGGGTGGTCTCCCGCGTCATGTACGCCACCCCCGGCCTGCGCAGCGCCCACCACGTGGTCCCGCTGGACGTGCCCACCCCGTCCTGGATGCGGGCCCCCGGCGAGGCGCCAGGCATGTACGCCCTGGAGTCCGCCATGGACGAACTCGCCGACGTGCTCGGCATGGACCCGGTGGAGCTGCGCGCGCGCAACGAACCGGAACGGGAACCGGGCAGCGGCAAGCCGTTCAGCAGCCGGCACGTCGTGGAGTGCCTGCGCGAGGGCGCCCGCCGCTTCGGCTGGGCCGGCCGCGACCCGCGCCCCGGTACCCGCAGCGAGGGCCCGCTGCTGATCGGCACCGGCGTCGCCGCCGCCACCTACCCCGTGCAGATCGCCCCGTCCACCGCCACCGCCGAGGCCCGCCCCGACGGCACCTTCGTCATCCGGGTCAACGCGGCCGACATCGGCACCGGAGCCCGTACCGTCCTCGCCCAGATCGCCGCCGACGCCCTCGGCGTGCCCCTGGAGCGGGTGCGCACCGAGGTCGGCCACAGCGATCTGCCGCCGGCCCCGCTGGCCGGGGGCTCCTCGGGCACCGCCTCCTGGGGCTGGGCCGTGCACGAGGCGTGCACCCGGCTCGCCGCGGAGCCCGCCCCGCCGTCCGGCGAGCGCCACGTCGTCCGCGCCGACACCACCGGGACGGCCGACGCCGAGAGCCCCTACGCGCGGCACGCGTTCGGCGCGCACTTCGCCGAGGTCGCCGTCGACACCGTCACCGGCGAGATCCGGGTGCGCCGGCTGCTCGGCGTCTTCGCCGCCGGGCGGATCCTCAACGCCCGCACCGCACGCTCCCAGTTCACCGGCGCCATGGTCATGGGCCTCGGCATGGCCCTCACCGAACACAGCACCCTGGACCCGGCGTTCGGCGACTTCCCCGAGTCCGACCTCGCCTCCTACCACGTGCCCGTCCACGCCGACGTCCCCGCCGTCGAGGCCCACTGGATCGACGAACACGACACCCACCTCAACCCCATGGGCAGCAAGGGCATCGGCGAGATCGGCATCGTCGGCACCGCCGCCGCCCTCGGCAACGCCGTCCACCACGCCACCGGCATCCGCTTCCGCACCCTCCCCCTCACCCCCGACCGGATCCTCGCCGGCCTGCTGTCCGAGGGGTGACGGTGACGGGACCCGCGTGGGAGCACCCCTGGGAATACCCCTGGGAGCACGTCTGGGAGTACGACGGCTACCGGCCGGAGGAGGAACGCCTGCGGGAGTCGCTGTGCACCCTCGGCAACGGCTACTTCGCCACCCGCGGGGCGCTGCCCGAGTGCGTCGCGGACGACGCGCACTACCCGGGCACCTACGCGGCCGGCTGCTACAACCGGCTCACCTCCGAGGTCGCCGGGCGCCGCGTCGAGAACGAGGACATGGTCAACCTGCCCAACTGGCTGCCGCTGCGCTTCCGGACCGCGGGCGGGGACTGGTTCACCCCGGACACCGTGCCCGTCACCGAGCACCACCAGGTGCTCCACCTCGACCCCGGCCTGCTGGAACGCCGTACCCGCTACCCGGTGGGCCCCGACGCCACCCTCCTCGTCCGCCAGGTGCGCCTGGTCCACCTGGCCGACCCCCATCTCGCGGCCCTGCGCACCGAGTTCACCGCCGAGGGCCACACCGTCGAACTGGACGTCGAGGCCGCGCTCGACGGGCGCGTGACCAACTCCGGCGTCGCCCGCTACCGGGACCTGGACGGCCGGCACCTCAGCCACATCGAGGCCGGCACCAGCGCACCCGGCACGGTCTGGCTGCGCTGCCGCACCCGGACCTCCGACATCAGCGTCGGACTGGCCGCCCGGCTGACCGCCGCCGTGCCGGTCACCCACGCCAACGAGGCCCACCGCGCCGTCCAGCGGCTCCGGCTGTCCCTGCCGCCCGGCCGGACCGCCACCGTCGACAAGACCGTCGCCCTGCACACCTCCCGCGACCCGGCCATCAGCGACCCGCTGCGCGCGGCCGCGGACCGGGCCGACGCCGCCCCCGGCTTCGACGAACTGCGCGAGACCCACCGCGCCACCTGGGAGCAGCTGTGGCGGCGCACCGCGCTCGACGTGCCCGGCGAGGCGGGCAGCATCCTGCGCCTGCACCTGTTCCACGTGCTGCAGACCCTCTCGCCGCACACCGCCGACCTGGACGTCGGCGTCCCCGCCCGCGGCCTGCACGGCGAGGCCTACCGGGGACACGTCTTCTGGGACGAACTCTTCGTCCTGCCCTACCTGAACCTCCACCTGCCCGAGGTCTCCCGCGCCCTGCTCCGCTACCGCCACCGCCGGCTGGACGCCGCCTGCCACGCGGCCCGGGACCTCGGCCGGGGCGGCGCGCTCTACCCCTGGCAGAGCGGCAGCGACGGCCGCGAGGAGACCCAGCAGCTGCACCTCAACCCGCGGTCCGGCCGCTGGCTGCCGGACCACTCCCGGCTCCAGCACCACGTCGGCTCGGCCGTGGCCTACAACGTCTGGCAGTACTGCGAGGCGACCGGCGACATCGAGTTCCTGCACGGCGAGGGCGCCGAGGTGCTCCTCCAGATCGCCCGCTTCTGGGGGCAGTCGGCGACCTGGGACGACCACCTCGGCCGCTACCGCATCCGGGGCGTGGTCGGCCCCGACGAGTACCACGACGCCTACCCCGGCGCGGCCCGGCCCGGCCTGGACGACAACGCGTACACCAACGTCACCGCCGCCTGGGTGCTCACCCGCGCCCTGGACCTGCTGCACGGCCTGCCCGAGCCGCGCCGCCGCGAACTCACCGAGCTGACCGGCCTCGGCGAGGACGAACCCGACCGCTGGAGGGAGATCGCCCGCCGCCTGCACATCCCCTTCCACGACGGGGTGATCAGCCAGTTCGACGGCTACGCCGACCTCGCCGAACTGGACTGGGCGGGCTACCGCGGACGGTACGAGGACATCCGGCGCCTGGACCGCATCCTGGAGGCGGAGGGCGACACCGTCAACCGATACAAGGCGTCCAAGCAGGCCGACGTGCTGATGCTGGGCTACCTGTTCTCCCCGCCCGAACTGCGCTCCCTTTTCCAGCAGTTGGGATACCACCTGGACGAGCACATCTGGCTCGCGACCGTGGACCACTACCTGCACCGCACCAGTCACGGCTCCACCCTCAGCGGCCTGGTGCACGGCTGGATCCTGGCCCGCGCCCGCCGCTCCGACGCCTGGAGCTTCGTCCAGGAGGCGCTGCGCGGCGACATCGCCGACCTCCAGGGCGGCACCACCGGCGAGGGCATCCACCTCGGGGCGATGGCCGGCACGCTCGACCTCGTCCAGCGCGGACTGACCGGCCTGGAGACCCGCTCCGGCGGTCTGGGCCTCGACCCGGTCCCGCTGCCCGAGCTGTCCTCCTACGGCTTCGGCATCCGCTACCGCGGCCACTGGGGCGTCCGCCTGCGCCTGCGCAGCGGCCTGCTGGAGATCGCCGTACCGGACTCCGGCCGCTCACCCATCGACCTCCGCCTGCACGACCGCGTGGTACCGGTAGGACCGGGCGAGACGGCCCGCCTGGTACTCCCGGACTGACCCGGCCCGCCGCCCCCTGCCGGGTGTGGGCTCGGCGTTCGGCGTGGGTTCGGCGTCCGATGTCCGGCCACCCGAGCCCGGTCGTCGTCCCGTGCCGGCGTCGCCGTGGGCTCAGGCCGGCGTGACCGGATAGCGGTGCACCGGCGGCAGGCCGGGCAGCAGTCCCGGCCACACCGTCTCCAGGACGTGCGCGCTCGGTGTGAAGAGCGGGCGGGTGAGGCCGCAGAGGTCGGCGGGCTCGTGCCACTCCCAGCGGCGCATCAGCCGCGGCTCGGTGACGACCGGCTCGCCGGTGAACGCCGTGACCCGGACGGCGGCCGTCACCCGGGGCATGCCGTCCACGGAGTCCATCAGCACCGCCCGCACCCGCGTGCCGGCGGGGTCGGCCCGCAGGGACGTCTCCTCCTCCAGCTCCCGCACGGCCGCCGCGGCGAAGTCCTCGCCCGGCTCGTTCTTGCCGCCGGGCAGTTCCCACACGCCCCGCGCCGACCAGCCCAGCAGCACCCGCCCCGCCGCGTCGGTCACGACCACACCCGCCCCGGTCAGCGCGTGCGCGGAGGGCCGGCCCTTGCCGGCGCAGACCAGAGCGGCCGGGGCGGGGCCGCGCAGGACGAGCAGGGCCAGACCGCCGGCGTCGTACCGCCCGGCGGACTCCCAGCCCGCGCACAGCAGCCCGATCTCCTCCTCGTCCAGCGCCACGCCCCGCTCGCGCTCCGGTACGGCGCCCACCACCGGGGTGATCACGCACAGCGCGCCGCCGGGACGCAGCCGCTCGCGCAGCCGGCCGAGCACCCGGGTGCGGTCGCGGACGAACGCCCAGCCGAGCCGGACGGTGATCAAGTCGTACGCGTCATGCGGCAGTCGGTCCAGACTGTCCCGTTCGACGTCCAGCCGCCGGTACGTCACCCCCGTCCCGCCGGCGCCCCGGGCCTCGGCGAGCGCGACGGCGGACCGGTCCACGGCGTCCACCCGGTACCCGGACGCGGCCAGGTGACGGGCGAGTTCACCGAGCCCGCAGCCGACGTCCAGGCAGCGCCCGCCCGCCGGCGCCGGTACGTGCTCGGCGAGCAGCCGGCGCTCGGCGGGTCCCAGCGGCCGGAACCGGCCCCCGCGCGCGTAGTGCGCGTCCCACTCCTCGGGTCGCGGCTGTGCCACCGGGCCTCCTCATGACGGTCGATACGCGGACAAGGGGATCATGACCTGGTCACGGCCGGGACACACCACCGTCCGCGATCTCGACGGCGCCCCCCGGCGGGACCACCATGGGAGGGCGGTCGAGGACGAGAGGAGCCGCCGCACATGAGGGTGACCGACGCGCCCTTGCGCGTCCTGGCCGTGGACGACGAGGAACCCGCGCTCGAAGAACTGCTCTACCTGCTGGGGGAGGACCCGCGGGTCGGCACCGCCGTGCCCGCCCGGGAGGCCACCGAGGCGCTGCGCCGGCTGAGCCGGACCATGGTGCGGGGCCCGGACGGCACGCAGGGCTTCGACGTCGTCTTCCTCGACATCGACATGCCCGGCCTCAGCGGCCTCGAACTCGCCGGGCTGCTGGGCGGGTTCGCCGCTCCGCCGCTCGTCGTCTTCGTCACCGCCCACGAGGACTTCGCCGTGCGCGCCTTCGACCTGAAGGCGGTGGACTACCTGCTCAAGCCGCTGCGCAAGGAGCGCTTCGCCGAGGCCGTGCGACGGGTCGCCGAGCTGGTCCGGGCGGGACAGGGCCCCCGCCCGGCCGCCCCGGTGCCGCCCGCGCCCGCGGCACCCGCCGTCGGCGACCAGGTGCCCGTGGAACTGGGCGGGGTGACCCGGTTCGTGCCCCTCGCCGACATCACCCACGTCGAGGCGCAGGGCGACTACGCGCGGCTGCACACCGGCCGGGGCAGCCACCTGGTGCGGATACCGCTGTCCACCCTGGAGGAGCAGTGGCGCTCGCGGGGCTTCGTCCGGATCCACCGCAGCCGGCTCGTCGCCCTCGGCCGGATCGAGGAACTCCGCCTGGACGGCGGCAACGTGAGCGTCCGGATCGGCGACCGGGTGCTCGCCGTCAGCCGCCGCAACGCCCGCGAGCTCCGCGACCTGCTGGCGGGCCGCGCGACGGGGCGGATGCGCTGAGGGCCGCCGGGAGGCGCCGACGCGCGGCCCGGCCGCCGCGCGTGTTAGGTTCGCCGGATGAGTGCCCGACACGGCTCGTTCTCCTTGGACTTGGACTTCACGGTGCCCCGGTCCGAGGTCTTCCGCGGCTTCGCCGACGCGTCCCTGCGGCGCCGCTGGTTCCGCCTCCCCGGCGGCTCCGCCACCGCCCGGCACGAACTGGACTTCCGGGTCGGCGCCGGCGAGAACGCCCGCAACGTCTTCGTCTCCGGAGACACCGAGGAACACCTCGCCTACCGCTCCACGTTCCTGGACATCGTGCCGGACACCCGGATCGTCTACGTCTACGAGGCCGAGGTCGACGGCAGCCGCCGCTGGATCTCCCTGGTCACCGTCGAACTCGCCGACGAACCCGCCGGCTCCCGCCTGACCTGGACCGAGCAGTACACCTGGCTCGTGCCGACCGGCGACGGCACCCAGGACGCCGCCCACCTCCGCGGCGGCACGCGCCTGCTGCTCAACGGCCTGTCCACGGTCGTGAACCCCGACCGCCACCACGGCCTGCGCGTACGGTCCTGAGACCCGCCGCCGGGCTCACCCGGCCGGCGCCACGACCACGTCCCGCCTGGCGGCGCCGGGGTCGGTGAACTCCAGGACCCGCTCGGCCTCGGCACGCAGCTCCCGCACGGCCTTCGCGGGCAGGCGCCCGAACGGGGTGAGGGTCAGCGTCACCGCCGTCCTGCGCCGGGTCGTCGCCCAGGTACCGGCGACGAACCCGTCCCACAGGAAGGTCGCCGGCACCCGCAGGTTCCTGGTGATCAGCCGGGGCCGGTACTCGGCGCGGACGATCCGGCCGCGGTCCTTGTGGGCGAGGACCAGACTGTCGAACTCCGGCAGCAGGCGGACCGGCGCCGGCGCGTCCGGGTCGGGGCGCGGCGCGTCGGGCAGGTCGTGGACCACCTGGCCGTCCTCGGTGGTGAACGTGCGCAGCTCCGGGGCGAGCCGCTCGAACACGTCCGCCGCCTTCAGCCAGGCGAACTCGCGCAGGTCGGCGGGGCCGGCCGGGCCGTAGGCGGCCAGGTAGCGGCGGACGAAGTCCTCCGCCGAGCTCTCCCCGGCCGGCTCCGCGCCGAGCCAGGCCCCGGCCGTGGTGACCTCGCTGGAGGCGGGGAACGCCCACCGGTCCGCCGTCGGCACCATGACCAGGGGCAGGTTCATGCGCACGCAGTAGCCGAGCGCCCGCTCATCGGCGTCGGGGAACTCCCGCCGCATCCGCTCCCGGATCGCCGCGAAGTCCAGCGGCCCGGCGTCCAGGACGCCACGGGCGACCGTCACCAGGCGCTCCTGGTCGATCTCCGGGCCCGCGATTCGCCGGGTGACGCCGGCCGCCGCGGTGGCCAGGGAGGGCTCCACCAGGGCGCGGAAGGCCAGGTAGTCGCGGGCGCTGAGCAGGTGCAGGGTGGCCCGGACATAGGTGGCCCGGACCACCTCCCGCTTCTCCAGCGCCGTGCGCAGGTCGTCGGCGCCGAATCCGGCCAGCCGGTTCCACAGGGCGAGGAACGGCGAACCCGGCTGCTGCGCCTGGAGGGCGAGCAGGCGTTCCACGGCCTCGGCCACGGACGTGTGCGCCCGCTCCAGGAGCAACTGCCGGGCCAGCGTGGCGCGGTTCAGCGCCCTGCGGCTCAGGACGTCGGTCATGTCGCTCCTCCGGCTCGGGTGACGCTCCCCGCGCCAAACTAGGGCACGCGGACGTCGCCGCGGGAGCCCGCACCCGGTACGGCCCACCTGTCCGGCGGCGCGGATGCCGTCCGGCGGGACGAGTGCCAGACTGGGGATTCCGAGCCGTGGCCCGCGGCAGCCGGCTCCGGGCCTGCCCGCGCGCGGCCGGATGGGAACCGTCCATGACTTCTGAGACCCCTGCACCGTCGTACCCCCCGGACCGGACCGCCCTCCTGGTCATCGACCCGTACAACGACTTCCTGTCCGAGGGCGGCAAGCTGTGGCCGCGGGGGAAGGAAGTGGCGGAAGGCGTCGGCCTGCTCGACCACATGCGCACCATGCTCGCCACGGCCCGCGGCCAGGGCTTCCGCGTCTTCATCGTGCCCCATCACCAGACGACGCCGGACGACTACGTCACGTGGGACCACCTGTCCCCGACCCAGCAGCGCATCGTGCGGCAGCAGATCTTCGCCGCGGGCAGCTGGGGAGCCGAGTGGCACCCCGACTTCCGGCCTCGCGAAGGCGAGTTCGTCGCGCTCCGGCACTGGGCGTCGAGCGGTTTCGCGAACACGGACCTGGACTTCCTGCTCAAGCAGCACCACATCCGGAACCTGCTGCTCATCGGCATGCGGGCCAACACCTGCGTGGACACCACCGCACGCTTCGGCCAGGAGCTGGGGTACCACGTGACCCTCGTCCGTGACGCCATCGCCGCCTTCAGCTGGGAGGAGATGACGGCGACGTTCGACATCAACGCGCCCCTGTACGCCCACGCCGTCCTCACCACGGACGAGTTCGTCGGCATCGTGGACGGCGCGACCGGCGAGGGTTCCGGGCGCCAGGGCGTACGGGAACCAGGCGGAAACGGCGGTGACCCCCGGTGAGCGTGACCGGAGCGGGAGCGGGCGGGACGCCCGGAGGACCGGCCACGCCCGGAGGACTGGCCGGGCAGACGGTCGTGGTCGTGGGAGGCAGCGCCGGCATCGGCCTGGAGACCGCGCGCCAGGCGCGTGCGGCCGGCGGCGAACTGGTGCTCGTGGCGCGTGACGCCGAACGTCTGCGGCGGGCGGCGGACGAACTGGACCCGCGCGGCACCGCCGCGTTCGACGCGCGGGACACCGCCCGTCTGGAGCGGTTCCTCGGTGAGCTGCCCGGGCAGGTCGACCACGTGATGGTCACGGCGGGCAGTCCGTCGTACACCCCCCTCGCCGACCTCGACCTGACCGACGCGGGACGGGACTTCGGCGGGCGCCTGGCGATGCTGCTCGCCGTGGCACGGGCGAGCCGGGAGAAGGTCAGGGCCGGGGGAACGCTGTTGTTCGTCGGCGGCACCGGTGGCCGCCGGCCCGCCGCCGGAATGGCCGTGACGGGCGCCCTCACCGCCGCGCTGCCCGCGTTGACCGCCAACCTGGCACTGGAGATCGCCCCCGTCCGGGTCAACCTGATCGCGGCCGGGTTCGTGGACACCCCCCTGTCGGCCGCGCTCCTCGGTGACCGGCTGGAGGCGCGTCGCGAGGAGCTGAGAAGGACACTGCCCATCGGCCGGGTGGTCGGACCGGCGGACGTCGCCGCCCTCGCACTGCACCTCATGACCAACGGGGCCGTGACCGGCGCCACCTACGACATCGACGGCGGCCAGCACCTCGTGACCCACTGAGCCAGCGAGAGGAAAGCACAAGTCATGGACATGAAACTGGAGATCGTCGTGGTGCCGGTGGCCGACGTCGACCGCGCCAAGGACTTCTACACCGGACTCGGCTGGCGGCTCGACGCGGACTTCGCCCCCGAGGAGAACTTCCGGGTGGTGCAGGTGACCCCTCCCGGTTCCCCGGCGTCGGTCATCTTCGGTTCATCGGTCACCGACCGGCCCCCGGGCTCGGCCCAGGGCCTGTACCTGGTCGTCGACGACATCGAGGCCGCCCACGAGGAGCTGACGCGGTGCGGGGCCGAACCGGGCGAGGTGTTCCACGACGCCGGCGGGGTCTTCCACCACGCCGGCACCGAGGCCCGCGTGTCCGGCCCCGACCCGAAACGCAGCAGTTACGGCTCCTTCCTGACCTTCAGCGACCCGGACGGCAACGGCTGGTTCCTCCAGGAGGTCACCTCCCGGCTTCCGGGGCGGCTGGATCCCGCGGTCACCTCGTTCTCCTCGGCCGACGACCTGGCGAGCGCCCTGCGACGGGCCGCGGCGGCACACGACGAGCACGTGTCCCGCACCGGCGCGGAGGACCCGGACTGGCCCGACTGGTACGCGCGGTACCTGGTCAGCCGGCAGGCCGGCACGGAACCGCCCGCCTGAACCGAGTTCCGATCACCGCGCTGGTGACCTTCGCCGGGTGTGCCCCCCGGTCATCCCCGTACGGGAGCACCCGGGCGCGGGAGGGGAGTACCCGCCCATCGGTCGCCGGGAGTAGGTCCCGCGCCCCAGGCGCGCGCCGCGCCCGCTCGGCTAGGGTCGGCCGGCATGGAGACCAGGGGACTCGTCCGCCGCGGGACGGCGGAGCGCCAGCGTGACGTCCTGCGGCGGCTCGACACCGAGCGGGACGTATGGGTGTCGACGGCCCACCCCGATCGCGGGCCGCACCAGGTGCCGCTGTGGTTCTCATGGGACGGGCGCGCGGTGTGGATGTGCACCAGCGCGACATCCATGACCGCGCGGAACGCCCGCAAGGAGCCGCGCGTGCGCCTGGCGCTCCCGGACACCTACGACGTGGTGCTCCTCCAGGGCGAAGCGGAGTGCTTCCCGGACCAGGAGGTGGCCCCGGACGCGGCCGAGGCGTTCGCCAGCAAGTTCGGCTGGGATCCGCGCCTGGAAGAGGGTTCCTTCGTGTACCTGCGCGTGGTCCCGAGGACCGTGCGCGCCTGGCGCGGCGAGCCGGAACTGCGCGGGAGGGTCATCATGCGCGACGGGACGTGGCTGTGTGCTACGGCGACGTGGGCAGGTGCGGGGAGCGGAGCACCAGCAGGGTGATCTCGCTGGGGGCGAAGACGCGGAACGGCGGGCCCCAGAAGCCGGTGCCGCGGCTGGTGTAGAGCTGCGTGCGGGTGCCGTGCCGGCTGAGGCCGGCGAGGGCGGGCTGGTCGAGGCGGACCAGGTGGTGGAACGGCCAGATCTGGCCGCCGTGGGTGTGGCCGGAGAGCTGGAGGTCGATGCCCGCGGCTGCCGCCCGGTCGACGAACTTGGGCTGGTGTGCCAGGAGCAGGACGGGCAGGTCGGGGTCGGCGCCGTCCAGGGCTCCGGCGAGATGGGCGCGGTGCCCTGCCAGGCCGGAGGAGTCGGCGGTGACGTCGTCCACGCCGGCGACCACTAGGGCGTCGCCGCCGCGTTCGATCAGC
The DNA here is from genome assembly GCF_055581365.1 of Streptomyces sp. NPDC031445. Taxonomy (NCBI): domain Bacteria; kingdom Bacillati; phylum Actinomycetota; class Actinomycetes; order Kitasatosporales; family Streptomycetaceae; genus Streptomyces; species Streptomyces sp. NPDC031445. The sequence continues at coordinate 1,172,943 of NZ_JBVIJO010000001.1, forward strand.
AGGTGGCGGTTGCGCAGCGGCTCCCAGCCCAGCTCGTCCATCAGGTCGACCCAGCCCTGGGCCTCGCTGTAGTACTCGTGGTTGCCGGTGACGTAGACCCGGGCGTGGGTGGCCCGCACGGTGCCGAGCGGGGTGGCCTGGGCGCGGCGGCGTTCGGCCGTGCCGTCCGCGATGTCGCCGGTGTGGCAGACCAGGTCGGCGTCCAGGGAGTTCACCGTCTCGCACACCCGTGCCGACCAGCGGGCGCGGTCGAGCGGGCCGTAGTGGGTGTCGGTGATGAGGACGACGCGGGTTCCGTCCAGCCCGGCGCCCAGTCGCGGCAGCCGCACGTCGAGCCGGCGCACGCGTGGTACTCGGCGCGCCTCGGCGTACCCCCAGGCGAGCAGTACGGCGGTCACGGCGAGGACGGCCCAGGTGACGACGCGGGCGCGGTCCTGGCCCTCGCCGACGCCGGCCACGGTCAGGGCGAGCCGCAGCAGGACGCCGAGCAGAACGGACCAGGTGAACAGGACCCAGCTGGCGCCCAGCAGGGTGTCACCGGTGATCGCCGCCCGGTCCCGCTGACGCCGGCCGTGCCCGCGCACCATCGCGAGCGGCATACCGACGAGGCCGAGGGCGCACAGGGCGGTGCCGGCCGGCGTGACGGGCAGCGGCCAGTGCTGGCCGGTGTACAGGAGCACCCAGCAGGGCACGGCCCACAGCAGGACGGGGGCGATCAACGGGATGTAGCGCATCAGGCGGTACAGCAGGCTCGGCCGGGGCGCTCGCGCTTCACCCTCGGCGGGCCGGACGTCGCTGGTGTCGGTCACGCTTCCCCTCCCTGACCAGGCTGCCTCTCGCGCACTGTATCCGGTCGGCCCCGGGCCGGCCGGACCGGCGTTCACGGGAGCGGCCCGACGCCGGTGGAGCGGGTCCCGGCGCGCGCCTGTCCGGCCGTGCCGGCGGCCACCGGCCCGAGAGCCGCTCACCAGCGTGCGGACGTCCCGCCGGGCGTCGTCCGGCGGTAAGGCTTCGCCATCGGTTCGTCCCTCTCCTTCGCGAGCGCGAACCCGGTCAGGGGTTCCGGTTTCCGTACACGCGGTAGCGCTCGGCGTCGGGCCACTTGACCTCCAGGCCGAGGCCGGGCCGGGAGGTGTCGGGGCGCAGGGCGCCGCCCTCGGGTGACAGCGTGCCGTGGAACAGCAGGCGTTCCAGCCGCACGTGGTCGTGGAAGTACTCCAGGTGCCGCAACCGGCGCACCGCGCAGAACGCGTGGGCCGACACCGCCGGCGCGCAGTGCGCGGACAGGTCCAGCTGGTGGGCCGAGGCCAGGCCGGCCGTTTCCAGGACGCCGGTGATACCGCCGCAGCGGGTGACGTCGGCCTGGAGGCAGTCCACGGCGGGTCCCTGGACCAGGTTGACGAAGTCCCGCGTGGTGTACGCGTATTCGCCCGCCGCGATCTCCAGCCTCGCCGGGCCCCGCTCGACCAGCGTGCGCAGCCCCTCCAGGTCGGCCGAGCTGACGGGTTCCTCGAACCAGCGCACGTCCCAGTCGTCGTGGAAGCGGTGGGCCCAGTACAGCGCCTGCTTGCGGCTCAGCGCACCGTTGGCGTCGGTGAGGATCTCCGTCCCGTCGCCGACGGCCTCGCGTACGGCCGTGAGACGCCACGGATCGCGTTCGGGGTCCCTGGAGGTCTTGAGCTTGACGCGCGGGATGCCCTGCTCCACCCAGCCGGCGAGCTGGTCGGCGAGGCGGTCCAGGGGGTAGTTGGTGAATCCGCCGCTGCCGTAGACCGGCACCCGGTCGTGGCAGGCGGGCAGCAGGTGGATCAGCGGCAGGTCCAGCAGTCGGGCCTTGAGGTCCCACAGGGCCACGTCGACCGCGGAGACGGCCATGGCGCCGACGCCGGGGCGGCCGGCGTTGCGGATCCGCCGTCCCATCAGCTGCCACAGGGCCCCGGGCGAGGTGATGCGCGCGCCCCGCAGCAGGCCGGTGAGCCGGGAACCGATGAAGGAGGCGACCGATACGTCCCCGTAGGTGTAACCGAGCCCGGTGCGGCCGCCGGCGTGGACCTGGACGAGGACCATGGTCGTGGAGTCCCACTCCAGCGTGCCGTCCTGTTCCTTTCCGTCCGGCCCGTCGGTCGGCACCTCGAAGGCGTGCACGTCGACCGCGTCGATCCGCACGGCGTCCAGGTCCGTTCCGGTACCGCTCACGAGTGCCCTCCCGGACGGCCGACCACGGCGACCACCGGCTGGTGGTCCGGCTTCGCTTCGTACAGCCCGTTGAGCAGATGCACCGTGCCCGGCCCCGAGGCCGCCACGCGGCAGCCCGCCTCGCCGGTGAACCTCGCATGGGCACAGGCCATGAACGCGGTCATCTCCTCGTGACGAGTCTGGATGAACTCCGGTCGACCCTGCGCCCGGTCGAGGGCGCCGAGCGGCCCGTTGACGCCGTCGCCGGGGTGGCCGTAGATCCGCCGGACCCCCCATTCCCGCAGGCGGTGCAGCTTGTAGTCGGCCACCAGTGTCATGACATGCTCCTTCGGATGCGCACCTCCGCGACCCGCGTGAGGTGACCTGCGGCCACGGCCCGTGAACGATCGCCGCTCCCGCCTGCGCGTGCGACCGGGCGTACGCGCAGTGAGCGTTCACCGGCTGCACGGCGGTCGCGCGGCCCCTGTCGTACGGCTGCGTCGGAGCGCGTGACAGGAGGCCGGGGGAGGTGACGGCGGGGCCCGGCCCGGGGCACCGCCCGCAACGCCGTCCGCGCCGTCGCCCGCGGGCGCGTGTCCGCCGGTACGGCGCAGAACGAGGATGCGGCGCTCGCGCTCCGGGAACCGCCGCAGGGCCCGGATCAGCTCCACGCGCTCGGCGGCGGCCTCGATGCCGGGATCCCGCTCGCCCATGACGTCCGCGAACGCAGGCGCCGACCGCTGCCCTGTGTCCACGGGAGCGTCGAGGTGGCGGAGCTGGAGGGCGCCCTGCGACCGCATCGCCTCCGTCACCGCGGATGCGGAGTGACCGGGCTCGTAACCGTCGACGGCCTTGACCAGACGCAGACGGGCGACCTGGAAGAGGTCGTCCCGCTCCTCGCCGCCGACGCCCCGGTACGTGGCGGCGATCCCGCGCGCGACGGGGAGCAGCGCGCGGATCGCCTCCTGACGGGCGCCCTCCCGCTCCCGGGCCGTCGGCCGCCGCCGTACGCGGCCCACGAGCCCGTTGATCCGCGCGGAGGTGAGCGCCCTGTCGGGTGCACATCTCGGCGGCGGACGAAGGGGGGCGAGGGGAGTCATCCGGGCCTCTGCGCTGAACGGGGTTGCGGGGCATGGTCATGGGTCCCCGCCTTCGTTCGTCCCAGGCAGGAATCATCCTGCCGGTCGAGCTTTTCCAGTCGCTCGGCGTGCCGGACGGCTGACTGAGGTTTGCTTGTGGAGCTCCCCTCAAGGCGTCCGCCACCTCGTGCAGGGCTCGCCACGGCCGCGGGACCGCTGATCTCGTCGTCGCCGGCGCCTTCGCGGCGGCGGGCGGAGTACGCGCCCGGTTCCCACGGAGCGGATGCCTGCCAGACGAGGAGCCCCCGCCGTCCGGGGCCAGGCGCTCGTGACCGGTAGTGCGCCACGGCGCCGCTGGCGCTGTTGTTTACGGGCTCGTCGGTCTGCCGAGTGTGGATGAACTCGGGTTCGCCCCCGGCGCGGTCGAAGGCGCCGAGGAATCCGTTGATGCCGTCTCCGGGAGACTCGTACACCCGCTGGACGTCCCGTGCGGTGAGGCGTTGCGGCACTTGGCCGGCGACTTGGGTCATGGGATTCTCCTGAGCCGGGCCCCGTCTCACGGTTCGCTTACGCCCCGGGACCCCAGGTGTTCGTTGTGCCAGGCGAGGGCGCGTCTGATCTCCTCTCGCTGAAGCCCGGTCCGGCATCCCAGTTCCTCGAGGCCGAGGACGGACGGCCCGGAGGTCAGGGCCCGGGTGATCTTCGCCGCCCCACAGTTCCTCGTACGTGAACGGGCGGCCGGTAGATCTCCCGCACGATCGCGAGGTGCGCCTCGCCGCACGCCGTGATGCACCGCAGGCCGTCGAACCAGTCGTTGACCGGGCTGACGGACGACGAGTCGGGCACGTAGCCGCGCACCGCCTCGCCCTCGGCGAAGACGGCCGCGCACAGGTCGCACAGTGCCAGGCGGGTCCGCGCCGTCTTCTCGTCCTTCTTCCGACGGCCCCGGACCGGGCTCAGCGGGCCGAGCGGCGCACTCACCGCCGGTCGCCGTACCCCCTGAACGGCCCCGCGCGTGGGTGAGGCGGGCGGGGGTACCCAGACCCGCTGGGACAGCAGTGAGGAGGACCGACATGGGCACCTTGACGAAGCAGGCCGCGCAGAAGACGGCGACCATGCCGTCGCTCGCCGGCAAGGCGGCGGCCAAGGCCGCACCGACCGTGTCCGCCTGGTCCGGGCGAGCGCTGGGAGCCCTCGGCGGCGAGAACGTCGTGGACGTGCTGACCCGCCAGCACCGGCAGATCAAGCTGGGCTTCCTCCGGGCCGCCCTTCCCGGCCCGTGGCGCCGCCGGAACTTCGAGCGGCTGATGCGCCTGCTCGCCGTCCACGAGGCCGCCGAGGAGGCGCACGTGCATCCCGTCGCGCGCCGCGCGCTGGAGCACGGCCGTGAGCTGGCGGCCCGCCGCCGCGCCGAGGAGAAGCAGGCCAAGGAGCTGCTGGTCGCCCTCTGGCGCACAGGGCCCCACGGGACCGGATACCTGCGGCGCCTGAACGAGGTCAGGCGCGCGGTCACCCGGCACGCCGCGCGCGAGGAACGCGAGGAGTTCCAGGCGCTTCGCAAGGCCGTCAGCCTGCCCCGGCTGCGCATGCTCGGCGCCGAGGTCAAGCTCACCCAGGCGTACGCCCCCACCCGGCCGCACCGGTGGGTCAACAACGAGGCCGCGAACAAGCTGGCCGCGCCGATCCTCGGCCCTGTCGACCGCGCTCTCGACGCCCTTGACCGCGGCAAGGGGTCGTGACGCGGCAGGCACGCCGGGTCGGGTGCGTGCGGTCTCCGTGCGTCCAGGCGTCCGCCCCGCCCCGCTGGGCGGACAGGGCCGACCGCAGCGCGGTAGAAACACGCGGGCGGCGCCGACCGCTTCCTGGTGGCTGTCTCCGCGCGCTCGCTCGCCGAGGCCGAAGAGCGGGAGATCATGCTGCGGCTCATCGCCATTGTCCGACGTCTGCGGCCGACGCAGCGGCCGGCGCTCGTCGAGGCGCTCGACGCGTTCAACGAGGCCGGCGGGGAGCCGTCCGTATCGGCCGGGGGAGAGCGGCATCCTCTAGGCGGGGCGATGGACCCGCCGGGGGTGCAGGGGCACGCCCGCCGCCCCCTGACGCACGCGGGCTCCCTGACGCCGGCGAGGCATGGCCAGCCCAGGACCACCGATCGCGGTGCGTAATGTCCCGATATACGCTGAGTGGGCCACTGATCGGACATGCCCGCCGGATGCCGTCGAACCGACCGTACGAGAGGTAGGAGGGGTGCGAGTGGACCCTGAGCCGTTGCCCTCGACCGTGGACACCAGGGAAACGCCCGAGGGTCTGCCCGTCGCGCCGGTCAGTTCCCACAACGAGTGGGATCCCCTGGAGGAGGTCGTCGTCGGGCGTCTCGAAGGCGCGACTTTTCCCTCCCGCCACCCGGTCGTGGCCTGCAACGTCCCGCCCTGGGCCGCGCGGCTGCAAGGTCTCGCCGCCGGCTTCAGGTACCCGCGCGCCCTGGTCGAGCAGGCACAGGGGGAACTGGACCAGTTCATCTCCCTCCTCCAGTCCCTGGGGGTCACGGTCAGACGCCCGGACGCGGTCGACTTCAGGCAGCGCTTCGGCACACCTGACTGGTCGTCACACGGGTTCTGCAACACCTGCCCCAGGGACAGCCTCCTGGTGGTCGGAGACGAGATCATCGAGACCCCGATGGCATGGCCGTGCCGGTACTTCGAGACGCACTCCTACCGCTCACTCCTCAAGGAGTACTTCCGCCGGGGCGCACGCTGGACCGCGGCACCGAAACCGCAGCTCACGGACGAGCTGTTCGAGAAGGACTTCCGCCCTCCCGCCGCGGGAGAGCCCATGCGGTACATCCTCACCGAGTACGAGCCGGTGTTCGACGCGGCGGATTTCGTCCGCGCGGGACGCGACCTGTTCGTCACGCGGAGCAACGTCACCAACCGCATGGGCATCGAATGGGTGCGCCGGCACCTCGGACCGGACTACCGGGTCCATGAGATCGAGAGCCGATGCCGTACGCCCATGCACATCGATACGACGTTCGTCCTGCTGTCACCCGGCAAGGTGATGGTCAACCCCGACTACGTCGACGTGGACCACTTGCCGGACGTACTGAAGTCCTGGGACGTCCTGATCGCTCCCGAACCGGACCCGATCGACGAACGCCTTCTCAAGATCACGTCCATGTGCGGCAAGTGGCTGAGCATGAACGTGCTCATGGTCGACGAGAAGCGGGTGATCGCCGAGCGCCATCACGTCAACACCCTGCGGGCGCTGGAGAGATGGGGCTTCGAGCCCATTCCGTGCGACCTGTTGCACTACGCGCCGTTCGGCGGTTCGTTCCACTGCGCGACACTCGACGTCCGGCGCAGCGGCACGCTCGAATCCTACTTCTGACTTCTGACGCCTGGCTCCTGGCTTCTGATGACCTGACCGGCCGTGGCTGGACGGCACGGCGAGGACACCGGGGCCCCGACGCCGTCGGGCAGCTCGGCCGCCTCTACTACGACCTCGCCGGCCTCGTCGGCACCGACCGGCTCCTGTACGGCAGCGACCACTGCTGGACACCCGCCGTCGGTGGCTCACCACCGCCAACGCCCGCCGCTGCCAGGCCCGCACGCCCACTGAGGCGACGGAGCCGGCCACCGTGACCGACGCCGCACCCGCGTCCCTCCCCCTCCACCTGCCGGCCCCGCCCGATCCGGCCACGCTGCCCCTGCCGCACCCGGCCCACCCCGCCGATGGTGTGAGGCTGCTGCGCGGCGCGCCGTCTACGCCGTCCCCGACGGCAGCCGTCCGCTGACCGCCGACCTGTGGCTGCCCGAGGACGCCGGCGCACCCGTGCCGGTCGTCGTCTTCGTCCACGGCGGCGCCTGGCGCACCGGCCTGCGCGACGACCTCGGCCTGGACACCGCGCGGACCGTGCTGTGGGGCGAACCGGCCGGCGGTGACCATCTCTGGGTGTGCCTGTCCGAGCAGGACGTCGAAGACTGCTACGTCCGCACCGTGGACCTCGCCGCGTACCGCCACTTGGCCGGCACATGCACCGTCATCCGGCTCACGACCTCGGTCTGCGTACGGTGCTGGTCGTCCAGTCGCACGGACGCGCTCACCGATCCACCGGTCAGGCCCGCGACGGCGCAGACATCCTCCGCGGCACGTGCCTGCGTTCCGCGGTAGGCCCCGGCGACTCGCCGCACCGGTGCGCGTCCTCGGGAACGTACTGCACCGCGCCGGCTGGTCCGCCGGCGCGGCGTCACTGTGCGGGGTGTGCGGTGGTGCGGGGGTTCAGGCCCAGGGCTGGCCGACGGCCCAACTGGTGTCGTCGCTCCAGGAGGTGCTGCTGTCCCAGGCGTGGGACCCGCCCTGGCTGGCGATGTAGACCGTGTAGCTGTAGTGACGCAGGTAGTCGCTCGGGTAGTTGACCGAACGGAAGGAGTAGCCCTGGCCGTTGTGGCCGGCCTCCGGACAGAAGGTGGCGTCCTGGGCGAACTGCGAGGTGCCGTCGTTGGAGCCCAGGTGCAGCTGGAAGTTCGAGTGCCGCAGGTATTGACCGGACTTGTTCGCGGACTCGAAGGACAGGCACGAGGAGTCGGCCAGTCCCGCGCGCACGGTCCAGGTGGCGTCGCCCTTGGTGGTGGAACTGCTGGACGTGGTGACCGGTGCGATGACGACGTTGGTGTCGGCGTCGTCGTGCACGATGTAGTCGTCGGTGCAGCACGGGGTGGTCGCCCGCAGTGAGATCTTCGAGCCCGGCGTGATGCCGCCGGGATTCGAGGTCGACGTCGTGTAGCCGGCGGCGTCGATGTTGGCCTGTACGGCGTTCTCGGTGGCGTCCGACGGGTAGCCGGACGTCATGACGCCTTCGTAGAAGGTGCCGGCGGAGCCATGGCTGTTGTCGCCGCCGATGCCGAGGATGATGGCGCCTTCCTTCTTCATCGGGTTGTAGCCCGCGACGTTGGGGCGCGGCCCGTTGTAGTAGGTGGACAGGCCACCGGACTGTGCGTTTCCGGCCCGGATCGCCCAGTGGTTCGGCTCGCCCTTGACGATGGCGGTGAGGAACCGGTGGCTGACGCTGGGGTCGTTCGCGTTGTAGCCCGCGTTGACCCCGGAGAACAGCCCGTTCTCGAGGTCCGCCATGACCCAGGGGCCGTTGCCGGTGCCGTAGCCCCAGACCTTGATGTTGCCGAAGTAGATGGCCTCCATGGTGCCGTTGCCGTTGTCCCGGCTGTTGGTCTCGGCGTTGCCGTAGTCGAAGCAGCAGCCGCCGTTGTAGTGCGTGCCGTCGAGGACCGCGTACATCCCTTCGGGCTGGTCCCCGGTCGCGATCCCGTTGGTGTGGTTGTTGCGGTAACCGGTACCCGGGGCCACGTAGACGCCGTACGCTTTGTGGCCGCCCACGGTGACGGGCGCGGCGGTGGCGTCGGCCAGGTTGTCGTAGCCGCCCGCCGCGGGCCCGGAGAATCCTCCCGGCGGTGCCTGGGTGAGGTGGTTGCCCCGGCCGGACTGGTCGTAGATCACGGTGATGAGACACGTCGTCCCGGCACAGAAGGAGTCCTGCGCGGCGGCGTTGGCGTACCCCCCGGCGCTGAGCACGCCGATGTCCCGGGTGGCGTTGTCCGAGGCGCGCCGCACCTGGTAGAGGGGGCCGTTGTAGGAGGAGTACAGCGCGCGGGTCGTGCTGTGCGCCGCGACGCAGGGCGTTCCCCCGCCGGCGTAGATGTCGCACGGCTGGGAGGACGCGGCCGCGGCGGCGGCCGTGGCGCCGACGTGCTGGCCTGCGGACACGGCGCCTGCCCCGTCGGCAGATGCCTGGCCCCCGAACAGGGCCGCGGTCAGGGCGAGCCCCGACGCCAGTACGGCGAGCGTTCTGCCCTGCCGTAAGCGGCCCGAGATCAACGACATGGTTCCTCCTCGTGGAATGAGCAGGGAGATGTCACGGCTGGCGTCACCGGGACCGCGGGACGGCGGCGGATGAGGAGCCGAGCGTTCCGCCGGTTCCCGCCTCCGTTTCGTTCCGTCCGGGCACGCGATATCCCCGGCAATTGGTTCGATATATCGACCATTGGACGACTCTCCGGACAGACGTTGATGGTAGGGGGCTGCTCAGGAGTGTCAATACTTCACGCAGGATGGCATTGGGGCACATGCGGCACCGGGTCGGGCCGGCGGCCCGGAAGCCCGGCGGCCGGGTGACCCCGGGGCCGTCCACGCCCGATCCGTGGCTCATGGCCGAGGCCGACACCCAAGAGGCCCGATGAATCACGCGCGAAGCCTTGACGACTGCCAGCAGTTCCCTACTATCCAATTGTCCGAGGAACCGAGCATCGTTCGATATCAAGAACACGGTCACGGCAAACCGCTCCTCTCCCAGTGCGGCGGATCACCATTCAACTCAGGCCAGGTTCCTGTGACCAGGTGCGGTCGCGGGGGCATCCGACGGTGAGGAGCGGCCCGCCGAACCGAGTACGGCTTCTTCCACGGTGAAGCACTCTCGAATGTCCCCCGGGAGCGGGGCCCGGTGACGGCGCCTGTCGCGCGGTTCGCGGCGCGATCAGGTAATCAGGAACGGTGGACAAGGACGCGACCGACTCCTTCGTGCGGGTAAGGGGCGCCGGTGAGAACAACCTGCGGAACATCGATGTCGACGTTCCGCGGGACGCGATGGTCGCCTTCACCGGCGTCTCCGGCTCGGGCAAGTCCTCGCTCGCGTTCGGCACGCTCTACGCGGAGGCCCAGCGGCGCTACTTCGAGTCCGTGGCACCGTATGCCCGAAGACTGCTGCAACAGGTCGGCGCACCGCACGTGCAGGAGATCACCGGACTGCCACCGGCCGTGGCCCTGCAGCAGCGACGCGGGTCGCCCAGCTCGCGCTCGACGGTCGGCACCCTCACCACGCTGTCCAATCTGCTGCGCATGCTGTACTCCCGCGCCGGCACCTATCCGCCCGGGGCCGCACGGCTGGAAGCCGAGTCGTTCTCCCCCAACACCGCGGCCGGCGCCTGCCCGGAGTGCCACGGACTGGGTGTCGTGCACGACGTCGCCGAGGATCTGCTCGTCCCGGATCCCTCGCTGAGCGTCCGCGAAGGGGCGATCGCCGCCTGGCCGGGCGCCTGGCAGGGCGCCAACCTGCGCAGTGTCGTGAGCGGCCTGGGGATCGACATCGACCGGCCGTGGCGCCGGCTCAGGAAGAAGGACCGGGACTGGCTGCTGTACACGGACGAGCAGCCCTCCGTGTACGTCGAGCCGGAGGAGGGCCGCGTCGACTACGGCTACCAGGGCAAGTTCTGGAGCGCCCGCAAGCACGTCATGCACGTCCTCGCCGACTCCAAGAGCGAGAAGATGCGCGAACGGGCGCTCCGGTTCGTCAGGAGTGTGCCCTGCCCCGCCTGCCACGGCAGCGGACTGCGGCCCGAAGCGCTCGCCGTGACCTTCGCCGGGCGCTCCATCGCCGAGATCAACGCCATGCCGCTCACCGAGGTCGTGGCGCTGCTGCGGCCTGTGGCGGGGCGGTCCGAGGCCGACGCCACCACGTCGACCGCCCGATCCGGGGAGACGACCGAGGTCGCGGTCCGCATCTGCGGTGATCTGGTCGCGCGGGTCGAGGTGCTGCTCGACCTGGGCCTGGGATATCTCGGCCTGGGGCGCCGTTCGACGACCCTGTCGCCGGGCGAGGCGCAGCGCCTGCGGATCGCCACCCAGCTGCGCTCGGGGCTGTTCGGCGTCGTCTACGTCCTCGACGAACCCTCCGCGGGCCTGCACCCGGCTGACGCGGAACCGCTGCTGGAGGTGCTGGACCGCCTCAAGACGGCGGGCAACTCGCTGTTCGTCGTGGAGCACGACATGGACGTCGTACGGCGGGCGGACTGGGTGGTCGACATCGGCCCCGGTGCGGGCGAGGGCGGCGGACGCGTGCTGTACAGCGGCCCGGTCGCCGGCCTTGAGCGGGTCGGGGAGTCGGCCACGAGCCAGTACCTGTTCGGGCGCGCCCGGCCGCTCGTTCACCACCCGCGCACACCGCACGGCTGGCTGCACCTGCGCGGCGTCTCCCGCCACAATCTGCACGACGTGTCCGTGGACGTACCGCTCTGCGTACTGACGGCGGTGACGGGCGTGTCCGGTTCCGGGAAGTCCACGCTGGTGACGCAGGTGCTCGCCGAGGTCGTCCGCGGCCACCTCGGACTCGTCCCCGAGGAGCCCGACGAGGCGCGGTTGGAGGTCGACGTCCAGGACGCGTCGGGGGTCGAGTCGTTCGACCGGCTGGTCCGGGTCGACCAACGGCCCATCGGCCGAACCCCCCGGTCCAACCTGGCCACGTACACCGGGATGTTCGACGCGGTGCGCAAGCTGTACGCGGCGACGGACGAGGCCAGGGCGCGCGGCTACTCGGCCGGGCGGTTCTCCTTCAACGTGCCCGAAGGGCGGTGCGAGACCTGTCAGGGCGAAGGGTTCGTCGCGGTGGAACTGCTGTTCCTGCCGGGCACCTACGCGCCGTGCCCGACCTGCGAAGGCGCCCGGTACAACGCCGAGACACAGGAAGTGACCTATCGGGACAGGAACATCGCGGAAGTACTGGCACTGTCCGTCGACGCCGCCGCCGAGTTCCTGTCCGCCGTCCCGGCCGCCTCCCGCAGTCTGGAGACGTTGCGCGAGGTGGGACTGGGGTATCTGCGGCTGGGCCAGCCCGCGACGGAACTCAGCGGCGGCGAGGCGCAGCGCATCAAACTGGCGACCGAACTGCAGCGGGCCCGGCGCGGGCACGCGCTGTACCTGCTCGACGAGCCGACGGCGGGGCTGCATCCCTCCGACATCGCGCTGCTGCTGCGACAGCTGCACCGGCTCGTCGACGCCGGCAACACGGTCGTCCTCGTCGAGCACGACCTGGACACGATCGCCACCGCCGACTGGGTCATCGACCTCGGTCCGGGCGGCGGCGACGCGGGCGGGCGGGTCGTCGCGGCGGGCTCACCGGCCAAGGTGGCGAAGGGCCGCCGCAGTGCCACCGCACCCTATCTCGCGGCCCGGCTCGCGCGCTCCTGACGACAGCGCGAGGAGCTGGGTACCGGTCAGCCGGCTCCGGGGCGCGGGGTCGCGCGCGTCGCCATGCCGCGTTCCGGCTTGTCGCGGACATCGCCCTCGAGGCGTCCCCTCGGGGCCGTTGGGCGCCGGGTCAGCCGGGCATGGGGTGATGCGCCCGGGCGAACTGCTCCACGACGGCGGCGCAGAAAGCGGGCAGGTCGGCCGGACCGCGGCTGGTGACCAACTGCCCGTCGACGACCACCTCCTGGTCGGCGACGACCTCCGCGCCGGCGTTGCGAAGGTCGGTGCGGATGCTGGGCCAGGATGTCAGGCGGCGGCCGCGCACGGCGTCGGCTTCCGCCAGGGTCCACGGGCCGTGGCAGATCGATGCGACCGGTTTCCCGCTGGCCATGAAGTCCTTGACGAACCGCACCGCGTCGCGGTCCATGCGCAGTTGGTCCGGGTTCATGGTGCCACCGGGCAGGAGCAGGGCGTGGTAGTCGTCGACGGAGGCGTCGGCGACCAGGCGGTCGACGGGGAAGGTTCCGGCCGCGTCGAGGTCGAACTGGCGGGCCTGGATCTCGCCGTGGTGGAGCGAGACGATCTCGGTCTTCGCCCCTGCGCCCTGCAGCGCTCCGCGCGGCTGGTCGAGTTCCACGCGCTCGACGCCGTCGGTGGCCAGAATCCCCACCCGCATCCCCCGGAGTTCCCGTGTCATGGTACGGCTCCCTTCACGAGTCGCTGTTTCCAGGGACGCGAGCGGTCGGAACACCCGGCGATGCCGTCCGAGTGAGGACGACCTTCGTCGCGGGCGCCGTGCACCGGGGAGCGACTGCTACAGCAGCCGGTCGAACACCGCTGTCACGCCTTCCCAGTGACTGGTCTGCGGGTTCTTGACATCCGGATACATGATTTTGAACGTCTCGGCGAGAGCGACGCTGAGACCGCCGATGATCTCGGGGTAGCGCTCTTCGGCCTCCTGGGTGGGTGTCCTGTCGAGGGGAGGGTGTGCGGCAAGCTGTTCCAGGATCGGCTGCAGCTCGACCTCCTCGTCGAGCCGCCGGAACCGGTGGATGCTCTCCTGGAGGCCCTTGGTGATCGGTAGATCCCACGGTTCGACGGTGTCCCTGCCGTTGGCCTTGGCCGACGCCTCGCCGACGACCAGGAGGTCGTAGAGCTTGGCGTCGACGAAATCGCCGTACCGCTTCAGGTCGTTCCTGTCCACGTCGAGGCTCGCGGCGGCGCGGAAGAACCTCTCGAACTTCGACACACCCATCACGGTCATGCCTCTCGCCTCCTCACCGGGAACGGACGGCGCCGTTCGCTCCCGCCCCGCGCCGCTGTCGGCTGTTACCCGGTCGAGATTCGCAGAGCCCCCCTGCTGAGCGCCTCCGCACTCCAGGCCGAAAAAGGGCGCCCCCTCTTCCCCTGGCAGAGCAGCACGAAGCGCGCAGGCATCCCTCGGCCGGGCACCCAGCCGGACACCCGGGACCCGGGGCGCACAGGGCGCCAGGCGCTCATGTCCGCGGAGGCCGTGGCCCTCGCTGTTGGGGAGGGTGGTCAGTCCGGCCATGTCGGTGACGTCCAGATTGCTCACGCCCCAGTGACGGATCTTCTCCGCCTCCGTCAGGTCGGTGAATCCCGCTTCCCTACGGAGCCGCCGCAGGCTGCCCTCGCAGGCGGCGACGGTGCCTTTCCGGTCGGCGTGGCCGGGCAGCACCTTGCTGACGAGGAAGAGCTGGCCAGTGGCGCGCCGGGGTCGAGACCCCGGAACCGCGGATCCGCGTCACGCGCGCCCGCACCGGGTGCCCAGGTCCGCGCCTCCCGGACGACAGGTGTCGATGCGCCGGAGTGCGAGGTCAGGAGAGGCGCGCGGACTTCGCCGAGAGCTTGCCGGGACCGGGTGCGCGGTCGCGCAACGCGACGACCACTGACACGACGGCGCCGCAGGAGAGGACCGCCGCGAAGCCGATCATCGCGGTCTGCACGGCGACGTGCCGCAGGGCGATGCCGAACAGGACGGAGGGCAGGCCCATTCCCAGGTACGCGATGACGAAGAACACCGCGAGGACCCCTGCGCGTGAGGCGGGCTCGGCCACTGAGACGGCACGTTCGACGCCTCCCTTGAACAGCAGCCCGGAGCCGGCTCCCGACACGGACACGGCGACCAGGTAGAGCCAGAGTGCCGGACGGTGGAGGGCGACGGCGCACAGGACCAACCCGACCGGAAAGACCACTGCCCCCACGGTCAGGACCCGGGGCAGTGGGAGGCGGCCCAGCACCAGCTGGGCGGCCGCTGCGGAACCGAACATGAGGAAGGCCGCGAGGCCGACCATGACGTGCGAGTCGGTGTGCAGCTTGCCGTGGAGCACGCTCGCCCCCAGGGAGGAGATCAGGCCGAGGATCGCGAAGGCGAAGGCGCCCAGCGCGCCGGCCGCCCCGAACGCCCGCCGGCCGCCGGGGCGCAGGACGAACCTGCTGGGCGGTTGGGCCGCGGGCAACTCCAGGTCCACGGTCTCCGGGGTGCACAGCACCAGCGCCAGGCACATGGCCAGGGCGAGCGTGAAGATCGCCTGGGTGGTGATCAGGGGTGCGGGAAGCCACTCGGCGGCGGCTCCGGCGACCAGGGGCCCTGAGGCCAGGCCGCCGAGGTTGGCGGCGGTGGCCACGATGCCGGGCAGCACGGAACCGGTCCGTTCCGGACGCGCCTCGTGGTGGAGGTCGTGCAGGTACGTCGTCGCGGTCGAGGCCATCAGCCCCAGTCCGACACCGTTCAGGATCCTGCCCGCTATCAGCCCCGGCAGATCCCGCCACGCCATCAGTACGACCGACGCGACGATGCCGACCAGCAGCGCCGGGACGATGATGCGCCGCCGGCCGAGCCGGTCCGACAGGTGTCCCAGCCCGAGGAAGGCGGCTGCCGCGCCCACGACCATCGAGGCGTACGCCACCGTGACCGTGGTCGCACCGAAGTGGTCCCGGGCCTCGTACAGCGGCCACAGCGGAGTCGGCACGGTACCGAAGGCCATCAGCACCGTGTAGGCCACCGCCACGATCCAGAAGCCGGTCGCGTGCGAGGCGCGGCGCCGGGCGGGGGCGCGGGGCGGCAGGTCGCCGGGAGGGGGCGCGGGGATTCGGTGGGTCGCGTGGTCGGGAGCGTCGGCCGTGGCACGGCTCAACGGCGTCGGTACGGCAGGCAGGAGTACCCCTCCTCGGGCGGAAGCGGATGGCGTTTCTCCATCCTCCTCACCAGCGAGAATCAGCGCCAACGACTGTCTTTGCTCGGCTCCAGCAAGGCGAGTGATACTTCTGGTGTGGAGCTACGTCAGCTGGAGCACTTCATCGCGGTCGCCGAGGAGCTGAGCTTCACGCGTGCCGCCCGTCGGCTGCACGTGGTGCAGTCCGGGGTGTCCGCCGCGATCCGCTCCCTGGAGCGGGAACTCGGCTGCGCGCTGTTCGAGCGCACTTCGCAGCAGGTCCGGCTCACCGGGGCGGGCGCCGCGTTGCTGCCGGAGGCCCGGGCCACCTTGAACGCCGCCCAGGCCGCTCAGGACGCGGTGCGCGCCGCACAGGACACGCTGCGCGGCACGGTGAACGTGGGCGCCATGGCCTCGGTGGAGGTGGTGGACCTGCCCGCGCTCCTCGGGCAGCTGCACGCGCGGCATCCGGCGATCGACGTCCGGCTGCGGCTGGCCACGGCCGGCTCGGCGGGACTGGCACACGCGCTGCTCAGCGGGGACCTGGACGCGGCCTTCCTGTCGCTGCCCGAACGCAAGCCCGCCGGGATCGACGCACGGGAGCTGGCCACCGTGCCGCTCGTCCTGGCGGTGAACGCCGCCCATCCGCTCGCGCAGCGGGGAAAAGTGGCACTTGCGGACCTCGCGGGGGAGCCCTTCGTGGACTTTCCGCCGGGCTACGGCAACCGCGAGGTGGTGGACCGGGCGTTCGCGGCGGAGGGCGTCGTACGCCGGGTGGCACTGGAAGTGCCCGACATCGACATGGGGGCGGCACTGGTCCGGCACGGACTGGGCATCGCCTTCCTGCCCGCGTTCGCCGTTGCCCGCACCCCCGGCCTGCACGTCCTGGACGTCCACGACGCCACGCTCCGCTGGAGCATGCATCTCGGCACGTCGTCGACCCGGCGGCCCAGCTCGGCTCTGCGAGCGCTGCTCGAGCTGGTCGACCTCCACGTCATCGCCCTGTGACCCCCGGGCCGCGGCCCGGATCCAGTGAGGCATCAGCCGGGTCCGCCCAGCACGATCTTCCACACTCGGGTCGCCACCTGGAGGTTCAGCCGGTCCTCGACGTTCGCGAGGTCGTGGCCGCTGATGTCGCGGATGCGCTGGAGCCGATAGCGCAGCGTGCTGCGGTGGATCGCGAGGGAGTCGGCGGTCTCGTCGTAGTTGCCGCCGCAGTCGAAGTACCGGGAGAGGGTCTCCACCATGGTCGCGTGGTGCCGGGAGTCGTAGTCGATGAGCTGTCCGAGCCACTCCTGGACGAACGTCTCCAGTTCCCGGTGACCGCTGCCGGGTCCCAGGATGCGATAGAGACCGAGCTCGTCGAAGAACGACGTGCCGTAGCGCTCGCGGGAGTGGCGGCGCACGTCCAGGGCGCGCTGCGCCTCCTGGTAGTGGTGGGGGATGTCGTCCACGTAGTCGCACGGAGCGCTCACCCCGATCGTCCCGGACCGTGTCCCGTTCTCTCGGGCGAGCGCCTCGTACAACGCGCGAGCGTGCGGCCTGTCGCCAGTGATGAGGACGACGTGGTCGGAGCGGCGGGTCAGCAGCGAGCGCATGCCCACCGCAGCGGCCGCCCGGCCCACGGTCCGCGCGAAGGAATCGTCCGCAGCCCGGTTCGACCACTGCACCACGACGATGTAGTGGCTGCCGTGCAGGTCGTGCCCGACCGCCTCGGACCGGGCGTAGGCGCTCGGCTCGTCCGTCCCCGCCAGGAGGTCGTCGGCCAGCTCGCGGTGCAGCCTCAGCTCCACTTCGGCCAGATTGCGCAGGTGCGTCAGCTCCAGGGCGAGCGACGCGGCGGCGTGTCCAAGCGCGAGGACGGTGTGCTCGTCGGCCTCGTCCCGGGTGTCGACCAGGGCCAGCACACCCAGGATCTCGCCGTGCGGGCGGATCAGGGTGATCAACCGGTCCCTTATCCGCACCGGTCCGGCCTGACGGGCGACGGCGTGCAGCATGTCGTCCTGGCGCACGGGGTCCGGTTCGGGATAGGGGACGGGGCGGCCGGGGCCGGTCCAGCACCGCAGCCGGCCGAAGCGGTCCTCGACCAGCGCGGGAAGTCCTGTGAGCCCGTGCAGTGCGCGGGTGACAGCTTCCTCGCCGCCACCCGAGGCAACGACGTCGGCCATGAGAGCGTGAACGGCTCGCTCGTAGCCCAGCTCAGCCATCACGGAGATCAGCTTCCGCTGGAGGGCCGTGCGTTCCTCCCTCAGCCGGTGCAGCTCCAGCGCGTCCTCGCGTTGGCGGCGGTGTGCGCAGGCGACCGACAGCGCAGCGGCGGTGTGCCGGACGAGCATGGAGAGCAGGGACCGCTCGGCCTTGGTGGGCAGGGAGCGGGACGTGACCACGAGGTAGCCGTGGAGTACCCGAGGGCCGCGCAGCCCCAGAGCCCGGCCCCAGGGCCTGCCGGCTACGGTCACCTTGCCGTCCTGCCCGGCCAGCTCCCGCACCCTGCGGCCCACGGCCGAGGCATGCGTTCGCCCGTTCCACGGGCTGGCGACCAGATCGCCGCCCACCTTGAGGTATCCGGCCTCGGCGCTGAAGGGCCCCGCGGCGACCATGTGATCCCTGGCAAGGCGCAGGATCTCGCCTTCGTCCGGGGCGTCGAACTGGGCGCGGGAGAGCGCGACCAGTTCGAGGAGGGCATGGGCGGCTGGGGTGCGAGCGGGCGGGCGGGGCCGCCTGGGCGTCGCCGTGGGGCGCCGCCCGGCGCTGCCCCGCGCAAGGCTGCCCTTCCGGTCGGGGTAGCGGTGGTACGGGCTGTACGCCCGACTGCCGACCATGGGAGATCGCTCCGTCCTTCGGAGGTGAGCGGCTTTCGCGTACCCGGTCCCGGGCCGGCTACCCGAGGCGTACGGGTTCTTTCTCTCGTACTCGTGGGGCGACCGGACCCGTGCATTCCTGACTCGTCAGGCGCAGGCGTGGAGCCACCCGGTTCGTCACCCTGGGGGTGCTCGAGACCCTCCGTGCGCACCGGCGGGAAACCGGCGGAGTCCCACCTCTGTCTGAACGAACGTGATCCGGAGAGTCGACGCAGGCGCTGCACCGGGAGGAGTTCCTCATGGCCAAGGCAGTGGGCATCGACCTGGGCACCACCAACTCGGTGATCGCCGTGTGGGAGGGCGGCGAGCCGTCCGTCGTGCCCAACAGCGAGGGCAACCGCACGACACCGTCCGTGGTGGCCTTCACCGACACCGGGGAACGTCTGGTGGGCCAGCTGGCCCGGCGCCAGGCGATCCTCAACCCCAAGGGCACCATCTACTCGGCCAAGCGGTTCATCGGCCGGCACTTCGACGAGATCTCCGACGAGGCCAGGGCGGTGGCGTACGACGTCGTCGAGGGCGACGGCGGGGCGGCCCGCTTCAAGGTGCGCGACAAGCTGTACGCGCCTGAGGAGATCAGTGCACAGGTGCTGCGCAAACTCGCCGACGACGCGTCCAGGCAGCTGGGGGAGCGGGTCACGGAGGCGGTCATCACGGTGCCCGCCTACTTCAACGACGCCCAGCGTACCGCCACCAAAGACGCCGGACGGATCGCCGGTCTTGAGGTGCTGCGGATCATCAACGAACCGACGGCGGCCGCCCTCGCGTACGGCATGGACAAGAAGGAGCACGAGACCGTTCTCGTCTTCGACCTGGGCGGCGGCACCTTCGACGTGAGCATCCTCGACGTCGGCGACGGCGTGGTGGAGGTGCGCTCCACCGCCGGTGACAGCCACCTGGGCGGCGACGACTTCGACCGGCGTCTGGTGGACTACCTCGCGGACGACTTCCAGAAGGAGAACGGCATCGACCTGCGCAAGGACCCGCAGGCGCTGCAACGACTTTTCGAGGCGGCGGAGAAGGCCAAGACCGAGCTCAGCTCGGTGACGCAGACGCAGGTCAGCCTGCCGTTCATCACCGCCGACGCCTCGGGCCCCAAGCACCTCACCGACTCGATCATGCGGTCCACCTTCGAGCAGATCACCGGCGACCTGGTGGAGCGTTGTCTGGGACCGGTGCAGCAGGCGATGGCCGACGCGAAGGTCGGCGAGAGCGACATCGACGAGGTCATCCTCGTCGGCGGTTCCACCCGCATTCCCGCCGTCCAGACCCTGGTCCGCCGGCTGACCGGCGGCAAGGAACCCAACATGAGCGTCAACCCCGACGAGGTCGTGGCCCTGGGCGCCGCGATCCAGGCCGGGGTGCTCAAGGGCGAGGTCAAGGACGTCCTCCTGCTCGACGTCACACCCCTGTCGCTGGGCGTGGAGACACGCGGCGGAGTGATGACGAAGATCATCGAGCGGAACACCACCATCCCGGTGCGCCGCAGCGAGACCTTCTCCACCGCCGAGGACAACCAGCCGGCCGTCGATGTGGTGGTCCTCCAGGGCGAACGCGAGCGGGCCGCCGACAACCGGGTGCTGGGCCGGTTCCAGCTCACCGACATCCGGCCGGCGCCGCGGGGCGAACCACAGATCGAGGTCACCTTCGACATCGACGCCAACGGCATCCTCAACGTCAAGGCCCGCGACCGGGACACCGGCAAGGAACAGGGCATCACCATCAGCGAGAGCTCCAACCTGGACCGCGGTGAGGTCGAACGCATGGTCCAGGAGGCCGAGCGCAACCGAGGCCAGGACCAGACACTCCGCGAGGCCGTTGACGCCCGCAACGAACTCGACGCCGTCGCGTACCAGGTCGAGAAGCGCCTCGCCGAACTGGGCGACGCGGCGCCCGCGCACGAGAAGGCACGCGCCGAGATGCTCGTCTCCGACGCCCGGGCGGCGGTCAAGGAAGAGGCAGGCGTGGAGCGCGTGCGGCCTCTGACCTCCGAACTCCAGCAGGTGCTCGCCGGACTGGCGGCACATCAGGGCACCGCCACAGGCGGCGGTCCCGGCCAGGACGCCGCCACCGGCGGTCCCACGAGTGACGGTGGCGGTGACGATGATGTCATCGACGCCGATTTCGACAAGGGCTGAGGCGCGCCATGCCCATCCACCCCCAGGAACCCGACCGGGCCGCGTCGGATCCGGGCGCACCGGTCCCGGAAGGCGCCGGACCTGGCCCTCGCGGGGATCTGCCCCAACCGGGCCCGCCCCGGCCCGAAGCGGCGAACAGCGAACCGGGACCCGATGCCGCCGGCCCCGCGCCTGCCGAGGACGAGTACACGACCGCGATCAGGGAACTGGAGGACCGCTGGCGGCGCGCGCTCGCCGACCTCGACAACCTTCGCAAGCGTCACGCCAGGGAACTGGAGCGCGAACGGGCGGCGGAGCGGTCCCGCACGGCGGCCGCCTTCCTGCCTGTCCTCGACAACCTCGAACTCGCCCTGACCCATGCCGGCGCCGATCCGGGTGCGATCGTGGAGGGCGTCCGGGCCGTACGCGACCAGGCGGTGAACGTCCTCGAACTGCTCGGCTACCCGCGGCACGCGGAGAGCGGCGTCCCCTTCGACCCGGCCCGGCACGAGGTGGTCGGTGTCGTCCAGGACCCCGACACCCCGCCGGGCACCGTCGCCGAGGTGCTGCGCCCCGGCTACGGGGACGGCGAACGGCAGCTCAGGCCCGCCGCCGTGACGGTCGCGAAGCGGGAGTGACCGGTCATGGCACGGGACTTCTACGAGGTGCTGGGCGTGTCGCGGACCGCGGGCCAGGACGAGATCCAGCAGGCATACCGCAAACTCGCCCGCACGTATCACCCCGACGTCAACAAGGACCCCGGGGCGGAGGAGCGCTTCAAAGACCTCAACGAGGCATACAGCGTCCTGTCCGATCCCAGGACCCGGGCCCGCTACGACCGCTTCGGCGAGGACTTCCGCAAGATCCCCGAGGACTTCGACGAACGGGTCGCCGCCGGAGCGGGCGGCGGCTTCCGCGCTCGGAGGACCGCGGGCGCGGGCGGCCCTCGTGTCCGGTACTCCACCGGCTTCGGCGACGACTTCGGAGCGGAGGGCATCGACATCGAGGATCTGCTCGGCTCCATGTTCGGAGCCGGCGCCGCCCGAGGCGGCGTCCCCGGGGCGGACCAGGAGGCGGAACTGCCGTTCACCGTCGAGGAGGCGTACCGAGGCGGCCGTCGCACCGTCACACTCGCCGGCCCCAGCGGGCAGCCGAGGCGGTACGAGGTCGACGTGCCGCCGGGCGTCACCGACGGGCAGCGCATCCGGCTGGCGGGCGAGGGTGGCCGGGGCAGTGGTGACGCCGGCGCGGGCGACCTGTACCTGCGGGTGCGCGTCCAGCCCCACCCCCGGTTCCGGCTGGACGGCCGTGACGTGCACGTCCAGCTCCCGGTCGCCCCGTGGGAGGCGGCCCTGGGTGCGACCGTGCCGGTGCCCACGCCCGGCGGCGGCACGGCGAAGGTCACGGTGCCCGCGGGCTCGTCCAGCGGCCGTCGGCTGCGGCTGCGCGGCGAGGGCATGCCGAACCCGCGGGGCGCGAACGGCGACCTGTACGCCGAACTTCGCGTCATGGTGCCTCCCGCCCTCGGCGACCGGGAGCGCGAACTGTTCGAGGAACTCGCCGCCACTTCCTCGTTCGACCCCAGGAGGACGCGATGAACGACCGACCCGCGGGAGCGGGAGGCATCGGCCGGGCCGGCGTGGGCGCCCGTCCGGTACGAACGGGCGCCGACATCACCGCCTCGACGGCTGTCCGGTACGCGCTCGTACCCGTCCCCAGGCTCTCCCTGGCCGCCGTGGCCCTTCGTTCGGGCCTCCACCCCGATCTGATCCGCCGGTTCGTCGCCCTCGGTCTGGTCGACGCGGAACGCGACTCTGCGGGGCGACTGGTGTTCAGTCCCACGGCCCCGGCGGTTCTCGCCCGTATCCAGCGGCTGCGCACCGGACTCTGCCTCAACTACGCATCCATCGGGCTGGTGCTCGACCTGCTCGACCGCATCAGCCTGCTCGAAGCCGCCCTGCGCGGCCGCGGCACGAGGAGTGAAACACCCCCATGGACATGAACCGTCTCACCCAGAAGTCCCAGGAAGCCCTTCACGAGGCCCAGAGCGCGGCCGTCGGCATGGGGCAGACCGAGGTCGACGGGGAACACCTGCTGCTCGCGCTTCTCGATCAGGAGGACGGTCTGATCCCGCGGTTGCTGCAACAGGCCGGCACCGAGCCGAAGGAGCTGCGCGCGGCCGTGCGCGAGGAGCTCTCCCGCCGCCCGAAGGTCACCGGTCCCGGCGCGGCACCCGGCCAGGTCTTCGTCACTCAGCGCCTCTCTCGCCTGCTCGATGCCGCCGAGCGGGAGGCCGGGCGCCTCAAGGACGAGTACGTGTCCGTGGAGCACCTCCTGCTCGCCCTGGCCGAGGAGGGCTCGGCGACCGCCGCCGGACGCCTGCTCAAGGAGCACGGCGTGACCCGGGAATCGTTCCTGAGCGCGCTCACCCAGGTCCGCGGCAACCAGCGCGTCACCTCCGCCAACCCCGAAGTGGCCTACGAGGCTCTGGAGAAATACGGCCGCGACCTGGTCCTCGAGGCTCGGTCCGGGCGGCTGGACCCGGTCATCGGCCGTGATGCGGAGATCCGTCGCGTCACCCAGATCCTCAGCCGCAAGACCAAGAACAACCCCGTCCTCATCGGCGATCCCGGTGTCGGCAAGACCGCCATCGTCGAGGGCCTGGCCCAGCGCATCGTTCGCGGCGACGTCCCCGAGGGCCTGCGCGACAAGACGGTGTTCGCTCTCGACATGGGCTCCCTGGTCGCCGGCGCCAAGTACCGCGGCGAGTTCGAGGAACGCCTCAAGGCCGTACTGGCCGAGGTGAAGGCCGCCCAGGGACGCATCCTGCTCTTCGTCGACGAACTCCACACCGTCGTCGGCGCGGGCGCCGCCGAAGGCGCCATGGACGCGGGCAACATGCTCAAGCCGATGCTCGCCCGCGGCGAACTCCACATGATCGGCGCCACCACCCTCGACGAGTACCGCAAGCACATCGAGAAGGACGCCGCCCTCGAACGCCGCTTCCAGCAGGTCCTGGTCGACGAGCCGAGCGTGGAGGACACCATCTCCATCCTGCGCGGACTGCGCGAACGCCTCGAGGTCTTCCACGGCGTGAAGATCCAGGACACCGCACTGGTCTCCGCGGCCACCCTCAGCCACCGCTACATCACCGACCGGTTCCTGCCCGACAAGGCCATCGACCTCGTCGACGAGGCGTGCGCCCGGCTGCGTACCGAGATCGACTCGATGCCCGCCGAACTCGACGAGATCACCCGCCGCGTCACCCGCCTGGAGATCGAGGAGGCGGCCCTGTCCAAGGAGACCGACGCCGCCAGCAGAACTCGTCTGGAGGAACTGCGCAAGGAACTGGCCGACCTGCGCGGCGAGGCAGACGCCAAACACGCCCAGTGGGAGGCAGAACGGCAGGCCATCCGCCGCGTGCAGGAACTACGCCAGGAACTGGAGCAGGTCCGCCACGAGGCGGAGGAGGCCGAACGCGCCTACGACCTCAACCGCGCCGCCGAACTCCGCTACGGCCGCCTCCGGGACCTGGAGCGCCGGCTGAAGGCCGAGGAGGAGCAACTCGCCGCCAAACAAGGGCAGAACCGGCTGCTGCGCGAGGTCGTCACCGAGGAGGAGATCGCCGAGATCGTCGCCGCCTGGACCGGCATCCCCGTCGCCCGTCTCCAGGAGGGCGAACGCGAGAAGCTGCTGCGCCTCGACGAGATCCTGCGCGAGCGCGTCATCGGCCAGGACGAGGCCGTCAGACTCGTCGCCGACGCCATCATCCGCGCCCGCTCCGGCATCCGCGACCCGCGCCGCCCCATCGGCTCGTTCATCTTCCTCGGCCCCACCGGCGTCGGGAAGACCGAGCTGGCCAAGACCCTCGCGGCGGCCCTGTTCGACTCCGAGGAGAACATGGTCCGCCTCGACATGAGTGAGTACCAGGAGCGGCACACCGTCAGCCGGCTCATGGGCGCACCACCCGGATACGTCGGCTACGAGGAAGGCGGCCAGCTCACCGAGGCCGTACGCCGCAAGCCGTACTCGGTCGTGCTGTTCGACGAGATCGAGAAGGCGCACACCGATGTCTTCAACACCCTGCTGCAGGTCCTCGACGACGGCCGCATCACCGACTCCCAGGGCCGCACCGTCGACTTCCGCAACACCGTGATCATCATGACGTCGAACATCGGCTCCGAGCATCTCCTCGACGGCGCCACCGCCGAGGGCGAGATCAAGCCGGACGCCCGCGCCCTGGTGATGGGCGAGCTGCGCGGGCACTTCCGCCCGGAGTTCCTCAATCGCGTCGACGACATCGTGCTGTTCAAGCCGCTCGGCGAACGGCAGATCGAGCGGATCGTGGAGCTGCAGTTCGACGAGCTGCGCCGCCGGCTCGCCGAACGCCGCATCACCGTCGAACTCACCGACGCCGCCCGGGAGTTGATCGCCCACCAGGGCTACGACCCGGTGTACGGTGCCCGGCCGCTGCGCCGCTACATCTCCCACGCGGTCGAGACGATGGTCGGGCGCGCCCTGCTGCGCGGTGACGTCCAGGACGGCGCGACGGTCCGCGTCGACGCCGAACACGGAGAGCTGGTGGTCACCTACGACCGGCCCGAGGACGTGAAAGGAGCGCGGGCGGCATGAGCACGATGCAGGCGACGACCGTCAGTTGCCCCCACTGCGGGCGCACCAACCGGGTGCCCGTGGCCGCGGAGGGCCGCCCCCGGTGCGGCCACTGCAAGCGGCCCCTGCCGTGGATGGTGGACGCGGGCGACGGCGACTTCACCGAGGTCGCCGAGCGGGCCGACGTCCCCGTCGTGGTCGACCTGTGGGCCACCTGGTGCGGCCCCTGCCGCATGGTCAGCCCCGCACTGGAGAAGGTCGCCACCGATCTCGCCGGCCGGATCAAGCTCGTCAAGGTCGACGTCGACAAGAACCCGCTGCTGTCGCGGCGTTTCGAGGTCCAGGCCGTACCGACACTGCTGATCCTCGACCGGGGCGAGACGGTCGCCCGGCAGGCGGGGGCGGCGCCCGCCCCCGCTCTGCGCCAGTGGGTGGAACAGTCGATCACCACCCGGAAAGGGTGATCCGGATGACCCTGCACGCAGACCCCCACCTCGCGCTTGTCCGGCCGGTCCAGCCGCTGACCCCAGAAGGGTGTCAGGAGTGTCTGATGCTCGGCTCCCCGTGGGTCCACCTGAGGCTCTGCCTGACCTGCGGGCACGTGGGCTGCTGCGACTCCTCGCCGAACGAGCACGCGCGCAAGCACGCGGCTGCCGTCGCCCATCCGATCGTGCAGTCCTTCCAGCCCGGCGAGGAATGGCGCTGGTGCTTCGTTCACGAGGCGTTCGTCTGATGTCCGGCGACCAGTCGCTGCCGGGCGCGGAACCGGACGAGGCCGCCTTCCGGGAGACCCCGGACGTCTACGGCGCGTACCCGCGCCTCACGGAGGACCAGATAGCACGTCTGGCGGAGCACGGGCAACGCCGGACCACGGCTGCGAACGACGTGCTGATCCGGGAGGGGGAGCGCTGCGAGACGTTCTTCGTCGTCCTCAGCGGTACCGTCGCCGTCGTCGAGGACCACGGCACTGCCGAGGAGCACGTGCTGCGCGTGCACGGCCCCGGTCGTTTCATCGGCGAACTCGGCCTGCTGTACGGACAAGTGGCCTTCTACACCGCCGTCGCCAGGGAGCCCGGCGAGGTCCTCGTCGTCTCCTTGGACCAGCTGCGCCGCCTGGTGTCCCAGGACTCCGCCATCGGCGACGTCGTGCTGCGCGCCTGTCTGTGCCGCCGCGCGCTGCTCGTCGGACAGGGCGCCGGCTTCCGCATCATCGGCTCGCGCTACTCGCCCGACACCAGACGGCTGCGCGAATTCGCCGTCCGCAACCGGCTGCCGCACCGCTGGATCGACCTGGAGACCGACGAGGAGGCCGAGGAGCTGCTGCGCCGCTTCGGCGTAGGCCCGGCGGAGACACCACTGGTCATCTGGCGGGACACCACCCTGTTGCGCAACCCCAGCAACGCGGAACTGGCCCGGCTCATCGGCCTGCCGTCACTGCCCGCCGGAAACCGTCACGGCGACGTCCTCATCGTGGGCTCCGGACCCGCCGGCCTCGCTGCCGCGGTGTACGCCGCCTCCGAGGGTCTGAGCACCACGGTGGTGGAGGCGATGGCCGCCGGCGGCCAGGCCGGCACGTCGTCCCGCATCGAGAATCTGCTCGGCTTCCCCTCCGGCATCTCCGGCGCCGAACTCACCGAACGCGCTGTGCTCCAGGCCGAGAAGTTCGGCGCCGGGATCAGCCTTCCACTGGAGGCGACCGGTCTCCACCGCAAGGACGACGACCACTATGTCGTGGCGTTCGCCGACGGCAGCGAGATCGCCGCTCGCGCCGTCGTCCTGGCCATGGGTGCCCGCTACCGCCGGCTCCAGGTGCCCGGCATCGAACGCCTGGAGGGAACGAGCGTGCACTACTCGGCGACCGTCTACGAGGCCCAGCGGTGCCGCACCGACCCGGTGGCCGTCGTCGGCGGAGGCAACTCGGCGGGCCAGGCGGTGCTGTTCCTCGCCGGGTACGCGCCGAAGGTGCACCTGCTGGTCCGAGGAGCCAGCCTCGAGGCCAACATGTCCCGCTACCTGGTCGACCAGGTCGAGCGCCATCCACGGGTGGAGGTCATGCTGCACACCGAGGTCACCGAGGTCATCGGCCAGGAAGTGCTCAAGGAACTCGACGTGGTCGACAACCGCACGGGCGGGCACCGCCGGCTCGCGGTACGGAGCCTGTTCGTCTTCACCGGCGCCGAACCTCACACCGAGTGGCTCGCCGGCACCATCGCCCTCGACTCCCGCGGCTTCGTCCTCACCGGGCCGGAGGCCCAGGAAGCCTGCGCCTGCCCCGAGGTGTGGCACGGCCGCGGGCGCTCGTGCATGACGCTGGAGTCCAGCCTGCCCGGGGTCTTCGCGGTAGGGGACGTCCGCGGCGGCTCGGTGAAGCGGGTGGCCTCCGCGGCCGGCGAGGGCGCGATGGCCATCCACTTCGTGCACCGGCACCTGGGGCACTCGGCGGTACCCGGCACCACGGGCACGCCGGCTGTCGCGGGCCACTCGGACGTCTCCCCACGCATACGTCACAAGGAGTCCGCATGGCTCGCGTGACGAAGGGCGGACGACGAGGTGACGAGAAGCCATAAGGAGGCGATGGCGCGGGCCATGTCGGCGTGGTCGCGAACATCGGCTCCGACACGTGCCGGTGTACAGTGAAGACCGCCCTTGACCTGCACAAAGCAGGCAGGGAGCCGTCTTTCAGGAGTTCGACATGCTGCGCACCATGTTCAAGTCCAAGATCCACCGAGCCACCGTCACCCAGGCCGACCTGCACTACGTGGGATCGGTGACCATCGACGCGGATCTTCTCGACGCCGCCGACCTGTTGCCCGGGGAACTGGTGCACATCGTGGACGTCACCAACGGCGCCCGGCTGGAGACGTACGTCATCGAGGGTGAGCGCGGGTCCGGGGTCATCGGGATCAACGGGGCCGCGGCCCACCTCGTGCACCCCGGCGACCTCGTGATCATCATCAGCTACGCCCAGGTCACCGACGCGGAGGCGCGCGCGCTGCGGCCCCGGATCGTGCACGTCGACGCCGGCAACCGGATCGTGTCCCTCGGCGCCGATCCGTCCGAGCCGGTGCCCGGCTCGGACCAGCAGCGCAGCCCGCAGGCCGTAGGAGCCTGACCCGGACGAGGACCAGGAGCGTGCGTGCCCGTGAGCGAGACCGGGATCCGCGACGACCGGGCGGCGGGCCGCCTGGAGGCCGTCGGCGACGGTGAAGTCGTCGGCCGTATCGAGTACTTCGTCCTGGAGACGCCCGAGCGCGCCCTGGTCCCCGTCCACACGATCGTCGAGCCCGCCCACGAGGGCAAGGGCATCGCCGGATCGCTCGCCCGCGCGTTGTACGCCCTCGCCGAGCGCGAGGGCGTCCCGGTGGCCCCGCTCTGCCCGTACGTCGTGACGTGGGCCGAACGCCACCCCGAGGCGGCCCCGCCGGCCGACCCCCGGCTGCTGTCGGCCGCGAAGGACTGGCTGCGCGCCCACCCTGACCGCTTCTGATCGAGCGACGGCCCAGCCGGGCCCACCGACCCGGGCCGGTCCGAGCGCGCGGCGCCCCCGCGTCCGTCTCGCGGCGTGCCGTCGCACTCGGGCCCGTCCCTCCGTGAGCGAGTGCCACCCCGGCCG
This sequence comes from Streptomyces sp. NPDC031445, assembly GCF_055581365.1. Lineage (NCBI taxonomy): Bacteria > Bacillati > Actinomycetota > Actinomycetes > Kitasatosporales > Streptomycetaceae > Streptomyces > Streptomyces sp. NPDC031445. The sequence goes on from NZ_JBVIJO010000001.1 coordinate 1,201,602, forward strand.
GCTCCCTGGGAACGCCCCCGCGACCGTACCGACGGCCACCCGCCCGGACCCGTTCGGTGCTGCCGTCGGGTGAGTGGCCGGGCGGTCGCCGGGTAGGCGGGGGAGTAGTCCAGAGGCGACGTCCCGTGACTGCCCGGAGGACAGCATGACGAACCCGCATCCCGACCCGGTACCGCCGGGCCCGACACCGGGTCCGGGCCCGACCCCGCCGGATCCGTACCCGAGCCCGGTGCCGACCCCGGAACCGGTCCCGGAGCCCACGCCACCCCCACCGGGGCCCGCCCCGAGCCCGCCGCCGCCCCACCCCGGCCCACCGGAGCCGTCCCCTTCCCCCATCCCGCCGGGCCCGGAGCCCGTACCGAGCCCGGAGCCGGGGCCTCCGCTCACCTGAGACACGGGAGGGGCCGGGCGCCCGCACCATGAGGGGCGCCGGGCTCCTCCCGGGCGCGGGGCGGTACCGGGACGTACGGCCGAGACGAACGTGCCCGTCGAACCGCGCCGCGCTACGCGGTCACCTCGGTGCGGTCCCCGCCCCACAGCGTGTGGAACGTGCCCTCCCGGTCCACCCTCCGGTACGTGTGCGCACCGAAGAAGTCCCGCTGCCCCTGCGTCAGCGCCGCCGGCAGCCGTTCCGCCCGCAGTGCGTCGTAGTACGCCAGCGCCGCCGCGAAGCCCGGCGTCGGCACGCCCTGCCGGGTCGCCGCGACCAGGACCTCCCGCCAGTCGTCCTGCGCCTCGGCGATCTCGCGGGCGAACGTCTCGTCCGACAACAGGCTCGGCAGGTCGGCCCGGGCGTCGTACGCCGCGCGGATGCGGTCGAGGAACGCGGCCCGGATGATGCAGCCGCCCCGCCAGATCGAGGCCACCGCCCCCAGGTCGATGTCCCAGCCGTACTCCTCGCTGCCCGCGGCGATCTCGTGGAAGCCCTGCGTGTACGACACGATCTTGGACGCGTACAGCGCCTGCTCCACCCGGTCGGCGAAGGCGGCCGCCTCCGACTCGCCCAGCGGCGACGGCTTCGGGCCGGCCAGGTCCCGCGAAGCGGCCCGCAGCGGCGCGTGGCCGGACAGCGAGCGGGCGAAGACCGCCTCGGCGATGCCGGACACCGGAACACCGAGGTCCAGCGCGATCTGCACCGTCCAGCGGCCGGTGCCCTTCTGCTCGGCCTGGTCCACCACGACGTCCACGAACGGTTTGCCGGTGGCCGCGTCCACGTGGGACAGCACCTCGGCGGTGATCTCGATCAGGTACGAGTCCAGCCGGCCGGTGTTCCAGGTGCGGAAGATGTCCGCGATCTGCGCGGGGGAGTACCCGGCGACGTCGCGCAGCAGCTGGTACGCCTCGCCGATCAGCTGCATGTCGGCGTACTCGATGCCGTTGTGGACCATCTTCACGAAGTGCCCGGCGCCGTCGGGGCCCACGTGCGTCACGCACGGCGCGCCGTCCTCCGCCTTCGCGGAGATCTTCTCCAGCATCGGGCCCAGCGACCCGTACGACTCCTTCGAACCGCCCGGCATGATGCTCGGGCCGTGCAGCGCGCCCTCCTCGCCGCCGGAGATGCCCGCGCCGACGAAGTGGATGCCCCGCTCGCGCAGCTCACGCTCCCGGCGCCGGGTGTCGGCGAAGTGCGCGTTGCCGCCGTCGATGATCATGTCGCCGGGCTCCAGCAGCGGGGCGAACTCCTCGATCACCGCGTCCGTCGGCTGCCCCGCCTTGACCATGATGACCAGCCGGCGCGGACGTTCCAGGGCCGCCACGAACTCCTCGGCGGTCTCGGCCGCGACGAAGTCGCCCTCGTTCCCGAACTCCTCCACCAGCGCCTTCGTGCGCGACACCGTACGGTTGTGCACGGCGACCGTGTAGCCGTTGCGCGCGAAGTTCCGCGCGAGGTTGCGGCCCATGACCGCGAGGCCCGTGACGCCGATCTGCGCTGAAGTGCTCATACCGCCTGCTCCCTGTTACCTCGTGTACTACGGCTCCGTCAGTACGGGTCCCTGCCCATCCTGACGTGCCGCTACGGCGAGCGCACATCCGACCCGCCAGGCATGGGTACGCAGCGGGACCGCCGTCCGCCTCACTGACCGGCCCGGCGGATCAAGCAGGGGCCGTTCCCGGCCACTTGGGTCGCACGGGAGGCCGAATTCCTGTCTTGTCATGGCCAGTTCGTGGCGCTTACTTTTGCCGCTCCTGACGCATGCCGAGGGGATTTCGGACATGGCCGTACGCGGCCGGCACCGCCGGTACCAGCCGAACAGGATCAACCGCGCCTCACTCACCGTCACGGCGGGCGGTGCCGGCCTCGCGATCCCGCTGGTCGCCGCCGGCACCGCGAACGCCGCCGACGTGGCGACCTGGAACAAGGTCGCCGCCTGCGAGTCCAGCGGCCACTGGAGCATCAACACGGGCAACGGCTACTTCGGCGGACTGCAGTTCACCCAGTCCACCTGGGAGGCGTACGGCGGCGCCCGGTTCGCGCCGCGCGCCGACCTGGCCACCAGAGCCGAGCAGATAGCCGTCGCCGAGAAGGTCCTCGACGGGCAGGGTCCCGGCGCTTGGCCGGTGTGCTCGGGGCAGGCCGGGCTGACCCGGGGCGGACCCGCCCCCGGCGTGCACACCGAGACCAGCGCCACGCGCCCCGCGAAGACCGGCTCCGCGCACTCCGCCTCCGCCCACTCCGGCTCCGTCAAGGACGTGCGGCCGCAGACGACCCCGCAGTCCCGGGCCGGCCGGGCCGAGATGTACACCGTGGTGCACGGCGACACCCTCTCCGGCATCGCCGGCGACCACCACGTCACGGGCGGCTGGCACACCCTGTACGCGGGCAACCGCACCACGATCGGCGCCGACCCCGACCTGATCATCCCGGGGCAGCGGCTCAGCCTGGACGGCACCGCGACCCGCTCCGCGCCCTCCAAGGCACCGAGGAGGAAGGCGCCTTCGGAGCACCCCGCCACCCACCACACGCCGCCGACGACCCGGCACGCGCTCGTCGCCCCGGTCACCGCGTCCGTCGGCACCGGGTACCACGTGGCGGGCTCCCACTGGTCGAAGGGCTACCACACCGGCGTCGACTTCCTCGTGCCGACCGGCACCTCCGTGAAGGCGGCGGCGACCGGGCGCGTGGTGGCCGCGGGCTGGGGCGGCTCGTACGGCTACCAGGTCGTGATCCGGCACGCCGACGGCCGCTACACCCAGTACGCCCACCTGTCGGCCATCGCCGTGCGCGACGGCCAGAGCGTCAGCGCGGGCCAGCGCATCGGCCGCTCCGGCTCCACCGGGAACGTGACGGGCCCGCACCTGCACTTCGAGGTGCGCACCGGGCCCGGGTTCGGCTCGGACATCGACCCGCTCGCCTACCTCCGGGCCGGAGGCGTCAGGATCTGACGCGGGTACGGTGCAGGGCCGGCAACGGCACCGGCAGCGGTACGGCCACGCCCGCGGGCAGCGGGGCGTACGACACCGGGAGCACACCGTCGGCGACCGTCCCGGCACCGTCGGTGCCCGCCACTCCGCCGCTCCCGGGCGGCCCGGACGCCAACAGCCCGGACACGCCCGGCTCGGCGGCCCCCGCCAGGACGGCCGCGGCGCTCGGCCCGGCGTGCGCCATGGCCTCGGCCGGACCGGTGGGTACGAGTCGTCGGACCGGCTCCGGGCGGCCGACCGGTTCGGCTGCCGTGGCGCGGGCCGCCGGCTCAGGAGCCCTCACGGAGACGACCGCGTCACTCACCCCGGCGCCGGCCACGGCCTCGGCCGCCCCCGCACGGACGCCCGCCTCGACGCCCACCACGGCCCCCTTCGGACCCGCGCGGCCGGCCGGCTCGCCCGGCCCGGCGGGGTACGCCGGTTCGGACGTCCCGGCGCGTGCCCCCGGCCCGGCCGTTCCGGTGCCGGTCTCCGCGCGCCCGTCCCGCTCCGCACCCGCAGCCCCGCCCTCGCGGGGCTGCGGCACGGTGGGGCGCGCGGGGGCGGTGGACCCCGTCGGCTCCGCGGCCACCGGTACTCCCCGCGCGGGGGGCCCGGCCGGTGCCGAAGCGGCGGACGCCGGCCCGTCCGCGGCCGTCTCGCGGGTCAGCCGCTCCGTCGTCAGCATGATCAGGCCGCCGGCCGCCACCACACCGCAGCCCAGGGCCAGCACGGTGCCCGTGGTGCCGTAGCGGAACGTCTCGCCGAACAACAGGATGCCGACCGCGGCGGCCAGCACCGGATTGACCACCGTCAGCGTGGCCAGCGGCGCGGCGAGGCCGCCGCCCCGGTAGGAGGCCTGGGACAGCAGGACGCCGGCGACCGCGAACAGCCCGATCACCGCGAGCGAGGACAGGTCGCCCAGCGCGATGCCGTCGCTCCAGTCGACGGCGACGGTCTTGGTGAACACCGACGACATGCCGAACGCTATGCCGGAGGCGGTGGCGAGGAGCACGCTGCGCACGGCGGGGTGCCGGTGCGCGGCCAGGCCCGCGCACATCAGCGCCACCACCGCCCCGCCGGTGACCAGCGCGACCGCCAGCCGCTGGGCCGGGGCCAGGGAGTGCCCAGAGGAGGAGCCGACCAGGGAGAGCAGACCGGCGAGGCCCACCGTGGCCATGAGCGCGCCGCGCCAGGCGGTCGCGCCGGCCCGGCGGCCGACGCAGAGCGCCGCCAGGGGCAGTGCGAAGACGATGGTCAGCGCGCCGAGCGGCTGCACCAGGCTGAGCGGACCGCAGGCCAGCGCCACGACGTGCAGCACGCCCCCGAGACCGTTGAGCGCCAGCGCACCCCACCAGCCCGGCCGGCGCAGCGGCAGGTACCCGCTGTCGGGGGAGGACACCGCGACCTGCTCCTGCACGATCGCTCCGCCCGCGTAGGCGAGGGCGGAGACGACCGACAGGAGCACGGACAACGCCAGGGCGCTCATCGGTGTCTCCTCTGCGTGCGACGGGCGTCCTGGGCCCGGCGCGGGGTACGGTCGGCTGCCATGGCCAACACTCTGCCCGCCCGGCTGCTTCCCGTCGTCGTACCTGAGCACGCAATGCGTCCTACTGCCGATGGAGTACGGCAGCGGCCTGATCATCCCCTGGGCGGGTGAACGCGGGCGGGCCCCCGCCCCATCACGCCCGCGGCGGGCCTGGTACGAGTGTCTGCCGTGGACCTGGACCCCGATCTCTCCGCCCTGCGCGCGCTCGGCGGCTTCTTCCCCCTGCGCACCCTCCCGGGCACCGCCGACGGCACCGGAGCCCGACGGCTGCCGGCCCTCGCGGAGGGCTACACGGCGACGGCCACGGAGACCGGCCGCCGCGATCCGCTGGCGCTGCGCGTCGCCACCGTCGCGGACCGGCTCGGGACCGGCGAGCCCCGGGTCGCCGCCTCCCTCGCCCAGCAGGGCCTGGCCGCGCGGCTGTGGTCGGCGGCCCTCGGCTGTGCCGTCCTGTACGGCCGGCTGCCCGACCTGGACCCGCGTCTGCTGCGCTGGGACGCCCGTGCCGCCGTCCCCGACGATCTGTGGCTCACCGAGCTGCGCCCGCTGCCGGGGGACGCCGCCACGCTCGCCGGCACCGTGCTGCACGGTCATCTGGAGCCCCTGGCGCGGGTCCTGCGGGCCCGCTACGGCGTCGCGCCGGGCCTGCTGTGGGGCAACGCGGGCTCCGCGCTCGCCGCGACCGCCCGGGAACTGGGCCGCTGGGCCCGCGCCCACGGCCGTACCGACGTCGCGGCCCGCACCCGGACGCTCACCGGTGACCTCTTCGCCCACCCCCTGCTGAGCGCCACCGGCACCCGCACCGGTCCGGCGTTCCGGCGCCGCAGCTGCTGTCTGTACTACCGGGTGCCCGGCGGCGGGCTCTGCGGCGACTGCTGCCTCACCGCGGCGCCGCGCTCCTCCCCGCGCTCTTCCCCGGGCGCCGCATCTGGGTGACCATGAGGGGAACCTGCCACCGAGACCAAGGGGTTGCCGGGTGCGAGTGGGACTGCTGAGCCGGGAGTACCCCCCGGATGTGTACGGCGGCGCCGGTGTCCATGTGGAGTTCCTCGCCCGCGAGTTGGCGGCCCTGGTGGACCTGGAGGTGCACTGCTGGGGCGAGGGCCGCGGCGTCGGCGTCGTACGGCACCGGTCCTGGTCCGTCCTCGACGGCTCCAACGACGCGCTGCGCACCTTCTCCGTGGACCTCGCCATGGCCGCCGCCCTCGAAGGCCGCGAACTCGTCCACTCCCACACCTGGTACGCCAATCTCGCCGGCCATGTCGCCAAGCTGCTGTACGGCATCCCGCACGTGGTCACCGCGCACTCGCTGGAGCCGCTGCGCCCCTGGAAGGCCGAGCAGCTCGGCGGCGGCTACGCCCTCTCGGGCTGGGCCGAGCGCACCGCGATCGAGGCCGCCGACGCGGTGATCGCCGTCTCCGGCGCCATGCGCGACGACATCCTCGCCTGCTACCCGGCCCTCGACCCGGCCCGCGTCCACGTCGTCCACAACGGCATCGACACCCGCCTGTACCGGCCTGACCACGGCACCGACGCGCTCACCCGGCACGGCATAGACCCCGCCCGCCCGTACGTCCTGTTCGTCGGCCGCATCACCCGGCAGAAGGGCGTGCCCCATCTGCTGCGCGCGGTACGGGACATCGACCCCGGCGCCCAGGTCGTGCTGTGCGCGGGCGCGCCCGACACCCCCGAGATCGACCGGGAGTTCCAGGAGCTGTTCGAGGAACTGCGCCGGGTGCGGGCGGGCGTGTTCTGGATCCCGCAGATGCTGCCGCGCACGGAGGTGATCCAGCTCCTCACGCACGCCGCGGTGTTCGCCTGCCCGTCGGTGTACGAGCCGCTGGGCATCGTCAACCTGGAGGCGATGGCCTGCGGCACGCCGGTCGTCGCGTCCCGGGTGGGCGGCATCCCCGAGGTGGTCGACGACGGCCGTACCGGTCTCCTGGTCGACGCGGACGACGACTTCGAGCCCGGGCTCGCCCGTGCCCTGGACACCGTCCTCGGCGATCCGGACGCGGCGCGGCGCATGGGCGAGGCCGGACGGGCCCGCGCGGTGGGGGAGTTCGGCTGGGACGCGGTGGCCCGCCGCACGGCGGGGCTGTACGAGGAGATCCTCAAGCAGGCTTAGTCCGGCCCGCTCGGGGCAATGATGGTTCAACCACGGTGAGGGGAGCGGCCATGCGTCGTGGAGGGCCTTCCGTACTCGGGATCGTGCTGGCCGGCGGCGAGGGCAAACGCCTGATGCCGCTGACCGCGGACCGCGCCAAGCCGGCCGTCACCTTCGGCGGCACCTACCGGCTCGTCGACTTCGTCCTGTCCAACCTCGTCAACGCCGACGTGCTGCGCATCTGTGTGCTCACCCAGTACAAGTCGCACTCGCTGGACCGGCACATCACCACCACCTGGCGGATGTCCAGCCTGCTCGGCAACTACGTCACCCCGGTCCCCGCCCAGCAGCGGCTCGGCCCGCGCTGGTACCTCGGCAGCGCCGACGCCCTCCTGCAGTCGCTGAACCTGGTCCACGACGAACAGCCCGAGTACGTGGCCGTGTTCGGCGCCGACCACGTGTACCGCATGGACCCGCGGCAGATGCTGGCGCAGCACATCGAGGGCGGCGCGGGCGTGACGGTGGCGGGCATCCGGGTGCCGCGCGCGGAGTCCTCCTCCTTCGGGGTGATCACCCCGGGCTCGGACGGCCGTACCGTCGAGCGCTTCCTGGAGAAGCCCGCCGACCCCCCGGGCCTGCCGGACGACCCGGACAGGATCTTCGCGTCGATGGGCAACTACCTCTTCACCACGAAGGTCCTGATCGAGGCACTGCACCGGGACGCCGAGGACAGCCAGTCCGTGCACGACATGGGCGGCTCGATCCTGCCCCAGCTGACCGCGCGCGGCGAGGCGCAGCTGTACGACTTCTGCGACAACCACGTGCCCGGCGAGACCAGCCGCGACCAGGGCTACTGGCGGGACGTGGGCACCCTGGACGCCTACTACGAGGCCCACATGGACCTGATCGCCGAGCGCCCGGCGTTCAACCTCTACAACCGGCAGTGGCCCATCTACACGCACTCCTACCAGCTCTCCCCGGCCCGCTTCAACGCGGGCGGCATCGCGAGCGAGTCCATCATCAGCGCGGGCTGCCTGATCCGCGGCCAGGTCACCCGGTCGGTGCTCTCCCCGGGTGTCCGCGTCGACCCCGGTGCGGTCGTCCAGGGCTCGGTCCTGCACGACAACGTCCGCATCGGCCGGGGCGCGGTGGTCCGCGGCGCCGTGCTGGACAAGAACGTCGAGGTGCCGCCCGGCGCGACGATCGGCGTCAACCCGGAGCGGGACGCCGAGCTGTACACCGTGTCCAAGGGCGGGGTCATCGCGTTGGGGAAGGGGCAGCGGGTGCCCTGACGGACAGGGCGTCAGCCGCCGCGACGGCGCGACGCGTTCGACATCACCCTCTCGGAATGCCCAGGTTTGCACCGTCGGCCGTCCAGGATGCAGGCAACGACGTCCAACCTGCGGAGGTCATCCGACATGAGAGGGACCCGGCGCACACGGCTGTGCCTGGCCGGGGTGATGGCAGCGTCCGCGCTGATCGCCACCCCCGCCGCACGCGCCGCCGAGCGGACCGACGGCCACCTCACCGACCTGGTCAACCCCTTCATCGGGAGCCAGAACGAGGGCAACACCTTCCCCGGCGCGGCCGTGCCCTTCGGCATGGTGCAGCTCTCCCCGGACACCGGGCACAGCACCGGGTACGACTACGCGCAGAACCGTATCCGCGGGTTCTCGCTGGTCCACCTCTCAGGCGTCGGCTGCCGGATCGGCGGCGACCTGCCCGTGCTGCCCACCACCGGCGACGTCACTCGGACGGACGACGCCCGGTACGCGGCGGCCTTCTCGCACGACGACGAGGAGGCGAGCCCCGGCTACTACCGGGTCGGCCTCGCCTCCGGCATCCGCGCCGAACTCACCGCGACCGCCCGCACCGGCGTCCAGCGCTACACCTTCCCGGCCACCGACAAGGCCAACGTCCTGCTGAACGCGGCCCAGTCGCTGCACAAGCCGGTGAGCAGCACGGTGCGGATCGTGGACGACCGCACCGTGCGCACCGAGATCACCGGCCACGGCTTCTGCCGGGACACCGGCCCCTACACGGTGTACACGATCACCCGCTTCAGCCGGCCCTTCACCGCCTACGGCACCTGGGACGGCGAGACCGTCACCCCGGGAGCCCGCAGCGGTTCCGGCGGCGCCTACGTCCGCTTCGACACCACCCGGGACCGCACGGTCGAGGCGACCACCGCGCTGTCGTACGTCGACTCGCGCGGCGCCGCCGGCAACCTGCGCGCCGAGGGCGGACGGGCCTTCGACGCCGTACGCCACCGGGCCCGCGAGGAGTGGGAGCGCCGGCTCGCCGCGGTCCGGGTGCGCGGTGGCACGCCCACGCTCCGCCGGACCTTCTACTCCTCGCTGTACCGCTCCCACCTCGCGCCCAACATCGGCAGCGACGCCGACGGCCGCTACTTCGGCTGGGACCGCCGTACCCACCGCGCCCGCGGCTTCACCTACTACCAGAACTGGTCGCTGTGGGACACCTACCGCACCCAGGCCCAGCTGCTCGCCCTCCTCGCCCCGCGCGAGGCGCGGGACATGGCCCGGTCGGTGGTCGCGGTCGACGAGGACGGCGGGTGGCTGCCCAAGTGGGGCTACGGGCCGGTCGAGACGAACATCATGAGCGGTGACCCGGTCACCCCGTTCCTGACCACCGCGTACCACATGGGGCTGCTCAAGGGGTTCGAGGAGCGGGCCTACCGGGCGCTGAAGAAGAACGCCGACGGCGTGCCGCCCGCCGCGTACCCGGGCATCGGCCGGGAGGCCGACGCCGAGTACATCGCCAGGGGTTTCGCCCCCTACGTCAAGGACCGGCCGTACGCCAAGATGGGCGACTCGGACTACCACCACGGCGCCTCCGTCACCCTGGAGTACGCCCTCGCCGACGCGATGCTCGCCCAGATGGCGCGCGGTCTCGGCCACGGGGACGACGCCGCCCGCTATGCCGCCCGCTCGCGCGACTACCGGAACGTGTTCGACCCCGGCACCGGGTTCTTCCGGGCCCGTGACGCCTCCGGCGCCTTCACCGGCTCGCCCGACCCGGCCCGCGGCACCGGCTTCCACGAGGGCACGGCCTGGCAGTACCAGTGGCTCGTACCGCAGGACGTCCCGGGCATGGTCGGTCTGATCGGCGGCACGCGCGCGGCCAACGCCCGCCTCGACGCCTTCTTCGCCTACGACCGCCTCCTTTCGGACCCGGAGGGGACCGCCCGCGAGGTGTGGGTGCACGGCGACCCGTACGCCTACTACAACGCGGCCGTGTACAACCCGATGAACGAGCCGGACCTGATCGCGCCCTACACCTACCTCTCCACCGGCCAGCCCTGGAAGACCACCGACGTGGTGCACGCCGCGCTGACCCTGTTCACCGACAGCCCCACCGGCATGACCGGCAACGACGACCTCGGCACGATGTCCGCCTGGAACGTCCTGTCGTCCATCGGCCTCTTCCCGGTCCAGCCCGGCTACGACACCTGGGGCCTGACCACGCCAGTCTTCGACCGCGTCGACCTCACCCTGGACCGCCGGCACTGGCCCGCCGGCCGGCTGACGGTGACCGCGCCCGGCACCTCGGCCGCCGACCGCTACGTCCAGGCCGTGCACACGGACGGCAGGCCGCACGGCCGGACCTATCTGACGACCGGCGCGCTGCGCTCCCTGCGCTCCCTCGCCTTCACGGTCGGCCCGCGCCCGTCGGAGTGGGGTACGTCACCCGAAGCGGCGCCGCCCGTCCTGAAATGACCTCAGCCGATGCCTGCGTCCCGCCGCTCCCACGCGCGGCGGGACCGAACCTGACATTAACTGAGCGTAGCTTGATCGTACTTGACCGTAATCGCCAGCAGGGATTGACTGCTGATGCCCCCCTCGTCGATGCGTAAGGCAATCCCTTGACTTCCGACCTGCTCGCTCCACTCGACCTGGCCTTCTGGAACATGGAGTCCGACCGGCATCCCATGCACCTCGGGGCGCTCGGCGTCTTCTCCGCGCACTCGCCCACCGCCGGGGCGCACGCCGCCGACCTGCTCGCCGCCCGGGCCGCCGCCGTACCCGGCCTGCGCATGCGCATCCGCGACCTGTGGCAGCCGCTCGCCTTCGGCGGCGCCATGCGCGAGACCGACCCGGACTTCGACCCCCTGAACCACGTACGGCTGCACGCCCCGACCGACGACTTCTACGCGGTCGCCGGGCGGCTGATGGAGCGCCCGCTGGAACGCGGCCGGCCGCCGTGGGAGGCGCACGTGCTGCCCGGCGAGGACGGGGTGTCCTTCGCCGTGCTGTTCAAGTTCCACCACGCCCTCGCCGACGGGCTGCGCGCGCTGAAGCTCGCCGCCGGCGTCCTGGACCCCGTGGACCTGCCCGAACGGGCGCCCCGCGCGATCGAGCCGCCGCGCGGCCTGCTCTCCGACGTGCGCCGGCTGCCCGCGCGGATGCCCGGACTGCTCCGGGACGCGCTGTCCGACGTGGGCCGGGCCCTGGACATCGGCGCCTCGCTCGCCCGGTCCACCCTCGGCATGCGGCCGTGCGCCGCGCTGACCTCCGCGCCCAGCGGCACCCGCCGCACCGCCGGGGTCGTCCTCGACATCGACGACGTGCACCGGGTCCGCAAGAGCGCCGGCGGCACCGTGAACGACGTCCTCATCGCCGTCGTCGCCGGCGCGCTGCGCCGCTGGCTGGACGAGCGGGGCGACGGCAGCGGTGGCGTGGCGCCGCGCGCCCTGATCCCCGTCTCCCGGCGCCGCCCGCACACCGCCCAGCCGCAGGGCAACCGGCTCTCCGGGTACCTGATACGGCTTCCGGTGAACGAGCCCGACCCGCTCGGCCGTCTGGAGACGGTGCGGACCGCGATGGTCCGCAACAAGGACGCGGGTCCCCACCGGGGCGCCGGCGCGGTCGCGCTGCTCGCCGACCACGTGCCGGCGCTCGGCCACCGGCTCGGCGGGCCGCTGGTCGGCCAGGCGGCCCGGCTGTGGTTCGACATCCTGGTCACCAGCGTGCCGCTGCCCGGGCTCGGGCTGCGGCTCGGCGGCCACGAGCTGACCGAGGTGTACCCCCTGGCCCCGCTCGCGCCCGGCCAGGCGCTGGCGGTCGCGATCTCGACGTATCGCGGGCGCGTGCACTACGGCCTGGTCGCCGACGCGGTGGCCGTGCCGGACCTGGACCGGTTCGCCCACGCGGTGTCGGCGGAGGTGGAGACGCTGCTGACCGTCTGCGACGGCTGAGCACCGGGCACGGCGGCGCGGGCGGGGGTCCGCCCGTCGGCCGGCCCGCTCCGCACCCGGCGCCGAAGGCTGCCCGGCGCCCGGCGGCCCGCTGCCGTGCGTGATCGGTACCCACCCGGCACGGCAGCGGTTTGGTGCGGTGGCCCAGGCTCCGTAAAATTCGCTGTTCGAAAGCGGGCGCGAGTCGGAGCGCTGCGCGGGTGACCAGGGAAGCGGCAGCGCGATGACGGTGACAGACGACGGCTCGGCGGCGATGGACGTGCCCACGGACGCCGCCATGGACGAGGCGGTCCACGGGCCCGGTATCGACCCGGAGCGGCTGGCCGTGTGCCTGAGCGTGCTGGAGGAACTCGACCGGATCGACGTCGACCACCCCGACGCCATCGCGGTCCGCCGTGCCACCTCGCACATCTACCGCACGGTGAAGCAGCGCCGCCGCCAGGAGCGCCGGGCCGCCAAGACCGCGCACGACCGCGCCGTCACCGAGGCCACCGCCACCGGCTCCGCCGAGCGCATCGACGACGAGACCGAGGGCATCCTGCCCTCCTCCAAGGTCGACGCCGGCCGGATCGCGGGCATACTCCAGCGCCCGCGCTCCTGCTACACCTGCAAGCAGCGCTACGTCGAGGTCGACTACTTCTACCACCAGCTGTGCCAGAAGTGCGCCGCCGAGAACCGGGCCAAGCGGGACGCCCGCGCCGACCTCACCGGCAAGCGCGCCCTGCTCACCGGCGGCCGGGCCAAGATCGGCATGTACATCGCGCTGCGCCTGCTCCGTGACGGCGCGCACACCACCATCACCACCCGCTTCCCCAAGGACGCCATCCGCCGCTTCAAGGCGATGGAGGACTCGGCGGACTGGATCCACCGCCTGGAGGTCGTCGGCATCGACCTGCGCGACCCCGGGCAGGTCGTCGCGCTGGCCGATCAGGTCGCCGAGGCCGGCCCGCTGGACATCCTGATCAACAACGCCACGCAGACCGTGCGCCGCCTGCCCTCGGCCTACGCCGCCCTGGTCGAGGGCGAGAGCGCCCCGCTGCCCGCCGGGGAGCTCCCCGCCCACCACGTCATCGGCGCCTTCAACTCCGGCGCGGTCGACGGCCTGGCCGCGCTGCCCGTCGGCACCAGCGGCCTCGACGCGCAGAAGGTCGCCGACCTCGCCCTGGTCGCGGGCAACGCCAGCGTCGCCCGGCACCTCGAAGGCACCGCCATCGACGCGGGCGGCCTGCTCCCCGACGTCGTGGAGTCCAACACCTGGGTGCAGACGATCGAGCAGATCTCCCCGGTGGAGCTGCTGGAGACCCAGCTGTGCAACTACACGGCGCCGTTCATCCTGATCAGCAAGCTCCGGCCGGCCATGGCCGACGCCGCCCGGAAGGCGGTGAGCGGACGGGCGTACATCGTGAACGTCTCGGCCATGGAGGGCGTCTTCAGCCGGGGTTACAAGGGCGCGGGCCACCCGAACACCAACGCCGCCAAGGCCGCCATGAACATGGTGACGCGGACCAGCGGCCAGGAGATGTTCGAGACCGACCGCATCCTCATGACCTCGGTCGACACCGGCTGGATCACCGACGAGCGCCCCCACTACGACAAGCTGCGCCTGGCCGAGGCCGGCTTCCACGCACCGCTCGACCTGGTGGACGGCGCCGCCCGCGTCTACGACCCGGTCGTGCGCGGCGAGGCGGGCGAGGACCTGTACGGCGTCTTCCTGAAGGACTACGCCCCCGGCAAGTGGTAGACGAGGGGCGGAGCCGCCGCCGGGGCCGCGCCCAGGCACGGGTCACGGCCCCGGCGCGCGAGCCACGGCGGCCGCCGCGCCCTCAGTCGACGGCGCCGAGCCGCGTGTAGCGGGCCGCGACCAGTTCCAGCACCGTGCGCCAGTCCTCCAGCACGCCCGCGTCGAAGCCGGCCGTGCGGCTCTCCTCGCCGGCCTGGCGCAGCCGCAGCGCATCGTCGTCCGCCGGGTCCGCGTCACCCCGGACCAGCCGGGACACCCGTTCCCCGAGCAGGGCGCGCACCGCCTCGGCCGCGCCGCGCGCCCCGGCCGCCTCGTCCCCCGGGCAGAGCACCGGCCCGATGCCCCGCACCAGCCCCGCCACCTGCAGTTCCTTGTCGGCGGGACGGCTGCGGCGCAGCAGCGCGGCGGTGCGCAGCGCCTGCCGGGGCCGCCCGGCGTGCAGCAGATCCATCAGCTCCTCGACACTGCGCAGTTCCATGCGCCAGCCCTTCCGCGAGACAGCCGTTGCGGCGTCAGCAGAACATGACGAGCTTGCCGCCGGGCCAACAGCACTTGAAGGGGTGTACGTTCCTGTAGGCCACACGGGTGATTCGGCGTGTCCTCCGCGTAAGCGGAATGTTTCGGAAGGTCACATCTTGGGGGGTATTGAGAAGCGGGAGGAAGTGCATCGGTTACAGGTTGTTTGCACTCCCTATCGAGCGGATGCCCGCTCATTTGGTTAGTCTGGAGCCGACGGACACCAGCACCGGGGTTCCACCCACACCCACCGTCCGTCCTGGGGCGAGCCGGCGGACACCGGCCTGCTCTGACAGAGGAACCGGCGCCACCGCGTCCGAACTGGCCTTCCATCCAGACCTGAGCGGGCGTCGAGCACCGGAGCGCAGACTGTCCGGTACGCCCCGAGGGTGACCCGACACATAAGGAGTGCGCGGTGACACCGGAGAAGACGAATCGCGAGCAGCGCCCCAAGGAACACACGGAGCGCGGGGGCCGCCGGCCCGGAGAACTCGGCAGCCTCGACGTGTGGGCCCGGTCCGCCCCGATCCGCCTCGCGGGTTACGAGGACGACCTCGCCGAGCCCCACATCCTGCCGAGCGTGGACTGACCTCCGGGCCGGTCCCGTCGCGATCGCCGCCCGCGTGGGCGTGACAGACGCACGCCCATGCGGACCGCCGAGGCCGCGGCCCGCACACCGCCGCCGCTCCGGCCGCCCGAGCCACGGGCACAGTTCCTGATCCGGACGCCCGCACACCTCGGCCGCCGCGCACCTCACACACCGCCCGCCGATCCGGCTCCCGCGCGCCTCGGTGGGCCGTCGCCGGTCCGGTTCACCGCGCATCACCCCCCGGATGCCGGTCCCTCGTCCGCCTCCGCCACCGGAGCCGTCCGCCGCCACGGGGCCAGCTCCTCCAACTCCCGCGCCAGGTCCAGCAGGACGGCCTCCGTGCCCGGCCGGCCCACCAGCTGTACGGCGCAGGGGGCGCCCGAGGGCAGGGCGCCGGCCGGCACGGACATCGCGGGCCAGCCCGTCAGGTTCCACGGCGGGGTGAAGGGCGAGTAGGCGGTGTCGGCCAGGACGTTGCGCAGCCAGCCGCGCTCGTGCCACGGCCCGGCCTGCGGAGAGCGGCGGGCGAGGGCCGGGGTGAGCAGCACGTCGTACTCGGTGAGGAACGGCGTCAGCCGGGCGCGCAGCCGCTCGCGCGCCTCGCCGGTGCGCACCGGCCGGACGAACCGGCGGCCCACGGCCGCGTGCACCCGGGTCCGGCGGGCCAGCCGCGCCCGGTCCAGGCCCTGGGCGTCCACCGCCGTGCCCGCCGTCCAGTGCTGGAGCGCGGTCACGCCCAGGGAGAGCGGGTACGGCGGCTCGGCCCGCCGCACCTGGTGCCCCGCCCGGGCCAGCGTCCCGGCCGCCTGCCGGACCGCGGCCGTATACGACCGGTTCACGCTCACCCCGGCGAGCGGACTGCGCAGGCCGACGGCGATCTTCCGGCGCGTTCCCTCCCGCGGCCGGACGAACTCCGTGTCCGCGAGGACCGCCAGCATCAGCCGCAGGTCCTCGACCGTCGTGGCCAGCGGGCCGTTCTCCGACATGCCGAACCAGTCGCCGTCGCCGATCCCCGCCGGCACCACCCCGTGCCCCGGCTTCAGGGTGACCAGACCGCAGTTCGCGGCCGGGATGCGCAGCGAGCCCATCCCGTCGTTGCCCAGCGCGAGCGGCACGAGCCCCGCGGCCACCGCCGCCGCGCTGCCCCCGGAGGAGCCGCCGGCCGTGCGGGCGAGGTCCCAGGGATTGCGGGCGGTGCCGTACGGCCCCTCCGTGGTGCCGAAGACGCACAGTTCGGGCACGTTCGTCAGCCCGACGACCACCGCGCCCGCCGCCCGCAGCCGGGCCACCGTGACATGGTCCTCGGCGGCCGGGCCGTCCGGGGTGGCGGCGGAGCCGTTGCGGCACGACTCACCGCGCACCGCGAGATTGTCCTTCACCGCCAACGGCACGCCGGCGAGCGGCAGTCCGGCCAGACCGGCACGGGACGCCAGCTCGTCGGCCTCGGCGAGCGCCGCCTGGGCCCGGACCTTCCGGAACGCTCCGATCCGGCCGTCGAGCCGCTCGATCCGCGCGAGGTGCCCGGCCACCACCTCCCTCGGCGTCACCCGCTTCTCGCGGACGGCGGCGGCGATCTCGGTGGCACTCCGGCCGGCCCAGCTGCTCACGGGCGCTCCTCGTTACTCCTCGGTACGGAAGACGGGCAGGGAGAACTGTGCCGGTTGCGGGGGCCGCGCGTCGAGAGGCCGTGCACCGTCATTGACTTCCACCGATGGCCCCGACAACGATGTCACGGCGCAGTCGTCGCAGCAGCTACGTCCCGTCCCCCCTGGAGGCCTCCGCTCGTGAACCCCACCCGACGCACGGTCCTGATCGCCGCCGGTGCCGCCGCCCTGACCCCCGCGCTGTCGGTGCCGTCCGCGCAGGCGGCCCCGCGAGCCGCCGCCGCGACCCCGCCGTACGCCTCCTACTGGTACCCGGACACGCTGCCCGCCGGCAGCCCCGGCCCCGGCATCACCTGGCGCAGCCTGAAGAGCTGGCGCGCGGCCGACGACGCCGACCTCGCCTTCAACGCCGCCTCCATACCGCTCGCCGCCCGCTTCACCCCCGTCCCGGCGAACACCACCGCCCGCTCCGGACAGGCCCGCGTCCAGGCCCTGGTCTCCTTCGGACCCACCTCCGCCAACCCCTCCCAGGGCTCGGCCACCGCCGACTACTACGCCCTGACCCACTGGGCGTACATCGACGAGCTGGTGTTCTGGGGCGGCTCGGCCGGCGAGGGCCTGATCCTCGCGCCGAACGCCCCCGTCGTGGACGCGGCCCACCGGCACGGCGTCCCCGTCCTCGGGAACATCTTCCTGCCGCCGGTGGCCTACGGCGGACAGCTCCAGTGGACCCGGGACCTGGTGCAGAAGGACGCCACCGGCCACTACCCGCTCGCCGCGCAACTCGTCGCGGTCGCCGCGGCCTACGGCTTCGACGGCTGGTTCGTCAACGCCGAGACCAGCGGCGGCAACACCGCGCTGGGCACGGCCATGCTGGGTTTCCTCAAGGAGCTGAAGGCGCTCGCGGCGGCCAAGGGGCAGCGCGTGACGTGGTACGACGCGATGACCGTGAACGGCACGGTCAGCTGGCAGGGCGCCCTGAACAGCCAGAACCAGGCGTTCTTCCAGGCCGCCGACGACATGTTCGTGGACTTCCGGTGGAGCGCGGCCACGCTCGCCGCCTCCGGCACGAAGGCGGACCAGCTGGGCCGCAGCCGCTATGACCTGTGGGCGGGCGTCGACGTCGAGTCGAACGGGTCCGGCACGTCGGTGGACTGGGACGCGATCGTGCCGGCCGGCAAGGCGCACGTCACGTCGATCGGCTTCTACCGGCCCGAGTGGACCCGCAACCACCTGCCCGCCGACCAGCGTGCCCCCGAGGACTTCCACGCGGCCGACGACCGCTTCTGGACGGGGCGGTCACTGGATCCGTCGCGGCCCGACCCGAGCGATCCGTGGCGGGCGCCCGCGGTGTCCGTGGCGGACCGGTCGACGGTGACCTCGGTGCCGTTCGCGAGCGTGTTCAACACCGGGCACGGACTGCGGTGGTACGAGGAGGGGGCCGTCACCTCGGAGGCGCCCTGGAACCACCTCGGGCTCCAGGACCGGCTGCCGTCGCGGCGGTGGGCGGTGCGCACGGCGGGGCAGCGGCCGGCCGTCTCCTTCGACTTCGCCGACGCCTGGCGGGGCGGCAGCAGCCTGCTGGTCGCGGGTGAACTGGATCAACCAGCGGTAGTGGACCTGTACGCGACACGGCTGGCGATCGGTGTGAACACGGTTGTCGAGCTGATCTCCCGGAGCGAGGAGGGGGAGGTGACGGTCGAGCTGGCGGTGGCGACGGCCGAGCCGAGCGGGCCCGGGGCGACCCCGCCCTACACCTATCTGCCTGTGAACCCGGTCAACAACGCAGTCCGCGTCCGGTCGGTCAACGGCTGGCAGACCGTGACCGTACCGCTCACAGGACTGTCCGGTACCGTCCGCGCGCTCGGCGTACGGCTCACCGCGACCGGGGGCCCGGTCCGCTGGCGCCTGGGCGGCCTCGCCGTACGCGACACGGTCACGACACCCGCCGCCCCCTCCGGCGCCCGCGTCACCGCGGCGAACGGCGGCGACCTCCGCCTCGCCTGGACCGCCGCCCCCGGCGCCGTCCGCCACTACACCCTCCACCGCCTTCTGTCCGACGGCACCCGCCGCTTCCTCGGCGCCACCGGTCAGCGCGCCTACTTCGTCGCCGGCCAGCGGCCCGAGCAGGGCGAGACGGCCGCACGGTTCGAACTGCGGGCGGTGGGGGAGCTGTACAACGCCTCGGCACCGGTGATCGTGACCCACCCCTGGTAGCCATCCGGAACCGAGGTCGGACCGCGGGGAGCGCGGCCGGCCCGCGGGGGCGGAACCGTTCCGGGTACCGCCTCCGCCACGGCCGTCGTCGCCGCTACCCGCCGAGCTGGGTCCGCAGCCACTCCTCCACCTCGCCCACGTGGGCCGCTGCCGCCGCCCGGGCCGCTTCCGGGTCGTGGGCGGCGAGGGCGCGGTGGATGGCGGCGTGTTCGCGGCGGGTGCGGGCGAAGGCGCCCTCCTCCTCGTAGCCGCGCCAGACGCGGGCGCGGAAGGTGCGTGAGGACAGGCCGTCGAGGATGGCGGCCATGGCCTCGTTGCCGG
This sequence comes from Streptomyces sp. NPDC031445, assembly GCF_055581365.1. Lineage (NCBI taxonomy): Bacteria > Bacillati > Actinomycetota > Actinomycetes > Kitasatosporales > Streptomycetaceae > Streptomyces > Streptomyces sp. NPDC031445. Next base: position 1,220,866 of record NZ_JBVIJO010000001.1, read on the forward strand.
CGGCGGACGCGATCTCGCGGTGGAAGGCGAGGTCGTGGGCGAGGATCTCCTCGGGGTCGTCGGTGGCGTTCATGGCCGCCAAATGCTTCTCCACGGCGGCCAGTTGGCCGTCCGTGATGCGCGCGGCGGCCAGGGCGGTCGCCGTCGACTCCAGGATCCGGCGCACCTCGAGGAGTTCCACCAGACGCGGGCCCCGGGACAGGTCGGCGACCACCCCGAAGGTCTCCAGCAGGTCCCCGGCCTCCAGCGCGGTGACGTAGATCCCGGACCCGTGCCGCGCCTCCAGGACGCCCATGACCGTCAGCGCGCGGATCGCCTCCCGCATCGAGCTGCGGGAGATGCCGAGCCGGGCGGCGAGTTCCCGCTCGGTGGGCAGCCGCTGGCCCGGCTCCAGCCGGCCCTCGGCGATCATCGCCTTGATCTCCTCGATGGCGCGCTGGGTCACCGTGCCCTTCTGCGGGGCCGCCTCGTCCACGCCACTCCTCCAGTCACCGGGTGCGTCGCAGTCTAGCCAGCCGAGTGGTCCGACCACTATGCGTCCGCAGCGGGGATTTTCGCTGCACGAGGGTGTTCCGGCGCCTGAGTGGTCTGATAAGTATGCGGTCGTCGCTCGAACCCCCTCGACGAGGAGCCGCGAGATGCCCGCCAGCACAGTGAGCAAACGCAGCAGGTCCCGGATCACCGGCGCGGCGGCCCTGGCCGTCGGCGCCTCGCTCGTGCTCGCCGCCTGCGGCAGCACCAAGGACACCGCGAGCGCGGGAAGCGGCGGCACCGGCAAGGTCGGCGTGATCCTGCCGCTGCTGACCTCGCCGTTCTGGCAGTCGTACAACGACTACGTGCCCAAGATGGCCAAGTCCGAGGGCGTCGAGGTGCTGAAGACGGTCAACTCCAACAGCGACCCCTCGCAGCAGATCACCGACATCGACAACGAACTCACCCAGGGCGTCAAGGGGCTGGTCGTCGCCCCGCTGGACAGCGCCGCCGTCCAGGCCGGACTCGACCAGGCCGAACGCAAGGGCGTGCCGGTCGTCGCCGTGGACGTGGCGCCCGACAAGGGCAAGGTCGCCATGGTGGTGCGCGCCGACAACGTCGCCTACGGCAAGAAGGCCTGCGACTACCTCGGGCAGCACGTGAGCAGCGGCAAGGTCGTGCAGATCATGGGCGACCTGGCCTCGGTCAACGGGCGCGACCGCTCCGAGGCGTTCCGCTCCTGTGTGAAGGAGAAGTACCCGAGGCTCAAGGTGCTGGAGATCCCCGCCAAGTGGGAGTCCGACACCGCCGCCGCCAAGCTCGACACCCTCCTCAACGCCAACCCCGACATCAAGGGCATCTACCTCCAGGCGGGCGGTGTCTACCTCGCGCCGACCCTGCAGACCCTGAAGTCGAAGAACATGCTCAAGGCGGCCGGCCAGAAGGGGCACATCGCGATCGTCTCCAACGACGGCATCCCGCAGGAGTACGAGGCCATCCGCAAGGGCCAGATCGACGCCACCGTCTCCCAGCCGGCCGACGCCTACGCCAAGTACGGCCTGTACTACATCAAGGCGGCGATGGAGGGGAAGAAGTTCCGGCCCGGCCCGACCGACCACGACTCCACGATCGTCAAGCTGCCCAGCGGCATCCTGGAGGACCAGCTGCCCGCCCCGCTGGTCACCAAGGACAACGTCGACGACCCCGAGCTGTGGGGCAACACGGTCCGATGAGCCACGGTCCGCACAGCCTCCGCCCGGTGACCACCCCGCCCACCGGCGCCACGCCCCTGGTCGAAGCGGAGGACGTCGTCAAGCGGTACGGCCCCACGGTCGCCCTCGCCGACGGCCGGCTCACCGTGCTGCCCGGCGAGTCCCACGCCCTCGTCGGGCGCAACGGCGCCGGCAAGTCCACCCTGGTGAACATCCTCACCGGTCTCCAGGCCCCGGACGCGGGCACCGTCCGCTTCGACGGCGAGGCAGCGCCCCCGCTCGCCGACCGGGACGCCTGGCGCCGCAAGGTCGCCTGCGTGTACCAGAAGCCCACCGTCGTACCGGAGCTGACGGTCGCGGAGAACCTCTTCCTCAACCGGCAGCCGCGGGCACGGGGGCTGATCAGCTGGCGGCGGCTGCGCGCCGGGGCCGCCGACCTCCTCGCCACCTGGGACGTCCGCGTCGACCCGGAGGCCCGAACCGCCGACCTCAAGGTCGAGGACCGCCAGATGGTGGAGATCGCCCGCGCGCTGAGCTTCGGCGCCCGGTTCATCGTGCTGGACGAACCCACCGCCCAGCTCGACAAGCGGGAGATCGAGCGGCTGTTCGACCGGATGCGGGCGCTCCAGGACTCCGGGGTGACCTTCCTGTTCATCTCGCACCACCTGCAAGAGGTCTACGAGGTCTGCCAGACCGTCACCGTGCTGCGCGACGCCCGCTGGATCACGACGGCCCCCGTCGCCGAGCTGCCCAGGGCGGCCCTGGTGGAGGCCATGGCGGGGGAGTCGGTCACCGAGCGGGCGCGGCCGCGCGCCACGACGACCGGCGCCGCCCCGGTCGTGCTCGACGTGCGCGGCCTGACCTCCACCGCGTACGACGGCATCGACCTCACCGTCCGCCGCGGTGAGGTGCTGGGACTCGCCGGGACCAGCGGCAGCGGCAAGACCGAGCTGGCCGAGACCCTCGCCGGACTGCACACCCCGGCCGCCGGCTCGGCCCTGCTGCAAGGAGAGCCGCTGCCGTTCGGCGACGTGCGGGCGGCGCTGGACGCGGGCGTCGGCTGGGTGCCCCGAGACCGGCACGAGCAGGGCCTGGTCCCCGGCATGACCGTCGGCGACAACACCACCCTGAGCGTCCTGGACCGGCTCGGCCGCTTCGGATTCGTCGGCACCGCCCGCAGGAGCGGCTTCGCCACCGAGCTGATCGACCGCCTCGACATCCGCACCGAGGGCCCCGGACAGCCCGTCTCCGACCTGTCCGGAGGCAACGCGCAGAAGGTCGTCATGGCCCGCGCCCTGGCCTCCGACCCCCGCCTGCTCGTCCTGATCAACCCGACGGCCGGCGTCGACGTGAAGTCCAAGGAGTCCCTGCTGGCCCGCGTGGACAGCGCCCGCGAGGACGGCACGGCCGTGCTCGTCGTCTCCGACGAACTCGACGACCTGCGGCGCTGCGACCGCGTCCTCGTCCTCTTCCACGGCCGCATCGTCGCCGAACACCCGGCCGGCTGGCGCGACCACGAGCTGATCGCCTCCATCGAAGGAGTGGACCATGGCTGACACCAAGGCCCCGCCGCTCACCTCGCCCCGCCTGCCCGACCAGCGGGCCGCCCGGGCCGTGCTGCTCCGCCGCGCCCGGGAGCTCGCCCTCGTGCCGGCCCTGTTGCTGCTCATGGTGCTGGGCGCGGTGGTCAACGACTCGTTCCTCACCGAGCGGAACCTGATCTCGATCCTGGGCGCCTCGGCCGCCCTCGCCATGGTGGTGCTCGCCGAGTCGCTGGTGCTCATCACCGGCAAGTTCGACCTGTCCCTGGAGTCGGTCGTCGGCATCGCGCCCGCCGTCGGGGCGCTCCTCGTCCTGCCCTCGGCGCAGGCCGGCTGGGGCACCGGCTTCCCGGCGCCGGCCGCCCTGCTCGCGATCCTCGTCGCGGGCGCGGCCGTCGGCGCCTTCAACGGCGTCCTGGTCGTGAAGTTCAAGCTCAACGCGTTCATCGTGACCCTGGCGATGCTCATCGTGCTGCGCGGGCTGCTGGTCGGCGCCACCAAGGGCAAGACCCTGTTCGGCATGCCCGACAGCTTCTCCTCGCTGGCCACCACCACCTTCCTCGACGTCCCGATGTCGGTGTGGCTCGCCGCCGTCGCCTTCGCCGTCACCGGAGGCGTGCTGAAGTACCACCGCATCGGCCGCGCCCTGTACGCCATCGGCGGCAACGCGGAGGCCGCCCGCGCCGCGGGCATCCGCGTGGACCGCGTGATGCTCGGGGTGTTCGTCGTCGCCGGGGTCCTCGCCTCCGTCGGCGGCATCATGCAGACCGGCTATGTCGGCGCGATCAGCGCCAACCAGGGCCAGAACATGATCTTCACCGTGTTCGCGGCGGCGGTGATCGGCGGCATCAGCCTGGACGGCGGCAAGGGCACCATGTTCGGCGCCCTGACCGGCGTCCTCCTCCTGGGCGTCGTGCAGAACCTGCTCACCCTCGCCCAGGTGCCGTCGTTCTGGATCCAGGCCATCTACGGCGGCATCATCCTCGTCGCCCTGATGATCGCCCGTGTCACCACGGGCCGCGCCCAGGACTGATGAACCGTCACCTCCCCTCGGCAGAAAGGGCATCCGTGTCCGACGCTCCCGCCCGCGTCATCGCGGTCGACACCCACGACATCCGTTTCCCCACCTCGCGCGAGCTGGACGGCTCCGACGCGATGAACCCGGACCCCGACTACTCGGCGGCCTACGTCGTCCTGCGCACCGACGCCGCCGACGGGCTGGAAGGACACGGATTCACCTTCACCATCGGGCGGGGCAACGACGTCCAGGTCGCCGCGATCGACGCGCTGCGGGGCCATGTGCTGGGCCGCGACGTCGAGGAACTGTGCGCCGACCCCGGCTCGCTCTTCCGGGACCTGATCGCCGACAGCCAGCTGCGCTGGCTCGGCCCCGAGAAGGGCGTCATGCACATGGCGATCGGGGCCGTCGTCAACGCCGCCTGGGACCTCGCCGCCCGGCGGGCCGGCAAGCCCCTGTGGCGGCTGCTCGCCGACGCCGAACCCGAGTGGCTGGTCCGGCAGATCGACTTCCGCTACATCACCGACGCCCTCACCCCCGAGGAGGCCCTCGACCTGCTCAGACGCGGCCGAGCGGGTGCCGAGGAACGCCGGGCCCGGCTCCTGGAGCGCGGCTTCCCCGCCTACACCACCTCCCCGGGCTGGCTCGGCTACGACGACGACAAGCTCGGCCGGCTCGCCGCCCGGGCCGTCGCCGACGGCTTCCGGCAGATCAAGCTGAAGGTCGGCGCCGACCTCGACGACGACATCCGCCGCTGTAGGGCAGCCCGCGCCGTCGTCGGACCGGAGATCCGCCTGGCGATCGACGCCAACCAGCGCTGGAACGTGGACGAGGCGATCCGCTGGACCAACGCCCTGGCCGAGTTCGACCCGTACTGGATCGAGGAGCCCACCAGCCCCGACGACGTCCTCGGCCACGCCGCCATCCGCCGCGCGGTCACCCCCGTGAAGGTCGCCACCGGTGAACACGTGCAGAACCGGATCGTGTTCAAGCAGATGCTCCAGGCCGGCGCCCTCGACATCGTGCAGATCGACGCGGCCCGCGTCGGCGGGGTCAACGAGAACCTCGCCATCCTGCTCCTCGCCGCCAAGTTCGGCGTCCCCGTCTGCCCGCACGCGGGCGGGGTCGGCCTGTGCGAACTCGTCCAGCACCTGTCGATGTTCGACTACCTGGCCGTCTCCGGCAGCACCGAGGACCGCGTCATCGAGTACGTCGACCACCTCCACGAGCACTTCGTCACCCCGGTCGTCATCCGCGACGGCCACTACACGGCACCCACCGCGCCCGGCTTCTCCGCCGCCCTGCGCCCGGAGTCCCTCGCGCGGTACACGTACCCCGGCGGCGCCTACTGGGCCGCCGACCCCGACACCCGGAAGGATGCAGCCGCATGAGCGACTTCGCGGGACTGAGGGCCCTGGTGACCGGCGGCGCGTCCGGCATCGGCCGGGCCACCGCCGACCTCCTCACCGCCCGCGGCGCCCGGGTCGCGGTCCTCGACCTCGACCCGTCCGCGATCGGGAAGCCCCTCCTCGGGGTGCGCGCCGACGTCACCGACGACGCCTCCGTGCGCACCGCCGTCCAGGACGCGGCCGAGGCGCTGGGCGGGCTCGACGTCCTCGTGAACAACGCGGGCATCGGCGCCCAGGGCACCGTCGAGGACAACGACGACGCCGAGTGGCGGCACGTCTTCGACGTCAACGTCCTCGGCATGGTCCGCACCGCCCGCGCCTGCCTGCCGTACCTGCGCCGCGCCGCCACCGCCCGGCCGGGCACCGCGGCCATCGTCAACACCTGCTCCATCGCGGCCACCGCCGGCCTGCCGCAGCGCGCCCTGTACAGCGCGACCAAGGGCGCCGTGTACTCCCTGACCCTCGCCATGGCCGCCGACCACGTCCTCGAGGGCATCCGCGTCAACTGCGTCAACCCCGGCACGGCGGACACCCCGTGGATCGGCCGGCTGCTGGACGCGGCCGAGGACCCGGCCGCCGAACGGGCCGCCCTGGAGGCCCGCCAGCCCACCGGCCGGCTGGTGGCCGCCGCCGAGGTCGCGGGCGCCATCGCCTACCTGGCCAGCCCCCTGTCCGGCGCCACCACCGGCACCGCCCTCGCCGTCGACGGCGGCATGCAGGGCCTCAGGCTGCGCCCGGCGGCGGACCGGTGACCCCCCTCGGCCGCGGCGGCGTCGACGTCACTTCCCTGGGCCTCGGCGCCGCCGCCCTCGGCAACCTCTACACCCCGGTCGGCGACGAGCAGGCCCACGCCACCGTGCGAGCGGCCTGGGAGCGCGGCATCCGCTACTTCGACACCGCCCCCCACTACGGCCTCGGGCTGTCCGAACGCCGCCTGGGCGCCGCCCTGCGGGAGTACGACCGCGCCGACTACACGCTCTCCACCAAGGTCGGCCGCCGCCTGGAACCGGCCGACGGCACCGGCGACGACCTGGCCAACGGCTTCGCCGTACCCGCCGGCCACCGCCGCGTCTGGGACTTCACCGCCGACGGCGTCCGCCGCACCCTGGAGGCGAGCCTGGAGCGCCTCGGCCTCGACCGGGTCGACGTCGTCTACCTCCACGACCCCGACGACCACGCCGAACAGGCCTTCCGCGAGGGCTACCCGGCGCTGGAGAAGCTCCGCGCGGAGGGCGTCGTGGGCGCCATCGGGGCGGGCATGAACCAGGCGGAGATGCTGACCCGGTTCGTCCGTGACACGGACGTGGACGTGGTGCTCTGCGCGGGCCGGTACACCCTGCTGGACCAGAGCGCGGCCGCCGAGCTGCTGCCCGAGGCCGTGCGACGCGGCGTGTCCGTGGTCGTCGGCGGCGCCTTCAACTCCGGCCTGCTGGCGGACCCGTCCCGTCACCCGACGTACGACTACACCCGGGCGCCCCGGGAGTTGCTGGACCGGGCCCTGCGGATCCAGGCGGTCGCCGAGCGCCACGGCACCACCCTGCGCGCCGCCGCCCTCGCCTTCTGCTCCGCCCACCCGGCCGTGGTGAGCGTCCTGGCCGGCGCCCGCTCGGCCGCCGAGGTCCACGACTGCGCCGACCAGTTCGCGACGCCGGTGCCGGACGCCTTCTGGCGGGAACTGCGCGCGACCGGCCTGCTGCCCCCGGAGGAACCGTCATGAGGGTCGCCCTGCACACCAGGGTCCGCGCGGACCGGATCGAGGAGTACGAGGCCGCCCACCGCGCGGTCCCGCAGGACCTCACCGACGCCATCCGCGCCGCGGGGGCCACCTCCTGGACCATCTGGCGATCGGGAACCGACCTCTTCCACGTCCTGGAGTGCGCGGACTACGCCCGTCTCCTCGCCGAGCTGGAACGGCTCCCGGTCAACGCGGCCTGGCAGACCCGGATGGCGGACCTGCTGGACGTGACGCACGACTACTCCGCCGACGGCGCGGCCGCGACCCTGCCCGTCGTGTGGGAGCTGCCGTGAGCGTCGACGCCCACCACCACGTCTGGGACCTCACCGTCCGCGACCAGGACTGGATCCGGGGACCCGCACTCCGGCCGCTGCGCCGGAACTTCACCGTCGCCGACCTCGAACCCCAGGCACGCGCCGTGGGGGTCGACCGCACCGTCCTCGTCCAGACCGTCACCGTGCCCGAGGAGACCCCCGAGTTCCTCGCCCTCGCCGCGGCCCACGACCTGATCGCCGGGGTCGTCGGCTGGACCGACCTCACCCGCCCCGGCATCGCCGACGAACTGGCCCGGCTGCGCGAGCTACCCGGCGGCTCCCATCTGAAGGGCATCCGGCACCAGGTGCAGGGCGAACCCGACCCCGAGTGGCTGCTGCGGCCCGACGTCCTGCGCGGCCTGGCCGCCGTGGCCGACGCCGGCCTGGTCTACGACCTCGTGGTCCAGCCCCACCAGCTCCCGGCCTGCGCGGCGGCGGCCCGGGCCCTGCCCCAGCTCACCTTCGTCCTCGACCACCTCGGCAAGCCGCCCATCGCCTCCGGGGAGCGCGCGTCCTGGGCCGCCGCCCTGCGCCGCCTCGCCGCCCTGCCCAACACCGTCGCCAAACTCTCCGGCCTGGTCACCGAGGCCGGCCCGGACACCCGGAACGCCGCGGGACTGCGCCCGTACGTCGACACCGCCCTGGACGCCTTCGGCCCCGCCCGGCTGATGGCCGGCTCCGACTGGCCGGTGTGCACCCTGGCCATGACGTACGCCGAGGTCCACGCGCTCACCCGGGAGGTGACGGCGGAGCTCGGCGAGGCGGAGCGCACGGCGCTGTTCGAGACCACCGCGAGCCGTGTCTACGACCTGTGAACCGCGCCCGCGAGCCGTGTCGGCGGCAGGTACTCCCGCACGAACGTCCGCTCCCAGCACGCCCCCGTCGCGCGCAGCTCCCGCCAGGTCGTGTACCGGTACCGGAACAGCCGGGCCCGGACATGGCGGGGCGGGGTGCCGGGCGGGAAGGGGGAGCGGCGCAGCAGCCGCAGCGTGTCCCGGTCGTTCTCCAGCAGGCGTTCCACCAGACCGCCGAACCACTCCCCGGCGTAGGCCGGTGACAGCGCCGCGAACCACATCAGCCAGTCCAGGCGCAGATGGTAGGGGGCGAACTGGCGCGGCCAGCGGCGCGGATCGCCGGGCTTGCCCTTGAAGACGTACTCCCGCCAGTCCGAGTCCGGGCGCGGGGTGTCGTCCAGCGTGCCCTCGACCACCACCTCGTAGCGGACCCGGCTGACGCTGCCGAACGCCCCGTAGGTGTTCACCAGGTGCAGCGGGTCGAAGGAGCGGTTCATCACCTGCCGGCGGGAGACCATGTTGACCACCGGGCGGTGGCTCAGGAAGAGCAGCAGCGCACCGACCGCCAGCACCAGCACCTCGTACCACAGCGGCGCCGGCGGCACCGGCGGCGCGGTCGCCGGCAGCCGGAGCGCGGACAGCGCCAGCACGATGGTGATCCAGTTCAGCCAGGAGAAGTTGCCGGAGAGCACCAGCCACAGCTGGGTGACGATCATCAGCGCGGCGGCGGCCGAGGCGATCGGCTGCGGGGTGAACAGCAGGACCGGTACGACCAGCTGGGTGACGTGGTTGGCGGCCACCTCCACCCGGTGCAGCGGCTTGGGCAGGTGGTGGAAGAACCAGCTCAGCGGGCCCGGCATCGGCTGGGTCTCGTGGTGGTAGTCCAGACAGGTCAGCCGCCGCCAGCAGGCGTCGCCCCGCACCTTGATCAGCCCGGCACCGAACTCCACCCGGAACAGGATCCAGCGCAGCAGGAACAGCACGACGACCGGCGGCGCCACCTCGCCGTTGCCGAGGAACGCGGCCAGGAAGCCCGTCTCCAGCAGCAGCGACTCCCAGCCGAAGGCGTACCACGTCTGGCCCACGTTGACGATCGACAGGTACAGCGCCCACGGCACCAGCCACAGCAGGATCCCGGCCCACAGCGGCAGCAGCGAGTCCGCCCCGGCCAGCAGGGCCGCCGACACCGCGCAGCCCGTCCAGGCGCAGGCCGCGAAGAAGCGGTCGGAGTAGTGCAGGTGGAACACGCTCGGGGCGTGCCGGAACCTCGCCCGCGCCAGGTACCGGGGGATCGGCAGCATCCCGCGCTCGCCCAGCAGGGCCCGGAACTGCAGGGCCGCCGTCAGGAACGCGACCAGGTACACGGCGGCCAGGGCCCGCTGGAAGACCAGCCGGCTCAGCCAGTAGCCGGGTGCGGTGAACCAGTCCACGGCCTGCACGCCCTCCTGTACGGCGACCCCGGCCGCCGGTGTCGTCACGGCGTTCCCCGAGTTGCCAGCCGAAGCCGGGCGATGCCAACAATAGGGCGTAATCACCCACAGTGATGCGGAGTGTGCGGTGCGGATACCCACCCGATCCATCGTCGCGGCCTGGGCGCTCTCGGTGGCGCTCCTCGCCGGGGGCTGCGCGGGCGCCGGTGTCAAGCAGACCAAGGCGGGCGAACTGGTCCTCCTCGAGGCCGCCACCGACCGGGGACCGGACCCGTTCACCGACTCCGCGGACACCGCCACCCGGCCGGAGTCACCCCGGGGCACCGCACGCGTCCAGCCCGGCGAGGCCGAGGCACCCCTGCGCGCGGCTCGTACCGTGTCCGGCGCCACCCCCGGCCTGTACCGGGGCACCCCGCGCGTCGCCGCCTGCGACGTCGAGCGGCACATCGAGAGCCTGGCGGCGGACGGGGCCAGGGCCGACGCCTTCGCCCAGGCGGCCGACGTCACCCGGTCGGCGCTCCCCGGCTACCTGCGCGGCCTGACCCCGGTCGTCCTGGGCGCCGACACCCGCGTCACCAACCACGCCTACCGCGACCGTGCGGCCGCCCGCTATCAGGCCGTGCTCCAGGCCGGCACCGCCGTCCTCGTCGACGAACGGGGCGTGCCCCGGGTGCGCTGCGCCTGCGGCAACCCGCTCACACCGCCCGCCCCGACGCGCGGCGGTGCCGGGGCCCGGGGCACCCCCTGGGCCGGCTACGAGCCGGACGAGGTGATCGTCGTGGCCCCGGCGCCCCGGGCCGTCACCAGCATCACCATCGTGGACCCCGCGACCCGCACCTGGACCGAGCGCCGGGTCGGCCCCGATGTCCGCCGGGACCGGGTCGTGTCCCCGCCCGCGCCGGCCGCGGCCAGCCCGGTGCCGTCCGGCTCCGCGGACGCCGGACCGTCCGTCACCAGCCGGCCCAGCCCGCGCGCCAGCGGCCCGGCCGCGCCGCAGTCCCCGTCCGGCTCCGCCGTGCCGGACGGCCGGGGCGATCGCCCGGACAGTGCCAGCGGGCTCGCGGACCGCGACACCGGGACGACGGCGCAGCAGCCGCCGCCCGCCGTGGACGCCCCCGATCCCGACCCCGTTCCCGATCCGGCCCGCGATCTCTCCCTCGACCTCACCGTGGACCCCTCGGACCGGGGTCCCTCCGATCCGGGCTCCTCCCGCCCGGACGGGTCCGCTCAGAAAGCCCCGGAGCGCGGTGCCTCCGACCCGGGCACCCCCGGCCCGGACACCTCCGCCGGCACCGGCCCGTCCCCCGTGCCCGGCCTGTCCGGCAGGGGTGGCCTGGTCCCGGGTGCCCCACCCACCGCCCGGTCCGGCATCGCCCCCGGCGCGCCCGGCACCGTGGACGCCCGTCCCGCGGCCGGGCCCGGCGGCTGAGCGCGGGCCGGTGCCCGTCGAGGCCCACCACCCACCGGCCGAGCGCGCGTGCCGGGCGCCCTGGCGGGGGTGGCCTGGTCCCGGATGCTCCGCCCGTCGTCCGGTCCGGCATCGCCCCCGGCGCGACCGGCGCCGTGGACGCCCGTCCCGTGGCCGGGCCCGGCGGCTGAGCGCGGGCCGGTGCCCGTCGAGGCCCGCCACCCACCGGCCCTTTCGCCGAGTGCACGTGCCGGGCCTCCCCGGCGGCGGCCTGGTCCCGGGTGCCCACCTACCGCCCGGTCCGGCATCGCCCCCGGCGCGCCCGGCACCATGGCCGTCCGCGGCCCGGCCGGACCCGGCGGCTGAGCGCGGGCCGGTGTCCGCCGAGGCCCGCCACCCACCGGCCGAGCGCGCGTGCCGGGCCCCCTGGCGGGGGCGGCCTGGTCCCGGATGCTCCGCCCGTCGTCCGGTCCGGCATCGCCCCCGGCGCGCCCGGCACCGTCGACGCCCGTCCCGCGGCCGGGCCCGGCGGCTGAGCGTGGGCCGGTGTTCGCCGAGGACCCCCACCGGCCCGTCCCGCGTGCCCAAGGTCCCCGGCCTCCACGACGGGGGCGGCCAAGGCCGGTGTCCGTCGAGGCCCACCACCCCCGGCCCCTCGCCCAGCGCACGTGTCCGGCCGCCGATCAAGTCGAAGAATCGGCCGGTTCCTGGCATGGTGGCCCCATGGCCGATCGGGGAGCGAGCGCCCCGTCACTCCCGGAGGACTGGCCCGCACACCCGGACCCGATCCTCGCGCTCAACCGCATGGGCAGTTTCGACTGGGACCTGGACGCCGGTCTGTTCCACATGGACGCCCAGGCCTTCGAGGTGTTCGACCTGCTGCCCGAGGAGTACGACGGGCGCCCGGAGACCCTGGCCGTGCGGGTGCCGCCGCCGGAGGCCGCCCGGCTCGACGCGGCGGTCGCCCGGGCGATCAAGGACGGCAGCGAGAACTACGGCGTCTACTTCCGCATCCGCTGCCGTGACGGCGCCATGCGCTGGACGCACACCCAGGGCTACATCCGGCGCGACGGCACCGGCCGCCCGCGCCGGGTCGTCGGCATCGTGCGCGACGCCACCGAGGAACTCGCCGACAGCGCGGCCCGCAGCCTCCGGGCCGCCCAGGACGAGGCGTTCAGGCAGCAGACCAGTGTCGTCCAGGTCATCTCCGCCGCGCTCGCCCACGCCCGCAGTGTCCAGGACGTCATCGACGTCCTGAAGGACGCGCACGGCATCCGCCACCTCGGCGCGGCCAGCCTGGTGATGGGGCTGGTGGAGGCGGGCCGGATCCGGCTGGTGGCCGAGGGACCGGTGGGCGCGTCCGTCCCCGGGACCCGGATCACCCGGATCGACGAGCCGTACCCGATGAGCGAGGTCGTCCGCACGCTAGGCCCCCGGTTCATCGAGTCGCCCGAGGAGTTCGCCGAGGGCTACCCGATCCTCTGGCCGCACCTCACCGGCCTGCACATCACCTCGGCCGCCTATCTGCCCCTGATCGCCCAGGCCCGCCCGATCGGCGCGATGGGCCTGCTCTACGACGACCGGCGCGGCTTCTCCGCCGAGGAGCGCGCCGTCCTCGTCGCGCTGGGCAGCAGCATCGCCCAGAGCCTCATGCGGGCCATGCTCTACGAACAGGAGAAGGACCTCGCCCAGGGCCTCCAGCAGGCCATGCTGCCCCGCACCATCCCCAGCGTCCCCGGCGCCGACGTCGCGGTCCGCTACCGCTCCGCGGCACTGGGCCGGGACATCGGCGGCGACTGGTACGACCTCATCCCGCTGCCCGGAGGCCGGGTCGGCGCGGTCATCGGGGACGTCCAGGGCCACGACACGCACGCGGCGGCCGTCATGGGCCAGTTGCGCATCGTGCTGCGCGCCTACGCCGCCGAGGGCCACCCCCCGGCCACCGTGATGGCCCGCGCCTCCGTCTTCCTGCACGAACTCGACACCGACCGCTTCGCCACCTGCCTGTACGCCGAGGCCGACCTGTCCACCGGTGTCGTCCAGGTGGTCCGCGCCGGCCACATCGACCCGCTGGTGCGGCACGGCGACGGCAGCTGCGCCCGGGTCGGCGTCGAGGGCGGACTGCCGCTCGGGCTGTCCGCCGAGTTCGGGCGGCTGGAGTACCCCGTCGCCACCCTCGAACTCGACCCGGGCCACACCCTGCTGCTGTGCACCGACGGGCTGGTCGAACAGCCCGGCGCCGACCTGGACGACGGCATGCGCGGCCTGGTGGCCCTCGTCCGCGACGGTCCCCGCGGGGTGCGCGACCTCGCCGACCGGCTGATCCAGCTGGCCGAGGAGCGGGGCGGCGACGACGACGTGGCCCTGCTCCTGCTGCACCGCCGCGGCCGGGAGACGACGCGGCCCGGCGGCCGGCTCCGGCAGCATGTGGCGCCCGGCGACCCGGAGGCCCTCACCCAGGCCCGGCACATGATCCAGGCCGCGGTCCGCGCCTGGGGCGCCCAGGAGCTCGCCGACGAGATCGAGCTGGTCGCCGGCGAGCTGATCACCAACGCGCTGATGCACACCGAGGGCTCCGCCATCGTCACCCTGCGGGCCCTGGACGGCGGCGACCGCAGGCTGCGCATCGAGGTCGAGGACGGCTCCAGCGCCCTGCCCCGGCGGCGCGACGCGGGCGAGATCGGCGTCTCCGGGCGCGGCCTGGTCCTCGTGGAACGGCTCTCCGACAGCTGGGGAGTGGAGGCGCGGGGCGGCGGCAAGGCGGTGTGGTGCGAGTTCCGGGTGCCGTAGCCACCGCGCCGGGCGTGACGGCGGGGGCGTTGCCGGTGCCGGGTGGCACTCTGGAGGTATGCCCGAACTGCCCGAGGTTGCAGCGCTGACGGACTTCCTCACCGAGCACCTGGTCGGACGGCGGGTGGTGCGGGTGCTGCCCGTGGCCGTCAGCGTCCTGAAGACCTACGACCCCCCGGTCACCGCCCTGGAGGGGGCCGGGGTGACGGCCGTGCGCCGGCACGGCAAGTTCCTGGACATCGAGACGGACCGCGGCCTGCACCTCGTGGTCCATCTGGCCCGCGCGGGCTGGTCGCAGTGGAGGGACCGGCTGCCGGACGGCCCGCCGAAGCCCGGCAAGGGCCCGCTGGCGCTGCGCGTGGCGCTGGAGACCGGCGAGGGCTTCGACCTGACCGAGGCCGGCACCCAGAAGCGCCTCGCCGTGTACGTCGTCCGCGACCCGGAGGACGTGCCCGGCATCGCCCGCCTGGGCCCGGATCCGCTCGCCGGCGACTTCGACGAGGACCGCTTCTCCGCCCTGCTGAAGGGCGAACGGCGGCAGCTGAAGGGCGCCCTGCGCGACCAGTCGCTGATCGCGGGGGTCGGCAACGCCTACAGCGACGAGATCCTGCACGCGGCGAAGATGTCCCCGTTCAAGCTGGCCGCCTCGCTCACGCCGGAGGAGACCCACCGGCTGTACGAGGCGCTGCGCGACACGCTCACGGAGGCGGTCGAGCGTTCCCGGGGCGTGGCCGCCGGGCGGCTGAAGGCGGAGAAGAAGAGCGGCCTGCGCGTCCACGGCCGCACCGGCGAGCCCTGCCCGGTGTGCGGCGACACCATCCGCGAGGTCTCCTTCAGCGACTCCTCGCTCCAGTACTGCCCCACCTGCCAGACGGGCGGCAAGCCCCTGGCCGACCGCCGGCTGTCCCGCCTGCTGAAATGAGCCCGGGGCCCGGCACCGGCCGAGGTGCCGGCGTCGTGAGGGCGGCGCCGGGGAGCACGGCAACGTTCCGGTGCGGTCACCGTGCCCGTACCGTGACCAGGTGTTTCCCGTCCGTCGTGCGGACCTCGAACCGGGCGATCTGGTCCGGGCGCAGCGCGGTGGCGCCCATGGCGGTGGTGGGCCGGGTGCCGCCGCCCGCGTTGGTCCAGCCCGCGACGACCTGTTCGGTGCCGTCGAGGCCGACCGCGACCAGCCGGCAGGCGTGTGCCCCGGAGCCGTCCCTGACCTCCAGCCGCAGATCGCTGCCGAAGTCCTCCTCCGCCGAGGTGACCCGTGCCCACACCCCGGTGTCCGGATCGGTCGCCGCTGCGACCTGCGCGGCCGCGTCCGTGTGCCCGGCGAACGCCACGATCCCGGGACCGGCCACGGCCAGCACCACGGAGGCGGCCAGGCCGTACAGCGTCCGGCGGCGCCGCGCCCGCCGCAGGCGCGCCAGCTCGCCGAGCAACCGGTCCAGCAGCCGGGGACCGGGCTGTGCCATGGGGTGCACGAAGCGCGGCGTGGCCCGGCGGTACAGCATCAACTGCCGGGTCGTGGCTCCGAACTCGGTCACGTGCGCCGCGCACCGAGGGCACTCCATGAGGTGGTCCTCGAAGCGGAAGGCCTCCGCCTCGTCCAGCACGCCGAGCGCGTACGCGCCGGCGTCGCGATGCCTTTCCAGGGACCTCATGCCGAATCCTCGTGCCGAAGGGTGGGGGAAGGGTTACTCCTTGCTCCCACCCGTACGCAGCCGGCCGCCGAATCACTCAAGCCACGCGCAGAATCGCGGCAAGGGATTCGGAGCGGCCCGGCCCGTGGATTGGTGTGAATTCCGGCGGGTTCAGAAGAGGTGGATCGCGAGGTGCCCGAGGGGCAGTCCGAGCCGCCAGGCCGGTGTCCACACCTTCGGTCCCTCGTCCTCCCCGGACACCGCTCCGCCGCCGGGCACGGCGTCCAGGTCCGGCGCGAGCAGTTCGGTCTCCTCCAGCCAGCGCCAGGCCTCCACCGCCAGTGCGAGGTCCGGACTGGGCGTGCCGGAGCCGGCCGCCCGCCCGGTCAGCTCGGCCAGGCGCTCGCGCACCCAGTCCTGCCACGGCTGGTCGTAGGCGGTCAGCGACAGCCAGTTCTCCAGCTGGGAGATCACCCGGATGCCGGACAGTTCCCCGTCGGTGTCGGACAGGAAGACGGTCAGCGCCAGCGCGTCCCGGCCGGCCCGGAACTCGAACGACGTCGGTGGCATCAGATCGCCGGTGCGCAGCAGCTCGTCGGCGATGTACTCGGCGTACAACCAGGCCATCGGAACGGCCAGTTCACCGCCGTCGGCGCCGTCCGTGCTCTCGTGCCCTCTGTGCAGCATCCCTTCCTGCCTTCCTCCGGTGCGTGCGCGTCGCCCGGGCCGCGTCGGGACCGCGGCCCCGGTGCCCGCAGGAACGCGGATGAGGACAGCCCATGCCCGAACGGGGGCCGCAGCAAGGCGCTTTACCGAGGTTTGACCCGGCTTCCGGTTTCACCGCAGGTCGGTCGCGTAGCCCGGAAGGCCCCGGCGCAGGGCGCGCAACGCGTAGTACGCGCGGGATTTCACGGTACCGGGTGGAATGCCCAGGGTCTGCGCCGCTTCCGCCACACTGGCCCCGCGGAAGTACACGAGTACCAGTACGTCACGGTGTTCCGGCGTGAGTGTCTTCACAGCCTCCCGGACGTCGAGCATCGCGGCGGCCCTTTCGGCGTGGTCGGCGGTGACCCGCGCGTTCTCGGGGACCGCGTCGCCGCTCTCGGGCGGTCGCGCCCGCCGGGCCCGCCGGGCGTCGATCGCGAGTCGCCGGGCCACGGTGAGCAGCCAGGGCCGTACGGAGTCGTAGCCGTCGGCGTGCAGCGCCTCCGGATGCTGCCAGGCGCGCACCAGTGTCTCCTGGACGAGGTCCTCGGCGCGCTGCCGGTCTCCGTCGCAGAGCCGGTACAGCAGGGCGAACAGGGGGCCGCCGTGCTCGCGCTGGAGCGCGGCCAGCTCGTGCTCGGCGGTCGTCGTCCCGGGGGTGAGTGAGGTTCCGGCCGTCATGGCCGTATGGCAGCGCAGGGCGCGGCCGGCGGACAGGGGGCGGATCCGGTCGTGCGACGGACGGTCGAACGCGTCGGTGAACGGTCGGACGAGCGGTACGGCGGGAACCGGGTGAGCGGTACGTCCGGACCCCGGACGGGCTAAGGACGGCTGTCGGGCTGTTTATCCGACTCATCAGATTCATACCCATATGCCCGTGACGGCTTCGTCTGTATATACGACAAATCTGGGGTGAGTTGATGATCGGACGCAGACAGCAGGTGGCCCTGGCCCTGACCGCCGTCCTCGCGGCCGGAGCCGCCTGCCAGAACCAGAACCGGGAGTCCGGCGCGGAAGGACGCTCCGCGCCCGCCGCCGCGGACGGCTTCACCCTCGTCGCCTCCGGAGACGTGCTGCCGCACACCTCCGTCATCGAGCGGGCCTCCTTCGACGCCGGCGGCAGCGGCCACGACTTCCGCCCGATGCTCGCCGGCGTCAAAGCGGTCGTCTCCGGCGCCGATCTGGCGCTGTGCCACATGGAGACCGTCTACGGCGCCGAGGGCGACTACACCGGCTACCCCGACTTCAAGTCCCCGCCGCAGATCGCCCAGGCCCTCGCCGCCACCGGCTACGACGGCTGCTCCACCGCCTCCAACCACGCCCTGGACGACGGCGCCGCCGGCATCCGGCGCACCCTCGACGCCATGGACCGGGCCGGCCTGCGACACGCCGGGACCGCCCGCAACGAGGCCGAAGCCCGCTCGGTCACGCTCCTGCGGGCGGGCTCGGCCAAGGTCGCCCACCTGTCGTACACCTTCGGCACCAACGGCAACGCGCTGCCGCCCGGACAGCCCTGGGCCGTCGACATGATCGACGCCGACCGGATGATCACCGACGCGCGCGCGGCCCGCCGGGCCGGCGCCGACGTCGTCGTGGTCTCCGTGCACTGGGGCACCGAATGGCAGGACGAGCCCGACCGGCAGCAGCTCACCCTCGCCCAGCGGCTCACCTCCTCGGCCACGGCCGGCCGCCCGGACATCGACCTGATCCTCGGCACGCACGCCCACGTCCCGCAGGCGTACGAGAAGGTGAACGGGACCTGGGTGGTCTACGGCATGGGCGACCAGATCGCCGGCGAGATGTACAACGGCGAGGGCGCCCAGGACCCGCGCGGCAACGAGTCCACCCTCGGCCGCTTCACCTTCGCCCCGCCCGCCCGGCCGGGAGAGGCCTGGCGGGTCACCAAGGCCGAGTTCGTCCCCCAGCTGTACGACCTCGACGCCGGCCGGGTCGTGGACCTCAACAAGGCCATCGCCGAGGGCGCCGAACTGGAGGGGGTGCGCGACCGGATCCGGGACGTGGTGCTCAGCCGGGGCGCCGGACAGGACGGCCTGGTCATGGCCGAGTGACTACGGGACCGGCCGCTGCGCCAGCACCGAGCGGCGGTAGGAGTAGCCGAAGTAGATGCCGCAGCCGATCACGAACCACACCGCGAACCGCACCCAGGTCTGCCACTGCAGGAACGTGATCAGCCAGATCGAGAAGACGACCCCCAGCGCGGGCACGACGGGCATGCCCGGCGTCCGGAAGGTGCGCGGCAGCTCCGGCTGCCGGTAGCGCAGCACGATCACCGCCGTGCACACCACCACGAACGCCAGCAGGATGCCGATGTTGGTCAGCTCGGCCGCCTCGCCGATCGGTACGAAGCCGGCGATGGCGGCCGAGGCCAGCCCCACGATCCAGGTCACCCGGGTCGGCACGTGCCGCGTCGGGTGCGTCTTCGCGAACCACCGCGGCAGCAGTCCGTCCCGGGACATCGAGAACCACACCCGGGTCACGCCCAGCATGAACGTGAACATGACCGTGAGGATGCCGATGATCGCCCCGACGGCGATCACGTCGGCCAGCGCGTCCAGACCCACCGACTTGAACGCCGTGGAGAAGCCGCTCTCCTTGTCGATCTCCTTGTAGTTCTGCATCCCGGTCAGCACCAGACAGGCCGCCGCGTACAGCACCATGGAGATCACCAGCGAGTAGATGATCGCCTTCGGCATGTGCCGCTGGGCGTCCTTCGACTCCTCGGCCGCCGTCGACATCGCGTCGTAGCCGAACACGGCGAAGAACACCGTCGCGGCCCCGGTGAACGCCCCGCCGACGCCGAACGGGAAGAACGGGTGGTAGTTGCGCGTGTCGATGTGGAAGAAGCCCACCCCGATCACCAGCAGCACCACCAGCACCTTCAGCGCGACCACCAACGTCTCGAAGCGGGCCGCGCTGCGGATGCCCTGGTTCAGCAGCCAGGCGATCAGCAGGCAGAGCAGGGCCGCGAACAGGTCGACCCGGTGCCCGGCCCCGGTGCCGGGCGCGCCCAGCATCCACCGCGGCAGGCCGGCGCCCATCTGCTCGACCAGGAAGCTGAAGTAGCCGGAGATGCCGATGGCCACCACGGCCACGATCGCGGTGTACTCCAGCAGCAGGTCCCAGCCGATGAACCAGCCCGCGAACTCGCCGAGCACCGCGTACCCGTAGGTGTAGGCCGACCCCGCCTTCGGGATCAGCCCCGCGAACTCGGCGTACGACAGCGCCGCGCACGCGCTCGCGACACCCGCGATCAGGAAGGACACCAGCACCGCGGGCCCGGCCGTGCCGTTCGCCACCGTCCCGGCCAGCGTGAAGATGCCCGCGCCGATGATGCCGCCCACACCGATCGCGGTCAGCTGCCAGAGCCCCAGCGACTTGTCCAGGCCGGCGCCCTCACCGACCTCCGTCTCCTCGATGTGCTCGATGGGTTTGCGGCGGAGAATCCCCTCACCCGCACGGAGCCTGTCCATGGGCCTCACCTCTTCGCCGACGGCAAACGGCTGACGGCGGATCATGATGGCTCAGCCAGAAGCCCCGGGGAAGACGCCACGCACGGCCCGGGCGGGGCCCGGAACCGGGTCCGCGCCGGGGGAGGGCGGCGAGCCGCCGGCCGGCGACGGCACGCGCGCCACCCGGCCGCCGGGGCCGGACCGCGCCCCCGCCGCGCCGCCCTACGGCACGACGGTGACCGGCCAGCGGCCCGTCTTCACCAGGCGGACCGCCACCGAGCCGATGATCCGGTGGCCGGCCTGTTCCGAGGCGCCCACCACCACCGCGTCCGCCTTCAGCTCGTCCGCCGCCTTCACCAGCCCGTTGTAGGGGTCGCCGCGGAAGGTGTGGAACTCCCAGCGCACCTCGAACGTCCCCTTGAGCCGCTCCGCCGCGTCCCGGATCTGCGCGACCAGGTCCTCCGCGATCTCGTCGGTGGTCTCCGCCACCGGCACCCCGAGCGCCGCCCCGGCCGCGAGCACCGGCTGCACGTACACCACCGCCAGCAGCGCGCGCTGGCGCCGGGCCAGACCGGCCGCGTACGCGGCGGCACGCATCGAGGAGTCGGAGCCGTCGACGCCGACCACGATGACCTTCGGCCCGTCCGTACCCCGTTCGAACCGGTGCGCGTGCGAGTGCTGCTCGTGATGCTGTTCCGTCACGCCACGAGGCTATCGGAACCGACCGTTCCTGGTGAACGGCGGTTCACGGGGGGCCGCTCGACGGGCGGGGCACAGCAGCCCTTCCTAGAGTCGGAACCATGACCGCCACCGCGGAACCGCCCGCACGGGAGGCCGCCACGGCGCCGGCCGGACCGCCCGCCGGCGGACGCCTCGGCCGGGTCCCGCACGCCTTCGCGACCCTCGTCGCCGCCCTCGGCCTGCTGTGCGCCCTGCTCGCGGTCGTCAGCCCGCTGCGCCGGCCGCTCCGCCCGCTCGTCCGCACCCTCGACCAGCTCCTCATCCCCATCAGCGACAACCTCGCCTACGCCGTCTTCCTGTTCCTGCTGGCCGGCGCCCTCGCCGCCCGCAAGAAGATCGCCTGGTGGCTGGTCGCCGTCTGCCTCGCCCTGCTCGTCCTCGCCGACGCGCTCGGCACCGCCGCCGGCCTGTACGCCGAGTCGCTGCCGTCCCTCGTGCTGTGCGCGCTGCTGCTGCTCCTGCTCGTGCTCGCGCGCGGGGAGTTCTACGCCGTCTCCCGCCGCGGCGCCGTATGGCGGGCCCTCGCCGTGCTGCTGGCCGGGCTCGCCGTGGCCATCCTGCTCGGCTGGGGCCTGGTGCTGCTCTTCCCCGGCACGCTCCCGGCCGGCCAGCACCTGGCCTGGGCCGCCGCCCGGGTGTGCGGCGGGCTGGTCCCGGCCAGCGACTTCGACGGCCGCCCGCCACGCCAGGTGACCTTCGTGCTCGGCCTGTTCGGCGCCCTCGCCCTGCTCAACGCGGCGGCCGCGCTGTTCCGCTCCCAGCGCCTCGAAGCCGCCCTGCACGGCGACGAGGAGGCCCGCATCCGCGCCCTGCTGGCCGAGTACGGCGACCGGGACTCCCTCGGCTACTTCGCCACCCGGCGCGACAAGGCCGTCGTCTTCTCGCCCAGCGGCAAGGCGGCCGTCACCTACCGCGTCGAGGCCGGCGTGTGCCTGGCCTCCGGGGACCCCGTCGGCGACCCGGAGGCCTGGCCGCGCGCCATCGACGCCTGGCTCGGCCTGGCCCGCCGGCACGCCTGGACGCCCGCCGTCATGGGCGCCTCCGAAGCCGGCGCCCTCGCCTGTGCCCGCGCCGGCCTCGGCGCCCTCCAGCTCGGCGACGAGGCGGTCCTGCGCGTCTCCGGATTCGACCTGGCCGGCCGCGGGATGCGCGTCACCCGGCAGGCCGTGCACCGGGTCCGCCGCACGGGAGCCGTCTGCCGCATCCGCCGCTACGCGCACCTCGGCGAACGCGAGATGGAGGAGATCGTCCGCAAGGCCGACGCCTGGCGGGACACCGAGACCGAACGCGGCTTCTCCATGGCCCTGGGCCGGCTCGGCGACCCCGCCGACGGCGACTGCCTGCTCGTGGAGGCCCTGGGCGAGGACGGCCGGCTGCTCGCGCTGCTCTCCTTCGTGCCCTGGGGCCGCGACGGCGTCTCCCTGGACCTGATGCGCCGTGACCGCACCGCCCCCAACGGGGTCATGGAGTTCATGGTCGCGGAACTGTGCGCCGCCGCGCCGAAACTGGGCGTGCGCCGCGTCTCCCTGAACTTCGCCGTCTTCCGCTCGGCCTTCGAGGAGGGCGCCCGCATCGGTGCCGGACCGGTCCTGCGGCTGTGGCGCCGGCTGCTGCTGTTCCTCTCCCGGTGGTGGCAGCTGGAGGCCCTGTACCGCTCCAACGCCAAGTACCTCCCCGAGTGGTACCCGCGCTTCATCTGCTACGGCGACACCGCCCACCTCGCCCGCATCGGCCTCGCCTCCGCCATCGCCGAAGGCTTCGTCCCCGTCCCCTCGCTGCGCAGACTCTGGGGAAAAGGGCACTCGGAAGGCGGACGGCGGCCCGCCACCACGGCGGGCCCGCCGTCCCTGCCGGTGTCCGGCCCCGCCGGAGGGGACGGGGCCGGGCCCGCCACTCCGGACGCGGGCCCGTCCGACCAGGTCCGGGTGCGCTACCGCACCCGCGACCGGCTGCGCGCCACCGGCACCGACCCCTATCCCGCGGGCGTACCCGCCCCGACCCACGCCCTCGCCGACGTCACCCCCGGCGCGGACGTCACCGTGGCCGGCCGCGTCATGCTCGTCCGCGACCACGGCGGCATCGTCTTCGCCCTGCTGCGCGACTGGTCCGGCGACCACCAGATCGCCCTCACCCGCGACGGCTCCGGCCCCGCACTCGACCGCTTCACCCGCGACACCGACATCGGCGACCACATCACCGTCACCGGCCACGCCGCCCCCAGCGACACCGGTGAACCCACCGTCTTCGTCACCTCCTGGCAGCTCACCGGCAAGTGCCTGCACCCCCTGCCCCACAAGCGGCACGGCCTGACCGACCCCGAGGCCAAGGTCCGCCAGCGCCACCTGGACCTGATCACCAGCCCCGACGCGCGCGCCGTCCTGCGCACCCGCTCCGCCGCCGTCCAGGCCCTGCGCCAGGGGCTGCTGGACCGCGGCTACCTGGAGGTCGGGACCCCGGTGCTCCACCAGGTCCACGGCGGCGCCCACGCCCGCCCCTTCACCACCCACATCAACGCCTACGACCTCGACCTGTACCTGCGCATCGCCCCCGAGCTGTACCTGAAGCGGCTGTGCGTCGGCGGTCTGGAGAAGGTCTTCGAACTGGGCCGCACCTTCCGCAACGAGGGCGTCTCCCACCAGCACAACCCCGAGTTCACCATGCTGGAGGCCTACCAGGCGCACGCCGACTACGACGTCATGCTCGACCTCGCCCGCGAACTGGTCCAGGGCGCCGCGACCGCCGCCTTCGGCTCCCCGGTCGCCCGCAGGGACGGCGGGGAACACGACATCTCCGGGACCTGGCCCGTCAAGACCGTGCACGGGGCGCTGTCCGAGGCGCTCGGGGAGGAGATCGGCCCCGGCACCGAACTGCTGCGGCTGCACCGGCTGTGCGACCGCACCGGGGTGCCGTACACCGCGGACGACGGGCCCGGTGACGTCGTCCTGGAGATGTACGAGCGGCTGGTCGAGCGCCGGACCGGACCGCCCACCTTCTACAAGGACTTCCCGGCCCGTGTCTGCCCGCTGACCCGGCGGCACCGCACCGACCCGCGGCTCGCCGAACGCTGGGACCTCGTCGCCTTCGGCACCGAACTCGGCACCGCGTCCACCGAGCTGACCGACCCCGTCGAACAGCGCCGCCGGCTCACCGACCAGTCACTGCTCGCCGCGGGCGGCGACCCGGAGGCCATGGAACTGGACGAGGACTTCCTCCAGGCCCTCGCCTACGGCATGCCCCCGACCGGCGGGCTCGGCCTCGGCGTCGACCGGGTCGTCATGTTCCTCACCGGTCTGACGATCCGCGAGACACTGCCCTTCCCGCTCGTGCGCCGCCGCTGAGGCGTCCGGCGCCCACTGCGCTGTCCGGGTGCATTACCGCCGCCGCACCGGTGCCGTTGTGGTGCGGCGGACTCCGGTGGGGCGACTGATGGGTCATGCAGAAGGATCAGTTGTTCACCCGGCGCCGGATGCTCCTCGCCGGCGTCGCCGCCCTGGGAGCCGCGGGCACCGCCGGAGCCGTCCTGGCGCAGAGCGGCGAGGAGGCCGCCCGCGGCACCGCCGCCCCCGTCGCCGGCCCACAGGCCCGTCAGGCGCTCAAGCCCTCCGCCTTCCGGCTCCAGCCGCTCACCGGAGACGGACCGCCACGCGCCGCGCCCCGCAAGCTGAAGGTGCGCGAGGAACCCATCATGCAGGTCTCCACGAGCGGCCGGCACATGGTGCTGACCTTCGACGACGGTCCCAACCCGGACTACACCCCGCACATCCTGGACACCCTCGCCAAGCACCGCGTACGGGCGATGTTCTTCGTCTGCGGCGAGTGCGTCGTGCGGAACAGGGAACTGCTCGCCCGGATGGCCGACGAGGGCCACGTCGTCGGCAACCACACCTGGACGCACCCGCTGCTGACCGAGCTCAACCGCCGTGAGATCCGCTCCGAGATGGAGAGCACCAGCGACGCCATCGAGGACGCCTACGGCGAGCGCCCGCAGTGGTTCCGCGCACCCTACGGCGCCTGGAACCGCGCCGCGTTCCAGCTGGGCGCCCAGATGGGCATGGAGCCGATGGCCTGGACCGTGGACACCACCGACTGGATGGTGCCCGGTACCCGCACCATCATCGACCGGGTGGAGAACGGGGCCGCCCCCGGTGTCGTGGTGCTCTCCCACGACGCCGGGGGCGACCGCTCGCAGACCGTCCGCGCGATCCGCGAGTGGCTGCCCTATCTGATCGACTCCGGGTACCGCCTCACCGTGCCGCGCCGCCGCGTGTGACGCCTTCCGGGGGACCCGCCCCTCTTCCCGCCCGCCGGGCCGCGGTGGTTCAGACGACCGTGGCCAGGCGGGCGAAGACCACGACGTTCCCGTCGTAGCCGTTCTGCTTCGAGAAGCCGCCACCGCAGGTGATGACCCGCAGCTCCGGCGCCCCCTTCGAGCCGTACACCCGGTCGCCCGGGAAGTTGCTCTTCTCGAACACCTCGATCCCGTAGATCTCGAACACGGCGGTCTTCCCGTCCTGGCGCAGGACCTCGACCTGGTTCCCCTTCTTCAGCGCCCCGAGGCCGTAGAACACGGCGGGGCCCTGCTTGTTGTCGACGTGTCCGACGATGACCGCGGTGCCCTTCTCGCCCGGGGAGACGGCTCCGGTGAACCAGCCGGCCAGGTCCGGGTTCTCCGGTGGCGGCGCGGCGACCCAGCCGTCCGCGTCCAGCCCGACCTGCATCACGGGCGCGTCGACCCGGATCGCCGGGATCCGCACCCGCTGCGCGGGGGAGAACGGCAGGGGTGCGGGCCCCGGTGCGAGGGTGCCCAGGGTGGCGCGGTTGTCCGGGGCCGCCGCCGTGGCGGGCTGCGGCGGGCCGACGTCGAACTCGCCCGAGCCATTGCGCATGAGCGCCAGGCCGGTGAGCAGAACGAGCGCTATCACCCCCCAGGGGGCGCGCCTCCTCCGTCGCTCCTCCTCTTCGGCAAGCTGGGCCAGCTTGGACGCAGACATTCGTCACCCCTCTCGACGCGGGCCTCGGCACGTCCCTCGCGCATGGGAAAACGCTAAGTCCCGCGCGTGCGGCGGGCGACGGGTCGAACGGCGAACGGGTGGCCCCGCACCCGGTCGGTGCGCCATCCGAGTTGCCGTTTCCAGGAAATTTCTGACGGTCTGTGACCTGCGGCAATATCCGATTGTGTGGTTGTCCGTCGGCGTGTCGGCTCACCAGGACGGACCATTCTCGACATGCGGGCGTGTTCTGCGCGTCTGAGGGTCTACCCGGGAGGTGTTTTCTCGCCGATCCACCGGGGACGGGACCCGGGGCGCCTCCCGCGGAGGATCACATGCGCAACCAACGCGCCCTGGCGGCGGCGTGCACCGCGGTCGCCGTGCTCGGGCTCGCCGCCCCTGACGCCGTCGCGGACGGCATGGGCAACGGCGGCGGGCCGAGCAGCACCGACAACAACCCCGCGGTCATCGTGCCCGGTACCGGCAACATCGGCACCTTCAGCGGGAACGGAGTCTTCCCCGGGAACGGCGTCTTCCCCGGGAACGGCGTCTTCCCCGGGAACGGAAACTTCAACGGCAACTTCAACGGCAACAACGGCCACGGCAACGGAAACTTCAACGGCAACAACGGCCACGGCAACGGCAACTTCAACGGCAACAACAACGGCCACGGCAAAGGCAACTTCAACGGCAACAACAACGGCCACGGCAACGGGAACTTCAACGGCAACAACGGCCACGGCAACTTCAACGGCAACGGCCGTGGAGGCGAGGGCAACGGCCGCGGCGGTGAGGGCAACGGCCACCGTGGCAACGGGCGCGGAGACGAGTTCGGGCGGGGTGACGAGTTCGGGCGGGGTGACGAGTTCGGCCGGGGTGACGAGTTCGGCAACTCGCAGGACATCTTCGTGACGCCCGACATCGTCTCGGCCGGGGGCCGCATCACCGTCATCGTGAACGGCTGCCGGCGCGGTACGGCGAGTTCCGACGCCTTCGGCACCATCGACCTGGACGCGGTCCACGACGACACCGCGCGGGGTGTCGCCATCGTGGACCGCGACGCGGGCCGCGGCCGGTACGACGTCACCGTCCGCTGCGACGGCCGCACCCTGACCCGGCGCGGGGCCTTCAGCGTCATCGGCGGGGTCAACGGCGGCCTCGGCGGGAGCAGGACCAGCGGCGCGACGCCCACCGACATGGCCATCGGCGGCGGCCTCGTGGGCGCGGCCGTGCTCGGAGGTGGTGCCTTCTGGATGCGCCGCCGCCACGAGAAGCGCGCCTGAGTCCCCGGTGCGCCGCCGAGGCCACCGGATCTCCCCCCGCTCCCGAGCACGCGCGTCGGCAGGCCTTCGCCCCGGTTCCCCGAGGGAAGCCGGGGGCGGAGGCCTGCCGTGGGCTACCCGGTGATGCCCGGGAACAGGGTCTGGAACGGCTCCGCCGTCACCGCGATACCCCGGCTGTAGGGCGCGTCGAAGTCCCAGATGAGGAACAGCATGAAGGCGATCGTCGCGGAGAACAGCCCGGCCAGGACCAGTTCGCGCCCGGTGCGCCGGATCTGGAGCGCGAACACCATGCCGATGGTGATCAGCGCACCGGTCAGCAGCCCCCACCACACGACCGGCGGCATGGTGGCCCCGGTGGAGTCGGCGCGCGCGTTGCGGGCCTGGTCGGCGGTGGCCATCTGGTCCAGCAGCGGCTGGTAGGCCTGCGCCTCGAAGTCGTTCTTCGGCTGGTAGTCGGTCACGGCCTCCCGCACCTTGTGCAGCAGTTCGGTGCCGCGGTCCGTGACCCGCTCGTCGTCCGCCATCGTCCGCCACTCGGTGTGGACGACGTAACCGACGTAGGCGTCGATGTCCGCGCGGATCCCGTCCCGGACGTCGGGCGGGTAGACCCGGACCCGCTCGGAGATCTCGTGCAGTGCCTGGGCCTCGGTCTGCACGTGGTCCTGGGCGCTGCTGCGCGCCTCCCACACGCCCGCGATGGCCAGGCCCAGGACGATGGCGTAGATGACACCGATCCACATCGTCATGTACTCGATGACGTCCGGGGTCTCGTTGGGATCCTCGTCCTCCGCGGCCGCCCGGTGCCGTAGCAGCGTGATGACGACCACCACGGCACAGGCCCCCAGCATCGCGAGGATGAGAACAAGCCAATCCGACAACTGATGCCTCCAGGGAGTGAGGGGTGCCGGCGCGTCAGCGCGGGCGCAGCGCCGCCACGGCGACGATCGCGGGGACGGTGATGAGCAGGACGTAGGTGACGGGCGAGGTGTGGCCGTGCGTGGGACGGCTGATGGCGTGGGGGTGGTACTCCGCCGGGTAGCTCACCGGGGTCACGGAGGGCCGCGGGGTGGGCTTGGGCGTCGGCTTCGGCGTGGGTCTCGGCGGTGGCGTGGGGGTGGGGGTCGGCCGGGGCGCCGGGGGCGCCGGGGCGGGCCGGGCGGGCGGTCGCGGCGCGGGGGCCGGTCTCGGCGGTGGCTTCGGCACCGGCCGGGGTGGCGGTTTCGGGGTCGGCGTCGGCTCGGGCGGAGGCGTCGGCTTCGGCGGCGGGGTCGGCGGGGGAGGGGGAGTGGGCGTCGGCGTGGGCGTCGGCGGACACGGTGGCGGGGGCGGCTTCGGACAGGGCGGGTCGGGCCAGTGGTAGCCGCCGGCATGGGCCACCGCCACCGTGCCGTCCGGGCCCGTGGAGGCGTACGCGCAGGCGTCGGCCGACGCGCTGCCGGCCGGCCAGCCCACCAGGGCCCAGGTCAGCGTCATCAGGGCCAACACCCGTGTGGCGGGCGCGCATCGGGTCACTTCGGGTCCAGGCACGACCGAGATCATGAGGCGCGGGAGGCCGCCGTACCCCGTAGTGGGCCGAGATTGCTCCGAAAGAGGGAGATGGGGTGATCAGAGGTTTGGCGAGCGGAAGCGTCCGCTATCGCCCCGTGTGTCCCTCTGGTGTCTCTGTCCCGGCGCCGGAGCCGCACAGCGTCCGGAAAGAAATTCCGGCAGCCGTTGAACGCCGAGGCCCCCGCGGTGCGTACCCATGGCCGTGCGGCGGCACATCAGGGCGCTGCAATATCCAGGCGATAATGGGGAGTTGACGATGAAGACCTCCTGGCGGACCGCCTCACTGGTGGCGACAGCCGCTTCGGTGCTGGCGCTGACGACGGCGTGCGGTCAGGACAATCCCACCACTCCCGCGTCGGCGGCCCAGAACGTCGGGGCCACCGCGGCGGCCGGCGACTACGGCAACCCGGGCAGCGGCGCCTCGCCGGGCGCCGGCAACGGCTACGGCGCCGACGGCAACCAGAGTTCCGGCTCCCCGGCCCCGGCCGCCCCCGCGGGCAAGCTCGCCGTGGCCGGCAACCCCCAGCTGGGCAGTGTGCTGACCGACGGCGCGGGCCTCACCCTCTACCGGTTCGACAAGGACACCGCCAACCCGCCCACGTCCAACTGCGCCGGCGACTGCGCCACCACCTGGCCGCCGGTCCCCGCCGCCGACGCCACCGCCGGCGCCGGCATCGACAAGGCGCTGCTCGGCGAGGTCACCCGTGCCGACGGCGCCAAGCAGCTGACCATCGGCGGCTGGCCCGCCTACCGCTACGCCAAGGACGTCAACGCCGGTGACGTCAACGGCCAGGGCGTGGGCGGCAAGTGGTTCGCGCTCGCCCCCACCGGCAAGAAGGCCAAGCTGTCCGACCTGCCCGGCCTGTCCGTCCGCAAGGACGCCAAGCTGGGTGACGTCGTCGTCGACAAGAACGGCATGACCGTCTACCGCTTCCTGAAGGACCAGGCCTGGCCGAAGTCCGTCTCCCGCTGCACCGGCGCCTGCCTGGAGAAGTGGCCGGCGGTCGGCCCGGTCAACGCCGACGACACCGAGGGCGTCAAGAAGAAGGGCCTGATGCCCTTCACCCGCCCCGACGGAGTGAAGCAGATGACCGTCAACTGCTGGCCGATCTACACCTTCTCCGGGGACAAGGCCCCGGGCGACACCAACGGTCAGGGCGTGGGCGGCACGTGGTACGCCGTCTCGCCCGACGGAAAGCCGGTCGGCGCGCCGGGCAACTGATCACCTCCCCAGGTCGATCGCCCCGCCCGCCCCGGCGCGCGGCCGAAGATCCGCCCCCTCCGCACCGCACGGAGGGGGCGGATCGTTGTGTGCGGTGAACGCTCGAGCTGCCCGTACCGCCGTCACACAGCGGGGCCATACGGGCACTTGCCGCAGGCAGTGACCGGGAACGGACGGTCAATTTCCGGTTCGGGTCGCTCCTTTGGCGGGCGATCAGTAGCCTCAGCTCGAACACCGGATCGCCTGCACCCGTCCACCGTCTTGGAGAGATACATGGAGCGACCCGCCTGGGCCCCGCGGAGCATCGACATCTCGGTGCCCAGCGTCTCGCGGATCTACGACTTCTACCTGGGCGGTTCGCACAACTTCGAGGTCGACCGGGAAGCGGCCCGCAAGGCCATGGAGTTCCTGCCGGGCCTGCCGAAGATCATGCAGGCCAACCGGGCGTTCATGCGCCGGGCCGTGCGGTTCGCGGCCGGGGAGGGCATCACCCAGTTCCTCGACATCGGGTCCGGCATCCCCACCTTCGGCAACGTCCACGAGGTGGCGCAGGCGGCCGTGCCGGGCGCGCGGGTGGTCTACGTCGACAACGACCCGGTGGCCGTCGCGCACAGCCAGGCGGTGCTGGCGGGCAACGACGACGCCGACGTGGTCGCGGCGGACCTGCGCAAGCCTCGGGAGATCCTCTCCAGCCCCCCTCTGGACCGGCTGATCGACCTGAATCGGCCAGTGGCCCTCCTCCTCGTTGCCATACTGCACTTCGTGGAAGACGCGGACGAACCGTACGGTGCGGTGGCCGAGCTGCGCGAGGCGCTCGCGCCCGGCAGCCTGCTGATCCTCACCCATGCCTCGTACGAGGGAATCCCGGTGCCCGCCGAGCGGGCCGGGGGCGCGGTGGACGTGTACAAGGACATTCGCAACCCGCTGATCATGCGCTCGCGCGAGGAGATCGCGCGGTTCTTCGAGGGGTACGACATGGTGGAACCCGGACTGGTGCCGATGCCGCTCTGGCGCCCGGACCCGGCGCCGGAGGACGAGGATGCGTATGCCTTCTCCGGATTCGCCGGAGTGGGGCGTACGGCGTGAACGCGGAGCCGGACCAGCCGGAGGGCAGACTGCGCCGGCTGACGACGATCTGGAGCCGGGCACTCTTCCCGGTGACCTCCACGTCGCTGACCCGCACCGAGTTCGAGGAACGACTCCTCCCGCTCGCACGCCGGCTGAGTGAACTGCTGCGGGCCCGCAGCTTCGACGCGGACGCCGCGAAGGCCGTGGGCGCCGCCCTGGTCGAGGCGCACTGCACCGACCCCGAGGCACTGGCCCGCACCCTCGACTGCGTCGACGCCTACCTGGTGCTGTACTGCGGCGAGGACGGCCCCCAGGACGAACTGCGCATCCGCTCCTCCCGGTTGCAGCACGCCATGGCCGCCGGCTACGCCCAGGCGCTGCGCGAGCGCACCCTCGCCGAGCAGGAGGCCATCGCACAGGCCGCGTTGCGGGCCCAGGGCGTGGTGGCCCAGGCGCTGCACGCGAGCGAGGCCCGCTTCCGCGCGGTCTTCGAGGGCGCCGCGATAGGAATCGGCATCGCCGACCTCGAAGGCAACGTCCTCCAGGTCAACGAGGCGCTGCTGCGCATGTTCGGCCTCTCCGAGCAGAATCTGCGCGGCCGGCGCGTCCAGGACTGGGTGCACCACGAGGACGCCCCGCAGATCTGGCGGCTCTACGACGAACTCGTGAGCGGCGAGCGCGAGCACTACCACGTCGAGAAGGCCTTCAACCGCCCCGACGGGACGGTCCTGTGGACCAACCTGACGGTGTCCCTGCTGCGCGACGCCGACGGTGACCCGCAGTACCAGCTCGCCCTCATGGAGGACACCACCGAGCGCCGGCTGCTCAACCTCCGGCTGCGCTACGAGGCCACGCACGACGCCCTCACCGGCCTGCCCAACCGCTCCCTGTTCTTCGAGCGGCTGGAGAAGGCCCTCGGCGCGGGCGCGGGCCAGCGCTTCGGCCTGTGCTACCTGGACCTGGACGGGTTCAAGACCATCAACGACAGCCTCGGCCACGCGGCCGGCGACCGGCTGCTGGTGGAGGTCGCCGACCGGCTCCAGTCCTGCGCCACCGCGCCCGGCGAGATGGTCGCCCGGCTCGGCGGCGACGAGTTCGTGGCCCTGACCACCGGCCCCGGCACCGAACGCAAGGTGGACGAACTCGCCGAGCGCATCATGAATGCGCTGGTCACGCCGATCAGCATCGACGGCCGCGACCTCATGGTGCGCGGCAGCCTCGGCATCGTGGAGGGCCCGGCCGGGGAGCGCACCGCCGCCGAGGTGCTGCGCAGCGCCGACATCACCATGTACCGGGCCAAGTCGGCGGGCGGCAACCGCTCCGAACTCGCCGACCCCGAGGCCGACGCCCGCGCCATCACCCGGCACGGCCTGACCACGGCCCTGCCGACCGCGCTGGAGCGCGGCGAGTTCTTCATCGAGTACCAGCCCCTGGTCCACCTCGGCGACGGGAGCGTGCGCGGCGCCGAGGCCCTGGTGCGCTGGCTGCACCCGCAGCACGGCGTCCTCGGCCCCGACCGTTTCATCCCGCTCGCCGAGCACACCGGCCTGATCGTCCCGCTCGGCCGCTGGGTCCTGGAGGAGTCGATCCGGCAGGCCCGCGCCTGGCGGGAACTCCAGGGCGAGCAGCAGGCGGCCGGCCCGCTGCGGATCAACGTCAACCTGTCGCCGTGCCAGCTCACCCACCCCGGCCTGGTGCAGGACACGGTGGACATCCTCGAACGGTCGGGCGTCACCCCGGACGCCCTGTGCCTGGAGGTCACCGAGTCCGCGCTCATCGGCGCCGACGACGACCTGCTCAAACCCCTGCGCCGGCTCGCGGAGATGGGCGTCGACATCGCCCTGGACGACTTCGGCACCGGCTACTCCAACCTCGCCAACCTGCGCCGCCTGCCGGTGAGCATCCTCAAGCTGGACCGCTCCTTCACCCAGGGCATGCAGCAGTTCCCCGCCGACCCCGTCGACCTGAAGATCGTGGAGGGCATCGTCTCGCTCGCCCACAGCCTCGACCTGGCGGTCACGGTCGAGGGCGTGGAGACCGGCGCCCAGGCCGAGCAGCTGCGGATCCTGGGCTGCGACACGGCCCAGGGCTGGTACTACGCGCGTCCGGGCCCGCCGGAGAGACTCCACGACCTCGCGCTGGTGGACGCGACGGGCTGACCCGCCGGAGCCGCGCCGTCGTCCCCCACCCGGGCGGCCGCGGCGACGGCGGCCGCCGCCCGGACGAGGGCCGCGGTCGCCATGGAACGGGACTGCTGCGGCCAGGCGACCGCCAGCAGCGAGGGCGGCGCGTCCGGGACGGGCCGGTAGACGGCCCCCGGGCGCGGATAGCGGTCGGCGACGGACGCCGGAAGCAGCGCGACCAACTCGCCCAGGGCGACACGGGTGAGCAACTGGGCCAGATCACGGCCCTCGTCGCGCATGTCCGCCAGGAACCGGTGCACATCCCCGGGGCGCAGCCCCAGGTCGGCGAGGAGGACCTGGTCGCGGGCGGCGAGCGGGTGGGCCGCGCCGAGCACCGCCACACGCGGCTCGGCGATCAGGGTCTCGCTGTCCAGGCCGGTGCGGTCGAAGGGCTCGTGGACCAGCGCGGCATCGGCCTCGCCGCGCCGCAGCAGCCGCGGCTGTTCCAGCCACCCGCACAGCCGTACCGTCACCGGGACGGCGGCGGGGTCGGTGGCATAGCGCTCCAGGAGCGGCTCCAGCAGTCCCGCGTCGCCGTCGGCCTTGACCGCCAGGACGAGCCCTCGCTGCGGGTCCGCCGCGCGCTGGGCCCGCCGCCCGGCGGCCTCCAGGGCGTCCAGCGCGAACCGCGCCTGGGCGAGGAGCACGTCGCCCGCGCGGGTCAGGACCACGCTGTGGGTGGTGCGCTCGAAGAGGATGACCCCGAGCTCCGCCTCCAGCCCGCGGATCGCCCGGGACAGCGGCGGGGCGGAGATGCCCAGCCGTTCGGCCGCGCGGGTGAAGTTGAGTTCCTCGGCGACGGCGACGAAGTAGCGCAACGGGCGGGACTCCATGGTTTCGCCCTCCCTCCGGCAGTGCCTTCGACTCGGTCGTGCGCTCGGTATTGCCCTGAGGGTAACAACCCGGAGCGAAGCGGTCCTTCAGTCGGCGGACGCCGAGGGGCAGGCTCGATCACGTCCACCCCTCCCGTTCTTCCAGGAGCGTTCCGTGATCCTCGTCACCACCCCGACCGGCCAGATCGGCAGCCGGGTCCTCGACTCCCTCCTCGACGCCGGGGACGCGGCGGGGGAGATCCGCGTCGTCGTGCGCGATCCCGGGCGCCTGTCCCCGCGGGCGCGCGCCCGGGTCGAGGCCGTCACCGGCTCGCACGCCGATCCCGACGTCACCGCCAAGGCGTACGCGGGCGCCGACCGGGTGTTCTGGCTGGTGCCGCCGAGGCCCACCGCCGACAGCGTCGACGGCCACTTCCGCGCCTTCACCCGGCCCCTGGCCGACGCGATCCGCGCCGGGGGCGTCGAGCGGGTCGTCGCCGTCTCCACCCTGGGCCGTGGCGTCGCCCGCGACGCCGGGCAGATCTCGGCCTCGCTGGCCATGGACGACGAGATCCGGGCCACCGGGGTCCACCACCGGGCGCTGTGCCCGCCGTACCTCATGGAGAACCTGCTCCACCAGGCCGCGGCGATCCGCCACGACGGTGTGATCGCCATGGCGGCGCCCGGCGACCGGGTGCTGCGCACCTGCACCACCCGTGACATCGGCGCGACGGCGGCACGGCTGCTGCTCGACGGCTCCTGGACCGGCCAGGACGACGTCCCGACGGTCGGTCCCGACGCGCTGACGCCCGAGGACATGGCACGTGTCGTCGCCGAGGTGCTGGACCGGCCGGTCCGCTTCCAGCGGATCAGCGGGGCGGAGTACCGGGCCTCGGTGCTGCGGTACGGCGCGAGCGAGAACTGGGCCCAGGCCCTGACCGACCTCGCGACCGCGACGGCCGAGCAGGGCTTCTACGGCAGCGAGGCGCCCAGCACCCCCGAGACGGCGCCCACGTCCTTCCGCCGGTGGTGCGAGGAGGTCCTCAAGCCGGCCGTCCAGCCCTGACGGCGCCCCCACCGCCCGCGGTTTTGGGGGTAGGGCCCGGGGGCGACCGGCGGCACCCCTCCCGCTCTCGGCGGTACAACCCCCGCCCCGGTGGACCCCCGCCCCGGCGCCGCCGCCTACCGCTCCAGCAGCATCCGCTGTAGTTCCCGGGCCGCCCGGGGCGGAGCCACGTCGCTGCGGTGGGCCAGGGCGATGGCGCGGTGCAGGCCGGGGCGGGCCAGCGGGGTGACCCGCAGGCCCCGGCCCGCCCGGGCGGCCACCATCCGGGGGACGACGGCCACGCCGAGCCCCGCCCGGACGAATCCCAGCACCGCGTCCATCTCGCCGCCCTCCACCGCGAAGTCCGGCTCGAACCCGGCGGAGCGGCACGCGGCGACGGTCAGTTCCCGCAGGTCGTACCCGTGCCGGAACATCACCAGCCGTTCCCCCTCCAGGTCGGCGATCTCCACGGCCCGCCCGCCCCGGCCCGGGTCCGGCGCCTCCGGCGAGGACACCACCACCAGATCCTCGCGCAGCAGCTCCACGGTCGTCAGCGCGGGCGCCGGCGTCGGCAGCGGCAGCACGATCAGCGCGAGGTCGAGCGCGCCGCGTGCCAGCTCCCGCACCAGGTCGTGGGAGCCGCTCTCCTCGATCAGCAGCTGGATACCGGGGTACCGGTCGTGGAAGGCCCGCAGCACGTCAGGCAACAGCCCCGTGCACAGGCTCGGCGTCGCGCCCAGCCGTACCCGCCCCCGCCGCAGCTGCACCAGTTCCTGCACCTCGTGCCGGGCGGTGTCGGCGTCGGCCAGGATGCGCCGGGCCAGCGGCAGCAGCGCCTCGCCGGCGTCGGTGAGCGTGATGTTGCCCCGGGCGCGCAGGAAGAGGTCCGCGCCCAGCTCCCGTTCCAGCGCCCTGATCTGCTGGGACAGCGAGGGCTGGGCGACATGGACCAGCTCGGCGGCCCGGGTGAAGTGCCGGGTCTCGGCGACGGCCACGAAGTACTGGAGCTGCTGGAACTGCACCCCACCAGAATAGCCTCAGCCTATGGAAACAAGCTGGACCATGTCTTGGACCGATCGGGCCCTTCGCCCCTAGCGTGCTGTTCCATGGCTCTGGCAACGCGGACGGACCGACGGCCGTCCATGGCGCGCACGATGTGGGACTCCTCCGTCGGCAAGAAGACGGTGATGGCCGTCAGCGGCGTGATCATGCTCCTGTACCTGGTCGCGCACCTGATCGGCAATCTGAAGATCTTCTTCGGCGCCGGCGAGTTCAACCACTACGCGCACTGGCTGCGCACCGTGGGCGAGCCCTTCATGCACTACGAGTGGACCCTCTGGCTCGTCCGGATCGTCCTCGTGGTCGCCGTGGTGGCCCACGCCACGTCCGCCTACCAGCTCAGCCGGCGCGACATCAAGGCACGGCCCAGCAAGTACGTGCACAAGAAGCCGCGGGCCAGCTACGCGACCCGCACCATGCGCTGGGGCGGCGTCATCCTCGGCCTGTTCATCGTCTGGCACATCCTCGACCTGACCACCGGCACCGTGC
Organism: Streptomyces sp. NPDC031445; assembly: GCF_055581365.1. Lineage (NCBI taxonomy): Bacteria > Bacillati > Actinomycetota > Actinomycetes > Kitasatosporales > Streptomycetaceae > Streptomyces > Streptomyces sp. NPDC031445. The sequence continues at coordinate 1,257,231 of NZ_JBVIJO010000001.1, forward strand.
ACTCCGGCGGCTTCCAGGACGGCCACCCGTACCAGAACGTCGTGGACACCTTCTCCACCTGGTACGGCAATGTCGTCTACATCGTCGCGATGCTCGCGCTCGGCCTGCACGTCCGGCACGGCTTCTGGAGCGCCGCCCAGACCCTCGGCGTCGGCAGCCGCAGCCGCGACCGCGCCCTCAAGACCCTCGCGAACGTCCTCGCGCTGCTGCTCACGGCCGGCTTCATCGCCATCCCCGTGGGCGTCATGACCGGAGTGGTGAGCTGACATGACTACCTACGCCGACTACACGACCGGCGCGCCGGTCACCGACACCAAGGCCCCCGCCGGACCCGTCCACGAACGCTGGGACAAGCGCCGCTTCGAGGCGAAACTGGTCAACCCCGCCAACCGGCGCAAGCACACGGTCATCGTGGTCGGCACCGGCCTGGCCGGCGGCTCCGCCGGCGCCACGCTCGCCGAACAGGGCTACCACGTCGTCCAGTTCTGCTACCAGGACTCCCCGCGCCGCGCCCACTCCATCGCCGCGCAGGGCGGTATCAACGCGGCGAAGAACTACCGCAACGACGGCGACTCCGTCCACCGGCTCTTCTACGACACCGTCAAGGGCGGCGACTTCCGGGCACGCGAGTCCAACGTCCACCGGCTCGCGCAGATCTCCGTCGAGATCATCGACCAGTGCGTGGCCCAGGGCGTGCCGTTCGCCCGCGAGTACGGCGGCCTGCTCGACACCCGCTCCTTCGGCGGCGTCCAGGTCTCACGGACCTTCTACGCCCGCGGCCAGACGGGCCAGCAGCTGCTGCTGGGCGCCTACCAGGCGCTGTCCCGGCAGATCGCGGCCGGGAACGTGGAGATGCACCCGCGCACCGAGATGCTCGACCTGATCGTCGTCGACGGACGGGCCCGCGGGATCGTCGCGCGCGACCTCGTCACCGGCAGGATCGGCACGTACTTCGCGGACGCCGTGGTCCTCGCGAGCGGCGGCTACGGCAACGTCTTCTACCTGTCGACCAACGCGATGAACTCCAACGCGACCGCCGTCTGGCGGGCGCACCGGCGCGGCGCGTACTTCGCCAACCCCTGCTTCACCCAGATCCACCCGACCTGCATCCCGCGCACCGGCGACCACCAGTCGAAGCTGACGCTGATGAGCGAGTCCCTGCGCAACGACGGCCGCATCTGGGTGCCCAGGGCCCAGGGCGACACCCGCCCGCCGAACGAGATCCCCGAGGACGAGCGCGACTACTACCTGGAGCGCATCTACCCGTCCTTCGGCAACCTCGTGCCCCGGGACATCGCCTCCCGCGCCGCGAAGAACGTCTGCGACGAGGGCAGGGGAGTGGGCCCCGGCGGACAGGGCGTCTACCTGGACTTCGCCGACGCGATCCGGCGCATGGGGCGCACAGCGGTCGAGGCGAAGTACGGCAACCTCTTCGACATGTACCAGCGGATCACCGACGAGGATCCGTACGAGGTGCCGATGCGGATCTACCCGGCCGTGCACTACACGATGGGCGGCCTGTGGGTCGACTACGACCTCCAGACCACGGTCCCCGGGCTGTTCGCGATCGGCGAGGCCAACTTCTCCGACCACGGCGCCAACCGGCTCGGCGCCTCCGCGCTGATGCAGGGCCTCGCAGACGGCTACTTCGTGCTGCCGGCCACCATCAACGACTACCTGGCCCGCAACCCGCACCAGGAACCGGTCACCGACGAGCACCCCGTCGTGCAGGAGGTGCTGGCCGAGACCGAGGACCGGATCAACCTCCTTCTGGCCGTGGACGGCGACCGCACCCCGGACTCCTTCCACCGCGAACTCGGGGAGCTGATGTGGGAGTTCTGCGGCATGGCCCGCTCCGACACGGGGCTGCGCAAGGCGCTGGAACGCATCCCGCAGATCCGCGAGGAGTTCTGGCGCCGGATCAAGGTGCCCGGCACCGGCGAGGAGTTCAACCAGTCGCTGGAGAAGGCCAACCGCATCGTCGACTACCTGGAGCTCGCCGAGCTGATGTGCCTCGACGCGCTGCACCGCACCGAGTCCTGCGGCGGCCACTTCCGCGAGGAGTCCCAGACCCCGGACGGCGAGGCCGCCCGCAAGGACGACGCGTTCTCGTACGCCGCCGCCTGGGAGTTCACCGGCACCGGCGAGGCGCCCGTCCTGCACAAGGAAGACCTCGTCTTCGAGTACGTCCATCCCACCCAGCGGAGCTACGCATGAAGCTCACCCTGCGCGTCTGGCGGCAGAAGAACGCCGGCGCCGAAGGAGCGATGTCCACCTACGAGGTGGACGACATCTCGCCCGACATGTCCTTCCTGGAGATGCTGGACGTCCTCAACGAACAGCTCATCCTCTCCGGCGAGGAGCCGGTCGCCTTCGACCACGACTGCCGCGAGGGCATCTGCGGCGCGTGCTCGCTCGTCATCAACGGCGACGCGCACGGACCGGAGCGCACCACCACCTGCCAGCTGCACATGCGGTCCTTCCGGGACGGCGACACGATCGACATCGAGCCGTGGCGGGCGTCCGCGTTCCCGGTGATCAAGGACCTGGTCGTGGACCGGTCGGCGTTCGACCGGATCATCCAGGCCGGCGGCTACGTCACCGCGCCGACCGGCTCCGCGCCCGAGGCCCATGCCACGCCGGTGCCGAAGGCCGACGCCGACTTCGCGTTCGAGCACGCCGAGTGCATCGGGTGCGGGGCGTGCGTCGCCGCGTGCCCGAACGGCGCGGCGATGCTGTTCACCTCCGCCAAGGTCAACCACCTGAACGTGCTGCCCCAGGGCGCACCCGAGCGGGAGACCCGGGTGCTGGACATGGTGGCGCAGATGGACGCGGAGGGCTTCGGCGGGTGCACGCTGACCGGTGAGTGCGCGACCGCCTGCCCCAAGGGCATCCCGCTGGTCTCGATCACCGGCATGAACAAGGAGTGGCTGAGGGCCACCCGGAAGGCAGGCAAGCGGTAACACCCGAGAACGTTCGCCGACCGGTGGACGGGCGGGGCCGGGACCGGTGCTCCCCGGCCCCGTCTGGTTTTCCCGGTCCCGGCCGTCCGCGCGCACGGACGACCCCGGCGTTCACCACCCCCACATCCCCTCTCCCGGCACCGGTCACGCGCACGCCAACCGTTCTCGGAAGAACAGGAGCGGCGGGCCGTACGACCCGGGCCCGCCGCCCCCGCCGCCGACCCGGCCCGTGCCCAGGAGAGAGCCATGACCGGCGTTTCCACCCTCGACCGTCCCCCGCAGCCCGCGGCACCCACCCGCTACACCGTCACCCTCGCCCGCGACGAGGCCGACGTGCGCGCCGCCCAGCGGCTGCGGCACGACGTCTTCGCCGGGGAGATGGGGGCCCTGCTGGCCACCGCGGAACCCGGACACGACATCGACGCCTTCGACTCCTACTGCGACCACCTGCTCGTGCGCGAGGAGGTGACCGGACAGGTCGTCGGCACCTACCGGCTGCTGCCGCCGGAGCGGGCCGCGATCGCCGGCCGGCTCTACTCCGAGGGCGAGTTCGACCTCGCCGCGCTGGACGCGATCCGGCCCGGCCTGGTCGAGGTCGGCCGCTCCTGCGTCCACCCCGACCACCGCGACGGCGCCGTCATCGGCCTCATCTGGGCCGGCATCGCCCGCTACATGACCGACCGGGGCCACGAGTGGCTGGCGGGCTGCTGCTCGGTGCCCCTCGCCGACGGCGGCGCCCTCGCCGCCGGCACCTGGGAGCGGGTCCGCGACAAGCACCTGGCACCCGAGGAGTTCCGGGTCCGGCCGCTGCTGCCGTGGACCCCGGGCGCCGCGGCCCCCGCCGCCCGCACCGAACTGCCCGCCCTGCTGCGCGGCTACCTCCGGCTCGGCGCCTGGGTGTGCGGCGAGCCCGCGCACGACCCCGGCTTCGGGGTCGCCGACCTGTACGTCCTGCTGTCGATGCGCCGGGTCGACCCGCGCTACCTGCGGCACTTCCTCTCCCTCGTCCCGGCCTGATGAACGCCTGGCTGCCCACCGCGCCCTGCACCCCGGGCGCCTGCCTGGAACCGGTCCGGGCCGCCGCGGCCGTACCCCGTGCCGTGCTGCGGCTGACCGCGGTCGCCGTCCTGCTGCTGGCCGGGATCGCGCTGTCCCCGCTCGGCGGGAGGATCCCCGCGGGGTGGGTCGGGCGGTGGTGCCGGATGATCGTGCGGGCCGTCGGGGTCCGGGTCCGGGTCACCGGCGCCGCCCCGCCGGCCGGCGGGCTGCTGCTGGTCGCCAACCACGTCTCGTGGCTGGACATCCCGCTGCTCACCGCCGTGCGCCCGGCCCGGATGCTCGCCAAGACGGAGGTCCGCGGGTGGCCCCTGGCGGGCGCGCTGGCCGCGCGCGGCGGGGCCCTGTTCATCGAGCGGGACCGGCTGCGCGCCCTGCCCGGTACGGTCGCCGAGATCGCGGGCGCCCTGCGCGCGGGCGCGGCCGTGACCGCGTTCCCCGAGGGCAGCACCTGGTGCGGGCGTGCCCACGGCCGCTTCCGCCGGGCCGTCTTCCAGGCCGCGCTCGACGCGGGCGTGCCCGTGCAGCCGGTCGGCCTGCGCTACCGGCGGCAGGACGGCGGGCCCGGCACCGCGGCGGCCTTCGTCGGCGAGGACACCCTGCTGGCCTCCCTGTGGCGGGTGGCCCGGACCCGCGGCCTGGTCGCCGAGGTGGAGGTCCGGCCGGTGATCCGGCCGGGCACCCACCCGGACCGCCGCGCCCTCGCCCTCGCGGCCCAGCCGACCGCACCCGAGCCGGCCTGGACCCACGCGGCGCTGGTCGCGAGCGCGCCGGAGGCGCCGTACGACGGGCCCGGCCGGCCACGGACAGGCACGGGCGACGGCCGGGCGGCAGCCATTCGGCTCCCGGCGCGGTGACCGCGGCGTACCGCGCCGCCCGGCCGCGCCCGGCGGCCTGTCCGGCCGTGCGGCCCCCTGCCCGGCCGGGCGGCACCGGCGCGTGCGCGTACCCCGCCTGGCCCCTGGCCCGGCCGGCCGTCCCCCTCGTGGCGCGGCGGGCCGGCGGATCGGCCGCTCAGGGCATGACCCGCGCCAGATAGGGCGCCGTCGCGCTCCCCTCCGTGCGGGACACCCGGGCCGGCGGGCCGGCCGCGACGATGCGGCCGCCTTGGTCGCCGCCGCCCGGGCCCAGGTCGATCACCCAGTCGGCGCCCGCGACCACCGTCATGTCGTGCTCCACCACGACGACGGTGTGCCCGGCGTCGACCAGCCCGTGCAGGCGGTCCATCAGCACCTCCACGTCGGCCGGGTGCAGACCAGTCGTCGGCTCGTCCAGCAGGTACAGCGTGTGACCCCGGCGCCCGCGCTGGAGTTCGCTCGCCAGCTTGATCCGCTGTGCCTCGCCGCCGGACAGCTCGGTCGCCGGCTGGCCGAGCCGCAGGTAACCGAGGCCCACGTCGAGCAGGGTGCCGAGGCTGCGGGCGGCGGCGGGGGAGTCCGCGAAGAACTCCGCGGCGGCCTCCACGGTCAGGTCGAGCACGTCGGCGATGGTCCGCCCCCGGTACGTCACCTGGAGCGTCCCGGGGTTGTAGCGGGCGCCGCCGCAGTCCGGGCAGGGCGCGTAGGTGCTCGGCAGGAACAGCAGTTCCACGCTGACGAACCCCTCGCCCTGGCAGGTCTCGCAGCGCCCGCCGGCCACGTTGAACGAGAACCGCCCGACGCCGTACCCGCGCTCCCGCGCCTCCCGCGTGCCGGCGAACACCTTCCGCACGACGTCGAAGAGGCCGGTGTAGGTGGCCAGGTTGGACCGCGGGGTGCGCCCGATGGGCTTCTGGTCGACGCGGACCAGCCGCCCGACGCCGTCCAGGTCCTCCGTCAACTCGCCGATGAGCGTGGACTTGCCGGACCCGGAGACACCGGTCACCGCCGTGAACGCGCCGAGCGGGAACTCGGCCGTCACCTCCCGCAGGTTGTTCCGGGTCACCGGGCCCACCGTCAGCCAGCCGCCCGGGGCGCGGACTTCGCGCGGCGGACCGGGCGACTCGTCGAAGAGGAACACGGCCGTCGCCGACTCCTCGACCGAGGCCAGCTCGGCGACCGGACCGCTGTACAGCACCCGCCCGCCGTGCTCACCCGCGCCGGGGCCCACGTCGACCACCCACTCGGCCCCGCGCACCACCTCCAGGTGGTGCTCCACCACGAACACCGAATTCCCGGCCGCCTTCAGCCGGTCCAGCACGGTCAGCAGCGCCTCGGTGTCCGCCGGGTGCAGCCCGGCGGACGGCTCGTCCAGCACGTACACCACACCGAACAGCCCGGACCGCAGCTGCGTGGCGAGCCGCAGCCGTTGCAGCTCGCCCGCAGAGAGGGTGGGGGCGGCCCGGTCCAGGCTGAGGTAGCCGAGCCCCAGCTCGATAACCGGCGCGATCCGGGACGTGAGGTCGGCCGTGAGCACCCGGGCCGCCTCCATGCCCGCGCCCGCTGCGAGCAGTCCCGCGAGGCCGGTCAGCGGCAGCGCGGCCAGCTCGGCGATGGTCCGCCCGCCGAAGGTGACCGCGAGGGCCTCGGGCCGCAGCCGGCTGCCCCCGCAGGCCGGGCAGGGCGCACTGGTCAGGAAGCGCTCCGCCTTCGCCCGCAGGGTCGGCGACCTGGTGTCGGAGAACGTCTTCAGGACGTACCGGCGGGCGCTCGTGTAGGTGCCCTGGTACGGCCGTTGGATGCGGTCGGCGTCCCGGACCGGGTGGACGGTGACCACCGGCTGCTCGTCGGTGAACAGGATCCACTCGCGCTCACGCGCGGGCAGTTCGCGCCAGGGCCGGTCCACGTCGTGGCCGAGCGCGTCCAGGATGTCCCGCAGGTTCTTGCCCTGCCAGGCGCCGGGCCAGGCCGCGACGGCGCCCTCCCGGATGGTCAGCGAGGGGTCCGGGACCAGCAGCTCCTCGGTGGTCTCGTGCACCCGGCCCAGGCCGTGGCAGGTGGGGCAGGCACCGGCCGCTGTGTTCGGCGAGAACGCGTCCGAGTCCAGCCGCTCCGCCCCGGGCGGATAGGCGCCGGCGCGCGAGAACAGCATGCGCAGCGAGTTGGAGAGGCTGGTGACGGTGCCCACCGAGGAGCGCGAGCCGGGGGCGGAGCGGCGCTGCTGGAGCGAGACCGCGGGCGGCAGCCCGGTGATCTCACCCACCTTGGGCGCCCCCACCTGGTGGATCAGGCGGCGCGCGTACGGGGCGACCGACTCGAAGTACCGCCGCTGCGCCTCCGCGTAGACGGTGCCGAACGCCAGGGACGACTTGCCAGAGCCGGAGACGCCGGTGAAGACGGCCAGGACGTCCCGGGGGATGTCCACGTCGACGCCCTTGAGGTTGTGCTCGCGGGCGCCACGGACGCGGACGTACGGGTCATGGGGGCTGTGCATCGGGGGGATACTTTAACCGCCCCGGTGCGTCAGACCTGCGGAGGGTTGTCCCGGTCCTGCGGCCGGGTGCCGAACTCGTCGCGCAGTCTGTCCTGACCGGTGTCGACCTGCGACTGGTACTTGTTCCCGGTGCGCTCGTCGACGTAGTCGCCGCCCTTGTCGATGCCCTTGTCGGCCATGCCCTCACGGCCCTTGAGCATGCCCTTGATCTTGTCCTTGAAGGACATGGCAGCCCTCCTCGTCGCTAGGGGTTCGCCCTCCCAGGTTCACCGCCCCGGGCCGTGTTCGCATCTCGGGCGGGTCACCGGGCCGGCGCGAAGAGCGCGGCCAGCCGCCGGTGGGAGTCGAGCAGGGCCGTACGGTCGTAGGTGCTGGTGGTGACGAGCACCTCCTCGGCGCCCGTCTCCCCGAGCACGCTCTCCAGCTCCTGGGCGACCTGGTCGGCGGTGCCCGCGATGTGCCCGGCCAGCCCGGACACGTAGAAGTCCCGTTCCTTCGCGGTCATCGCGCGGGCCTCGACCGCTTCGGCGGGGGCGAGCGGCGGGAAGGTGCCGTGCGTGCGGGAGTACGCCATCGCCCAGGCCTCGGGGAGCAGCAGCCGGCGCGCCTCCGCCTCGGTGCCGGCGACCGCGACCGTGCCGGAGATCACCACGTACGGCTCGGAAGCCCAGCGCGAGGGGCGGAACAGGGAGCGGTACTGGTCGATGCCGCGCAGCATCTTCTCCCGGCCCCGCAGGTCCCCGATGACCACGGGCAGCCCGGCGCGCGCCGCGATCCGCGCGCCCTCGCCCATGGCCAGCACGAACGGCGGCACGGTCAGGCCCTCCGCGGGGCGGGCGTGCACGCCGGTCGGCGAGTCGCCCGTGAACCAGTCCAGCAACTCGCCGAGCTGGGCCGCGAAGTCGTCGGCGTCGCCCTTGTCCCGGCCGAGCGCCCGGCGCACCCCATCCGTGAAGCCGACGGAGCGGCCGAGTCCCATGTCGACACGGCCCGGGAACAGGGACTCCAGCACCCCGAACTGCTCGGCGACGACCAGGGGCCGGTGGTTGGGCAGCATGACCCCGCCGGTGCCGACCCGGATAGCGCGGGTGGCGGCGGCGACCGCGGCGGCGAGCACGGTCGGCGCGGAACCGGCGACACCCGGCACGCCGTGGTGCTCCGACACCCAGAACCGGTGGTATCCCAGCTCCTCCGCACCGCGGGCCAGCGCGACGGTGTCGCGCAGCGCCTCGGCGGGCGGGCGGCCCTCCCGGGTCCGGGAGCGGTCGAGGACGGAGAACCGGGTGCGGCTGATCAGTGTGCTGCTCACACCAGGGTTCAACGCCGTAGGGGGTCCGCGATTCCCGCGGTCACGGGCGGTGGCTGGTTAGGGTGGCGGGCGTGACCGACAGCAGCACGCGCCCGCTCGCCGTGTTCGACCTCGACAACACGCTCGCCGACACCGCCCACCGCCAGCACTTCCTGGAGAGCCGGCCGCGGAACTGGAACGCGTTCTTCGCCGCCGCGCCCCAGGACCCGCCGCTCGCCGAGGGGGTGGCGCTGGCCGTGGAGAGTGCCCGAACCTGCGAGGTCGTCTACCTCACCGGCCGTCCCGAGCGGTGCCGCCGGGACACGCTGGAGTGGCTCGCGGCCCACGGTCTTCCCGAGGGACGCGTGCACATGCGGGGCGACGCCGACCGCAGGCCGGCCCGGTTCACCAAGCTGGAGACGCTGCGCCGGCTCGCCCGGGACCGGGAGGTCCGGGTGGTCGTGGACGACGACGAACTGGTCTGTGCCGACGCCGAGCGGGCCGGGTTCACCGTCGTACGGGCCCGCTGGGCCGCGACGTCGGCCGCGCTGGAAGACGCCCAGGAGCGGGAGGGGCGTACCTGAGGAGGGCCCGGGCGGGGCGGCTCAGTCGCCGTCCTCCAGGCGGAATCCGACCTTCAGGCCCACCTGGTAGTGCTCGACCCGGCCGTTCTCGATCTGGCCGCGTACCTGGGTCACCTCGAACCAGTCCAGGTTGCGCAGGGTCTGGTCGGCGCGGGCGATGCCGTTGCGGATGGCCTGGTCGAGGCCCTCGTGCGAGGTGCCGACGATCTCGGTGACCCGGTAGGTGTGGTTCGACATGCGGGTGCTCCTCTCGTGTCACGCCGTACTCCACCGTGCCGTATCCGCGCCCCGCGCGCACGGCGTCGCGGGCCGGCCGGGGGCCGGGCCTTGACCTCCGCATTGGTCCATACCAAAATCCAGCACACCCGTACGAGCCGTGTGCTCGTCCCCCCACGCCGGGCCCCCACCCCTGTCCCAGCACTCCCGCCAGACAGAACAGGACCCCTCGTGAGACGTCGTCTGCTCGCCCTCCTCTGCGTCACCGGCTCCCTCGTCAGCGGCTGCGGGATGCTCCCCGGCGACCACGGCCGCACGACCGTGACCGTGTGGCTGATGAAGGGCAGCGCCTCCGGGGAGTTCCTGCGGCGGTTCACCGAGGACTTCGAACGCACCCACGAGGACCTCCGGCTGGACATCCGCATCCAGGAGTGGACCGGCATCGTCGACAAGGTCCGCGGCGCGCTCAAGGCCCCCTCCGGCGACGGCCCCGACGTCATCGAGGTCGGCAACACCCAGGTGCCGCTGTACGCGGACGGCGGCCGGCTCGCGGACCTGACCCTGGAGTCGATGCGGGACTGGGGCAAGGACAAGTGGCTGCCCGGTCTCGCCGAGCCCGGCAAGGACGGCAACAAGCAGTACGGCATCCCCTGGTACGCCGCCAACCGGGTCGTCATCTACCGCAAGGACCTGTTCGAACAGGCCGGCATCACCAGCCCGCCCGAGACCCGCGACGCGTGGCTCGCCGCCACCGAGAAGCTCGACTCCGGCGGCAACCAGGGCATCTACCTCGCCGGGCAGGACTGGTACACGCTCTCCGGCTTCATCTGGGACGAGGGCGGCGACCTCGCCCGGGAGAAGGACTACGAGTGGCAGGGCGCCCTGGACACCCCGGCCGCGCTGCGGGGCATGGACTTCTACCGCCAGCTCCAGGCGCTGGGCGAGGGACCCGTGGACGCCGACGAGGAGCACCCGCCCCAGGCCGGGGTGTTCGCCGGCGGCAAGGTCGCGCAGATCGTCGCCGTACCCGGGCTCGCCCAGGCGGTCGTCCGGCAGAACCCGGACCTGAAGGACAAGCTCGGCTTCTTCCCGGTGCCCGGCCGGACCGCCGGGCGGCCCGGCACGGTCTTCACCGGCGGTTCGGACCTGGTCGTCGCGGGCAACACCGGCGACCAGTTCGCCGCGACCGCCGTCGTCGGGGCGCTCACCGGCGCCAAGTGGGACACCGAGCTGGCCCGCACCATGAACTACGTGCCCAACAAGACCACGCTGGCCGGCGCGGTCGGGGGCGAGGAGGGGGTCGCCGCCATGGCCGCGGGCGCGGCGCACGGCCGGGCGACCCCCAACACCCCTCAGTGGGCCGACGTGGAGGCCGACAACCCGATCAAGCAGTACATGACCCGGGTGCTGGGCGGCGCGGACCCGGCGGCCGAGGCCCGCCGGGCCTCACGCCGGATCACCGAGGCCCTCGCCCCGAACGTGGGCTGACCGGGCGCGCCCGGCTCACCGCAGCACGCTCAGCGACAGCGCGAACCGGCCCTCGGCGTCCGTCCACCAGTGGGTCAGCTCCAGGCCGGCGGCGGCCAGTTCGCGGGACACGCCCTCCTTGCGGAACTTGGCCGAGACCTCCGTGCGCAGCTCCTCACCGGCCGCGAAGTCGACGGCGAGGTCCAGCGCGGGCACCTTCACGGTCTGCGCGGTACGGGAGCGCAGCCGCATCTCGATCCACTCCCGCTCGGCGTCCCAGCGGGCCACGTGGTCGAACGCGTCCGGGTCGAAGTCGGCGCCCAGCGCGCGGTCGACCACGGCCAGCACGTTCTTGTTGAACGCGGCCGTCACCCCGGCCGCGTCGTCGTACGCCCGGACCAGCACCCGCTCGTCCTTCACCAGGTCCGTGCCGAGCAGCAGTCCGTCGCCGGGGGCGAGCAGCGCGCGCACGGAGGCCAGGAACTCCGCGCGTTCGGCGGGCAGCAGGTTGCCGATCGTGCCGCCGAGGAAGGCCACCAGCCGGGGTCCCGGTGTGGCGGGCAGGGTCAGCGGGGCGGTGAAGTCGGCGATCAGCGCGTGCACTTCGAGCCCGGGACGCTCCTCGATCAGGGCCTCGCCGGCCTGGGTGAGGGCGCTCTCGCTGACGTCGACCGGGACGTACGCCGCGAGGGGCAGCGCGTCGATCAGGTAGCGGGTCTTCTCCGAGGAGCCCGAGCCCAGTTCGACCAGGGTGCGGGCACCGCTGGCGGCGGCGATCTCACCCGACCGGGTGGCGAGGATCTCCCGTTCGGCGCGCGTGGGGTAGTACTCGGGCAGTTCGGTGATCCGCTCGAACAGTTCGCTGCCCCGGGCGTCGTAGAACCACTTGGGCGGCAGCCATTTGGGGGTGGCGGTGAGGCCGTGCAGGACGTCGGCGCGCAGCGCGGCGTCCATGGCGTCCTCGGGGAGCGTGCGGGTGACGTGCAGGGGACTCAACGGCAGGGCTCCTTCGGTGATCGGGGTGCCACCGCTCGGGCGGAGCCGAGCGCGGGGGAGGCCGCCGGGTCCTCCAGCGGGGCGAGCCGCACGCCGGCGCGGCTCGCGGTGAGCACCGTGCGGTCGGGGACCTCCCGCCAGAGCGGGTCGTCGTCGTACGGCTCGGAGGCGACGACCGTGCTCCGGCCGGGCTCCGTGCGGTACCAGAGCGAGTCGCCCCAGGCGGTGGCGGTGATCGTGGCTCCGTCGGTCAGCAGCAGGTTGAGGCGGGAGGCGGGGGCCGCCCGCGCCAGTTGGCGAACCGTTTCGCCCATGGCCTGGTCCGGTTCGTCGCCGCTGCGCAGCCGGTGCAGGACCAGCGCCCAGACGAACGCCGAGTCGTTACGGGCCTGGAGCGAGAGCAGCTCGACCGGCGGCAGCGCGGACACCAGGGGCGCCGCCGCGTCCGGCCAGCCCGCGACCGCGCCGTTGTGGCTGAACAGCCACCGTCCGGCCGCGAACGGCGCCGCGGCGGCCTCGGCGTCCGCCCCGGCGAAGGTCGCGTCCCGGACGGCCGCCAGCACGGCACCCGAGCGCACCACCCGGCACAGGTCGGCGAAGGACAGGTCCGCCCAGATCGGCCCGGCCCGCCGGTAGCGCGCCGGCACCGGGTCCTGGGAGGCGTACCAGCCCACCCCGAAACCGTCGGCGTTGACCGTGCCGTGCCGCTGCCGGCGCGGCGCCCACGACTGGCGGAACAGGCTGTGCGGGGGCTCCATGAGGATCCGGCCGAGCGGCTCCTCGGGCCCCAGAAAGGCGAGGTGACGGCACATCAGACCGCCTCCGAGCGGGCGGTGCGGAACCCGGAGAAGATCTGCCGGCGGATCGGGTAGTCCCAGTTGCGGAAGGTGCCCCGGCAGGCCACCGGGTCCACGGCGAACGAACCGCCGCGCAGCACCTTGCACTCGGGTCCGAAGAACACCTCCGAGTACTCCCTGTACGGGAAGGCCCGGAAGCCCGGGTACGGCAGGAAGTCGCTCGACGTCCACTCCCACACGTCGCCGATCAGCTGCCGGACGCCGAGCGGCGAGGCACCGGCCGGGTAGCTGCCGGCCGGAGCGGGCCTGAGGTGCCGCTGGCCCAGGTTGGCGTGTTCCGGTGCCGGGTCGGCGTCCCCCCACGGGTAGCGCCGCGAGCGGCCGGTGACCGGGTCGAAGCGGGCCGCCTTCTCCCACTCCGTCTCGGTGGGCAGCCGCCGCCCGGCCCAGCGGGCGTAGGCGTCCGCCTCGTACCAGCACACGTGCAGCACCGGCTCGTCGGGCGGGACCGGTTCCGTGATCCCGAACCGGCGCCGCAGCCACTGGCCGCCGTCCCGCCGCCAGAACTGCGGGGCGGAGATGGCGTGCTGCCTGATGTGCGCCCAGCCCGCCGGTGCCCACCAGCGCTCGGTGTCGTAGCCGCCGTCCTCGATGAACGCCTGGTACGCCGCGTTCGTCACCGGGGTCGTGTCGATCCAGAACGGCGCCACCTCGCGCGGGTGCGCCGGGCGCTCGTTGTCCAGCGCCCAGGGCTCGCTGGAGGTGCCCATGGTGAACGGGCCGCCGGGCACGAGGACTTCGGCCGGCCCGGTGAACAGCGGGGCCGGCTCGGGGTCCGGGGCGGTCAGCGCCTGCGGTCCCCTGCGCAGCTGATGGGTGATCAGCATGGTCTCGTCGTGCTGCTGTTCGTGCTGGGCGATCATGCCGAAGGCGAAGCCGGCCTCGGTCAGCCGGGTGCCGTGGAAGTCCGTGGACTGGAGCAGGTCCAGCGCCCGGCCGCGCACCTCCGCCGCGTACCGGCGGGCCTCGGCGGGCGGCAGCAGCGGCAGGGTGGGGCGCTCGGCCCGCGGGTGCTCGAAGGCGTCGTAGAGGCTGTCTATCTCCGGCCGCATCGCCTCGCGGCCGCCGACCGTCCGCAGCAGCCACAGCTCTTCCTGGTTGCCGATGTGCGCCAGGTCCCAGACCAGGGGGGACATCAGCGGCGAGTGCTGGGCGGTGAGGTCCGGCCCGTCGACGCAGGAGGTCAGCAGCGTGGTGCGGTCGCGGGCCGTGGTGAGGGAGGCCAGCGCGCGCTCCCGCAGCGCCTCGGCGTCCGTCTCGGCCGTCTGGGTGTCGATGTCGGTCTCCGGGGCGGTCATGTACGGATGTCCTTCCTCCTGTGGGCGGTGCGGGTGCCCCCGGCCGGGCCGGACCCGGACGACGGCCGGCCGGTCACGGAGAGCCGCTCCAGCAGGTCGTCGGCCGGGCAGCGGCCCCGGGCGACATGGCGGTCCCGGTAGGCCGCCACCGCGTCGGTGACCCGGGCGGTGGCGCCGAGCCGGGGCAGCGCGTCCAGGGCCGCCGCGAAACAGGCGTCGGCCGCCTCGCGCAGCTCCGGGTCGGCGAGCCCGTACCGGGCCGCGTCGAGCCACAGGGGGTTGTGCGGGGCGGGCAGGTTCAGGGTCCGTTCGCCCAGTGGTTTCACGGTCCGGTAGGCGGTCTCCGCGGCCTCCGGGTCGTCGAACAGCGCCGCCGTCACCGCGAGCGGCACGATCCAGCCGTCCTCGCCGGGCTGCGCGTCGATCATGCGCAGCTCCAGGTGGCCGCGCGGCCGGACCGGCGGGAACAGTGTGGTCAGGTGGTAGTCCAGGTCCGCCCGGGTGGGCGGCCGGGGTGTGCCGGAGCGGGTCCACTCCCGGAAGGTGAGCCCCTCGGGCACGTCCCAGGGCCCGCTGTCCCGGCGCACGCACATCACCGGCGCGTCCAGCACCTGCCGGGCCCAGGCGGCCCGGGGGTCGCCGTCCAGCGGTGGGGCGCCGGCCCGGCCGGCGCCTATCTCCGTCCACACCAGCTGCCGGGTGGACTGCCAGCCCGTGGGGCGGCCTTCGATCAGCGGCGAGTTGGCGAACGCGGCCACCAGGACCGCGCCCAGCTGGTGCGCCAGCCACCAGCGCCGGGTGTGCCCCAGCGGGCCGGGCTCCTCGTGGCCCGCGTCCACACAGACCTGGACGGACGCCGAGGCGCACATCATGTGCCGGCCGGCCGGACCGGTGCGGTCCAGGCAGGTCTCCATGGCGTCGTAGCGGGGCTCGTGCAGGAACCTGCGCGGCGCGTGCCAGGGGTCGTGGCCGATGCCCGCGAGGCCGAGACCGTCCCGGGCCAGCACGGCCCGGACGGCGTCCAGGTCGGCGGAGACGGTGTCGACGCACTCCATCAGGGAGGCGGCGGGCGGCGAGCTCAGCTCCAGCTGGCCACCGGGTTCGACGGTGAGCGCCGATTTCAGGGGTACGGCCCGCACGGTGGCGTAGGCCGCTTCGAGTCGTTCGGGTGTGACCGGGAGCTGCGGCAGCTCCAGCGGGTGGACGAGCCACTCCAGCTCGACACCGAGGGTGCGGGGCGGTCCGGTCTTGAAGCAGATGCCCCGGACCAGGGCCTCCACCTCGGCCTCGGTGACGGCGGTGCGGTGCCCGGTACAGTCACCACCGTCGCTCTGCGTATGAGACATGTCGGGATCCTCCTGAGATTCCACCATGCCGCCGACCCGGGTGCGGGCCGGGCAGGCACTCGTCCCACCCAAGACCTTCGCACCGATTCGCACAAGAGTGCCAGCCGGGTTGTTCCGGATTTATTACTTTTGTTTCTTCGTGCGGTCCCCGACCGTCGGGGAGCCGGGAAACTCCGTTGCACCGCCCCACCAGCATCACCCAGGATGCGTGAATGAGCACGACGGGGGAGACCGCGCGGGCCGCGGCCACGGCACCCACGGGGGTGGCGCCGTGAGCGCGCGCCCGCGCGGGATCGCCGAGGAAACGGAACGAATCGCAGCCGCGGGCCGGTACCGCGCGCCGGACGGCCGCGCGCTGCACACCTGCCTGCTGACGGCCCGCGCCTTCTACGAGCACCACCGCGGCGACCGCGATCCGTTGAGGTAACCGCCGCCGGGATTCCGGGCGGAGGCGATTACTCGGACCGCGTGCTCCACTCCCCGGCCGTCCCCGTCTTCAGTGACGACCGGGGCCGGCTGCTCGCGGAGCTCCCGGCGGCCCTGGCCGTACGGGCCGAACGCGTCCTGGAGACGGCCGCGGCCCACGGTCACCGGCGGCTGGTGCTCGGCGCCTGGGGCTGCGGGGTCTTCCGACACGACCCGGCGCAGGTCGCGGGCGCCTTCCGCGCGCTGCTGGGACCTGACGGCCGGTTCGCCCGCGCCTTCGGGCACGTGGTGTTCGGCGTGCTGGACCGGACGCCGGGGGCGGTGGCGCGAGGGGCCATCGAGCGGGCGTTCCCGGAACCGGTGAGGGCCCAGCGGGAGTTCGGGACGGGCGCGGCCGCCGGCTCGGTCCCGGCGCGGGGCCAGGGGGCGGTCGGACCCGGCCCTGGTGCTCGAGGCGCGGGCCCGGCCGTGGGGTCCGCCGCGTGGGGCTCGTGCCGTGGTCCGACGCGGTCAAGTCCGGCCGTACCACTCGTGCGACGGCCCCGCGCCGCTCAGGTCCACCCGTAGCGCTCGTGCAGGCGTTGGCGGACCAGGTGGAAGCGCATACGGTCCAGGGCGCACGCCTCGCGGCGCATGCCCTGCTCGTGCAGCCGCAGCACCCGGTCCACGTTCACCCACGAGTCGCGGCCCGACCGGTCCCAGGGGCCGCTGCCGATCGGCACCCACTCGCGGTCGCCGTCGTGCCGCTTGCTGGAGAGCTGTACGGCGAGCAGGGTGCCGGCCGCCTCCCGGGCCACTACCAGCACCGGGCGGTCCTTGCCCCGGCCGTCGTTCTCCTCGAACGGCACCCAGGTCCACACGATCTCGCCGGGGTCCGGGTCGCCGTCATGGGCCGGGGCGTACTCGGTGCGCACCCGGCCGACCTCGCGCGGGTCGGCCTCGGTGGTGGCGTACGGGCCCTGACGGCCGGGGACGTCCTCTTCGGTAAACGTGCTCACGGAGGCACCCTAGTGGCCCGCGCGACCCGGCTCCGGAGCAGGTGGGTTACCGCGGGGCCGGACCGGGGTGCCGGGCCGGTGCGGAACCGGGGAGCTGGACCGGTGCCGTGGCCGTCGGGCGCGCGCCGATCCGCATGCCGGGGCGCCGGCCGTGCACCGTCAGATAGGTCAGCCCGGACTCGCCGGCGGTGATGCTGCGGGCGGCGCCGTGCGGCAGCCAGACGAGCGCGCCCTCGCTGAGCGCCTCCACCGCCTCCGAGGAGCCGTTGCCGAGCGTGCCGTTCCCGGCGACGACCAGGACCAGCACGTCCAGTTGGCTCTCGGTGTGGGCCGTGATCCGTCCGCCCGGGGCCAGCCGGACGACGTTCGCGTCGAGTTGCCGGCCGCTCTCCGCCAGCTTCCACAGCACCCCGGCCGGCGCCGGCGGCGCGTCGGCCAGCGCGCGGATGTCGCACAGCACGCGCGGTTCCGGCGCCGGACGGGCTGCTGCTGCGGTGTCGGTCGCGGACGGCGACGTCATCTGGTGTTCCCCTCGGGCTCTGTCCCTGCCACGGTGTCCGCTCAGCCTACAATTAATACATGTAGGATTCGTGAAAACGAGCGCAGGCGGGAGAGGGGGTCCGGACGTGACCACGCGGGAGAGTCCGCGCCGCCGGGAGGTGCTGGAGGTGCTGCGCACCGCGCCCGCGCCGCTCGGGGTCGCGGAGGCCGCCCGGCGGATGGGGCTCCACGCCAACACCGTGCGGTTCCACCTGGACGCCCTCGTGGCCGACGGCCTGGTGGAACGCCGGGCCGCGGCGCCCACGGGACCCGGCCGGCCCCGCACCGTCTACACCGTACGTCCCGGCATGGACCGCGGCGGCCCCCGCGACTACCGGTTGCTCGCCCGTATGCTGCTCAGCCGGTGGGCCGCAGCAGCCGACCCGGCCGGGGCACGGGCGGAGGCGACGGAGACGGGCCGGGCCTGGGGCCGCTTCCTGGTCGACCCTCTGCCGCCGTACGAACCGGCCACGCCCGGCCGGTCGGTGACCGCGTTGCTCGACCTGCTGGACGGCCTGGGCTTCGCACCGCAGCCGGAAGGGGAGGACGCGGCGAACGGCGAGTCCGGCCGGACGCCCGAGCGGATCCGGTTGCGGCACTGCCCCTTCCTGGAACTCGCCGAGGAACAGGGCGGGCTGGTCTGCCCGCTCCATCTGGGCCTGATGCAGGGAGCGCTGGCGGAGCTGGGCGCGCCGCTGACGGCCACCTCGCTGGAACCGTTCGCCGCGCCCGACTCCTGCGTGGTCCACTTGGCGGGTGCCGCCCCCGGCTGACCCGTCCCGCGCGCTCCGGGCACCTCACGACCGGGCCCACCGCTGCGGGCCGAGCCACCGTGCCGCTCGCCGGACCCGCGGCCACCGCGCGCTCGCGGTATCCGCAGCGGTCGCGCCCCCGCTCGCCGTATCCCCACCCGCCGAGACGCCCGCCGGACCCGGGCCACCACACCGCCCGCCGGTCCGGAAGCCACCGCAGCGCCGTACCACCGCACCCGCCGCACCACGCGCCCCGATCGACCCCGCCGCCCACCCACCCCGGCGGAGAAAGGCCTCCCATGAACACCACCGCCGCCGCCACCGCCGGCGCGGTCACCTTCGTCTGGCTCGGGATGGTGCTGGCGATCTCCTTCCTGGAGGCGCCGCTGAAGTTCCGTGCCCCGGGTGTGACGATCCCCGTCGGTCTCGGTATCGGACGCCTGGTGTTCCGCGCGCTGAACGCCGTGGAGACCGTCCTCGCGGTCGTCGTGGTCCTCGCGGTCGCGCTGGGTGACGCCCCGGCCGCCGTCATCTCGCCGACCGCGGCGGTGGCGGCCCTGCTCCTCGCCCAGCTGGCCGTCGTCCGCCCCCTCCTGAACCGCAGGTCCGACCGGGTCCTCGCGGGGGAGGAACTGCCCCGCTCGCACAGCCACCTGTGGTACGTGGCGCTGGAAGTCCTCAAGGCGGCCGGCCTGATCGCCCTCGGCGTCACCCTGCTCACGACGTGACCCCCGGAGCACACCGGACCGGAACCCGAACGCCCGCCCACCCCGCCGAACGTCCCGCGCGCCGGGGCTCGCCCACCCCGCCGGGCGCGCCGGCCCGAGGCCCGGGCCCTGGTCGCCCGGGACCCGGATACCGAGCCGGCCGTCGTCGAACGGCTCACCCGTGAACACGGCCCCGAGGCCCGGGCGGCCCTGGCCCGCCCCTCCCGCACCTCGCGGCCCCTCGGCTCACGGAACTCCCCGCCGACCCGGAACCCGCCCGCCCCGCCGCCGCGAACCCGGCCCCGCGCCCGCGGCCGGCCAGGCTCGTGCAGACGCGCGGCCGGGGCCCCTGGTGAGGGACCCCGGCCGCGCACAGCACCCCTTTCTCAGCCCTCCTGCTGCACGGGCACCTTCTGCGACGGAGGCGCCACCACGCCGTTGAGCGAGGGCGAACCACCGTTCACCGGCTGCCCGTCGTCACCCATCGTGGCGAGCAGCTTGCGGGCGAGGCCCAGCCCCGTGCCGCCCATCGTGAGCGCCTTGGCGAACAACTCGCCCATGCCGTCGGCGCCGTTGAGCAGCACCATGTTGTCCACGTTGCCGAACGCCGACGCGCCCGCCTGGACGATCTCCGGCCACTTCTCGGCGAGTTGCTGGGCGACGACCGCCTCCTGGTTCTCCGCGAGGGCCGCGGCCCGGGCCTTGATGGCCTCCGCCTCCGCCAGACCCCGGGCGCGGGTCGCCTCGGCCTCCGCCAGGCCCTTCGCCTGCTGGGCGGCGGCCTCGGCCTCACCGGTGGCCCGGGTGGCGTCGGCGGTCGCCGCACCCCGGGTCTTGGTCGACTCGGCCTCGGCCGCGGCGGCGGCCTTCACCCGGGTCGCCTCGGCCGCCGCCGCCAGCTCCGTCTCCTTCGCCTTGGCCTGGGCCGCCGAGATCCGCGCGTCACGCTCGGCCTCGGCCAGCGTCCGCTTCTCGTACGCCTTGGCGTCCGCCGGCTTGCGGACGTCCGCCTGGAGCTGCTGCTCCCGCCGGTGCGCCTCCAGTTCGGCGACCCGTGTCTCCTGCACGACGACCTCCTGCCGGGCCGCCGCCGCCGCGAGCGGGCCGGCCTGCTGGGCCTTGGCCGCCGCCTTGTCCCGCTCGGCCTGGTAGCCGGCCTGGAGGATCTCGCTGTCGCGGGTGGCCTCCGCCATCCGCGCGAACGACTGCTGCTCGGCCTCCGTGGCCAGCCGGTTCGCCTCGGCCTGCGCGATGCGCGCGTCCCGCTGGACGGCCGCCGCGTGCGGCATCGCCAGGTTCTGGATGTACCCGGTCGGATCCTCGATCTCGTGGATCTGCAGCGAGTCCACGATCAGACCGAGCTTCTCCATCTCCGTACCGCAGGCCGCCCGGGTCTGCCCGGTCAGCTTCTCCCGGTCGCGGATCATGTCCTCGACCGTCAACCCGCCCACGATCGACCGCAGATGACCCGCGAAGACGTTGTGCACCCGCTCCGACATCAGCTTCTGCTGGTCGAGGAAACGGCGGGCAGCGTTCGCGATCGACACGAAGTCGTCGCCGACCTTGAAAATGACCACGCCCCGCACCTTCAGCGGGATGCCCTGGTGCGTCACGCAGTCCACGTGCAACTCGGTCTCGTTCAGATCCAGCGACAGCTTGCGCACCGCCTGCACACCGGGCAGCACCAGCGTGCCGCGCCCGGTGACGATGCGGAAGCCCATGCCGTCCTCCAGGCCCTCGGTGCGGTGTGTGGACCCGGAGATGACGAGCGCCTCGTTCGGCTCGGCGACCCGCCACATCATCTTGAACAGACCGATCAACACGAGGACGGCAACGACGACCGCCCCCGCAACGACGCCGACGACCATCGGCATTCGCCCCCTTTGCATGGTGCCCTCTCGGCACCGAACGAAGGGAGTGTGCGCCCGCGCCGAGCCGGGGTGAAGACGCCGGGTAATCCTTGTTGCAATCTTGACGCACGCCGCCCTCACCTGGGGCGACGCACGCTCAACTGTCGTACGCCGGCGTCACGTAGACCGTCCTCGGCGGCAGGTACTCCACCACCATCACGACCGTCCCGGTCGTGATCCGGCCCGTGCCGTCGGCCGGATGGGCGAGGAAGTGCTCCGCGCCGCCGCGCACCCGCACGATCACCTCGCCGACCAGACCGGGCCCGACCGTCCCCGTCACCCGCCCCATCAGCCCGACCATCGACGCGTCGTCCATGGCCCCAGCGTACGGGCGGAACGCCGTCACGCTGCCGGAGTGCCGGCGTCCGCGCCGGCGCCGACCCCCTCCGGCGGCCACCGCTCGTGCCAGCGCAGCTCCGCCTCCACCTGCGCGGCCAGGGACACCAGGAGCGGCTCACTGCCGGCCGGGCCGAGCAGTTGGGCGCCCACCGGCAGTCCGGGGCCGGCGAACCCGGCGGGCACGCTCACCCCCGGCCAGCCGAGCACGTTCCACGGCCAGGCGTACGGGCAGGCGGCGATGATCGCCCGGTCCGTGGCCAGCCCGCCGAGCCCGGCCAGGGCGCCGATCCGGGGCGGGGGCACGGCGGTGGTCGGGGCGAGGACCACGTCGTAGGACTCGAAGAACGCGCCGATCCGCCGGTGCAGCACCGCCTCGGCGCGCCGGGCCGCCCGGAGCGGGGCACCGGCGAGCAGCCGGCCGAGCCGGGCCGCGCCGCGGGTGCGCGGATCGAGCAGCGCGGGATCCGGGGCCTCACGGACCCGCTCGGCGATCCCGGCGGTGGCCCGGGGCAGGAAGGCCAGCCCGATCTGCCCGTACGGCGGATCGGCCTGCTCCACGACGTGCCCCAACCCGGCCAGCCGCTCGGCGAGTTCGACGACCCGGGAGCGGACCACCGGGTCGAGCGGGGCGGGTACGGCGGTGAACGGCGGCTTCAGCGACAGCGCGACGCGCAGCCGCCCCGGGTCGCGGCCGACCGCGTCCGCCACCGTCAGCGCGGGCGGCCGGTGCGGGTCCAGGTCGTGGTTGCCGCTCGCCGCGTCGAGCAGCACGGCCGCGTCGGCGACCGTACGGGCCAGGGTGCCGTTGACCGTGATGCCGTGGAAGGACTCGCCGCGCGGCCAGGTCGAGATGCGGCCGCGCTGCGGCTTGATGCCGATCAGGTGCGTCCAGGAGGCCGGGATGCGCACCGAACCGGCGCCGTCGGAGCCGAGGGCGGCCGGCACGAGCCCGGCGGCGACGGCGGCGGCCGAACCACCGGACGACCCGCCGGGCGTGTGCCCGGTGTTCCACGGGTTGCGGGTCTCCCCGAACGCCGGCCCCTCCGTGAAGGGCCACTGCCCCAGCTCGCACGTGTTGGTCTTGCCGACGATCACCGCGCCGGCCGCGCGCAGCCGCCGTACCGCCTCCGCGTCCGCGGCCACCGGGGGGAACTCGCCGCAGCAGCCGAACGCGGTCGGCTCACCGGCCACGTCCATGTCGTCCTTCACCGCCACCGGCACCCCGAGCAACGGGCGCCGCGCACCGGCGGCCAACTCCCGGTCCGCCGCGTCCGCTTCGGCGAGCGCGGCCTCGGCGCGCACGATCCGGAAGCAGTTCAGCGTCGCCTGTGCGGCCTCGATCCGCGCCAGTGTCCGCTCCACCACCTCCCGCGAGGTTACCTCCCCCGCGGCGAGCGCACGCCGGGTCTCCACGAGTCCTGCGGAACGGTCGGGCGTCATGGACGAGCACCTCCGGGAGACTCCGGGCACGATGTCTACCGAACGGTAACGTCGAAGCGGCGCGGGAGCGTGGTTTTCCCGGGGGTGTTTCCCGGGGGCGGGGGTTCTTCCGGGGGACGGGGGGTGTTCCCCGGGGCAGGGGCGGTCACGCCCTTTCCGGCGCCTCGGGGGCGGACCCGGAGCCGGTGGGGCGTGTGGTGGGGGATCAGTTCAGGAGTCGTCGCAGCCAGGCCAGCCGGGCCGCGCGGGCCGTGCGGGACAGGGTCGCCTCCGGCGCGAGGGCGTCGAAGCCGTGGCAGCCGCCCGGCCAGACGTGGAGCTCCGCCTCGCCGCCGGCCTGCCAGATCCGGGACGCGTAGCCGACCACCTCGTCCCGGAAGGTCTCCGCGGAGCCCACGTCCAGGAACGCCGGGGGCAGGCCGGACAGGTCGGCCGCGCGGGCCGGGGCCGCGTACGGGGAGACGTCGGGGCCGCCGCGGCGGTCGCCCAGCAGGGCCGTCCAGGCGGTCTCGTTCGCGGTACGGTCCCACACGCCCCGACCGGCCATCTGACGGCTGGAGACGCTGTCGTTGCGGTCGTCCAGCATCGGGCACATCAGTATCTGGCCGAGGGGACGCGGACCCCGCCGGTCCCGGGCCAGCAAGGCCAGCGCCGCGGTGAGGCCGCCGCCCGCGCTGGCGCCCGCGACGACGATCCGGTCCGGGTCGCCGCCGATCTCCCGCGCGTGCTCCGCGGTCCACACCAGCCCGGCGTACACGTCCTCGATCGGCGCCGGATGCGGATGCTCGGGCGCGAGCCGGTACTCCACCGACACCACGACCGCGCCCAGCTCACGCGCCCAGGCCAGCGGTTCGGTCACCCCGGCCCGGTTGGTGCCGGCCACCAGGCCGCCGCCGTGCACGTGGTACAGCACCGGCAGCGGGGCCGGGACGGCAGCGGCCGTCGGCCGGCACAGGAGGAGGGAGACACCGGGGGCGCCCCGCGGTCCGGGCACCGTACGGTCCTCCGCCTCGAACGCGCCGTCCATGGTCACGTCGACCAGCTCGACGGCCGCGCCGCGCCGGGCGGCCTCGACGTCGTCCGGCGTCAGTCCGGGCCCGATCACGCCCCGGAACGACTCCAGCACGGCGGCGAGTTCCGTATCGAACGGCGGGGGGACCAGGGACATGGCTCCTGCTGCTCCTTGCGTGGGTCGTCCGGGTCATGAGAGGCCATGAGCCGTCTACCCCTCAGCGTGCCGGTCAGCCCCAGGCCGGCTTCGAACGCGCTCCGGCGCGGGCAGCGGGCGCGGCGAAGGGCCGGAGCCATGGCGGCTCCGGCCCTTCGCCGGGATCGTACGGTGCCGGCCCCGCGGGGGCGGCGGCACGGCTCAGGCGGCGGCAACGCCCACGTTGCCGTGCAGCCGGGCGACGACCTCGGTCAGCTGGGCGGCGACCTCGGCGTCGTCGACCGGGTGGGTCTCGGCGAAGCGGGTGACCGAGCCGGGGATGGACAGCTTGATGTCCTCGATCACCTTGCCGCCGGCGATGCCCACGGCCTTGCGGGCCTCGTCCTGCGCCCACACGCCGCCGTACTGGCCGAAGGCGGTGCCGATCACGGCGACGGGCTTGCCGCCGAAGGCGCCGGCGCCGTAGGGGCGCGACAGCCAGTCGATGGCGTTCTTCAGCACGGCCGGGATGGTGCCGTTGTACTCGGGGGAGAAGAGCAGGAAGGCGTCCGCGGCCTGGGCTGCCTCGCGCAGCTTGGCGGCGGCGGCCGGCACCTGGCCCTCGACGTCGACGTCCTCGTTGTAGAAGGGGATGTCGGCCAGGCCCTCGTACAGCTCGACCTCGGCGCCCTCCGGCGCGAGCTTCACGGCCGCCTCGGCGAGCTGGCGGTTGTGCGAACCGGCGCGAAGGCTGCCGACGAGCGCGAGGATGCGAACAGACATGGGAACTCCAAAGGGCTGAAACATCACTGTTACGATCCGGACCGGGGTCCGTTTAAGTGTGTACCACCCTAACCGGACCGCGGTCCAGTTTTGTTCCCGATGCTTTACGCTGTCGACATGTCCAGCGCTCTGCCGCCCTTCCCGAAGCCTGAGGAGCCCGTCGACACGCCCTGGTTGCTGGAGGTCGGCCCGGCGTCCGAAGAGCCGTTCCTGCGTGCCGACGCCGCCCGCAACAGGGCCCGGCTGCTGGAGGCCGCCGCACGGCTGATCGCGGAGCACGGGGTGGCCGGGGTCACCATGGAGGCGGTGGCTGCGGCGGCCAACGTGGGCAAGGGCACCGTCTTCCGCCGCTTCGGCGACCGCACCGGGCTGCTGATGGCCCTGCTCGACCACTCGGCCAGGCAGCTCCAGGCCGACTTCCTGAGCGGGCCCCCGCCCCTCGGTCCCGGCTCGCCGCCCCTGGAGCGGCTGCGGGCGTTCGGCGTGGCGGTGCTGTACCGCACGGCGGAGCAGCTGGACCTCCAGCTGGCCGCCCAGCCGGAGCCGACCCGCCGGTTCGCGCACCCGGCCGCCGAGTCGCTGCGCATGCACGTGACGATGCTGCTCCGCCAGATCGTCCCGGACGCCGACTGCGACCTGCTGGCCCACACCCTCCTGGCCTCGCTGGACCCCGCGCTGATCCACCACCTGACCCGACAGTGCGGCATGCCCATGGAACGCCTGGAATCCGGCTGGCTGGACCTGGTCGCCCGGGTGACCGGCACGGAGGCGCGGGGCTAGGGGGCGTCCGGGCCGGGCCGCGGCCCGGACGGTCAGTCGCCCTGGCCGGTGAACATGCGCACCAGGCCCCGCGGCGCGTCCGCGCGGAACAGCAGGGACTGGCTGTGCGCCGAGTCCGCCGCTGAGGTCTCGGCGCGGGGGAACATCCGGGACTCGTAGGCGGCCAGCGCGGCCTCCGTGTCCCCGGGGTGCGCTGCCAGGGCCAGGCCCAGTTCGGCGCCGTCGATCAGGGCCAGGTTGGCGCCCTCGCCCGCGAACGGCGACATCAGGTGGGCCGCGTCGCCGAGCAGGGTCACCCCGGGCACCCGCTCCCAGCGGTGCCCCGGCGGCAGGGCGTGGATGCGGCGGGGCACCAGGGCGCCGTCCGCGTCGGCGACCAGCGCCCGCAGGCTCGCGTCCCAGCCGTCGAACTCCTTCAGCACGGCCGCCTTCGCCGCCTCGGCGTCGGCGAAGTCGATGCCGTCCAGCCAGTCCTCCGGCGCCACCACGGCCACGTACACGTGCAGGCTGCCGTCGGTCTCCCGGTGGGCGAGGAAACCGCGGCCGGGGCCGAGCGCGAAGAGCATGCCGCCCCCGACCACCTCCGCGCTCACCGGGTGCCGCGCATCCGCCTGCCGCAGGTCGGCTTCCACGAACGACACGCCGGTGTACGCGGGCCGGGCCGCGGAGACCAGCGGCCGCACGCGCGACCAGGCCCCGTCGGCGCCGACCAGCACGTCGGTGGTGAACTCGGTGCCGTCCACGAGCGTCACCCGGTGCCGGCCGCCGGCCAGCGGGCGTGCGCCGGTGACCTTGGCGCCCCAGCGGACCGTGCCGGCGGGCAGGGAGCGGAGCAGCAGGTCGCGCAGGTCGCCCCGGTCTATCTCGGGCCGGCCGCCGGAGCCGTCGTCGGGCTCGGCCAGCCGGACCGTGCCGTCCCGGTCGAGGACCCGTACGGCCTGGCCGCCGGAGTGCACCCGGGTCAGGAACTCCTCGTGCAGGCCGGCGGCCCGCAGCGCCTCCTGGCCGGTGTCGTCGTGGATGTCGAGCATGCCGCCCTGGACCCGGGCGTCCGCCGACGCCTCCAGGTCGAACAGCGCGGCCTCGATGCCGTGCACGTGCAGCACCCGGGCGAGCGTGAGCCCGCCGAGGCCCGCGCCGACGACGGCGACGGGGTGGTGGGGGAGGGAACCGGGGGTCGTCATGTGGCCTCCTGGCCGTCGGTCGTCACGTCGGTCGGAACTGCGGTCGTCACGCCGGTCGGTACCGGGGCCGGTACGGCGGTCCGTTCGATGCCGTTGACCAGCGTCTGGAAGGCCCACGACAGGCGGGCCTCGGGCGTGCCGGACAGCAGCGCTCCGGCGCCGGCGGCGATGTGCGGATGGGTGGCGGCGGGCGCCTCGCGCAGGGCTTGGGCCGCCGCCTGCCAGTCGCCCTGGGGCTGCTCCCCGGCGTGCTCGGCGGCGGTCGCCGTGGCGTGCTGGAGCAGCAGGTCCACGCCCCAGGCCGCCTGGGCGAGCGGCACCCCGCCCGCCTGGAGCAGCTCCAGCAGGGTCTCGACCAGGCGCAGGTAGTGCGGGCCGCTCGGCCGGGCGGTCAGCGCCGAGCGGGCCAGGGTGGGGTGCTCCAGGAGCATGTGGGTGTAGGCGGTGAGCACCCCCTCCAGCCGTTCCCGCCAGGTGCCCCCGGCCGGCGCCGGGCCGACCGTGCCGAGCAGTTCGTCCAGGACGGCGGCGTGCAGTTCGTCGGTGTTGCGGACGTACACGTAGAGCGAGGCCGGGCCGGTGTCGAGTTCCTGCGCGAGCCGACGCATCGTCACCTTGCGGAGCCCTTCCGCCCGCAGGATCGCGACGGCGGCGGAGATGATGCCCTCCCGGGTCAGGGCGGGCTTGGCGGGACGCTCCCGGCGGGAGCGGGGGGCAGCGTTCATGCCCGACACACTAACGAACATGTTCGTCGCGAACAAGTTCGGAGCGAACGTGTTCGTCACCAGGCGTGCAGGCGTCCTCTTTGCCAAACGATGAACCACCTTGCCCCGCCCGCCCCAGGCCCCCGCCCCTCTGCCAAGATGCGGTCTGTCATGGTGCAGATCCCGAACACGCCCACGAGTGCCGATGTGGCCCGCCTGGCCGGCGTCTCGCGCGCGACCGTCTCCTACGTCCTCAACAACACCGGCGCCGTACGGATCAGCGAACCGACCCGCCGGCGCGTGCGCGAGGCCGCCCGCGAACTGGGGTACGTCCCCCACGCCGCCGCCCGCAGCCTGCGCGCCGGACGCAGCCGTATGGTCCTCATGCCCGTCCCGGCGATCCCGGTGGGCCCCCTGTACAGCCGGTTCCTGAACGAACTCCAGTGGGCGCTGGGCCGTCTGGACTACACCGTCGTCCAGTACGGCAGCGTCGGTCTGGAGGGGGACGAGGCCGCCCGGGCCTGGGCGGAACTGCGGCCGGTCGCCGTCCTGGTGCCCGGTGCCGGCCTCGGCCCCGAAGGCGTCGCCGTCCTCAAGCGGTCCGGCGCCCGGGCCGTCGTCACCCTCGGTCCCGGCCGTGTGCAGGGAGCGCACGCCCTGCAGATGGACCACGACGCCGTCGGTCACTGCGCGGGCGCCCACCTGTACGCCCGGGGCCGGCGCCGGATCGGTGTGGTGCTGCCTGGGGAACCGGGACTGGAGGCGTACTCACGGCCCCGGCTCGCGGGCGTGCGCGAGGCGCTGCGGGGCACGGACGCCACCGTGACGGAACTGCCGCTCGCCTACACCGAGGAGGCCGCCGCCGCACTGGCCGCACGCTGGTCCGGGTCCGGCCTCGACGCGGTGTTCGCCTACAACGACGAGTACGCGATGCTGCTCATGCGCGCCCTCCAGGACGAGGGCGTGCGCGTCCCCGGGGACGTCGCCGTCATCGGTGCCGACGACCTGATGCTGGGCCGGCTGCTGCGGCCCCGGCTGAGCACGGTCCGCATCGAACTGCCCTCGGGGCAGGACCTCGCCGGACTGGTCGACCGTGCCGTGCGCGACCCGGGCGGCGAGCCCGAGGTGCGCACCGTGCTGGGGGCCTCGGTGATCCGGCGGGAGTCCAGCTGATCCGGACCCGCACCCGGTTCCCCGCGGCCCCGCACGCGTTACTGCTGCTGCCCCTCCTGGGCCTGGCCCTGCTGGGCGGCGATGTCCTTGCGGACCTCGGCCATGTCCAGCTTGCGGGCCTGCCCGATGAGGTCGGCGAGCATGGGCGCGGGCAGGGCGCCCGGCTGGGCGTAGACCGCGACCTGGTCGCGCACGATCATCAGCGTCGGGATCGACTGGATGTCGAAGGCGGCGGCCAGCTCCGGCTGCGCCTCGGTGTCCACCTTGGCGAAGACCAGGTCGGGGTTCTCCTCGGCGGCCTTCTCGTAGACAGGCGCGAACGACCGGCACGGCCCGCACCAGGACGCCCAGAAGTCGATGAGAACGAACTCGTTCTCGGTGACCATCTGGTCGAAGTTCTCCTTGGTCAGCTCCACAGTGCTGCTCATGGCGTGTTTCCCTCTTCCTGGTGTGGGGTGTGCCGACGGCGGAAACACGGCCGCCCGGCCGCCTATTCCACCCGTGCACGCCCCTGTTCCGCGCGCGTACCCGTGTGGCCACGGCGCACACCACCCACCAGACTGACCCCATGACGGAAACGGAATCCATCGCTTACGACGTCGTGGTGATCGGGGGCGGTCCCGTGGGGGAGAACGTCGCCGACCGCACCCGCGCGGCCGGCCTCACCACGGCCCTCGTGGAGAGCGAGCTGCTCGGCGGCGAATGCTCGTACTGGGCCTGCATGCCCAGCAAGGCCCTGCTCAGGCCGGTCATAGCCCAGGCCGACGCCCGCCGCCTGCCCGGCCTCGCCCAGGCCGTCCAGGGCCCGCTCGACGCCCCGGCCGTCCTGGCCCGGCGGAACTACTTCGCCGCCGACTGGAAGGACGACGGCCAGGTCGGCTGGCTGGAGGGCACCGGCACCGTCCTGTACCGCGGCCAGGGCCGGCTGGCCGGTCCCCGCACGGTCACGGTCACCGGCCCCGACGGCACCGTCACCACCCTCACCGCCCGGCACGCCGTCGCCGTGTCCACCGGCACCCGGGCCCAGCTGCCCGACCTGCCCGGACTCGCCGAGGTCAAACCCTGGACCAGCCGTGAGGCCACCAGCGCCCAGGCGGTCCCGGGCCGGCTGATCGTCGTCGGCGGCGGTGTCGTCGCCACCGAGATGGCCACCGCCTGGCAGGCCCTCGGCTCCCGGGTCACCATGCTGGTACGCGGCAAGGGCCTGCTGAACCGCATGGAGCCGTTCGCCGGGGAACTGGTCGCCGAGGCCCTCACCGAGGCGGGCGTCGACGTGCGCACCGGCACCTCGGTGGAGTCCGTCGGCCGGGAGAACGGCACGGTCGTGGCCGTCACCTCCGCCGGTGACCGGATCGAGGGCGACGAGATCCTCTTCGCCACCGGCCGCGTCCCGCACACCGACGACATCGGCCTGGAGACCGTCGGCCTGGAACCCGGCTCCTGGCTGGACGTCGACGACAGCCTGCGGGTGACCGGCACCGACTGGCTGTACGGGGTCGGCGACGTCAACCACCGCGCCCTCCTCACCCACCAGGGCAAGTACCAGGCCCGCGTCGCCGGTGCCGCCATCGCCGCCCGCGCCGCCGGCGGCACGGTCGCGGAGGAACCCTGGGGCGCCCACGCCGCCACCGCCGACCACCACGCCGTACCCCAGGTCGTCTTCACCGACCCGGAGGCCGCCGCGGTCGGGCTCTCCCTCGCCGAGGCGGAACAGGCCGGCCACCGCGTCCGCGCCGTCGACGTGGAGTTCTCCTCCGTCGCGGGCGCCGGCCTGTACGGCGACGGCTACAAGGGCCGCGCCCGGATGGTCGTGGACCTGGAGGACGAGATCCTGCGCGGGGTCACCTTCGTCGGCCCCGGCGTCGGCGAACTCATCCACTCGGCCACCGTCGCGGTCGCCGGACACGTCCCGGTCAGCCGGCTCTGGCACGTCGTCCCGTCGTACCCGACGCTGAGCGAGGTGTGGCTGCGGCTGCTGGAGGCGTACCGGGACAACTGAGCGGCCGGCTACGGCAGTCCGAAGCCCAGGGCCTCGGCCGCCGCCTCCGGCGTCGGCTGGGCCCACAGGGCCAGCGCCGCCTCGGTGGTGGACAGCGAGCGGAGCTCCGCGCGGTCCAGATACAGGGTGCCGTCGAGGTGGTCCGTCTCGTGCTGGACGATCCGGGCCGGCCAGCCGGTGAACTCCTCGTCCAGCGCGCGGCCGTGTTCGTCCGCGCCGCGCAGCCGCACCCCGGCGTGCCGGGCCACCACCGCGACCCACCCCGGCACGCTCAGGCAGCCCTCGAAGAACGCGGCCCTGGCGGTGCCGAGGGGCTCGTACGAGGGGTTGACCAGGACCCGGAACGGCTGCGGCACCCGGCCCCGGGCCACCGCCACCTCCTCGGGCACCTGCGCCGGGTCCTCGATGACCGCGATCCGCAGCGGCACACCGACCTGCGGGGCGGCGAGACCCACACCGGGGGCCGCGCGCATGGTGACGCGCAGGGCCTCGACGAACCGGGCGAGCAGCGCGGGGCCGAGCTGGCCGTCGTACGGCTCGGCGCCGCGCCGCAGCACCGGCTGTCCGGCCGCGACGATGGGCAGGGGGCCGCCGGCGGCGAGGAGTTCCTCGACCCGCTCGGCGAGCGGTGCGTGATCACGGGGAGGTGCCATCGCGTCAGCATGCCACGCCCGCACGCCGTCCCCTGTGGCCCAGGTCACCAACACCCCGGGGAACCCGGCCCTTTCGCGGTCCGGCTTCGCCATTTCGCCCGAGTCCCGGAGAACCCCGCCGATGACCACCGCTCCCGCGGCCGCCCCGGCCGAGGCACCGCCTTCGGCCGGCCGGTCCCGCGCGGCGCCAGGGCGGTCCTGCCGCCGTACCTCCTCGTGCCGGCCCGCGCGGCCGTCGCCGTGCTCGGCTGGTTCGTGCCGCCGCTCGGCGTCCCGCCGGCCCGTCTCCTCGCCGTCGACGTCCTCCTCGGCGAGACCGCGCACCGGCGCGGGCGCCGCGCCTGCGGGAGTGTCAGTGGCGTGAAGTAGCGTGGAACGGCAGGTGAGCGAAGCCGGATGACGCGGAGGAGCCACGGATGACGAGGGAAGACGGCCGGGTCCGGCGGCGCGGTCAGGGAGAGCTGGAGGGACAGGTCCTCGGCGCGCTGCGCGAGGCGGACGGACCGGTCACCGCGGCCTGGGTGCAGCAGCGCCTGGGCGGCGACCTCGCCTACACCACCGTCGTCACCATCCTGACCCGGCTGCTCGCCAAGGACGTCGTCTCCCGCGAACGGCAGGGCCGGTCCTTCCTGTGGACGCCCACCGCAGACGTGGCCCGGCTGGCCGCGCTGCGCATGCGCCGCCTGCTGGACGGCGAACGGGACCGCGAGGCGGTCCTGGCCAGCTTCGTCACCGCCCTGCCGCCCGGGGACGAACAGGTGCTGCGGGCCCTGCTCGACATCCCCGGCCCGGACGCCGGCGGCACGGAGGGCTGACCGCTCATGGGGGTCTTCGTCTTCCTGCCGCTCGTACTGCCGCTGTCCGCGTGGCCGGTCGCCCGCCTCGCCGAGACCCGGCTGCACCCGCGCACCGCCACCCGGCTGCTGACCGCGGTCGCCGTCGTCATGGCCGGGTGCAGCACGCTCTGCCTGGCCCTGCTCATGGTGGTCGGCACCGCCCAACTGCCCGGCAACCCGCTGCCGGACGGCTGGTCCGACCCGGAGGTGCGGGCCGCCGTCCCGCACGACGAGGTGGCCGGCCGGGCCGCCATCCCCGCGCTCGCCGTCGTCGCCGCCGCCTGCGCCCGCACCCTGTGGCGGCACCGCCGCGTCACGCGCCGCGCCCACCGCGCGCTCAGCGGGGTGCCGGGGTCCACGGTCGCGGTCCTCCCCGACGGCACGCCGTACGCGTACGCCCTCTCCGGGGGCCGCGGCCCCAGCCGGAGCCGGGGGCGGATCGTCGTCAGCACGGCGCTGCTGGCCGGGCTGGCGCCCGCCGAGCGGCGCGCCCTGTTCGCCCACGAGCGCGCCCATCTGAGCGCCCGTCACCACCGTCACCTGCTCGCCGCGCACCTCGCGGCCCGCGCCAACCCGTTCCTGAGACCGCTGCGCACCGCCGTCGTCTACACCGCCGAGCGGTGGGCGGACGAGGAGGCGGCCCGCGCGGTCGGCGACCGGCGCACGGTCGCCCGCGCCATCGGCAAGGCGGCCCTGCTGTCCCCGCGCACACCGGTGCCGACCGTGCCCGCGCTCGCGGCGACCGGTCCCGTGCCGCGCCGGGTGGCCGCGCTGCTGGCCCCCGCCCCCACGGTCCGTACCTGGCCGCCGGCGTTCACCTCGGTGGGCCTGGCCGCCTGGGGCGCCGCCGCCGGGGCGCTGGTCTCGGCGATGTCGTCGGCGAACTCCGCCGTCACCCTGTTCCTGATCCTGCACGCCGCGACACCGCTGTGACGAGGCGGCGTCCGCGCGGCTGCGTCCGGACCGCGTGGGCCGGTGCCGGTCGGATCCGGGGAGCCCCGGAGGGGACGGCCGGCTCCGCGTTCGCCCGCTCGGTGAGCGCGGCCGGGTGCCCGCCCCGCTCGGTGAGCGGGGCGGGCACCCGGCCGGTCACCGCCCGGTCCTCCTCGGAGTGGCCCGCGTCGCGGCCCCGGTGGCGCTGGTGAACACGCGGGAGGCGTCTACGGCACGGGATGTGCCGCGTGTCTGGTGACCGGTGCGCGTGCGGGGCGCCAGGTGGCGACCAGGGCCGCCGCCAGCAGCAGCTCGGCGATGTCACCGCCGTAGTACATGATCTCGGCAGCACCCTGCACCTGGGGGACCGGAGCGTCGACGGTCACCCAGAAGCCGCCGTACATCAGTTGCGCGACGCTCGCGTGCACCGCGATGGCGCAGCCCAGGCAGACCAGCCGGGCGCGCACACCGGGGCGGTACGGGGCGGGGTCGGGTCCGGCGACGGCGTGCGCGAACAGACAGCCCGCCAGCAGGAAGTGCGCGTGCAGCAGCCAGTGTCCGGCCGGACGCTCCGTGAGGGTGTCGTAGAGCGGGGTGAAGTACAGCGGCACGAGGCTGCCGGCGGACAGCAGCAGACCGGTCACGGGGTGGGCGAGCAGGCGGGCCGGGCCGCTGTGCAGGAACGCGGTGAGACGGCGGGCGCGGGGCGCCGGCAGGGCGCGCAGCACCAGGGTCATCGGGGCGCCGAGCACCAGGGCGAGCGGCGCGTACATGCCGATGAGCATGTGCTGGGCCATGTGGCCGCGGAAGTCACGGTGGGCGAGGGCGGCGACGGGCGGCAGCAGCGCGGCGGCCAGCAGGAGCAGGCCCGCGCAGAAACCGGCCGTGCGCCAGGGGTTCCAGCCCCTGACGGGGTTCCGGCGGCGGACCCGGCGCGCCAGCAGCAGATAGCCGCCCGCGCACACCAGCAGCGCCAGGACGGGAAGCAGGACCTCCCACGCGCCGCCGCCCTCCGCGTGGTGCATGTGCGGCCGCATGTGCGTGCCGTCGGGCATCAGACGGCGTGTCCGGGCCGTGCGGCGCGGGGCGCGGCCGGATCGAAGGGCCGGGCGCCGCGCCGCAGGAGCAGGCCGCCCGCCAGCAGCAGCGCGCCGAGCACGAGGAAGCCGATGTCCCACCACACCTGGTAGGGGCCGGCGTGGACGTGGTGGATGCCGAGGACGTGATGGTCGAGGACGCCCTCCACGAGGTTGAACAGGCCCCAGCCGGACAGCACCCAGCCCCAGAGCACCCGCGAGGCCCACACCTGGCGCCGGCCGGTGGTCACCCGGGCGTACAGGACGGCGAGGCCGCCGAGGACGGCGAGCCAGCAGACGGTGTGGAAGACCCCGTCCCAGACGGTGTTCATCTCCAGCCCGGAGACGGTGTGGGGGTCGTAGTACTTCACCCCGATGCGGTCGTGGTCGGTGCTGGTCAGCATGTGGTGCCACTGGAGGAGCTGGTGCAGCAGGATGCCGTCGACGAATCCGCCGAGCCCCACCCCCAGCAGCAGGCCGGGCAGCTGGAGGCTGGGCGGCGTGTTCTCGGCTCCGGTCTCGCGCACGGTCGCTCCTCGTCTCGGTCGGTCCCCCGCTCGGCCGCGTACGGTGGCGGCTGCCCTACGAGAGCTACCAGCTCCCCGGCTCCACCGCTGCGGCACGCTCGGCCATCTGTGCGGACGCGGGCGGCACGGGGCCGGAACCGGCCTGCCGGAACACGTCCTCTCATGCCGTCCGCCCGCCAGGGGTACCCGCCCGCCACGGGAGGAACCCGGCACGCCCGCGACGGTGCGGGCGCCTGCGACGGCTCGGACGGAAGGGCGGCAAAACCCATGCCCGCTACCACCGGCACACCCACCGACGACACGGTCGACCTGCACTTCCTCGGCAACGCGACCGTCCTGCTGCGCTACGGGCCGCTGACCCTGCTCACCGACCCGAACTTCCTGCACCTCGGCCAGTACGCCTACCTCGGCAACGGCCTGCTGAGCCGGCGCCTGACCGAGCCCGCCCTGCAACCGGAGGACCTGCCCCGCCTCGACGGGATCGTGCTGTCCCACCTGCACGGGGACCACTGGGACCGCCGGGCCCGGCGCCACCTGGACCCCTCGGTCCCGGTGCTGAGCACCCCGCACGCCGCGCGCCGCCTGAAGGTGCTGCACGGGCGCGAGCGGGTGGCCGGACTGCGCACCTGGCGGGGGCTCACCCTCCGGCAGGGCCCGGTCCAGGCCACGGTCACGGCGCTGCCCGGACGGCACGCCGGACATCCGGTGCTGCGGCGGCTGCTGCCCCCGGTGATGGGCAGCATGATCGAGCTGGGTCCCGCGGGCGGCCCGCCACGGCTCCGGCTGTACGTCTCCGGCGACACCCTGCCCTACGACGGCCTCGACGAGATCACCCGCCGCTTCCCGGCCGCCGACCTGGCCGTCCTGCACCTGGGCGGCACCACGCTGCCCGGCGGTTTCCTGGTCACCATGGACGGCCGGCAGGGTGCGGAACTGGCCCGGCGCCTCGGCCCCCGCGCCGTCCTGCCCGTGCACTACGAGGAGTACACGGTGATGCGCTCGCCCCTGTCCGCCTTCCTGGCCGAAGCCGGCCGGCTCGGCCTCGGCGACCGGATCGTGCACTGCCCGCGCGGGCGCCACGCCCGGCTCGCGACCGAGCCGGGAGCGGCGCCCGTCGTCGGCTGACCGGCGCCCCGGAGTGTCGGGGGCGCGGGCTCAGCGGGTCACCCAGTCACCTCGTCACCTCGTCACCTCGTGGCGCGCGTCCGGGACGCAGTGCGTCATGGTGAGGCCCTCGACGTTCCGCGGCGGGTTCTTGCCGAGGTTCGCCAGCCGCTCCTTGTCCTCCTCGGTGAGGTCCTGGCCGGCCAGCGGCTCCAGGTCGGCGACGTCCTCCGGACGGATGCCGAGGCCCTCGCCGACCCGCAGCCCCAGGTCGTTCTCCACCAGCAGGAAGTGCCAGACCATCCGCTCCTGAATGGAACGGTCGCACCGGGAGAGCTGACCGGCCAGGTTCCGCACCAGGTCGTCGCGCTCCCACTGCTCCATCAGCAGGTAACGCTGGCCCGCCTGGAGGTAGTCGTTGGTACGGGGGATGCGCCTGCGGGTGAGCCGGCCGTGGATCTCCGGGCCCTGCTCGTCGTGCGCCGGGTACTCCGCCTCGCGCAGACCGCCCCGGATCGACGGCTCGTAGTTGACGCTTCGATTCTCCCCGCCGCCGTCGACGTGGTACGTCATCAGCCCGTCGCGCTGGTTGGTGCGCACGTGTGCGTTCTTCGCCTGGTTGACCGGTAGCTGGAGGTAGTTCGGGCCGACCCGGTAGCGCTGGGTGTCGCTGTAGGAGAAGGTCCGGCCGACCAGCATCTTGTCGTCGGAGAAGTCCAGGCCGTCGACGAGCACACCGGTGCCGAAGGAGATCTGCTCGTTCTCCGCGAAGAAGTTCTCCGGCATCCGGTCCAGCACCATCCGGCCCACCGGCTTGGGCGGGAAGTCCTGCTCCGGCCAGGTCTTGGTGTCGTCCAGCGGGTCGAAGTCGAGTTCCGGGTGCTCGTGGTCCTCCATGACCTGCACGAGCAGCTCCCACTCGGGGTACTCACCGCGCTCGACGGCCTCGTACAGGTCCTTGGTGGCGTGGCCGAGGGAGCCGGCCTGGACGTTGGCCGCGTCCTCCTCGGTCATCGAGCGCACGCCCTGCCTGGGCATCCAGTGGTACTTGACGAGTACGGTGTGGCCCTCGGCGTTCACCCACTTGTAGGTGTTGACGCCGAAGCCCTGCATGTGGCGGTAGTCGGCCGGGATGCCGCGCGGGCTGAACAGGTTGACCAGCATGTGCATGGCCTCCGGCGTCTGCGACATGAAGTCGAAGATCCGGTTCGGCTTCTGCTCGAAGTCCACCGGGTCCGGCTTCAGGGCGTGGATGACGTCCGGGAACTTGATGGCGTCCCGGATGAAGAAGACGCCCAGGTTGTTGCCGACCAGGTCCCAGTTGCCGTCCTCGGTGTAGAACTTCACGGCGAAGCCGCGCGGGTCGCGGGCCGCCTCCGAGGAGTCACGGCCGCCGATGACGGTGGAGAAGCGGACGGCGACGCCGGTGCGCTTGCCGCGCTCCTGGAACAGCTTCGCGCGCGTGTAGCGGGCGATCGGCTCGTCGCCCCAGGCGCCGTACGCCTCGAAGAAGCCGTACGCCGTCACGCCGCGCGCGTGCACCACCCGTTCGGGGATGCGTTCGCGGTCGAAGTGGCTGATCTTCTCGAGGAACTGGTAGTTCTCCAGCGTCGCGGGCCCACGGGCGCCGACGGTGCGCTGGTTCTGGTTGTCGTGGACGGGGTGGCCCTGCCGGTTGGTCAGGATGCTCCGGTCGTCCCCGGAGGCGGGACCGGTGCCTGCTACGTCTGTCATGTCGAGGGCTCCTGGAAACGGGAGAGGCGGTAGCGGTACGACAAGCGTCGCCACGATCACCGGCCGAGTACCCGAAGGCGCGCGGTCATGCCCGTGCCGAACCCCCGTACGGCTCTCGGGCGCGAAAGGGGCGCGGACACGCCGACCGGACCGCCGTATAGGGCAAAAGGCTGAAAAACCATAACTTGCATGTTTACAGCGGCGTTTCCTCCGGTGCGGGTGAGTGCCCGCAACCGTGTCTGGAAGGGCTGGGAACC
Source organism: Streptomyces sp. NPDC031445 (assembly GCF_055581365.1). Classification (NCBI taxonomy): domain Bacteria; kingdom Bacillati; phylum Actinomycetota; class Actinomycetes; order Kitasatosporales; family Streptomycetaceae; genus Streptomyces; species Streptomyces sp. NPDC031445. Next base: position 1,294,655 of record NZ_JBVIJO010000001.1, read on the forward strand.
GATGAAACGGGCTACCCGAAACAGTGTGATCGCCATCGCCGCCGCGTCCGGCGCGATGGCAGTGGCGGGACCGGTGTACGCCGACTCCGCCGCGGACGGTTCCGCGGGCGGCTCGCCCGGGCTGATCTCGGGCAACGGCATCCAGTTGCCGGTGCACCTCCCGGTGAACGCCTGCGGGAACACCGTGAACGTGGCGGGGCTGCTCAACCCCGCCATGGGCAACACGTGCGCCAACGAGGGCGGCGGCCACACCGGGGGGAAGGAGCAGCCCGCGGCGCCGAGCGGGGCGACGGCCCACGCCCGCACCCAGGACTCGCCGGGCCTGGTCTCGGGCAACGGCATCCAGTTGCCGGTCGACCTGCCCGTCAACGTCAGCGGCAACAGCGTGAACGTGGTCGGGGTCGGCAACCCCGTCTTCGGCAACACCTCCGTGAACGCCCCGGGCCACCCCGAGGAGCCCGGCCGGACCACCCCGTCCAAGCCGCCCACGCGGGTCACCCCGCCGCCGGTGCGTTCCGAGCCCCCGCGGCCCCAGGAACCGCCCGCCACCCACCCGGCGCCGCGGCCGACCCCGCCCGTCGTACGCCACCAGCCGCCCGGCACCCTGGCGCACACCGGAACGGAGACCACCTGGGCGGCGGCCGCCGCGAGCGTGGCCTCACTGATGGGCGGCACGGTGCTGTACCGCCGCTTCCGCACGACGAGGCCCGGCCCGGAGGCCTGAGCGCGGACGCCGCGGGGCACCCTGGCGGGGCACCCGGCCGACACGGAAGGGCCCGCTGCCGTCAACGGCCGTCCCCGGCCACGCCCGGACCGGTGACGGCCGGGCGGGGCCGGGGCTGTCCGTGCCGTGCGCCGCGCGGTCGGACGGCCGGCGGGTGGTGCTGTCCGGCCCGTGCGCTCGGGCGCTCCGGGGACCGTGGCCCCGGCGCCCGCCACGGCCGACGCCCCCGCGGGCCGGTTCACCAGCCGGTGAGCAGAAGGTGGTTCAGCAGGAGTGCGAGCGCCGCCTGGGCGGTGAGCCAGCCGCGTGGGCGGGTGAGGAGCGCGCACGCCGGGAGCAGCCACATCGCGAAGGGCAGCCAGATGCGTTCCGTCTCCGCCTTGCTCATGCCGGACAGGTCGGCGACCAGCAGGGCGACCAGGGCCCCCGCGACCAGGAGGGCGAGCCGGGACTCGGCGGAGGCGGCCGTGCGGCTGCGGGCCAGGGACAGGCCCGTCCGCCGTATCCCCGCCGCCGTGGCCAGACCGGTGATCAGCACCGTGCAGGCCAGGTTGGCCCACACCCAGTAGCCGTAGGGGCGGATGCCGCCGACGCCCTGGTAGTAGCGCGTCACCAGCAGCCGGTACCCCTCCCACCAGTCGAACCCGGCCAGCGTGAACACCGTCGGGACGACCGCCGCCCCGGCCAGGAAGAGGACCGCCAGGAGCGGTCGCGGCCGGCGCCGTCCCGCCACCAGCACCGCCGCCCCGATCAGCGCGAAGAGCGTCAGGCCGTACGAGAGGTAGCAGGTCAGGCCGTACAGCAGCCCGCTGCCCGCCGCCCAGGCCACGGACCGCCCGGTGACCGCCAGGGCCAGCAGGGCCACCGACCAGGCGGCGACCGCGGCGAAGTAGCCGTCGGCCGAGACCCCCACCCACACGGCGGCCGGGGCCAGGGCGAGGAACGGCGCCGCCCGCCGGGCCAGGCGCTCGTCGGCCAGTGCCCGCACCGCCACCAGTACCGCCACGCAGGCGGTCGCGCCGACGGTGACGCACCAGGCACCGGCCCAGCCGCCGCCGCGCAGCCCGGCCCGGTCCAGCAGGACGAAGGTGACGGTGGCCGCCGGGGGGTGCCCGGCGACGTGCGCGGGCCAGGGGCCGGGGGAGCCGCTGACGATGTGGTGGGTGAAGTCGCGCAGCGCGGCCGGGAGGTCGTGGAAGCGGCCGATCACCGTCAGGTACTCGTTGCGGGTGGTGAGCCGCCCGGCCACGCCCCGCCGCCAGCCGTCGACCAGCGCCAGCGACCACGTCCAGGCCAGCGCCGTGGCCCAGGCCGCGAGGAGCAGCCCCCGCCACGGCAGCCGTGCGGCGACGGCGGGCCCGTACGCCACCACGGCGGCCGCCACCAGGACGGCGGCCGGGGTGCCCGGGCCCACGTGCGGGTCCCATTCGGCCAGCAGCGGCGGCCAGTGCACGAACAGGGTGCGCCGGGTGTCCTGGATGTGCCGGCCGACCAGCACGGCGACGAGGACGAGCAGGGCGGCGGCCGACGCGGCGCGGAGATCGGCGCGCGGGCCGGCGCACCGGTCACGCGGGGGAGGCTGGGTCACACCGGAACGCTAGGGCGGCGACCGGGCGAACGAGGGGACCGGCGGCCCGACGTCAGCGTTTCGTCATGGGCCGCACCCCCGGTCCGGGGTGTTTCCGGCCTACCGTCGGAACATGCGAGACGACGACCCGCGGCTCCCCTCCTCGCCCGGATTCTGGCGCAGCCCGCTGCGCGGTCCGTGGTTCACCTCGGTGCTCGGCGTCGTGCTGCTGGTGGGCATCACGGTGCTGTTCGTGACGGGCCTGGTGTCCTACGCCGCCTACAACCCGGACCTCGCACGGGTGAACGACCAGACGCCGGACAAGGGGATCCTGGGCTTCTACCTCTTCGCCTGGCCGACGGACCCGTACTGGCTGTACCGGCTCACCCAGGGTCTGCACGTGACCCTCGGGATCACCCTGATCCCGGTGCTGCTGGCCAAGCTCTGGTCGGTCGTGCCGAGGCTGTTCGCCCTGCCCCCGGCCCGCTCGCTCGCGCACGCCCTGGAGCGGATCTCCCTGCTCCTCCTCGTCGGCGGCGGGCTGTTCGAGTTCACCACCGGCGTCCTGAACGTCCAGCTCGACTACGTCTTCCCCGGCTCCTTCTACCCGCTGCACTTCTACGGCGCCTGGGTGTTCTTCGCCGCGTTCGCGGCGCACGCGGCGCTGAAGCTGCCGACCGCCGTACGGAGCCTGCGCCGACGGCGCGCGGAGCGCGGGGAGCCGGTGTCCCGCGCGCCGGAGCCGGGGGCGCTGGTGTCCCCCCGCCCGCTGCCGCCGACGGTGTCCCGGCGCGGGGCGCTGTGGTTCGTCGGGGGTGCCTCGCTGCTGCTCCTCGTCACCACCGCCGGCCAGAGCATCGGGGGCGTGCTGCGGCGCACCGCCCTCCTCGCCCCGCACGGCGGAGCCGATCCCGGCGGCGGGCCGAACGGCTTCCAGATCAACAAGACGGCCGCGTACGCCGGGATCGACGCGGCGGAGACCGGCGAGGAGGCATGGCGGCTCGTCGTCACGGGGCGCACCGGAACGGTCCGCCTCAGCCGCGCCCAGCTGCTGCGCATGCCGCTGCACAGCTCGGCGCTGCCCATCGCCTGCGTCGAGGGCTGGTCGACGGACGACCAGTGGTGGCGTGGCGTGCGGCTGCGCGACCTCGCGGCGCTGGTCGGGTACGACGGCGACCCGCCGGACCTGTTCGTGGAGTCGCTCCAGCGGCGCGGGGCCTTCCGCCGGGCCGCCCTGCGCGCCAACCAGGTGGCCGACCCGCGCTCCCTGCTCGCCCTGTACGTCAACGGCGAGGAGCTGTCCCCCGACCACGGCCGTCCGGCGCGGATCATCGTGCCCGCGGCGCCCGGGGTGCTGAACACCAAGTGGGTGGCCCGGCTGACCTTCGGAGAGCTGTGATGCGCCCGCGCCCGACCCTCGGCAGCCCCTTGCAGATCCTGCTGCTGGCCTGCTCGTTCGCGCTCGCCGGCTATGCCGGCGTACGGCTGTTCGCGGGCGACTGGCAGGCCGTCGCCGTATGGCTGGTCGGCGCGGCCCTGCTGCACGATCTCGTGCTGCTGCCGCTGTACGCGGTCGCGGACCGGGCGGTCGTCCGCGCCCTCGGCGCCACCGGGCGGCGGGAGGGGACCATGTACGTCCGGGTCCCGGCCGCGCTGTCCGGACTGCTGCTGCTCGTGTGGTTCCCGCTGATCACCGGCATGGTGGACCGGCCCTACCGGTCCGCCACCGGCCTGTCGGCCGACGGGTTCCTCGCCCGCTGGCTGCTGATCAGCGCGGTGCTGTTCGCCGGTTCGGCGCTGCTGCTCGCGCTGCGGGGACCGCGGCTGCGCAGGGCGGCGAAACGGCGCGGGCCGGAAGTCCACTGACCGACGGTCCGCCAGCCCGCCCGGCCCGCGTACCGCAGCAGGGCCGGCGTACCGAGCCGCGCCCACGGAAAGGCACCGTCGCCGCGGGCCCCCACGCCGCGGCCGTCCGTCTCCGGGCCGATGGCGCCCGTCTCCGCGCCGGTGCCGTCGACGAGGCGTACCTCGGACCGTTCGTCGACGTCCACCGCGGCCGTCTCGGCGATCAGCAGGCCGCCGGGCCGCAGCAGCCGGGCCACCCGGTCCAGCAGGGCGCGCGGGTCGCCCCCGATGCCGACGTTGCCGTCCATGAGCAGCACGGTGCCCCAGCGCCCCTCGCCGGGCAGCGGCTCGAACACCGAGCGCCGCAGCGCCTGGCCGCCGAGCCGCACGGTGTGGTGGACGGCGGCCTCGCTGACGTCGATGCCGAGGACGGTACGGCCCCGGGCGGCGAGCTCCGCCACCAGCCGCCCCGGTCCGCAGCCGATGTCGAGCACGGCGCCCTCGCACCGGTCCAGCACCGCCCGGTCGACCGGGTCCGCCCGCGCGCACCAGCGTTCGACCTCCAGCGGCAGCAGCCAGCCGTCGGTCCGGCGCAGGAACAGCGGGCCGCGCCCGGTGCGCAGGGCGGCGGCGTAGGGACCGGCCCCGCCCCAGGGGACGGCCGGCGGGGTGCTCATCGCCCGGCCCCGGGCCCGGCGGTGTGCGCGGTGCACCGGGCCAGCCGGGCGGCGAACCGGCCGTGCGGCGCCCGGGCGGCGACCGCCACCGCGTCGGCGGCCGTGTCCACGTCCCGCAGCCGGGGCAGTGCGCGCACCCGCAGCCCCGCGGCCACCAGCCGCCGCCGCTGGACGGCACCCGTCCACGGCGTCGACATGGGCACGCCCCGCAGCAGGGCCGGGTCGGGCTCGGCCAGTCCCAGCGCCCAGAAGCCGCCGTCCTCCGCGGGACCGAAGCACGCGTCGTACCCCGCGAAATCCACGGTGAGCAGCTCCGGAGTCACCTGCGGGGTGTCCATGCCGATGAGCAGGGCGGGACCGGCGCACCGCGCGAACGCGTCGGCCAGCCGCAGGTCGAGCCCGCCCGCGCACTGCGGTACGACGTCGAAGCCGGGCGGCAGCCAGGGGCCGGGGCTCCCGTCCAGCACCAGGACGCGCCGGGTCGCGGGGGCCGCCGCGACGGCCCGCAGGGTGTCGGCGAGCGCGGCCTCGGCGAGCGCCGCCGCCTCCGCCGGGCTGAACGGCGGGGTGAGCCGCGTCTTGACGCGCCCCGGCAGCGGTTCCTTGGCGATCACGAGCAGCGTGGTCACGGTGCGGTCCTCCCGCCGGCCGGCGGCTCGGCCAGGACGCGGCTCATGTCCCGCACCGCCTGCCAGGTGCCGCGCCAGGTGCCCGTGACCTTGGAGGCGCCGACGCGCGGCAGGTACGGCACGTCGTGCTCGGCGATCCGCCAGCCCGCGTCGGCCGCGCGCACCACCATCTGGAGCGGATAGCCGCTGCGCCGGTCGCTCAGGCCGAGCGCGAGCAGCGGCTCCCGGCGGGCGGCGCGCAGCGGGCCGAGGTCGTGCAGCCGCAGCCCGGTGCGGCGGCGCAGCAGCCGCGCGAGCGCGAAGTTGCCGGCCCGGGCGTGCGCGGGCCAGGCGCGCGGGGTCCGCGCCCGCCGCCGGCCCAGGACCAGGTCGGCCCGGCCGTCGAGGACGTCCCGGACGAAGGGCACGAGATGCCCGGGGTCGAAGGAGGCGTCGCAGTCGCAGAAGCAGACGACGTCGGCGGTGGCGGCGGTCAGCCCGGCGTGGCAGGCGGCGCCGAAACCGCGCCGCGACTCGTGCACGACGGTCGCGCCGAGGGCGCGCGCGATGTCCGCCGAGCCGTCGGTGGAGCCGTTGTCGACCACGAGGGCGCGCCAGCCCGCCGGGATCCTCGCGAGCACCCAGGGCAGGGCCTCCGCCTCGTCCAGGCAGGGCAGCACCACGTCCACGCTCGCCGCCGGTGAGGGTGATGAGGGGGTCACGCCGTTCACCCTACGAATGCGAACCGGGCATATCGGGCCGACGCTGCTTACGAAACGCGGACGTCCGGGCCGGGACCGGGCCAGGGGCGCGACGCCCGCCGCGGCCCGGTGCCAGGCTGGAGGCATGCAGCAGCCGCACCTGCCCGCCGGGCGCCCGGCCATGGACGGGACCGCACCCGGCCCCGCCGCACCGGACCCCGTGTCCGTCCCCGGCACCGCCCGGATCCTGGTCGTGGACGACGACGCGACCGTCGCCGAGATCGTCGCCGGATACCTCGGCCGCGCCGGCTACGTGGTCGACCGCGCCGCCGACGGCCCGGCCGCCCTCACCCGTGCCGCCGCGCACTGGCCGGACCTGGTGGTGCTGGACCTGATGCTGCCCGGCATGGACGGACTGGAGGTGTGCCGGCGGCTGCGCGCACGGGCCCCCGTCCCCGTCGTCATGCTCACCGCCCGCGGTGACGAGGACGACCGCGTCACGGGCCTGGAGGTCGGCGCCGACGACTACGTGACCAAGCCGTTCAGCCCCCGCGAACTGGTCCTCAGGGTCCGGTCGGTGCTCCGCCGCGCGCTGCCCGGCACGGGCGCAGGTCCGCTGGCCGCGGCCGGTGTCACCGTCGACCCGGCCGCCCGCCGCGCCACCCGGAACGGCAGCGAACTCGCGCTCACCCTGCGGGAGTTCGACCTCCTCGCCTTCTTCCTGCGGCACCCCGGCAGGGCCTACAGCCGGGAGGACCTGATGCGCGAGGTGTGGGGCTGGGACTTCGGCGACCTGTCCACGGTGACCGTCCACATCCGCCGGCTGCGCGGCAAGGTCGAGGACGACCCCGCCCGGCCGCGCCTGATCCAGACCGTGTGGGGCGTCGGCTACCGCTTCGAGCCGGGCGGCGCGGAAGGAGAGGGCTGACGTGCGCGACACCGTCCTCATCGCCCTGCTCGCCTTCGGCGGGGCCGCCGTCACGGGCCTGGCCGGGGCCGCCGCGCTGCGCATGCTGCGGCGCCGCTCGCTGACCGTGTCCCTCGCCGTGATCGCGGCGGTCGGCGTGGGCGGCGTGCTGGCCGGCACCCTCGCCGTCGCCCGGGCGATGTTCCTGTCCCCCCACGACCTGAGCGTGGTCACGATGGTCGTCGCCATGGCGGCGGTGGTCTCCCTGGCGACCGCGCTGGTACTGGGCCGCTGGGTCGTCGCCCGCAGCCATGAACTCGCCATGGCGGCACGCTCGTTCGGCGAGGCCGGCGACTTCGCCGCCCCCGAGGGCCCGGCCACCGCCGAACTGGCCGGACTGAGCCGCGAACTGGCGGCCACCAGCGCGAGACTCGCCGAGTCCCGGGAACGGGAGCGCCTGCTGGAGACCTCGCGCCGGGAACTCGTCGCCTGGATCTCCCACGACCTGCGCACCCCGCTCGCCGGTCTGCGCGCCATGTCGGAGGCCCTGGAGGACGGCGTCGCCGACGACCCCGGCCGCTATCTGAAGCAGATCCGCACCGAGGTCGAACGCCTCAACGACATGGTCGGCGACCTCTTCGAACTCTCCCGCATCCACGCCGGCACGCTCCCGCTGAGCCCGGCCCGGATCTCGCTGCACGACCTCGTCGGCGACGCCCTCGCGGGAGCCGACCCGCTCGCCCGCGCCCACGGCGTACGGCTGGTCGGCGACCGGGTGGAGCCGGTCCCGGTCGAGGTCGACGCCAAGGAGATGAGCCGCGTCCTGGGCAACCTGCTGGTCAACGCCATCCGCCGGACGCCCGCCGACGGCACCGTCGCCGTCGCAGCCGGGCGCTCGCCCGACGGTGTGGTGCTCTCCGTGACGGACGGCTGCGGCGGCATCCCGGAGGAGGATCTGCCCCGTGTGTTCGACACCGGCTGGCGCGGCACCCACGCCCGCACCCCGCCGGCCGGCGCGGGTCTGGGCCTCGCCATCGTGCGCGGCATCGTGGAGGCCCACCGGGGCCGGGCCACCGTACGGAACATCCCCGGCGGCTGCCGCTTCGAGGTCACGCTCCCGGCGGCCCCCTGAAGAGGGCCCCCTTCGGGCCCGTCACCGCGAGGCCGCGAACTCGCGCATGCCCTCCTCGAAGCCGACCTGCGGCTTCCAGCCCAGTTCGGCCCGCAGCCGGGAGGAGTCGGCGGTGATGTGCCGTACGTCGCCCAGCCGGTACTCGCCGGTGACGACCGGTGCGGGACCGCCGTGGGCGCCGGCCAGCGCGCGGGCCATCTCCCCGACGGTGTGCGGCTCGCCGCTGCCGGTGTTGTACGCGGTCAGCGCACCCGGCGCGGACCCCGCCTCCAGCGCCACCACGTTGGCCGCGGCCACGTCCCGCACATGCACGAAGTCCCGGCGCTGCCGCCCGTCCTCGAAGACGCGGGGCGCCTCGCCCCGGGCGAGCGCGGACCGGAAGAAGGAGGCGACGCCGGCGTACGGGGTGTCGCGGGGCATCCGGGGTCCGTACACGTTGTGGTAGCGCAGCGACACGGCCCAGCCGCCGGTCGACCGGGCCCAGGCGGCGGCCAGGTGCTCCTGCGCCAGCTTGGTCGTGGCGTACACGTTGCGCGGGTCGGCCGGCGCGTCCTCACCGACCAGCCCGGGCGTCAGCTCCGCGCCGCACACCGGGCAGCGCGGCTCGAACCGGCCCGCGTCCAGATCGGCGACGGCCCGCGGGCCCGGCCGTACGACCCCGTCGCGCGGGCACACGTACCGTCCCTCGCCGTACACGACCATCGACCCGGCCAGCACCAGGCGCCGTACCCCGGCCCCGGCCATGGCCGCGAGGAGTACGGCGGTGCCCAGGTCGTTGCGGGAGACGTACTCCGCGGCGTCCGCGAACCCCGTTCCGAGCCCGACCATCGCGGCCTGGTGGCAGACGGCGTCCACACCGGCCACGGCCCGCGCGACCGCCACCGGATCACGCACGTCGGCGGCCGGGTCCGTGCGCACGTCGAACACGACCGCCTCGTGCCCGCGCGCCGCGAGCGCCGCGCACACATGTGACCCGATGAACCCGGCGCCGCCGGTGACCAGTACCCGCATGCCCTCACGCTAGGCCCGCGCCCGCACCGGGCCGGGAGGCCGCGCCCGCACGTCACGACTCCGTAAGACGGGCGCGGCGCATCCGCCGGGAACCCGCGTCAGCCCCGCTGCGCGGCGATCATCGCCTTGTACCAGTGGTAGCTGTCCTTCGGCGTGCGTCGCTGGGTGTCGTAGTCGACCCGGACGATCCCGAAGCGCTTGTCGTAGCCGAGGGCCCACTCGAAGTTGTCCAGCAGCGACCAGACGTAGTAACCCCGGACGTCGACGCCGGCGTCCATCGCGGCGCGCAGCGCGGTGAGGTGGTCGCGCAGGTAGGCCACCCGGTCGGTGTCGTGCACCGCGCCGTCCGCGGAGAGCGTGTCGTCCTCCGCCGAGCCGTTCTCCGTGATGTGGACCGGCGGCAGCGCGTCCCCGTACCGCTCCTTGAGCTGGACCAGCAGGTCGGTGAAGGAGCCGGGGTCCACCGGCCAGCCCATCGCCGTGTGCCGCACGTCCGGCAGCCCGGCCTCCGTGTAGCGGTTGTCCGTGGCCACCCGCCGGGCCGGGTCGGCCTCGCGGTGCGGGGCGTCGGCGACCACGATGGGCCGGTAGTAGTTGACGCCGAGGAAGTCCAGCGGGCGCGAGATCAGTTCCAGGTCGCCGTCCCGCCGGAAGTCGGCCCCGGTGATCAGCTCGCCCCAGGTCTCCTCCTCGGTGGCCGGGTAGCGGCCCGCGAGGATCGGCTCGGTCCACACCAGGTTGTGCTGGGTGTCGGCGCGGACCACGGCCGCGCGGTCGGCGGGGGAGTCGCCGGCCGGCAGGCTGCGGTCGAGGTTGAGGGTGATGCCGACCTCGCGCACCCCGGCCGCCCGCAGCGCCCCGACCGCCAGGCCGTGGCCGACCAGCAGGTGGTGGGCGGCGGCCAGCGCGCCCCGGCCCTCCCGGGCGCCGGGCGCGTGCCGGCCCACGGAGTAGCCGAGGAAGGCGCTGCACCACGGCTCGTTGAGCGTGATCCAGCGCGGCACCCGGTCGCCCAGGTGCCCGGCCACGACGGCCGTGTACTCGGCGAACCGCTCCGCCGTCTCCCGCACCCGCCAGCCGCCCCGGTCCTCGAGGGCCTGCGGCAGGTCCCAGTGGTAGAGGGTGGCGGCCGGTTCGATGCCGGCGGCGAGCAGCTCGTCGACGAGCCGGGAGTAGAAGTCCAGCCCCTTCGGGTTCACCGGGCCGGTGCCGTCGGGCACGATCCGCGGCCAGGCGACGGAGAAGCGGTACGAGTCCACACCCAGGTCGCGCAGCAGCGCCACGTCCTCCCGGTAGCGGTGGTAGTGGTCGCAGGCCACGTCTCCGGTGTCGCCGTTGGCCGTCCGGCCCGGCGTGTGGCTGTAGGTGTCCCAGATCGACGGCCCGCGGCCGTCCTCCCGGGCCGCGCCCTCGATCTGGTACGAGGCGGTCGCGGCGCCGAAGACGAAGCCGGGCGGGAACCCGGGGAAGCCGGTGGCGTCGGGGGAGTCAGTCATGGAGGCCGTTTCCAGGGGTGCGCAGGGACGGGTCACTTGACGGAGCCGCCGGTGATGCCGGCGGCGATGTACTTCTGGGCGAGCACGAGCAGGATCGCCGCCGGCACCGCGGACAGCACGGAGGCGGCCATCACCGAGCCCCAGTCGCCGACGTGGGCCCCGATGTACTGGTAGATGCCCAGCGTGACCGGCTTGACGTCGTCGGTCGTGTTCAGCGTGAGCGCGAACATGAAGTCGCTCCACGAGAAGAGGAAGGCGAACAGCCCCGACGTGATCAGCGAGTTGCGGCTCATCGGCAGGACGACCCGCAGGAACGTCCGCACCGGCCCGGCACCGTCCATCTGCGCGGCCTCGATCACCTCGCCCGGGATCGACACCATGAAGGACCGCATCAGCACGATCGAGAACGGGATGCCGAGCGAGGCGTCCGCCAGCATCAGGCCGAAGTAGGAGTTGACCAGGCCGAGGTCGACGTACGAGTTGTAGAGCGCGTTGGCGATGACGATGCCCGGCACCATCTGGGTGATCAGCGTGCCGAAGACGATCGTCCGGGAGCCGCGCAGGCCGAACCGGGCCAGCCCGTAGGCCGCCGGGGCGGAGACCGCGAGGCAGATGACGACCGCACCGAGCGAGACGACCAGCGAGGTCAGCAGGTGACCGCCCTGGTCGTCCAGGGCCTTGGAGAAGCCGGACAGGTCCAGGCTGCCGGGCACCGGGTCGACCTGGAGCAGACCCGAGGCGGGCTGCAGGGCGGTGTTGAGCATCCAGTACAGCGGGAACAGCATCACGCACAGGATGAGCACACCGGCGATGGTGGAACCCCAGCGGCGCCCGGATGTCGTGGGCGTGCGAGCGGCCATGGACGTCACTTCCCCTCGGTGCGGTTGGCCCGCAGGTAGAACACCGCGAAGACCGCGGAGACAAGGATGAGTACGTTGCCGACGACCGCGCCCGCGCCGAAGTCCAGCCGTACGAAGGAGTTCTGGTAGGTCAGCGTGCCCAGGGTCTGGGTGGCGTCGGCCGGGCCGCCGTCGGTGAGCGCGAGGATCAGGTCGAGGATCTTCACCGTCGACATGAAGCCGAGCACGAGGACGACCGTGATCACCGGCTTGAGCTGCGGAAGGGTGATGGAGCGGAAGGTCCGCCAGGCCGAGGCGCCGTCCAGGGCGGCCGCCTCGTACAGCTCCTTGGGGATCTCCTGGAGACCGCCGTAGAGGATGACCATGTTGAACGGGATGCCGATCCAGATGTTGACCAGGATCACCGACAGCAGGGCCATGCCGGGGCTGGTCAGCCATGGGGTGTGACCGCCGAGGCCGAGCGTGTCCAGGAACGAGTTCAGGACGCCCGTGTCCTGGTCGAGGATGCGGCGCCACACGATGCCGGACACCACCATGGGCACCAGCCAGGGCAGCAGGATCAGCGACCGCAGGACACCGTTCAGCGGGAAGCGGCGGCTGAAGAACACCGCGAGCGCGAGCCCGATGCAGAACTGGCCGAGCAGCGACCCGGCGGTGAAGACCAGGGTGTGCCACAGCGCCTTGCCGAACAGCGGGTCCCGGAACACGTTCGACCAGTTGTCGGCGCCGTTGAAGGGCGCGTCGCCGGTGAAGAACGTCTTCGGCGTGAAGTGCTGGAAGCTCATCACGACGTTGCGGACCAGCGGGTAGCCGAAGAACAGCAGCATGAAGACGACCGCGGGGGCGACGAACCCCCACTGGGCCAGTCTGCGGCGGCGGCGCAGCCGGGCCGGGTCCGGCGCGGTGGCCGTCCGGGACGCCGTCCCGGGCGCCTGGGCGGTGACGATGGACGTGGTCATGGTGGCTTACCTCAGTTCCCGCTCGTGGCCCGCTGCTGGGCGCGCTTCAGGGCGGCCTCGCTGGACTGGCCGGTCAGGGCGGACTGGAAGGCGCTCTGGAGGGCGAGCGACACGCTCGGCCAGCCGGCGCCGAGCTTGGCGGTGCGGGACCGGGCGGCGGCGACCTGGTCGGCCAGCGCGTCCAGTTCGGGCACCCGCTTGCGCCACACGGCGGCGGCCTTGGCGTTGGCCGGGACCATCCAGCTGTTGAGCGCGTAGGTCAGCTGCTCCTTCTGACTGGCCAGACAGGCGACGATCCGGCCCGCCCGCTTCTCCCGCGCCTTGTCACCGGTGTCGGGCACGGTGAGCACGGCACCGCCGAGCGGGCCGACGGAGGCCGCGCCCGGCCGGGGGACCGGGATCTTCGCGATGCCCCAGTGCAGCGACTTCTTGGTGTCGAGCGTCTCGACCTGCCAGGGGCCGTTGATCATCATCGCCGCGTTGCCGGCCATGAACTGGTCGTTGACGTCCGCCTGTGTCCAGCTGACCGTCGACTTCGACAGCGAGCCGTCCGCCAGCAGGGTCTTCCAGTAGTCGAGCGCGCCGGCGACCTGCGGGCTGTCCAGCTTCGTCTCGTCGCCGCCGTTGGACCACATGAACGGCGTGAACTGGAAGACGCCGTCCTCCGCGCCGCCCGCGCTGAGCGCCAGTCCGTACCGCTTGCCGCCGGTGAGCTTCTTCGCGGCCTCGCGCAGCTCGTCCCAGGTGGTGGGGACCCGCACGCCGGCCCGGTCGAGGACGTCCTTGTTGTAGAACAGCGCCAGGGTGTTCACCGACCGGGCCGCGCCGTAGTACGTGCCCTTGTACGAGCCGAAGTTCACGATGCCCTGGGGGATGTCCCGGGTGCTCAGTCCGAGCGTCCTGAGGTCGACCAGGCCGCCCGCCTCGGCGAACGTCGGCATCTCGGAGGCGTCGAACTGGACGATGTCGGGCAGCGACTTCGAGGACGCCATGCGCAGTGCCTTCGTCATCACCTGCGCGGCCGGGACGCTCTGCTGCTCGATGGTGACGCCGAGCTGCTTGCCGCAGCGGCCCATCGCCTCGGCGTCCCAGCGGTGGTAGGTCTCGTCGGTCGACGAGTTCATCACGGTGAAGACGTCGCCGTCACGCTGCTGACCGCATCCGGTCAGGGCCGCCCCGGCGACCAGGACCGACACGGCGGTGAGTGGTGCCACGGCCCTGCGGGAGCGTCCCCGGCGCCGGGCGACCGGGGACCTCTCAGGAATGCGATTGAAGCGCTTCGACATGCTGCGGCCCTTGCTGTCGTGTGCCCGGCTTCGTCGCCGGGTCTTTTGTTTGGCCTGATGACTAATACGTCAATCCCGTGTGTCACGCTAGACCCCCACGCGTGTTCGTCCAGCTACGCAGCGTGGTCGCACTCGATTACCCGAGGGAGAAACTCCAGGTCACAGGGGTGATTGCGGCGCGCGGCACGCCCGATGACGATTTCTTCTGTGTACGATCAACCCGCCGGGCGACAGCCTCCGCCGTCCCCGCCGAACAGCCCCGCTCCCCCGAGGAAGACCATGAAGTTCACCAACGGGTTCTGGCGCATCCGCGACGGTGTGCAGGTCGCGTACGCCACCGAGGCGCGTGACGTGCGCGTCGAATCGAAGCGCTTCACCGCCTATGCCTCCGTGCAGAAGGTGACGCGCAGAGGGGACACGCTCAACGCGCCGCTCCTCACCGTCGACTGCTTCTCGCCCGCCGAGGGCGTCATCGGCGTGCGGGTCACCCACCACGCCGGCAAACGCCGTCCAGGACCGGACTTCGCCCTCGCGGCCGAGCCCGGCGGGGCGGGCGAGGTCCGCCGGGACGGCGCCGTCACCGAGCTGACCAGCGGCCCGCTGACCCTGCGCCTGGACCGGGCCGCCCCGTGGTCGCTGACCTTCCACGACGCGGACGGGCGGGAGCTGACCCGGGCGGGCCGCAAGGGCACCGCGTTCGCCACCACCGACGACGGCGCCCACCACGTCCTCACCCAGCTCGCACTCGGCGTCGGCGAGCAGATCTACGGCCTCGGCGAGCGCTTCACGCCGTTCGTCAAGAACGGCCAGGTGATCGACATCTGGCAGGCCGACGGCGGCACCAGCAGCGAGCAGGCCTACAAGAACATCCCCTTCTACCTCTCCTCACGCGGCTACGGCGTCTTCGTCAACCACCCCGGCGCGGTCTCCTTCGAGGTCGGCTCCGAGGCCGTCGGACAGGTGCAGTTCAGCGTCGAGGACCAGACGCTGGAGTACTACGTCGTCGCCGGCCCCACCCCCAAGGACGTCCTCACCCGCTACACCGCCCTCACCGGCCGCCCGGCGCTGCCGCCCGCCTGGTCCTTCGGCCTGTGGCTGACCACGTCCTTCACCACCGACTACGACGAGCAGACGGTGACGTCCTTCGTGGACGGCATGGCCGAGCGCGGCATCCCGCTGTCCGTCTTCCACTTCGACTGCTTCTGGATGCGCGAGTACCAGTGGTGCGACTTCGAGTGGGACCCCGAGGTCTTCCCCGACCCCGAGGGGATGCTCGCCCGGCTCAAGGCCAGGGGCCTGAAGATCAGCGCCTGGATCAACCCGTACATCGCGCAGAAGTCCCCGCTGTTCGAGGAGGCCGCCGCGCTCGGCCACCTGGTGCGCCGGCCGGACGGCGACGTGTGGCAGTGGGACCTGTGGCAGGCCGGCATGGGCCTGGTCGACTTCACCAGCCCCGACGCCCGCGCCTGGTTCCAGTCCAAGCTGAAGCCGCTGCTGGACCAGGGCGTGGACTGCTTCAAGACGGACTTCGGCGAGCGCGTCCCCACCGACGTCGTCTGGCACGACGGCTCCGACCCGGAGCGGATGCACAACTACTACACCCACCTGTACAACCGGACCGTGTTCGAACTCCTGGAGAAGGAGCGCGGACAGGGCGAGGCCGTGCTCTTCGCGCGCTCCGCGACGGCGGGCGGCCAGCAGTACCCCGTGCACTGGGGCGGCGACTGCTGGTCGTCCTTCGAGGCCATGTCCGAGTCGCTCCGGGGCGGCCTGTCGCTGTCGCTGAGCGGTTTCGGGTTCTGGAGCCACGACATCGGAGGTTTCGAGGGCACCCCCGACCCGGCGGTCTTCAAGCGCTGGCTGGCCTTCGGCCTGCTGTCCTCCCACAGCCGGCTGCACGGATCGTCGTCCTACCGGGTGCCGTGGGCGTTCGGTGAGGAGGCCGTCGACGTCGCCCGGCGGTTCACCCTGCTCAAGCACCGCCTCATGCCCTACCTGTACGGCGCCTCCGCCGAGGCCCACCGCACCGGTGTCCCCGTGATGCGGCCGATGGTCCTGGAGTTCCCGCACGAGCCGGCCTGCCGCCCGCTCGACCGCCAGTACATGCTGGGCGCCGACCTCCTGGT
This sequence comes from Streptomyces sp. NPDC031445, assembly GCF_055581365.1. Taxonomy (NCBI): domain Bacteria; kingdom Bacillati; phylum Actinomycetota; class Actinomycetes; order Kitasatosporales; family Streptomycetaceae; genus Streptomyces; species Streptomyces sp. NPDC031445. The sequence goes on from NZ_JBVIJO010000001.1 coordinate 1,310,554, forward strand.
CGCCCCGGTGTTCAGCGAGGACGGCGAGGTGGAGGTCTACCTCCCCGAGGGCACCTGGACCCACCTCCTCAGCGGCGAGCGGGTCACCGGCCCGGTGTGGCGCACCGAACGGCACGGCTACGACAGCCTCCCGCTCTACGTCCGCGAGGGCGCCGTACTGCCGCTGGCCACCGACGACCAGCGCCCCGACGGCGACTGGCTCGACGACCTGGTCCTGCTGGTCCACCCGTCGGACGCGCAGACGTACACCCGCCAGGTGAGCGTCCCCGACCTGACGGGGGCGCCGGCCGCGGTGTTCCACGTCCGCCGCGACGGCGACCTGCTGCGCGTCACCGTGGACGGCACCGACCGCCCCTTCACCGTGCGCGTCGCCGGCGCGGCGAGCGCCACCGGCACGGGGGAGGTGACGGTCCCGCTGCGCTGAGCGGCGCGCCACGGGCACATCCACGGCGGCGGTGACGCGAGGCTGGAGCGGTACCCGATTCCGACCGGAAGTCACCGACTCGTGGCTACCCTCCTCTGCCGGCTGGGCCGTGCCGCCTCCGTCAGGGACAGCGGCACGTCCTTCATGCCGGGGATCGGGGTGCGGAAGGCGTTCGACCTGACGCGTTCGTGACCGAGGCCGGCCGGGGCGCGCAGGTCGCGAGTGCGGGGAGCGGGGACGCCACGACGGCGTACGCGACCGTCACCTGCACGGTGCCGGCCGGCGAGCTCACCGGCGCCGGGAGGACGGCCCTGCGGCACGCCGTCGACCGGGCACGCGACAGCGGCGTGACGGTCGAGGCAGGCGGCAGCGCGCCGGCCACCCGGCCGTCCGCGGGCGGAGCCTCCGGGACGATCGGCATGGCCGTCGCCGCCGTGGCGCTGGTGGCGCCCTTCGGCTCGCTGGCGGCCGCCGGCCTCCCGCTGCTCACGGCCGTCGCCGGGGGTGGGCGTCGGCATGGCCGCCGGCACGGCGCTGGCGCTCTCCAGCACGTTCGGCCTGTCGGAGACGTCCGGGACGCCGGCGTCCGTGCCCGGCCCCGCGGTCGGCATCGACTACGCGCTGTTCGCCGTCTCCCGCTGCCGCGAGGGGCGGGCCGAGGGGCACGCCCCGCAGGAGGCGGCGGGGCTCGCCGCCGGTACCGCGGGGTCGGCCGTCGTCTCCGCCGGCCTCACGGTCGCCACAGCCCTGGCCGGCCTGTCGGCGAGCGGTGCACGCTGCTGACGAGGACGGACCCGTGCGCCGCGGGCGCGGCCGTCACCGGCGTCCTGGTCGCCCTGACCCTCGTCCCGGTCCTCCTGGGGTTCTGGCAGCGCGCGGTCCCCTCCCGCCGGGCCCGCGGGGCGGCCGTGCCGGGCGCCGCCGCGTCAACCGCCCAGGTCCCCGGCGCGGATTGACCGGCCGTTACGAGAGGACGGGCCCGTCGTCCCGGTCGGTTCCAGGTTCTTCGCGAACCGTTCCGTCTTTTGTTGACCATTCAGCCAGGTGCCGGACCGGCCGTCGGGATGCCGGGGACGGACGGGTGGAAATAGGATGGGCGTAGCGACGGTGCACGGAATCGCGCGTCCACGGCAGTGGGCCGGAGGCGCACGATGAGCGACCCCGTCGACATCGACGCCGACCGGCCCTTCCGTCCCGTGGGGACCCGAGCTGCTCGCGCGAGCGCACCCGCACCGTCCCTTGCTGCCCGCGCGAGGTCTGCCGGGGACGACGCGAACTCCCCGGTTCCGGCCCGGCGTTCCGGGACGCGCGGACCCGAAGGTCCCGAGCGGAGGCGGAGGTGCTTGAAGATGCCGTATCAGACGGCGGTCACCGTCCGGGCCGCCCTGCCGCCGGACCGGGTCGCCGAGGTGCGGAACCTGCTGCACGAGGCCGGGCGGAAGACCACGGCCGGCGAGCTGTTCCCCTTCGCCGAGATACCGGGCGTGCACTTCGCGCGCGTCGTCCTCGTGCCCGGCGGACCCGGCGGCGCCACGGCGGACATGCCGCCCAGCGTCGTCTACATGAGCGAGGTGGACGGGCCCGCGGAGGCGCACCTCGCCGATCTCGTCCGCACGGCGCGCGACGGCCTGGACCGGGTGTTCGGGCACTGCGCCGGATATCCGGCAGGCGGCTTTCCGGACACCGCGCGGACCGAATGGCTGCGTGCCCACGCGGTGCCCTGCGCCGCGTTCTACGTCAACACCGTCGGCAGGGGGCGGCAGCAGATCGCACAGGAGGCCCTGCTGCGCGAGGTGATCGAGGACTTCCTCGACCGGAACGGGCCGGCTCTGGCCGGCAGGAGCCCCGTGGAGATCAGGGCCGCCGTCCAGGAGTACGTCGCAGGCCGCGAGGACCTCGCCTGGGCGCGCACCGGGCCCCCGCCGCCCCCGCTCGGGTGGCGGCTCCGCCGGGCCGCCCACCTGGTCGGGGTTCCGCTGGCCGCCCTGGCGCTGCTGCCGCCGCTCGTGGTCGCCCTGCCGGTCTGGGCCGTCCTGCTCAGGCGGCACGAACGCCGTGACGTCCCCGACCGCGCCCGTCCGGCCCACGACCGCATCCGCGAACTCGCGGGCTGCGAGGACTTCGTGGCGCAGAACCCGTTCACCGCCGTCGGCTCGGTCAAGGCCGGCCCGTTCCGGCGGCTCACGCTCACCGCCGTCCTGTTCGCCGTGGACTACGGCGTCCGCCACCTCTTCGACCGGGGGAACCTCGCCGGGGTCAAGACCATCCACTTCGCCCGCTGGCTGTTCACCGACGGGAAACGGCGGGTGATCTTCGCCAGCGACTACGACGGCAGCCTCGAAAGCTACATGGACGACTTCATCGACAAGGTGGCCTGGGGACTCAACGCCGTCTTCAGCAACGGCCGCGGCTATCCGCGCACGCGGTGGCTCGTGCTGGACGGCGCCAGGGACGAGCAGGCCTTCAAGGACTACCTGCGGTGCCACCAGGTGCCCACGCAGGTCTGGTACTCCGCGTACGACACCTCGACCGCGCACGACCTAGAGATCAACGCCCGCATCCGGTCGGGCCTCTTCGGGCAGCTCGGCCCCGCCGAGACGGAGGCCTGGCTGGCCCTGTTCTGAAGGGCTCGAAGGAAGGGTGACACCATGACGCCGCCGCTGGAACTCGACGACATCCAGGGCCTGGTCACCCGCGGCTACCGCACCCTGGCCTCGGCCTGCTTCCTGGTGCTCGCCACCGCCGGGCCGGCGGCCGGCGCCCGTGCCGCACTGGGGCGACTGGCGCCCCGCGTGCCGAACAGCCGCTCCGATCCGGCGGACACCGCCGTCCACGTGGCCCTCACCTCGGACGGCCTGCGGCGTCTGGGACTGGACACACCGGAACGGGACGGATTCCCGTACGAGTTCGTCGCAGGCATGACCGAACCCGACCGCAGCCGCTTCCTCGGGGACGTCGGGGAGAGCGCTCCCCGGCACTGGAGGTGGGGCGGCCCGGCCGGCCCGCCGGTGCACGTCCTGGTGATGCTCTACGCGCGCGACGGGCAGCGGCTGCGGCGACTGGAGGCCGAGATCCGCAGCGAGGTCCTGGTCCCCGGCGCGTTCACCGAGACCGTACGGCTGGGCACCGCCGAGCTGGCCGACCAGGAGCCCTTCGGCTTCCGCGACGGCATCTCCCAGCCCCTTGTCGAAGGTCTGCCCAAGGCCGCGGCGGCAGCGGGCGACGGGGACACGGACCCCGGACAGCAGATCGTCCGCGCCGGGGAGTTCCTCCTCGGCTACCCCAACGAGTACGGGCTGCTGACGGACCGCCCGCTGCTGCCGCCCCGCCGCGACCCCCTCGGCCTGCTGCCCCGCGCCCCCGAGGGCGGCGCGGATCTCGGGCGCAACGGCAGCTACCTCGTCTTCCGGCAGCTCCACCAGGACGTCGAGGCCTTCCGGGACTACCTCGAAGCGGAGACACGGCGTCCCGACGGCAGCAGCGACCCCGCCGCACAGGAGGCGCTCGCCGCGCGCATGGTGGGACGCTGGCCCGGCGGCGCCCCCCTGGTCCGGGCGCCCGACCACGACGACCCCGCACTGGCCACGGACAACGGCTTCGGCTACCACGCCACGGATCCGGCCGGTCTGCGCTGCCCGCTCGGCGCCCACATCCGCCGCGCCAACCCCCGCGACTCCCTCGACCCGCGCCCCGGTTCCGCCGACTCCGTCGCCGTCGGACGCCGCCACCGGCTGCTCCGCCGCGGCCGGCCCTACGGCCCCGACGGCACGGGGGACGGCCCGGACGCACGCGGACTGCACTTCCTCGCACTGAACGCCAACATCTCCCGCCAGTTCGAGTTCATCCAGCACACCTGGCTCGACAACCCGAACTTCAACGGACTCCACGACGGCCCCGACCCGATCGTCGCGCCGCGCCAGGAACGCCGCGCGACCTTCACCGAGCAGGGCAGGCCCTTCCGCACCCGCCACGTCGGCCTCCCGCAGTTCGTCACCGTGCGGGGCGGCGCCTACTTCTTCCTGCCGGGTCTGACGGCGCTGCACTACCTCTGCACGGCCGCACCCGGGGACGGCCGGCAGTGAACGCCGGGCAGCGCCTCAACGACGCGGTCCTCGGATGCGTCCTGCTGGAGCGGCGCGTCGACCCCTACGTGCGCCCGCTGTTCGACCGGACGCTGCTGCGGCCCCTCCAGGCCGCCGTGCAGTGGTGCGTCAACGTACGCCGCCGGGACGAACACCTGGGCCTCGCCGAAGAGCGGCCCGTGCCGAACGAGGAGGCCGTCGCCGAGGCCATCGCACAGCAGATGGCCCGCTTCGTCCGGCGCCAGTACCGGCCGGGTCAGGCCCAACGGGCCGGCAACACCAAGACCCACGGGGTCGTCCACGCGGACTTCACCGTCCGCGACGACCTGCCCGCACGGCTGCGGCACGGCGTGTTCCGCACCCCCGCCACCTACCGCTCCTGGGTCCGCTTCGCCGGTCCCGGCCCCCTCGCGCCGCCCGACATCAAGGACAACGGCGTCCTCAGCATCGGCGTCAAACTCCTCGGCGTCGACGGCGAGAAGCTGCTCGACGACGAGCGGTGGACCCAGGACTTCACCGGCATCAGCGCGCCGGCCTTCACCACGCCCGACGTCGTCGAGAACCTCCGGCTGCAACGGCACGTCTTCGCGGGCACCCCGGTCCTGTACTTCCTCGACCCCCGCCACCCGCACCTCTGCGACATGATCATGCAGGGGCTCTACGCGAGGACCCAGACCAGCCCGCTGGAGGCCCGCTACTGGAGCTGCGCACCGTACCTGCTCGGGGAGGGCCAGGCCATGCAGTACTCCCTCGTGCCCCGCGAGGCGACCCGCAGCCGGGTGCCCAGCCGCCCGCCCGACGACTACCTGCGGCAGGCCCTGGCCGCCGCACTGCGGGAACGCGACGTCTGCTTCGACTTCCTCGTCCAGGTGCAGACGGACGCCCACCGCATGCCCGTCGAGAACGCGTCCGTCGTGTGGCCCGAACGCCTCTCGCCGTTCGTGCCGGTGGCCACCTTGCGCCTGCACCGGCAGGAGTGCGATCCGGCCGACCAGTTCGCCCGCGCCGACCGGCTGTCCTTCAACCCCTGGCACGCCCTGCCCGAACACCGGCCGCTGGGCAACCAGAACCGGGCCCGCCGCACGGTCTACCTGCGGCTCGCGCGGCTCAGGCAGACCATGAACGGCACGCCGCACCAGGAGCCCCGAGAGGAGGAATGACGGGCCGGCGGCCACCCGCGGCCCCGACGCGCACATCAGGACCGCTTCCCCTATCGTGGGAGACGAGGGCGCGAACATCCCCCGGATGCACGCCTGGAAGGGACGCTGAGATGGACGTGCGGACCGCCGCGCGCCGTTCTCTGGCCGTCATCCGACTGGTGAACGGCGCCGCGGCGCTGCTGACCCCGCGACTGATGGCCCGCCGTCTGGGCGCGGACCCCCGGCAGCCCGCCCTGGTCTACGTGCTCCGCATGTTCGGGGTGCGCACCGTGGTCATCGGCGCCCAACTGCTCTGCCCCGCGGGCGCGCACGACCGCGACCGCCTGCTGCGGACCGGCACGCTCATCCACGCCGCCGACGCCCTCGCGGCCGCCTGCGCCGGACGCGAGGGCCTGCTGCCGCGCCGCACGGCCACCGCGGCCACGGCGATCTCGACGGTCAACGTCGCCCTGACCCTCGTCGCCCGGGGGTGGCCGTGCCGGCTGCCGGACGTCCGCTGACGCCGCAGCCGCCGCGCCGGGCCTCCCGGGACGGGACGCCGGAAGGAATCCCCTCATGAGCACAGCACCACAAGGCCGGGCCCCCTGGTTCGTGCGGCTGCACGACCGGCTGGCGGTCGCCGTCGACCAGAGGGTCGGCTGGCAGCGCCTGCCCAAACCCATGGGTCTGCTGACCCTCGTCGGCCTGCGGGACAACCTGCGCCGCAAGAACCTCTTCGACACCGGCTCCTACCCGTCGTACGACCTGCCGGACGTCGGCCCCCCGCACGCGCGGAACGCCACGGAGCGCACGGCCGACGGGACCTACAACGACCTGAGCGACCCCCGCATGGGCATGGCCCGTTCGCGCTTCGGCCGCAACGTGCCACCGGACCGGGCCTTTCCCGAACCCGAGCCACGCCTGCTCTCCCCGAGCCCCCGCGAGGTGAGCCGGGCCCTGCTGACCCGGAACGCGTTCGTCCCGGCCGAGTCCGTCAACGCCCTGGTCGCCGCCTGGCTCCAGTTCATGGTCAGGGACTGGGTCAGCCACGGGCAGGGCACCATGGACCGCCCCTGGCACATCGAGCTGACCGACGACGACCCGTGGCCCGCACCGCCGATGCTCATCCCGCGGACCATCCCCGACCCCACCCGCCCCGACGGGACCGACGCCCTGCCGCCGACCTTCCTCAACGAGAACTCCCCCTGGTGGGACGCGTCCCAGCTGTACGGGAACAACCTGGACGAACAGCGGTCGCTGCGCACCGGCCAGGGCGGCAGGCTGCGGGTCCCCGACGGGCCGCTGTTCCCGGACGACCCGGACAAGGACCCGGCGGCGATCCCCGGCTTCTGGGTCGGACTGGCCATGATGCACCTGGTCTTCCTGCTGGAGCACAACGCGATCTGCGGGGCGTTGCACGACGCCTACCCGACCTGGTCCGACGAGGAGCTCTTCCAGCGGGCACGGCTCGTCAACGCGGCCCTCATCGCCAAGATCCACACCGTGGAGTGGACACCCGCCGTCATCAGCCACCCGACGACCGTCACCGCCCTGCACGCCAACTGGTACGGCCTGCTGGGCCGGCGCCTGCACAGGCTGCTCGGCCGGGTCAGCGGCAGCGAGGTGCTCAGCGGCATCGTGGGCGGGCGCACGGACCACTTCGGCGTCCCGTACTCGCTCACCGAGGAGTTCGTCGCCGTCTACCGCATGCACCCCCTCATCCCGGACGACTGGAGCTTCCGTTCGGCCGCCGACGACTCGCTGCTGCAGGAGGCCGGCTTCCGCGAACTGACGGGGTGGCACGCGTACGAGATCCTCGGCAAGCACACCCTGAGCGACCTGCTCTACTCCTTCGGCACCTCGCACCCGGGCCTGGTGACCCTGCACAACTACCCGCGGGCCCTCCAGGAGTTCCAGCGGCCCGACGGCAAGCTCATGGACCTCGGGGCCGTCGACATCCTGCGTTCACGCGAGGTGGGGGTGCCGCGCTACAACGAGTTCCGCCGCCAGCTCCACCTCCGCCCCGCCGAGGACTTCGACACCCTCACGGACAACCCCGTCTGGGCGGAGGAGATGCGCCGCGTCTACGGCGGGGACATCGAGCGCGTCGACCTCTCGGTGGGCCTGTTCGCCGAGTCCCGCCCCCAGGGCTTCGCGTTCAGCGACACCGCCTTCCGCGTCTTCGTCCTGATGGCCTCCCGCCGCCTCAACAGCGACCGGTTCCTCACCAGGGACTACACACCGCAGGTGTACACCCAGGCCGGTCTGGACTGGATCGAGGACAACACCATGACCAGCGTGCTGCTCCGGCACTTCCCGGGGCTGCGGGCGTCGCTGCGGTCGGTGGACAACGCCTTCGCCCCGTGGACCGCGGCCGGGGGCCCGAGGTGAGTCACGAGGTGCGGCACGAGGTGGATGCCGACGCGACGCGCGGCCCGCAGGCCCCACCGGAGGACGAGGGCCCCGGCACGCTGTCGCGCGTGCGCGGCTGTGTCCTGGCCGCCGTGGCCGTCGCCGTCGTCGGCGCGGGGCTGTGGATCCGCCACCTCGCCCCCGCCGTCGACGACGTGGGGCTGCAACTGGCCGGCACAGCGCGTGCGGCGCGCACCCTCGTCGGCGGCCGGACGGCCGACTTCCGTACGGCGCTGACGGCCGACCTCGTCCTCACGGGGGCCTACACCGCCGGCACGGTGCTCGTGTTCTGGCTGAGCGGCCGCACCATAGCGGTGCGCATGCGACACCGCTGCCTGGTCGTGTACGGGATCGGCGCGGCCGTCGCGGCGTGCGTGTGCGCCGTGACCGAGAAACTGCTGCTTCTGCACGGGCTGAACGGCGCGGACCGGGCGTTCGCCTGGGCGGCGGGCTTCGCGACGGTCAAGTGGCTGCTGCTCGTCCTCACCGTACCGGTCGCCGCCGTCCTCGTCGTGATCGTCCTCAAACGGGCCGCGCTCCACGGCCGCGCCCGGCGCCGGTTCGACAGGGAGCGCGCACGCCGCCGGACATGCGTCTGCGGGAACGGGCACCTCGGCGCCGCGGCCCGCTCCGGCCCCGACGTCGTCCCGCCCTGGCCCGTGATGGTGTGGGGCCACACGCGCTGGCCGGAGACAGCGCGCGCGGGCTCCTCACGCTCCAGCGAGGCGCGTTCCAGGCAGACACGCTGGGAGAACGGCAGCCGGGTGCCGCCCGGCCGGGAACAGGGCGGCCTCGGCTTCTGCGTCTCGGGCGGCGGCATCCGCTCGGCCTGCGTCACCCTGGGCGCGCTGCAGGCCCTGCGCCCCCAGCTGCGCCGGGCCCGGTACCTGGTGTCGGTCTCCGGGGGCGGCTACACCGCGGGTGCCCTGCAACTGGCGCTGGCCGGGACGGACCGGGGCCGGGGCGACGACCGGTACCGGACCCGTACCCGCGACGTCTTCATGCCCGGCACGCCGGAGGAGGACCACACCCGCCGGCACTCCAAGTACGTCGCGGAGGGCACCGGCCAATGGCTGGCCGCCATCGGGGCCGTCCTGCGGGGCCTGCTGGCCTCCCTGGGGCTGCTCACCGCGACCCTGCTGGTCCTGGGGCTGGCACTGAGCTGGGGCTACCACCTCGTTCCGCTGGCGGACCCGGCCCGGCTCCCGGGCTTCCGGGCGCCCGCGCTGTGGGCCGTTCTGGCGCTCCTGTGCGGCGCGGCCGTGTTCTGGTTCCTGTGGCTGGTGTCCCTGTTCCTCGCCGTCCGGTCCCTGTCGGGCGTGCTGAAGAGCGCCTCCCTCACGTTCGTGTGGGCGGGCCTGCTGCTGGCCGTCGTGGTGGTGATCCTCCCGGCGCTGGAGTGGGCGACGGCGCGTCTGTGGACGCTCCACGCCCCGGGGACCGCGGTGAGCGGCGGAGTCGTGGCGCTGCTCACCTACCTGACCGTGCTGGCCGGCACGACCTGGCGGCGCGTCGAGTGCACCGAGCGCACCGTCCGGTCCGCCAGGCGCACACGGCTGGTGCGCGCCGTGCCCGTGGTCGGCAAGTACCTGATGGTGTGGGTGGTCCTCCTCGTGGTGGCAGTGGCCTCCCTGCTCGTCCTGGGCGGGGCGATCCACACCGGGCGGACCTGGCCCGTGGCGGTCCAGATCGGCCTCCCCGTCGTCCTGTGCGCGGTCGCGCTGAGCCTCGACCAGACGTGGACGAGCCTCCACCCCTTCTACCGGGCCCGGCTGGCCACCGCCTTCGCCGTCCGCCGCGAGACCGACGAGGACGGTGAACAGCTGGCGGTCCCCTACGACTTCGACGAGGCGACCCCGCTCGCCTGCTACGGCAGGCGGCACCCCGGCTTCCCCCAGGTCGTCTTCGCGGCGGCGGCCAACCTGTCCGGCGACGACCGCACACCGCCGGGACGGCACGCGGTGTCGTTCACCCTGTCGTACGACTACGTCGGCGGTCCGGACGTCGGGTACGCCCGGACGGACGTCCTGTGGAACCGCACCGGACCCGTCATCCGCAAGGACCTGACCGTCGAGTCGGCCGTCGCCGTCTCCGGTGCGGCCTTCGCCTCGGCCATGGGGCGTCAGGCACGCGCGTTCCAGACGCTGTTCGCGCTCTCCAACGCCCGGCTCGGCACCTGGCTCCCCAACCCCGGTGTGCTGGACTCCCTCTGGGACGAGCACGCGGACTGGGGGCTGCCCCCGGTGCCCGGCATCCGCCGCCTGCCGTACCTGCTGCGGGAAGTGTCCGGCCGCTACCCGCTGGACGACCGGATGCTGCTGGTCACGGACGGCGGGCACTACGAGAACCTCGGCCTGGTCGAGCTGCTCCGGCACGGCGTCGACACCGCCGTGTGCGTGGACGCCAGTGGGGGCTCCGGGGCCTTCGCCGCCGCTCTGGGCGAGGCGATGGCGCTGGCCAAGGAGGAGCTCGGGGTCGAGATCAGGATCGCGCGCGAGGAGTGGGAGAAGCTCGTTCCCGGCAGCGCGCCTCCCCTCACACCGTGGCCGCCCCAGCCGCCGCCCCAGCCGGGCCAGCCGGCCCCGGTGCCTCCGCCGAACCCCCTGGCCGCCCTGGACCTGCGGCTCTCGGCCGACGCGGTGGTCGTGGGCGAGATCGTCTATCCGCGGCCACGGGTGGACGAACACGGCCGGAAGCTGGGGACGAAGGGGGAGCTGATCGTCGCCCGGGCCACGCTGACCCCCGACATGCCCTACGCGCTCCTCGCATACGCCCAGGCCGACCACGCGTTTCCCCACGACGGCACGAGCGACCAGTGGTTCGACAGCCGGCGCTTCGACGCCTACCAGGCACTCGGCCACTGGATCGGTGAGCGGGTCGCGCGCCTGCTCCCGGCGGAGAGCTGCCCGCCCCCGGCCGGGTACCGGGGTGACGGAAGTCCGCGCGCCCGCCGGCCGGCGGGAACCGGTGCGTGAGGGTGTCCCGGCCGCGCTGTTCGGGACGGGCCCCGGATCGCCGTCCCGCCTGACGGCTCTCGGCCGGTCCGCACAGCCCTATACGTCGGCGGGACCGGCCCCCGGCGGACTTCCGCACCGGTCAGCGGCGGGGGGCCAGGACCTGGGACAGGACGTCGTGCACGTAGGTGTTGGCGTGCTTGCCCGTGAACCGGCTCGCGAGCGGGCCGGCGGCCGTCACGGGAACGTCGACACTGGTGTGGCCGGAAGTCGTCCAGTCGATGGTGAACGTCCGGTCACTGCCGTGGATCGTGAACGGGCCGTCCTCGGCGGAGACACCGGTGCCGGACTCGTCCGCCGCGTCGTTCTCCTCGACGGCGAGGCCGCCGGTCTCGTGGTCGCCGGTGACGACGAGGAGGGTGTCCGGGTGGGTCGCCTGGTAGGCGCGGGCGACGGCGACGGCCTTCTCCAGCTGCTGCATCGACTGAAGGACGCGCGTGCCGTTGTTGCTGTGCGCGAACTCGTCGACGCCCTCTTCCTCGACCATGAGGAAGAAGCCCTTCTTGTTCTTGTCCAGCGTCTTCAGTGCCTTGCTGGTCATCGTGGCGAGGTCGACGACCGGGGCGTAGACGTCGCCCTGGCCCTCGGGGCGCTGCTGGAACATCTCCTCGTTGCCGAACAGGCCGAGCAACTTGCCGCCGGTGGCCTTGTCCAGGTCCTTCGCGCTGGTGACGTACTTGTAGCCGGAGCGCTGGGCCTTGGCGATCAGGTTGCCCTTGGTGCCGCGGCTGCCCTCGCTGGTGTCCTCGGCGGGCTTGTCGGGGAAGGCGCCCGCGGTGCCGGCCGGCAGCCACCAGTCCTCGCCGCCGCCCAGGATCACGTCCGGCTTGCTGACGTCGAGGTACTGGCGGGCGATCTCGTCCTGCTTGCCGCGGTCGGCGGTGTTGGCGAAGAAGGCCGCGGGCGAGGCGTCGGTGACCTGTGCGGTGGTGACCAGGCCGGTGGCCTTGCCCGCCGCCTTGGCCTGGGCCCCGAGCGTGGGGAGCGGGTTGCCGTCGGTGTCGACGCTGATCGCGCCGTTGTACGTCTTCTGGCCCGTGGCCCATGCGGTGGCGGCCGCCGCGGAGTCGGTGACCACCGCCTTGGGGTCGTCCGGCGTGGTGGTCAGCTGACCCGACACCGGAAGACGATCCATCGTCAGCCGGCCCTGAAGCCCGGCGAGATGCAGTCGTGCCGCCTCACGCGCGGCGGCACCCATGCCGTCGCCGTTGATGAAGATGACGTTCTTGGCGGTGGGGGCCTTCGCCGCGCTCTGCGGAGCGCTGGCGGACGCGCCCGGCGTGGGGTTGAGCACCATGGTCGCCACCACGGCCGCGGACGCCGCCGCGACAGGCGCCGCCCAACGCAGACCACGCACGTTTCTGTTCACAAAACTCTCCCATGGGGATCGCAAAGTCCTTCCTTTGCAATCTAATGGGGAGATGACCGGCCACAGCCGAACCACAAGTGACGTCTGCGCCAACAGTCCGCGTCCGTGGACGGTGTACGAGACCGGCCTTGCCGCCCTGCCCGTAGTGGGGGGGCGCCGAGCGAGGGGTCAACCCGCGGAGTGGGCCGCCGAGGTGATGACCTTGGCCACCGCGTCCGGGTGTGAGATGAGGGTGAGGTGTGACCCGCCCTTGAAGACGGTCGTCCTCGCGTGGGCGCGACGAGCCATGCGCTGTTCCGACTGCGGGGTGATGATCCGGTCGCCTGTACTGATGAAGTACCAGGACGGGATCGTCTTCCAGGCTGCGTGCTTCGACGGCGTGTCGAACGCGGCCGTCGAGGCGGCCCGCTGCGTCGCCCACAGGTTCTCGGCCTGGTTGGCGGGCAGGTCACTGGCGAAGTCCTTGACGAAGACATTTTTCTTCAGGTACAGGTTCTTCGCCCCGGACGGCGCCTGAGGGTACGCCGCGGTGTCGAACAGCGTGCCGGGCGGCGCGTTCAGCGCCGACGTGGAACCGCTCAGGGATCCGTTGGTCTCACCGACGGCGGGCGCGGCGGCGTCCACGTACACCAGCGCCTTGACGTTCTTGACCTGCGCGGCGGCGTTGGTGATGACACTGCCCCCGTAGGAGTGGCCGACGAGGACCACCGGACCCCGCACCGTCTTGAGGAAGTCGGCGATCGTCTGTGAGTCGGTGGTCAGGTCCTGCAGGGGATTGGCGACGGCACGTACCTGGTACCCCTCACCGCGGAGGATCTTGACCTCGCCGTTCCAGCTGGAGGCGTCGGCCCAGGCGCCGTGAACCAGCACGACGGTGGGTCTGGCGGCGGCCGGGGACGCGGTCGCCGGCAGGCCCGCGGCGGAGGCGTGCGCCGGGAGGAGCGCGGAGACGGCGAGCGAGACGCCGGCCGCGGCGGCCGCGTAACGGAACGAGTGCGTTCGGTGCATACCCATACCCACAGTTCTTCAGCAGGGAGGTGACCACGGCACCGGATACGGGGGGAACGACGGCCGGCTGAGCGGTGTCATCCGAGCTCCGCGGGCACCTGCGGCCACGGGCCTGGCACTGCACGGCCCACACGCCCAATGTGCCACGCGCCGCACCGCCTCGCACTCGCAGCGGCAGACCGTGACGGCCGGTCTGCCGGAAGACCGGCGTGGACGGCGGCAGTGTCCCAACGCCCCCGCCCGCCCACCGCGTTGCGTACCGCGGCCGTGTCACCCCGGGCGTACTCACGGTTGCCGGGCGCTCGGGGACGGCTGGGGCGTGGACGGGCTCACCGGACTCGGGACGGGGGTCGGCGTGCCGGCCGGCGGATGCGGGGAGCGGGCCGGTTCGACCGGGCGGGCCGGTTCGCGGCGCACCGAGAGGAACACCAGCGCGACCACGGCGGCCAGGACCAGCATCCCCACCACCGCCCGGCGCACCGGCACCCGCCGGGACCGCACCGGCCCGGCCGGCGGGCGCAGGGGGCGCAGGTCGGCCGGCCCGACGCGCTGTGCCCGCGCGGCCAGTGCGGCCCGCAACCGCTCCTCCACCGGCGTCGCCGTGCCTCCCGTACCGGACTCGTTCATCGCAGCCCCTCCAGACGCCGGCCCAGGGCGTCCAGCGCCCTGCTGGCCGTGGACTTGACGGCGCCGCGCGACAGCCCGAGCGTCGCCGCGATCTGCGCCTCGGTCAGATGCGACCAGTAGCGCAGCACCAGAACCTCCCGCTGCCGCCGGGTCAGCGTGCCCAGCGCCGCCAGCACCTCCCGGTGGTCCTCGTGCAGCAGCACGTCCTCCTCGGGAGCGGGCGCGTGTCCCTCGGGGGCGGGGGTGTGCGCACGTGCGGTCCTGCGCCGCCGCAGCACCGAGCGGGCCGCGTTGACGACGCTGGTCCGCAGGTACGCCTCCGGGTCGTCCAGCCGCGCGAGCCGGTGCCCGTGCCGCCGGAACAGCGCGGTGAACGCGTCCTGTACGACGTCCTCGGCCGTGGGCAGGTCGTCCACCAGCAGCACCGCCAGGCGCACCAGGGACAGCCTGCGGTGGTGGTAGAGCTCCTCGATGCCAGGTGGCCGCCCGGCGTCCACGGCGGTCCGGGTGCCGGTACGGGGCCCGGTGCCGGGCGCGGCAGGTGCCGTACCCGTGCGGATGCGGGCGAGGACGCGGGCCCGCAGCGCTGCCGCCGGGCGCCGCCAGGACGCGGGCCGCTCCCAGGGCAGGGCCGTCGCCGGTGGTGTCGCTGTCGTCATGGATCTCCCGGGCCCGGGTGCGGGGGAGCCGCCGCGCGGCGGCTCCCCCGCACCGGCCCTGCCTCAGTGCTGCTGCGGAACCGGCGCCGGCGTGGCGTGGCGGTGGTGCGGTACGGGCGCCGGACGCGGGTGTTCCGGAGCGGGGGCCGGGTGCCGGGGCGCGGGAGCGGCGGTGGACGGCACCGGGCTCGGCGCGGCCGGTCCGGGAACGGAGGGCACCGGGGAAGGAGTGGCCGTGGCGGGCACCGGCGAAGGCGTGGCGGGTGCCGGTACGGGGCTCGCCGTGCGTACGGGGGAGGGGACGGGGGACGGGGTTCCCGTGCGCACCGGCGACGGCAGCGGGGACGGGGTGGCGGCACTCTGGGAGCGGGCCGTGGGGTGGGCGGCGCGGTTGCCGGCCGGGGCCGGGCCGTCGCCCTGGGCCGCCTGGGCGGTCAGGGTGCCGGCGACGGCCAGGGCGGCGCCCACGGCGGAGACCCCCAGGGCGGCGCGCAGCCGGTGGGTGCGGTTCGGGCGCGGTGCACGGTGTACGGACATGTGTTCCTTCGGTCGCTCGGGGTCGGACAACTGGACGAGGTGGAGGCCTCCACCCCGACAGACGTCCGACCCCGGGCGAGGTTGCGGGTGACCTCCGGCGAATTCTCCGCGACCTGTTTCCGCGACCTGTTTCCGCGACCTGGTCCCTCAGCCCAGCCGCTTCAGCAGCTCCTCGGCGACCAGGGCCGAGGAGGCCGGGTTCTGGCCGGTGATCAGGTCGCGGTCCACCACGACGTGCGGCGCCCACGGCTCACCCGCCCGCACCTCGACCCCCGCCTCGGTCAGCCGGTCCTGGAGCAGCCACCTGGCCTGTCCGGCGAGGCCGCCCTGGGTCTCCTCCTCGTTGGTGAAGGCCGCCGCGCGGTAGCCGGCGAAGGCGTTGCCGCCGTCGGAGCGGACCGCGGCGAGCAGGGCGGCCGGACCGTGGCAGACCACGGCCAGCGGCTTGCCCGAGTCCAGGGCCGCCACCAGCAGCCGGCCCGACTCGGCGTCCACGGCCAGGTCCTCCATGGGGCCGTGCCCGCCCGGGTAGAACACGGCGGCGAAGTCGGCGAGGTCCACCTCCGCGAGCTTCACCGGCGTCCGCAGCTCGGTCATCTCCTCCAGCCCGCGGGCGATCTCCTCGGCCCTCTCCTGACCGCCGTTGACCTCGGCGGCCAGGCTCGCCTGGTCCACCGGCGGCACCACACCGCCCGGCGTGGCGACGACGACCTCGTGACCGGCGGCCTTGACGGCCCGGTAGGGGACCACGGCCTCCTCGGCCCAGAATCCGGTCGGGTGCGCGGTGCCGTCGGCGAGCGTCCAGTGATCGGCGCCGGTCATCACGAACAGGATCTTCGACATGGGGTTCTTCCTCCAGAAGGCTTGCGTCCACGGGCGGCCCGGGGCCGCGGGTGCGGCGGGCCGGGCCCGCGAGAACGAACGTAGGCGAGACGACCCATAGGCATCCAATGAAGCACCCAATGGCTGACATCGGGTTTCCTATGGCAGCGGGGGAATGCCCGGCGGCCATACTCGGATCCGTGGAGACCGCTTCCCTCGCTTCCCTCGACCTGAACCTGCTGCGCACCTTCCTCGCGGTGTACCGCTCCGGCTCCTTCACCGGCGCCGCCCGGCTGCTCGGACTGTCACAGCCCACGGTGACGACACAGATGCGCGCGCTGGAACGGCAGACCGGCCGGGAGCTGTTCGAACGCCTGCCGCGCGGGGTCACGCCGACCCCGGTGGCCGACGAGCTGGCGGCCCGGATCGCCGCGCCCCTGGACGAGTTGGCCGCCGTCGCCGGGCCGACCCCGCCGGCCGGCACCCGCGCCGATCCCGTGCATCTGGCCGGCCCGGCGGAACTCCTGTGCACCCGGGTCCTGCCGGCCCTCGCTCCGCTGATCGCCGGGGGCGTACGGCTGCGGGTGGCGACCGGGCTGACTGATCCGCTGCTGGACGAACTGCGGGCCGGCCGCCACGATCTGGTGATCGCCACCACCCGCCCGCGCGGCCGCACGGTGCACGCCGTCCCGCTCACCGACGAGGAGTTCGTACTGGTCGCGGCCCCGGTCTGGGCGGAGCGGCTGACGGGACGCGGCCCTGCGCGGGAGACCGATGCCGAGGGGGTCACCGGGCCGGAGACCGAGGGACGCGGGCCCGCCGCGCGGAGTGCCGAAGGGTTCGCGGTCGCCGCGCCGGGCTCCTTCGACCCCGCCGTGCTGCACGACGTTCCGCTCGTCACCTATGCCGAGGACCTGCCGATCGCCCGCCGGTACTGGCGGCACGTCTTCGGCCGGCGTCTGTCGCGTACCGCCGCCGTGACCGTCCCCGATCTGCGCGGGGTGCTCGCGGCCGTGGCCGCCGGCGCCGGGTTCAGCGTGCTGCCCCGCTACCTGTGCCAGGACCTCCTGGCGTCCGGCGCGCTCGTCGCGCTGCTGGAACCGGAGGACCCGCCGATCAACACCGGCTTCCTCGTCCAGCGCCCCGGTGCCTCCGACAACCCCGACGTGGCCCGGGTCCGCGCCTTCCTGCTGCGGGCGGCGCGCAGTTGGTAGCCGGTGGGCCGCCGCGGCCGGTGTCCGCGTCCCGCCTCCGCCCGGATGGCGGTGCCGGGCCGCCGGGCCGACGACGGTGCCGTGGGGTACGGCCGCCGCCGCAGCGCCGGTGCCGCCCGAGGCCGCCGGGGACGGTGGCCGGCCGCGGTCAGCGGCCGGCAGGGAGGACACCGTCATGCACAACGGGTACGTGGTGCGGGGTCGGCTGCACCTCCGCATGGACGACGGCGGTGAGAGCGAGGTCGGAGGGTTGGCCGGGCGCCGGTTTTGTCCGCTCATCCCCTCGGCCCCGCCGGGCCGCCCCGGGAGCGGTCCGGCGGGGTCGCTCTACGCGTCGAAGGACCGCGCCTGCTCCTCCGCGAAGGCGAGCGTGTCCGCGTGGCCGAACAGGCCCGGGAGGCCGCCGGTGTGGACGAAGACCGTCCGCTCGCCCGGGCGTACGGTGCCGTCGCGCACCGCCGCGTGCAGGCCGGCCAGGGCGCGGCCGGTGTAGACGGGGTCGAGGACCAGGCCCTCGGTGCGGGCGGCGAGACGGAGGGCGTCCCGTACCGGGGCGGTGAGGACCGGGTAGCCGGCGCCCACCTGGTCCCGGCGGATCCGCAGGGTGCCCGGCGTGACCGCCTCCGCCGTGAGCGGCGCGGCGAACTCCGCGACCGCCGCGGCCGGGTCGGCCAGCGCGCCCACGTCGACGCCGAGTACCGACCCGCTCCCCAGGGCCGCGACCAGCCCGGCCATCGTGCCGCCCGAGCCGAGGGCCACGACCGCCGTGCGCAGGTCCGGCAGTTGCTCGCGCAGCTCGCTGCCGCAGCGTGCGTACCCCCTGGCCCCCAGCGTGCTGGAGCCGCCGAACGGGATCAGTGCCGGGCGGGCGCCGCCGGACCGCAGACGCGCGCAGACCTCGGCCGCCGCCGCGTCCAGCCCGGCCTGGTCCACGTCGCCGGCCCAGGCGAGCCGCGCCCCGAACAGGCCGTTCAGGGTGAGGTTCCCGGAGCGGGAGGCGCCCGGGGCGCCGCGCAGGACGAGGACGACGTCCAGGCCCAGCCGGGCGCCCGCGGCGGCGGTCAGCCGGGCGTGGTTGCTCTGCGGGGCACCGGTGGTGACGAGCGTGTCCGCGCCCTCGGCGAGGGCCGCGCCCACCGTCCACTCCAGCTTGCGGATCTTGTTGCCGCCGCCGCCCAGGCCGGTCAGGTCGTCCCGCTTCACCCACAGGTCCTCCGGTCCGAGCCCGAGCGCGGCGGCGAGCCGGGGCGCCGGTTCCAGAGGGGTCGGGAAGGTGCCCAGCGGTACAGGCGGGTGGGTCATGATGGTGTCCTTGAGTCGGTGTCGGTGTCGGGGCCAGTCGATCACGGACGGACGCCCGGCGTCGTGGCCGAGGCGAGTCCGTCGCCAGGAGCAGGTCGGCCGACCGTGGGCACGTCCGCCCTCACACCGGCAGCAGGCCCGCGATCAGCGCGCTGAGCTGGGCGGCCGTGCGGCACTCGTGCATCTCCACCAGCTCGGCGTAGGCGGGCGCGGCCGAGTCGCCGGTGCCCCAGCGGTCGCGCGGCTCGGGGTTGAGCCAGTAGACGCGCCGGGCCCGCCGGGCCAGCTCGCGCACGGCGGGGAGGTTCGGGTCGCTCATGTTCGTGCGGGCGTCACCGAGGACGAACACCGTCGTACGCGGCCCCACCGCACCGCCGTACCGCTCGGCGAAATCGCCCAGCGCCACACCGTAGTCGCTGCTGCCGTGCCAGCCGGTGAGCGTGGCCTCGGCGCGGATGCGGGCGCCGAGTCCGTCGGGGTCGGCGCGGCCGTGGTCGAGCAGACCGGTGACCTCGTCGAGCCGGTTGACGAACGCGAACACGCGCACCTTGCCGAACTGGTCGTGCAGCGCCTGCACCAGGAGCATGGTGAAGTCCGAGAACCCGGACACCGAGCCCGACACGTCGCACAGCAGCACCAGTTCGGGCCGGACCGGGCGGCGCCGCCGCAGCACCGGCCGCATCGGCACGCCCCCCGTGGACAGCGAGGAGCGCAGGGTGCGGCGCAGGTCGATCGTGCCGCGCGCGGCCCGGCGGCGGCGCGCGGCCAGCCGGGTGGCCAGCTTCCGCGCCAACGGCTGGACCGCGCGGCGGAGTTCGGTCAGCTGGTCCCGGTTCGCGATCAGGAAGTCGACCCGCTCGGCGGTCGGCCGCACAGCCCGCCGGGCGATCTCGTCCCGCCCCCGCCGCTCGGCCACCCGGCGCCGGGCCTCCGCCCCCACCAGCCGCCGGAACTCCTCGATGCGGCGCCGGATCTCGTCGTCCAGCAGCCGGTCCGCGAACCCGGTGCCGCCGCCGTCCCGGCCCCGGACGTCGGCCCGCACCCGGGCCAGCAGGGTCTGGGGGCGCAGCCGGTCCAGGGTCTGGTACGCCGACCAGCCGTCCGAGCCGGGTGAACTCCCGTACCCGCCCAGGCCGTCGACCGCCTCCGCCGCCAGCCGGGCCATCATCGCCCGGTCGTCGGCGGCCAGCGCCTCGGCCAGCCGGTCGCGCAGGGTGTCCCGGTCCCGGGGGGCGTCCTCGGGACCGCCGACTCCGCGCGGGAAGTAGAGGTCGAAGACCGAGTCGAACAGGGCCCGTTGGCCCGGTCCGTGCAGCAGCGTCGCCGCCAGCCCCTCGCGCAGGCGCTCCCGGTCCGCGAGGCCCAGCGCCTCCACCGCCCGGGCCGCGTCCACGGTCTCCCCGGTGCCGATCCGCACCCCGTGCGCGCGCAGCGCCGCGGCCAGGCCGGTGATCCGGCCGGCGACGGCGGTCACAGCGCCTCCAGGTCGAGCTTGGCCGCCGCCTTCTGGATGTCGTCCTGGTGCTTGAGGATCACCCCGAGGGTGTCCCGCACGACGGTCTCGTCCAGCGTCCCGGCGCCCAGCGCGAGCAGGGTGCGGGCCCAGTCGACGGTTTCCGCGACGGACGGCGCCTTGCGCAGGTCCATCGCGCGCAGCGCGCCGACGAGCCGGACCACCGACTCGGTCAGCGCCGCGCCGAGGCCCGGCACCTTCAGCCGTACGATCCGCCGCTCCAGCTCCTCATCGGGGAAGCCGATGTGCAGGAACAGGCAGCGCCGGCGCAGCGCCTCGGACAGCTCGCGGCCGGCGTTGGAGGTGAGGACGACGAACGGGCGGCGGGTCGCGGTGACCGTGCCCAGCTCCGGGACCGTGACCTGGAAGTCGCTGAGCACCTCCAGCAGCAGCCCCTCCATCTCCACGTCGGCCTTGTCGGTCTCGTCGATGAGCAGCACGGTCGGCTCGTCGCCGCGGATGGCGGTCAGCAGCGGGCGGGGGAGCAGGAACTCCTCGGTGAAGATGTCGGTGCGGGTCTCGTCCCAGCTCTCGCCGCGGCCCGCGCTGATGCGCAGCAGCTGCTTGGCGTGGTTCCACTCGTACAGCGCCCGGGACTCGTCCACGCCCTCGTAGCACTGGAGCCGTACCAGCCGGGCTCCGGCCACCTGGGCGACGGCCTTGGCCAGCTCGGTCTTGCCGACCCCGGCGGGGCCCTCCACCAGCAGCGGCTTGCCCAGCCGGGCGGCGAGGAACACGGTCGTGGCGACGGCGGGGGAGGCGAGGTAGCCGGTCTCGGCGAGACGGGCGGAGACGTCGTCGACGGACGTGAACAACGGGGCCTCCGGCGAGGTCGGGGACGGGGTCCGTGAGGAGCGGTTGCCGCTCTCCTGTCTAAGCGCTTGTTCAGCTTGCGCGCCATGCTGTACACCGATCGGTCTCCTCCGCCCGGCGTCGCGGTAATCTCGCAGTATGACCAGCAAAGAGAAGGCGTCCCCCCGCGACCGGCTGCTCGACGCCGCCGCACGGCTCACCTACCGCGACGGCGTCTCCATCGGCATCGAGGCGCTGTGCCGGGAGGCGGGCGTCTCCAAGCGGTCGATGTACCAGCTCTTCGACAGCAAGGACGAGATGCTGGCCGCCAGCCTGGAGCGGCGGATGCCGGCGTACCAGGCCCGGCTGACCCATCCCGATCCGGCGGCCGTGACCCCGCGCGAGAGCATCCTGTACGTCTTCGAGCAGATGGAGAAGGGCTCCGTGGAACCCGAGTACCACGGCTGCCCGTACCTGGCCGTGCTGGTCGAGGTGAAGGATCCCGGGCATCCGGCGAGCGTGGTCGCCCGCGAGGCCAAGGACAGCCTGCTGAGCACCTTCCGCGAGGCCGCGCAGCGGGGTGGCGCGCGGGACCCCGAGCTGCTCGCCCGCCAGCTCCTGCTCGTCTTCGACGGCGCCAACGCCCGCGCCGGCGCCCGGGTGGAACGCCTGGACGACGGACTCGCCACGACCACGGCGACGGCCCTGCTGGACGCGGCGGGAGTCCACTGACGCGGATGCGTCCGCGGCCCCGGCCGCGGGCCACATGCCGCTCGGCTGGGGTCGGCGGGGCATAGGGGGGCCGGGTGGGGGTCGTCGCGGCGCGCCTCGGTGCCGCCGCTCGGCTGGGACGGGCAGGGCACGTACCGCCTCGCTGTGGGCGGGCGGGGCGCGAGTCCCCCTGCCGGCGCCCCCGCCGGGCCCCACGGCACTCGCCGTCCCCGTCCGGGTCACCACAACGTGCCGCAGGGCTCGTCCGTCCGGTGCAATGGAGCCGTGACCGCCCCTCCGGACGACTGCCTCGCGCGCAACGAGTGGATCTGCGGCGCCTATCTGAGCACCCGCCGCCAGATCCTGCTCGACGCGGTCGTCCAGCACCTTCGGCTGACCTTCCTGGCGGTCCTCGTCGCCCTGGTCATCGCGCTGCCGCTGGCGGTGCTGGCCCGCCGCTGGGGCTGGGCGGCCGGGCCGGTCCTGGCCATGACGACGATCCTCTACACCATCCCGTCGCTGGCCATGTTCTCCCTGCTCCTGCCCCTCTACGGCCTCTCGGCCACCCTGGTCGTCGCCGGGCTCGTGCTGTACTCGCTCACCCTGCTCGTCCGCAACATCCTCGCCGGCCTGCGCGCGGTCCCGGAGGAGACCCGGCAGGCCGCGCGGGGTCTCGGCTGCGGCCCCGTCCGCCTGCTGCTCACCGTGGAGCTGCCCCTGGCCCTGCCCGCCGCGATGGCCGGCCTGCGCATCGCGACCGTCTCGGCCGTCTCCCTGCTCACGGTCGGGGCGATCGTCGGCTTCGGCGGTCTCGGCAACCTCATCTACGCCGGCATGAACACCTACTTCAAGGCGCAGGTGCTCACCGCGTCCGTCCTGTGCGTGCTGATCGCCGTCGCCGCCGACCTGCTCCTGCTGGGCGTGCAGCGGCTGATCACCCCCTGGACGCGGGCGGCCCGCACGTGAGCACCCTCGCCGCCGCATGGGACTGGCTGGCCGACGCCGCGCACTGGCCGGGCGACGACGGCATCCGGCACCGGCTGCTCCAGCACCTCCTGCTCACCGTCGGCTGCCTGGTCCTCAGCTGTCTGATCGCGCTGCCCGTCGCGCTCGTCCTCGGCCACCTCGGCAGGGGCGGCGCGCTCGCCGTGAACCTCTCCAACGTCGGCCGGGCCGTGCCCACCTTCGCCGTGCTGGTCCTGCTGCTGCTGACCCCGGTCGGGAGGTGGGGGGACGGCCCCACGGTGGCCGCCCTCGTGCTGTTCGCCGTTCCGCCGCTGCTCACCAACGCCTACGTCGGCATGCGCGAGGTCGACCGGGACGTCGTCCAGGCCGCCCGGGGCATGGGCATGACCGGCCGGCAGCTGCTGTTCCGCGTGGAGCTGCCCCTGTCGCTCCCCCTGCTGCTGAACGGCGTGCGGATCGCCGCCGTCCAGCTCGTCGCCACCGCCACGATCGCCGCGCTCGCGGGCGGCGGCGGCCTCGGCCGGATCATCACGGCGGGCTTCAACCTCGCCAGCACGCCCCAGGTGGTGGCGGGCGCGCTGCTCGTAGCGGTGTTCGCCCTGCTCGTCGAGGGCGTCTTCGAGATCGCCGAGCGAGTGGCACCCGCATGGGTGCGGGGCGGCCGATGAGAGCCGGAGCCCGTGCCGCAGTCGCCACCGCCGCCCTCCTCGCCCTGGGGGCCTGTGCCACCGGCCCGTCCCTGGAGGACCGCGGGCAGGTCACCGCGCCGCCAGGGGACAGCCGTCACCTCACCATCGGCTCGGCCGGCTTCACCGAGAGCGATCTGCTCGCCCAGATGTACGCCCAGCTGCTCGACCAGGCCGGCTACAGGACGTCCCTGATCACGGTCGCCAACCGGGAACTGTACGAACCCGCCCTGGAGTCCGGCCAGATCGACGTCGTACCCGAGTACGCGGCGACCCTGGCCGACTGGCTGAGCGCCAAGACCCACGGCGCGGACGCGCCCCCGGCCGGCTCGCCCGACCTGGGCACCACGATGAAGGCCCTGCGCGCCCTCGCCGCACCCCGCGGCCTCACCGTCCTCCCGCCCGGCCGGGCCGTCGACCAGAACGCCTTCGCGGTGACCGCCGCCTACGCCCGCCGCCACCACCTCAGGACCCTCGGCGACCTCGGCGCCTCCGGGCTGAAGGTACGGCTCGCGGCGGGCGACGAATGCGTGCGACGGCCGTACTGCGCGCCCGGTCTGAAGAAGGTGTACGGCATCGACGTCACCGGCGTCGACCCCAAGGGCGTCGGCACCACCCAGGCCAAGCGGGCCGTGCAGGAGGGACGCGACCAGATGGTGCTGACCACCACCACCGACGCCACCCTCGACGCCTTCGGCCTGGTCCTGCTCGCCGACGACAGGCGACTGCAGAACGCCGACTACGTCGTCCCCGTCGTCAACCGCGCCCGCGCGGGCGGCCCCGGCGTGGCGAAGGCGCTCGGCAGGCTGAACGACGTGCTCACCACCGCCGACCTGGCCGCCATGAACCGGCAGGTCGACAGCTGGCGGCGGCTGCCCGCCGACGTGGCCCGCGCCTACCTGAAGGACAAGGGCCTACTGAGGTGACCCGGGTCAGGCGTCCGCCACCGAGTCGAACGGCACCTGCCCCCGCGTCACCCCGCGCGCGTCGGCGTCCACCGAGCGGCGCAGCGCCTCGTGCAGCCTCGCCGGGGTCAGCACACCGAGGAACCGGTCCCCGTCCAGCACGGCGACCCACCCGGCGTCGTGCTGGAGCATCACCCCGAACGCCTGCTTCAGCGGTGCGCCGACCGGCACCCAGGCGGTCATGCGGTGGGCGAGGTCCCCGACCGTGCCGCCCGCCGGCAGTTCGTCGACGCCGACCCAGCCGTGCAGGTCACCGCTCGCGTCCAGGACCACCGCCCAGCGGGCGCCCGCGGACCGCAGCCGCTCCAGGGCCCGCGCGGCCGGCTCGTCCGGGCGGGCGACGGGCGGCTGCTCCAGGTCGTCCGGCTCGATCGCGGTGACCGACAGCCGCTTCAGCCCGCGGTCGGCGCCCACGAAGGAGGCGACGTACGGCGTCGCGGGCGTCCCGAGCACCGTGCCCGGCGTGTCGAACTGCTCGATGCGGCCCTGCCCGTACACGGCGATCCGGTCGCCGAGCCGGACGGCCTCCTCGATGTCGTGCGTGACCAGCAGCACCGTCTTGCGCACCGCCGCCTGCATGCGGAGGAACTCGTCCTGCAACTGCTCCCGCACCACCGGGTCGACCGCGCCGAACGGCTCGTCCATCAGCAGCACCGGCGGGTCCGCGGCCAGCGCCCGCGCCACACCGACCCGCTGCCGCTGACCGCCGGACAGCTGCTGCGGGTAGCGCGGCCCGTAGGTCTTCGGATCCAGCCCCACCAGGTCCAGCAGCTCGGCCGCCCGGGCCCGTGCCCTCGACCGCTTCCAGCCGAGCAGCGCGGGCACGGTCGCGGTGTTGTCGAGGACGGTGCGGTGCGGGAAGAGGCCCACCTGCTGGATGACGTACCCGATCCGGCGGCGCAGCCGGACCGGGTCGACGGCCGCGACGTCCTCGCCGCCGACGAGGATCCGGCCCGAGGTCGGCTCGATGAGCCGGTTCACCATCATCATGGTCGTCGTCTTGCCGCACCCGGAGGGCCCGACGAGCGTGACCAGTTCCCCCTCGGCCACCTCGAAGGAGAGGCCGTCCACGGCCGTCGTACCGTCCGGATACCGCTTGGTGACCTGCTCGAACCGGATCATTCCCTCAACGTACGGCAGGACGCGGCCCGCCTCATTCCGTCGTGCCCCGACCGGCGGACGCCCGGGAGTGCGGTCAGCCGAGCAGGATCACCTCCAGGGTGCGGGGGCCGTGGACGCCCTCCACCCGGTCCAGCTCGATGTCGCTGGTGGCCGACGGGCCGGAGATCCAGGTCAACGGGCGGGCGGGATCGAGGCGTTCGAGGGCCTGGGGTACGGAGGAGACGACCTGGTCCGGGACGCGCACGACGCAGATGTGGTGGTCCGGGACGAGCGAGATGCGGCGGCGGCCCTGGTCGGGGGAGCCGTCGAGCACGATGGTGCCGGTCTCGGCGATGGCCACGGCGCATCCCGTCACCACGCTGTCCACCCGGTCCAGCCGCTGGGCGGTGTCCGCCGCCCGGTCGTGGATGCGTACGGGACCGGCGGCGGACAGCCACTCCGGCGGCAGCCCCGGAGGAACCAGCACCTCCTGGGAGCCGCGCTCGGCCAGCAGCCGCATGACCAGCAGCGGCAGCTCCTGCGCGTCGCACCGGTGCACGACGGCCCGGTAGTCCACCAGGTTCTCCGCCAGCAGCTCCACCGTCTCCTCGGTGGTCCGCCGCCCGTGCTCGCGCAGGTAGTCCCGGGGCACGGCCTGCTCGTACGGCACCTCGTCCGCGGGCACGTCCGCGAGCGCGCGCCGCACCCGGCCCAGGATCCGCTCCCTGCTGCTCACTTCGCACCGTCCTTCCCGCCGCGCGTGCGCTGCCACCAGTCCCGGAACGGTTCTGGCGGTACGGCCGGCAGGTCCCGGGTGCCGGTCCACGCCCGGCCGGGGCCGGGCAGGGTACGGGGGTGCAGCCGGCGGGTGCGGGAGGCCATCCGCTGGCCCGTGCGCAGGGCGCCGGGGTGCGTGAACGCCCAGCGTGCCGCCCGCATCGCCGCCCGTTCGGCCGCGTGTCCCTTCGCCGGCTGGAGCACCACCGTGTTGCCCTGCCGCACCGCCGGGCCGCCCTCGACCACCCGCTCCCGCAGGTGCACCAGCACCTCGGGGATGTCGATGGCGACCGGGCACACCTCGTAGCAGGCCCCGCACAGGCTCGACGCGTACGGCAGGGAGGCGTCGATCTCGCTCGCCGTGCCCCTGAGCTGGGGGCTGAGGATGGCGCCGATGGGGCCCGGGTAGACCGAGCCGTAGGCGTGCCCGCCCGCCCGCTCGTACACCGGGCACACGTTCAGGCAGGCCGAGCAGCGGATGCAGCGCAGCGCCTGGCGGCCGACCCGGTCGGCGAGGGTGTCGGTGCGGCCGTTGTCGAGCAGGACCAGGTGGAAGGCGCGCGGACCGTCGCCGTCCGTCGTGCCCGTCCACGTGCTGGTGTACGGGTTCATGCGCTCGGCGGTCGAGGAGCGGGGGAGGGTCTGGAGGAAGACCTCCAGGTCGCGCCAGGTGGGCACCACCTTCTCGATGCCGACGACCGAGATCAGCGTCTCCGGCAGGGTCAGGCACATCCGGCCGTTGCCCTCGGACTCCACGACGACCAGCGTGCCGGTCTCGGCGACCATGAAGTTGGCGCCGGAGACGCCGACCTTGGCGCGCAGGAACTTCTCCCGCAGGTGCAGCCGGGCCGCCTCGGCGAGTTCGGCGGGCGTGTCCGTCAGTCCTTCCGGTGCGGGGCGGCCCCACTCGCCCATCTCGGTGCGGAAGATGTCCCGGATCTCGCCCCGGTTGCGGTGGATGGCCGGGACCAGGATGTGCGAGGGGCGGTCCTTGCCCAACTGCACGATCAGTTCGGCGAGATCGGTCTCGTAGGCGCGGATGCCCTCGGCCTCCAGGGCTTCGTTGAGGCCGGTCTCCTGCGTGGCCATCGACTTGACCTTCACGACCTCCGACTCGCCGGTCTCCTTGACCAGCCGGGCGACGATCCGGTTGGCCTCCTCGGCGTCCGCCGCCCAGTGGACCGTGCCGCCGGCCGCGGTGACCGACTCCTCCAGCTGGACGAGGTAGCGGTCGAGGTGGCGCAGGGTGTGGTCCTTGATCCGCCGGCCCGCCTCGCGCAGCGCCGCCCAGTCGGGCAACTCGCCCACCGCCTTGGCCCGTTTGGCCCGGATGGTGTGGGTGGCGTGGCGCAGGTTGCCCCGCAGGACGGGGTTGCGGACGGCGTCGTGCGCGGCCTTCGGGAAGGCCGGCATGCCGAGATACGTTCCGCTCATACCGCCGGTTCCTCCTCCGTGCTCGCCAGGATCTCCGCGATGTGCACCGGCCGCATGCCCGTGCGCAGCCGGGTCATCGTGCCGCCGAGGTGCATCAGGCAGGAGTTGTCGGCCGCGCACAGCACCTCCGCGCCCGTCGACTCGGCGTTGCGGACCTTGTCGGCGCCCATCGCCGCCGACACGTCCGCGTTCTTCACCGCGAACGTGCCGCCGAACCCGCAGCACTCGTCCGCGCCGGGCAGCTCGAGCAGTTCCAGCCCCTTGACGGCCTGGAGCAGCCGGCGCGGCCGGTCGCCCAGCCCGAGCCCGCGCAGCCCGTGGCAGGTCGGGTGGTAGGTCACCGTGTGCGGGTAGTAGGCGCCGACGTCCGTCACCCCGAGCACGTCGACCAGGAACTCCGTCAGCTCGTACGTCTTCGGCACCACCGGCGCCAGCGTCCGCGCCAGCGTGTCCCCGCGGCCCTCGGCACGGGCCCGCTCGCCCATGCGGGGATACAGCTCCCGCACCATCGCCCCGCAGGACCCGGACGGGGTCACGATCGCCTCGTACTCCCCGAAGACATCGGAGAAATGACGGGCCATGGGCTCGGCCTCATGCCGGTAGCCGGTGTTGTAGTGGGCCTGCCCGCAGCAGGTCTGCGCCATCGGGAAGTCGACATCGACACCCAGTCTGGTCAGCAGCTTCACCACGGCCCGGCCGGTGTCCGGATACAGCGTGTCGTTGACACAGGTCAGGAACAGGGCGACACGCATCGCGGCTCCTCGGTGTCGGTCATCGGACGAGTGCAGAGTAATCGGCGGGCGGCGCCGAGGGGAGACCGCGGCTCACCGCGTGGCGAGCCGGGCCTGGGCCGCCCGCCACGGGCCGGTGTCGCCGCGGGGCGTGTACCGGGTGAGCGGCTGGGTCCGGACGAGCAGCCGGCGCAGGGCGGCGAGATCACCGGCGAGCCCGTCCGCGCGGGCCTGCACGAGGACGTTGCCCAGGGCCGCCGCCTCGGTGGCGCCGGCCACCACCGGCAGCCCGCAGGCGTCGGCCGTCAGCTGGCACAGCAGCGCGTTGCGGGTGCCGCCGCCGACCAGGTACACCACGTCCACCGGACGGTCGGCCAGCCGCTGCGCGTCCAGCACGGCCCGCCGGTGGGCGAGGGCCAGCGAGTCGAGGATGCAGCGGGTGATCTCGGCCGGGGTGCCCGGCACCGGTTGCCCCGACGCGCGGCACGCCCCGGCGATCCGCTCGGGCATCCGCCCCGGCGCCAGGAACTCCTCGTCCCCGGCGTCCACCACCGAGCGCAGCGCCGGCACGCCGGCCGCCTCCCGCAGCAGCGCCCCCAGATCCGGTTCGCCCCAGGCCCGCAGGCACTCCTGGAGCAGCCACAGCCCCATGATGTTGCGCAGATAGCGGACGGTGCCGTCGAGGCCCAGCTCATTGGTGAAGTTCGCGGCCCGGCTCTCCTCGGTGAGCACCGGAGCGGACAGCTCCAGGCCGGCCAGGGACCAGGTGCCGGTGCAGATGTAGGCGAAGCGCTCCCCGTCCGCCGGGACGGCGGCCACCGCCGACGCGGTGTCGTGCGAGCCGACGGCCGTCACCGGCACCGGACCGGTCAGGCCCGTCTCCGCCAGCACCTGTGGCCGCAGCGTCCCGGCCGGATCGCCCGGCTGCCGCAGCGGAGCGAACAGGCCGAGGTCGATCCCCAGCCGCCCGGCGACCTCGTACGACCAGTCCCGGGTCCGGGGATCGACGAGCTGGGTGGTGGAGGCGTTGGTCAGCTCGGTGCCCTGCTCGCCGGTGAGCCAGTACGTCAGCAGGTCCGGGATCAGCAGCAGCCGCCCGGCGTGGGCGAACTGCTCCGAGGCGCGGGCGGCCGCGAGCTGGTAGAGGGTGTTGAACGGCGCGTACTGGATGCCCGTCGCCGCGTACAGCTCCGCCGCCGGCACGGTCGCCCACACCTTCTCCGCGACCCCCTCGGTGCGGGCGTCGCGATAGTGCACCGGGTTGCCGAGCAGTGCCCCGTCGGCGTCCAGCAGGCCGTAGTCGACGGCCCAGCTGTCGACGCCCACGGAGGCGAGCCGTCCACCGCAGTGGGCCCCGGCCGCCCGCAGCCCGTCGAGGACACCGCCGTAGAGCGCCAGGACGTCCCAGCGCAGCCCCTCCGGCAGACGCACCGGCCGGTTGGGGAACCGGTGCGCCTCGCTCAGTTCGACCGAGTCCGCGCTCACTCGCCCCACCATCACCCGCCCGCTGGACGCGCCGAGGTCGACCGCGGCGTACGACTTCACGCCCGCGCTCATCGCAGGAACGCGGCCGCCACACCCGCGTCGACCGGGATGTGCAGCCCGGTGGTGTGGGTGAGGTCCCCGCCCGTGAGCGCGAACACCGCGTTCGCCACGTGCTCGGGCAGCACCTCGCGCTTCAGGATCGTCCGCTGCGCGTAGAACTCGCCCAGCTTCTCCTCCGGCACCCCGTACACAGCGGCCCGCTGCGCTCCCCAGCCGCCGGCGAAGATCCCGGACCCGCGCACCACACCGTCCGGGTTGACGCCGTTCACCCTGATCCCGTGCTCGCCCAGCTCGGCGGCCAGCAGCCGTACCTGGTGGGCCTGGTCGGCCTTGGTGGCCGAGTAGGCGATGTTGTTAGGCCCGGCGAAGACGGCGTTCTTGGAGGCGATGTAGACGATGTCGCCGCCCAGCCCCTGCGCGGTCATCACCCGTGCCGCTTCCCGCGACACGAGGAAGGACCCGCGGGCCATGATGTCGTGCTGGAGGTCCCAGTCCTCGACCGACGTCTCCAGCAGCGGCTTGGAGATGGAGATCCCGGCGTTGTTGACGACGAGGTCCACCCCGCCGAAGGCGAGGACGGCCGCCTTGAACGCGGCGGCGATCCGCTCCTCGTCGGTGACGTCCACGGTGACGGCGACGGCCTTGTCCGGCCCGCCCAGCTCCTCGGCGACGGCCACGGCGTTCTCGCCGTTCAGATCGGCGACGACGACGCACGCCCCCTCCGCCACCAGCCGGTGCGCGATGGCCCGCCCGATGCCGCTGCCGGCCCCCGTCACCAGCGCGACCCGGGTGGCGAGCGGCTTGGGCTTCGGCATCCGCTGGAGCTTGGCCTCCTCCAGCGCCCAGTACTCGATCCGGAACTTCTCGGCCTCCTCGATCGGCGCGTACGCCGACACCGCCTCGGCCCCGCGCATGACGTTGATGGCGTTGACGTAGAACTCGCCCGCCACCCGGGCGGTCTGCTTGTCCTTGCCGAAGCTGAACATGCCGACGCCCGGGACGAGCACCACGGCGGGGTCGGCGCCGCGCATGGCGGGGGAGCCGGGCAGGGCGTGCCGCCGGTAGTAGGCGGCGTACTCCTCGCGGTAGGCCGCGTGCAGCTCCCGCAGCCGGGCGACGGCGTCCTCCAGCGGCGCGGCCGGCGGCAGGTCCAGCACCAGCGGCCGGACCTTGGTGCGCAGGAAGTGGTCGGGGCAGGAGGTGCCGAGGGCGGCCAGCCGGGGGTGCTCGGCGCGCGCCAGGAAGTCGAGGACGACCTCGGAGTCGGTGAAGTGCCCGACCTGCGGCCGGTCCTGGGACGCCAGACCCCGGACGTACGGCGCGAGCGCGGCGGCCCGCTCCCCGCGCTCGGCCTCGGGCAGGGGCTCGTACCCCGCGACGACCGGCCCGAAGGGCTCCGCCTTCCCCTTCTCGGCGAGGAACGCCTCGGCGGTCCGGATGATGTGCAGCGAGTTCCGCTCGCACTCCTCGGACGTCGAGCCCCACGCGGTGATCCCGTGCCCGCCGAGCACGCACCCGACGGCCCGCGGGTTGGCCTCCTTGACGGCGGCGATGTCCAGCCCGAGCTGGAACCCGGGCCGCCGCCACGGCACCCACACCACGCTGTCCCCGAAGCACTCGGCGGTCAGCTTCTCCCCGTCGGCGGCGCACGCCAGCGCGATCCCCGAGTCGGGGTGCAGGTGGTCCACGTGCCGGGCGTCGACCAGACCGTGCATGGCGGTGTCGATGGAGGGCGCGGCCCCGCCCCTGCCGTGCAGGCAGTAGTCGAACGCGCCGACCATCTCGTCCTCGCGCTCGACACCGGGGTACACGTCCACGAGGGCGCGCAGCCGGTCCAGGCGCAGCACGGCCAGCCCCGGTGCGGTGAGCGTGCCGAGGTCGCCCCCGGAGCCCTTCACCCACATCAGCTCCACCTCGCCCCCGGTGACGGGATCGGTGGCGGTGCCTTTCGCCGACGCGTTGCCGCCGGCGTAGTTGGTGTTCCGGGGATCGGAGCCGAGCCGGTGGGAGCGATCGAGGAGGGCGTCGACTTCGGGGTGGGTGGTCATGACTACCGGTTCCTTCCGGGAGGGGGGACGTGGTGAAGGGGTGCGGGGCCGTGTCGGTACGCGGCTCCGCCGCGTGGGCGCGACGGGCCGGGACGGACCCGCACCCCGCGACGGCGCTTCAGGGGCAGACGCTCACGCCCCCCAGCCGGCCTGCTCGCCCCCGACCCGCTCGGCGACGATCCGCTCGGCCCACCCGGACCGGGCGTACGCGCCCATCGGGTCGGGGTCCAGCCCCAGCTCCTGGCGGACCTCGCCGAGGAGTCCGCGCACATCGGTGTTGTACGCGTCCATCAGCACGGCGTTGGCCCCCAGCACGTCACCGGAGGACTGCGCCTCGGCCAGTGCCGCCCGGTCGACCAGCAGCGCCTTCGCCGTGGCCTCCTGCACGTTCATGACCGACCGGATGATCGCCGGGATCTTCGCCTCGATGTTGTGGCACTGGTCGAGCATGAACGCGACGTCGGCGGTGAACCCTCCGCCCCGGATCACCTCGTACATGATCCGGAACAGCTGGAAGGGGTCGGCCGCACCCACCATCAGGTCGTCGTCGGCGTAGAAGCGCGAGTTGAAGTCGAACCCGCCGAGCTTGCCCTCCCGCAGCAGCAGCGCCACGATGAACTCGATGTTGGTCCCCGGCGCGTGGTGCCCGGTGTCGACGACCACCTGGGCCTTGTCGCCGAGCTTCAGGCAGTGCGCGTAGGCGGTGCCCCAGTCCGGCACGTCCGTCGTGTAGAACGCCGGCTCGAAGAGCTTGTACTCCAGCAGCATCCGCTGCCCGTCGCCCAGCCGCGCGTACACCTCGGCCAGCCCCTCGGCCAGGCGGTCCTGCCGGGCCCGTACGTCGTCCTGCCCGGGGTAGTTGGTCCCGTCGGCGAACCACAGCTTCAGGTCCCGTGACCCGGTGGCGTCCATGATGTCGACGCACCGCAGCAGGTGGTCGACGGCCTTGCGCCGCACCGCCGCGTCCGGGTGGCAGATGCTGCCCAGCTTGTAGTCGTCGTCCTGGAAGGTGTTGGAGTTGACCGCGCCCAGCCGCACCCCCCGCTCCTCGGCGTACTTCGCGAGCGCCGCGTAGTCCTCCACGGTGTCCCACGGGATGTGCAGGGCGACCGTCGGCGCGACCCCGGTGAAGGCGTGCACCTGCGCGGCGTCCTCCAGCTTCTCCCAGGGCGTGCGCGGCACACCGGCCTGGGCGAACACCTTGAACCGGGTGCCCGAGTTCCCGTACGCCCACGACGGCGTCTCGACGGCCTGGGTCTTGAGCGCGGCCTTCACCGCGGCGAGGTCGGTCACTTGGGGGCTCCTGTGGTGTCGGGGGGACGACTGAGCGGATGTCGGACGGAACGACCGAGCATGCGAACGCGTTTGTGAAACGATTCAGAACGGCAAGCTAGGTGCCGCCCGTGAGGGTGTCAAGGACTCCGGCGCACCCCGTCTTCCGTGATCGGGCCGTGACCTTTGGCTATCGCAAGTTTTTCGACACGGACCCATTGACGTGACATGACTGTGGTGCCTACGGTCCCCGCAATCCACTTGAAACCTTTCACGACACCGTGGCGGCCTCGCGGCCCCTTCGCCGGTGTCGTCGAGGAGCCCCCATGACCCACCCGCCTGACACGGGACCGGCCCCGGTGCTGGCACTGAAGGGCGTCTCGAAGTCCTTCGGCGCCGTACGCGCCCTGAGGGACGTCTCCCTGGAGCTGCTGCCCGGCGAGGTGCACGCCCTCGCCGGTGAGAACGGCGCGGGCAAGTCGACGCTGATCAAGACCCTCGCCGGAGTGCACCGGCCGGACGCCGGTCAGGTGCTGCTCGACGGCGAGCCCGTCGTCTTCCACGGCCCCGGCGACGCCCGCGACGCCGGCATCGCCGTGATCTACCAGGAACCCACCCTCTTCCCCGACCTGTCGATCGCCGAGAACATCTTCATGGGCCGCCGTCCCCGGCGCGCCCTCGGCCGGATCGACCACAAGGCCACCCACGCGGCCACGGCGGCCCTGATGCGGCGGCTCGGCGTCGGCCTCGACCCCGACCGGCCGGCCCGCGGCCTGTCCATCGCCGACCAGCAGATCGTGGAGATCGCCAAGGCGCTCTCCTTCGACGCCCGGGTCCTGATCATGGACGAGCCCACCGCCGCGCTGACCGGCAGCGAGGTGGCCCGCCTCTTCGGTGTGGTCCGCACCCTGCGCGAACAGGGCGCGGCCGTGCTGTTCATCTCGCACCGGCTGGAGGAGATCTTCGAGATCTGCCAGCAGGTCACCACGCTGCGGGACGGCGCCTGGATCGCCAGCGAGCCGCTCGCCGGCATGAGCGAGGACGACCTGGTGCGCCGCATGGTCGGCCGCGACCTGGCCGAGCTGTACCCGAAACAGCAGGTCCGGGCCGGCGAGGTCGTGCTCAGCGTGCGGCGGCTGACCCGCGAGGGCGTCTTCACCGACGTCTCCTTCGAGGTCCGGCGCGGTGAGATCGTCGGCCTCGCCGGGCTGGTCGGGGCCGGCCGCACCGAGGTCGCCCGGGCCGTGTTCGGCGTCGACCGCTGGGACGCGGGCGAGGTCGAGGTCGGCGGGCGCCGGCTGACGAACGGCGCCCCGTCCGCCGCGATGGCGGCCGGACTCGCCCTCGTGCCGGAGGACCGGCGGGCCCAGGGACTGGTGATGGACATGTCCATCGAGCGGAACATCGGCCTGACCGGACTCCGTACGACCGCCCGGGCCGGGCTGGTGAACCGGACCGCCGAACGCAGCAGGTCGCTGGACTGGGCCGTGAAGCTCCAGGTGAAGTACGCCCGGATCGCGGACGCCGTCTCCACCCTCTCCGGCGGCAACCAGCAGAAGGTCGTCCTCGCCAAGTGGCTCGCCACCGGCCCCCAGGTGCTCATCGTGGACGAGCCGACCCGGGGCATCGACGTCGGCACCAAGGCCGAGGTGCATCGGCTGCTCAGCGAGCTGGCCGCCGACGGCGTCGCCGTCCTGATGATCTCCTCCGACCTGCCCGAGATCCTCGGCATGGCCGACCGCGTCCTGGTGATGCACGAGGGCCGGATCACCGCCGAGATACCCCGCGCCGACGCCACCGAGGAGACCGTGATGGCCGCAGCCACCGGGAGGGCCGCCGCATGACGGTCACCACCGACGAGACCCCCGTCGCCGGGGCGCCCCGCTCCGGCGGCACCCGGCTGGTCGACCGGGTCTTCAAGATGCGCGAACTCGCCATCCTCGCCGTCTTCCTGGTGATGATCGCCGTCACCCAGGCCGGCAACAGCGAGTTCCTGTCCGAGCAGGGCATCAAGGACCTGCTCCTGAACGCGACGATCCTGGTGCTGGTCGCCACCGGCCAGTCACTGGTCGTCCTCAGCCGCAACGTCGACCTGTCCGTCGGCTCCACGCTCGGCATCAGCGCCTTCGCCGCCGGAACCTACCTCCAGGGCGGCGGCAACGCGGTCGTCGCGATCCTCCTCGCCGTCCTGCTCGGCATCGGCCTCGGGCTGCTCAACGGCCTCCTCGTCAGCCTCGGCCAGGTCCCCGCCCTCGTCGTCACCCTCGGCACCCTGTACGTCATCCGGGGCGTCGACTCCATCTGGGTCGGCTCCCGCCAGATCACCGCGGCCGACCTGCCCGGCGGCTTCGTCGACTTCGGCTCCGGCGGCGTCTCCGCGATCCCCTGGCTCGCCGTGATCGCGCTGGTGGTGCTGGTGGCGACGGGCTACTACCTCAAGCACTACGGCAGCGGGCGGGAGCTGTACGCCCTCGGCTCCAACCCGGAGGCCGCCCGGCTGGCCGGCATCCCGGTCCGCAAGCGCATCCTCGCCGCGTACACCTTCTGCGGAGCGCTCGCCGGACTCGCCGGCGCCATGTACCTGGCCCGGTTCGGCAACGTCGACTCCGGCACCGGCAACGGCTACGAACTCACCGTCGTCAGCGCCGTGGTGGTCGGCGGCATCGCCTTCACCGGCGGCTCCGGCAGCGTCTACGGCGCCGCCCTCGGCGCCCTGCTGCTCACCTCGATCAACAGTGTGCTCCCCGCGCTCGGCGTCAGCTCCGTGTGGGTGCTCGCCATCAACGGCGTCCTGCTGCTGCTCGCCATCGCCGTCGACCGGGTCGTGGCGCTGCGCGTGGCCGCCGCCCTGAAGAAGAAGTCGGCCCCCAGGAGGTCCGCCATGGCGAAGGAGAACGCCGGTGCCTGAGTCGCTCACCCGCGCGGTCCGCTGGGACACGGTCGTCGGCGCGCTGCTCATCGTCCTGTTGCTGCTGTCGTTCGGCTTCGTCGACGGCTTCGGCAACGCCCTCAACCTGTCGTTCCTCATCGGCAACACGCTGCCGATCGCGCTGATCGCCCTGCCGATGACCCTGCTGGTCGTCGCCGGCGAGATCGACCTGTCCGTCGCGTCCACGGCCGGGCTGTCCGGCGCGGTGATGGGCAGGCTGTGGAACGAGGGCATGGCCATCGAGACGATCATCCCGCTGTGCCTGCTGCTCGGGGTGGCGTGCGGACTGGTCAACGGCCTGCTGGTGACCCGGCTCGGGCTGCCGTCGCTGGCGGTCACCATCGGCACGCTGGCCGCCTACCGGGGTATCGCCCAGATCGTGCTGGGCTCCGACGCGGTGACCGACTTCCCCTCGCAGTACCTGGACTTCGCCGCCGGCCGCATCGGCGACTCCTTCCTACCGCGGGCCTTCCTGCCCTTCCTGGTACTGCTCGCCGTCGCCGTGGTGCTGCTGCACGCCACACCGTTCGGCCGGTCGCTGTTCGCGATCGGAGCGGGCGAGGAGGCGGCCCGGTTCGCCGGGATCC
This sequence comes from Streptomyces sp. NPDC031445, assembly GCF_055581365.1. Classification (NCBI taxonomy): domain Bacteria; kingdom Bacillati; phylum Actinomycetota; class Actinomycetes; order Kitasatosporales; family Streptomycetaceae; genus Streptomyces; species Streptomyces sp. NPDC031445. The sequence goes on from NZ_JBVIJO010000001.1 coordinate 1,347,220, forward strand.
GGGTGAAGCGGACCAAGCTCCTGCTGTTCGTCGCCACGGGAGCCATGTCGGCGCTGACCGGCGTCTTCTGGGCGCTGCACTACGCCAGCGCCCGGTACGACAACGCCACCGGGCTCGAACTGTCCGTCGTCGCCGCCGTGCTGCTGGGCGGGATCGACTTCGACGGGGGCAGGGGCACGATCGGCGGTGCCGTCGCCGGTGTCTTCCTGCTCGGCGCGTCGCAGAACGTGATGAGCCTGCTGAACGTCTCCGCCCAGTCGCAGATCGTCGTCACCGGCGTGCTGCTCGTGGTGTCCGTGCTGGGCCCCCGGGTCGCGCGGCAGATCTCCCTCGCCCGGGCGGCCGGTTCCACCGGATAGGCCGTCCGCCGGCCGCGGGCCGTCCGCGGCCGGCCGCGCCCACGCGGCGGAGCCGCACCTCCACCCAACCCCGCGCCCCCCGAGGGGCGCACCACCCACTCCTTACGACAAGGGGCCCATCCGATGCTCAAGCCGACCCTCCGCCGCACCTGCGCCGCCCTCGCCGCCGGCACCTCGCTCGCCCTCGCGCTCACCGCGTGCGGCGGAACCACCAAGAAGGACGTCAAGGACGACAACGCGTCGGCCGCCTCGGCCGGCAAGGCCGACCCGAACGCCGCCACCAAGAAGGGGCTGACCGTCGGCTTCCTGCCCAAGCAGGTCAACAACCCCTACTTCACCACCGCCGACAAGGGAGGCGAGAAGGCGGTCGCCGAACTCGGCTCCACGTACAAGGAGGTGGGGCCCAGCAGCGCCACCGACACCGCAGGGCAGGTGAGTTACGTCAACACGCTCACCCAGCAGCGGGTGAACGCCATGGCGGTGTCCGCGCAGGACCCGGGGGCCCTGTGCACCGCGCTGAAGCAGGCCATGAGCAACGGCATCAAGGTCGTCACCTACGACTCCGACACCAGCCCGGGCTGCCGCAACGCCTTCGTCTCGCAGGCCAGCGCCGAGGACCTGGGCCGTACCGAGGTGCAGCTGCTCGCCGAGCAGATCGGGTACAAGGGCGAGATCGCGATCCTGTCGGCCGCGCAGACCGCGACCAACCAGAACACCTGGATCGGCTACATGAAGGACGAGCTGAAGGACCCCAAGTACAAGGACATCAAGCTCGTCAAGATCGCCTACGGCAACGACGACGCCCAGCAGTCCTTCCAGCAGACCCAGGGCCTGCTCCAGGAACACCCGAACCTCAAGGGGATCGTCTCCCCGACCACCGTCGGCATCAAGGCGGCGGCCCAGTACCTGTCGGGCTCCAAGTACAAGGGCAAGGTCAAGCTGACCGGGCTCGGCACCCCCAACGACATGCGCAAGTACGTCAAGAACGGCACCGTCGACGCCTTCGAGCTGTGGGACCCGGCCAAGCTCGGCGACCTGGCCGCCCGGACCGCGGTCGCGCTCGCCTCGGGGCAGATCACCGGCAAGGAGGGCGAGACCTTCAAGGCCGGCGCCACGACGTACACCGTCGGCAAGGACGGCGTGATCAACCTGGGCAAGCCGACCGTGTTCGACGCCAAGAACATCGACCGGTTCGACTTCTGAGACGACGGGGGCCAGTCGATGCAGCGCGTGTGCTTCCTGCTGAAGGTCAGGGCGGACCGGATCGACGAGTACCGTGAGCGGCACGCGGCCGTCTGGCCGGAGATGCTCGACGCCCTGAAGGCGACCGGCTGGCACAACTACTCGTTGTTCCTGCGTGACGACGGCCTGCTCGTCGGCTATCTGGAGACCGACGACTTCGCCGCCGCCCAGGCCGGCATGGCCGCCACCGACGTCAACGCGCGCTGGCAGAAGGAGATGGCACCGTTCTTCGAGTCCCTGGACGGTGCCCGGCCCGACGAGGCCATGCGACCGCTCACCGAAGTGTTCCACCTCGCATGACGCGGGAACCGCGCGGATGAGACCCTGCGCCACCCGGCACGGCGCCATACAACAGGACGCCCGCGCCGTCCCCCACGGCGGCCCGGTCGACACCGGCTCGTTCCAGAAGAACGGCCTGCCGACCTGCCCGGTCCACCGCTCCACCGCCCGCCACACGACGGGACGCGGCGCGCTCGTGGCCCGCCGGGCCCACGACGGCTTCTTCCACGCCGAGTTCGCCGCCGGGCCGCTGGACCACCCCGCGCCCACGGCCTGGACCGGGTACGCCTCCGGGGCCGCGGGGACGGACCTCGGCGGGCCGGCGCCCGCCCCGCGGTTCACCTGCCCGCGGTGCGTCACCACGCCCGGGGACCGGCTCCGGCCCGGCCGCAGCTTCCGTGTCACCGGCGGCATCGGCCGCAACTACAGCGCCGGCTACGGCGGTTCGGGGTGGACGGAGCCGGGGGAGGGGACCGGCGCCCACACCGCCGGGCACGGCGCCGGCACCGCCCCGTTCACCGGCTCGGCGGGCGCCCGCACACCGCCGTCGGCCGCGTCCCGGACCGCTCCGGACGGCGCGGCACGCACGACGGCGCCGGCCGGAGCGCGCACGGACGCGCCTTCCACCTGTGCGAGACTGCCTCCGCCGGCCGGCGGACGACCGGGACCCCCGTCCCGCTCCGCTCCGGTCAGCGCACCAAGTTCGTCCTCGACCGGTACGACAACGCCTGCGCCGTTCTCCCGTTCGACCGGTCGCCACAGGCCCGCGGGCCCGGACGACGTCCTGTCGTTCCCGTACCCGGAGAAGTCCGCCGGCACGACGCCCCCGGCGTCGCACGTGACCGGCTTCGCCCGGCCGGCGTGACGGTAATGTGAAGGTCGTCCCGCCGCATCCCCGTTCCCTGGAGGTCCAAGCCCGATGGCCCAGTCGGTGGGTATCAAGGACGTCGCCCGCGCCGCCGGAGTCTCGGTGGGCACGGTGTCCAACGTCATCAACCGCCCGGACACCGTCGCCGGCGAGACCCGTGCGCGCGTGCTGTCCGCGATCGACCGGCTCGGCTACGTCCGCAGCGAGTCGGCGCGCCAGCTGCGGGCGGGCCGCAGCCGGATCATGGGGCTGCTCGTACTCGACATGGGCAACCCGTTCTTCGTGGACGTGGCGCGTGGCGCCGAGCGCGCGGCCCGCGACGCCGGGCTCGGCGTGATGGTCTGCAACAGCGCGCAGGACGCCGCCGAGGAGGCCGAGTACCTGTCGCTCTTCGCCGAACAGCGGGTGCGGGGCGTGCTGCTCACCCCGGCCGACGCCACCGGCCGCAACATCGCGGCCTTCCGCCGGCACGGCATCCCGTTCGTGCTGGTCGACCGGGTCGCCGAGGGCACCACCGAGTGCTCGGTCTCGGTGGACGACATCGCGGGCGGCGCGCTGGCCGTCCGCCATCTGGTGGACGCCGGGCACCGTTCGATCGCCTACGTCAGCGGGCCGCCCGGGCTCAACCAGGTCCGCGACCGGCGCACCGGCGCGCTGAACGCCCTCGCCGAGGCCGGGCTCGGCCCCGAGGCGCTGCGCGAACTGCCCACCGAGCGGCTCGACGTGGCCGCCGGCCGGGACGCGGGCGCCCGGCTGCTGGGCCTCGCGGACCGGCCCACCGCCGTGTTCTGCGCCAACGACCTGCTCGCCCTCGGCGTGCTCCAGGCGATGTACGCGGCGGGCGTGACCGTCCCGGACGACCTGGCGATCGTCGGCTACGACGACATCGAGTTCGCCGCCGCGGCCGCCGTACCCCTCACCTCGGTGCGGCAGCCCGCCGTCACGATGGGCGCCCTCGCCGCCGGACTGCTGCTGGAGGAGACCGAGCAGGGCGAGGGCGACGGCAAGGGGAAACGGGCGCACGAGCACCGGCGGGTCGTGCTCCAGCCGGAGCTGGTGGTGCGCCGCTCCAGCCTCGCCGCACGCTGAGCCCCGCGGTGCGCCCGCCGCGCCCGGGCCCGCGCCGACCAGAGGCGCTGACCGGAAGTTCAGTAACAATCCATGATCCCGGGGCTCGGCCCGCACCGGCTCATGTGCTCAACTGGGAGACGTCCAGCCCGTCCGTCCCAGGAGACCCGTTGAGCCCCAGTTACCGCCAGCCCGGCGTCGTGCTCACCGACCACCACTTCACCGTCCCCCTCGACCACGCCGACCCGGGCGGCGAGACCATCGAGCTGTACGCCCGTGAGGCGGTGGCGAGCGACAAGGCCGGGCAGGACCTGCCCTGGCTGGTGTACCTGCAAGGCGGCCCCGGCTTCGGGGCGAATCGTTTCGTCGGACGTCAGGCCTGGCTCGACCGGGCCTTGGACGAGTACCGCGTCCTGCTCCTCGACCAGCGCGGCACCGGCCGCTCCACGCCCGCCACCCGGCAGACGCTCCCGCTGCGCGGCGGCCCCGCCGCTCAGGCCGACTACCTCACCCACTTCCGCGCCGACTCCATCGTCCGGGACTGCGAGGCCATCCGCCCCCGGCTCACCGGCGGCGCCCCGTGGACCGTGCTCGGCCAGAGCTTCGGCGGCTTCTGCACGGTGTCGTACCTCTCCCTCGCCCCCGAGGGCATCGCCACCGCGATCATCACCGGCGGCCTGCCCTCCCTGCACGCCCACGCCGACGACGTCTACCGGGCCGCCTACCCGCGCATGGAGCGCAAGGTCGCCGCGCACTACGCCCGCTACCCGCAGGACGTGGAGCGGGCCCGCCGGATCGCCGACCACCTCCTCACCCACGACGTGGTCCTGCCGAACGGCTACCGCTTCACCGTCGAGGCCTTCCAGTCCCTGGGGCAGATGCTCGGCACGAGCGACGGCAGCCACCGGCTGCACCACCTCCTGGAGGACGCCTTCGTGGTGACCCCGGCCGGCCTCGAACTGTCCGACGCCTTCCAAGAACAGGTCCAGTCCCTGCTGTCGTACGCCTCCCACCCCCTCTACGCCCTCGTCCACGAGTCGATCTACGGCCAGGACGCGCGCCCCACCGCCTGGTCGGCCGAGCGCGTCCGTGCCGAGTTCCCGCAGTTCGACGCGGCCAAGACGCTCACCGGCGACGGTCCCGTCCTGTTCACCGGGGAGACCGTCCACCCCTGGGTGTTCGACGCCGACCCGGCCCTGCGCCCCCTGCGCGAGACGGCCGGACTGCTCGCCGCCCGCACCGACTGGCGCCCCCTCTACGACCCCGCACGGCTCGCCGCCAACGAGGTCCCGGTCGCCGCGGCCGTCTACCACGACGACCTGTACGTCGACGCCGGCCACTCCCTGGAGACGGCCGGCGCGATCCGGGGCCTGCGCGCCTGGGTCACCAACGAGTACGAGCACGACGGCCTGCGCACGGGCGCGCCCCGCGTCCTGGACCGGCTGCTGGCGCTCGTGCGCGACGAGGTATGAGGGCGGTAAGCGGATGTTCATGCCGTAGCCAGAAGGACACCCAGCGTAATTGAAACGATTTAAATCGGTGGCCTGTATCACAAAAGCGCTGGGAACGATATTGCGACAGCTTCTTTGATCAAGGGAAGGCGCAGGTGGGCGGGGTGACGAAGGCGGTCTGCCCGGCTTTGTTTCCCCGGCTCACATGGTGAGATGAGCGCGGTGTAAGTCGATCCATTGCTGTACATAGGAATCCACTAGGCGGCGCTGAGCCCTGGAGACCCAAAAGGCCGACGGCTCCCTGCGCCAACAGGAAGCCGCCGTATGGGATTTGACAGCGCTACCGAAAGGTGGTCGACCATCAACACCAACACCTTGCCACGCGGTGACGCCGAAGCCACTGGCATAGACCAGTGTGCTGGTGCGTACGTAGTGTGCCACGGCCTCGCAGCCGGGAGCCACCGTGTGTAACACGTTCACCGACCGACAGGTCGACTTCTGGCTCGACGATCTGAACCAGTTACAGCGTCGGGACGAGCGGATCCTGTTCGGTTCCGCGATCGCCACGTGGATTATCGCGATCGCATGTTACTGCGGGGTTGCGTATTGCGGCATCACCGGGAAACCCGCGGCGACAGCTGCGTGTGTGTTCTTCGGAACCTTGATCGGCGGCTGGGGCCTCGTCCTCTTCAAAAAGGCCAAAAGGATTCGCCACCACCGCCGTGTCCGTAACCGGCAGGTCGGGCAGCAGCGCAGGCAGCCCCCGGCCGCGACCTGAGCCGGCTCGCTGACGACCCGGAGCCGCTCATGCCGGAAGACCCCGGCCATGAGCGGCTTCGCCCCGCTGTGCGGGTCATTAGGCTGGACCCCATGCCGGATCAGATAGCCGACCCCTCCGACCTGCGCGCCGACTGCGCCCGGTGCTTCGGGCTGTGCTGTGTCGCCCTGCCCTTCGCCCGCTCGGCCGACTTCGCGCTGGACAAGCCCGCGGGCAAGCCGTGCCCGAACCTCCAGGGCGACCACCGCTGCGGCATCCACGCCGATCTGCGCCGGAAGGGCTTCACCGGCTGCACGGTCTACGACTGCTTCGGCGCCGGCCAGAAGGTCTCGCAGGTCACCTTCGGCGGGCAGGACTGGCGTACGGCATCCCAGGAGCACGCGCGCCGGATGTTCGACGTCTTCCCGGTCGTACGGCAACTGCACGAACTGCTGTGGTACCTGACCGAGGCGCTGGGCCTGCCCGCCGCCCGGCCCGTCCACCCCGAACTGCGCCGGGCGCTGGAGAAGACCGAGGGGCTGACCCGGCGGACCTTCGAGGAGCTGGCCGCGCTGGACGTGGCCGCGCACCGGCAGGAGGTCAACGTGCTCCTGCTGCGTACCAGCGAACTGGTCCGCGCCGACGCCGGCGGCAAGGGCAAGGGCAAGGGGAAGGGCCGGGGCAAGGACCGCAGGGGCGCGGACCTCATGGGCGCCCGCCTCAGAGGCGCCGATCTGCGCGGAGTGAGCCTGCGCGGCGCCTATCTCATCGCCGCCGACCTCACCGGTGCCGACCTGCGCGGCGCGGATCTGATCGGGGCCGACCTGCGCGATGCCGACCTGACCGACGCGGACCTCACCGGCGCCTTCTTCCTCACTCAGCCGCAGGTCAACGCCGCGCGGGGCAGTGCGGGGACGCGTCTGCCGGCTTCAGTGGGCCGGCCGGTGCACTGGGCAGCGGCTCGCTGACGGGGGTGCGGCGGGTTCGGCGGGGTGGTGCCGGCTGTCCTCCGCGGCCGTGTTCTGGGCGGGTGGCGTCCAGGTCGGCCCGCCCCGGGTCCCTTCGGGGCGCTGCTCGCCGGTCTCCGTGGGAGCCGGCCGTCGCTCCAGGCGCAGCCGTAGCCCTTCCGGCATCAGGGTGAGCCGTTCGGCCACGCTGAGCCGGTAGCCCGGGTCGGCCGACAACTCGTAGCGGCGCAGCAGCAGGCCGAGCACGAGGGTCGCCTCGTGGAGGGCGAACTGGCGGCCGATGCAGGCCCGTGCGCCGGTGCCGAACGGCTTGAAGGTGTGCGGTGGCCGGGCACGGACGGCCGCCGGGGTGAAGCGGTCGGGGTCGAACCGTTCGGCGTCCTCGCCCCACACCTCCGGTTCGCGGTGCAGCATCGGCGTCAGCACCAGGGCCCACGCGCCCCGGCGCATCGGATGGTCCCCGGCGAGGACGGTGTCCCGCCGGGCCTCGCGGGCGAAGGCGGGCGCGGTCGGCCACAGCCGCAGCGACTCGTCCAGCACCCGGCGGACGTAGCGCAGCTTGGCGACCTGGTCGTAGCCGGGCCGCGGGGTGTCGCCCCAGACCTGGTCGACCTCGGCGCGGGCCCGGGCGGCGACGGCGGGGTGCAGGGCGAGGTAGTGGAGGGCGAAGGAGAGCGCGCCGGAGGTGGTCTCGTGGCCCGCCACCAGGAAGGTGATCACCTGCTTGCGGACGTTCTCCGGCGACAGCTTCTCCCCGGTCTCCGGGTGCGCCGTCGCCAGCATGCGGTCCAGCAGGTCTCCCTCGCCGTCACCGCCGGACCGGCGCCGGGCGGCGACCAGGCCGTCGACCGTGCGGTTGAGGTGGGCCATGTCGGCCGCGTTGCGCCGGGCGGCGGCGCGCAGCAGCAGCGGGGCCAGCGGCCCCGGCACGCTGTTCAGCCGCTGCGCGTAGGTCAGCGTCCCGACCATCGCCGTGACGAAGGGGTGTGGCCGGTTCCGCTCGAAGGAGCCGAAGTCGTGCCCGAAACCGGTCCGGGCGATCGTCTCCAGGGTCAGCCGGGTCATGTCGCCCGGCACGTCCACCGTGCGCCCGGCCGCCAGGTGGCGGTCCCAGTGATCGGTGAGCCGCTCGGCGACCGCCAGCATCATCCCGTGGTAGCCCTCCATGGCCTCCCGGCTTAACCCGGGCGCCAGGACGTCGTGCGCGAGCTGCCAGTTGGGCTCGTGGTTGTAGGCGGTGAACAGGCCGTCGCCGGCCACCGGCCGCAGATTGGCGACGCCGAGGCCGACGTGCTTGGCGAACCGGGACTCGTCGGCGAGGTCGGCGACCAGCCGCGCCCCCCACACGAACACGAACTCCTTGCCGAACGCCCGCCGCCGGAAGATCGGCCCCAGCTCGCGCGCGTAGCGCATCGAGTCCTGCAACGGCCGGTGCCGGTCGGCGCCGAGCACATCGCCGAGCAGCGGCAGCCGGTGCGGCGGACGGGGGATGCGGCGCAGCTCCGGCCAGCCCTGTTCGGCGCTGCGGAAACCCCTGGGCAGCCCGGTCTCCATGGTCTCCGTCGTCGCCGCCATGACGCGATCTCCCTTGATCCAGCGGGTGGTTGAGCAGTGGCGCGCGTGTGTTGTACGTGGGTTCAATAACGTGTTCCAGTGTGGTGCGCTTGTTGAACCGGCGTCAAGTAAAGTGACGCCATGCCCGCGAACCAGGGGGAGCGCGCCCGGCGCAGACTCAGCACCGGCGAACGCCGTGAGCAACTGCTGTCGGTCGGCGCGAAGCTGTTCTCGGAGAGCCCCTACGACGACGTGTGGATCGAGCAGGTCGCCGAGATCGCCGGGGTCTCGCGGGGGCTGCTCTACCACTACTTCCCGACCAAGCGGGACTTCTTCGCCGCCGTCGTGGAGCGGGAGAGCGCGCGCATGCTGCGCATGACGGCGGCCGAGCCCGGGGTGCCGGTGCGCGAGCAGCTCACCGCCGGCCTCGACACCTACCTCGGCTACGTCCAGGCGCACGCCCACGGCTTCCGCGCCTTCCACCGTGCCGACGCGGCCGGCGACCAGGCCGTGCGCCGGGTCTACCAGCGGGCGCTGGCCGCCCAGGAGGAGCAGATCCTGGCCGCGCTCGCCGCCGACCCCGAGTTCGGGCCCGCCGTCGAGGCCGCCCCGCAGGTGCGTCTGGCGGTACGCGGCTGGCTCGCCTTCACCACCGCCGTCTGTCTGGAATGGCTGCGTGGGGAGGGGGAGTTGAGCCGCGAGCAGGTGCGCGACCTGTGCGCCCGCGCCCTGCTGGGCGTCCTCGCCTAGGCGCCACTCGGCCCGGAATGACCCCCTCCGCCGATGCGGAGCAGTGGCGTACGCGTGGTTGGCGTGCGCCCCGATCTCCGCTAGGTTAGGCAAGGCTTACCTAAAGGAGGTCCGCATGGGTGACACGCGGGACTGGACGGCCGCCCCCGGCGCGGCGGAACGGGCACGCTCGGTACTGGCCACCGCCTGGTCGTGCGCGGTGACCGCGGACGGCGCGCGCGAGGAGTACGCCGGCGCGCACACCGTGACCGGGGACGGCACGGTACGGCTGGCGGTGCCCGACGACAGCGCCCTGTTCGGGGCGGTGCTGTGCGCCCCGCGCCAGGAACCCTCCGCCCTGCTGGAGTTCGCCGACGTGGCGCCCGTGCCGGTGCGCCACCGCATCCGCGCCCGGCTCTTCCTGTCCGGCTGGTTCGCCCCGTCCGAGGGCACCCTCCTGTTCCGGCCCACCCGCGTGGTGCTGCGCGAGTCCGCCGGGGCCGTGGTGGTCGACCGGGACGAGTTCGGCGCCGCCAGGCCCGACCCGCTGGCCGCAGCCGAGGCCCGGTTGCTCACCCACCTCGCCGACGCCCACCCCGACGCCGTCGAGCGGCTCACCCGCCTGGTGCGGCCCGAGAGCCTGCTCGCCGCGACCCGGGTGGCACCGCTCGCCGTCGACCGGCACGGACTCACCCTGCGCATCGAACGCCTCCGCGCCCACGGCGACGTCCGACTGCCCTTCCACACCCCCGCCGACGACGTCACCCAGCTCACCGAGCGCGTGCACGCCCTGCTCGCCCAGGCCAGTGCCGCCGCCTGCCCCCGGGCGCTACAGCGGCAGCGCGCAGACGGCGACGGGTGACGCGAACGGCTCACCGGTCAGCCGCAGTCGGCCGCTGTCCGCGTCGACGTGGAAGACGGTCACCGTGCCCGAGCGCTGGTTCGCCGCGAACAGCAGCCGGCCGTCGGGCGAGAACGCGATCTGCCGGGGGAAGTCCCCGCCCGCCGGCACGGTGCCGAGCAGCCGCAGCCGGGCCCCGCCGTCCTCGACGGCGTACCGCGCGAGGCTGTTGTCGCCCCGGTTGGCGAGGAACGCGTACCGGCCGTTCGCCGTCACCAGCACCTGCGCCGGATAGTTGGTGCCGCCGCCGGACCCCGTCGACTGCGGTTCGCCGATCGTCAGGCGCCCGCTTCCCGGCTCGTACGCGCACACGGCCACGGTGTCGTCCACCTCGTTGGCCAGGTAGGCGTACCGGCCGCCCGGGTGGAAGGTCAGGTGGCGCGGCCCCGCGCCGGGCCGGGTGCGCGCCCGCGCCACCTCCGTGAGCGTGCCCCTCACCTGGTCCAGGCGGTAGGTGTAGACGGTGTCGGTGCCCAGGTCCACGGCGAGGACGTGCCCGCGGTCCGGACTGGTGAGGAACTGGTGGGCGTGCGGCCCCTGCTGGCCGGGGCCGGGCGGCGGAGAGCTGTGCGTGACCAGGGCGGTGCGCTCACCCAGCGCGCCGGAGGCGCCGATCGGGTGCACGGCGACGCTGCCCGAACCGTAGTTCGCGCTGAGCAGCCAGCGCCCGGAGGGATGCACCGACAGGTGGCACGGGCCCGCGCCGCCGGTGCTCCGGGTGCCGAGGACGCGCCGGTCCGCGAGGCGCACGGCCGTCACCCCGCCGTCCTCCCGCTCGTCCACCGCGTACAGCGTGCGGCCGTCCGGGTGCACGGCGAGATACGACGGGTCGGGGACCCCGGTGAGCGTGCCCGCCCCGGTGATCCGGCCCGACTCCGGGTCGTACGACGCCAGGCCGATGCCGGTGCCGCCGCCCTCGACGGAGGTGTAGGTGCCCACGTACAGCGGGCGCGGCCCGGACGGCTTCCGGGGCGGCGGGGCGGCCTCCGGCTTGTCCCGCCCGGCCGGCGGGGCCGCCGGGGACGGCACCATCACGACCGCCGCCGTACCGGCCACGGCGCCCACGAACCGGCGTCTGGTCCAGCCCCCCTGCCCCCGCTCCGGGTCCCGGTCCCGCCGGGGGCGGGAGGATGCTCCTCCCGCCGTCTGTGCCTGCGTGCCCATGCCGCTACCCCAGGTCGTCGGTCGTCCCCTTCATGACAGCCACCTTGGCCCGCGCACGTCACCGGGGGCAAGCCGGCCGGCAGCCGTCACGCGGCACGCGACGCCGGCGCTGCCTTACCAGTCCCCGTCCGCCACCGGCTTGCCCGGCACGTCCTTCAGGGGGGTCACCTGGCCGGGGGACGGTGCCTGCCACGGCTCCAGGTCGTCCCCGAGCCACTCGCCGACCGGCTCGACCGCCTCCAGGGCGTCCGTGGGCGCGAGGTCCTCGGCATCCGCGTCGTAGTAGTCGTACCAGGGCAGGCCCGCCCGGGTGTACGCCGCCCGGTCCACCGGTGACGGCGGCGGTGCCTCGCCGGTGATCCGGCGCCACTCCGGGGGCGTGACCAGGTGGACGAACACCCGCCCCGCGGGCTGCTCGGACCAGTCGTCCAGCGGCCGGTCGTCCCGGTACACCTCCTGCCGCATCGAGCCGCCGACGCCGAGGCCCATGGCCGTGGCGCGTGGCGGGGGAGCGGCGGCCGGGGCGGGCGGGCCGCCGAAGGCCAGGGCGGGCCCCCCGGCCCAGGGCGGTGATCCGGGGGGCCCGCCCGGAGCCGGGGCGGACATGGGCAGGGCCGCGCCGTAACCGCCGCGCGCGCCGGCCAGGCGCCGCTGCCGCTCCCGCTCCCGGCGCCGCCACCCGGCGAGGGCGTCCTCCTTCAGCGGGAACGACTGGAGCTGGACGCCGCCCCACACCTCCTCGCCGGTGACCTGCCCCTCCACGGTCGCGCCCAGCCCCAGCGGTACGGCCACGAACTGGCGGACCGTGCCCTTGCCGGAGTTGATGCCGTCCAGCCAGGGCTGGCGGGGCAGCACCACGTAGTTCTGCGGACGCCGGGACAGCCGGTCGCGCCAGGGCTCACCGGAGACCGCGCACACCTTGCCCACACCGACCTGGAGCGCGGCCGGCTCCGGCGCGGCGAAACTCAGCCACATCGCCTCGCGCAGGTACACCGGGAGCATGACGCCGCCGCGCGCCCGCATCCACTCGGGCACCCGGCCGGCGTGGTCGGCCACCCGCCGGACCGGGAACTCGCCCAGCCCCGGCGGCAGCGGATGCGTACCGCTCTCGGGCAGGCGCAGCGTGCGGACGAACCGCACCGCCACCCCGCCGGGCAACCGCAGCGTGTTGCCGTCGATCCGCACTCCGTCAGCGGTCATCCGTGCGCTCCGTCTCCTCCGGCGCCGTCACCGGCCGGCCGGACACCCCGTCTCCTGCGACGCCGCACACCCCCGCGCTCGGCCGCGGCGCCGGACCGCCCCCGCGGCCTCCTCACCGATCACGCGCACCGAACCCCGCGCGGTTCCGCCACAGCTCCTCCTGGACCCCGAGGCGGTCGCGCAGCCAGGCGATCCGGGGCAGCTTGGCCCGCTGTCCGCGCGAGACCCGGTCCAGCTCCTCCAGCAGGCGGCCGGTGCGGTGCTCGGTGTTCAGCTCGTCGATGATCCTGGTCGTCTCGGTCAGGACGGCCCCGAGCAGCTGCCAGTGCGCCCAGTCCTTGCGGATCTCCTCCTGGAGCAGCTCGGCCAGCCGGTCCCGGGTGCCGGCCGCCGTGTGCAGCTCGGCCGACAGCCGTGCCTCCGCCGACTCGGCGTTCTCGCTCAGATGGGTCGTCACCAGCACCGCGAAGCTGACCACCGCGTCGGCGATCTCCGACAGCAGCTGCTCCACGGTCGCCCCCACCCGGGGCGGGAACAGTTCCTGCGACCCACGGGCCTTCGCCAGGTCCGTGAACGAGCGGGCCAGCACCCGCAGCACCACCGTGCAGATCTCCAGGGTGTCCAGGCCCGTGCGCAGCACGACCCGGTGCAGCAGCCCCTCCTTCACGCGTGGATTGAGCCGCAGACTGTCCTCCGCCTGCCGCAGTGCCGCGTCCACCCGCACGATGTCGTGGTCCAGCCGGCGCGCCTCGTGCAGCCGCTCGGCCGCCCGCTCCCAGGGGATCCGGCCCCCGGCCTCCTCGCCCATCCGCAGCATCAGCTGGCGCACCCGGCGGGCCAGGTCCTCGATGGACCGGCCGGCCTCGTCCACCCACACCGGGGGTGGCAGCAGCAGGTTGCAGGCGGTGCCGACGACCGCGCCGATCAGCGTCTCGACGATCCGCGCCCAGGCGGTGAACCCGACCGTGGTGACCCCGAGCACCAGCATGGCGCTGATCGCCACCTCGGCCACGTACTCGTCGACGCGCACCAGGTGGCCCACGGCCAGCGCGGCGACGATCAGCAGGGCCAGGCTCCACCAGGTCAGTCCCACCAGCACGCTGAAGGCGATGGCGACCAGGACGCCGGCGACCACCGAGTTGACCCGGCGGATGCCGTTGGTGAGCGTGGCGTAGAAGGTCACCTGGACGACCAGCAGCGCGGTGAGCGGCGCGGTGAGCGGGGCCGGCTCGGGGCTCAGCCGGAGAGCGATGACGTAGGCGATGGTCGCGGCCGTGGCCGACCGCAGTGTCTGGACGACCACCGGCTCCCGGCGGCGCTTCGCCAGTCGCAGTAGTCCCGTGGTCAACTTTCGTTCGCGCATCCCTTGGCCTGTTCCCGTTCATCGGGTGCGTCGAACGTAGCTGTTTGCGGACTGGTTCCGCCTGATTTGCGCCAGGGCGTTTACGCGTACAGCTTGTCGATGAAGGCGGTGAGATTGCCCGTCGTGCGCGCGATCTGCTCCTGCAGCGTCAGGCTCTCCTCGAACCGGGCGCCGGACTCGGGGACCTTCCTTCCGCGCACGTACAGGGAACAGGCCAGGTCGGTGCACATGTACAGCCCGACCGAGTTGCCGTCACGGCCGGCCGCCCCCGCCTTCCGCGCGGTCATCAGCGACACCCCGCCGCCGGGATGCGTGGTCAGGCACACCGAACACATGCTCCGGTGCAGGAAGCCGCGCTGCGAGGGCGGGAAACGAAGGGCCACGCCGACGAGCCGGTCGTCCCGCTCCATGACCAGATAGCTGCGGTCGGGAGCGCCCGGATCGCGCCAGCCGAGGAAGTCGAGCTGGTCCCAGGGGCGGTCACCGAGATCGCGTGGGACGGCCAGCCGCTTGGCCTCGCCCTTGGAGCAGTTGATAAACGAGTTGCGGATGTCCTGCTCGGTAAGCGATCTCATCGAGGGTCCCTTCCAGTGTTCCGGTGTCCCGGTCGCACGGTCGCAACCTAGGGTGTCTAGGCTGACGGCTATCCTATTTAGCCACAGGGGGGTAGGCCAATGGATTTCCGGTGGAGGCCGCCCGGGCTGCCGCGGCGTGCCCGGAGAGCGCTGGACCACGTCACCGGCACCGCGTCCGGTCCGCCGCTCGACCCGGACCTGCGGATCACGCTCAACTTCCACCCCGACCGGGCCTCCGGCGGACTGCCGATCCTGGAGTCGCTGGCCCGGGACGGCGCCTATCACTCGCAGTTCGTCACCGGCACCAGCAACGGCGGGCTCACCGCCCACCCGGGCGGCGACCGCACGTTCTGGGAGAGCCGGATGTTCGGCGGCGCCTACGACGACGCCGACCCGGCCGAGCGCCCGGTGTACGGCGCGCTCGACTTCCGGCGCCAGGTGGTCGGCGCGGCCCCCCGCTTCGGCTCCTCGCATCTCAGGCTCCGCGGAGCGGTCCTGGCCCGGGCCACCTTCTGCTACCCGGACAGCTCGACCGGGCCCGGCGACTTCGGCGTGGCCGGCGCCATGCCGCTGATCGCCCTCGCCGAGGCCGACCGGCAGGACGCCCTCAACGACTACGTCGAGGCCCATGTGCACGGGGGTGTGCTGCTCGAACGGGACGTGGAGGCGCTGGTCCTGGACGCGAGCTACCGGGGGACACCGGTGGAGACGGCCGCCCGGCGCCTGCCCTTCCCGGTCGCCTGGCACCCCGGCTACCGCCTCACCGTCACCGAGCTGCGCCGGCACGCCGACTACCGCGGCCCGGAGTACGCCGACCTCGGCGCGCGCATCGCCGAGCGCGGCCTCATCACCCCCCGCGTCATCGGGGACGCGGCCCGCAGCGGCCGGTACGACCTCCAGTCCCTCAAGATGGTCTGGCACACCCTGGCCCGCTTCGGCTCCCCGGAGGGCGCGGGAACGGCGAGAACGCCCCCGCCGGAGCGCAGCCGCTGAGGTTCCCGGGGGGCGGGGGTTTTGGCGGGTGTGGGTTCGGCGGGCCCTCAGGTCGAGTCGCGGGAGCGGCCGACCAGCCGCCAGGCCGCCCTCCTCGCCGCCGCCAGCCCGTGCCCGCCCGAGCGCGCCGCCCTGCCCGGCGACGACCCGCGCACCCCGGTGGAACTGGCCGAGGACCACCCCGCCCTGCACGGTGCCCTGGACTGGCCGCTGCTGCTCGACCTGTTGACCCCGCCGCGGCCCGCGTTCAGCGCCGCATCGCCGCCGAGGCCGGTGAAGTCCGGGAACTGCTGGACGCCGGCGCCCGGATGGCTCCCGGCGTCCGCGCGGCCTTCCGTACCCTGTACCAGCCCGGCCGGATGGGGGTACGCCCGCTCGGCGGCGGCGCCCGCGGCACCGTCGCCTTCGGCCGCTCGGAGCGGCTGCGGCTCGCGCTGCGCCGCGCCTGTCCCCACCCGATCACGCTGGTCGAGACGGTCCCCCGTCCCGGAACGCGTCGCTGCACTGGACGAGATCAAATGTCTCCGCCTTAGCTCATAGCGTGAACTAAGGGTTGGGGAAATGTCGCGCCCCGGCTGTCCGAAGGGGTATGTTGCAGGTCGGGCAGGGTTCGTGAAGGGAGCCACATGGCGGCGCGCAACGGGCGCACGGTACGCGACCTGAGACGAGGCAACCGGACGGCGGTGCTCCAGAGGCTGTACTTCGACGGCCCGCTCAGCCGGTTCGAGCTGGGCCCGGCCACCGGACTCAGCTCCGGCTCGGTCAGCAACGTGGTCGCGGACCTGATCGCCGACGGGCTGGTCGAGGAGGCCGGCAGCGTCGACTCCGACGGCGGCAGGCCGCGCACGCTGCTGCGCGTCGCCCCGCACAGCGGCCAGATGATCGGCGTGGACGTCGGCGAGACCCGCGTCCGGGTCGAGCTGTTCGACCTGGCCCTCACCGAACTGGCCCGCGTCGAACGCCCGTTGACCCCCCAGGGCTACGACGTCGACGTCATCACCGGCCACATCCGCGACGGCGTCGCCGAGGTCCTCACCGCCGAACAGGCCGTCCCCGACCGGCTGCTCGGTGTCGGCGTCGGCGTCCCCGGGATCGTGGAGCACACCCCGGACCGGGGCGCCGTCGTGCACGGGCAGACCATCGGCTGGGACGCCGTCCCGCTGGAGCAACTGCTCCGTTCGGCCTCCGGGCTCCCCGACGGGGTGCCGTACTTCATCGACAACGGGGCCAAGACGCTCGGCCAGGCAGAGATGTGGTTCGGCGCGGGACGCGGCGCCCGCAACGCCGTCGTCGTGCTCTTCGGCTCCGGCGTCGGCGCCTGCCTGGTCACCCCCGAGGTCGAGCACGGGCGGGCCGTGGAGTGGGGCCACCTGACGGTACGGGTGCGCGGGCGCCGCTGCCGCTGCGGGGCGCCCGGCTGCCTCGAGGCCTACGCGGGCGCCGAGTCGCTGCTGGCCCGCTGGCGCGAGGAGGGCGGCCGGCCGCCCGAGGACACCGACGAGGAGACCGCGCTCACCGCGATGCTCGCCGCCGCGTACCCGTCCGAGGGCGGTACCGCCGACCCGGTCGCGCTGGCCGTCCTGGAGGAGACCGCCGAGTACCTAGGCGCCGGCCTGTCCGATCTGATCAACCTCTTCCAGCCCGAGCGGATCCTCATCGGCGGCTGGGCCGGGCTCCAGCTCGGCACGCGGTTCCTGCCCGCCGTACGCCGGCACGCGGCCACGTACGCGCTGCGGCACCCGGCCGACAAGGTGACGATCGACCTCGGCCGGCTCGGCCCGGACGCGGTCACCGTCGGCGCCGCGATCCTGCCGCTCGCCGACTTCTTCGCCAGCGGCGGCCGCCGTCCCGAACCGGCCACCGAGGACCGCCTGCCCGCCTGGCGAACCGCCCTCCAGGAACGCGCCCCGCACTGAGAGGCCGCCGGTCCGGGTCCTGGCCGGCGTGTCTCTAGGGAGCCGACGGCCGCAGGACCCGGAGCCGGCAGAGAGCGCCGCCCCGAGTATCGGGCGCGTGGCCTCGCGGTCAGTCCGACGGCTCCTCCGGTGTCGGGTGCTCCGACTGTGCCGTGTCCGGCCGGGACCCGCCCCGGGGGCCGGTGCCGGCCTCGTCCGTGTCCGGGGCGACGTCCTGGTCCGGCTCCTCGCCGGCCGCGCGCCTCGTGGACACGTCCCAGGGGTCGTCCTCGGGCCGGGCCTGCTGGTCGGGCATGTCCCGGGGCACCGGCCGTTGCTCCGCCCCGGACCCGGGTTTGCGCACCGTCATGGTCTTCTCCGCTCCTCGTCGGCTCGTTCGGTGCTCCCCACGCGCTCAGCCGACCTTGCGCCCGCGCATCGGCTCGGTCTCCATCCCGCCGCCCTTGCGCAGGCCGTCCAGGAACTCCTGGATCACCTCGGTCGCCGTGTGCCGGGGCTCCCAGCCCAGCTCGGCGCGCGCCCGCGCGCAGTCCATCAGCGGCAGCCGCAGCACGGCGTCGAAGAGGTGCGGCGAGGCGGGCAGCAGGTGCAGCCCCCAGGCGGCGGCGATGGCCGTGCGGGCCGCCGTACGCGGCAGCCGTACCGCCCGGGAGCCGAGCAGTTCGGCGAGCACCCCGGCGTCCAGCGCGGGATCGGCGGCCAGGTTGAAGGCGCCCCGGGCGCTGTCCGAGCGCACCGCGAGCCGGTAGGCCTCGGCGGCGTCGTCCGTGTGCAGCGCCTGGACCCGCAGACCGGGGATGTCCGGCAGGAACGGCAGCAGGTCCGGCCGGGCCAGCGAACCGGGCAGGAACCGCCCGCCGAAGATCCGCCGCTGCTCGCTCGCCGACTCCCACTTGAACAGGAACGCCGGGCGCATCCGGACCACCCGCACCTCGGGGTGGTCGCGCTCGAACACGTCCAGCGTGCGCTCCAGGTAGGCCTTCTCCCGGCAGTACGCGGCGTCCGGCCAGCCGTGCGTCGGCCAGGACTCGTCCACCGGGCGGTCCTTCGGTCCCGGCGAGTACGCCCCGACGGAGGAGGCGTGCACCAGCACCGGCACCCGGGCCGCGGCGACGGCCTCGAACACCCGGATGCTGCCGAGCACGTTGGTCCGCCAGGTGGTGGCCGGATCGTGCGTCGGCTGGAAGGCCCAGGCCAGGTGGATCACGGCGTCGGCACCCTCGAACCGCTCGGCGAGGTTCGCCTGGTCCCCGGCGATGTCGACGGCGGACCACTCGGTCTTCGGTGGCGACCACTGGGGCGTCCGCCGGGCCAGCCCGCGCACGGACTTGATGTCCGGGTCCTCGGAGAGCAGGCGCACCACGCTCGTCCCGACATTGCCGGTGGCGCCCGTCACGACGACCCTGCTGCCCGCTGAGCTGCTCACCTTCGGCTCCTCTCGTCGGCGCGGCGGCGGCTGCGACGAGCGGCCGGGTACCCGGCCGCCGCGTCCGCACACGCGGCACGGGGGGCATGAGGAAGCCCCGGCCGTGACGGGGGAATCACGACCGGGGCGGTCAGGTGGTGGGGGCGGATGGCGGTCGCCTCTCGGCGAGACGCTCCACAGGGCTTCAGCCGAACGATCGTCCCTGTGGGCAAAAGGTGAGGCCCGGGGACACTGTCCCATCCGCACCCACGGCTTGTTCAACGGGCAACCACACTCAGGTGTTCCGGCCCCCTACGTGACGTGCGTCACCGGAGGGACGGCGGGGGGACGGCTCACTCCAGCGGGCTCCCGGCCAGCCGCGCCAGCAGGTCCGCGGGGTCCGCGTACACCGCCTCCGCCCCCGCCTCCTCCAGGTCGGCCCGGGGGATCCCGCCGCACAGCACGCCCAGACAGCGCACCCCGGCCTTGCTGCCCGCCCGCATGTCCCACACGGTGTCCCCGACGAACACCGCCCGCGAGGCCGGCACCCCGGCCAGCTCCAGCGCGTGCTGCACGGGCTCCGGGGCGGGTTTGCCCTCCTGGACGTCGTCCGCGCTCGCCGTGGCCGTGATGGCGTCGTCCGCGCCGATCGCCCGGCGCAGCGCACCCAGCTCCGCACCGCTCGCCGACGTGGCGAGGACGACCGTCCAGCCGTCCCCGTGCAGCCGCCGCAGCAGCTCGCCGGCCCCCGGCAGGGCGGGGAGCCGGTCGAAGTACTGGCCGTACAGCGCCGTGTGCGCGGCGCTCAGTTCCGCGTCCTGGTCCCGGTCCCGGTCGTCGCCGAGGAGATGGGCGACGAGGTCGGTGGAACCGAGGCCGACGGCCCGGTGCACGGCGTGCATGGGCACCTCGTGGCCCGCCTGCCGGAACGCCTCCCACCAGGTCACGACGTGCAGGTGATTGGTGTCGACGAGGGTTCCGTCGACGTCGAACACGGCGGCGCGGTCCATTCCAGGTCCTCTCCGTCAGCCCCGGGTCCTGCCTGCCGGCCCCGGGTCCTCGCTGTCAGCTCTGGGAGCGGGTACCACGCCCGGAACCCGCCACGCGTGCCGGCAGCCGTCCCTCGCGCGTCCAGCCCAGCAGCTCGTCGGCCGGCCAGGTGGTCACGACGCGCTCGGGCGGCACCCCGCACTCCTCGGCGCGGGCGCAGCCGAGGATCTGCCAGTCCAGCTGGCCGGGCGCGTGCGCGTCGGTGTCCACCGAGAACAGCACCCCCGCCTCGACCGCCCGGCGCAGCAGCCGCCGGGGCGGATCCAGCCGTTCCGGGCGGCTGTTGATCTCCACGGCGGTCCCCGACTCGGCGCACGCGGCGAACACCTCGTCCGCGTCGAACTGCGACTCGGGCCGTCCCCGGCCCGTGACCAGACGCCCGGTGCAGTGCCCGAGGACGTCGGCGTGCGGATCGCGCACCGCGGCGACCATCCTCCGGGTCATGGACCGGGCGTCCATCCGCAGCTTGGAGTGGACCGACACCACGACCACGTCCAGCCGCTCCAGCAGCTCCGGCTCCTGGTCCAGCGAGCCGTCGTCCAGGATGTCGCACTCGATGCCGGTCAGCAGCCGGAACGGCGCCCAGCGCGTATTCAGCTCCGCGACCACCGCCAGCTGCTCGCGCAGCCGCTCGGGCGAGAGCCCACGGGCCACGGTCAGCCGCGGCGAGTGGTCGGTGAGCACGGTCCACTCGTGCCCCAGCCCGGCCGCCGCCCGCCCCATCTCCTCGATGGGGCTGCCGCCGTCGGACCAGTCCGAGTGCGTGTGGCAGTCCCCGCGGATCAGCGCCCGCAGCCCGGCCCCCGGACCCCCGGCGCCGGCCGGCTCCGCGGCCTCCTCCTCCAGCTTGCGCAGGTACCCGGGCACCTCACCGCCCAGCGCCTCCCGCACCACCTGCGCGGTCTTCGGCCCGACCCCCTTCAGCGACTCCAGCGTCCCGGCGGCCGCCCGCTCGGCCACCTCGCCCTCGGGCAGCGCGCCCAGCGTCCGGGCGGCGGTGCGGAAGGCCCGTACCCGGTAGGTGGGCGCGAGCGCCCGCTCCAGGAGGAACGCGATCCGGTCGAGGGCGGCGACGGGGTCCATGAGAACCAAGGGTGCACCAGGCGCCCCGGAGCGGCGCGGGGAACCGCGCGCCCGGCCGCGGGCCGCCCGCGGGCCCTTGCCGTCCCGGCGGTGGCGGGTCCGTTTGTGCCCACCGCCCCCGGGTACTGCGTGACCGTCCACGTGACCCACCGTGAGGAGGCTCGTCATGTCCGTACCGGATGCGCAGCGAACGGCCGTGGTGACCGGCGCGGACAGCGGCATCGGCCGGGCCACCGCCGTACGGCTGGCCGAGGCGGGTCTGGACGTCGGCATCACCTGGCACACGGACGAGAAGGGCGCCGAGCGGACGGCGCAGGAGGTCCGCGCGCACGGCCGCCGCGCCGCCGTGAGCCGGCTGGACCTGACCAGGCTGCCCGAGGCCGCCGACGCCGTGGACGAGCTGTGCGCGGAGCTCGGCCGGATCGACGTGCTCGTCAACAACGCCGGCACCGGCACGATGACCCCCTACCTCGACCTGACGCTCGCGGATGTGCGCCAGGTCCTGGACGTCGACCTCGTCGGCCCCTTCCTGCTCGGGCAGCGGGCCGCGCGGCGGATGATCCGGCAGGGCGACGGCGGCCGGATCGTGAACGTCACCTCCGTGCACGAGCACCAGCCGCGGGTCGGCGCGGCCCCCTACTGCGCGGCCAAGGGCGGGCTGGGCCTGCTCACCCAGGTGATGGCCCTGGAGCTGGCCGAGTACGGCATCACCGTGAACGCGGTCGCGCCGGGGGAGATCGCCACCCCGATGACCGGCCAGGAGGACACCGACGTGCGCGCCGAGCGCCGTCCCGGCGTGCCGCTCGGCCGGCCCGGCGACGCCCGCGAGGTCGCCGCCGTGATCGCGTTCCTCGCGAGCCCGGACGCCTCCTACGTCACCGGCGCGTCGTGGAGCGTCGACGGCGGCATGCTGCGCATGGGCCCGCAGGCCGGTTCCCATCTGACCAGCGACGACTGGCGGCGGCCCTGAGGAGGCGGGGACGCGACGAGAGGGGAGAGCGCGGTGAGGCTGCGAACCAGTTCGTCCGACGGCCCCGGCTGCCGGCGCGTCCGCTGCGGCCGGGGCTTCCGCTACCTCGACAGCGCCGGCGAGCGGCTGACCGATCCCGGGCAGCTCGCCCGCATCCGCGCCCTGACCGTCCCGCCCGCCTGGCGCGACGTGTGGATATGCCCCTGGCCCAACGGCCACCTCCAGGCCGTCGGCACCGACGACGCCGGGCGCCGGCAGTACCCGTACCACGAGCGGTCCGGGCCGAACAGGACAAGGCCAAGCACGGGCTCAGCCGGCCGAGGGTCACCGCCTGCGCGGTCCGCCTGCTCGACCTCGGCTTCTTCCGCATCGGCAGCGACCGGCACACCCGCACCAGCGAGACCTACGGCCTGACGACCATGCTCCGCGAGCACGTCGGCTGCGCAGCGGCGAGATCACCTTCGGCTACCCGGCCAAGGGCGGTACCGAGATGGTCCGCGCCCTCGTCGACGACCAGGTGCACGCGGTCGCCCGGTCCCTGCTGCGCCGCCCGCGCGGCGGCGACCGCTTCCTCGCCTACTGGGACCGCGGCGCCTGGCACGACCTGCACGGCGACGACCTCAACGAGGCCCTGCGCCGGCTGTCCGGCACCGACGTCACCGCCAAGGACTTCCGTACCTGGCACGCCACCGTGCTGGCAGCCGTGGCGGTCTCCGTGACCACGCCGGGCGCCCGGGCGACCGAGGCCGCCCGGCGCCGGCAGATCGCCCGGACGGTGCGCGAGGTCAGCCACTACCTGGGCAACACGCCCGCGGTGTGCCGGGCGTCGTACATCGACCCGAAGGTCTTCGAGCTGTTCGAGCAGGGCGTGACCGTCGCCCCCGTGCTCACCCGGCTGGGCGAACACGGGGAGTCCGGGCGTCCGGCCACGCAGGGAGCCGTCGAGACGGCCGTACTGGATCTCCTCGCGGGCTCCGGTGGACGACCCGTCGGCGCGGGTTGCGTTCTACCCTCGATTGCATGACCGAACAAGCAGCTCCCTACATCTCCCGCCCGCGGATCCTGGTCCTCGGTGTGTGCCCGGGCCGGCACGGCGAACCGCCCTTCCGGATCATGGAGATCGACGGTGAGGTGGTCGGTGAGGCCAGGACCGTCACGGACGTGCTGGAGACGGCCGCCTCCTACGGCATCCCCATCCACGACCTGGACGACCCGGACGCGGTCCGCTGGGTGGGCGGCGACAAGTACACCTGGACGCTGCACTGACCCGTCGGCGGGGCAGGCTCAGCCGACCGTCCACTTCTGGTTGGCGCCGCCCGTGCAGGTCCAGATCTGCAGCCGGGTCCCGTTGGCCGAGTTGTTCCCGGTCACGTCCAGGCACTTGTTCGCCTGCGGGTTGACGATGTCGCGGGCCGCCGGCAGGGCCCACTTCTGGGCGGCGCTGCCGTTGCAGTCCCACAGCTGGACGGGCGTGCCGTCGGCGGTGCCGCCGCCGCTGACGTCCAGGCACTTGCCGAGCGCGCGGAGCGTGCCGTCCGAGCCCACCGTCCACGCCTGGGCGGCCGAGCCGTTGCAGTCGTAGAGCTGCACCGGGGTGCCGTTCGCGGTGTTCGCGCCGGCCACGTCCACGCACTTGCCCGCCAGACCTCGGATCGGGACGCCGGCGGCGCTGTCGCTCGTCGTCACCGAAACCGAGTCCACCACCAGCGTCTGCGGGAACTGCGTGGAGCCGTCGGGGTCGCCCGGCCAGTAGCCGCCGACCGCGAGGTTCAGGATCAGGAAGAACGGCTTGTTGAACACCCAGGTCTTCCCGCCCAGGTCGGCCGGGGTGCGCCGCTGGTAGACGTTGCCGTCCACCGACCAGGTGATCGAGTCGGGCGCCCAGTCGACGGCGAAGGTGTGGAAGGCGTCCGCGAAGGCCTGCCCGTTCGGCAGCGAGTAGGGGGCGCCTATGCCGCCCGAGCCGGAGTAGCCGGGGCCGTGGATGGTGCCGTGCACGGTGGAGGGTTCGAAGCCGACGTTCTCCATCACGTCGATCTCGCCGGAGTCCGGCCAGTTCACCGGCGTGCCGAGCATCCAGAACGCGGGCCACATGCCCTGGCCGCGCGGGATCTTCATCCGCGCCTCCACGTGGCCGTACTGGGCGTTGAACTTCCCGGCGGTGTTCAGCCGGGCCGAGGTGTACTGGCAGCTGCCGTACCAGCACTGGTAGCCGGCCGGGTTCTCCTTGCGGGCCGTGATCACCAGGTGGCCC
Source organism: Streptomyces sp. NPDC031445 (assembly GCF_055581365.1). NCBI lineage: Bacteria > Bacillati > Actinomycetota > Actinomycetes > Kitasatosporales > Streptomycetaceae > Streptomyces > Streptomyces sp. NPDC031445. Next base: position 1,371,369 of record NZ_JBVIJO010000001.1, read on the forward strand.
TGGCCGTCCAGGGCCGCGTTCTTCGTGCCCGAGGTGTAGTACTGCCGCTCGTGATTGTTGACGTTGTCGCCGGTCTCCAGCGTCCACTTCGAGGAGTCGACCGCGGCGCCCGCGGGCCCGTCGAAGGTGTCGGAGAAGGTGGTGACGGCCGCCGCCGCGGGGGCGGTGGTGCCGGCCTGGGCCGGGCCGACGGCGGCCGAGCCGATCAGTGCCGCGGACAGGGCGGCGAGGAGACATCTGCGGAGCAGGCGTGGGGAGGCCATGGCTCTCCGTTCATGTGGGGGTGTGAGCGGTGCGCCTCTTGATTTAAGGAGTGAGATAAGGGCCCGTCAATACTCTGGTACGGACCTGCTGCTGACGGCTCGCCACCCACCCGGCACCTGCCCGCCGCCGACGCTCAGCCGGCGGAGGGCTCGCGCACGCGCCGGTGCACGCCCCGGCCCAGCCGCCGCCCCAGCAGCAGCCAGCCCAGCAGCGCCCCGGTCGTGTTGAGGATGACGTCGTCGATGTCGAAGGCCCGCCCGGTGACCAGCGCCCCCTGGACCAGCTCCACCATCAGCATCACGAGGGCCGTCAGCCCGAGCACCTGGAGCACACCCCGGGCGCGCGGCGCGAGGACCGGCACCAGCACCCCGAACGGCACGCCGAGCAGCACGTTCCCGCCGAGCTGGCGGAGCGCGTCCCGCATCGACGCGTCCTCCAGGTAGGCCCTGAGCGAGCGGCCCGGGTGCAGGTTGCTGTGCGTCAGCGGCACCGACGCGGGCGACGGCTGGAGCGTGATGCGGGCCAGGGCGACGGCGAACGCGACCATGCACGCGAAGGCGATGAGGATCGCCAGCAGCCGGACGGGCAGCGGCCACACGTGCCGGGGGCGGCCCTCCGCGGCCGGCTGCCGGTCGGCGGCGGATCCCGGGCGCGGCCTGCCGGCCGGCCACCACCTCCGGGCGGAGCGGGGACGGACCTCGTCGGCCGGCTGCTGCTCCCGGGCGGGGCGGACCTCCTCGGCCGGCTGCTGTTTCCGGGGGGCGCGCAGGATGCCCGGCAGGCGCTGCACGGTACGGGCCATGTGGTCCTCCACTCGTCAACTTCCGCGTCGTGAACGTCGATTACCCGCACCGCGGCCCGGGATGCCCGCGGCCCGGCCCCTCCCAGGGATTCCGTTCACGCCTGAGGGGCACTCCGGGCGCGGGCCCGCGTGCCGCCGCTCCCGCCCGGCTCCGGTGGTGCTTGGATGCCCCCAGCGGCAGCACGGACACATCGCCGCACATCCGAGCAGAGCGGACCGAGGAGGTGCCGCATGACCCGTCGTACGGCACCCCGCGCCGTCCTCCTCGCCGCCGGTGAACTCCTCGCCTGGTGGGCGGCGCTCGCACTGCTGTGGCTGGTGCTGATCAGCACGGTCGACACCCTGGAGCGGATCGTCGGCGCGAGCTGCGCCGCCGTGGGCGCGGTCCTCGCCCGGGCCGGGCGGCGGGCGGTGACGTGGCGGTGAACGGCTGGATCCTCGCGGCGACCGTCGAGCTGGGCGGGGGAGGCGCGGCCGCCCTGTGGGGCGTGACCACCGGCCCGCCGGCCCGCCGGGTCGTCGCCCAGAACATGACCACCTCCGCCGTCTGCCCGGCCCTGCTGCTCCTCGCCCAGGGCTACGGCCGCCCCGCCTACCTCGACCTCGCCCTGCTGCTGGCCCTGCTCGGACCGGTCGGCACCCTCGTCTTCGCCCGGCTGCTCTCCGACGACCTGGCCGGTCAACGGCCGAGCGCGTGGCCGCTGACCTGGGCGGCGGCGGGCCTGGCAGCGGCGGTCGTGCTCGCCCTGTGCGTGGCCGGCACTCCGGGCCGGGCGACGGTGAAGCTCCTGGTGATCGGCGCCCTGCTGATCAGCGGCAACCTGGTCGCCTCCCGCGCCCTGGCGGGCGGATTCCGGGGGGTGCGGGGTGGCTGACGGGACGCCGGGTGCGGCCGGTGGCCGGTACGCCCCCTGCGGCGGGCGCGCGCCGGCCCGTACGGAGAAGGCGGGTGCCGTGTGTCCGACGCCCTGATCGTCGTCGCCCTGCTGCTCGTGGCGGGTTCCGCCACCGCGGCCGTGGCCCAGCGCGACCCCGCCCGCCAGGCGCTCGTGCTGTCCTTCCTCGGCGTGCTGCTGGCCGCGCTGTTCACCGTGCTCCAGGCCCCGGACGTCGGCCTGTCCCAGCTCGCCGTCGGCTCCGTCCTCACCCCGCTGCTGATCATGCTGTCGGTGCGCAAGGTCAGACGCCGGGGCCGCTCCAAGGAGGGCGTCGAGTGAACCGGCTGCGGCTGTGGCTGCTGGCCGTCGGCGGCACGGGCCTGGCCGCCCTGCTCGCCGCCGCCTGCCTCGATCTGCCCGGCTTCGGCGGGTCCCGCCACCCGTACGGCGACCGCGCCGTCCACGCCTCCCTCTCCCGGCACACCGCCAACACCATCGCCTCCGTCAACTTCGACCAGCGGGCCTACGACACCCTCGGCGAGATGAGCATCCTGTTCGCCGCCGTCCTCGGCTGCGTGGTGCTGCTGCGCGAGGCCCGCGACGAGCACCGGGCGCGGCCCGAACCCACCGAGGTGGCCCGTCCGGTCCGCCGCTACGCCCTGCTCGTGCTGCCCGTCGCCCTGGTCACCGGCCTGTACGTCATCGCCCACGGCCAGCTCAGTCCCGGCGGCGGCTTCCAGGGCGGGGTCGTCGCCGCGACCGCCCTGCACCTGCTCTACCTCGGCGCCGACTACCACGCGCTGGAACGCGTCCGCCCGCTCGGCGTCTACGAGACCACCGACGCGCTCGCCGTCTCCTCCTACCTCGTGCTCGGCGCCGCCGGAGTCCTGGCCGGCACCGCGTTCCTGGCCAACACCCTGCTGCCGTACGGCACGTTCAACACGCTGTCGTCCGGCGGCGCGGTACCCCTGCTGAACGCGGCCGTCGGCATGGAGGTGGCGAGCGCGGTCGTCGTCCTGCTCGCCCACTTCCTCGACCAGGCCGTGGAGATCGAGGAAGAGCCCGGGAGGGGAACCCCGTGATGCACGTCCTTCCGTACCTGGTCGGCGCCTACGTCTTCCTGACGGGCTGCTACGGCCTCGCCACCAGCCGGAACCTCATCCACGCCGTCGGCTGCCTCGCGGTCTGCCAGTGCGCCACCTACGTCCTGCTGCTGGCGGTCGGCTACCGCGACGGCGGCACCGCGCCCGTGTTCTCCGACCTGAAGCCCGGCTCCCGGCCGGTGGTCGACCCGGTGGTGCAGGCGCTCACCCTCACCGACATCGTCGTAGGCGCCACCGTCACCGCGCTGCTGCTCGCCCTCGTCCTGCAGATCGCCAAACGGCACGGCACGGTCGACCCCGACGAACTGCGGGAGCTGCGCGGCTGATGCACCACCTGATCCCGCTGCTCGCCGCCGTCCCGCTGCTCGGCGCGGCCCTGCTCGTGGCCACGGGCCGCCACCTGCCCCGGATCGCCGCCGAGATCACCGGATTCGTCTTCTCCGGCGGCACGGCCGCCCTCGCGCTCGTGCTGCTGCTGAACTCGGCGCCGCCGATGACCGAGTGGGTCGGCGGCTGGCTGCCCGTCGACGGCGAGAGCGTCGGCATCCTGGTGGTCGGGGACGGCCCGGCGCTCGGCATGGCGGCGCTGGCCTCACTGCTCACCCTGGCCGCGCTCGCCTACTCCTGGCGCTACTTCGACGAGCCCCCGCGCGACCGCACCGGCTCCTTCACCGCGCTGATGCTGGTCTTCCAGGGCGCCATGTGCGGCTTCGCCGTCGCCGGCGACCTGTTCAACGCGTTCGTGTTCTTCGAGCTGATGAGCGTGGTCGCCTATGCCCTGACCGGCTACCGCATCGACGAGGCCAAGGCGGTGCAGGGCGCCCTGGCCTTCGGGATCGTCAACTCCCTCGGCGCGTACGCGATGCTGACGGGCATCGCCCTGCTGTACGCCCGTACCGGCGAGCTGGCCATGGTGAAGATCGGCCGCGGGCTCGACGCCGCCGCCGGGCAGGGCGGCCCGGACGCGCTGGTCCTCGCCTCCTTCGTGCTGGTGCTGACCGGGCTGCTGGTGAAGGCGGCGGCCGTGCCGTTCCACTTCTGGCTCCCGGACGCGCACGCCGTCGCCCCCACCCCGGTCTGCATGCTCCTGTCCGGCGTCATGGTGGAACTCGGCGCCTACGGCGCGTGGCGGGTGTACGGCACCGTCTTCGCCGGACCCGGCGGCATCCCCGCCGCCGACCTGACCCGCGCCCTGGTCGCCCTCGGCACCCTCACGGCCGTGACCGGCGCCGTCATGTGCTGGTACCAGCGGCACATCAAACGGCTCCTGGCCTGTTCCACCGTCGCCCACACCGGCCTGTTCCTCGTCGGCCTGGGCGTCCTCACCCCCGGCGGCGACGACGGGGCCGCCCTGTACCTCCTCGGCCACGCCGGCGTGAAGGCCGCGCTGTTCGCCTGCGCGGGCGTCCTGCTGGACCGGTTCGGCAGCGTCGACGAGCACGCGCTGCACGGCCGGGCCCGGGGACGACTGCGCGCCATCGGCGTGATGTTCGCCGTCGGCGCCCTCGGCCTGGCCGGCCTGCCGCCGTTCGGTACGGCGCTGGGCAAGTCGATCACCGAGGAGGCGGTCGGCGGCCCGCTCACCGTGGTGTACGTGGCCGCTTCCGCGATCACCGCCGGCGCGGTCCTGCGGGTCACCGCCCGCGTCTTCCTGGGCCTCGGACCACGCCCCCGGGACGCCGCGTACGAGACCAGCGGCTCCGGCGAGGAACCCGAGACGTCCGGCCCGCTGCGTCGCGTTCCGGACACCATGACCACCGTGCCCGCCGTGCTGCTCGCCGCCGCCCTCGCCGTCGGGGTGGCCCCCGGCTTCGGGGCCGTGGTCGCCCGCTCCGTCAACGAGGCCGGCTCGGGCGGCGCGTACGCCCCGGCGCACTGGACCCTGACCGGCGTCCTGCTGGGCGTGGCCTCCACCGTGCTGGCCGTGGCCCTGGCCGGCCTCGCCGTCACCCGCCCGGGCCGGGTGGCCGCGCCCGGCTGGGCCACCCCCCTCAGGCGCCTGCAGTCCGGGCACGTCGGCGACTACGTGGCCTGGCTGCTGGTGGGCGCGACCCTGCTGGGGGCGCTGGCCCTGCCGGGCATCCTGGGTTCCTGATCAGGTTCCGTACGTGACGCGCACCTCCGTGAAGCCGAGGGAGCGCAGCAGGCCCTGGAGCATACCGGTGGTGTTGTGCTCGGCCCGCGCGGTCAGCCCGCTGGTGCGCGCCGCGTCACCGATGTGCCGGACGGCGAGTTTCTGCACGGCCTGCTCGCTGTTGGGGTTGTCGGAGAACAGGTCACCGAGCCGGTCCAGCAGCCCGCGCTGCTTGGACACGGCGTAGGAGTGGTCGGGGTCGAGGGCCGGTTTGCCGAGCCGCGCGTGCGGCAGCCGGATGGTGGCGGACGTACGGTCGTCATTGACCGTCACGTCCTTCCCGCCGACCCGGCCCAGGTCGACGTAGGCGTCCACGGTGCCCGCGCCGACGTACAGGGTGCGGGTGCCGCGGATCGCGTCGGGCAGGAACTTCGCGTCCTTGTCCAGGTCCACGACGACCTGGAAGTTGCCCGACGCGGCGTCGTAACGGCTCATGTCCTGGATGGACTTGAGCAAGGCCGGGCCGGAGCGGTCGTGGGTCTCGGTGCCGAACAGGTCCTTGATGCCGGGCAGTACGGCCAGCCGGATGCCGGCGAACAGTACGGCGAGCACCAGCACGAGCGCCGCCACGGCCTTCGCCCACCCCGGCAGGCGTCTCACGGAAGTCGTCATCGCGACGGTCCTCCTTCCTGTTGACCGCATGCCCGCCAACAGCCGGAGCAGACCGGCGCGTCGGCCGAATCGTGCGCATGGCGTAGGCGCGGCGGTCAGCGCCGGGGCGACCGCGCCGCGGAGGCGGGGGCGGGGAACCGGCCGCCCGCCGCCCCGGCCGGACTCGGCGGCCGGCGGCAGGCCGGTGTCACAGCGAGCCGGACGCGGCCCCGGAGCGGGCCAGGGCCGCGTCCAGGCTCGGGTGCGCGGGCAGCAGCCGGGTCAGACCGGTGACCCGGAACACGCGCAGCGTCAACGGGTGCGTGCACACGAGGTGCAGCCGCCCGCCGCGCTCCAGCACTCGGGCGCGCGCCCGGTACAGCAGCCGCAGCCCCGAGCAGTCGAAGAACTCCACGGGCCGTAGGTCGATCACGACCCGGGCCCCGGGCCGGTCGGTGGCCCGGTCGACGAACGGGGCGATCTCCGTCGCCGAGACGATGTCGATCTCACCGCGGAACTCCAGCACCGTGTGCCCGCGGTACGCGTACACGCCCAGTTGCCGGGGGAGAGGCACGGGTTCGTGTCGCACCTCGCCACCACCTCCCACCCGCGCCCGGACGTCGTTTCCCGATCGTCAAGTTACCCTCGATGGAAGGAATTTGAGCATGTTCGATTGACATATGTCTTCGAGTTTGCGGCGTGTCGGCGCGCCGCACCTCAGTCCACCAGCAGCACCAGCTTCCCCGTCGTGCGCCCGGTCTCGCCCAGCTCGTGCGCCTTCGCCGCGTCGGCCAGCGGGAACGTCCCGGCGATCGTCGCCTTCAGCCGGCCGGACTCCGCCAGCTCCGCGACCGCCCGCATCCCGGCCCGGTCGGCGTCGACCAGCATCCGCACCGCCCGCACCCCGAGCCGCTCGGCCTCCTCGTGGAACTCCGCGGAGCCCACCGGCACGATCGACACCACGACACCGCCCGGCCGCAGCACCCGCAGCGAGCGCACGGAGGTCTCGCCGCCGAGGGTGTCCAGGACGACGTCGACGTCCCGCACCGCCTCCGTGACGTCCGTCGTGTGGTAGTCGACCGGCTCGTCCACACCGATCTCGCGCAGGAAGTCGTGCTTGCCCGCGCTCGCCGTCCCGATCACGTGGGCCCCGCGCGCCTTGGCGATCTGCACGGCCACATGGCCGACGCCGCCGGCCGCCGCGTGGATCAGCACCCGCTGACCCGGCCCGACGTCCGCGTGCTCGGTCAGCGCCTGCCAGGCGGTCAGGGACACCAGCGGCAGCGCGCCCGCCCGCACGTGGTCGAGGGAGGCCGGCTTGTGCACCAGGGCCCGGGCCGGGACCGTGACGTACTCGGCGTGCGAGCCGTGGCCGAAGGGGTAGGGCGCCATGCCGAAGACCTCGTCGCCGGGCCGGAACGCGGCCACGCCGATCCCCGTCTCCGCGACCTCGCCGGAGACGTCCCAGCCGAGGACGAACGGGGGCCGGCCCAGGAACCCGCCGGTGGCCCGGTGCTTCCAGTCGGTGGGGTTCACCCCGGCGGCCCGCACCCGGACCAGCACCTCGTTCGGACGCGGCTTCGGCCGCTCGACCCGCACTTCCCTCAGGACCTCGGGACCGCCGAGGACGTCCTGGCTGATGGCTCGCATCGTGTTCACATCGCTCATGGTCACCCAGCCTGCCCAAGTCCGCCCGGCCGGGAAATGGCATGAATGCCAACCTTCGATAGGATCATGCCATGCGTGGCACACCGAGTCCCGAGCGCGTGGTCGTCCTGGCCCTCGACGGCGTCTACCCCTTCGAGCTGGGCATCCCCAGCCGCATCTTCGGCGCGGCCGACGGCCACTACGAGGTGTTCACCTGCTCGGTCGACGGCCGCCCGGTGCGCACCAACGCCGACTTCACCATCGGTGTCGCCCACGGCCCCGAGATCCTTCGGACGGCCGGCACGGTGGTCGTCGCCTCCATGGCGCCCGCCCACATCCCCACCGAGCTGCCGGCGGAGGTCGCCGCCGCACTCGGCCTCATCCGCCCGGACGCCCGCATCGTCTCCATCTGCACGGCCGCCTTCGTCCTCGCCGAGGCCGGACTGCTCGACGGCCGCCGGGCGACCACCCACTGGCAGGTGGCCGGCCCGTTCCGCCGCCGCTACCCCCAGGTGGACCTCGACCCGGACGTCCTCTTCGTCGACGACGGCCGCATCCTCACCTCCGCGGGCGCCGCCTCCGGCGTCGACGTCTGCCTGCACATCGTCCGCGCCGACCACGGCAGCGAACTGGCGAACGCCGTCGCCCGCCGCTGTGTCGTCCCCCCGTTCCGGGACGGCGGGCAGGCCCAGTACATCGAGCAGCCGGTCCCCGAGAACGGCGCCGCCGGCACGGCCGCGACCCGTGCCTGGGCGCTGGAACGGCTCGACCAACCGCTCACCCTCGCCGACCTCGCCGGGCACGCCCGGATGAGCCTGCGCACCTTCGCCCGCCGCTTCGGCGACGAGGTCGGCCTCAGCCCCGGCCGCTGGCTGATCCAGCAGCGGGTGACCCGAGCCCGGCACCTGCTGGAGGCCAGCGACCTGCCGGTGGACCGGATCGCCGCCGAGGTGGGCTTCGCCACCGGCGCCTCGCTGCGCCAGCACCTGCACGCGGCGATCGGGGTGTCCCCGCAGGCCTACCGCAGGACCTTCCAGCGGGCCCGCTGAACGTTCCGTCCGGCTCCGGCGTCGAAGGACCGCACAGAGCACGGGAGAACAGGGGCGGCAATGCGCGCAGGGCTCGTGGCGACGGCGGTACTGACGGCCGTGACGGTGGGGACGGTGGCGGGGTGTGACGACGGGCCCCGGCCCGGCCTGGTGGTGCGGGGCAGCCCCCCGGCGACCCCCTACAGCGGTCCGCTCTCCATCCCCACCAGGCAACTCGACGAGAGCACACCCCGGGCGCTGCGCCTGGCCTCCGGGGCGGCCGGCCGGGCACTGGAGTGCGACGGGCAGATCTTCGAGGGCGACGGACCCGACGGGTGGAGCGGGTCCGACGGCGGGGACACCCCGCAGGAGGGGCTGGCCCTGTACTTCCGCATGGTCCAGCCCGAAGTGCCCGACCACGGATACCGCGTGGAACGCGAGGAGGCGGACCGGGTCCTGTACTCCTACGACGTGGACGGCCGCACCAAAGTGGCGGTCGTGGTGGCCAGGGACCAGAAGGGGCGGCCCGGCTGGGGCCCGGAGACGTACGCCTCCTGCGACCCGGCCGAACTCCCCGAGAGCTTCACCGCCACCACGGACTGGCAGATCTGGACCGACCGCGCGGGCCGCAGGGTGCCGGTGTCCCGGCTGCACGGCTCGCCGGGGCCGGAGCACTGCGGCTGGCAGTCCGCCGACTTCCTCACCCTGGACGGCCGGACCTACGCACGCGACCCCGAGGGCGTGCTGGGCCGGGACGGACTGCTCCGGGCGCCCTACCGCGCGAAGGTCCCCATGCCCGCCGACGCCCGGGACACCGGGTACCACTTCCGCGACCGGCGGCTGTGGCTGACGGCGGACGAGGACACGGCGTACGTCCGCACGGGCCACGGGGTGGAGGCGTGGCCGCGGGTGAAGCAGGGCGTGGGGTGCGACTGACCGGCCGGGAACGGCCGACCCGCCGATCCGCTCCGGCCCGCCCGGACACGCCCCGGGCGACTCCGTGCGGGGACCGGGGCCCACGGCCACACTGATCGGGACCATCACGCCGAGGAGGCCGTACGCCATGACCCCGCCCCCCGCCCGCACCGCCGGACAGCGCAAGAAGGACACCCTGCACCGACTGGAGCACGACGTGGACGCCTGGGTCGCCACCGCCGGCCCCGACGGTGCGGCGCCGTACCTCGTGCCGCTGTCGTTCGTGTGGGACGGCAGCTGCCTGCTGATCGCCACCCCGGCGGACAGCCCCACCGGCCGCAACCTCGTGGCCACCGGCCGCGCCCGCCTCGGCATCGGCCCCACCCGGGACGTCGTCCTGGTCGACGGCGGCGTCCGCGCGGTGACACCCGAGGACCTGCCCGAGGAGGACGCCGAGGTCTTCGCCGGGAAGACCGGGTTCGACCCGCGCCGACTGGCCGCCCGCTACCTGTACTTCAGGGTCTTCCCGGAGCGGATCCAGGCCTGGCGTGAGGAGAACGAGCTGCGCGGGCGGGAGTTGATGCGCGACGGACAGTGGCTGCCCGCCGACTGAATCCGGGGGCCGGGGATATCCGCTGGGAAGAGGACACTTCCCGGGAGGACCCATGACACTGGTGAAAGCGGGCGTGGTCGTGCTGGACTGCGCCGAGCCCGAGAAACTCGCCGAGTTCTACCGTGAGTTGCTGGAGGGGGAGCGGGTCAGCGCGTCCGCCAACCTCGTGGAGATCAGGGGCGCCGACGGCGTGCGGCTGGCCTTCCGGCGCGACGTCAACGCGACGCCGCCCAGCTGGCCGCGCCCGGAGAACTCCCTCCAGGCCCATCTGGACTTCCTCGTCGAGGACTTGGACGAGGCCGAGCGACGCGTGGTGGGACTCGGCGGCCGCCCGATCGAGACGAGGGACGCGGCGGGCCCGTACGAGGAACGGGGCTACGCCGACCCGGCCGGCCACTCCTTCACCCTGCGCCTGGTGCCGCCGACGGCGCCGAAGCAGGGCTGACCGAGGCGAAGCGGGGCGGACCGGCCGCGGTGGCGCCGGGGCAGGGGTGCGCCCCGGCGCCGCGGCCGTGGCCGGCCGGGACGCCGGGGCGGGGGTGGGCCGGTCCGGTCAGTCCCGGCCGCCCTTGTCGGTCGCCGGCCACACGCCTGTCGTCCGGGCGATGGCCTTCGCGCCGGTGCGGTCCACGGCGCTGCGCACCACCGCGAAGATGGCGCCCTGGACCGCGGCGGCCAGCAGGATCTCGCCCCAGCCGCGGTCCTGGTCCAGGGCGTCGGGGGCGTCCTCCTCGTGCCGGATCGCCATCCACGCCTTGCGGAAGGCCATACCGGCCAGCGCGCCGCCCGCCCAGCTGAGTACGAATCCCACCGGCTGATAGGCGAGAGGGAGCTTCTTCTTCTTGTTCTTGGCCATGTGTGACTACTTCCTCGTCATCCGGCCCTCATGCGGGCCGACCCTGCGGGGCCACCCGTTCGCCCGGGGGCACCGGACCCGGCGGTGTGCCGTCACCGAACGGCCGGCCGCCCAGCTCGGCGCGGCCGTGCGGGCTCAGCCAGCCGCCGAGGTCCGGGCCGAGCGGCACGATGCCGGTCGGGTTGATACCGGTGTGCACCCGGTAGTAGTGCCGCTTGATGTGGTCGAAGTCCACGGTGTCACCGAAGCCCGGCGTCTGGAACAGGTCCCTCGCGTACGCCCACAGCACCGGGTGCTCCACCAGCTTCCAGCGGTTGCACTTGAAGTGGCCGTGGTAGACCGCGTCGAACCGCACCAGCGTGGTGAACAGCCGGATGTCCGCTTCCGTGAGGGTGTCACCGACCAGATACCGCTGTCCGGACAGCCGCTCGCCGAGCAGTTCCAGCCGCCGGAACACCGCCGTGCACGCCTCCTCGTACTCCTTCTGGTGCGTGGCGAACCCGGCCCGGTACACCCCGTTGTTCACGTCCTCGTAGACCTCGGCCATCACCTCGTCGATCTCGTCGCGCCGGCCGGCCGGGTACAGGTCCGGCGCGCCCGCGCGGTGCAGGGCCGTCCACTCGGTGGCCAGGTCCAGGGTGATGCGCTGGTAGTCGTTGGTGACCAGCCGCCCGCTGGGGACGTCCACGAGCGCGGGCACGCTCACCCCGCCGGGGTAGCCGGTCTCGCGCTTGTCGTAGGCCTCGCTGAGGAACCGGATGCCGAGCACCGGGTCCCGGCCGTCCGGGTCCAGGGTGAACCGCCAGCTGCGGTCGTCCTGGACCGGATCGGTGACCGCCATCGAGAGCGCGTCCTCCAGACCCAGCAGCCGGCGCGAGATCACCGCGCGGCTCGCCCACGGACAGGCGCGGGAGACCACCAGCCGGTAGCGGCCCGCCTCGACCGGCCAGCCGTCCCGGCCGTCGGCGGTGATCCGGTCCTGGAAGTGGCTCCTGGACCGGCTGAAGGTCCGGTGTCCGTAGGCACGGTTGCCGTCGCCGCTCATGTCTCCTCCTCGCCGAACGGGTGGTCCTGGCCACCGCGTTCCCCGTTTCAGCCGACCGGCACGGTGTGAGCGGCCCGGTCGGGGGCAACCGGCGAGAGATGAGCGGGACATCCTCGGAACACGAGCCGGCCGCACGAACGGCCGAGGACGACAGAACACACCCGTCCGACACCCCGGACCGCACCCCGACACGGGCGCAGCCCCCGGACGGCGTACCGACACGGGCCCCGGCCCCGGACGGCAGCTCGGCGCGGGCGGAGGCCCCGGACGGCGTGCCAGTACGGGCTGAGGCTCGGGACGGCGTACCGGCACGGGCTGAGGCTCCGGACGGCGGCCCGGCGCGGGCGGAGGCCACGGACGGCGTGCCAGTACGGGCTGAGGCTCGGGACGGCGTACCGGCACGGGCTGAGGCTCCGGACGGCGGCCCGGCGCGGGCGGAGGCCCCGGACGGCGTGCCAGTACGGGCTGAGGCTCGGGACGGCGGCCCGGCGCGGGCGCAGGCCCCGGACGGCAGCTCGGCGCGGGCGCAGGCCCCGGACGGCGTGCCAGTACGGGCGGAGGCTCGGGACGGCAGCGCGGCGCGGGTGCGGACATCGGATCGCGCGCCAGCGCTGGGGCAGTCCCCGGACGGAGTACCGGCGCGGGCCCCGGCCCCGGACGGCGCGCCGCAACGGGAGCAAGCCCCGGATGGCATACCGGCACGGGCTGAGGCTCCGGACGGCACCCCGGCGCGGGCGGAGGCGGACGGCAGCCCGGCGCGGGCGGAGGCCGGAGGTGGCGCGCGGCGGCGGGTACACGCCGCGGGCCGCGCCACGGAACCCGCGGACCGCGCCACCGACCGGACGGCATCGCCGTCCCACGCGTCGCACGCGGAAGCGTCGGCGGCGCACGCCCAGGACGGCGAGCCCGGTGCCGCGCACGATGACGACGGGCGGGCCGGTGCCAAGGGCGACCGGCACACCAGGATCACCGTCCTCGTGGCGCTCGCCGCCAATCTGGTGATCGCCGTCGCCAAGGCGGTGGGCGGCGTCCTCGCGGGCTCGCCCGCGCTGCTGTCGGAGGCCGCGCACTCGGTCGCGGACAGCCTCAACGAGGTCTTCCTGCTGGCCGCCCTGCGCCGCAGCCGCCGCCCCGCCGACGCCCGGCACCCCTTCGGCTACGGCAAGGAGCGCTTCTTCTGGTCCCTGCTGGCCGCCGTGGGCATCTTCGTCATGGGCGGCTGCTTCTCCTTCTTCCAGGGCGTCGAGGCGCTGCGCAACGGCGCCGAGGAGAAGTTCAGCGGCTATGTGGCGGGCCTGATCGTGCTGGGCGTGGCCCTGCTCGCCGAGGGCCTGTCACTGCTGCGGGCCCTGCACCAGGTGCGGCGGCAGGGCGGCGGCCTCGGCGCGCTGCGCGACCCGGCGCTGCGCACGGTGGTCGCCGAGGACGGCACGGCGGTGCTCGGCGTGACCCTCGCCATGATCGGCATGGCGCTGCACATGGTGACCGGGCAGGTCGTCTGGGAGGCGTCCGCCTCGCTGGCGATCGGCGTGCTCCTCGTCTACGTCGCCTACCGGCTCGGCCGGGACGCCCGCGCCCAGCTGATCGGGGAGGCCGCCGACCCGGAGCTGAGCGGCAGGATCCGCGCGCTGCTGCGGGCGCAGCCGGAGATCGACAGTGTGGAGGCGCTGTTCACGATGAAGATGGGCCTCGACTCCACGCTGGTCGCCGCCCGCGTCGACCTGGCGCCTGGCATGGACAGCGAGCGCGTCGAGGAGGTCGCCGTGCGCATCAAGAGGTCCCTCGCCCGGACGTTCCCCGAGGCCGACCAGATCTTCTTCGACGTGACCGACCGGCCGGCGGGCGAGGCACGAGAGAGCCCCGCCGCGACGGGGGAACGCGGCGGGGCCTGACGCACGAGTGCCCGTCGTGAGGCCGGTTCACACCTCCCCGGAACAGATTTTTCTGAATCCGGGGGGGGTTCCCGGCCTGAATCAGCTCTCGTCGAGCGGCTCCAGCACGAAGACCGGGATGTCCCGGGACGTCTTCGTCTGGTACTCCGCGTACGCCGGGTACGCGGCCACCGCGCGCTCCCACCACTCGGTCTTCTCGGCCCCGGTGACCTCCCGGGCCCGCATGTCCCGCTTGACCGGGCCGTCCTGCAACTCGACGTGCGGGTCGGACTTCACGTTGAAGTACCAGACCGGATGCTTGGGCGCGCCGCCGAGGGAAGCGACCGCCGCGTACCTGCCCTCGTGCTCCACCCGCATCAGGGGCGTCTTGCGGATCTTCCCGCTCTTCGCGCCCCGCGTGGTCAGCACGATCACCGGCAGCCCGGTGTCGAGCAGCGTCGTCCCCTTCGTCCCGCCCGAGCTCTCGTACAACTCGACCTGCTCGCGCACCCACTGCGTCGGGCTGGGCTCGTACTCGCCCTCAAGAGGCATGGGATTCCGTTCCCTTCGTCGGTCCAAACGGCTGCCTGCCACCGGGACAACGCCGGTGACGCCGCGAATCATCCGTACCGCGCTCCGACTGCGCCGACGGGGTGACCGCCGCTCCCCGCTGATCACCTCTGCGGCCGCGGTGATGACCTCCGAGGTCATCGCGCCGCGCCGCCGCGCACGGCACAGTGGTCCGCGTCCCGATCAGTGCCCACCCCGGGAGGGAACCACCCATGTCCGCAGACCGCACCGCCGCGACCCGCGCCGTCGTCCTGGAACTGCTCGACAGGATCGGCCAGGGCGATCCGGAGCGGATCGCCGAGCTGTACGCGGAGGGCTGCGACTGGCGGCTGGACTGGCCCGAGGAGGAGCACGGCCGCGCCGACACCCCGTGGATCCGGCACCGCTCCACCCGCGCCGACGCCGCCGCCCACTACCGTGAGCTGGCCGCGCACCACGTGCCCGAGGGGGCCGGCACCACGATCGAGCGCGTCCTGGCCGACGGCGAGGTCGCGGTCGTGCTCGGCGTCATCCGGCAGACCGCCGCCCCGACGGGACGCGCCTACGCCGCCCGGTTCGCCCTGCACCTCACCGTCCGCGAGGGCCTGGTCGTACGGCACCACGTGTACGAGGACAGCCTCGCCGTCGCCCGTGCCTTCGCCCCCGCGGAGCGCGACGTCCGGGTGCCGTGACGAGGCGCGGCGAGGCGGACACCGGCCGCGGCACCCGTGCGGCGCGCGTGGCCGTGGCCGGTTTCCGCCGGTCGGACCCCGGGTACTTCGGCCAGATGACGAAGGTCACCCATGTGGCCGAACTTGGCGTCGACCCATAGGTGCCTGGGGCATCTAATGAAGATCGGCACGACGCACCTCTTCGTCTGCGAGGTCTTTCCATGACGGAACTGACGGACATCACCGGCCCGGCTGCCCCGCCCGCCCCCGTCGCCTTCCCCCAGGACCGCACCTGTCCCTACCATCCGCCCACCGGCTACGGCCCGCTGCGCGACGGGCACCCCCTGTCCCGCGTCACCCTCTACGACGGCCGCGAGGTCTGGCTGGTCACCGGCTACTCCACCGCCCGCGCCCTGCTCGCCGACCCCCGCCTGTCCACCGAGCGCCGCCGCCCCGGCTTTCCCGTGCCCACGCCCCGCTTCGAGGCCGGCCGCGACCGCAGGGTAGCCCTGCTCGGGGTGGACGACCCCGAGCACCACCGGCAGCGGCGGATGCTGATCCCGTCGTTCACCGTCAAACGCGCGGCGGCGCTGCGCCCCTGGATCCAGGGAATCGTGGACGAACTGCTGGACACGATGATCGCCCAGGGCCCGCCCGCCGAGCTGGTCTCCGCCTTCGCGCTGCCCGTGCCGTCGATGGTGATCTGCGGCCTGCTCGGCGTGCCGTACGCCGACCACGAGTTCTTCGAGGAGCAGTCCCGCCGGCTGCTGCGCGGTCCGACGGCCGCCGACACGGTTGAGGCCCGCAACCGGCTGGAGGACTACCTCGGCGGACTGATCGACGCCAAGGCGGGGGAGGCCGAGCCCGGCGACGGCATCCTCGACGAGCTGGTCCACGACCGGCTGCGCACGGGGGAGCTGGACCGCGCCGACGTCCTGTCGCTGGCCATGATCCTGCTGGTCGCCGGCCACGAGACCACCGCCAACATGATCTCCCTCGGCACCTACACCCTGCTCCGGCACCCCGGCCGGCTGGCCGAGCTGCGCGCCGACCCGGCGCTGCTGCCCGCCGTCGTGGAGGAGCTGATGCGGATGCTGTCCATCGCGGAGGGGCTCCAGCGGGTGGCGCTGGAGGACATCGAGATCGACGGCACCACGATCCGGGCCGGTGACGGCGTGCTCTTCGGGACGTCCGTGATCAACCGTGACACGTCCGTGTACGACGACCCCGACGCCCTGGACTTCCACCGTTCCGACCGCCACCACGTCGCCTTCGGTTTCGGCATCCACCAGTGCCTGGGCCAGAACCTGGCCCGCGCGGAACTGGAGATCGCCCTCGGCAGCCTGTTCACCCGGCTGCCGGAGCTGCGGCTGGCCGCGCCGGCGCAGGAGATTCCCTTCAAACCCGGCGACACGATCCAAGGAATGCTGGAACTCCCCGTGACCTGGTAAGAGGCTCTGCTCATGCACATCGACATCGACAAGGACGTCTGTATCGGCGCCGGGCAGTGCGCGCTGGCCGCGCCGGGCGTCTTCACCCAGGACGACGACGGCTACAGCACACTCGTGCCCGGACACGAGGACGGCGGCGGCGACCCCATGGTCCGGGCGGCGGCCCGCGCCTGCCCGGTCAGCGCGATCACCGTCCGGGACGGCACCGGCTGACGACCGCCCGGCGGTACGGCGCCCGGACCGACGGGCCGCCGTACCGCCGGACGGCCACCGCCGCGTCAGCGCACCTCGCGGACGTACCCCGCGCTGCCCGGCGTGGACACGTCCCGGTCCCGGCGGACGATGCTCAGCCGATTGCCCCAGCGGGCGCGGGCCGCGCGCAGCCCGGCGTCGGTGTACTCGATGTCCACCACCCGGTCGTCGAACGCCTTCGCGTACACCTCGCACTCGTCGTACTGCCCGCACTCCTCCGTCACCGCGAAGTCCAGACCGGCCCGCGCGCGCCGGCCGGCCAGCTCCGCGGTGTTCTTCTGCCCGACGGCCAGCCGCCGGGTGTGCGCGTGCCGGGACAGCAGGCGCATGAAGGCCGTCGCGTCGGACGCGGTGAGCAGCCCGCGGGAGCGGGTGTAGCTGTCGTAGTTGTCGGGCTCGACGGCGTCGAAGCCCTTGTCCGCGCAGCCGTCGATCCAGTCGTCCACCCGCCGTGCGACCCGCTCCCGCTTGGCCGGGGTGCCGATGTCGAGCAGCGGCTCGTTCCAGTCCTCGTCGACGACGACCCGGCCCCGCGCGTCGCGCAGCAGCAGGTCGGCCGGCCAGGAGGAGCGCTCGGCGGGCTGGGCCTGGAAGGCGTTGACGTAGCAGATGTTGTACAGGCCCCGCGCGGGGGAGTCCGACCGGTCGCGGCTGACGATCCGCACGCCCGCGGGCGGGGGATAGGCACCGCCGATCTGGTAGTCGAACCCGGCGTGCCGCGGGGGCAGCCGCAGCGTGGTGCGGGGCGCCCCGTCCCCCTCCCGCTGCTCGCCGGAGGCGCACCCGGACAGCGCCGTCACCGCGACGACCAGGGCCGCCGCCAGGGCGCCCAGGGCCGTGCGCGCACCCGTGGCGCCGTGAACACGTGTCGGGGGCACGTCCGCTCCGTCCTGCCCGCGCCGGGCGGCGCGGACGTGAAAAGATCACATCGCCCGTACGCTCCGGACGTCAAGTCGGCCCCGGCCGCAGGCCGTAGGCTCGGCCGTGACCATCGTCCCGAAGGCAGGAGCAGCAACGATGCAGTACGTGAAGCTCGGTTCCACCGGCCTGGACGTCTCGCGGATCTGTCTGGGCTGCATGACCTACGGAGTGCCGGACCGCGGCACGCACGAGTGGACCC
The DNA here is from genome assembly GCF_055581365.1 of Streptomyces sp. NPDC031445. NCBI lineage: Bacteria > Bacillati > Actinomycetota > Actinomycetes > Kitasatosporales > Streptomycetaceae > Streptomyces > Streptomyces sp. NPDC031445. The sequence continues at coordinate 1,389,159 of NZ_JBVIJO010000001.1, forward strand.
TGGACGAGGAGGCGTCCCGCCCGCTGATCCGGCAGGCGCTGGAGGCGGGCGTCACCTTCTTCGACACCGCGAACGTCTACTCCGACGGCACCAGCGAGGAGATCGTCGGCAAGGCGCTGCGGGACTTCGCCCACCGCGACGAGATCGTGCTCGCCACCAAGGTGCACGGCCGGATGCGGCCGGGTCCCAACGGGGCCGGCCTGTCCCGCAAGGCCATCATGAGCGAGATCGACCACAGCCTGCGCCGCCTCGGCACCGACTACGTCGACCTGTACCAGATCCACCGCTACGACCACGCGACCCCCGTCGAGGAGACGATGGAGGCGCTGCACGACCTGGTGAAGGCGGGCAAGGTCCGCTACATCGGGGCGAGTTCGATGTACGCGTGGGAGTTCTCCAAGGCGCAGTACACCGCCGAGCGGCACGGCTGGACCAAGTTCGTGTCCATGCAGAACCACTACAACCTGCTCTACCGCGAGGAGGAGCGGGAGATGCTGCCCCTCTGCGCCGACCAGGGCGTCGGCGTGCTGCCGTGGAGCCCGCTCGCCCGTGGCCGGCTCACCCGTGACTGGGGGGCGGTGACCGAGCGCAGCGAGCACGACGAGTTCGGCAGCCGGCTCTATCTGCAGAGCGACCACGCGATCGTCGAGGCCGTCACCCGGATCGCCGGCGAACGGGGCGTACCGCGCGCCCAGGTGGCCCTCGCCTGGCTGCTGCACCAGGACACCGTGGCGGCACCGATCGTCGGCGCAGCCAAGCCGCACCACATCGAGGACGCGGTGGCCGCCGTCGAACTGAAGCTCAGCGAGAAGGAGATCGAGGAACTGGAGCGGCCGTACACGCCGCACGAGATCAGCGGCCACTGACCGGCCGGTGCGGTGCGGTCCGGGGCCTGCCGGGCGGGTGATCAGCGGTAAAGGGAGGAAATGGCGGCCCTTGACGAAATGTCAACAGAGGAAAAGCCGGGTGGGAAATCCCGAGAATCGGGAGATCGCTTGTTCCGGTGTCTCCGGCTGTGCGAAAGTGCCGCCTCAGGCGGACGTCGAGCTGCCATGACCTCGCCGTACCGTCTGGTACGGACTATTTCCGGTAATGCCCTGGAGGAATTCGGCCGTGACCGACGCAGGCCTGTCGGACGAGCAGCTCAGCGCCGAACTCAGAAAGTGGACGGGAGCGTCGCCCGCCCCGCACCCCGTCGGTGAACTCCTCGACCGGCACTGGGCGGCGGCCTTCGCCTACGCCCGGCTGTGCACCGACGGACCGCGTGCCGCCGGCATGCTCACCACCGCCGCCTTCACCCGGCTCTTCGGCGCCTCCCTCCGGCAGTCCGGCCCGACCGCCGCCTGGCGGCCCCAGGTCCTGGTCGCCGTCCGCCGGATCGCGGCCGAGTGGGACACCGACGACCGCCGGGAGCTGCTGCACCCGGCCCTGCGCTCCGGGCACGGCACCGGCGAGACGGCCTCGGCCCGGCTGCTGCCGCCCCCCGGCCGGCGGCTGCTGTCCCGCGCGTTCCAGCGGGTCCCCGAGACCTCCCGCGCCCTGCTGTGGCACACCGAGGCCGAGGCCGAACCGCTGGCCGTGCCCGCCGCGCTGCTCGGCCTGGACGAGGACGGCGCCCGCGTCGAACTGCGCCGGGCCCGCGAGCGGTTGCGGGAGGAATGCCTCCAGGCGCACCGCGAACTCGCGCCCGAGGACGACTGCCAGCGCTATGTGCGCATGCTCGACGTGACCTTCCGGCGCGGCGGCACCGACATCGACCCCGACCTGCGACAGCACCTGGCCGGCTGCTCCCACTGCGCCCGGACCGCCGACCAGCTCGCCCGCTTCGACGACGGACTGGCCCTCGCACTCGCCGAGGCGGTCCTTGGCTGGGGAGCCTCCGGCTACCTGGAGTCCCGGGCGGCGGACACGCAGGAGCCGCCGGCCCCGGCCGCCGTCACCGTCGCGCCCGCGCGCCCCCGGGCCGGGGAGGACTTCGCCCGGGCCGGCTCCGCCGCACCGGGCGGGGGGCCCGCCCCCGGCCGCCCGGCCCACCGCCGCGCGTCGTCCGACCGCCGCCCGGGAGGAGCACGGTCCACCATTGCCGAGGGCACGGACGACACCGGCGCGGGGGTCCCGGGTGCGGGCGGCGCCCGGCGGTCGGCGGGGCGTGGTGCGTCGCGTGTGCGGCGGGGACGGGAAGCCTCCTCCGCTGTGGTCGACGGCACCGGGTACGGCGAACCGGGCGCGCGGGACGCGGGCCGTGATGCGTTCCCCGTCCGCCGCCTAGGCCGAGCCTCCTCGGCCGCCGCCGAAGGCGTCGAGCGCCTGGTGGCCGCCGTCTCCGGCGCGCGCGGCGCCCGGCGCCGCACGCCCGCCGGCCCCGTCACCGCCCCCGGCACGGACGGCTCCGGACCCGTCTCCCGCCGTTCCGTCCAGCGCGCCGCCCGCCGGGCCCGGCGCCGGAACCTCGCGCTGGCCGTCCTCACCGTCAGCGGTCTGGTCGTCGTACCCCTGGCGCTGTGGTCGGCGCTCGGCTCCGACGACGTGCCGGCGTCCGGTGCCGCCGGGGCGCCCTCCCGCGCGCCGGGCGGGGACGCCGCCTCCCCGGGCCCCTCCTGGGCCGGCCGGCACACCCAGGGCCAGGGCGCCCTGCGGGGCCGGCTGCGCAACCTCGCCTCCGGCCTGTGCGTCGGAGTCGTCGGCGACAAGGCCGTCCGGGGCGCCGAGACGGAACTCGCCGACTGCTCCGCCGCCCCGGCCCAGCAGTGGACGTACGAGAGCGACGGTCTGCTGCGCAGCGCCGCCGCCCGCGACCTGTGCCTGGACTCCCGCCTCGGCTACTCCGTGCGCCTCGCCCCGTGCACGGCCACCGGCGAGGCCGCCCGCGACCTCCACTACGACTTCACCGCCCACGGAGCCCTGGTACCGCGCTCCGGCCAGGAGCTGGCCCTCACCCCGGCCGCCACCGACGGCTCCGGCGCCCTCGTGCTCAAGACCCGCGTCGCGGGCACCGCCCAGCGCTGGGCCATCGACACCGCCCACCCGGACCTGCGGATGGAGAACGTCGACTGGGACGGCGGCAGGACGCCGGTCCCGACCCGGACGCCGCACCGGCCGTGACGGCGGGCGGCCCGCGGGACGCCACCGCGGCTGACTCACGGGTGGTGCGGCGGCGGTGGCGGGATCGTGTCCAGGCGCGGGGCCGGTTCCGGCCAGACCAGCAGGACCGGGCAGGGCGCGTGGTCGACGGCGAAGCGGACGGCGGGGCCGAGGCTCCGCGGACCCAGCCGGGAGCGGTCCCCGTCCCGCGCCAGCACGAGCAGCCCGGCACCCTCGGCGGCGGCCACGACCTCCCGTTCGACCCGGCCCGACCGCTCCTCGCGCACGCAGGGCCGGCCCAGCCGTTCGGCCGCCGCGCCGAGCAGGGCGGTCGCCGACGTGCCGCCGAGCGCTTCGAGGCGGTCGCCCGGGTCGTGGCCGCGCCGCCCGAGCAGTCCGGCGAAGGCCCCGTGCGCCACCGCCGGCACGTCCGGTCCGCTCACATGGAGCAGCACCACCTCGGCGTCCCGCGGCGCGTGGGCGCGCACCGCGTCCACGCAGGCGGGCCAGGTGCCTTCCACGAGCCAGGCGATCACGCGCATTCGGCCTCCTGTCGCTCACTGCCCCTCACATGATGCGCAGCGACCCCCACAGTGCCACCACCGCCACGGCGAGGGAGGAGGGCACGGCGAGCAGTCCGAGCCGGGTGAACTCCCGCAGGTCCACGTCGTGCTCGTGCTGGTGGACGATCCGCCGCCACAGCAGCGTCGCCAGCGACCCGGCGTAGGTGAGGTTGGGGCCGATGTTCACGCCGAGCAGCACGGCCAGGACGGCCCCCGGTCCGGTGGGCGCCGCCAGGGGCAGCAGGACCAGCACGGCGGGCAGGTTGTTGATCAGGTTGGCCAGCAGGGCGGCCAGCGCGGCGATCCCGAGCAGCGCGGGCAGATCGGTGCCGCCCGGCAGCACCCGCCCGAGCACGTCCGCGAGCCCGTTGTCGACCACCGCCCGCACCACGATGCCCAGCGCCAGCACGAACGCGAGGAAGGCCGGGGCCGCCGCCCGTACGACGGTCAGCGGACCCGCCTTCCGGCGCACCAGCGCACGCCCGGCCAGCACCAGCGCGCCCGCCGCGGCCACCCACGCGGGCTCCACGCCGAACGCCGAGGCCACCACGAACCCGGCCAGCGTGCAGCCCACGGTCACCAGCGCGAACAGGGGCAGCTCGGGCGGCTCACCGGTGTCCCGGTCCGCCGGGGCCGCCGCCGCCAGGTCCCGGGCGAAGAACCGCCGGAACACCAGGTACTCGGCGCCGATCGCGGCCAGCCACGGCAGCGCCATCAGCGCCGCGAACCGGGTGAAGCTCAGCCCGCTCGCCGCGAACGCCAGCAGGTTCGTCAGGTTGGACACCGGCAGCAGCAGTGACGCCGTGTTCGACAGGTGCGTACAGGCGTAGACGTGCGGCTTGGGCCGGACGCCGGTCCGCGCGGCCGTGGCGAAGACCACCGGCGTGAGCAGCACGATCGTCGCGTCCAGGCTGAGGACGGCGGTGATGAGCGAGGCCAGTGCGAACACCGCCGTCAGCAGCCGCACCGGACGGCCCGCCGCCCACCGCGCCGTCCAGGCCCCGCACGCCTGGAACAGCCCCTCCACGTCACAGAAGTGGGCGAGCACCAGGACGGCCGCCAGGAACCCGACCACCGGGCCGAGCCGCTCCGCCTCGGCCCGCGCGTGGCCGAGGGAGATCGCGCCGGTCGCGACGGCGATGCCGGCGGCGGGCACGGCCATGACCGCCTCCGGCCAGCCGAAGGGCCGCACGACGGCCCAGGCCAGCACGGCGACCAGCAGGACGGCGGACAACGCCTCGGCGAGCGCGGTGTTCAGGGCGGGTCCTTCCGGAGTGGTTGTGCGGGTGCCCGCCCATGAAAACAGATGTTCCTGAGCCGGTTACGACGCCCCGGCGCCCGCCGCGCCCAGGAACTCCGCCCAGCCGCCCTGCGGGGACTGTCCGGGCGCCAGCGTGCGCAGCTTGCGCAGCACCGCCGGGTCCTGCGCCTCCAGCCAGGCCACGAGCTGTCTGAAGGACACGAACCGCACGTCGTCGTAGGCGGCCATCCTCCCGATCGCCTCCTCGACGGCGTCCATGTAGATGCCGCCGTTCCAGCGTTCGAAGTGGTTGCCGACGAACAGGGGCGCGCGGTTGGACTCGTAGGCCCGCCGGAAACCGGCCAGGTAGGTGTCGCGGGCCTGGACGCGCCAGGTGTCGTACCGCGCGCGGTCGCCGAGCGGGTTGCCGCCGGACTGGTTGAACATCATGTTGTAGTCCATCGAGAGGACCTGGAAGGAGTGGCCGGCGAACGGTATGGACTGGAGCGGGAAGTCCCAGAGTCTGCCGCCCTGCACCTTGCCCGGCCAGACCTGGAGGCCGCCGGGGGAGCTGGCGTCGTACTTCCAGCCGAGCGCGGCGGCGGTGGGCAGCAGCCGGGCCTGGCCCTCCAGACAGGGGGTGCGGCCACCGATCAGCTCCTTGCGGTAGTCGAAGGGCAGGGGCTGGAGGTCGGTGAACCCGGTGTTGGTCTTCCACTTCGTCACGAAGTCCACCGCCTGGTCGATCTCGCTGCGCCACTCGGCCGGGGACCAGTTGCGCACACCGGTCGCGCCGCAGAAGTGCCCGTTGAAGTGGGTGCCGATCTCGTGTCCCTCCAGCCAGGCCGCGCGCACCTGCTGGAGCGTGGCGTGGATGTGCCGGTCGGCGAGGTAGCCGATCGCGGAGGCGCCGACCGGGTGCTGCGGCGGCCGGTACAGGTGCTTCTTGGACTCGGGCAGCGTGTAGATGCCGCTGAGGAAGAACGTCATCGCGGCGCCGTGGTCGGCGGCCACCTTGCGGAACCGGGAGAACAGCTTGTTGCTCAGCTCGCCCGCGCCGTCCCACGAGAACACCACGAACTGCGGGGGCCGCCGGCCCGGACGCAGCCGCTCCGGCTTCGGCTGGTGCGGCTGGGCGCCGGTGTCGGCGGTGGAGCCGTCGCCGATCGGCTTCACCGGCCGGGCCTGCGCGGTGCCCTTCCCGTCCGCCGGGTCCGGTCCGCCGGTCCTGATGCCGGTGCCGGAGGAGCAGGCGGCCAGTGTGCCGAGGGCGCCCGCCGCCGCCCCCGCCGTCAGCACCCGCCTGCGTGAGATCCCGCTCATCTTCTCCCCGATTCCCTGGTCGGACCCCTGGTGGGGGCCACTTCGCTGTGCGGTCGACCGGGTTCGATGACCGGGGGACGGGAAAAGATCGCGGCCCACGGCGGCTGTTGCCGTCCTGTGACAGTCGTGGCGCCGGCATGACGAACGAGGCCGCGCCGGCGTGACGGACCCCGCCGCCCCGGGGGAGTGACAGCGGGGTCCGCGCGGGGGGACGCCGGGTCAGGAGGGCCCGGCGCCGGGGCTGAACACCGTCAGACGGACGGTCGAGGAGTTCCCGGAGACCGGTACCGGCCCGCCCTTCCAGGCCACCTTCAACTGGTCCCGCTCGTCCGGCGGGGTCACCAGCAGCGTGGCCGGCGTGGCCGTCTTCGCCCCGCTGACCCCCGGGTTGGAGAAGGTCAGCCCCGCCCAGGCGCTCTGTCCGGGCCTGAGCCTGACGGTCACCGGGGTGCCCGGGGACCGCTGCGGGTCCGGACCGAGCCGGCCGCCGGAGCCGCCCACGAAGGCCGTGCCCGGATAGCCGTGCAGGGTGCAGGTCCGGGCGGAGGTGTTGGTGAGGACCACGGGGAAGTTCTCCTGGCCGGCGCCCGGGTCGTTGCGGCCCACGGAGGCGCGCAGCTCGGAGGTGTGGCAGCGGGTGGTCGCCGCGGCCGGGGTGGTCGTGGCCGCGCTGCCGCCCGGGGACGCCGTCGTCCGGGGGGCGTCCGGCGAGCCGGTGGCGGTGCCGGTGGCGGAGGAGGCGGTGGCGGGCGGCGCCGGGCTCGTCGTGCCGTCCGTCGCGGGGGCGGCCGTACCCGGGACGGTGGCCGGGGCCTCGCCGTGCGCGTTCGTGCCGTCGCCGCAGGCGGTCAGCAGTCCCAGCACGGCGGCCGTGCCCACGAGCAGGGCCCCGCGCCGCGCGGACCGGGGGACGGGCCGGGGGGTGTACACCATGTCGCTCAACACTCCTGGAGGTCACGGCACGCGACGGGAACGCGTGCCTGCGGCGCCGGGTGCGCCGTCCTCTCCGTCCGATGCACGGACCGCCGGAAAAGTTCGGGACGCGCCGGGTTCTGTCGGGTTCTCTTCCCCGCTCCGCCCCCCGGAAGCCCCCTGTTCAGGCCACCCGCAGCGAACGGAGCACACCGTCGGTCCCGTCGCCGTCGCCCCGCTCGCGCACCTGTACGTACACCTGCGGCCGCGCCGCCCCGCCCGCCGGGACCAGCGCGGACTCGGTGATCGAGCCGCCGTCCGGGCAGCGCCGCCAGGCCCGGACCAGCCCGTGCCAGTCGGTGTCCGTCAAGCTGTGGGCGCCCGCGTAGCGGCAGCCGGGATGCGCGAGCGCCCTCACCTTCTCGGTGACGTCGCCGTGCCCGCCGGCCCCGACGAACACCCCGTTCACGGCCGCCTTCGGATCGGACCAGCGGGACAGGTCGTCGGCCACCACGAGACCCGGTTCGTGCCCCGCCGCCAGCCCGAGCGCGTGCGGGTCCCAGCCGGAGTCGCGCAGCTCGCGACCCCAGCCGGCGGGCACCTTGAGGGTCACCCGCCCGGTGGCGTCCGCGACACGCACCCCGTCGTCCGTGCCGCCGTCCCGGTGCAGCGCCACGGTCACCGTCGCCGCGGCGGCGGTGGCGGCGAGGAGCGCGGCCACGGCCAGCGTCACGGTGCTGAGCCGGCCGCGCACCCTGTCCAGGGGCCGCGCGGACCGCCCCGACGGACCCGCGGCCAGCCGGTCCAGCTCCCCGGCGAACGCCAGCGCGCCCGGCCAGCGCCGCGCCCGGTTCGGCTCCAGCGCGCGCAGCAGCACCCGCTCCACGTCCGCGCCGAGGTCCGGCCGCAGCCGCCGGGGCGGAACCACCTTCCCCGGTGGGCCCGGCACGGTCCCGGTGAGCAGTTCGTAGCCGACCGCGCCCAGGCTGTAGACGTCGGCCCGCTCGTCGATGCCCTCGCCGGGCTCGGCCTGCTCCGGCGGCTGGTAGCCCGCCGAACCGGCCGCCAGGGTCAGCACCGACGCCTGCGCGAGGCTCTTGGCCAGCCCCAGGTCGGCCAGCAGCACCCGCCGGGTGCCGTCCGGGGCGGTGTGCAGCAGCACGTTGGTCGGCTTGATGTCGCGGTGGACTATGCCCGCCTCGTGCAGCGCGGCGGCACCGCGCGCCGCCTCGGCGGTCAGCGCGAGCGCCTCCCGCACCGGCAGCGGGCCGCCGGCCGGCAGATCGGCGAGGGTCCCCCCGGCGGCGTACTCCATCACGAAGTACGGCCTGCCGTCCGGGAGTTCACCGATGTCGTAGACCTGCACCACCCGGCTCGACCCGGCCCGGCGCAGCAGCCGCGCCTCGGACAGGAAGCGCTCCCTGATGTCGAGCCGGTGCGACCAGTTCTCGGCGAGGACCTTGACCGCCACCGGGGCCTGGAGCTCGGGGTCGTGCGCGAGCCACACCGTGGCGAAGGCGCCGCTGCCCAGCGGCCGTTCGAGGCGGTGGCGGCCGATCCGCTCCAGGGGGTGCATACGACTATCATGCCTGGCCTGGGATCGACGTGGAGGGGAGCCCGTCCGTGCAGGACCAGGCGCCGACGGAAGACCTCGCCCGGCGCGCCGCCGCCGGCGACAGCGAGGCCCTGGACCGGCTGCTGAGCGGGATCCGGCCCGAGGTGGTGCGCCGCTGCGCGCGCTTCCTGCCCTGCCGGGAGGACGCCGAGGAGGCGGCGCAGGACGTGCTGCTCCAGGTCGCCCGGCACATCACCGGCTTCCAGGGCCGCAGCCGCTTCGGCACCTGGCTGTACACCGTCGTCGCCAACTGCTGCCGGCAGAAGTACCGGGAGCTGAAGCGGCGGGCCGCCGAACAGCCCGCGGCCATCGAGCCCGCACACGCCGTCGACCCGCGCACCACCAGCGTCATCGCCGGCTCCCGGGTGGACCTGCTGGAGGCCCTGGACCGGCTGGAGCGCGAGCATCCGCACCTGGTGGCGCCGCTGGTCTACCGGGACATCTGCCAGCTGGACTACGCCGAGGCCGCCGAGCGCGCGGGCATCCCGCTCGGCACCCTCAAGTCCCGCCTGCACGAGGCCCGCAAGCAGGTGCGGCCGTGGCTGGCCGCCTCCTGAGGAACGTCCCCGCGCCTACTGGTCCTCCTCGTACAGCGGCAGCTCGGCCCAGATCGTCTTGCCCTCCGGGGTGTGCCGGCTGCCCCAGCGCTGGGTGAGCTGGGCGACCAGCAGCAGTCCCCGGCCGCCCTCGTCGAACGTCTTCGCCCGGCGCAGGTGCGGCGCGGTGTGGCTGGTGTCGGAGACCTCGCAGATCAGCGTGGTCGTGTCGTGGATCAGCCGGAGCCGGATCGGCCGCGCCCCGTACCGGATGGCGTTGGTGACCAGCTCGCTGACCACCAGCTCCGCCGTGAACGTCGCCTCGCTCAGCGACCAGGCGTCCAGCTGGTCCACGACCTGCTTGCGGATCGGCGCGACCAGCGCCGGGTCGGCGGGGATGTCCCAGGTCGCCACCTGCGAGGCGGGCAGGCCCCGGGTGCGGGCCAGCAGCAGCGCCACGTCGTCCGGTGCGGCCCCGCCCGGCAGCAGGGCGCGCAGCACGCAGTCGCACGCCTCGTCCAGGGAGGCCGCGTCCTGCCCCAGCGCCCGGTACAGCAGTTCGCGGCTGGCGTCCGGGTCCCGCTCCCGGGACTGCACCAGGCCGTCCGTGTACAGGGCGAGGACGGTGCCCTCGGGCAGGTCCACCTCGGTGGACTCGAACGGCAGCCCGCCGAGGCCCAGCGGGGGACCGGCGGGCAGGTCGAGCAGCTGCGGCCGGCCGCCCGGCCGCAGCAGCACGGGCGGCGGGTGCCCGGCGCGGGCCAGCGCGCAGCGGCGGGACACCGGGTCGTAGACGGCGTACAGGCAGGTCGCGCCGACCTCGCCCGGGCTGCCCTCCGCGCCGGCCTCCTCCGACAGCCGCAGCACCAGGTCGTCCAGGTGGGTGAGCAGCTCGTCCGGGGCCAGGTCGATGTCGGCGAGGGTGCGCACGGCGGTGCGGAGCCGGCCCATGGTGGCCGAGGCCTGGATGCCGTGTCCGACGACGTCCCCGACGACCATGGCGACCCGCATCCCGGACAGCGGGATCACGTCGAACCAGTCCCCGCCGACGCCGGCGCGCGCCGCCGGCAGATAGCGGGAGGACGCCTCCAGCGCGGCCGTACGCGGCAGCGAGCGGGGCAGCAGGCTGCGCTGGAGTGCGAGCGCCGTCTCCCGCTCGCGCGAGTAGCGCCGGGCGTTGTCGATGGAGACGGCCGCGCGCGCGGTGATCTCCTCGGCCAGCAGCACGTCGTCCGCGGTGAAGGGGTCGGGGCTGCGGTGCCGGGTGAGCACCGCGACCCCGAGGGTGAGCCCGCGTGCCTGGATCGGCACCGACATCGAGGAGTGGATGCGGAACCGCCGCACCCGCTCGCCGCGCTCCGGGTGCCAGGTCAGCCACCGGTCCATGTCACCGGCGGACACGCTGGCGGTGATCGTGCGGCCCGCGGTCAGCGAGTCGGCCTGCGGGGAGAGGGCCGGGTACTCCTCCGTCGTCCCGGGCCGGACCACCACCTCCGGCAGGCCCGGCAGCACCGACTGGTGGGCGGCGCGGCGCAGCCGCACCGGCGCGGTGATGCGGGCCGGGGGCTCACCGCCGTACTCCTGCGGGTCCAGCAGATCGACGGTGACGAAGTCGGCGAGCGCGGGCACGCACACGTCGGCCAGCTCCTGCGCGGTACGGGTGACGTCGAGCGTGGTCCCGATGCGCACGCCGGCCTCGTTGAGCAGTTGCAGCCGCTGCCGGGCGCGGTGGTTGTCGGTGATGTCGTGCGCGGCCAGGCACACGCCCCGGACCCGGCCGGCCGGGTCCCGGACCGGCGCCATGCTGGCGAGCCAGGCGTGGGCCCGGTCCTCGCCGCCGGTCCGCATGAAGGTCTGCACCTCCAGGGGCCGGCCCGAGGTCAGCACCCGGAGCATGTCCTCCTCCAGCTCCTCGCTCTGCGGTCCGCCGCCAATCTCGGCGAGCCGCAGCCCCCGTACCCGCTCCTCGGGCAGCCCGACGACGTCGGCCATCGCCTCGTTCATCCGGCGCAGCCGCAGCCGGTCGTCGTACACGGCGACCGGGCACGGCGACTGGATCAGGCCCGCCCCGGTGAGCGGGTCGTCCCCGCCGGGCGGACCGGTGCCGGGGAGCGGGGTGACCACGAGCCAGCCACCCGGGTGCTCGTCGTGCGGCGGGCGGTGGTGGGCGAGCAGCCAGACGGGGACGGTACGGCCGTCCCGGTGGCGCAATCCGACCATTCCCGCCCAGCGGGGGCCCGTGGGCGGCACCGGGGTGCCGGCGCCGGCCAGCAGCTCGGCGGCGGGGCGGCCCAGGACGGCGCCGGCCGGGTGGCCGAGCAGGCGGCGGGCGCCCTCGTTCCACTCCACCAGCGTTCCGTCGGGGCCGATGACAGCCCGGGCCGTCGCCGCATCGTCGAACGGATAGACCCGGCTCATCGTCGCCGCTCCCAAGCGCACACTCACAGTGAACAGGTGGCACCACTCGCGTACCAGCCTAGTGCTTCGTGCCCGCCCATGAGCGCCGATCCGGGCCGCCGGGCCGACCCGTCGAACACACCGGGGGGACGGTCAAGGGGGACATCCGGCCGATGAGTCGTCGACGGTAGTCCTGCGGTTCCGGACCCTTGACGATCGAGTGTGGCAGAGCGTCAGAATCTGTTTGTTCGCGATCAGTTGTGAGTAGTTCTGGGCCCTGATGAGGGAGAGCCGCCCATGTCGGTCACACGCAGATCGGTCCTGGCCGCCGCCACGGCGGCGCCCGCGGCCGGGACGCTCCTGAACCTCTCCGCGGCTCCGGCCGCCCTCGCCGCCGGCGCGCACGCCGCCGGGGAACGCCGCACCGTACCCCTCACGGACGGCTGGCGTTTCGCCCTGGCCGACCCGGACGGCGTCACCGACCCCGCCGGCGCCTACGCCCGGGCCGCCGAGCCGGGCTACGACGACTCGGCCTGGCGCCGGGTCGCCGTACCCCACGACTGGAGCATCGAGCAGACCCCCACGACCGACCACGGCACCACCAGCGGCACCGGCTTCCTCCCGGGCGGGCTCGGCTGGTACCGGCTCGCCTTCACCCTCCCGCGCGACTGCGCCGGCAAGCGGATCTCGGTCGAGTTCGACGGCGTCTACATGGACGCCCGCGTCTACTGCAACGGCACCGAGGTGGGCCACCACCCCTACGGCTACACCGGTTTCGCCTTCGACCTCACCGACCTCGTCCACACCGACGGCACCACCGCCGACGTGCTCGCGGTCGAGGTCCTCAACCAACTGCCCAGCAGCCGCTGGTACTCCGGCAGCGGAATCTACCGCGAAGCCCGGCTGGTCGTCACCGAGCCGGTGCACGTGGCCCGCTGGGGCACGTACGTCACCACGCCGGAGGTCTCCGCCGACCGGGCGCTGGTCAGGGTGCGGACCACCGTGCGGAACGCCTCCGGCGCCGGCGCGGACGTGGAGGTACGCTCCCGCGTCGTCGCCCCGGACGGCCGGACCGTCGCCCGCGCGGCCACCACCGCCGCCGTCCCGGACGAGGCCACCGAGACCCACGAACTGACCGTCCCCCACCCCCTCTTGTGGGACTTCGCGACCCCGGAGCACCGCTACACCCTGCACACCGAGCTGCGCGTCGGGGGCCGCACCACCGACACCCACCGCACGCCCTTCGGCATCCGCACCTTCCGCTTCGACCCCGACGAGGGCTTCTCCCTCAACGGCGCGTACACCAAGGTCAAGGGCGTCGACCTGCACCACGACCAGGGCGCGCTCGGCGCCGCGATCAGCGTCGACGCCGTGCGCCGGCAGATGCGGATCATGAAGTCGATGGGCGTCAACGCCTTCCGCACCTCCCACAACCCGCCCTCGCCGCAGATGATCCAGGTCTGCGAGGAACTGGGCATCGTGATGATGGTGGAGGCCTTCGACTGCTGGCGCACCGGCAAGACGACGTACGACTACGGCCGGTTCTTCGACGAGTGGTGCGAACGGGACGCCACCGAGATGGTCCTGGCCGCCCGCAACTCGCCCGCCGTGGTGCTGTGGTCCATCGGCAACGAGATCCCCGACTCGACCTCCACCGCCGGACTCGCCATGGCGGACCGGATCATCGCCGCCGTCAGGGCCGCCGACGACACCCGGCCGCTCGTCATCGGCTCCGACAAGTACCGGCGCGTGCCGGCCAAGGGCTCGGCGGCCGACCTGATGCTCGCCAAACTGGACGGCCTGGGCCTCAACTACAACACGGCCAAGTCGGTGGACGCCCTGCACGCGGCCTACCCGCACCTGTTCCTCTTCGAGTCCGAGTCCTCCTCGGAGACCTCGACCCGCGGCACCTACCAGGAACCGGAGCACCTGAACACGGGGGAGAACCACACGCCCGGCGGGCGGGAGGTCTCCTCGTACGACAACAACCTCGCCTCCTGGACGATGAGCGGCGAGTACGGGCACAAGAAGGACCGCGACCGGAAGTGGTTCGCGGGCCAGTTCCTGTGGTCCGGCATCGACTACATCGGCGAACCGACGCCGTACGACGTCTTCCCGGTCAAGGCCTCCTTCTTCGGCGCAGTCGACACCGCCGGCTTCCCCAAGGACATGTACCACCTCTTCAGGAGCCAGTGGACGGACGAACCGATGGTCCACCTGCTGCCGATGACCTGGAACCACGAGGAGGGCGACACCGTCGAGGTCTGGGCGTACGCCAACGTGCCCGCCGTCGAGCTCTTCCTCAACGGGGAGTCCCTGGGCGTGCGGGAGTTCGACGCCAAGCGGACGGCCGACGGCCGCGCCTATCTGGAGACCACCGAACCCACCGGTGACGACAAGACCTTCACCGACGGCCCCTACCCGGGCAGTTACACCAGCCCCAACGGCAGCGCGGGCAAGCTGCACCTGACCTGGCAGGTGCCGTACCGGCCGGGCGAGCTGAAGGCGGTGGCCCGGCGCGACGGCAAGGCCGTCGCCACCGACGTGCTGCGCACGGCCGGCGCCCCGCACGCCGTACGGCTCACCGCCGACCGCGCGTCCCTCGCCGCCGACGGCCGTTCGCTGGCCTTCGTCACCGCCGAGATCGTCGACGCCCGCGGTGTGGTCGTGCCCGACGCGGACCACCTCATCGCCTTCGACGTCACCGGCGGCTCCCTGGCCGGTGTCGACAACGGCCGCGAGGAGAGCGCCGAGCGCTACCAGGCGAGCACCCGCACCGCCTTCCACGGCAAGGCCCTCGCGATCGTCCGCTCCGGCACCAGGCCCGGCACCCTCAAGGTCACCGCCCGGGTGGACGGCCTGCGCGCGGACACGGTCCGCCTGGTCACAAGCCCGGCCCGCTCGGCCGCGACGACCCCACCCGCCGGCTTCCGGCCCGGCCACCCGGCGCCGCCCGGCTACCCGCACGCGGACGCCGGTTACTCCGGCCGTCCGGACACCCTGCCCGCCGCCATGCTGGACGGCGACCCGGCCACCGGCTGGTCCAACGCCTTCGTCAAGGCGGCCACCGCGCTGCTGCCCGCGTTCGGCGGGGCCCGGCCGAGGGACTGGGTGTCGCTCGACTTCGGGCGCACCCGGACCGTCGACCGGGTGGCGGTCTCCTTCACCGTCGACACCGGCCACACCCTGCCCGCGCGGGCCGAGGCGGCGGTGTGGGACGGCCACGCCTGGGTCCCGGTGACCGGCATGAAGACGGAGTGGGCCACCGCCTCCGACAGCCCGACGGTCATCACCTTCGACGCGGCCCGCGGCTCCCGGCTGCGCCTGACGCTCACGAGCGCGTACCCGGGACAGCCGAAGGGAGCGGTGCGGATCAGCCGGCTGGAGGTGTGACGGTACGGCGTGCGCACCGCGCTCCCGCCGCTGGGCCGGGGCCGCGGTGGCCGGCCGGCCAGCACCTCGTGACCGCTGCCGGGCGCGGAGTGGGTCAGCGGACGGGTGTGTGCCGGTGGGGCTCAGCCGGCCGGCGCTGTGACCACGCGGCAGCACCTCGTGCCGCCGCGTGGTGCGGTGCCGTCGGGGCCGAGGCGGGGCGGGGCGCCGTGCCGCCGGGGCCGGGCGGCTGGGAGTGCGGCGGCGCGGGCACCGCCCGGGGGCGGTCAGGCGGCGTCGTGGAAGACCAGGCCCAGGGTGCGTCGCCGTCCCGACCGCACCGTGCTCACCCCGTGCCGCGTCGCCCCGGCCGACCAGCCGCGGCGGGTGCGCACGGGGCGGTCCCGGGTGGTGAACACCAGCCCGTGCCCCTGCCGCAGGACGCTCGCCGTGCCCCGCGACTGGGCGCGCGGGCGCTGCTCGACCAGCAGGAACTCGCCGCCGGTGTAGTCGGTGCCGTACGCGTCCAGCGCGATCACCACCTGGAGCGGGAAGACCAGCTCCCCGAACACGTCCCGGTGCAGCGCGTTCCAGTCGCCCGGACCGTAGCTGAGCAGGATCTGCGCCGACCGGTCCTGGCCGGCCGCGTGACAGCGCGCCAGCCACGCGCCGAGCGAGTCGGGCCAGGGCGCCGGGCGGTCCAGGCGGGCCGCCCAGTCCCGGGCGACCGGCAGCAGGCGCGGGTAGAGCGCGGCCCGCAGCGCGGCGACCGGCGCGGGCAGGTCATGCGTGAAGTAGCGGTACTCGCCGGAGCCGAACCGGTGCCGGCCCAGGTCGACCGTGGTGCGGAAGTGCTCCGGCTCGTCGTACAGCGCCGCCAGGTCCGCGCACTCGGCGGGCGTCAGGAGCGGGCCCGTGGACGCGCTGCCGTGCTCGTCCAGCTCGGCGGCGAGCGCGGCCCAGTCGGTGCGGGCCGTCCGGCGGTGGGCCTCGGCCCGGGTGAGCGTCATGGGTGCTCCCGTCACCACAGCGCCGGCCGCGGCGCGCCCTCGTGCGCCAGCAGCCACCGCTTGCGCTCGACCCCGCCCGCGTACCCGCGCAGCGAGCCGTCCGCGCCGATCACCCGGTGGCACGGGCGGACCAGCAGATGGGGGTTGGCGCCCAGGGCCCGGCCCAGCGCGCGCACTTCCGACCGCGGGACGCCGGCCCGGACGGCCAGCTCGCCGTACGTGGTCGTCGTTCCGTACGGCAGGTCGTCCAGCGCCTGCCACACGGCCCGCTGGAACGGGCTGCCCGTGGGGGAGAGCGGCAGGTCGAAGCGGGTCCGGCGGCCCGCGAAGTACGCCTCCAGCTGCCGGTGCGCCTCGGTGAACGGCCGGTCGTCGCGGTCCGCGGGCCGGACCGCCGGGGCTCCCCGCTGCCCGGGCAGCGACAGCGAGACGAGGACGAGGCGGCCGTCCGGGGACGCGGACCCGGTCAGCAGCAGGTCGCCCAGCGGGCTGGGGTGCAGGGTGTGCGCGGTGTACGTGTCCATCGGTGCTCCCACCTGTTTCCGCGGGTCGCCGGCTGCTTCCCGCGCTGTCGAGTCTGCTGCGCCACAGGCCATGTCACCGGCGGGAATCGGACATGGCCCTCGCCCCGGTCCGGTACCGCACTCCACCCTTCTTGACCTGGGCGTATTTACGCTTGAGTACCCGCGCGGTACCGTGAGGGCATGCCAGCTCTCAACGTGGAGTTCAGCGAACGGGAACTAGAGGACCTGCGGCAGATCGCCAAGGAGCGCGGTACCTCGATGAAGGCCCTCGTGCGCGAGGCCGCCGCCGCCGACATCGCGCGCCACCGGGCCCTTCAGGAGGGCGCCGAGGCGTTCCGCCGCTTCTTCGCCGGCCATGCCGAGGAGTTCGCGGCGGCCTTCCCCGACGACGAACGCCCCACCAGGGGCGCGGCCGCCTGAGCGATGCCCTCCGTCATCCATGTCGACGTCCCCTGGCTGCTCCAGCGGCACGAGGAGGTCCTGCCCGACCAGCCCGCCGTGGACGACTTCTCCGCGCTGGTCGCGGCCGTCGCCCGGCACCGGGTGGACCCGCCCCGGCTCGGTGTGGACTCCGACGCCGCCTGGCGCGCCGCCGCGCTGCTGCACACCCTCGCCGTGCTCAAGCCGCTGCCCGCGGCCAACGCCCGCTTCGCCTGCGCGACCGCGGTGGCCTACATGTTCGTCAGCGGCGTCGGCATCGACCCGCCCTACGGCGCCCTCGTCGACCTGGTCCGCGACCTGATCTCCGGCAAGACCGACGTGTACGGCGCCGCCGACCGGCTCCGCTCCTGGCAGATCTGAGGCCGCCGGGGCCCGTGCCGCCCCCGGCCGGCGGGGGAAGCCGCCGGGAGCCGCCGGCCGGGAGCGGGCCTTTCCGTGGTGGACCGGTGCCCAGTCCACCACCGGGCCGCCCGCCGCGGGAGCGTGCGCGTCCGGCGGACGCGTGCGCGCGCTTCACACGGGGCGCATGGGAAATCCGGCCGCTTTCGCTGCAACCACCGGCCGGATTCGCGATTTTGACTTTCTTTCAATAAGGCCGATGTCCTCCATGCGCCTTGTTGCCCCTGTGGCACTTGTGCAAGGGTTCAAACGCGGTGAATTTCCCGCTCGCACACGCGCCAGAAGGAATCCGCTCCGTGCTCACCCCCCACCCTCCTCGTCCTCCCTATCCGCCGTCCGGCGCCGATCCCGGGGAATCCGACGAGTTCCTCGCCGGCCCGCTGCGGGCCGGCTCCGACGCGGAGGCATCCCGGTCGGCCGCCCTGCTGATGGCCCGGCACTGGCAGCCGGCCCAGGAGTACGCGGTCATCTGCCTGGCCGCCTCCGGACCCCTCGCCCACATGGTCACCGCGACCGCCTTCCACCAGGTCCTCGGCAGGCTGGCGCTCGGCGAAGCCGCCGACGCGCTGCGGCCCCGCCTGCTGGTGGCCGTCCGTGACACGGTCCTGAACTGGTCCGGCACCGACCGGATCACCGCCGTGCTCCCCGGGCTCGGCAAACCCGCCGGGGGCCGCGGGATGCGCGCCGCGCAACCGCTCGTACCCGAGAACCGCGCCCTGTCCGACCGTTCCTTCCACGGCCTCTCCCGCCTGGAACAAGCCCTGTTGTGGCACGCCGAGGTCGAGGCCGAACCGGTGGACGTGCCCGCGGGACTGCTCGGCGTGGACCTCCGGAACGCGACCGCCGCGCTCGAACAGGCCAGGGAGAAATTCCGCGAGGGCCTGGTACGCGCCCACCGCGAACTCGCGCCCGGCAAGGAGTGCCGTTACTACAACCGCCTGCTCGACGTGCCGATCCGCCGGGGCGGCGCGCTGCTGCCCGACGTCCAGGAGCATCTGGCCGGCTGCCCCTACTGCCGGCACGCGGCCGAGCAACTCGGCCACAGCGACGCGGCGTTGGGGGTGCTGCTCGCCGAGGCCGTGCTCGGCTGGGGCGCCCGCCGCTACCTCGAATCGCGCCCCGGCCGCCGGCCCGGCCCCGCCCGCGGCGGCTCCCGGCGGGCGGGCGGACGCCGGCGCGGCGGCTCCCGGCGCGGTGCCGAGGAGGACGGAAGAGGGCTGCCGGCCCGGTTCCTCGCCGGGGTGTCCGCGTACCGCGCCCCCGGCACCGCGTGGTCGTCCAGGACGCTGCTGACCGGGGTCGGTGTGGCCTCGGCCGGGCTGCTCGCCACCGTCCTCGCGATCGGCGTATGGCCGGACGGCGACGACGGCACCGCCCCCGTCGCCACCAGCGCCACCCCCGGCGCGTCGGCCCCGTCGGGCACCCCGGGCCTGCCCGCCGCCGGCCGGCCCGGTCCGCTGCGCAACGCCGCCGGCCGGTGCCTGGACGTCAAGGGCACGCCGCAGGAGGGGGCGAGTGCGGTGCTCGCCGAGTGCTCCGGCTCGGCCACACAGCGGTGGACGTACGGCACCGACGGGCTGCTGCGCAGTGATGCCGGCACCGGTCTGTGCCTGGACTCGCACGCCGACGCCGGCGTGGTGCTCCTCGGCCGCTGCGCCGGCGCCGGGGCGGAGCGGGGCGACGACGTGCGCTACGACCTGACTCCTCAGGGCGAGCTGCTGCCGCGGTGGGACCGGACGCTCGCGCTCGCACCCGGCGGTGACCAGGCGGGGGCCGACCTCGTCGTCAAGGTCCGGGACGGGTCCCCCGGCCAGCGGTGGCTCTCCGGCGGCTCATCGTAGGGCTGCGGCAGGACGCCACGCCGGCCGCCGGTCGGCCGGTCCGTCGCGGACCGGCGGCGGCACCGGCGCGGGCGTGCGCGGTTCCGGTGGCGGGGCGTGGGCGGTTCCGGCGCTGCGGTGCTCGGGGGGGATGCGCGGGCCGCCGCGGCGACGGAGTGCGCGGCGCCGTGGGCGCTCCGGCCCAGCGGCCGGACGGCGCCCCGCGGCTGCCCGACGGCCCCGACACCCCTGGCGGTCAGGGCGGCCCGCAGGGCCCCGGCCGGTCCGGCGGGCAGGGCCGATGGGCCAGGGCTCGGTGGGCCAGGGTTCCATGGCCCGAGGTCCGGTGGCCCGAAGTCCGACGGGCCAGGGCTCGATGGCGGCCGGCCGCCCGTGCGGCGGCGGATGGGCGGCCCCGGTCGGGGCCCCGGTGGCGGAACCCTCGTCCGTGTCCCGGCCTGAGCCGCACGCCGGATGCGCCCCGCGTCCCTAACAGGCCGCGGTGCCGTCCGTTTCCAGGTCCGACCGCGTCACCGTACCCGGGCGTGCGTGGCCCGACAGGGCCAGGGTCAGGTCGAACTCCGCGAGCAGGCAGCGGATGACGTGCTCCACGCCCGCCTGGCCGTCCAGGCCCAGGCCGTAGACGTACGGACGCCCGAGCAGGACCGCACGCGCGCCCAGGGCCAGGGCCTTGAAGACGTCGTCGCCGGTGCGCACCCCGCTGTCGAACAGCACCGTCAGCCGGTCGCCCACCGCGTCCGCGATCCGGGGCAGCGCGTCGGCCGCCGCGACCGAACCGGCCACCTGCCGGCCGCCGTGGTTGGAGACCACCACGCCGTCCATCCCGGCGTCGGCGGCGAGCCGGGCGTCGTCCGGGTGCAGCACACCCTTGAGGACGATCGGCCCGTCCCAGTTCTCCCGCAGGAAGGCCAGGTCGGGCCAGGTGTGGCTGGTGTCCCCGAACAGACCGAGGAAGTGCAGCACCGCCGCGTTCGGGTCCTCGTGCACCGGCTTGGCGAGGCCCGCGCGGAACGCCGGATCGGTGAAGTAGTTGGCGGTGCCCACGCCGTGCACGAACGGCAGATAGGCCTGGTCGAGATCACGGGGCCGCCACGCGAGCAGCGGGGTGTCCAGCGTGACGACGAGCACCGAGAAGCCGGCCGCCCGGGCCCGGGCGAGGAAACTCCGGGTCACCTCGCGGTCCTTGCCCCAGTACAGCTGGAACCACCGCTCGGCGTCCCCCATCGCCTCCGCGACCTGCTCCATCGGCGTGCTCGAAGCCGACGACAGGACGTAGGGCACGCCCTGTGCGGCGGCGGCCCGGGCGGCGGCGGTCTCGGCGTCCGGGTGCATGATCGACAGCACGCCGACGGGAGCGAGGGCGAGCGGTGCGGGCAGGGTCCGCCCGAGCACCTCGGTGGTGAGGTCGCGTTCGTGCACGTCCCGCAGCATGCGCGGCACGATCCGGCGCCGGGCCAGGGCCGCCCGGTTGGCGCGGGCCGTGCCGCCGTCGCCCGCGCTGCCCGCCACGTACCCCACCGGGCCCGGGCCGAGCCGGTGTTCGGCCAGTTCCTCCAGCCGGGTCAGGTCGGTGGGGAGCCGGGGCACGGCCCCGGTCATCCCGTTCAGATAGATCTCGTACTGGAAGTCCGCCCAGTGCTGTGCCATCCGTCAACTCCCGCGCGTCGTCGGCCGCGTGCGCCCCCGACGATACCGACCGGTACGTCGGACGGAGCGCCGCGGGACCACGTCAGCCGGCCCCGCCCGCCGGCACGGGCGCCGGGGCGTCGGCGACGGCTCCCGGGCCGGTGATCGGCGGCACCGGGACCTCGACCGTACGGACCAGCCGCGCGCCCTCGGGGCCGTACGCGGCACGGGGTTCGGGGAACAGCCACAGCAGGGCCAGGAAGAGCACCGCGGCCGTGGCCAGCGACAGCGGCAGGCTGATGTCGACGCCGTGCGCCAGATCGCCCAGCGGACCCACGAACTGGCCCGGGATGTTCGTGAACAGCACACCGATGAGCGCCGACACCCACCACGCGGTCATGCCGCGCCAGTTCCAGCCGTGCGCGAACCAGTAACGGCCGCCGCGCTGACGGCGGTTGAAGACCTGGAGCGCGTCCGGGTCGTACCAGCCGCGCCGCGTCCAGAACCCCAGCGTCATCACGACCATCCAGGGCGTGGTGCAGGTGACGATCATCGTGGCGAAGGTGGAGATGGACTGCACCAGGTCCAGGCCGAACCGGCCGGCGAAGATGAACGCGATCGACAACACGCCGACCAGCAGCGTCGCCTGGACCCGCGACAGCCTCGGGAACACCGAGGAGAAGTCGAGGCCCGTGCCGTACAGCGAGGTCGTGCCCGTGGACATGCCGCCGATCAGCGCCAGCAGGCACACCGGCAGGAAGAACCAGCTCGGTGAGATCGCCAGCAGCCCGCCCACGAAGTCCGGCGCGGCCGGGTCGACGTAGTGGGGCGCCTTCGTCGCCACGATGCTGGCCGTCGCCAGACCGAACACGAACGGCAGCAGCGTCGCGAACTGGGACAGGAACGCGGCCCCGACCACCCGGCGGCGCGGGGTGGCGGCCGGGATGTAGCGCGACCAGTCGCCGAGGAACGCGCCGAAGGACACCGGGTTGGACAGCACGATCAGCGCCGCGCCGATGAAGGACGGCCAGAACATCGACCGCGTCGACGCGTCCGCCGAGGCGGTGAACACCCCGGCGTACGACGGGTCGAAGTCACCGGCGAACGCGACCGCGCCGAGCAGGAACAGCACGCTCGCCGAGGTCACCGCGATCTTGTTGACGAACAGCATGAACCGGAAGCCGTAGACGCAGACCGCGAGCACCAGACCGGCGAAGAGCGCGTACGCGACGACGTACGACAGGTCGCCGCGCTCCAGGCCGAACAGCCGGTGCGCGCCGCCGACCAGGGCGTCGCCGGAGCTCCACACCGACAGCGAGAAGAACGCGACGGCCGTCAGCAGGGACAGGAACGAACCGACCACCCGGCCGTGCACACCGAGGTGCGCCGAGGACGACACGGCGTTGTTGGTGCCGTTGACCGGGCCGAACACCGCCATCGGGCACAGGATCAGCGCGCCCGCGAGGACACCGAGCACGGTGGCCGCGAGGCCCTGCCAGAAGGAGAGCCCGAACAGGATGGGGAAGGCGCCGAGGACGCAGGTGGAGAAGGTGTTGGCGCCGCCGAAGGCGAGCCGGAACAGGTCCAGCGGGGTCGCGGTGCGGTCGGCGTCGGGGATGCGCTCCACGCCGTGGGCCTCGACCTCGGTGAGGGCGGGTCCGGACGGGGAGGCGGACGCGGCGGGCGGTGCGGGCTGGTCGGACACGGGCGCTCCAGCGGGGACGGCGGCGGGGTGCGCTGACGGTACGGCGGGCGGAACCGTGAGATCCAGAGGACGGTTCGTCCACCTTTCGCGCCGCCGATGGATGAATCGCCCATCGGCGGGGCGGCGCAGGCCCCTTCGTCTGGTGATCACTTCATGAACACGAGGAGTCATGAAGGGGCGCGGCGCGGTCGGAGCCGGAATGTTTCAGGACGATTAACGAAGGGCTGCTTTTCGGCCATCGGACCGCTCCCGCAGCGGGGGACCCGCCTGGTTCCGGGGGCGTGACGTTCGAATTCCGTGACTTCCCGCCACTGATTCAACACGAAAGGTTACTGAAACCCGTGGGTTCGATGTGAGTTTCCGCGACGGAGTCGGCAGAGTGGCGCTCGCCGCTCCGGCACCCGACCGGGCCGGAGCCGGCGACCCGACTGTTCGAGCGGAAGGATGCACACAATGCGGAACACCGCGCGCTGGGCAGCGGCCCTCGGCCTCACGGCCGCCGCCGTTTGCGGACCCCTGACCGGGGCCGCCGTCGCTGCACCGGGCGCCGCCCCGTCGTCGCTCTACGCCCCCTCGGCCCTGGTGCTCACCACCGGCCACGGCACCGACGCGGCCACGGCCACTCCGGAGCGCGCCGTCACCCTCACCTGCGCCCCCACCGCCTCCGGCACCCACCCGGCCGCCGCCCAGGCCTGCGCCGAACTGCGCCTCGCCGGCGGCGAACCGGAGGCCCTGAAGCCGGCCGGCGACGTGATGTGCACGAAGGTCTACGACCCCGTCGTCGTCACCGTCCAGGGCGTGTGGCAGGGCAAGCGCGTCTCCTACGAGCGCACCTTCGGCAACGCGTGCACGAGGGATACCGCGGGCGGCGCCGTGTTCGCCTTCTAGGACCGGGATCGCACGGGTCCCCGTGGCCACCGGATCAGGTCCGCAACTGGGGAGTGCGGCCCCCTGGAGCGGGGAACCTGCGATCTCGCGCCGGGGCCGGCGGGCGGAGTGGGGCCGCCCGCCGGGCCCGGGCACACAGCCGCTCCCCGGGCCGGTCCGTGGGGGACCGCCCGGGGAGCGGCGAAAAACAATCCGTTTCAACCAGCTGTTCACGCCTTACGCCGGTGACTTGTGTCACACCAGGGGTAGCGGCGACTGCGCCGGCAGGTACACAGAGCGACGCGGAAGCGGTCCGAGCGGACCGTGGTCCCGTCCTCCAGTTCGATCTCCACGGGCCCTTCTATGAGGAGGGGCCCGCGCCGCTGCATGGTGATCCGCCGTGCCCGGTCGGCCAAGGCCCTGGCCGCCGGACCGGCAGGGGCGGCGTCCGCCGGGGAGCCGGCGGAGCCCGCAACGGAGTCCAGGGACTCCACGGCGTCCTTGGCGTCCGCGGCGTCAGCAGGGTCGTTCGGCACGGATGACCACCAGCTCTTCCCTGTCCTCGGCCGGCGCGAGCAGCCCGCGCCGGCGCAGCCAGTCCTCCCGGGACCGCAGCACCGGGCCGAAGGCGATCCAGCGGCGCCGGACCACCGACGCCTTCAGGCCCGCCGCCCGCAGCAGCTCCAGGGTGCGGTCGGGACCGCTCAGCGCCGAGTGCACCATCAGCAGCACCCCTCCGGGGCGCAGCAGCGCCGGCGCGTCCCGGCAGATCCGGTCCAGCAGCAGCCGCCCGTCGCACCCGGCGTCCCAGGCCCGGGCCCGGCCGTGCGGCCCGCGGCCGGCGTCGGGCGCCGGAACGTAGGGCGGGTTCGCCAGGATGAGGTCGTACGTCCGGCCGCGCACCGGTGCGAAGAGGTTGCCGCGCCGGATGCGCACCGGCAGCCGCCTCAGCCACGCGTTCAGCCGGGCCGTCCACACCGCCCGCCGGGACACGTCGACCGCGGTCACGGCCGCGCCCCGGCGGGCCGCCTCCAGGGCCAGCGCCCCGCTCCCGGTGCCGACGTCCAGCACCCGTGCGCCGGGCGGCGGCGCCTCTTCGTGGAGGGCCTCGGCCAGCAGCTCCGTATCGTCCTGCGGGGCGTACACACCCGGAAGCACCATAGCGATCACGTCGCGCGGGTACCCCCGGAATCAGGATGTATGGGAAACCTCCTGTTTCAGGGGTGTCCCCACGAGGGCTCCGGGGGCCGTGCGCACGGGGGAGTCCAGGGGGGTCCGCAGGGACGACCGTCCCGCGCGCCAGGCGTCCAGCAGCCGCCGCGCCAGCCGGTCCTCCAGGTACTCGGTCGCGTCGATCCCGAAGGCGATGTCCGGCGCCAGCTCCGGTTCCTCGTCGAGCAGCCCGCCGATCACCTCGTGCCGGACGACCTGCTCGTGTACCGCGTCCGCCTCCACGTGCTCGTCGTAGAAGAACTCCGCGGCCGGCCCGGCGCCGGTGCGGCGCATCGCCTCGGCCAGCCGGCGGGAGCCGGGCGAGGAGGTGATCTCCACCTCGGCGAAGTGGCCCACCAGCGCGCCGCGCAGGTCGCGGTGCAGGCCGAACAGGGACATCAGGTTGACGACGGCCAGCATCTCGGCCGGGGCCGCGTCCAGGTGACGGCCGTACGCGGTGTCCAGGCCCAGGTCCGTCATCAGGTCGGCGAACAGGCGCGCGTGCACCCGGTCGGCCCGGCCGCCGCCGAACTCGTCGTACTCCACCGCGGCCATCGCCGCCTTGGCCCGGCCCCACAGCCGCGGCAGCACCCAGGCGTGCGGGTCGGCCTCCTTCAGGTGGTACAGCGAGCGCAGCGCCGCGTACTCCCGCAGCTGCCACAGCTCGCCCTCGGCCGACAGGAAGTGGGTGACCCCCGTGCCCTCGGCCGGCTCGACGAGGAGGGCGGCCAGCGCGTCGTCCAGGCTGTCGTGGACCGGGGTGTCGGCGCGCAGCGCGGCGCCGAAGCGGTGTTCCAGCGCGGCCCTGACGCGCAGCAGCCCGGGGTCCCACTCGGTCTCGGGCGGGACACCGGCGAAGCCGCGGTAGTGCAGCTCGTAGCAGAGGTACAGGGCGAGCTGGAGGTCGTCGCCGTACGGATCGGCGGCCCCGGCGTCCGCGGGATCGGGAAGCGGGCCCGTGCCGCGCAGGTACGCGGTGACCGCGGCGGAGAGCGGGCCCCGGGGCGGGGGCAGCAGGGGTCCTCGCACGTGGTGGTTCATGGGGACCGGGTACCCGCCGCGCGGGAAAGCACCAGTGATCGGCTGCGCTCCGGCCCGCCGTCCCGGCCCGGGTGCCGGCGGAGCGCCCCGTGGGCGCCCCGCCCTGCCGACCTCAGTCGCCCTTCGCCTGCTCCTGCGCCGTGGGGCTCGGGGTGACGGTGTCCCCGGCCTCACCCGAGGCGGACGGGTCCTCGTCGCGCTTCTCGGCGTCCTCGACCTCCCGGAGGACCTCCTCCAGGGCCGTGTCCGGCCGGTCCTCGTGGTCGTCGTGGCCGTTCCCGCCAGGCATGCCGTCTCCTTCCGTCGGCGAGGTGATCTCCTTGGCGGGTTACCCGAGCGAGGCGTCCCAAGCGTCCCCCGGACGGGTCGAGGGGCCGCCGTCTCCCTGCTGACGGCGGCCCCTCGGGTCCGTACTGCTACGGCTGTCACATGTGGACGACGGGTGCGGCGCCCGCGTCCTGGCGCGGCACCCCGCGCCGGTAGCAGAGGAAGGCGATGACCGCGCCGGCGCCGAAGAGGACCGCCGACCACCAGAAGGCGGTGGTGTAGCTCTCGATCGTGGCCTGCCCCTGCACCAGCTTGCTGGTGGCGTCCCGGCCGGCCAGGTAGTCGGTGGCCGCGCTCGCCGCGAGGGTGTTCAGCAGGGCCGTGCCGATCGAGCCGCCCACCTGCTGCATGGCGTTGACGGTCGCGGAGGCCACGCCGGCGTCCTCGGCCGCGACCCCGCCGGTGGCCAGCTGCATGGCCGTCGGCATGACGAGGCCGAGGCCCACGCCGATCACGATGAGCTGCGGGAGCACCGCGCCGAGGTAGTGGGAGCCGAGGCCGATGCCGGTCAGCCAGGCCATGCCGGCCGTGGCGACCGCGAAGCCCAGCGGGATGACGACCTTGGGGCCGGTGCGGGGCAGCAGGACCGTGGTGCCCACCTGCGCGGTCACCATCAGCGCGCCGACCATCGGCAGGAACGCCACGCCGGTCTTCGTGGGGCTGAAGCCGAGGTTGAGCTGGAGGTAGTAGGTCAGGAAGAGGAACACGCCGAACATGCCGCCGGCGGCGATCAGCACCGCGAGGAACGAGGCCGCGCGGTCGCGGTCGAGCAGGATGCGCAGCGGCAGCAGCGGGTGCGCGGTCCGGGTCTGCCACCAGGCGAAGGCCGTCAGCAGCACGCCGCCCGCGATCAGGAAGCCCCAGGTAAGCGGCGAGTCCCAGTCGTGGGTCTCGGCGTTGGAGAAGCCGTAGACCAGGGAGAACAGACCGGCGGCGACGAGGACCGTGCCCGGGACGTCGAGCTTGGCGTGCGCCGCGTCGCGGTGGTTGCCCAGCAGCAGCCAGCCGCCCGCGAAGGCGACGACCGCGATGGCCACGTTCACGTACAGCGTCCAGCGCCAGTCCAGGGCGTCGGTCAGCACACCGCCGAGCAGCAGACCGAACGCGCCGCCCGCGCCGGCGATCGCGCCGTAGACGCTGAACGCGCGTGCCCGCTCCCGGGCGTCGGTGAACGTGGTGTTGAGCAGCGAGAGCGCGGCGGGCGCGAGCAGCGCGCCGAAGACGCCCTGGAGGGCGCGGGCGACGACCAGCATGGTGAAGCCGTTCGCGGCGCCGCCGAGCGCGGAGACCGCGGCGAAGCCGACGACGCCGACGAGGAAGGCGGTCTTGCGGCCGAACATGTCGGCGATCCGGCCGCCGAGCAGCAGCAGGGAGGCGAAGGCCAGGGCGTAGGCGGTGACGATCCACTGCCGGTTGCCGTCGGAGAAGCCCAGGTCGCTCTGGGCGGACGGCAGGGCGATGTTCACGATCGTGGCGTCGAGCACCACCATCAGCTGGGCCGTCGCGATGACCGCGAGGATCCACCACCGCTTGGGCGAGGCCTCGGCGTGCTCCGGCGCCGCGGCTCCCGCACGGGAGGTCTCGGCCAGGGTCTTCTCGGGCATGCGGAACCACTCCAGGGAAGTCGTTCGGGTACGGGACGGCAGGACGGCACAGGGGTACGACGAGGCGAACAGCCCGTAAACGAAACTGTTTCGTACACCGAGAGCCTAAGTCACCCCGAGCGAAACGGCAACGTTTCTTTATGGCGGCGCACTTCGCCGTGCGCGGTGTTTCAGTGTGTGGCGCCCTGGATACACCGCGAAGGTTCGGCCCCGGAGTTCGCGAGCCCGTGCAATGCCGTCGCAGTGAGGTCGTCACCATGTCCCATGCCCCGTCCCCCGCAGGACCGTCGAACGAGACCCGGCCGCTCCGGGCCCCGGCCGGAAGGGCCAGGACCGCCCCGCGCCCCGGCCGGGGCGGTGCCGCCCTGGTGACGGGCGCCTCCTCGGGCATCGGCGCGGCCGTGGCCCGCCGGCTGGCCGCCGAGGGCGGCTGGCGGCTGGCCCTGAACGGACGCGACGTCACCCGACTGGAGCAGGTGGCCGCACAGGCCGGTGCGGTCGCACTGCCCGCCGACCTGACCCGGCCCGGCGCCGACCGCCGGCTCGCCGGCCTCGCGCTGGACCGCCTCGGACGGCTGGACCTGCTCGTCGCGGGCGCCGGCGTCGGCTGGGCCGGGGACTTCGCCGGCATGCCGGCCGCGCGGATCGACGAGATCGTGGGGGTCGACCTGCTGGCCACCGTGCACCTGGTGCGGACCGTCCTGCCGCACATGGTCGCCGCCGGATCCGGACGCGTCGTGCTGATCGGATCGCTCGCCGGCAGCGTGGGCGTGCGCGGCGAGGCCGTCTACTCCGCCGCGAAGGCCGCGCTGGCCACCTTCGCGGACTGCCTGCGCTACGAGCTCCGCGGCACCGGGGTGGGCGTCAGCCACGTCATCCCCGGCGTGGTCGCCACCCCCTTCTTCGACCGGCGGGGCACCCCGTACGCGCGGTCCTGGCCGAGGCCCGTGTCCGCCGAACGCGTGGCCGACGCGGTCTGCGCCGCCGTCCTGCACGGCCGGGACGAGGTGTACGTCCCCGGGTGGCTGCGGCTGCCCGCGCGGGTGCGTGGGGCCGCGCCCGGGGTCTACCGGCGGCTCGCCGCCCGCTTCGGGTGAGCGGTCATGATGGCGCTGACCGTCCTGCTCGCCCTGCTCGCGGCCCTGTCCAACGCGTCCGCGTCGGTGCTGCAACGCCGGGCCGCCGTGCAGGAGCAGCCGGACCAGGAGGGCGGGACCGAGTCCGTGGTCCGCCGGTTCGCCCATCTGCTGCGCAGACCCTCCTGGCTGGCGGGCGCCGGGCTGCTGGGGCTGTCCAGCCTGTTGCAGGCCGGGGCGCTGGCCGTGGGCAGCCTGTCCCTGGTCCAGCCCCTGCTCGCCGCCGAACTGCTGTTCACGCTGGCCGTGGGGAGCGTCGTCTTCCGGCGCCGCCCGCAGGCCCGCACCTGGCTCGCGTTCGTCGCCCTCGCCGGCGGACTTGCCCTGTTCCTGCTGGCGGCGGCGCCCTCCGCCGGCCGGCCCACCGCGCGGCCGGGGGACTGGCTGCTGGGCGGCGGCGGGGCGCTCGGCGTCGTCGTCCTGCTGGTCGCGGTCGCGCGCCCGGCCCGGGGCGCGTCCCGGGCCGCGCTGCTCGGCCTCGCCTCCGCCGTGTCCTTCGCCACGACCGCGGCGCTGCTGAAGGAGGCCGTGGGGCGGCTCGGGCAGGGACCCGCGCAGATGTTCGGACACTGGTCGCTGTACGCGACGGGCGCCGCCGGACTCGTCGCGTTCCTGCTGCTCCAGGGCGCGCTCGGCGCCGGCTCGCTGACGGCCTCCCAGCCCGCCCTCACCCTCGGCGACGCGCTCACCAGCGTCGTGCTCGGCTGGGTGTTGTTCGGCGAGACGATCCACCTGGGCCTCAGCCTGCTGCCGGAGGCGATCGGCGTCGCCCTCATCGGCGCGGGCAGCATCGGCCTGGTCCACTCGCCGTCCGTCGGCGGGGAGTGGGACGCCACGGACCCGGAGGAGTCCCCCGGCTCCACCACCGCTCTCCCGCGCACCCCCAGGAGGTAGGTCACCCATGTCCCTCGTGTCCGGCCGCTCCGTACGCACGGCCGCCGTGCTGCTGCCCGCCGCGGTCGCCGCGGCCCACATCGGCCCGGCGGCCACCTGGCTCCCGGGCGTACGGCTGCCGCTCTTCCCCGGGCTCGCCGGTACCGGTCCCGGCAGGCACATCGCGCTCACCTTCGACGACGGACCCGACCCGGCGTCGACCCCGCGCTTCCTCGAAGCGCTCGACGAGCTCGGGGTGCGGGCCACGTTCTTCGTCCTCGGCGAGCAGGCGGTCCGCCATCCCGCGCTGGTCCGCGAGACGGTACGGCGCGGGCACGAGCTCGGCGTGCACGGCTGGACCCACGACCGGCCCTGGTGGCCGGCGTTCGCCCGGGACGCCGAGGAGGTCGCCCGGACCGTCCGTGCGGTGCACGGCCTCACCGGACACCGCCCCCGGTGGTACCGCCCGCCGTACGGCATCCTCACCACGAGCCGCTGGCTGGCCGCCCGGCGGGCCGGACTGCGCACGGTGCTGTGGTCGGCCTGGGGCAGGGACTGGACCGCCGACGCGACAGCCGCGTCCGTACGGGCCCGGGTCGCCGCGGACCTGCGCGGCGGCGGCACCGTCCTGCTCCACGACTCCGACCGCCACGCGGCCCCCGGCTGCTGGCGGGCGACCCTGGCCGCGCTGCCGCCGGTCGTCCGGGACTGCCGGGAGGCGGGGTGGACGGTGGGACCCCTGCGCGACCACGGGACGGTTCCGGTCCCGGTCCACGGCGGGGCGCCGGTGCCGGCCGGGCTGGTGGGGGAGTGACGGAAGCTTCCGGGACGGCCGGGAGAACGGTTCGGCCGTTCCGGTGAGCCGACCGCGGGGATGCCCGGCGAGCACGGGCCGGGGTGCGGCTCCAGCCCGCGGTGTGCGTGCCGATCGCGCTCACGTACCCGTCGCCAGGTCCGTCACGCGGTCCAGCGCGTCCGTCCGGAACAGGGCGCGCCCACGGGCCACCCGGTCCGTGCGTTCCCGGGTGTGCTCCCCGAGCCGCCCGAGAGCCGCCAGCAGCGCGGGGGCGTCCGGGGCCGGTTCGGACAGGCCCAGCTCGGTCATGCGGCGCACGCCGTCCGTGCCGTGGCCGGGGAGCGGACGGTGGGCGATCACGGGCAGGCCCGCGGCGAGGGCCTGGACGGCGGTCTGGCCGGCCGCGTTGTCCACCAGGGCGTAGCACGCGCCCAGCAGACCCGGCATGTCGTCGACCCAGCCCAGGACCAGCGCCGCCGGCTCCCGGGAGACCCGGGCGCGCAGCCGCTCGTTGCGGCCGCACAGCACCACCGGCAGATAGCCGGCCGCCGCCAGCAGCCGGGCGGTCGCGGCCGGGCGGGACGCCGCGCCCCAGGCGCCGGCGGACAGCAGCACCGGGGGCCGGCCGGGCGCCCGCCGGGCGAACCGCTCCCGCCAGCGGGCCTCCCCGGCGGCCGGCGCGCGGAAGGCGGGCGCGACCACCGGGCCGGTCGTGACCACGGACACGGTCAGATGCCGGCGTACGTCCGCCGCCGCCGCGTCCGTGAGGCACAGATACCGGTCGTTGCCCGGATGCAGCCACTGCCGGTGCACCGCGAAGTCCAGCAGGAACACGGCGCTCGGCACCCGCAGCCCGCCCCGCTCCCGCAGATGCCCGGTCAGCTGCGCGGCCAGGTGGAAGACGGACACCACCACGTCGGCGCCCGTCCGGTCCACCAGTTCCGTCAGCCGGTCCCCGGCCAGCCGGGCGAGCGGCACCCCGCTGGGCCGCCGGCCGGGGCCGCCGCGCAGGAACGCGCCGTAGACCCCGCCGTACAGCCAGGGCAGGTGCCGTACCGACGCCTGGTAGCCGCGGCGCAGCCCCGTGCCCAGGCCGTACGGCAGCAGCGCCAGCACGTCGGCCACCCGGGCCTCGTGGCCCCGGCCGGCCGCCCGCCGCGCCAGCTCGGCGGCCACGGTGTCGTGACCGGCTCCCATGCTCGCGCTCAGGATCAGCATGCGCCGCCGGCCGTCCGGCGCGTCCTCGGTGGTGGGCACGGAGTCCGATTCTCCGCCGCCGTGCCGCGCAAACCGCACCGCCGGCCGTGTCGCCGGCCGGACGCTCACCCGTGCGCAGCAGCGCGCCGGGCCGGGGCCCGCCCCCCGGCTGCGAGTCGCGCGGCGCGTGCCAGGCTGGATGAATCGGCACGGGAGAGCGTGTGGTGGGCGGCGAGCGGCGGGAGGAGCCGTGAGGCGGTTGCGGCGCGGCCTGCACCGCGCGTGGCGGTGGCTGCGGGTCCAGGCCCTGATCGAGCACGGCCGGGAACTGGAGCTGATGCACCGGGCCATGGGCTTCGCCACCCTGGCGCTGGTCACGCTGGCCCCGCTGCTGATCGTGGTCGCCGCGGCCGATCCGCTGGTTCGGGGCGGCTTCGCCTCCTGGCTCACCGACGGCATGGGCCTGTCCGGCCGGTCCGCCCACGTCATCACCGACGTCATCAGCCCCCCGCGCAAGGTCATCGGCACCACCAGCGTGTGGAGCGGCGTCCTGCTCGCCGTGTTCGGCATCTCCTTCGGCGGCAGCGTGCAGAACGCCTACGAGCGGATCTGGGGACTGGCCTCCGGGCCCTGGCACCGGGTGTGGCGGCAGGCGACCTGGCTGGTGGTGCTGACGGCGTACCTCTACCAGGAGGTCGCGACGAAGTCGACGCTGTACGGGACGCAGCGGATCGCGTTCTCCGCGCTGAGCGGCGTGCTGTTCTTCTGGTGGGGGCAGCGCTTCCTGCTCGGCGGGCAGATCCACTGGCGCTCACTGCTGCCCGGCGCGCTGGCCACGGTCGTCGGCCTGGCCGGCCTGCGCGCCTTCTCCTACCTCGTCTTCACCCCGCTCATCGTCACCAACGCCCTGAGCTACGGCGCCGTCGGCACCGTGCTCGTCGTCGAGTCCTGGCTCATCGGCGTCGGCTTCGTCATCTACGGCGGTGCCCTGTTCGGCCGCTGGTTCACCGAGCACCACTGGGTGCCGTCCCACCACCACGACGAGCCGGCTCCGCCGGACGGCGAGGAGGAGTCCTAGGCCAGCTGCCGACGGACCAGTTCGTGCAGCCGGCCCCCGGTGTCCGCGAGCAGTTCGGCCGGGGTGCCCTGCTGCACGACCTTGCCGTCCTCCATCACGATCACCCGGTCGGCGTCCATGACGGTCGACAACCGGTGGGCGATGACGATCCGGGTGGCGTTCAGCTTGCGGGTGCTGTCGATGACGACGCGCTGGGTGTCGTTGTCCAGGGCGCTGGTCGCCTCGTCGAAGAAGAGGATGCGCGGGCGCCTGATGAGGGCCTGGGCGATCATCAGGCGCTGCCGCTGGCCGCCGGAGATCGCTCCGCTGCCCGCGACGATCGTGTGCAGCCCCATCGGCATCCGCTGGATGTCCTCCGCGAGCCCCGCCAGCTCGGCCGCCGCCATCGCCTCCTCCGGCGTGTACGGCTCGGTGCCGCAGATGACGTCCATGATCGAGCCGGTGAACGGCTGGGCGTGCTGGAGGACGACCCCGCACTGGCGGCGCACCGCGGACTGGTCGAGCGCCGCCAGGTCCTGCCCGTCGTACAGGACGCTGCCGGAGACCGGCCGGTCGAAGCCGATGAGCAGGCGCAGCAGCGTGGACTTGCCGCAGCCGCTCGGGCCGACGACCGCCACGAACTCGCCCGGCCGTACGGCGAAGGACACGTCGTCCAGCACGAGCGGGCCGTCGTCGGCGTACCGGAAGGACAGCCGGCGGGCCTCCACCGCGCCGGACAGCGGGCCGGGGCGGGTGCTCGCCGTACGCACCTCGGGCGTGGCCTCCAGCACCGGCTTGATCTCCTCGAACAGCGGCAGTGCCGCCACCGCCGACACGAACGCGCCGGTCAGCTGGGTGACCGAGGTCAGCACCATGGTCACCGACGTGCTGAAGGCGAGGAAGTCCGCCGCCGACATCGCCCCCCTGGCCGGGCCCGCCAGCAGCATGAACATCAGCAGGGTGCACACCGGCAGGTAGACCGCGCCGAGGACCGTGGTGAGGTTCTTGATCCGGCCGGCCTTCTGCTGGAGCTCCCGGCTGTGCGCGAACTGGCGCGCCCAGGCCGCGTAGGCGTAGTTCTCGGCCGCCGCCACCCGCAGCTTCGGCAGCCCGCGCAGGGTCTGGAACGCCTGGTTGTTCAGCTTGTTGCCGAGCACCACCAAGCGCCGCTGCCAGCGCACCTGCCACAGCCCGAGCCCGCCGAACACCGCCGCGATGACGACGAGCATCCCGATCGCGGCCGTCGCCATCGCCGGGCTGTACCAGAAGAGCAGGGCGAGGTTCATCGTGCCGACGGTCACCGACTGGGCGACGACCGGTCCGACGCCCGCCAGCAGCCGGCGGATCGTGCTGATGCCCATCGCGGCGCTGGCCAGCTCACCCGTGGAGCGCTGGGTGAAGAAGCGGGTGGGCAGCCGCAGCAGCCGGTCCCAGACGGCGGGCTGCAGCGCCGCCTCGATCCGGCCCTCGAGGCGCAGGATGGACAGGTTCTCCAGCAGCGTGAACGCCGCCGCGACCACCCCGCTCACCATGACCGCCAGGCACACCTGGACGATCAGGTCCTCCCGCGCCCTCGGCACGTACTCGCCGAGCACCTTGCCGGTGGCGATCGGCACCAGCGCGCCGATCGCCACCGTCACCAGCCCCGCGAGCAGCAGGTTCAGCAGGTCGGCGCGGGTGCCGCGCAGGCTGAACCGCAGCAGCCCGAGCGGCCCGAGCCGCTTGTCGGGCAGCGGCCGGTAGAACATCACCGCGCGCGGCTCGAACTCCTCCGCGTTCGCCTTCTCGACCGGGGTCTCGCGCCCCGTGCCGGGGTGGACGGCGACGTAGCCGCCGCGCCGCCACAGCAGCGCGACCGGTGCCCCGGACAGCGCCCGGTGGCCGACGAGCGGGCCCACGTTCTCCCGCCACCAGCGCCCCTCCAGCCGCACGGCCCGCGTGCGGACCCGGGAGGCCAGCGCCACCCGCTCCACCGGGTCCAGCCGGTCGCTTTCCGTGCCGCTCTGCGCGGGCTCGGCCAGCCGGATGCCGGCCGCCCCGGCGACCAGCTTGCAGACCGCGTAGGTGGCGTCGGCGTCGGCGGCGGTGGTACGGCGCGAGGAGCGCTTGCCGATGGAGGCCAGCAGGGTCCGGTCGGCCTGCGCGCGCACGGCCTCACCGGCCTTGATCCCGGCGGCCGTCCGCGTCTCGTGGGTGCGCTCCAGCTGCTCGATCCACCGGTCGAGCGCGGTCAGCAGCCGGTACTGCTGGTCCACCATGCTCTGCCACAGCGCCGGGTCCACCAGCAGATCGGCGGCGGCCTCCGCGCCGTACAGCGAGCCGTACTGCACGCTGCCCGGCGGAACCTGCATCCAGAACACGTCGTCGTCCGCGGGGGCCGCCGCCCGCTCCTCGGCCAGCGGGGCCTGGAAGAGGACGGACAGACCGCGGCCGACACCGAGGGCGAGCGCGTACTCCAGCGGGCTCGACGTCGGCGGCACGTACTGCGGGTTGCCGTACTCGTCGTACGACCAGGTCTGGGTCTGCGCCGGCTGGTACAGCTCGCGCAGGTTGACGCGGTGCACCACGCAGTCCCGGACCGGCCGGGCCACCAGGGTGTGCTGGGGGCCGGCGACCGGGCCGAGCAGCAGCGTGCCCGCCTCCAGCCGGCCGAGGTGGTGCCAGTGGCCCTGCTGGGCGGCGTCCACCGCGTACAGGTCCAGGGCGCCGGCCGCGACCAGCCACAGCACCTGCGGACCCTCCAGGTCCAGGCGGCCCATGCCGGCGCAGTCGAGCCGCGTGCCGAGCGAGCCGAGCGCGCCCAGGACGAGGTCGCCTTCGTGTACGGAGGTCATCTCACCGCTCCCTGACCAGCGCCGCGTACGCGCCGCCGCGCGCCACCAGCTCCCCGTGCCGCCCGCGCTCCACGACCGTGCCGTGCTGGAGGACGACGATCTCGTCGCTGTCGCGGACCGTGCTCAGCCGGTGCGCGATCACCACGCAGGCGCAGCCGCGCCGCCGCAGGTTGTCCATCACGACCTGCTCGGTCTCCGCGTCCAGCGCGCTGGTCACCTCGTCCAGCACCAGGATGCTCGGCCGGCGCACCAGCGCCCGCGCGATCTCCAGGCGCTGGCGCTGCCCGCCGGAGAAGTTCCGGCCGTCCTGCTCGACCCTGCTGTGGATGCCGCCGGGCCGGCGCATCACCACGTCGTACAGCGCCGCGTCCTGCAGCGCCTCCACCACGGCCTCGTCCGGGATCGACGGGTCCCACAGGGCCACGTTGTCGCGGACCGAGCCCTCGAAGAGGAAGACGTCCTGGTCGACGAAGGAGACGGAGGCGGCGAGCGCGCCGCGCGGGATGTCCTCCAGCCGGCGGCCGTCGATGCGGATCACCCCGTCCCACGGCGTGTACAGCCCCGAGATCAGCCGGGAGACCGTGGACTTGCCGCTGCCCGAGCCGCCCACCAGCGCCACCTGCTGTCCCGGGCCGACGGTCAGGTCGAACCCGGTCAGCAGCGGCTGGTCCAGCGGGCTGTAGCCGAAGGTGACGTTCTCCAGCTCGACGTGCCCGTGCAGCCGCCGGGTCGAGTCGCCGCCGCCGGGGCGGGAGTAGAGCGGGTCGGCCTGGAAGTTCTCCACGTCCTTCAGCCGGGCCACGTCGGCCGCGAAGTCCTGGATGCGGCCCGCCACGCCGTTGAGCCGGGTCAGCGGCGCGGTGAAGCGGGTGACCAGCGCCTGGAAGGCGACCAGCAGACCGACCGAGATGTGCCCCTCCACCGCGCGCATCCCGCCGATCCACAGGATGAGCGCGCTGTTGAAGGTGGCGAGCGTCGGCGCGACCACGCCGAGCCAGGCGCTCGGCACACCGAGCCGCTGCTGCTCCTCCAGCGTGGTGGCGTGCTGTCCGGCCCACTTGCGGAAGTAGCCGTCCTCGCCGCCGGTCGCCTTGAGCGTCTCGATCAGCTGCAGGCCGGTGTACGACGTGTTGGTCAGCCGCGCGGTGTCCGCGCGCAGCTTCGCCGTCCGGGTCGCGCGCAGCCGCACGACGAGCCGCATGGCGACCACGTTCAGCAGGGCCACGCCGATGCCGACGAAGGTCAGCTGCGGGTCGTAGGTGTAGAGCAGGACCGCGTAGAGGACGACCACGATCGCGTCGACGCCGGCCGCCGCGAGGTCCCGGGCCAGGGTCTCGGCGACCTGGTCGTTGGACTGCAGGCGCTGCACCAGGTCGGCGGGGGAGCGCTGGGCGAAGAACGTCACCGGCAGCCGCAGCAGATGGCGCAGGAAGCGGGCGCTGGAGAGGGTGGAGGAGATGATCCGGCCGTGCAGCAGGTTGGCCTGCTGGAGCCAGGTCAGCACCAGCGTGAGCAGCACACAGGCGGCCATCGAGGCGAACAGGACGCCCAGCAGCGAGGTCTGGCCGCCGATGAGGAACATGTCGATGTAGGTGCGGCTGAGCGCGGGTACGGCCGCGCCGACCGCCACCAGCAGCAGGCTGGCCAGCACGGCGGCGGGCAGCGTGCCCGCGGTGCCGCGCAGCCGGGCCGGCATCGCGCCGAGCACACCGGGTCTGCGGCCGCCCCTGGTGAAGCCCTCGCCGGGTTCCAGCACCAGCACGACACCGGTGAAGCTGCCGTCGAACTCCTCCATGGGCACGAAACGGCGGCCCTTGGCGGGGTCGTTGACGTACACCCCGCGCCGGCCGAAGCGGCGGCCCATGCCGTCGTAGACGACGTAGTGGTTGAACTCCCAGAAGAGGATGGCCGGGGCCCGCACCTCGGCGAGGGCCGCCAGGTCCATCTGCATGCCCTTGGCCGTCAGGCCGTAAGCGCGGGCCGCTTTCAGCAGGTTGGAGGCGCGGGAGCCGTCGCGGGAGACACCGCAGGCGATGCGCAGCTCCTCCAGCGGGACGTGCCGGCCGTAGTGGCCGAGCACCATCGCGAGGGAGGCGGCGCCGCACTCGACGGCCTCCATCTGGAGGACGGTGGGCGTACGGACCGTGCCGGTACGGGACGTGGGGACCGGGCGCTTGGCGGGGGCCGCGCGTCTGCGGCCTCGGGTCTCCTGGGCGGTGGTCACGGGAGCAGCCAATCGACGGGATGCTGGTCGGCGAGCCGGACGGAGCCGGTGGCGAGCGTCATGGAGTCGAGCCGGAACGGCGGTCCGTCCTTGGACGACCAGCGGTAACCGCTCCTGGTCGACGAGGACGCGGCCAGTTCCACCAGGACGGCCACCGGGCGGCCCTTGCGGGTGAACTGCTCGCCGAGCTGGCTGTCGCCGAGGAACGCGGAGATCGACTGGGCGGACTGCGCCGTGCGGTCCACCGACTTCACCTCGCCGCGCAGCACGCCGTAGCGCTGCGTCGGTACGGAGGACACGGTCAGGTCGACCGGGGCGTGCGCCGGGATGGCGGCGGCGTTCTCGGCCGGTACGTACACGGTCGCGTACAGCGGGTCGGAGGCGTGGGCGACCTTCTCGACCGCGGCGACGTCGGTGCCGGTCCGGACGATCTGGCCGAGGGTGGCGGCGAGCGTGGTGACGCGTCCGGCGGCGACCGTCCGCACCACGGTCTCGCCGTCGCCCGTACGCACCTTGAGCAGGGGCGCGTTCGCGGGCAGCCGCTGGCCCTGCCGGGCGAGGACGGCCGTCACCTGCCCGGCCACCGGGCTCTGCAGCACGTAGCTGCCCTGCCCGTGGGTGAGGACGGCGGGCGCGCTCACGGTGGAGGAGACGGAGCCGGTCACCGCCCAGACGGAGGCGGCGGCCATGACGACGAGGGTGACCCCGAGCGCGAGCCAGCCCTGCGGGCGGGCCAGCCGCACCGGGAGGTCCAGCTCCTCCGGCGACTGGAGCCTGGCGAGGGCCTGTTGGCGGAACTGCACGGAACTTCCCTCACCTGTGGGAGAGACGCGGGTGTTTCAGGGCACCGATGAGCCCCGGAGCCGTGGGACGGCTCCGGGACGTCGGTCACACCGGGGGTGCGATCAGAGACCGGCGACCAGGCCGTTGACCGGGGCGACGTTCAGGCCGGAGACGCCCTCGACGGTGCCGACGACCGTGTTGACCAGGCCGGTGACGCCCGGGGCCACCGCGTTCACGGTGCCCAGGGTGCTGTTGAGGGTGTTCACGGACAGACCGCCGGAGACGTTGTCCAGCTCGGCGTCCGAGATCTCGACGGTCTCGACCTGGGGGGTGGAGTTCATGATGGAACTTCCCTTCATATGGATATCTCACAAGGGGGGAGCGGCCCCCTCTGGGGACAGACGGACGGCCGCGGCCGCAGGCGCCGGGCACCCGTTTCCGGGAGGCCCGCCGGACCCCCGCGGTGCGATGGATCAAAGCACGCACGCGGGCCGCGCTTCCAATCAACCACGGCTCCCACCTGGGGATTTGCGGCGTGAGAGGGGTCCAACCGTGCAGGTGTGCGCACGGCATGTCGGCGACTCCTTCACATGCCGCGCGGCATCGTCGCGCCGGGCGCCTTGCCCCCCGGATCGCGAATCCGGCACTCCTCGCCAAAGACGTGCCGGGGGGCGCGCGGATGTGCAGATCTCCGTGCGGCCGTGACGCGGCTGGGTATTCGATGTGCAGATTCCCTGAAGGGTGGATTCCGCTTCACGTTCTCAGCTGAGCGTTACTGATCGGTCGCTGTCCGTGTCGGTTCGCAACCGTGTCAGCCGAGGATCGCGTAGACCGTGTTCGCCCGGGCCGCCAGCGCGCCCGAGGCGGCGTCGCTCAACATGACGTCCGCGAAGGCCATCCGGCGGCCCAGCTTGGTGAGCACCGCCTCGATCAGGACGTCCGCGCCGCTCACCGCCCGCTGGAACGAGGTCGACTGCTGCACCGTCGTCATCGGCACGAACCCGCCCCGGGCGGCCGAGACCGCGATCACCGTCGCCGTGTCGGCCGCCGCCATCAGCGCCTGTCCCGACAGCCCGCCGCCCTCCCGCGCCAGCCGGTCCGACCAGGGCAGACGCAGCACGGCCCGGTCCTCGCCCACCGCTTCGACGGTCAGGCCCAGATCGAGCACCCAGGGGGCGAAGTTGGCGGCGAGGATCTTGCCGGCATCGGCGGTGGTCATCGTCATAGGGGGATCGTTCCCGGCCGCCCGCCACGGCACGCGGAGCATGGCCGGTTCCCCGCGCCGGTGCGACCGCGCGGAAGCGGCATTGAACACACCGCGCGGCCGGTGCGTACGTACGGCCATCCAGGCGCCCCGGTACGCACCCGATACGCACTGCCCATGAGCGGCAGACCCCGTGGAGGTCGAGAAGTTTGAGTCACAAGCGAATGCCCAAGCGCAAGGCCGCGATAGCGGTGGGCGGTGTCGCGGCGCTCGGGGCGGCGGCCCTCCTGCTGCCCAACGCCAACGCCTCCCAGGACCAGGGCGACGCGACGGCGGGCGGCACGGCGGACGTGAAGACCCTGAAGGCCACGGACGCCTCGGACCTCGCCGGCCGGCTCCAGCAGGTCCTCGGCGACGCCTTCGCCGGGTCGTACTACGACAGCGGCAAGCAGCAGCTCGTCGTCAACGTCGTCAGCGGCGACGACAACGTCGTCGTGCAGGCGAAGAAGGCCGGAGCGGTGGTCCGCAAGGTCGACAACAGCGCCGCCGAACTCCAGGCCGCCGCGCGGACGCTGAAGGCCAGGGCGACCATCCCCGGCACCTCCTGGGCCGTCGACCCGCGCACCGACAAGGTCCAGGTCACCGCCGACTCCACCGTGACCGGCGCCGACTGGAACAGGCTCCGGTCGGCGGTGCGCGGCCTCGGGACCGGCATGGCGACCCTGAAGAAGTCCTCCGGCACCCTCAAGACCCTCGTCTCCGGCGGCGACGCCA
Organism: Streptomyces sp. NPDC031445; assembly: GCF_055581365.1. Classification (NCBI taxonomy): domain Bacteria; kingdom Bacillati; phylum Actinomycetota; class Actinomycetes; order Kitasatosporales; family Streptomycetaceae; genus Streptomyces; species Streptomyces sp. NPDC031445. The sequence goes on from NZ_JBVIJO010000001.1 coordinate 1,429,673, forward strand.
TCTTCTCCCAGGTGCAGGGCGGCGGCGTCCGCTGCTCCCTCGGCTTCAACGTCACCGCCTCCGACGGCAGCCCCGCCTTCCTGACGGCCGGTCACTGCGGGGTCGCCGCCAAGCAGTGGTCCGACTCCGCGACCGGGCAGCCCATCGCCACCGTCGACCAGGCGACCTTCCCCGGCGAGGGCGACTTCTCCCTCGTCAAGTACGACGACCCGAACACCCGGGCGCCCAGCGAGGTCAACGCGGGCAACGGCCAGACCGTCCAGATCAAGCAGGCCGCCGACGCCACCGTCGGTGAGACCGTGTTCCGGATGGGCTCCACCACCGGGTTGCACGACGGCCGGGTCACCGGCCTCGACGCCACCGTCAACTTCCAGAGCGAGACCGACCCGAACGGCGTCGACACCGTCACCGGCCTCATCCAGACCGACGTCTGCGCCGAGGCCGGCGACAGCGGCGGCTCCCTGTTCACCCAGGACGGCAGCGCCCTCGGTCTCACCTCCGGTGGCAGCGGCGACTGCACCAGCGGCGGCGAGACCTTCTTCCAGCCGGTGACCACCGCCCTCCAGGCCACCGGCGCGACGCTCGGCGACGGCGGCGCCGGCGGTGGCAACGGAGCGGGCGACCAGGCGGGCGCGGGTGATCAGTCCGGTGCCGGCGATCAGGCCGGTGCCGGCGGTGACCAGATCGGGGGCGGCGCCGATCCGTCCGGTGCCGGCGCGGCGGACGACGGGTCGTCGTCCCCCGCCGGCTCCCACTGACCGGTCCCGCTCCCGCCGATTGGTCCTCCCACTGACCGGTCCGGCCCTCCGGCGGGAGGGCCGGACCGGTCGCGCGTCAGCCGTCGTCGCGTGCGCGCAGCAGCAGCACCGCGACGTCGTCCATCCGCCCCCGGGCCCCCGCGCTGTGCCGGACCACCTCGTCCGCCAGGCTCTCCAGCGGCTGGTCGCCGATCTCCGCGAGCAGCCCGCCGAGGCCGACCAGCGCGTCCTCGATGTCGATGCCCGGGGACTCCACCAGGCCGTCGGTGTACAGCAGCAGCACCGAGCCGGGTACCAGGGCGACCTCGGTCGTCGGATACCGGGCCGAGGCGTCGATCCCGAGGAGCGGGCCGCCGGCCAGGTCCAGCACCCGCACCCGTCCGTCCGGCCGGCGCAGCAGCGGCGGCGGATGACCCGCCCGCGCCATGACGGCCCGCTCGCGCGCCGGGTCCAGCCGCAGATACAGACAGCTGGCGAACAGTTCGGAACCGAGGTCGATGAGCAGCCGGTTGGTGCTGCTCATCACCTCGTGCGGGGCCTGCCCCACCGTGGTGTACGCGCGGACCCCGGTGCGGATCTGGCCCATCAGGCCGGCCGCGGTCACGTTGTGCCCCTGGACGTCGCCGATCACCGCCGCCGCCAGCGGCCGGGTCGGCACCAGGTCGTAGAAGTCGCCGCCGATCTCCATGCCGTGGGTGGCGGGCAGATAGCGGGCCGCCGCCTCGATGCCGGGCGGGGGCGCCAGCGAGTGCGGCAGCAGCGCCTGTTGCAGGCCGTGCGCGAGACGGTGCTTGGCGTCGTAGAGCAGGGCCCGCTCCAGGGCCTGTGCGATCAGCCCGCCGAGCGAGGTCAGCACCGCCCGCTCGTCGGCGGGGAAGACGTGCGGCTCGCTGTAGGCCAGCACACAGGTGCCGACCGGCCGCCCGGACGCGATCAGCGGCAGGTACGCCCAGGCCGCGAAGCCGTCGGGGGTGTGGTGCCGGCTCGGATACAGCCGTTCCAGCTGCTCCCGGGAGTCGAAGAAGGCGGGCACGCCGTTGCTCAGGACGTGCGTGCCCGGGGTGCGCTCGGACAGCGGCAGCCCGTCGAACCGCTCCACGACGTGCGGGTCCCGATAGCCCCGGTGCCCCAGCACGTGCAGCCGCCCGCCCTGCGCCCGCAGCAGCGCCAGCGCCTGGCTGCCGACGGCCGGCACCACCTCGTCCCACACCAGCTGCACCACGTCCCGCACCCCGGCCGCCACGGTCAGCGCGCCCGCCAGGCTCAGCAGCTGGGAGATCGTCACGAGCCGGGACGGGCCCGGGCCCGCCCGCGGGGCCGGGCCCGTCATCTCCGCCACCGCCCGGGCACGGGTGATCCGCATGCTCAGCCCGGTCGTGCTCGGATACATCCGGAACGACAGCCACTCACCCGGCGGGCGCAGCGCCACGAACGACGTCACCTGCTGGCTCACCAGCGCCGCCCGGTAACGGTCCTCGTACATCGGGTCGTTCAGCCAGGGCACCGACACCCAGGGCACCGTGCCCAGCAGTTCCCCGGCGGGCAGGCCGAGCAGTTCGGCGGCGGCCGCGTTCAGGAAGCCGATGCGGCCGCGCAGATCCAGGGAGACCAGTCCGTACGGCAGCCGGGACACCATCCGCGCGGCCTCGACCGAGCCCAGCGTTTCCGCCACGAACGACGCCGGCGCCGCGAGCACGTCCGGCTCGTTCCCGAGGGGACGGTCCTCCCGCGCGGCCCGTTCCAGCCGCAGCGCCAGCCCTGCGCAGGCCGCCGTCAGATGCTCCCGCTCCCGGTCCGACAGCTCCGCGCGCGTGCCCGGCCAGGTCACGAACACCGCGCCGTACACCGTGCGCTCCGTCGCCACGGGCGCGGCGGCCAGCGCGAACGGGTACGGCAGCACCACCGAGATCCTCGGGTAGCTGCGGGCCATCTCCGCCTCGCCGCCCACCCACACCAGCCGTCTCCCCCGCGCCGCGTCCGCGACCGGGATCGGCGCGCTCAGCCCGACCCGCTCCCACGGTGCCGCGAAGGCGCGGGGCATGCCCGCCATGACCGCCATCTCCAGGACCGTCTCGTCGGGCCTGAGCAGGTAGACGGCGCCGGAGTGCGCCTGCACCTGCTCCAGCAGGGTGGCCAGCGCCAGCGACAGCACCGGCTGCCCGGCCGGCGCCGCGCCGGCCGCCGGTGCCCGCCCCGGCTCCGGCCCGTCGGACACGCCGACCACCTCCTCGTACGGCCGCGCGTCGCATCCCGGCCACAAGACTCCCTCGCGGCGGCGCCCCGCGCACGGTGTACGCCCACGGGGCTCCCTTCGCGCCCGCGCGTGCCGAATGGCTCCGAATACCCCGCCCGGCCGTCTCCATGCGCCGGCGCGGAAGGGGAGGGTCTGCCGCGGACGGAGGGGCGGCATCGCCGCGGACGGGAGAACGGCGGACGAGCGCGCCGCGCCGAGGGGCCGGCCGGCGTCCCGGGGCGGCGCCCGGCGGTGGGTGGGAAGCACGGGTGGCGTTCGGGCTTCTTGTGTGCGCCCCCGCCGCGCCCGGATGGCCGAAATGATGCGCATCGGCGCCGGTTCTCGGCCCCGCGCGGTGCCCGAGCGGTCGCGTGCGGGGCGGCGGGACGGGTGACCGCCGGGCGTGTCGGGGATGGGCCGGTGCGGCGCGCCGCGCGTGTCGCCGCCGTCGCCCTACGGTTCCCGCGGTTCCCGCTGGCCGAATCATCACCCCTGATCAGGGGCAGTCCGGCCACCGGGTCTCACAGAGGGGCGGCACACCGGCCCGTGTGCGGGCGCGGCCCGCGCGCCCCGGCCTCCGGCGCACGATGACAGATTTTCTGCGTGTGCTCGGTTTGCGGGGGAGACGCCGGGGCACACGCGGGGGCGACGGACCGGCCGGGGGTCTCGTGTGCGCGGAGGCCCGGAGCAGTGGCCGGGCAGTGACGCAAAAGCACCGCCAGAGTACTCTCCGTTCAACTTCAGGGGGTTGCTTGTGTGTGACTCGCCGTGAAGACTGTGGCCGAGTTCCATCGAAACGAAGGTGTCTCGGGGTACGCATCATGCCAATCGTGGGGCGGCACGCGCTGCGACTGCGTATTCTCACACCTCACAAGCCGGGAGGGTCCCGCGTGAGCCTGCGCGGGAGCTATCGCCGAGGGGGATCTGTTATGTCGGATCGGCGCGCCGCACGACAGCGCTCGCTACGGGGCCGTGGCCGGCCGCGCAGCGGCCACGTCCTACGCCGGATGTGCTGAGGACGCGCCAGATGGCCGGGGGCCGCACCGCACGGGCGGAGACCTCGTCGCCGGTGCCGGGCCTCCCCCGCACGGACTGAGGCCCATCCCACCGATCGCGGGGGCCTGGTCCCGCCGCGCGGGCTGAGACCCCGTCGCAGACGCGGAGGGTCCCCGGCCCACCCGGACACCAGTCCGACGACGGCCGATGCCGTCGCGCCCGAGGAGGACACGGGGGTCACGTTCTTCCCGTCTTCCCGTCCGGATGTCCCGCAGGCGGGGACGCAGCCGTGCCCGGAACCCGCCCGGCCCCCGGCCGGCGGCGGTCCACGGCCTTCCCCGCACGCATGACTCCTCCATGCCCGCACGCGCCAGCAAGGAGACAAGGTGATCAGCAAGCAACCGACGGGCGAACGGCTCCTCCTGGAGGAGTTACCCGACCGCTGGCGTGGCTTACGCGAGGCCGGTCCGGTGCGGTACGACGAGACGCAGGGCGTCTTGCAGGTGCTGGACCACGAGACCGTCGCCACCGTGCTCGCCGATCCGGCGACGTACTCCTCCGACATGTCCTCCCTCGCACCCACCCAGTCCGACTTCGAGACCTTCCGGCAGGGCAACTTCGTCGGCATGGACCCGCCGGAGCACCGCAAGCTCCGCGCCCTGGTGAGCCAGGCGTTCACCCCCCGGGTGGTCCAGGGGCTCGGCCCCCGCATCGAGGCCGTCACCGCCCGGCTGCTGGACGCCGTCGCCGACCGCGACCGGTTCGACCTGGTCGACGCGCTGGCCTATCCGCTGCCGATCATCGTCATCGCCGAACTGCTCGGCATCCCGGCGCAGGAACACCGCCTCTTCCAGGAGTGGGCGAGCGTGCTGTTCGGCGGCGACCAGCTCGGCGAGGCGCCCGACATGGCCGACCTGGAACGGGCACTGGAGGCCATCGCGCCCACCGTGCGCGAGATGAACGGCTACATGCTCGACCACATCCGTGCCCGCCGCGCCGACCCCGGTGACGACCTGACCAGCAGGCTCATCGCCGCCGAGGTGGACGGCGTCCGCCTCGCCGACCAGGAGATGGTCGGCTTCGTGGCCCTGCTGCTGGTCGCCGGGCACATCACCACCACCGCGCTGCTGGGCAACGCCGTCGTCACCTTCGACCGGCACCCCGGCACGAGCGCCGCGCTGCGCGCCGACCCCGCGCGGATCCCGGCCGCCGTCGAGGAGGTGCTGCGCTGGCTGCCCCCGTTCCCGGAGCTGGGCCGCCGCGTCACCCGGCCCGTGGTCCTCGGCGGCCACGAGATCGCGGCCGACACGCTGCTCATGGCCCATCTGGGCGCCGCCAACCGGGACCCCGCCCGCTTCCAGGCGCCCGACGTCTTCGACGTGACCCGGCACCCCAACCCGCATCTGACCTTCGGACACGGCATCCACTTCTGTTTCGGCGCGCCCCTGGCCCGGCTGGAGGCGCGGATCGCCCTGCGGATGTTGCATGAACGATTCCGCATGCTGGCGATCCCCTCCTACGAGGACATCGCCTACCAGAATCCGGCCGTGATCATCGGCGTGCGGCACCTGCCCGTCGAGGTCCGCAGACCGTAGCCCGAGCGCGCCCAGCGCACCGGCCGGCCCCGCCACCGCTCGGACACGGGCCCCGACCGGCACACCCGCACATGAGACCCATCCAACGGGAGTCCCCTTCTCATGCCGTACACCATCCCCACCGCTCCGGCCGCCTCCCGGACGTCGTCCCTGTTACGCCGGGAGATACAGGACCGCCTCGAAGCCCTCGCCCGTGCCCACCGGGTGCCCGGCGCCCAACTGGCCCTGGACACCGGCACGGACGTCATCTCCGTGCACACCGGTACCGCCGACGTCACGACCGGCAGTCCCCTCACCGAGGACACGGCGGTCCCGCTGGGCTCGCTCACGAAGCCCTGCACCGCGGCGCTCGTCATGCTCCTGGCCGACGACGGCGACCTGGACCTGGACGAACCCGCCGCCGCCCACCTCCCCGAGCTCGCCGCCGTACCGGAAGTGACGATTCGTCAGCTCCTGAGCCACACCGGCGGCCTGCCGACCGGACCGGACTCGGACACCGCCGCCTCGACCACCGCCCCCCGCTATCTCGCCGCCGTGTGCACCGCCCGCGACGCGCTGTTCCCGCCGGGGACCGACTTCTCCTACTCCAACGCCGGCTACGTCGCCGCCGGACGCCTGGTGGAGACGGTCACCGGCATGCCCTGGCACGAGGCGGTGAGCGCGCTGCTCCTCGAACCCCTAGGCGTCACGCCCGCGTTCGTCGGCGACCCCGCGCCCGGTCGTCCCACGGCCATCGGGCACGCCGTCAACTCCGCGACCGGGCAGACCCGTCCGGCCCGGCAGAACCTCGCGCCACTGGAGGCGCCGGCCGGAGCGCTGCTCGCGAGCGCCCGGGACCTCGTCGCGTTCGGCAACGCGCTGACCGGCCGCGCGGACCTGCTGCCGCCCGCCGTCGCCAAGGAGATGCGCCGCCCCGAGACCGCCGCCCGGCCGGGCACCCTGGCCGACGGCTGGAGCCCCGGGCTCGCCCTCTACGAGCGGGACGAGCGCGTCTGGTGCGGGCACGACGGCAACGCCCAGGGCACGTCCTGCCATCTGCGGGCCGACCCGGAGAGCGGGGTGGTGGTCGCCTTCACGGGCAACGCCGGGGGCGCCACCGCGCTGTGGCGCGACCTCACGGAGGAACTGGGCCGGCTGACCGGCGTACGGGTGCCCGCCGGCACCCCGGTCGCGGACCGGGGGCGTCCCGTCGCCCTGCCCGAGTGCGCCGGCACCTACCGCAACGGCACCACGACCTATCACATCGCGCCCGGCCCCGACGGCTCGCCCGCCCTGTCGGTGGACGGTGACCTGCCCCTGCCGCTGGTCTGCTACGCCGACCTCTCCTGCGACCTGGTCGATCCCGGCACCGGGCGCCTGGAGCCCGGGGGCCGCTTCCACCGGGATCCGGCCACCGGAAGGATCGAACGGGTGCAGATCTCCGGCCGCACGGCCCGCCGCACCGACCCTGACTGAGCACGGGTGCCCGCCGGTCAGGGGCCGTGGTGCCGGTTCCGCCGGACCGCGCCGGTGCCCTGGCCGACTGGGGCCCCCGGCCGTGAGGCGACGGTGCCGGTTCCGGTCCGGCCGCTGATCCGGTGGCCGGCTCGGGCCTGCTCCCGCCCGGTCCGGGTTCCTCCCGGTGGCCTGGGCGCCGGCCGCCGGGACCGCCCGTCGTCACCAGCTGGGCGGCGCCCCTGAGCGCGCCCTCCGCTCACCCCGGAGCACGCGACCAGCCGGCCCCGGCACGCCGTACCGCACCCCGCACCGCCCGCACCCCCGGTGTGTCACCCCGAGCCCACGCACGGCCCCCCGGTGGGGCCGGGATCGTCCGCGCCGCATCGTCCCGCTCTCCAAAGGACTTCACCCATGACGGACCTGCACGACAAGCCCGCACCGGCGTCCTCCCTGCCACCGCAGGCCGGGCCCGCCGCCGACGCCACGGAGAGCGCGGCCGCTGGGGCGTACCCGACGCTCGGCGAGCTGTTCACCGCGTGGGTGGCCCGCACCCCGGACGCCCCGGCGCTCACCGACGGCCGGCGGACCTGGAGCTACCGCGAACTGGCCGTCCGCGCCGACCGGTTGGCCGTCCACCTGGCCCGAAGAGGAGCCGGCCCCGACCGGATCGTCGCCCTGGTCCTGCCGCGCTCCATGGAGCTGATCGCGGCCGAGCTGGCCGTCGCCCGGGCGGGCGCCGCGTTCCTGCCCGTGGACCCGGCCTACCCCGCCGAGCGCCGGGCGCTGATGCTCGCCGACGCCGCGCCCGCCGTCACCCTCGACGACCCGCGCCGCGTCCGCGAGGTGCTGGACACCGGCGACAGCGGGGGACACGAGGCCGGTGCGGGAGCCCCCGCCGACGCCGACCACGCCGCCTACGTCATCTACACCTCCGGTTCCACCGGTACCCCCAAGGGCGTGACCGTCACCCACCGCGGCATCGGCGGCTTCACCGCGGCCGCCGCCGAGCGGTACGCGGTGGGCCCCGGCGACCGCGTGCTCCAGTTCTCCTCGCCGAGCTTCGACGCCTCCGTGCTGGAGCTGTTCGTCTCCGTGCTGTCCGGCGCCACCCTCGTCGTACCGCCGCACGGCCCCTGGCTCGGTGACGAACTCGCCACCGTCCTCGACGAGCACCGCATCACCCACGCCCTCATCCCGCCGGCCGCGCTGGCCACCCTCCCGGACCCCGCGCGCGGCACCGGCCGCCAGCTGCGCACGCTGATCGTCGGCGCGGAGGCCTGCCCCGCCACGCTGGTCGACCGCTGGGCCCCCGGGCGCCGCATGATCAACTCGTACGGCCCGACCGAGGCCACCATCGTCGCCACCTGGACCGGGCCGCTCACCGCCGGCCAGGGCACGCCGACGATCGGCGGCGCCCTGCCGCACACCCGGGTGCACGTCCTCGACGCCGCGCTGCGCCCCGTACCGGCCGGCGCGGACGGCGAGCTGTTCATCGGCGGCGACGCGGTGGCCCGCGGCTACCTGGGCCGTCCGGGCCTGACCGCGGCCCGGTTCGTGCCCGACCCCTTCGGCCCGCCCGGCGCCCGTCTGTACCGCACCGGGGACCGGGCGCGCTGGACCGACGACGGGGAACTGGAGTTCCTGGGCCGGCTGGACCGGCAGGTGAAGGTCCGCGGCTTCCGCATCGAACCCGGCGAGATCGAGGCGGCGTTGCGCCGCGCGGGCGCCGGGAGCGTCGGCGAGGCGGTGGTCGTGGTCCGGGAGGACGAGCCGGGCCACCGGCGCCTCGTCGGCTACGTCACCCCCGCCGGACAGGGCGCCACCGACCCCACCGCCCCCGCCCCCTCCGGCTCCGCGCGCCCCCTCGACCCGGCGGCCCTCCGCTCGGCCGTGGCCGGCGTGCTGCCCGCCCACATGGTGCCGTCCGCCGTCGTGGTGCTCGACCGGATGCCGCTCACCCCGCAGCACAAGATCGACCGGCGGGCCCTGCCCGCGCCGGGGCGGACCGTCACCGAGGACCGGGTCGCGCCGCGGTCGGCGGGCGAGCGTGCCCTCGCCCGGATCTGGGCGGAGGTGCTGGGAGTCGACGCGGTCGGGGTGACGGACGACTTCTTCGACCTGGGCGGTGAATCGATCCTCGCCGCCCGCGCGCTGACCCGGATCCGGGACGAGCTCGGTGCCCGGCTGACCGTCCGGGACGTCTTCACCGCACGGACGGTCGCCGCCCTGGCCCCCCTGCTGGGCGACCCGTCGGCCGCCGCACCGCCGGAGCCGATACCGCCGGCGCCGGGCGAGGGCACCCTGCCCCTGTCCAGCGCGCAGCGGCGGCTCTGGTACCTCGACGACCTCACCGAGGGCGGCACCGAGTACAACACCGGCGTGTCCCTGCGGCTGCGCGGGCCCCTGGACCCCGACGCGCTGGGCCGCTCCCTGCACCGCCTCGCCGCCCGCCACGCCTCCCTGCGCACCACGTTCACCACGGCCGACGGACAGGGCGCCCAGCGTGTCGCGCCGGAGCCGGACCTGCCCCTGCGCACGGCCGACCTCACCGGCGTACCCGGAGCGCGCCGTGCGGACGCGGCGGAGGCGCTGCTCACCGAGGAGCTGGGCCGCCCCTTCGACCTGGCGGCCGGCCCGCTCACCCGGGCGCTGCTCGTCCGGCTCGCCGCCGAGGACCACCTGCTGCTCCTGGCCCAGCACCACATCGTCACCGACGGCTGGTCGGTGGGCATCCTCACCCGCGAACTCGCCGCCCTCTACCACGCGGAGGTCACCGGCGAACCCGACGGCCTGCCGCGATCCACCGTGCAGTACCCGGACTTCGCCGTGTGGGAGCGGCGGCAGCGCTCCACCGGGGCCGACACGGAGGACCTGGCCTACTGGAGACGCCACCTGGCGGACATGCAGCAGCTGGAGCTGCCCACCGACCGGCCGCGTCCCGCCGTGCGCACCACCGCCGGAGCGGCCCACCGGCACCGGCTCCCCGCCGACCTGGTGAACCGGCTGCGGCAGCTGGCCGCAGGGCGCGGCACCACCGTGTTCACCCTCTTCGCGGGCGCCTCCGCGCTGCTGTTCTCCCGCTACTCGGGCCAGCGGGACGTCGCGTTCGGCACCGTCACCACCGGGCGCGGGCGGCGTGACCTGGAGGACGTGCCGGGCTTCTTCGCCAACACGGTGGTGCTGCGGGGCGAGGTCGACGAACGGGCCACCGTGGACCGGTTCGTGGAAAGCGTGCGGACGACCGTGCTGGACGCCTTCGCCCACGACGGGGTGCCGTTCGACCGGGTGGTCGAGGAGCTGGCACCGCCCCGCGACCCGAGCCGCACCCCGCTGGTGCAGGCCCTCGTCGTGCAGCAGACCGCGCTGCCCGTGCCGCCCCGGTCCGGCGGGCTGCGGCTCACCGAGCACCCGCTGCCCCGCCCCGCCGCCCGCTTCGACCTGGTCCTGGAGTTCTCACCGGAGCAGGACGGCGGCTGCGTGCTGACCGCCGAGTTCAACACGGACCTGTTCGACGCCGCCACCGTGGCCCGGCTGACCGCCCATCTGCACCGCCTGCTGGAAGGCATGGCGGACGGACCGGGCCGCACGCTCGCCGAGCTGCCCATGCTCTCGGCCGAGGAGCAGCGCACCCTCGTCGACGCCTGGAACCCGCCCGCCCACCGCTCCCGGGACACCCGCCACGGCACGCTGCCCGACCTGTTCCGCGCCCAGGCGGCCCGCACCCCCGGCCGTACCGCCGTGATCTGCGGCCCGGACCGGCTGGACTACGCCGAGGTGGCCCGGCGCGCCAACCGGCTGGCCCGGCTGCTCCTCGCGCGCGGCGCGGGCCCGGAGACCCTGGTCGCGCTGTGCCTGCCGCGCACCGCCGACCTCGTGCCCGTGCTGTGGGCCGTGCTCGCCTCCGGCGCCGGCTACCTCCCCGTCGACCCCGGCTATCCGGCCGAACGCGTCCGGCTCATGCTCGACGACGCCCGGCCCGCCCTCGTCCTCGCCACCCGGGAGACGGCCTCCGCCCTGCCCGCCGACTGCGCGTACCTGCCCCTGGAGGACTGCGCCGACCCGGCCGTGCCCGACACGGACCTCACCGACGCCGACCGGCCCCGGCCGCTGCTGCCGGACCATCCCGCGTACGTCATCTACACCTCCGGTTCCACCGGCCGCCCCAAGGGCGTCGTGGTCACCCACCGCACGGTCGCCGCGCTGGCCGCGTGGACGAAGCAGCGGTTCGGGGCCGCCGGCCTGGACCACGTGATCGCCTCCACCTCCCTCAACTTCGACGTCTCCGTCTTCGAGCTGCTGTGCCCGCTGACGGCCGGCGGCACCGTCGAGGTGGTCCCCGGCCTGCCGGCCCTCGCCGACGGCGCCGGCCCCCGGAGCGCCGGGCTGCTCAGCGGCGTGCCGTCCGTCGTCTCCCGCCTGATCGCGGGCGGGACGGCGCCCGTCGGCGCGGACACCGTCGTCCTGGCCGGTGAGGCGCTGCCCGAGCAGACGCTGCGGGACCTGCGCGCCGCCCTTCCCGAGTGCCGTGTCGCCAACCTCTACGGGCCCACCGAGGCCACCGTGTACGCCACCGCCTGGTTCGCCGGTGACCGGCTGCCCGAGCAGGCCCCGCCCATCGGCGGACCCGTGGCGCTCACCCGGGCGTACGTCCTCGACGGCTCCCTGCGCCCCCAACCGGTCGGTGTCACCGGCGAGCTGTACCTCGGGGGCGGCGGCCTGGCCCGCGGTTACCTGCACCGGCCCGGACTGACCGCCGCCCGGTTCGTCGCCGACCCGTTCGGCGCGCCGGGGGAGCGCATGTACCGCACCGGCGACCTGGCGCGCCGCCGTGCCGACGGCGCCCTGGAGTACGTCGGCCGCATCGACCAGCAGGTCAAGGTGCGCGGCTTCCGGATCGAACTGGGCGAGGTCGAGGAGGCGCTGCGCCGCTGCGCGGGCGTCACCGAGGCGGCGGCCACCGTCACCACCGACGCCGACGGCCACCGGAGGCTGGCCGGATACGTCGTCCCGGCCGCCGGGCAGCGCGTCGAACCCGAGGCCGTACGCCGGGAGCTCGGCCGTACCCTGCCCGCCTCCATGGTGCCCTCGGCCGTCGTCGTGCTCGACGCCCTGCCGCTCAACCCGAACGGCAAGCTCGACCGATCCCGCCTCCCCGACCCGGGCCCCGCCGTGCGCGCGGTACGGCACGTCACGCCCCGCACGCCCACCGAACGTACGCTCACCGCGATCTGGGCCGAGGTGCTGCGCGTGGAACGCGTCGGCGTCGACGACAACTTCTTCGAACTCGGCGGCGACTCGATCCTCAGCATCCAGGTGGTGGCCCGCGCCCGGCAGGAGGGGCTGTCGCTGACCTCCCGGGACGTCTACCGGCACCAGACCGTCGCCGCCCTCGCCCGCTGCGCGGACGCCGCCCGCCCCCGCGAGGCCGCCCCCGCCCCGGAGGCGGCCACCGGCCCGGCCCCCCTGACCCCCATCCAGCACTGGCTGTTCGAGACCGCCGCCGAACACGCCGGCCACTACGCCCAGGCGCTGTCCGTGCGCGTGCCGGACGACCTGGACCCGGCGGCGCTGGAAGACGCGCTGAACGACCTGGCCGCCCACCACGACGCCCTGCGCTCCTGCTTCGTCCCCGGCGACGGCGGACCCGGCGTCCGCTGGCACATCGAGGACCGGGCGCCCCGGATCCACCTCGCCCGCCACACCGGCCCGGACACGGACACCCCGCACTTCGGCCCCTTCGACCTCGCCCGGGGCCCGCTGCTGCGGGCCGTGCTGCACGACGACGCGACCGGCCGCCCCCGAACCCTCCACCTCGCCGTCCACCACCTGGTGGTCGACGGGGTGTCCTGGCGGGTGCTGCTGGAGGACCTGGACCGTGCCTACCGGGCCCGCCGGGCCGGCGACGACGGCGCGGCGGCGCTGCCCGCGAAGTCCTCGGCCCTGCGGGAGTGGGCCCGCCGGCTGGCCGCGCACGCGGCGGACGGCGGCTTCGACGACGAACGGGACTACTGGACCCGGGCCGTCCCGCGGACCGGTCCCGTGGCGCCGGCGAACGGCCCCGGCGCGGACGACTCCCGCGCGAACACCTACGCCTCCCAGCGCGCCGTCACCGTGCGCCTGAGCCCCGAGGACACCTCCGCCCTGCTGCGCACCCTGCCCGACACCTACCGCACCCAGGCCAACGACGTCCTGCTCGGCGCCCTCGGCCGGGCCCTGTGCGCCTGGAGCGGCCGGGACCGGGTGGTGGTCGACGTCGAGGGGCACGGCCGCGAGGAACTCTTCCCCGAACTCGACATCAGCCGCACGGTCGGCTGGTTCACCACCCGCTACCCCGTCGCGCTCGCCGTCCCCGAGCACGCCGGCTGGGACGCCGTACTCAAGGGCGTCAAGGAGCAGCTGCGCGCCGTGCCCCGGCACGGCCTGGGCCACGACGCGCTGCGCCACCTGACGGACCCCGCCACCGCCCCGCACACCCCCGAGGCGCAGATCAGCTTCAACTACCTCGGCCGGATGGGGCTGCCGGAGGACCCCGACGGCCTCTACCGGGGCACCGTGCGGCCACTGGAGCTGGACGCCGACCCGGCTGCCGAGCGCCCGCACGCCCTGGAGGTCGTCGGACAGCTCACCGGCGACACACTGGAATTCACGTGGTTCTACTCCGGACGGCTGCACCGGGAGGACACGGTCGCCGAGCTGGCGGGCCGCTTCGCCGACGCGCTCGCCGACCTGGCCCGGTACGCCGCCCGGCCCGGAGCCGCCGGGCGCACCCCGTCCGACTTCCCGCTGGCCCGGCTCGACCAGGCCGCCGTGGACCGGATCACCGGCGCGGACCCGGCGGCGGTCGCGGACGTGTACCCGCTCACGCCCACCCAGGCGGGCATGCTCTTCCACGGCCTGTCCCAGGACGACCGCGGTGTCTACTTCCAGCAGCTGACCTTCGTCCTGGACGGCGTGCCCGACCCGCGGGCCCTCGCCGCTGCCTGGCAGCACGTCACCGACCGCACCGAGGTGCTGCGCGCCGGGGTCGTCTGGCAGGACGTGCCCGAGCCGCTGCTGGTGGTGCGGCGCCACGCGGCCGTACCGGTCACCCACCTCGACTGGCGCGACCTGGCCGACGGCGAGCGCCGCGCCCGGCTGGACGACGTACTGGCCCGTGACCGCGCCGACGGCATCGACCTCGGCCGCGCCCCGCTCCAGCGGCTGCTCCTCGCCCGCCTCTCCGACACCGAGGTGCGCGTGGTGTGGTCCTTCCACCACCTGCTCCTGGACGGCTGGAGCCTGTTCCAGGTGCTGTCGGACGTCTTCGCCCACCACGCCGGCGGCGACGCCGGCGCCCTCCCGGACCGCCCGCCCCACCGCGACTACGTCGGCTGGCTGCGCGGGCGCGACCCGGGCGCCGCCGAACGGCACTGGCAGCGCCGCCTGTCCGGCCTGACCGAGGCCACCCCGCTGCCGTACGACCGTGAACCGCGCGAGGCCCACCGCGCCGAGTCCACGCACGCCGTCCGGGCGACGCTGCCCGCGGCCACCAGCCGGGCGCTGGAGGAGCTGGCCCGGACCTCCGGCCTGACCCTCAACACCCTGGTGCAGGGCGCCTGGGCGCTGCTGCTGGCCCGGCAGTCGGGCCGGGACGAGGTGGTGTTCGGCACCACCGTGTCCGGACGGCCGCCCGAGCTGCCCGGCGCCGAGGCCATGACCGGCCTGTTCATCACCACCCTGCCCAGCCGCGTCACCGTCCCGGCGACCGGCACCCTGCTCGGCTGGCTGCGCGCGCTCCAGCAGGACCAGAGCGAGGACCGGCGCTTCGACCACCTGCCGCTGACCCGGATGCGGGCGTTCACCGCACTGCCCGAGCGGGTGGGCCTGTTCGACAGCATCGTCGTCTTCGAGAACTACCCGGTGGACGACGGCCTCGCCGCCGCCCACGGACTGCGCCTGAGCGGCCTGGAGGGCATCGAGACCACCAACTACCCGCTGAGCCTCACCGCTTACCCGGGCAGCGAGCTGACCCTGCGCCTCGGCTACGACCCCGAGCTGTTCGACGAGGGAACCGCCGAGCGGATGGCCGAGTACCTGACCGCCCTGCTCGCCGGGATGCCCACCGGCTCGGCCCGTCCGCCCGCCCGGCTCCCGCTGCTCACCGCGGACCGCCGCGCACAGGTGCTGCGCGACTGGAACGACACCGCCACCGATCTGCCCGGCGCCACCGTCGCGGACCTCTTCGCCGCGCAGGTGCGCCGTACGCCCGGCGCGGTCGCCGTGGAGGCCGGCGCCGAGCGCCTGACGTACCGGGAACTGGACCAGCGGGCGGCGGAGTTGGCGGCCCGGCTGGCAGGGCTGGGGGTACGTCCGGAGTACCCGGTCGGGGTGCTCATGGACCGCCGCGTGGAGCTGATCGTCACCCAGCTGGCGCTCGTCCGCACCGGCGGGGTGTACGTGCCGCTGGACGGCCGGGCCCCCGTCGAGCGGCTGCGCCGGACGCTCACCGAGGCCGGGGCCCGGCTGCTGCTCACCGACGCCGGGTGGGAGGAGACGGCCCGGGAGGCGCTGCCCGGCGACGGCGTCCTGCGTGTGGACGACACCTCCGGCACCGACGGCCCCGCGGCCCCCGCCCACGCCGTCCACCCCGACAACGTCCAGTACCTGATGTTCACTTCGGGCTCCACCGGTACCCCCAAGGGCGTCGCGGTGCGTCAGCGGGACGTCGCCGCGCTCGCCCTGGACCGGGCGTTCGCCGGGCACGACCGGGTCCTCGTGCACTCGCCGCACGCCTTCGACGCCGCCACCTACGAGGTGTGGGTGCCGCTGCTGCGCGGCGGTACGGCCGTGCTCGCCCCGCCCACCGACCTGGACGCCGCCCTGGTCCGCCGGGCCGTCGCGGAGCAGGGCGTCACCTGCCTGTGGCTGACGGCGGGACTGTTCCGTCTGCTGGCCCAGGAGGACCCCGGCTGCCTGCGCGGAGCACGTGAGGTGTGGACGGGCGGCGAGGCCGTGCCGGGCGCGGTCGTGCGCCGGGTGCTGGACGCCTGCCCCGGACTGACCGTCGTGGACGGCTACGGCCCCACCGAGACCACCACCTTCGCCACCCGCCGCGCCTTCCGCTCCGGCGACCCGCTGCCCGCCGTGCTGCCCATCGGACGCCCGCTGGACAACACCCGCGTATACGTCCTGGACGCCGCCCTCCAGCCGCAACCGCCGGGCGTACCGGGCGAGTTGTACGTCGCGGGCGCCGGACTGGCACGGGGCTACGCGGGCCGGCCCGGGGCGACCGCCGCGCGCTATGTCGCCGACCCCTTCGGCCCGCCCGGCACCCGGATGTACCGCACCGGCGACGTCGTGCGCTGGAGCGCCGACGGCGAGCTGCACTTCGTCGGCCGCGCCGACGACCAGATCAAGATCCGCGGCTTCCGCGTCGAACCCGCCGAGATCGAGGCCCGGCTCACCGCCCACCCCGGCGTCGCGGAGGCCGTCGTCGCCCTGTACGAGGACGCCGGGCGCAAGCGGCTGGCCGCCCACCTCGTGCCGGCCGGGGGCGCCGAGGTGCCGTCCGCCGCCGAGCTGCGCGCCCACCTCGCGGCCGGACTGCCCGACTACATGCTGCCCGCCGCGTTCGTCACCGTGCCCGAGCTGCCGCTGACCGCCAACGGCAAGGTCGACCGGCGGCGGCTGCCCGCCCCCGACTGGTCGGGGGGCGGCGAGCGGGCCCACCGGGCACCGCGCACCGAGACCGAGCGCGTCCTCGCCGGGATCTGGGCCGAGCTGCTCGGCCTCGAACAGGTCGGCGTCGACGACAACTTCTTCATGCTGGGCGGCGACTCCATCCTCAGCATCCAGGTGGTCTCCCGGGCCCGGGCCGCGGGGCTCACGCTCAGCCCGCGCGATCTCTTCCGGCACCCCACGGTGGCCGAACTGGCCGCCGCCGCCGGCGGTGCCGCGCCCGCCGTCGCCGGTACCGGGCCGGTCGCCGGACCGGCGGACCTCACCCCCATCCAGCACTGGTTCCTGGACCCCCGCCCCGCGCACCCCGACTTCTTCAACCAGTCCGTCGTCATCGAGACGGCGGGCCCGGTGGACGAGGACGCCCTGCGCCGCGCCCTGACCGCGCTGTGGACCCACCACGACGCCCTGCGCGCCCGGTTCCTCCCCGACGCCGACGCCGACGGCGCCGGCCGGCGCCAGGACGTCGCCGCCGCCGACAGCCCGGTCCCCGACCTGCTCCAGGTCCACGACGCCCGCGCCGAGGAACTCGTCACGGCGGCGGCCCACGCCGGACTCCGCCTGGACACCGGCCCGCTGTTCACCGCCCGCCTCTTCACCGCCGACGGCCCCCGCCCCGCCCGGCTGCTGCTGATCGCCCACCACCTGGTGGTCGACGGGGTCTCCTGGCGGATCCTGCTGGAGGACCTGGAGACCGCCTACCGGCAGGCCGCGTCCGGACAGCCCGTACGGCTGCCCGCGCGCACCACCTCCGCACAGGAGTGGGCCCGCCGGCTGCGCGAGCACGCC
The DNA here is from genome assembly GCF_055581365.1 of Streptomyces sp. NPDC031445. Lineage (NCBI taxonomy): Bacteria > Bacillati > Actinomycetota > Actinomycetes > Kitasatosporales > Streptomycetaceae > Streptomyces > Streptomyces sp. NPDC031445. The sequence goes on from NZ_JBVIJO010000001.1 coordinate 1,447,198, forward strand.
GACGTCTTCGCCGCCGGGCGCGCCCACTGGGAGCAGGCCGCCCGGGCCTGCGCCGTCCCGCTGCCCGTGGACGGCGACGGCGGCACCACCACGGCCGGCACCCGGGAGGTGACCGTACGGCTGGACCGCGACCGCACCGACGCCCTCCTGCGCCGTGTCCCCGGCGTCTACCGCACCCGCGTCGACGACGTCCTGCTCACCGCGCTGGGCCGGGTCCTCGCCGACTGGACCGGACGCGACACCGTCGCCGTCGGCCTGGAGGGGCACGGCCGCGAGGACCAGCTGTTCGAGGACGTCGACCTGTCCCGCACGGTCGGCTGGTTCACCTCCCTCCACCCGGTCGCCCTCACCGTCCCGGCCGGGGACTGGGGCACCGCCCTGAAGTCGGTGAAGGAGCAGCTGCGGGCCGTGCCCGACCGGGGACTCGGCTACGGCGTCCTGCGCCACCTGGCCCGCGACGCCACGCTCACCGGCACGCCCGCGCCCGGCATCAGCTTCAACTACCTGGGGCGCTTCGACTGGTCCGCCGAGGGCGGCACCCTGATCGGGGCCGTGCCCGGCGGCCTGGGCGGCGCGGAGGCGCCCGGCACCGAGCGGCCGCACCTGCTGGACGTCGTGGCCCGGGTCGAGGACGACCGGCTGGAGATCACCTGGTACTACAGCGCGGGACGGCACCGCGAGGAGACCGTCGCCGCGCTCGCCGAGGGCATGCTGCGGGCCCTCGGTGACATCGTCGCCCACTGCGCCCGCCCCGAGGCCGGCGGCCGGACCCCGTCGGACTTCCCGCTGGCCCGCCTCGAACAGGCCGCAGTGGACCGGATCGCCGGGGACGGCCGGGACGTCGCCGACATCTACCCGCTGACGCCGATGCAGGCCGGCATGCTCTTCCACAGCCTGCTGGAGCCGGCCGCCCGGACCTACGTCAACCAGGTGCAGCTGGTGCTGTCCGGCGTCACCGACCCGCACGCGCTCGCCGAGGCGTGGCAGCACACCGCCGACGCCAACCCGGTGCTGCGCACCCGCCTGGTGTGGCAGGAGACCCCGGAACCGCTCCAGGTGGTCCGGCACCGGGCCACCGTGCCCGTCACCCACCTCGACTGGTCCGGGTGGCCCGCCGGCCGCGAGGCACGCGAGCTGGACCGGCTGCTCGCCGAGGACCGGCGGACCGGCATCGACCTGGGCACCGCGCCCCTGATGCGGCTGACGCTGATCCGGCTGGCAGCGGACCGGGTCCGCCTGCTGTGGACGTTCCACCACGTCCTGCTGGACGGCTGGAGCGCGGCCCAGGTCTTCGACGAGGTGTGCGAGCGGTACGCGGCCCTCGTCTCCGGGCGCCGCCCGCAGGTGCCCGAGCGCCGGCCCTTCGCCGACCATGTGCGCCGGCTGGCCGGGCGGGACACCGGCCCGGCCGAACAGTACTGGCGGGAGGCCCTCGCCGGGTTCCAGGCCCCCACCGAGCTGCCGCGCGACCGGCGGCCCGCCGAGGCCCACCGCGCCTCCTCCTCCGGGTCGGTGCCGATGACCCTCTCCCCGGACGTCTCGGCGCGCCTGCGGGAGACCGCCCAGCGGGCCGGGCTGACCCTCAACACGGTCCTCCAGGGCGCCTGGGCGCTGCTGCTGTCCCGCTACGGGGGCGGCGACGACGTCGTGTTCGGTACGACCGTCTCCGGGCGGCCCGCCGACCTGCCGGGCGTCACCACGATGGTCGGCCTGTTCATCAACACCCTGCCCACCCGGGCCCGCGTCGACGGGCGGCGGCCGCTGCTGGACTGGCTGCGCGACCTGCAGTCCGCCCAGTCCGAGGCCAGGCGCCACGACTTCGTCTCGCTGGCCCAGGTGCAGTCGTGGAGCGACGTGCCCGGCGGCACCGGCCTGTTCGACTCCATCGTCGTCTTCGAGAACTACCCCTTCGACGAGGGCGCGCTGGCCCGGCACGGCCTGGCCATGGAGCAGGAGCGGGACCTGGAGCCGACCAGCTACCCGCTCAGCGTGGTCGTCGAGCCCGGGGACACCCTGACCGTGCACCTGGACTACGACCCGGCCGCGTTCGACACCCTGACGGTGGAAGGGCTCGGCGAGAGCCTGCGCACCCTGCTGACCGGCATGGCCACCGACCCCGGCCGCCGCCTGGCCGACCTGCCGCTGCTGGACCCGGCCGCGGGGCGCGCGCTGGCCGGCCGGTTCGGCGGCCGGGTCGCCGAGGCACCGCCCGACACGCTGCCCGGGGCGTTCCGGCGCCAGGCCGAGCGCACCCCGAACGCCCCGGCCGTCCGCCACGGCGACACCTGCCTCACCTACCGCGAACTCGACGCGCGCTCCAGCCGGCTGGCCCGGCGGCTCATCGCCGCCGGCGCCGGACCCGAGCGCTTCGTCGCCCTGTGCCTGCCCCGCACCGCCGACCTGGTCGTGGCCCTCCTCGCCGTGCTGAAGAGCGGCGCGGCCTATCTCCCGGTCGACCCCCAGTACCCGGCCGAGCGCGTCGCGTTCCTCTTCGAGGACGTACGCCCCGACGCCGTCATCACGGCCACGCAGACCGCCGGCCGGCTGCCCGAGGGCCCGTTCACCCGCATCCTGCTGGACGCGGCCCCGGGCGCCGACGAAGTGCCGGACACCCCGGTCGGGGACGGCGAACGGCGCGGCCCGCTGCTGCCCGCACACCCCGCCTACGTCATCCACACCTCCGGTTCCACCGGCCGGCCCAAGGGCGTCGTCGTCAGCCACGCGTCCGTGCTGGCCCTGACCGACTGGGCGGCGGCCGAGTTCACCGGCCGGGGCCTGGCGCACGTGGTGGCCTCGACCTCGCTCAACTTCGACGTGTCGGTGTTCGAGATCTTCTCCCCCCTGCTGTCCGGCGGCTGCGTGGAGGTCGTCCGCGACCTGCTGGCCCTCGCCGAGCGTCCCGGACCCTGGCGGGCCGGACTGCTCAGCGCGGTGCCGTCGGCCCTGGACCGGCTGCTCGCGGAGGACGCCGTGCGGATCACCGCGGACACCGTCGTCCTCGCGGGGGAGGGGCTGCCCGCCCGGACCGTGCGCCGGGTCCGCGACGCCGTCCCCGGCAGCCAGGTGCGCAACATCTACGGCCCCACCGAGGCCACCGTCTACGCCACCGCCTTCACCTGGGACCCGGCCGACCCCGACCGCGACCCGCCGATCGGCCGGCCGCTCGGCGGGGCCCGCGCCTACGTCCTGGACGAGCGGATGCGCCCGGTACCCGTCGGCGCCCCCGGCGAACTGTTCCTGGCCGGAACCGGCGTCGCCCGCGGCTATCTGCGCCGGCCGGGCCTGACCGCGAGCCGCTTCCTGCCCGACCCGTTCGGGCCGCCCGGCAGCCGCATGTACCGCACCGGCGACCTGGTGCGCTGGACGGCCGACGGCGACCTCGTCTACCTCGGCCGCGGCGACGACCAGGTCAAGGTGCGGGGCTTCCGCATCGAACTCGGCGAGGTGGAGGCCGCGCTGGCCCGCCACCCGGCCGTGGCGGCGGCAGCGGCCCGGGTGGTGGAGGACGCCGGCCACCGCCGCCTGGTCGGTTACGCGGTGCCCCGCGAGGCGGCCCTGCCGGACCCCGCCGAACTGCGTGCCTTCCTCGCCCGCGGCCTGCCCGACCACCTGGTGCCCGCCCTCGTCGTCCCGCTGGAGCGGCTGCCCCTCGGGGCCACCGGCAAGCTCGACCGGCGGGCGCTGCCCGCGCCCGAGTGGGCCGCCACGGCCAGCGGTGAGACGGGCCGGCCGCCGCGCACCGAGGCCGAACGCGTCCTCGCGGACATCTGGTCCCAGGTGCTCGGCGTGCCCGACGTCGGCGCCGACGACAACTACTTCACGCTCGGCGGCGATTCCGTCCTCGGCATCCAGGTCGTCTCGGCGGCCCGCCGGGCCGGGCTCGTCCTGACCCCCCGGCACCTGTTCACCCACCAGACCCTCGCCGACCTGGCCGCCGTCGCCGAACGGGCGCCGGACGGGCAGCGTCCCGGCGCCGCGGCCACCGCCGAGCAGGGCCCGGTGACCGGCGACGCCCCGCTCACCCCCGTACAGCACTGGCTCCTCGGCACCCTCACCGGCGACCCCGCCCACTTCAGCCAGACGGTCGGCTTCGAGCTGGCCACGGACCCGGACGAGGACCTGCTGCGGGCCGCCCTGGCCGCCGTACTGGAGCACCACGACGCGCTGCGGCTGCGCTTCGAGCCGTGCGGCGACGGTCGCCGGCGGCAGTACGGCGCCGCGCCGGGGCAGGAGGTCCACCTGGAAGTGCACCGGGGGACCGCGCCGCAGGAGGTGGCCGACGCGCTCGGCGCCGGGTTCGACCTGGCCGGCGGGCCGCTGCTGCGGGCCGCGCTGTGCCTGCCGGACGACGGCGGCAGCCGGCCGGTGCTGCTGCTGGCCGCCCACCACCTCGTCGTGGACGCCGTGTCCTGGCGGCTGCTCCTGGAGGACCTGGAGCACGCCCACCGCGCCCTGCGGAACGGCGAGCAGCCCGGTCTCGGCGCCAAGAGCACCTCGTTCCGGGACTGGGCCCGGCGGCTCGCCGCGCACACCGAGGCGGGCGGCTTCGACGGCGAACTCGCCCACTGGCAGGGCCTGGACGCCCCCGTCGCGCTGCCCGCCGACCACCCCGGCGGCGCGAACACCGTCGCCGACGAGGACAGCGTGACCGCGGGACTCGACGCCGACGAGACACGCCGGCTGCTCCAGGACGTGCCGGAGGTGTACCGCACCCGCGTCAACGACGTCCTGCTGTGCGCGCTGGGCCGGGTCCTGGCCCGCTGGACCGGCCGGGACCGGGTGGCGGTGACCCTGGAGGGCCACGGCCGCGAGGAGCTGTTCGAGGACGCCGACCTCGCCCGGACCGTCGGCTGGTTCACCGCGATGTACCCGGTCGCCCTGGACGTGCCCCGGGACGCCGGCATGGGCACCGCGCTGAAGACCGTCAAGGAGAACCTGCGGGCCGTACCGAACGGCGGACTCGGCTACGGCGCCCTGCGCTTCCTGCACCCCACGGCCGGAGCCGGGCTGCCCGGCCTGCCGCCGGTCTGCTTCAACTACCTGGGCCGGCAGGACGGCACGCCCGCCCCCGGCGGCCTGCTGCACGCACCCCACGGCGCTCTCACCGGCGGCATGGACCGCTCGGCGGACCGGCCGTACCTCCTCGACGTCCTCGGCCGGGTCGCCGACGACCGGCTGGAGTTCACCTGGTCGTACTCGCGGGAGGTGCACCGGCGCGAGACCGTCGCCCGGCTGGCGGCCGAACTGGCCGACGAACTGCGCGCGATCGTCCGCCACTGCGCCGAACCCGGCGCCGGCGGCCGCACCCCCTCCGACTTCCCGCTCGCACCGCTGGACCAGACGGCGGTCGACCGGCTCGCCGGCAGCGGAGCCGACGTCACGGACGTGTATCCGCTCACGCCCACCCAGACCGGCATGGTGATGCACGGCCTCGACGACGCCGAACACGGCCTGTACGTCGAGCAGATCACCTTCGTGGCGGACGGCGCCCGCGACCCGGGCACCCTGGCCGCGGCCTGGCGGCACGTCGTCGAGCGCACCCCCGTGCTGCGCACGTCCGTCGCCCTGCACGGCGTCCCCGTGCCGCTCCAGGTCGTCCACCGGAGCGTGACCCTGCCGGTCACCGAACTCGACTGGAGCGGGCTCCCGGCGGACCGGCGGGACGCGGAACTGGAGCGCCTGCTCGCCGACGAGCGGGCCCGGGGCGTCGCCCTGGACCGGGCCCCGCTGCTGCGGCTCGCCCTGGTCCGGCTCGGCCCCGACGCGGTGCGCGTGGTGTGGACCTTCCACCACGTCCTGCTGGACGGCTGGAGCGTCTTCCACGTCCTGTCCGACGTCATGAACGCGCACGCCGCCCTCACCCGGGGCGAGCCGCCCCGGCTGCCCGAGCGCAGGCCGTTCGCGGACTACGCGGGCTGGCTGGCCGCCCGCGACACCGGCCCGGCGCTGGACCACTGGCGCGCTGTCCTGGCCGGCTTCGGCACGCCGACCCCGCTGCCCTACGACCGCAGGCCCGCCCCGGGCACCACGGCCCGCTCCGGGACCTGGCTGTCGCAGCGGCTCGACGCCGAACGGACCCGGCTGCTCCAGGAGTTCGCCCGCCGGCACCGGCTCACCCTCAACACCGTCGTGCAGGGCGCCTGGGCGCTGCTGCTGGCCCGGTGGAGCGGGGAACGGGAGGTGTGCTTCGGCACGACCGTCTCCGGGCGGCCCGCCGACCTGCCGGGCGCCGACGGCATCACCGGCCTGTTCATCACCACGCTGCCCGCCCGGACCGCGGTCGACGGCGCCGCCGACTGCGCCGGCTGGCTGCGCGCGGTGCAGGAGGCCCGGTCCGAGGACCGCCGCCACGACCACCTGCCCCTCAACACGCTGCACACCCTCGGTGAACTGTCCCCCGGCGAGGCGTTGTTCGACAGCCTGGTGGTCTTCGAGAACTACCCGGTCGGCGACGCGACCGCCGGTGCGCACGGGCTCGCCCTGCGCGACCTGGACGCCCGGGAGGCCACCAACTACCCGCTCACCGTGGTCGTCTCGCCCGGCGACCGGCTGGCCGTCGAACTCGGCTACGACCCCCGGTACTTCGACGCGGCCACCGCCGAGTCCCTGGCCGGACAGCTGCTGCACACCCTCCACGCCCTGGCCGCCTCGGACGGCACCGCCCGCCTGGACGACATCGACGTACTGCCGCCCGGGCAGCGCGACCGGCTGCTGCGCGGCCCGGCCCGCCCGGCGCCCGCCCCGGTGCCCGCCGCCACCCTGCCCGCGCTGGTGGAAGCCGCCGTCGACCGGTGGCCCACCGCGCCCGCGCTGGACGCGCCGGGCACCCTCCTCACCTTCGCGCAGGCCGAGGCGCGGGCCAACCGGCTCGCCCACCGGCTCATCGCCCGGGGCGCCGGCCCCGGCGACCTCGTCGCGCTGCTGCTGCCCCGCTCGGCGGACATGGTGCTGGCCCAGCTCGCCGTGACCAAGGCGGGCGCCGCGTTCCTGCCCGTCGACCCCGCCTACCCGGAGGAGCGCATCGCCCTGATGCTGCGCGACGCGGCCCCCGCCCTCACCCTGGACGCCAAGGAGGTCGCGGACCTGCTCGCCGCCCCGCCGGACGACGTGCCGGCACACCGGCCGGGCGACGCCGACCGGACCCGCCCGCTCGACCTGGACGACCCGGCCTACGTCATCTACACCTCCGGCTCCACCGGCACCCCCAAGGGCGTCGTCGTCACCCACCGCGGGCTCGCCGCGTTCTCCGCCGCCGAGGCCGCCCACTACCAGGTGAGCGCGGGGGACCGGGTGCTGGCCTTCGCCACACCGAGCTTCGACGCCTCCGTGCTGGAGCTGTGCATGTCCCTGCCGCACGGCGCCCGGCTCGTCGTCCCCCCGCCGGGACCGCTGCTCGGCGCCCAGCTGGCCGACGCTCTGCGGGCCGGACGCGTCACGCACACCCTGCTGCCCCCGGCCGCGCTCGCCACCCTGCCCGCCGGCACGCCCGGCACCCTGCCCGACCTGAAGACGCTGATCGTCGGCGCCGACGCGTGCGGGGCCGAACTCGTCGCCCGCTGGGCACCGCACCACCGCATGGTCAACTCCTACGGCCCCACCGAGGCCACGGTCGTCGCCACCTGGTCGGCGCCCCTGAAGGCGGACGGCGCCGCACCGCCCATCGGCCGCCCGCTGCCCGCCACCCGCGCCTACGTCCTCGACGCCCGGCTGCGGCCCGTCCCCGACGGCGTCACCGGTGAACTGTGGCTGTCCGGGCCGGCGCTGGCCCGCGGCTACCTCGGCCGGCCCGGGCTGACCGCCGACCGGTTCCGCGCCGACCCGTTCGGGCCGCCCGGCACCCGCATGTACCGCACCGGCGACCTCGTGCGCCGCGACAGCGCGGGCGAACTGCACTACCTGGGCCGCACCGACCACCAGCTGAAGCTGCGCGGCCACCGCATCGAGGCGGGCGAGGTCGAGGCCACCCTGGTCCGCCATCCGGGCGTGCTGGACGCCGTGGTGACCGTACGCGAGGACGAACCGGGCCTGCCCCGGCTGGTCGCCCACCTGCTCACGGCCCCGGGCGCCGAACCGCCCACCGCCGCCGCACTGCGCGAGCTGGCCGCCCGCTCCCTGCCCGCCCACATGGTGCCCTCGGCGTTCGTGGTGCTGGACCGCTTCCCGCTCACCGGGAACGGCAAGACCGACCGGGCCGCCCTGCCCGCCCCGGCGCCGGCCGAGGAGCGCGCACCGTCCGAGTACGTTGCACCGCGCACGCCCACCGAGGAGGCGCTCGCGGCTCTATGGGAGGAGGTCCTCCAGACGCCCGTGGGCGCCGAGGACGACTGGTTCGTGCTCGGCGGCGACTCCCTGCGCGCCCTGCTCGTCGCCTCCCGCGCCAACGACGCCTTCGGCGTCACGCTCACCCCCCGCGACGTCCTGGTCTCCCGCACGGTCGCCGCCCTGGCCGACCTCGTGGAGGAACAGGTGCTCAGTGAGCTGGAGGGCGCCGCGTACGGCGACGACCCCGCGGACCGCCCCTACGAAGCCGACGCCGAAGACGCCGCTGCCGGCGGCCACGACCACGAACGGTGAGGATCCGACGACCATGACGTCTTCGACCCCTTCGAACCCCTCCGGCTCCGCGCGGCCCTCCAGGCGCGACCGTGCCGAGGCGCTGCCCGAGGAGCTGCGGGAGGCGCTGCGGCGGCGGCTCGCCGGACGGGCCGGCGGCGCGGCCCCGGCCGCCCGGCAGGGCATCCCGCGCGCCGACCGGGACCGCCCGCTGCCGCTGTCGTTCGCGCAGCAGCGGCTGTGGTTCCTGGACCGGCTGCGCCCCGGCGACGCCCGCTACAACAGCGCCGTCGCCGTCCGCCTCACCGGCGCGCTGGACCACACGGCACTGGGCGGGGCGCTCGCCGCCGTCGTCGCCCGGCACGAGGCCCTGCGCACCACGTTCGAGGAGACCGACGGCCTGCCGGCGCAGCGCGTCCACCCGGCGGGCCCGGTGCCGCTGCCGGTACGCGACGCCGGTGACCTGGACGCGGACCTGCTCGCGGAATACTCCCGCCCCTTCGACCTGCGGCACGGGCCGCTGCTGCGCGCCCTGCTGCTGCGCGAGTCCGCGACCTCGCACGTCGTGCTGCTGACGGCCCATCACATCGTCACGGACGGCTGGTCGATGGGCGTGGTGCTGGACGAGCTGTGCACCGCCTACGACGCCCTCGCGCGCGGCGCCCGGCCGGACCTGCCGCCGGTGCCCGCGCAGTACCCGGACTTCGCGGTGTGGCAGCGCGAACAGCTCTCCGGGCCCCGCCTCGAACGCCATCTCGACCACTGGAGACGGCAGCTGGCGGGAGCGGTGGCACCCGAGCTGCCCCTGGACCGGCCCCGGCGCGGCGAGGAGGCGGGCGCGGGCGCCGTCCACACCTTCACCGTCCCCGCCGCCCTCACCGCGCGGCTGCGCGACCTCGCCGCGGAACAGCACAGCACCCTCCACACCGCCCTGGTCGCCGCCACCCAGGCCCTGCTGGCCCGCTGGTCCGGCCAGGACGACATCACGGTCGGCTCCCTCACCCCCGGCCGGTCCCGCACCGACCTGGAACGGACCGTCGGCTTCTTCGTGAACACCGTCGTCCTGCGCACCCCGGTGGACGCGTCCGGTTCCTTCCGCGACCTGCTCGCCAAGACGGCCGGCACGGTCAACGACGCCTTCGCCCACGGCGACACGCCGTTCGAGCGCATCGTGGAGGCGGTCGGCGCACCCCGCGAGGCGGGCCGCAACCCGCTGTTCGACGTGATGGTCCTGCTGCACCCCGACCCGCCCGCCGCGACCGCCCCGAGCGGCCTCGCCACCACCCCGGTCACCGTGCCCCGGCAGGCGGCCACCTTCGACCTGAGCATCGAGTTCGTGCCCGACGGCGCGGGCCTCGCCGGTCTGCTGGAGTACCGCACCGACCTGTTCGACCCGGCCACGGCCGAGCGGCTCGCCGGGCAGCTGCTGCGCCTGCTGGAGGGCGCGGCCGAGGCACCGGACCGCCCGGTGGGCGTCCTGCCGCTGCTGTCCGAGGACGAGACACGGCGTGTCGTCCACGACTGGAGCACCGGCCCCCGGCACCCCGTGGACGACCTCACCCACCCGGAGATCTTCGAGCGCCGGGCGGCCCGCACCCCCGGCGCCCTCGCCCTCGTCGCGGGCGGCGAACGGCTGGACTACGCCACCCTCAACGCCCGCGCCAACCGGCTCGCCCACCACCTCATCGCGCTCGGCGCCGGCCCCGAACGGCTGGTCGCGCTGCGGCTGCCGCGCACCGCCGACATGATCACCGCGATCCTCGCCGTCTGGAAGTCCGGCGCCGGCTACCTGCCACTGGACCCGGCCCTGCCCGAGGAACGCGTCCGGTACCTGCTGGACGACACCCGCCCGGCCCTGGTCCTGGACGAGGCCGCCCTGCGCGCCGTACCCGCGAGCGCCCCGGACACCGACCCCACCGACGCCGACCGGAGCGCCCCGCTGGACCCCGGGCACCTCGCGTACGTCATCCACACCTCCGGCTCCACCGGCCGCCCCAAGGGCGTCGCCGTGTCCCACCGCTCGGCGGCGCACCTGCTGGCCGCGCACCGGTCCGGGTTCGTCGCCGAAGCGGGCGGCGGCCCGCTGCGGGTCGCGCTCACCGCGTCGTTCTCCTTCGACACCTCCCTCGAAGGCGTGCTGCTGCTGGCCGACGGGCATCCGCTGCACCTGGTCGACGAGACGACCCGGATGGACCCGGCCGCCCTGGTCGCGTACGTCGTCGAGCACCGCGTCGACTTCCTCGACGTCACCCCGTCCTACCTGCGCCAGCTGCTGCCCGCCGGGCTGCTCACCGACCCCCGGCACCGCCCCCGGGTCCTCATGCTCGGCGGCGAGGCGGTCGGGCCCGCGCTCTGGCGTGAACTGGCCGCCCACCCCGACGTGACCGCCCACAACTTCTACGGCCCCACCGAGTGCACGGTCGACGCGCTGTCCTGCCGCATCGACGGCGACCGCCCCCTGGTCGGCCGCCCCCTGCCCGGGGTGCGGGCCTACGTGCTCGACGACCGGCTCCAGCCGGTGCCGCCCGGCGTCGGCGGCGAACTGTACCTCGCGGGCCCCCAGCTGGCCCGGGGCTACACCGGCCGCCCCGGCCTGACCGCCGCCCGCTTCCTCGCCGACCCCTACGGGCCGCCCGGCACCCGCATGTACCGCACCGGCGACCTGGCCCGCTGGACCCCCGACGGCCGCCTGGACTACCTCGGACGCGCCGACGACCAGGTCAAGGTGCGCGGCCACCGCATCGAGCCCGGCGAGATCGAGGCCGCCCTGCTCGCGCTGCCCGGCATCGCCGCCGCCGCGGTCGCCGCCGTACCCGACGCGCACGGCCACACCCGCCTCGCCGCCTACGTCGTCCCCGCGCCCGGCGCGCCCCGGCCCGCCCCCGCCGACCTGCGCGCGGCCCTGCGCCGGGTGCTGCCCGACGCGCTGGTGCCGTCCTCCTTCACCCCGCTGGACGCGCTGCCGCTGACCACCAGCGGCAAACTGGACCGGCGCGCCCTGCCCGAGCCCGAGACCAGCGCCGCGGAACGGGAGTTCGTCGCTCCCCGCACCCCCGCCGAGGAGACCCTGTCCGCCGTCTGGGCCGAGGTGCTCGGCGTGGACCGGGTCGGCGTCACGGACAACTTCTTCGAACTGGGCGGCGACTCCATTCTGAGCATCCAGGCCGTCTCCCGGGCCCGCGCGGCCGGCCTCAGGATCGGCTCACAGGACGTCTTCCGGCACCAGACGGTCGCCGACCTGGCCGCCGCAGCGGCCCGCCGCACCCCCGGCCCGTCCGCGCCCCGGCGCCCGCACGAGGACGGGCCCGCCCCGCTCACCCCGGTCCAGGAGTGGTTCTTCGCCACGCACGGCCCGCTGCGGCACTTCAGCATGTCGATGCTGCTCGACCTGCCCCAGGACCTCCACGAACCGGCACTGCGACGGGCGCTGGACGCCGTGGTGGACGCACACCCCGCCCTGCGCGCCCGCTTCACCCGCACCGGGGACACCTGGCGGCAGCACCCCGGCACCGGCCCGGCCACCGGACTGCTCACCCGCCACGGCCCCGGCACCCCGCCCGCCGAGGCCGCCGACGCCGCCCGCGCCGCCCTGGACCCGGCCACCGGGACCCTGCTGCGCGCGGCCCTGCTCACCGGCGGGGAGCGCCCGCGCCTGTTCCTCACCGCCCACCACCTGGCCGTCGACAGCGTCTCCTGGCGGGTGCTGCTCACCGACCTGGCACAGGCCTACCGGCAGGCCGCGGCCGGGGAGGAACCCCGGCTGGAGCCCGAGCACACCCCGTTCGCCGGCTGGGCGCGCGAGCTGGCCGAGCGGGTGCGGGCCGGTGACCTGGACGACGACCTGCCCCACTGGACGCAGGAGACCGCGCCGCCGCGCACCCCGCTCCCCGTCGACCTCCCCGGCACCCCGCTCGCCGGGTCCGTGCGCACCGTCCGCACCCGGGTGGACCGGGCCACCACCGAGGCGCTGCTGCGGCGGGTGCCGGGCGTCTACCGCACCCAGGTCAACGACGTGCTGCTGAGCGCGCTGGCCCGGGTGCTCGCCGACTGGACGGGCGAGGACCGGGTGAGCGTCGCCCTGGAGGGCCACGGCCGGGAGGAGGAGCTGGCCGAGGGCGCCGACCTGTCGCGCACGGTCGGCTGGTTCACCACCCAGTACCCGGTCACCCTGACCCCGGCGGGTCCGCGGGACTGGGGGGCCACCCTCAAGGCCGTCAAGGAGCGGCTGCGCGCCGTGCCCCGCCGCGGCCTCGGCTACCAGGCCCTGGGCCACCTCGGCTCGCCCCGGCCCGAGGCGAGAGCCCTCGGCGGACTCCCGCTGCCCCAGGTGTGCTTCACCTACCACGGCCAGTGGGAGGCGCCCGCCGGCGGGGACTTCGCACCCGTCGCCGACGTGCCCGGCCGGGACGTCGACCCCGGCGCGCCGCTGGACCACCTCCTGGACGTCTCCGCCCTGGTCGCCGACGGCGAACTGGAGATCACCTGGCACTACAGCGACCAGGTGCACCGGGCCGGCACCGTGCGGCGGCTGGCCGACGGCATGGTGCGGGCGCTCGCCGCCGTCGCCGAGCACTGCGCCCGGCCCGGCGCGGGCGGCCGCACCCCCTCCGACTTCCCGCTGGCCCGGCTGGACCAGGCCGGCGTGGACCGCGTGGCCGGCGACGGCCGGGACGTGGAGGACCTGCTGCCGCTCACCCCGCTCCAGGAGGGCATGCTCTTCCACCGGCTGGTCGGCGGACCGGACGACGTGTACCTCGACCAGGCCGCGCTCCTGCTCGAAGGGGTGAGCGACCCCGACGCCCTCGCCCTGGCCTGGCAGCGCGTGACCGACCGCACCCCCGCGCTGCGCACCTCGGTGGTGTGGGAGGACGTGCCGGTGCCGCTCCAGGTGGTGCACCGCCGCGTCACCGTGCCCGTGGAGCAGGTGGACTGGCGGGAGCTGGAGGCGGGGGAGCGGGCCGAGCGGCTGGACCGGCTGCGCGCCGACGACCTCGCGCGCGGCCTGGACCTCGGCACGGCCCCGCTGATGCGGCTCACCCTGGTCCGGCTGCCCGAAGCCCGGCTGAAGCTGCTGTGGACCTCCCACCATCTGATCCTGGACGGCTGGAGCCTCGCCCAGGTGCTCACCGACGTCTTCGAGGAGTACGCGGCGCTCACCACCGGCACCGGGCACCGGCCCCCGGTACGGCGGCCGTTCGCCGACTACGTGCGCTGGCTGGCCGGCCAGGACACCGAGGCCGCACGCGCGCACTGGCGGACCGTCCTCGCCGGATTCGCCACCCCCACCCCGCTGCCCGCCGACCGCGTCCGCCGCCCGGGCCACGAGACCCGCTCCGCGGGCGTGCACACCGCCGGGCTCTCCCAGGAGGTCTCGGCCCGGCTGGCGCGCACCGCCCGCGCGGCCGGACTCACCCTCGGCACCGTGGTGCAGGGCGCCTGGGCGCTGCTGCTGTCCCGCTACGGCGCCGAGCGGGACGTGCTGTTCGGGACCACCGTCTCCGGACGCCCCGACGACCTGCCCGGCGTCGAGTCGATGGTCGGCATGTTCATCAACACCCTGCCCACCCGCGTCCGCGTGGACGGCGGCCGTACCGCCGCCGCCTGGCTCCGGGAGCTCCAGGAGGCGCAGGCCGAGGCACGGCGGTACGCCGCGGTGTCCCTCGCCGAGCTGACCTCGCTGAGCGACGTACCCGCCGGCAGCCCCCTGTTCGACAGCATGGTGGCCTTCGAGAACTACCCCTTCGACCAGGCCCGTTCGGCCGGCACCGGGATACGCCTGGCGGACGTGTCCGCCCGCGACGCCACCAACTACGCCCTCGTGCTGCGCGCCTACCAGGGCGAGCGGTTCGGCTTCGACCTCGCCTACGACCCCGCTCTGTTCGACGCCGCGACCGTGCGTGCCCTCGCCGGCCGGCTGTGCCTGCTGCTCACCGAGCTGGCCGACGACCCGGACCGGCCCGTGCGCGCGCTCGCCTGGACGACCGCCGAGGAGCGGCGCCGGATGCTGGCCGACTGGAACGGCGCCGAGGAGGGCCGGCCCGCCGACACCCTGGACGCCCTCTTCACCGCCCAGGTTGCCCGCACCCCCCACGCGGAGGCCGTCGCCTGCGGCGACGACCGGCTCGACTACGCCACCCTGGACGAGCGCTCCGGCCGGCTCGCCCACCGGCTCGCCGAACTCGGCGCCGGGCCCGAGACGTTCGTCGCGCTCGCCCTGCCCCGCTGCACCGACCTCGTCGTGGCCGTCCTCGCCGTCCTCAAGACCGGCGCCGCCTACCTGCCCGTGGACCCCGCGCTGCCCGCCGAACGCGTCCGGGACCTGCTCGCCGACGCCGCCCCGGTGGCACTCGTGACCACCGCCGGCACCGCCGTCGACACGGCCGTGCCGGTCCTGCCGCTGGACGACCCCGGCGTCCGCGCCGACCTGGCCCGCCGCCCGGCCGCCGGCCCGGTCCGCCGCGCGCTGCCCGAGAGCCCCGCCTACGCCATCTTCACCTCCGGCTCCACCGGCCGGCCCAAGGGCGTCGTCGTCCCGCACGCCAACGTGGTCCGGCTGTTCACCCGCACCCGGCCCTGGTTCGGCTTCGGACCCGGTGACGTGTGGACCCTGTTCCACTCCTACGCCTTCGACTTCTCGGTGTGGGAGCTGTGGGGCCCGCTGCTGCACGGCGGCCGGCTCGTCATCGTCCCCGAGGACACCGCCCGCTCCCCGGAGGACTTCCTGCGCCTGCTCGCCGACGAGCGGGTCACCGTCCTCAACCAGACCCCCTCCGCCTTCTACCCGCTGATCCGCGCCGACGCCGAACTGCCGGACGTCAGCGCCCGGCTGGCGCTGCGCACGGTGGTCTTCGGCGGCGAGGCCCTGGACGTGGCCCGGCTCGGCGACTGGTACGCCCGCCACCCGGACACCGCGCCCCGCCTGGTGAACATGTACGGCATCACGGAGACGACCGTGCACGTCACCTACGCCGCGCTGGACCGCCGGGCGGCCCACGCCGGCACCGCGAGCCCCATCGGTACCGGCATCCCCGACCTGCGGCTGTACGTCCTGGACGACGCGCTGCGGCCGGTGCCGCCCGGCGCCGTCGGCGAGCTGTTCGTCGCCGGCGAGGGCCTGGCCCGCGGCTACCTCAACCGGCCCGGCCTCACCGCGGCCCGTTTCCCCGCCGACCCGTTCGGCCGGCCCGGCACCCGCATGTACCGCACCGGAGACCGGGCCCGCTGGCGGGCCGACGGCACCCTGGAGTACCTGGGCCGCGCCGACCAGCAGGTGAAGATCCGCGGCTACCGCATCGAGCCCGGCGAGATCGAGGCCGCACTGCACCGCCACCCGGGCGTGGGCGCGGCCGCCGTCGGCGTGTACGAGGACTCCGCCGGCACCCGCCGGCTGGTCGCCCACGTCGTCGGCACCGGCAGCGGCGACCGCGCCCTGCCGCCGCCGCCCGCCGCCGGACTCCGCGCGCACCTGGAGGGGTTGCTGCCCGCGCACATGGTGCCGGCCGCGTACGTGCCGATGGCCGCGCTGCCGCTCACCGCCAACGGCAAGCTCGACCGGCGCGCCCTGCCCGCGCCCGGCCCCGACGGCTTCGCCGCCGACGGCGCCCGGACCCCGCCGCGCACCCCGGCCGAGTGGCTGGTCGCCGCCGCGTGGGCGGACGTCCTGGACGCCGGGGAGGTCGGCGCCGACGACGACTTCTTCGCCCTCGGCGGCGACTCCATCCTCGCCGTCCGCGTCACCTCCCGGCTGCGCGCCGCCTTCGGCACGGACGTCTCGCCCCGGCTGCTGTTCACCCACCCCACGCTGTCCGCGCTCGCGGCGGCGCTGGGCGAGCCCCGGGAGGGGAACACCGACGACGGCATCCCGGCCACCGATCCGGACACCCCGGCCCCCCTGTCGTACGCCCAGCAACGCCTGTGGTTCCTCGACCGGTTCGAGCCGGACAGCACCGAGTACACGACCCTGTCCGTGCTGCGGCTGCGCGGCCCGCTCGACACCCCGGCGCTGCGCACCGCCCTGGACGGCCTGGTCGCCCGGCACGAGTCCCTGCGCACCACGTTCACCGAACGGGACGGCCGGGCCCGGCAGTCGGTCCACCCCGCGCACCCCGTGGACCTGCGGGTCGACGACCTCGCGGAGACCGCCGGCGCGGACGCCGGACCGCGAAGCGCCCTGGACGCCCTACTGGAGCGCGAGGCCGCCACTCCCTTCGACCTGGCCACCGGGCCGCTGTTCCGCATCCGCCTGGTCCGGTGTGCCGCCGACGAGCACGTCCTCGTCCTCGCCCTGCACCACATCGTCACGGACGGCTGGTCCGCCGGTGTACTCGCCCGTGACCTGGGCGAACTGTACGCGGCGGCCCTGGAGGACCGCCGTGCCGACCTGCCCGACCTGCCGGTCCGCTACGCCGACTACGCCTCCTGGCAGCGCGCCCGCGCCGAACGGGCCGAAGCCGAACTGGACTACTGGCGCACCGCGCTGGACGGCGTCACCCCGCTGGAGCTGCCCACCGACCGGCCGCGCCCGGCCGTCCGCACCCGCGACGGCGCCCTGGTGACCTTCACCCTGCCCGCCGCGCTCACCGAGCGGTTGCGCGAGCGGGGCCGGGAGGCCGACGCCACCCTCTACATGACACTCGTGGCCGCCTGCCAAATCCTGCTCGCCCGCTGGGCCGGCCAGGAGGACGTCACCGTCGGCACGGTCACCGCCGGCCGGGAACGGCCCGAACTGCACGACGTGGTCGGCATGTTCGTCAACACGCTGGTGCTGCGCGCCCGGGTACGCCCCGACCTGCCCTTCCGGGAGCTGCTGGCCGAGGTGCGCGACACCGTCCTGGAGGCGTTCGCCCACCAGGAGGTGCCGTTCGAGCGCGTGGTCGACGCCGTCCAGCCCGAGCGGGACACCAGCCGCACCCCGCTGTTCCAGGTCATGGTCGCCCTGCACAACCTCGGCGCCGCACCGCCCCGGCTGGCCGGCCTCGCGGTGGAGCCGGTCACCCCGCCGGTCCGCAACGCCACCTTCGACCTCGCCTTTGACTTCACAGAGACCGACGGCGGACTCACCGGCTACCTGGAGTACAACACCCAGCTCTTCGACGCCGGCACCGCCGAACGCCTGGCCGCCCGGCTGCGCGTCCTGCTGGAGGCCGCCGCCGGCGACCCGGAGCGGGCCGTGGGCCGGCTGCCGCTGATGACCGACGGCGAACGGCGCCAGGTCCTGCGGTACGGGCAGGGCGCCCGGCTGCCCGAGCCGGACACCACCTTCCCCGCCCTGTTCGAGGAGCGGGCCGCCCGCGGCCCGCACCACACCGCGCTGGTCGCCCGCGACACCACCCTGGACTTCGCCGCGCTGAACGAGCGCGCCAACCGGCTGGCCCACCACCTGATCGCCCGGGGCGCCGGCCCCGAGGACGTGGTCGCCGTACGGCTGCCGCGCACCTCCGGCCTGGTGGTGGCGGTGCTCGCGGTCCTCAAGGCGGGCGCGACCCTGCTCTGCCTGGACCCCGGACTCCCCCAGGAGCGGATGGACCTCCTGCTCGCCGACGCCCGGCCGCACACCCTGCTGACCGGCCTCGACGAGGTGCCCTGGGACCGGCTCCCCGCCCACGACCCGGCCGACGCCGACCGCGTCCGGCCGCTGCGGCCCGGGCACACCGCCTACATCGTCTACACCTCCGGCTCCACCGGCCGCCCCAAGGGCGTCGCCGTCGAGCACCGGCAGCTCGTCAACCTGTGCCACGACCACCGGGCGGGCCTGCTAGCCCCGCACACCCACGGCGGGCGGCGGCTGCGGGCCGCGCTCAGCGCCTCCTTCTCCTTCGACACCTCCTGGGAAGGTCCGCTGCTCCTCGCCCTCGGCCACGAGGTCCACCTCATCGACGAGGACGCACGCATGGACTCGCAGGCGTTCTGCGCCCAGGTCGCCGCGCAGCGCCTGGACCTGGTGAACGTCACCCCGTCCTTCCTGCGCGAACTGACCGCCGCCGGCCTGCTCGCCCCCGGCCGCCACCACCCCCGCCTGCTGCTCGTCGGCGGCGAGGCCGTCACCCCGGCCGACTGGCGCGCGCTCGTCCGGGCCGAGGAGCGGTCGGACGTGACCGTGTACAACATGTACGGCCCCACCGAGTGCACCGTCGACGCCGTCTACGGCCGCTTCGCCGACCGGCCCGACCGCCCGGTCATCGGCCGCCCCGGCGGCAACCTGCGCGCCTACGTCCTCGACGGCGCCCTGCGGCCGGTGCCGCCCGGCGTGCCCGGCGAGCTGTACCTGGCCGGCGCCCAGGTGGCCCGCGGCTATCTCAACCGGCCCGGGCTCACCGCCGGCCGCTTCCTCGCCGACCCGTTCGGGGCGCCGGGGGAGCGGATGTACCGCACCGGGGACCGGGTCCGCTGGGACCGGGACGGGCTGCTGGAGTTCCTGGGCCGGGTCGACGAACAGGTCAAGATCCGCGGGTTCCGCATCGAGCCCGGCGAGGTGGAGGCCGCCCTCCTGGCCCACCCGGACGTCGCCGACGCCGCCGTCGCCGTGCGCGACCACGCCGGCCGCCCCATGCTGGTCGGCTATGTGGTGCCCTCCGCCGGCCGGGCGCCGTCCGCCGACGACCTGCGCCTCGCCCTGCGCCGTACCCTGCCCGGCCACATGGTGCCCGCCGCGTTCGTCCCGCTGGCCCGCATCCCCCGCACCACCAGCGGCAAGACCGACCGGCGCGCCCTGCCCGCGCCGCCCGCGCAGCCCGACAGCACCACCCCGTACGTGGCCCCCCGGCCCGGCACGGAGGAGCGGCTCGCCGCGATCTGGGCCCAGGTGCTCGGCGTCGAGCGGGTCGGCGCGCGCGACAACTTCTTCGCGCTCGGCGGCGACTCCATCCTCAGCATCCAGATCGTCTCCCGCGCCCGGCAGGCCGGACTCGCCCTCACCACCAAGGACGTCTTCCGCCACCAGACGGTCGCCGAACTCGCCCTTCGCGTACGGGAGTCGGCGCCGAGTCCGGTCGCCGCCGAGGAGACCGGCGAGGCGCCGCTGACCCCGATCCAGCACTGGTACCTCGATGGCCGCGCCCCCGGGCAGCGGCTCCGGTTCACCATGACCCAGCGCCTGGAACTCGCCGCCGGCACGGACGGGCCGGCGCTGCGCACCGCCGCCGACGCCCTCGTCCACCACCACGCCGCCCTGCGCACCCGCTTCCGCCGCACCGCCGACGGCTGGCGCCAGGAGGTGCTGCCCGAGGCCCCGGACGGCGTCTTCACCCGGCACGACGCCACCGGACTGGACGGCCCGGCACTGGAGAGCGAGGTCCAGCGGCTCACGGAGGAGGCCCAGGCCGCGCTCGACCCCGTCGAGGGCCGGGTCGTCCGCGTCCTCTTCTTCGACCGGGGCCCGCGGCGGGCGGGCCAACTCGTGATCACCGCCCACCACCTGGTGATCGACGGCGTGTCCTGGCGCATCCTGCTCGCCGACCTGGAGGCCGCCCACGCGGCGGCCGCGGCCGGCCGGCCCCGCGAACTGCCCGCCACGGGCACCTCCTACGGCACCTGGGCCGCCCGGCTCGACCGGCACACCCGCTCCGGCGCCCTGGACGCGGACCTGCCGTACTGGACGCGCACCGCCGCGGCCCCGGCCGAGCTGCCCGCCGGACGGCCCGGCCCCAACACCCACCGCACCGCCGCCACCCTCACCGTCGCGCTGGACGCGGAGACGACCGACGCCCTGCTGCGCCAGGTCCCTGAGGTCTACCGCACCCAGGTCAACGACGTCCTGCTCAGCGCCCTCGGCCGCACCCTGGCCCGCTGGTGCGGGCGCGACACCGTCCTGCTCGGCGTGGAGGGACACGGCCGGGAGGACCTGTTCGCGGACGTCGACCTGGCGCGGACCGTCGGCTGGTTCACCGCCGAGTTCCCGCTCGCCCTGCGCGTCGGCCCGGACGCCGGCTGGCACGACACCCTCCGCTCGGTCAAGGAGCAGCTGCGCGCGGTACCGCTGCGCGGCCTGAGCCACGGCGCCCTGCGCCATCTCCTGCCCGGCAGCCCCCTCACCGGCGCCCCGACATCCCGGGTCGGCTTCAACTACCACGGCCAGTGGGACGCGGACGGCACCGGCGGGCTGCTGCGCGGCTCCCTGCCCCCGGCCGGCCGGGACACCGACCCCGACGAACCCCGCCCCTACCTGCTGGACGTCACCGGAGTGGTCCAGCGGGGCCGCCTCGAACTCGGCTGGACCTACCCGGCGGCCGTCTACGACGAGGCCACCGTCCGCCGGCTCGCCGACGAGACCCTCGCGGCCCTCCGGGACATCGTGGCGCACTGCGCCCGGCCCGGAAGCGGCGGCCGAACGCCCTCCGACTTCCCGCTCGCCGGCCTCGGCCAGGACCAGCTGGACCGGCTGGTCGGCACCGGCCGGCACGCCGAGGACGTCCTGCCCCTCACCCCGCTCCAGTCCGGCATGCTCTTCCACGGCCTCGTGGACACCGAGCACGCCTACTTCGACCGCACGGCCGTACGCCTGTCCGGCGTGACCGACCCGCGCGCGTTCGCCGCCGCCTGGCAGCAGGTCGCCGACCGCACCCCGGTGCTGCGCAGCAGCGTGCACTGGCAGGGCCTGCCCCACCCGGTCCAGGTGGTCCACCGGCACGCCGAGCTGCCCGTCACCCACCTCGACTGGCGGGCGCTGACCCCCGAGCGGCGCGCCGAGGCCACCGAGCGGCTGCTCGCCGAGGACCGCGCGGCCGGCATGGACCTCACCACCGCGCCGCTGACCCGCCTCACCCTGGCCGCCCTGCCCGGCGACGAGGTGCTGCTGCTCTGGTCGACGCACCACATCGTGCTGGACGGCTGGAGCACCGGGCAGCTCCTCACCGAGGTGTGCGAACGCTACGCCGCCCTCACCGGCGGCCCCGACCCGGCGCCCCCGGTACGGCGGCCCTTCGCGGACTTCCTGCACTGGCTGCGCGACCAGGACGAGCAGGCCGCCGAGCGGTACTGGGCCGACGCCCTGGCCGGGTTCACCGCCCGCACCCCGCTGCCGTACGACCGCACGCCCGCCGAGGCCCACCGCGCCCGCTCCGCCGCCGCCGTCCACCACGAACTGGACGCGCGGGTCTCGCAGCGGCTGCGGGAGGGCGCCGCCCGCGCCGGACTCACCGTCAACACCGTCGTCGAGGGCGCCTGGGCGCTGCTGCTGGCCCGCTCCAGCGGCCGGGACGACGTGGTGTTCGGCACCACGGTGTCCGGCCGCCCGGCCGAACTGCCCGGCGTCGAAGGCATGATCGGCATGTTCATCAACACCGTGCCGGCCCGTGTCCGCGTCCCCGCCGGGCCCGTGCTGCCGTGGCTGCGCGGGCTCCAGGACCGGCAGAGCGACGCCCGCCGCTTCGACTTCCTCGCCCTGCCCCGCATCCAGGGCGTCAGCGAAGTCCCGCCCGGCGAACCGCTGTTCGACAGCATGGTGGTGTTCGAGAACTACCCCGTGGACGAGTCGGCCACGGCCCGCACCGGCGTCCGTGTCGAGGAGGTGCGCGCCGACGACGCCACCACCTTCCCCTGGTGCCTCCGCGCCCACCTGGCCGAACGGCTCGCCTTCGACCTGGCCTACGACTCCGCCCTGTTCGACCCCGCGACCGCCGAGCGTGCCGCCGGCCGGCTGGCGGCCCTGCTCACCGACCTCGCCGAAGGGTTCGACACCGACCTGGCCGCCCTGGACCTCCTCACCCCGGCCGACCGCGACCTGCTGGCCGCCTGGAACACCACCGCCCGCCGGGCCGCCCCGCGCAGCCCGGTGGACCTGTTCGCCGAGCAGGCCCGCCGCACCCCGGACGCGGTCGCGGTCCGCGACGGCGCGCGTGAGCTGACGTACCGCCACCTGGCGGACTGGGCGGCCTCGCTGGCGGCCCGGCTGGTGGGCGGCGGGCTGGCGGCCGAGGACCGGGTGGCGCTGCTGATGGACCGCTCCGCCGAACTCGTCGTCGCCCAGCTCGCCGTGCTCATGGCCGGCGGCGCCTACGTCCCCGTCGACACCCGGGCGCCCGAGGAGCGCCGCCGCACTCTGCTCGCCCAGGCGGGCGCGACCGTCCGGCTCACCCCGGACGAGGTGACCGCCGCCCGCAGCGGCGCCGGCACGGAGCCGCAGCGGATACCGGCCGCCGACCCCGACCGGCTGGCGTACGTGATGTTCACCTCCGGCTCCACCGGCCGGCCCAAGGCGGTCGCCGTACGGCACCGGGACGTGGCGGCACTGGCCACCGACAGCCGCTTCGCCGGCGGCGCGTGCGCGCGGGTGCTGCTGCACTCGCCGGTGGCGTTCGACGCCGCCACCTTCGAGGTGTGGGCGCCGCTGCTGAACGGCGGCCGCGTCGTCGTGGCCCCGGCCGGCGGCGTGGACGCGGCCCTGGTGCGCCGGCTGGCCGGCGACGGCGAGCTGACGGCCCTGTGGCTGACCGCCGGACTGTTCCGGCTGCTCGCGCAGGACGCCCCCGACTGCTTCCGGGGCCTGAGGCAGGTGTGGACCGGCGGTGACGTCGTCCCCGCCCCGGCCGTGCGCCGGGTGCTGGCCGCGTGCCCCGGCCTGACCGTCGTCGACGGCTACGGTCCCACCGAGACCACCACCTTCGCGACCTCCTGCGCCCTCACCGACCCGGCGGCCGTGCCCGGCACCGTCCCCATCGGCCGGCCGCTGGACGACATGCGGGTGCACGTCCTCGACGCCCGGCTGCGGCCCGTACCGCCGGGCTGCCCCGGCGAGCTGTACGTGGCGGGCGAGGGCGTCGCCCGCGGCTACCTGGACCGCCCCGGCGACACCGCGGCCCGCTTCCTCGCCGACCCCTGCGGCCCGCCCGGCGCCCGGATGTACCGCACCGGCGACCTGGCCCGGCGACGGCCGGACGGCACCGTCGAGTTCCTGGGCCGCGCCGACGACCAGGTGAAGATCCGGGGCTTCCGGGTGGAGCCCGGCGAGGTCGAGGCCGCCCTCGCCGCCCACCCGGGCGTCGTGGACGTGGCCGTGCTGGCCCGCGAGGACCGGCCCGGCGCCAGGCGGCTCGTGGCCTACGTCGTCGGACCGGCCGGACAGGACGCCGAGGAGCTCAGGGAGTTCGCCGCCCGCACCCTGCCCGACTACCTCGTCCCCGGTTCCGTCGTCCCGCTCGCCGCCCTCCCGCTCAGCCGCAACGGCAAGGTCGACCGCGCGGCGCTGCCCGCACCCGAGGCCCTGCCGGGCCGCACCCGGGTCGAGCCCCGCACCGAGGCCGAGCGCCGCACGGCGGCCGTCTTCGGCGAGGTGCTCGGCAGCGAACCGCCCGGTGTGGAGGACGACTTCTTCCAGCTCGGCGGCGACTCCATCCTCAGCATCCGGCTCGCCTCCCGGCTCGCCGAGACCTTCGACACCGACGTCACCCCGCGCGCGGTGTTCACCCACCCCACCCCGGCGGGACTGGCCCGGCTGCTCGACGCCCGGCGGGGCACCGGCCGGTCGGCGATCGCCCCGGCCGGCCGGGACGGGGCCGCGCCGATGTCGTACGCCCAGCAACGCCTGTGGTTCCTCGAGGAGTTCGCACCCGGCGGCGCCGAGTACGTGACCGCGCTCGCCCTCCGGCTGCGCGGCGATTTGCACACCGGTGCCCTCCGCGCGGCCCTGACCGCCCTGGCGGCCCGGCACGAGTCGCTGCGCACCACCTTCGACAGCGTCGACGGGCACGGCGTCCAGCGCGTCCACCCGCCCCACGAGGTGCCGCTGCCCGTGCGCGACCTGTCACGGACCGCCGACCCCGAGTCCGCCCTGCGCGGGCTGCTCGCCGAGGAACGCTCCCGCCCCTTCGACCTGCGGCAGGGCCCGCTGCTGCGCACCGGCCTGATCCGGCTCGCCGAGAACGACCACGTGTTCACGCTCACCCTGCACCACATCGTCACCGACGGCTGGTCCACCTCCGTCCTGCTCGGCGACCTCGCCCACCTCTACCGCGCACGACTCGGCGCCGAACAGGGCGAACTGCCGGCACTGCCGGTGCAGTACGCCGACTACGCGCGCTGGCAGCGCGGCACCGGGGACACCGGCGCCGACGAGCACCTCGCCTACTGGAAGGAGCAGCTGGCGGACGCCCAGCCGCTGGAGCTGCCCACCGACCGGCCCCGGCCGCCGGTGCGCACCAGCGCCGGCGCGACCACCCGGCTGGTGGTGCCCGCCCGGACCGTCCGGCGGCTGACCCGGCTCGCCCGCGACCACGGCACCACCCTGTTCACCGCGCTCGTCGCCGCCGCCCAGGCCCACCTCGCCCGGCTCTCCGGCACCGAGGACATCACCGTGGGCACCGTCGCCTCCGGCCGCGAGCGGCCCGAGACGCAAGGTCTCGTCGGGTTCTTCGTCAACACCCTGGTGCTGCGCTCCCGGGCCGGGGCGCGGGAGCCGTTCACCGGGTTCCTCACCGCCGTACGGCAGACCGTCCTCGACGCCTTCGCCCACCAGGACGTGCCGTTCGAACGGGTCGTGGACGCGGTGGACCCGGTCCGCGACACCAGCCGCAGTCCCCTCTTCCAGGTCATGGTCGTCCTGCAGAACACCCCGTCCGCCGGTCTCGACCTGCCCGGCCTGGACGTCACCGACGTCGAACCGGAGTCGGAGCAGGCCGCGTTCGACCTCACCTGGGAGTTCGCCGAGGCCGGCGACGGAGCCCTGCACGGCCTGCTCACCTACAACACCGACCTGTTCGACCCGGCCACCGCCGACCGGATGGCCGGACAGCTCGGCACCCTGCTGCACGCCGTCGCCGAGGACCCCGGCCGTCCGCTCGGCGCCCTGCCACTGGCCTCGGGCGACGAGCTGAAGACCCTGCTGGACCAGGGCCGCGGCACCTTCCGCCCGGTGCCCGAGACGACCCTGCCCGCCCTGTTCGAGCGGCAGGCGGCCCGTACCCCGGACGCGGTCGCGCTGCTCGACGGCGACCGGGAGCTGACCTACGCGGAGGTGGACCGGGCGGCCAACCGGCTGGCCCACCGGCTCGTCCGGGACGGCGTCGGACCGGAGCGCGTGGTCGCCCTGGGCCTGCCCCGCTCGGCGGCGACGGTCGTGGCCCAGCTCGCCGTCGCCAAGGCCGGGGGCGCCTTCCTGCCCGTCGACCCCGACTACCCGCCGCAGCGCCGGGAGTTCATGATCCGGGACGCGGGCGCCCACCTGGTCCTCGCCGACCCGGCCCAGGTGTGGGCCGCCGACGGACCGGACACCGCACCCGCGGACACCGACCGCACCGCGCCCCTCAGCCCCGCACACCCCGCCTACGTCATCTACACCTCCGGCTCCACCGGCACCCCCAAGGGCGTGGTGGTCACCCACTGGGGCCTCGCCTCGTTCGCCGCGGCGGCCGCCGAGCAGTACGCGGCGGGCCCCGGCGACCGGGTCCTGCAGTTCGCCTCGCCCAGCTTCGACGCCTCCGTGCTGGAGCTGTGCGTCTCCCTGCTCAGCGGCGCCGCGCTGGTCACCGGCGAGGAGGGACCGCTGGTCGGGGAGCGGCTGGCGGAGGTGCTCGCCGAGCGCCGCGTCAGCCACGCCCTGATCCCCCCGGCGGCGCTGGCCACCGTCCCGGCGGAGACCGCCGCCGCCCTGCCCCGCCTGCGCACGCTCATCGTGGGCGCCGAGGCCTGCCCGGCCGACCTGGTCGACACCTGGGCCCCCGGCCGGCGGATGATCAACTCCTACGGGCCGACGGAGGCCACCGTCGTCGCCACCTGGACCGGCCCGCTCACGCCCGGCACCGGCGCCCCGTCCATCGGGCGCCCCGCCGGCGGCATCCGCGTCCGCGTGCTCGACGCCGCCCTGCGTCCCGTACCGCCCGGCGTGACCGGCGAGCTGTACCTCGCCGGGCCCGGGCTCGCCCGCGGCTACCTGGGCCGGCCGGGACTCACCGCCCAGCGGTTCGCCCCCGACCCCTTCGGCGCGCCGGGGGAGCGGATGTACCGCACCGGGGACCTGGTCCGCTGGACCGCCGACGGCCGGCTCCGGTTCGCCGGACGCGCCGACGACCAGGTCAAGCTGCGCGGCTTCCGCATCGAGCCCGGCGAGATCGAGAGCGCGCTGCGGCGCAGCCCGCTGGTGCGCGACGCGGTCGTGGTCGTACGCGCGGGGGAGACACCGGACGCGCCGTCCCGGCTGGTCGCCTACGTGGTTCCGGCGGAGGGGAGCGCGCTGGACGCGCCGGCCACCGGACCGGCCGAGGGCGAGCCGCCGCTGCCCGTGGGGGAGTTGCGGCTGCACCTCGCCGGGCTGCTGCCCCCGCACATGGTGCCGTCCGTCTTCGTGCCGCTGGACCGGCTGCCGCTCACCCCGAACGGCAAGACGGACCGGCGGGCCCTGCCCGCACCCGGGCCCGCGCGGCACGCGGACGGCCCGAGGACCGCGCCGCGCACCGACACCGAACGCCGGATCGCCCGCATCTGGGCCGACGTGCTGGGCATCGACGAGGTCGGCGCCGACGACAACTTCTTCGCGCTCGGCGGCGACTCCATCCTGAGCATGCAGGTCGTCTCCCGCCTGCGCCGCGACGGCCTGCACGTGGCCACACGCGACCTGTTCACGCACCAGACCGTGGCCGCACTGGCCACCGTGGTCCGCGCCGCACCCCGGCGCTCGGGGGACGGCCCCGTCACCGGCGAGGTGCCGCTCACCCCGATCCAGGAGTGGTTCCTGACCACCCCGCGCGCCGCACACCACCACTTCAACCAGTCCGCCCTGCTGGAACTCGACGGCGCCCCCGACCCGCGGGCGCTGGGCACCGCCCTGGACGCACTGCTGGAGCACCACGACGCGCTGCGCATGAGGTTCACCCGGGACGCCGACGGCTGGCACCAGTTCAACCCGCCGCCCGCCGCCGGCCCCGGCATCCTCGTCCGCCACGACCTGACCGGGCTGTCCGCCGAGGAGGCCGACGCCGCCATGGCCAAGGCCGCCGACGAACTGCACGCCGGCTTCGACCTGGCCCGCGGCCCGCACCTGCGCGCGGCCCTGTTCACCGGGGAACCCGACCGGCCCGTGTTCCTCCTGCTCGTCGCCCACCACCTGGTCGTGGACGCCGTCTCCTGGCGCATCCTGCGCGACGACCTGGAAACCGCCTACCAGCAGGCCCTCAAGGGCGGACCGGTGACACTGGGGGAGCGCGGCACCAGCTTCCGCGCGTGGTCGCGGGGACTCGCCGCGTACGTCGCCGAAGGCGGCCTCGACCACGAACTGCCGTACTGGGAAAAGGCGGTGGACACCGAGCCCGCGCCACCCGCACCGCCCGCCACCGCACCGGCCGCCACCGTGAGCGTGGAACTCGGCGAGGAGGACACCACGGCCCTGCTGCGCTCGGCACCCACCGCCTACCGCACCCGGGTCAACGACGTGCTGCTCACCGCGCTCACCCTGGCGCTGGCCCGCTGGACCGGACGCGACCGGGTCCGCCTGGACCTGGAGGGCCACGGCCGCGAGGACCTGCTGGACGGCGTCGACCTGTCCCGCACCGTCGGCTGGTTCACCACCGTGTACCCGGTCGCCGTCCAGGTGCCCGACCCCGGCGACCTCGGCCCCGACCGCGACTGGCGGTTGCTGGTGAAGTCGGTGCGCCGCCAACTGCGCGCCGTACCCGGCAACGGCATCGGCTTCGGCGCGCTGCGCACCTTCGGTCCGCCCGAGGTCCGCGAACGCCTCGGCGCCAGTGCGCACAGCCAGGTGGTGTTCAACTACCTCGGGCAGTGGGACGCCCGCCCCGAGACCGTGTCGGGCGGCCTGGTCCGCGCCGAGCACGGCTCCCTCGGGCAGGACCACGACCCCCGGGACCCCGGCTCGCACCTGCTGGAGGTGGTGGGCGCGGTGCAGCACGGCCGGCTCGCCTTCACCTGGCACCACCGGCCCGGCGTCCACGACACCGCGACCGTGCGCCGGGTGGCCGAGGAGTTCGCCGAGGCCCTGCGGCACCTCGCCCGGCACGCCAGAGGAGGCCGGTGACGCACGTCCGGCCCCGCGAGGCCCCGCACCGGCGCACCACCCCCCGGTACGGGCCGCGCGCACCCCGCGCCCCGACCGCCCGCCCCCGCACCGCCACGGCACACCCCGAACCGATCCCCGAGGAGACCGACATGGACGAGAACACCCGCTACCAGGTGCTGCGCAACGACGAGGAGCAGTACTCCCTCTGGCCCGCCGACATCGAGGTGCCCGCCGGCTGGGAGCCCGTCGGCAAGGAGGGCACCGAGGCCGAGTGCTCCGCGTACGTCGACGAGGTCTGGACCGACATGCGGCCCAAGAGCCTGCGCGAGCGCATGGAGAACGCCGGCGCCTGACGCCGCGCGTCCACCACGACCGACACGCCGGGCCGCCCCCCCCACGGGGCGGCCCGGCACCTCCCCCCACTCCTCCCCCCCCCACGCGTCGCCGGTCGCCCGGCACCCGCCGCACCGCATCACTTCCGAGGAGTCCGTCATGACGTCCGTGACCCCCGTCCTGCACACCGAACGCCTGGAGTTCCTCCCCTACCGGCCCGAACACGAGGACGCCTTCGTCGCCCTGCTGCGCGACGAGGAAGTGTGCCGCTGGATGGGCCAGGAACGCGTGCCCGAACAGCAGATCCGCGAGCTGTTCCGCGCCATCCTCACCGACGTCTACCCCCAGCGCCGCTTCGACGTGTGGGGCCTGTGGCACGCGGGCGTCTACGTCGGCCACGCCGAGGTGAAGCCGACCGGCAACGTCGACGGCCACGAACTCGTCACCGCGCTCGCCCCCGGGCACTGGGGGCGCGGGCTGGGCGGCGAGGCGGTCCGCGGGCTGCTCCGCCACGCCGCCGACAACCTCGGACTCACCGAGGCGTACGGCATGGTCGGCGCCGACAACACCGCCAGCCTGGCCATGTGCCGCCGCCTGGGCTTCCGCCACGTCCGCGACGTCGTGGGGAACGACGGCACGGTGACCAAGCTGGTGGTCATCTCCACCAAGGAGCCGGGGGAGCCGGCATCCGCCGAGGGCGCGGGCGCGGTGACCGCCGTCGAGGATCCCGTGTGAGCCCCGGCGCCACCTGACGCGCCGACGCCGCTTTCGACGGACCGCCGCCGGGAGGCCCCCCGCGTGGTGGTCCGCCGCCGGCGGCCGGTCCACGGGGCGTGCCCCCGCTCCCGATCGCCTCCGCCCGTCGGCGGTCACCCTGCGCCAGGGGGCCGGACGGCGTCCGTCCGGCGCGGTCCGCAGGGGCTGCGCAGGCGGCTCATACGCGCTGTAATGGCGACGTGGTGAGCGAAGGCGCTGCGATCAGCGGGACGAGGACGGCGCCGGAGCGTGCCGAGGCCGCCCTTGCGTCGCTGATGGCCTCGCCGGCCACCCCCGACCGGCTCCGCCGGGTGCTCGAACAGGCGCTCGTGTTCGCCGGTGCGTCCTTCGCCGGGGTGTACACGCCCGGCCACGACGCCACGGAACTCTGCCTCGCCGAGTCGGCCGGCCTGCCCCGCACCCTGTACGGCCTGCGGGACTGCTACCCGGCCGCCGGCACCTCCCCGGTCGCCGAGACGCACCGCACCGGACTCCCGCGCTGGCTCGGCCCCGCCGAACTGGCCGCCGGCCCGGACTCCCGCCGTACCCCCTCCCCGGACTTCTCCGTGGCCGTCCTGCCGCTCGGCCCGGCGGGCGGCGGCTGTCTGCTGGCCGTCGGAGAGCACCCGGGCGGTTTCGGGACCGACGACCGGACCAGCCTGGAGCTGATCGCCCGTGCCGTGGCCGTACCCGCCCCGGCCGTCGCCCGGGACACCGGCGAGCTGCCCGAGGACGCCTTCAGCCTGATCATGGACACCGGCCGGGTGAAGGTCGGCGAGGCGATCCTGCGGCTGTTCGGCATCGACCGGGAGAGCTTCGACGGCCGCGTGGAGACCCTGCTCGGCCGCGCGGTGCCGGAGGATCTGCCCGCGCTGATGTCGGTGGTCGAGGCCGACCACCTGTCCATCGGCGACCGCGAGCTGGAGTTCCGCATCCTGCAGCCCGCCGGTCCGCCCAGGTGGCTGCGGCTGCGCGGCCGGCTGCTGACCGGCGGCGAGGGCCGCTCCGCCCGGCTCGTCGGCACCGTCGCCGACGCCTCCAGCCTGCGCTCCGACGTCACTGACGTCGCCCGCGTGCAGCGCCTCGCCGCCGCCCTCGCCACCGCGGGCACCGTCAAGGACGTCGGCCAGGCCGTCGTGGCCGCCCTGCGCAAACCCCTGCGGGCCGACCGGATCGCCCTGGCCGAACTGGAGAACGACCGGCTGGTCGTCACCGTCCTCGACCCGCCCGAACCCGAGGCCTGGCCCGAGGTGTGGCGCAGCGAGTGGCGCACCGAATGGCCCGACGCGCCGGTGCGCGCCATGCCCACCCTGGCCGCCGCGCTGCGCGAGGGCCGCGCCAGGATCTGGCCCGCCGGCTCACCGCTGGAGCCCGCCCTCGCCGAGGTCGGGCCGGGCGGCCTCGCCGTCCTGCCGCTGCCCGCCGGCAGCCGCATGGCCGGCGCCTGCCTCGTCGGCTGGGACCGCCCGCACGACTTCGCCCCCGACGAACGCGCCCTGCTCACCGCCTGCGCCGGCCTGACCGGCCAGGCCCTGCTGCGCGCCCACGCCTTCGACGCCGAGCACGAACTCGTCGGCATGCTCCAGCGCACCCTGCTGCCGCGCCGGCTGCCCCGGCTGCCCGGCGTGGTCGCCGTCGCCCGCTACCTGCCCACCACGGCCGGCCTGGAGGTCGGCGGCGACTGGTACGACGTGATCCCGCTGGCCGACAACCACGTGGCCCTGGTGATCGGCGACGTCCAGGGCCACAACGCGGGCGCCGCGACCCTGATGGGCCAGATGCGCACCGCGCTGCGCGCCTACGCCGCCGAGGGCCACCCCCCGGACGTCGTCGTCTCGCACGCCAACCGGCTGCTGCTCGACATGGAGACCGACCTCTTCGCCACCTGCGCCTACGTCGACGTCGACGTGGAGCAGGGCACCGCCTGGTGTGTCCGCGCCGGGCACGTGCAACCGGTGCTGCGCCACCCGGACGGCACCGCCGAGATCGTCCGGGCGGAGGGCGGCCCGCCGCTGGGGGTGCTCGCCCAGGCCGAGTTCCCGATGACCCCGCTGCGGCTCCAGCCCGGCACCGTGATCGCGCTGACCACCGACGGCCTGGTGGAGTCCCCGGACACCGACCTCGACGCCGGCATGGACCGGCTGGCCCGCGAACTGGCCGCCGCCGACCCCGCCCACCTCGGCCTGGTCGCCGACGCCCTGCTCACCGGCGCGCACCGCGACGACGACGTGGCGCTGCTGCTCATGCGCTACGACGGACTGGCCGTACGCCCGCTCCGGGAGAGCTGGACGGTGTGGCGGGTGCCGGAGGCGGTCCGGCACGCCCGCCGCTTCACCCGGCGCACCCTGCGCGCCTGGGGCCTGCCGCAGGACACGGTCGACGCGGCCCTGCTGGTCGTGTCCGAGCTCGTCACCAACGCCCTGGTGCACACCGGCGGCCCGGTGCGACTCGACCTCAGCCTGGTCAGCCACCGGCTGCGGCTCGCCGTCGCCGACACCTCCCCGCGCAGCCCCGTCAAGCCCACCAGCATCGGCTGGGAGGCCACCGGCGGCCGGGGCATCCTGCTGGTGGAGGCGGTGTCGGCGGCCTGGGGCACGGTCCCGGTCAGCGGCGGCAAACAGGTCTGGGCGGACCTCGTACCCGGCCGCTGACCCGCCACTCGGGTACGGGTGGCGGCGGTACCGGCAGGTCGTGGCCGGCCGGCGGCCCGGACCTGCCTAGGGTCGGTTGGCGTGTCGCACACCTTCGAAGAACTGGTCGCCAAGCAGCGCGCGGCCGCCGCCGCCCACGCCCAGGTGCAGGAACTGCGGGAAACCTACGGTCCGCCGGCCGAGCGGCGGATGACCGGCGTCCAGTCGGGCACCTACGAGACCGCCCTGCGGGCCTGGCGGGACCTCGCCCGCGAAGTGCAGACGGCGGTGAGCGAGTACGCCCGGCAGACCGGCCGGCCACGGGCCGAGGTCGAGGCGGAGGTGGAACGCGCGGCGACGGAGGAAACGGACTGACCGACAGCCGGGGCTGGTGGTGACCTGCGGCCGGTTCGGCCTTGACCTGCGGTCGGGTCTCGCCTTGACCCGCGGTCGGGACTGCGGGGGCTGATCTTGGGCCTGGTCGGGACTGGTCATGATCTCTGGGCCGCACCCGCTCGCGCCCCCCGGTGGCCCGGTCCCGGCCGGACGGGCCGTCGGACCGGCGGTCCGCGCGTTCGCGTGGGTGCGCGCATCCGTCGGGCCGCGCCGGGTACCCGGCCGTCATGGACAATGCCATGTACGAAGCGGCCACGGGCGCCCAGGTCTTCGGTTACGCCCTGATCCTGATCGCCGGAGTGGCCTGCGTCGCGGGACTCATCTGGGCCTTCCGGCTGGGCTTCAAGGTGCGCGAGCGCGAGCCGGCACCGCCGCGGCCCGAGGAGCAGCCGAAGATGCCGCCGTCCGGGCCGGTGTACGAGACCCGCGAGGTCCGTGAGCCCGACGAGGTGCCCCGGGCCGCCGGCGAGGGCGAGCGCCTCACTCCCCACCAGCTCGGCAACGTCGGCACCAAGCGCGCCGACGACCAGCGCCGCCCGCGCTGGTCGCCCGGTTCCAGCGGGTCCTTCGGCGGTGGCGGGGGCGGTCGTACCTGACCCGGTGCGCGTCGCCGCCGTGTTTGCGGGCCGCCCGGCCCGGGGACCCGGCCGGGCACACAGCCCACCCCGGGCCCGGGCGGTCCGGCGAACGGCGCCCGCGGCGAGCGGGACGCGGAAGGAAGATGAACGACGTGACCGCGCATGCCAGCGAGAAACCAGCCATACCCGACGTGGAGACGGGCTGGGCCCAGGCCCGCCGCCGACGCAGCCGGGGAGTGCGCACCTGCGTGCCCGCCGTCCTGGACCGCGCCTCCGCGCAGCGGCAGGGCCCGGGCCCCGAGGACAACATCGTGCGCGGCGAGGACTGAACCCTCAAGGGGAGGAGAGCGGGCGCTCCGCGGTCATACTCCCGGTCATGAACCTGCTCGTCACCGGCGCCGCCGGCTTCATCGGCTCGCACTACGTCCGCGGCCGCGACTGGCTGCACGTCGACGACCACTGCCGCGGCATCGACCTGGTCCGCACGCAGGGCCGCCCCGGCGAGGTCCACCATCTCGGCGGCGGCACGGAGCTGACCAACAAGGAGCTGACCGGTGCACGTGCCCGACCGCAAGGGCCACGACCTGCGCTACTCGCTCGACTGGAGCAAGGCCCGCGACGCACTCGGCTACCGGCCGCGCCGCGACTTCGAAACGGGCCTCGCCGAGACGGTCGCCTGGTACCGCGCTCACCGGTCCTGGTGGGAGCCGCTCAAGCGGCGCACCGCCCGCTGAGCGGGCGACGCGCCGCGGCCCTCGCCCCCGGCCCGGCGGTCAGGCGTGGGTCTTGGCCAGCAGTTCCAGGATCTCGTCCGTCGTGCCGGACTCGCCGAGCCGCGGGAAGATGCGCTCGACGCTGTTCGCGTGCGCCTCCGCGTCCGCGTCGGCCATGGCGTCCGTGGCGAGGGTGACGTGGTAGCCGTGCGCGTAGGCGTCGCGGGCGGTGGACTCCACGCCGATGCTGGTGGCGATGCCGGTCAGCACGATCTGCGTGATGCCCCGGCGGCGGAGCTGGACGTCCAGGTCGGTGCCGTGGAAGGCGCTCCAGTTGTGCTTGGTGACACGGATGTCGCCGGGGTGTCCGGACAGGTCGTCGACGACGACGTCCCAGCCCTCCGGGAAGGCGAGCCCGCGCGGCTGGCGCTCGGTGCGGCCCGGGACGGCGTCCGCCCCGTCCGGTGCGAAGGAGACCCGCACCAGGACCACGGGCAGCCCGTGCGAGCGGAAGGCGTCGGCGAGCGCGGACGTGCGGGAGACGACCTCGGCGCCCGGGTACGGCTGGGTGGGCATGGCCACGATGCCGTTCTGGAGGTCGATCGCGACGAGGGCGGTACGGGGGTCGAGCGTGGTGAGCGACATGGGTCGGTCAGGCCTTTCGGGTGTCTCGGGTGGCCGGCCGGCCGAGGGACCGGTCGGGCAGGATCGTCGCCAGCAGCAGTGCGGAGCCGGCGAGCATGAACAGGGCCAGGCCGTGCAGCCCGGCCGTGTCGGCGCGGTGCGGGTAGAACGCCGCGGTGGCGGCGGACGCGGCCAGCGCGCCGAGGTACGTGAAGGTCCGCAGCAGCCCGGCCGCGGAGGCGATCCGCTCCGGCTCGGCCTGCCGGTACAGCGCGTTCTGCGTGGCCAGGCCGATCAGCCCCTGCGGGACGCCGAGCAGCGCACCGACCGCGAGCAGCAGCCAGAACGGGCTGCGGTCGCCGATCACGAACAGCACCGCGCAG
Source organism: Streptomyces sp. NPDC031445 (assembly GCF_055581365.1). Taxonomy (NCBI): domain Bacteria; kingdom Bacillati; phylum Actinomycetota; class Actinomycetes; order Kitasatosporales; family Streptomycetaceae; genus Streptomyces; species Streptomyces sp. NPDC031445. The sequence goes on from NZ_JBVIJO010000001.1 coordinate 1,482,103, forward strand.
CCCACGAGCTGGAGGACGGAAGCGGTGAGCAGTTTGGCGCGCACCGCCTCGCGGCGCCCGGTCAGCGCGGAGGCGGTGAGCGCCGCCGCCGACAGCGGCAGCAGCGCGAGCCCGGCCGTGGAGGCGCCGAGCCCGCGGCCCTGCTCCAGCCACTGCGTGTAGCCGTACATGAAGGCGTAGGCGGTGGTGTAGCCGAGCAGCTGGCGCACGTAGGTGGCGAGCAGCGGCCCGTTGCCGCCGAGGACGCGCAGGTCGATGAACGGGTCCGGCGTCCGCAGCTCGCGCAGCGCGAAGCCGGCGGCGGCCGCGGCGGACAGCACCGGCAGGTACCAGCGGCCGGTCCGCGGCTCCATCAGGAACAGCATCAGCGCGATCAGCAGGACGGCGAACAGCGCCATGCCGGGCACGTCCAGGCCGCGCCGCCGGGTCACGGACCGGGGCAGCCGCAGCGCGCCGAGCACCAGACAGGCCGCCGACAGCGGCACGTTGACGGTGAACACGGCCCGCCAGCCGCCCAGTTGGATCAGCAGCCCGCCGAGCGCGGGCCCGACGACGGCCACCGTCTGGTTGGCCACGGCGAGCGCGGTCAGCACGCCCGCCGGGCTGTCCCGCCCGGTGCGTTCCGCCTCGGCGCGGGTCAGCCGCATCGCCGCCGGGTACGCCGCCGACGTGCCGAGGCCCAGCAGTACGCGGGCCGCGATCAGCGCGCCGAGCGAGGGGGCGAGCGCGCCGAGCAGACCGGCGACGCCGACCAGGGCCGTACCGGCGAGGTAGAGCCGGCGCGGGCCGTACATGTCCACCAGGCGGCCGATGACGGGCTGGCCGACGGCGGTGGCCACGTAGAGCGCCGAGACCAGCCACACCGTCTCGGCGGGCGGCGCGCCGAACGCCACGCCGATCGGCACGAGCGTCACGGCGATCATCGAGGAGTTGACCGGGTTCAGGACCGAGCCGAGGATCATCGGCGGGACGAGCCGGCGGTCGAACCCGGCGGGGGAGGGGCCGGCGGCCCGGCTGCGGGCGGTGAGCCTCGGTATCACGGCCGGGACAGCCGTTCCATCAGCTCCAGCGCCGCGAGGACGGTCTGCCGCTCCTCCTCGGTGTAGCGGTCCTGGAAGGCGCGGGCCAGCCACTCCTCGCGTGCCTGCCGGTTGCCCTCGACGCGGGCCCGGCCGGCGTCGGTCAGGGTGACCAGCTGGCGGCGGCCGTCGTCGGGGTCCGGGGCACGGCGGACCAGCCCGTGCTGCTCCAGGGCGGCCAGCGTGGTGGCCATGGACTGCGGGCGCACCCCCTCGGCGGCGGCGAGCGCGCTCGCGGTGGCCGCGCCGTGCTTGCCGACCAGGGTGAGCGCCGACTCCTGCGACGGGCTGAGGTCGGCGTCCCGCGCCACCTCGCGGATACGGCGCCGCAGCCTGCTGAACACCACGCGCAGGTCGCGTGCGGCGCGGGCGGCGGAGTCGGAGATGTCAGCCATGCCGTCAGACTAGGACCGACAGCACAGACTGTCCAGTTGGGACTGTTCAGCTTTGCCTGTCTTTTTGTCGGGGTACCCGCCGGGCCTCGGACAGCGCGGCGGCCCGGTACCCCGCCGCGCGCACGGAGCGAATCGAGGAGCGCACATGACCCCTCCGGACACGTCCGGCCTGGAGGCGGCCCTGAGCGCCGAGGTGGACGGCGAAGTCCGCTTCGACGCGGGCAGCCGCGGCGCCTACGTCACGGACGGTTCGAACTACCGGCAGGTCCCGCTGGGCGTCGTCGTACCCCGCACCGTGGAGGCGGGCGCCCGGGCGGTCTCGGTGTGCGCGCGCTTCGACGCCCCCGTCCTCTCCCGGGGCGGCGGCACCAGCCTGGCCGGACAGTCCACCAACACCGCCGTGGTGATCGACTGGAGCAAGTACTGCACCGGTGTGCTCTCCGTCGACCCCGAACGGCGCACCTGCGTGGTGGAGCCGGGCATCGTCCTGGACGAACTCAACCGGTACCTCGCCCGCCACCAGCTCCAGTTCGGCCCCAAACCGTCCACCCACAGCCACTGCGCGATCGGCGGCATGATCGGCAACAACTCCTGCGGCGCCTCCGCGCAGGCCTACGGCAAGACCGTCGACAACGTCCGGCGCCTGGAGATCCTCACCTACGACGGACAGCGCGCCTGGGTCGGCCCCACCCCGCCCGGCGAACGCGCCCGGATCACCGCCGACGGCGGCCGGCTCGGCGAGATCTACGCCGGCCTCGAACGCCTCGCCACCGAGTACCTGGCCGACATCCGCCGCGGCTACCCCAAGATCCCCCGCCGCGTCTCCGGCTACAACCTGGACTCCCTGCTGCCCGAGAACGGCTTCGACGTCGCCAAGGCGCTCGTCGGCAGCGAGGGCACCCTGGTGACCGTCCTGCGCGCCGAACTCGACCTCGTGCCCGTGCCGCCGTACCAGTCGCTGCTCGTCCTCGGCTACGACGACATCTGCGCCGCCGGCGACGACGTCTCCCGCCTGCTGGAGCACTGCTCGCCCAGCCAGCTGGAGGCCCTGGACGGACGCATGGCCCAGCTGATGCGCGAGGAGGGCGCCTACCTGGACTCCCTCGCCATCCTTCCCGAGGGCGACAGCTGGCTGATGGTGCAGTACAGCGGCGACAGCCAGGAGGACGTCGACGAGCAGGCGCACGCGCTGCTGCGGGCCATCGGCCGCGACGAGAAGGACGCGAACGTCGCCTTCTCCGACAACCCCGAACGCGAGCAGAAGATGCTCAGGGCCCGCGAGGCGGGACTTGGCGTGACCGCGCGCCCGCCGGACGGCCGGGAGACCTGGGAAGGCTGGGAGGACTCCGCCGTACCGCCCGAACGGCTCGGCGACTACCTGCGCGACCTCAAGGACCTGTTCACCGAGTTCGACTACGGCCACCCGTCCCTGTACGGGCACTTCGGCCAGGGCTGCGTGCACACCCGCATCCCCTTCGGGCTGCGCGACGCCCAGGGCGTGGCCGGCTTCCGGCGGTTCGTGGAGCGGGCCGCCGATCTCGTCGCCTCCTACGGCGGCTCCCTCTCCGGCGAGCACGGCGACGGCCAGTCCCGGGGCGAACTGCTCACCCGGATGTTCGGCGAACGGCTCGTCACCGCGTTCGGCGAACTGAAGGCCCTCTTCGACCCCGGCAACCGGATGAACCCCGGCAAGGTCGTCCACCCCAACCCCGTCGACGGACAGCTGAGGCTCGGCCCCAGCTGGCGGCCCGCCACCCCGGAGACCCACTTCGGCTACCCCGAGGACGACCACTCCTTCGACCGCGCGGTGATGCGCTGCGTCGGCATCGGCAACTGCCGCGGCCACTCCGGCGGCGTCATGTGCCCCTCCTACCGGGCCACCAGGGAGGAGGAGCACTCCACCCGCGGCCGGGCCCGGCTGCTGTTCGAGATGCTCGACGGGCACGCCGACTCCGCCGTGAAGGACGGCTGGCGCTCCACCGCCGTACGCGACGCGCTCGACCTCTGCCTGGCCTGCAAGGGCTGCAAGTCCGACTGCCCGACCGGTGTCGACATGGCCACCCTCAAGGCCGAGTTCATGTCCCACCACTACGAGGGGCGGCTGCGCCCCATGGCCCACTACTCCATGGGCTGGCTGCCGCTCTGGGCCCGGCTGTCCCGGACCGCGCCCTCCCTGGTCAACTCCGCGCTGCACGCGCCCGGCCTCGCGGCGCTGGGCAAACGGCTCGCCGGGATCGACGAGGCCCGCCAGGCCCCGGTGTTCGCCGACCGGTCCTTCCTCCAGTGGTGGCGGGCCCGCGGCCGGGACGAGCCCGACCCGGCCGACCCGCGCACCGTCGTGCTCTGGCCCGACACCTTCAGCACCTACTTCCACCCCGCGATCGCGATCTCCGCCGTACGGGTCCTGGAGGACGCCGGCTTCCGGATCGCCGTCCCGTCCGAGCCGGTGTGCTGCGGCCTGACCTGGATCTCCACCGGACAACTGCCCACCGCCAAACGAGTGCTGCGCAACACCCTCGACGTGCTGCGCCCCTACCTGGAGGCCGGCACCCCGGTGATCGGCCTGGAGCCCTCCTGCACGGCCGTCTTCCGCGCCGACGCCCCCGAGCTGATGCCCGGCGACCAGGACGTGGAACGGCTCGCCGCCCGGACGCGCACCTTCGCCGAACAGCTCGTCCACCACGCCCCCGACGGCTGGCGGCCCCCGCGGCTCGCCCGGCAGGCGACCGTGCAGACCCACTGCCACCAGCACGCCGTCATGAAGTCCGACGCCGACCGGGAACTGATGCGCCGCGCCCACCTCGACGCCGAGGTACTCGACGAGGGCTGCTGCGGCCTCGCCGGCAACTTCGGCTTCGAGCGCGGCCACCACGAGGTGTCCATGGCTGTCGCGGAACTGGGCGTCCTGCCCGCCGTGCGCGGGGCCGCCCCGGACAGCCTGGTCCTCGCCGACGGCTTCAGCTGCCGCACCCAGATCGAGCAGGGCGGCACCGGCCGCCGCGCCCTGCACCTCGCCGAGGTCCTCGCGCTCGCCCTCGACGGCAACCTGCCCGGCGACCACCCGGAGCGGCTCGCCGACCGCCCCGCCGGACCGTCCCGAACGGCCCGCTGGGCGACGACCGCCTCCCTGGCCGCCCTCTCCCTGGGCGCCGTGGCCGGACTGCGGCGGCTGAGGAGGTGACAGGAGGTGGCAGGAGGCGACCATGAGCGGCCGGCGGGCCGTCGGGGCCCCGGACACCGCCGTCCCCGCCGTGCCCACCGGCACACCCGGTCCCGTCCCGGCCCCCGTGGAGGAACGGGCGGTGCCCCACCGGACGGACCGACAGACACCGCGTACACAGGAGGAGACGAACATGCCCCCCACCGTCGTCATCACCGGCGCCAGCGCCGGCATCGGCCGCGCCACCGCCCGCCTGTACGCCAGGCGCGGCGCCGACGTCGTCCTGGTCGCGCGCGGCGAGGGCGGCCTGGAGGCGGCGGCCGACGAGGTCGCGGCGCTCGGCGGACGGCCGCTGGTACAGCCCGCCGACGTGGCCGACCCGGCCCGCACGGAGGCCGTCGCCGAGGCCGCGGAGAAGGAGTTCGGCCCCATCGACACCTGGATCAACTGCGCCTTCGCCAGCGTGTTCGCGCCGTTCGAGGAGATCACCCCCGAGGAGTACCGGCGGATCACCGAGGTGACCTACCTCGGCTTCGTCAACGGCACCCGCTCCGCCCTGAAGCGCATGCTCCCGCGCGACCAGGGCACGATCGTGCAGGTCGGCTCCGCGCTCGGGGAACGGTCGATCCCCCTCCAGTCGGCGTACTGCGGAGCCAAGCACGCCATCAACGGCTTCACCTCCTCCCTGCGCACGGAACTGCTGCACCGCGGCAGCAACGTGCGCGTCACCGTCGCCCAGATGCCCGCCGTCAACACGCCCCAGTTCGAATGGGTCCGCTCCCGCCTCGCCAGGCACCCCATGCCGGTCCCGCCGATCTACCAGCCCGAGGTGGCCGCACGGGGCGTGCTGTACGCCGCCGACCACCCGGGCCGCAAGCAGTACTACGTCGGCGCGTCCACCGTCGCCACCATCTGGGCCAACCGGTTCGTCCCGGCGCTGCTCGACCGCTACCTGGCCCGCACCGGCTTCGACTCCCAGCTGACCGACCGCATCCCGCCCGCCGGCCTGGACAACCTCTTCGAGCCGGTGGACCGCGAACCCGCCGACGACCAGGGCGCCCACGGCTCCTTCGACGACACCGCCCACGCCCGCTCCTGGCAGGAGACGCTGGTCCGGCACCCCGCAGCCACCACCCTCGGCGCGGGCGTCGCACTGCTGGGCACCGTACGCGGCATCCGCCGCCTGACCTCCTCCTCCGCATAAGCTGGCGAGGTGCGCCTCCTGCTCATGTCCGACACGCACCTGCCCAAGCGCGCCAAGGCGCTGCCGGAGCAGCTGCTCGCCGAACTCCCGCGCGCGGACGTCGTGTTCCACGCCGGGGACTGGGTCGACACCGCCACCCTCGACCTGCTGGAGAGCCGCAGCCGCCTACTGGTCGGCGTGTACGGCAACAACGACGGCCCCGCACTGCGCGCCCGGCTCCCCGAGGTGGCCCACGCCGACCTGGGCGGCCTGCGCTTCGGGGTCGTCCACGAGACGGGCCCCGCCCAGGGCCGCGAGGCCCGCTGCGCCGCCCGCTTCCCCGACCTGGACGTCCTGGTCTTCGGGCACAGCCACATCCCCTGGGACACCACCGCCCCCGGCGGCCTGCGGCTGCTCAATCCCGGTTCCCCGACGGACCGCCGCCGCCAGCCCCACTGCACGTACCTCACGGCCACGGTCGCCGAAGGAGCCCTCACCGAGGTGACCCTGCACCGGCTGCCGCGACGGTAGCCGCCGGAAGCGGGGGCGCCGGGGGTCTGCGTGGGCGGCAGCGGTCCGGGCCCGCCGTGATCCCGGCCCGCGGCGGCGCACCGGTGGGCGTGCCCGCCGTGGCGGCCAGCGGTGATCACCCGCTGTGGCAGGATGCGTCGGTGATCTCCAGCTCAGGCATACCCGCCGTCGTGCCCCCGGGCCGCCTCGCCGAGCCCGGCCAGCCCGTACTGCCGCTGGCCGGTGGCCTTGAGCTGCGGCCCTGGCAGCCGACCGACGCCGACGCGGACGCCCTGCTCGCCGCCGGGCAGGACCCGGACATCAGCAGGTGGAACCTCTTCTCCGTCGCCGACCGCGCGGAGGCCAGGGCCCGGATCGAGCGCCTGCACGCGCGCCGGCGGGCCGAGACCGGAGTCATCTGGGCCATCGCCCCGCACGGCGGCGCACCCGTCGGCCTCGCCGGACTGAACGACGTCGACCTCGCCGCCGGAACCGCCGAAGTCCTGTACTGGGTGCTGCCCGCGGCGCGCGGAACGGGCCTCGCCGTCCGGGCGGCACGCCGGCTGAGCCGGTGGGCCCTGGACGACCTCGGTCTGCACCGCCTGATCCTGTGCCACTCCGTCGCCAACCCGGCGTCCTGCCGGGTCGCCGAGAAGGCCGGATTCGGCTACGAGGGCACCCAGCGCAGCGCCCTGCTGCACGCCGACGGCTGGCACGACCAGCACCTGCACGCGCGCGTGGCCGGGGACCCCGGCTAGGCCCGGCTAGGCCGTCACCTGAATCCCCCCGGCCGCACGCGGGCGCCCGGCGGGGATCGTCGGTGCCGGGTGGTACCCGTGGTGTCCGGCGCACTCACCGCCGGCACTCCCGCGGCGGCGACACGTCCCGCCTCTCCCGCCGGCTGCCCGTACACCGTCCTGCACGTGGTGGCCGCCGGCTCCGCCGCCCCGCGTCGGCCCTGTCGCCGGGGCGCTGTCGCCGCGACGGCGGTGAAGGGGGAGTCGCGGGGTGGCCGGCGGGGCCGGCGCTGATCCGGGTGCCAGGCCGGGCACCCCGGGCGGACGCACCCGTCGCGCGCGTCCGCCCGGCCCCGGCAGGACGTTCCCGCCGGCACCAACCGCCGGGCACGGACCGGCAGCACCGCCGGCCCCGGGACGGCCCGCCGTGTCGGCGCCCACCCGGCGCCCACCCGGCGCGCTCCGGCAGGAGCGGTCACCCCACTCCCCGGGGATGGATCGCCCCCCTCGTCCCGCTCAGCGGTGACCCGGTGCCGCCCCACCTCAGGGCCACGATCTCCGCCGCCACCGACACCGCCACCTCCTCCGGCGTGCGGGCGCCGAGGTCCAGGCCGAGCGGCGAGCGCAGGCGGGACAGTTCCCGGTCGGTGAGGCCCGACTCGATCAGGCGGCGGAGCCGGTCGTCGTGGGTGCGCCGGCTGCCCATCGCCCCGATGTACGCCGCCGGCCGCCGCAACGCCTCCAGCAGCACCGGCACGTCGAACTTCGGGTCGTGCGTGAGGACGCAGATCACCGTCCGCTCGTCGGTGTGCGTGCCGCGCAGATAACGGTGCGGCCAGTCCACGACGACCTCCGACCCCGCCGGGAACCGGCGAGGCGTGGCGAACACCGGCCGGGCGTCGCACACGGTGACCCGGTAACCGAGGAAGTCCCCGATCCGGGCCACGGCGGCGGCGTAGTCGATGGCCCCGAACACCAGCATGCGCGGCGGCGGCGCGAAGGACTGGAGGAACACCGTGACGGTGTCCTCGCGACGCTCCCCGTGCGGGCCGTAGTGCCGCAGGCCGGTCACGCCGAGGGCGAGTTCGCCGCGCGCGTCGGCGGCGACGGCCGCGTCGAGCCCCGGGGTCCCCAGGGTGCCGGCGGCCGTGCGGGGCCACACCGCGAGCGTCGACCCGCAGGGCGCCGGCCCGTCGACCACGGTGGCCACGGTGACCGGCTCACCACCCGCGACGGACGCGGCGACCGCGCCGAACGCCGGGTCCCGGGCCGGGGTCACCGGCCGTACCAGCACGGTGATCTCGCCACCGCAGGTGAGCCCGACCGCGAAGGCGTCCTCGTCGCTGTAGCCGAACGTCTCCAGCCGTGCCGCTCCGCTCTCGACGGCCTCCTGGGCCAGCTCGAACACCGCGCCCTCCACACAGCCGCCGGACACGCTGCCGACCACCTCGCCGTCCGGGCCGACCGCCATCGCGGCGCCGGGCCCGCGCGGCGCGCTGCGGCTGACCGCGACGACCGTGGCCAGCCCGAACGGCACCCGGGCGGCGTACCACCGGTCCAGCACGGCGAGAATCTCACGCATCGTCGGCTCCTCGGCTCACACCTGCCACGGCACCTGGTTGAACGTTAATCCGTTGGCGGTGAGGCCGCCGCTCTGCTGCACTGCACCGGTCGGCTTCCCGAGAGAACCAGGAGCGATCATGCGCACACCGTCCATGTCCGGCCCGGAAGGAACCGCCCACACTCTCAAGGACATGACGCTTCGTGCCATTGCTCAATCTGGGAATCCTCGCCCATGTCGACGCGGGTAAGACGAGCCTGACCGAACGGCTCCTCCACACCGCCGGAGTGATCGACGAGATCGGCAGCGTCGACGCCGGCAGCACCACCACCGACACCCTCGCGCTGGAGCGGCGGCGCGGCATCACCATCAAGTCCGCCGTCGTCTCGTTCCCGCTCGACGGCCTCACCGTCAACCTCATCGACACCCCCGGTCACCCGGACTTCATCGCCGAGGTGGAGCGGGTCTCGGCGTGCTGGACGGAGCCGTCCTGGTCGTCTCCGCCGTCGAAGGCGTCCAGGCGCAGACCCGGGTGCTGATGCGCACCCTGCGCCGGCTGCGCCTTCCGACCCTGGTCTTCGTCAACAAGATCGACCGGCGCGGCGCCCGGGACACGGCGGTGCTCCGCCAGTTGGCCCAACGGCTCGCCGTACCGCTCGTCCCCATGGGGACCGCCGCCGGACTCGGCACGCGTGCCGCCCGCTTCCAGCCCGGCCTCGGCCCGGCAGCGCTGGAGGCACTGGCGGACCAGGACGACGTCCTGCTCGCCGCCTTCCTCGACGGCGCGGCCCCCGAGGCCCGGTTGCGCGGCGCGCTCGCGGCACAGACCCGCGACGGCTCCGTCCACCCGGTGTACTTCGGCTCCGCGATCACGGGCGCGGGCGTGCCCGAGCTGGTCGAGGGCATCCAGCGGCTGCTGCCCACCGCCGCCGGCGACCCGCACGGTCCCCTCTCGGGCACCGTCTTCAAGGTGGAGCGGGGCCCGGCGGGGGAGAAGGCGGCCTATGCCCGCCTCTTCTCCGGCACCCTGCGCGTCCGCGACCGCATCCCCTTCGGCGACGGCGGCAAGGACGCGGGCGGGGAAGCGAACGGCCGCCGGGAGACCACCACCGGCCACGAAGCCCGCGCCACCGCGGGCCGCGTCACCGCGCTCTCCGTCTTCGACCACGGCACGGACATCCGCGCGGACAGCGCCGGGGCGGGGCGGATCGTCAAGGTGTGGGGCCTCGGCGGCATCCGGATCGGTGACGCGCTGGGCGCGCCGGGACGGTCGTACGAGCACCACTTCGCGCCGCCCACCCTGGAGTCGGTCGTCGTACCCGGCCCCGGCACGGACCGCCGCTCCCTGCACCTCGCGCTCACCCAGCTGGCCGAACAGGACCCGCTCATCGGCGTCCGCCACGACGGGCCGCGCGGGGAGACCTCCGTGTCCCTCTACGGCGAGGTGCAGAAGGAGGTCGTCCAGGCCACCCTTGCCGAGGAGTACGGCCTGGCCGTCACCTTCCGCGAGACGACGACCCTGTGCGTCGAGCGCCCAATCGGCACCGGGCACGCCGTCGAGTTCGAGAAGAAGGACGCCAACCCCTTCCTCGCCACGGTCGGCCTGCGCGTCGACCCCGCCCCGCCCGGCACGGGCGTGGCGTTCCGGCTGGAGGTGGAGCTGGGCTCGATGCCGTACGCCTTCTTCAAGGCGGTCGAGGACACCGTCCGGGAGACGCTCGGCCAGGGGCTGCACGGCTGGCAGGTCATCGACTGCGCGGTCACCATGACCCACTGCGGCTACTCGCCCCGGCAGAGCCACGCGCACCAGGGTTTCGACAAGAGCATGTCGAGCACGGGTCACGACTTCCGGGGCCTGACCCCGCTGGTCCTGACCGAGGCGCTGCGCCGGGCCGGCACCCTGGTGCACGAGCCGGCGCACCGCTTCCGCCTGGAGGCGCCGGCCGACACCCTCGGCGCGCTGCTGCCGGTGCTGGCCCGGCTCGGCGCCGTGCCCGAGGCCACCGGCACGCACGGGACCACGTGTGTCCTGGAGGGAACCGTGCCGGCCGCCCGGGTGCACGCGCTGGAGCAGCGGCTGCCGGGGCTGACCCGGGGCGAGGGCGAGCTGGAGACGGCCTTCGACCACTACGCGCCGGTCACCCGCGGCACGGTCCCCGAACGTCCGCGCACCGACCGCAATCCGCTGAACCGGAAGGAGTACCTGCTGAACGTGACGCGCCGGGCCGGGGAACGAGCCGACCGCCCCGGAGGCTGACCCGCAGTCGGCCCACCCGTCCCTGCCGTACGTGGCGGGACTGGCCGGCCGCGGTCAGTACGGGCTGCCGGTGCGGCGCTGCGGCGGCGGCACCGCACCCGGCCGAACCGCGCACCTGCCGGCGTCCTTCCCGGCGGCCGCCACCACGGTCGTCCCCGACCTCGGCACGGCGCCCACCCCGCCCGTGACGGCAGGGGTGTGGCCTCCGGAGTGAGTGGGGACGCCCCGGAGGCCACGGCCCGGTGGGGCGTCAGCCCCCGCTGGGGCCGGTCCAGTCGGCCTGGACGTGCCCGAGACGGACTCGCTGCGGATGGTCGCCGACCGGGACCGACGTCACCTTCCTGCCGGTGGCGAAGTCGATCGCCGTCACCTGGTCGGCGCCGCTCTCGGAGACGATGCAGTCCTTGCCGTCCCCGCTGACCGTCGCCCAGTACGGCTTGGACGCCGTGACGAGCGGACCCTCCTGGAGCGAGGCGCGGTCGACCACGGTCGCGTAGTCGTCCATGGTGCCGGCGACGCAGAGCTTGGTGCCCTCGGGGTTCATCGAGATGCCGTGGTGACGCGAGTCGTTGACCCAGGTGGTGCGGTCCTCGCTGGTCGCCGGGTTCTTCGGCAGCGTCTTCATCCGGGTGATCTTGTCCGTGGCGACGTCGTACTCCAGGAAGCCGTTGAAGAACGACACCTGGAAGTACAGCTTGGACTCGTCGGCGGAGAACACGGCCGGGCGGACCGCGTCGGAGAAGTCCTTCAGCCCGAACGCGTCCAGCCGCTGCCGCATGTCGATGACCTTGACCTGCTTGTACGTCGTCGCGTCCACGACGGTGATGTGCCGGTCGCCCTTGGTCCAGTCCCAGCCCGGGCTGTCCAGGTCGGTGTTGACGTCGCCGATGGACATGTTCCAGATGTACTTGCCGTCCTTGGTGAAGATGTTCTCGTGCGGCTTGTCACCGGTCGCGAAGGAGCCGAGCTGCTTGCCGGTGTCGATGTCCAGGACGTGCACGGTGTTCGCGGTCGAGGCGGAGACCGCCACCCGGGTGCCGTCCGGGGAGACCGCCATGTGGTCGGCGCGGTAACCGGCAACCGGGAAGCGCCAGTTGACCTTCCCGGTGGCGAGGTCCAGGGAGACGACGTCCGCGAAACTGGGCCGGGACACCACCACCGACCTGCCGTCGGGCGTGGAGTACATGTCGTCGGCGAACTGGTCGTGGCCCTCGCCGACGCTGTTGCGGATCGCCTGGAAGTAGATCCACTTGATCGGGTCCGCGTTGATCTCGGCCATCCGCGCGGCCTTGTCCGGGATGACGTTGATCCGGCCGATCTTCGCGAAGTCGCCGGAGGAGCGGATGACATCGGCCGTGCCGTCCCAGTTGTTGCCGACGAACAGCACCTCGCGCAGCCCCGCGGGGGCGGCGGAGCTTGCGGAGGCGGCGGTCGCCGGCGCGGCGACGGTCAGGACGAGGGCGGCGGTCACGGAGCACAGGTGCCTGGTTCTGGAGGCAGCCATGACGGCTCTCTTTCCTCGGGGGAATCTGAACACGGGTGCTTTCACAGTGAACTTACTGAAAAGTAAGGAAGGGACGGCCTTCTCGACAAGATGTGTGCACGACAAGATTGGGGGAGCGGCGGAAGGACCGAGGGGGACGCGTGGAAGGCAGGCTCAGGGCGCCGACGGGGCGCTACGGCGGACGGTCCGCCGAGGAACGGCAGGCCGAGCGCCGCCGCCGCTTCCTGGAGGCGGCACTGGGGCTGTTCGGCGACACCCCCGGCTACCGGGGCACCACGGTCGCCGCGCTGAGCCAGGCCGCCGGCCTGTCCACGCGCCAGTTCTACGAGGAGTTCCGCACCCTGGAGGACGTCCTCGCGGCCCTCCACCTCCAGGTCAACGGCTGGGCCGAACAGGCCGTCCTCGACGCGCTCGCCGACGCGGACGGGCTGCCGCTCGCCCGACGCGCCACCGTGCTCTTCCGGGCCTACGCCCACGGCGTCACCCGTGACCCGCGGCGCATCCGCATCGCCTTCGTGGAGATCGTCGGCGTCAGCCCCCGGCTGGAGGAGCAGCGCCTGGCCCGCCGCGCCCGCTGGATCGGCCTCATCCGCGCCGAGGCGGACGCGGCCGTCGCCCGCGGGGAGGCGGCGCCGCGCGACTACCGCCTCGCGGCCACGGCCTTCATCGGCAGCGTCAACGGCCTGCTGCACGACTGGAGCGCCGGCTGGGTGGACGCCACCCTGGACGAGGTGGTGGACGAACTGGTCCGGCTGCTGCTCGGCATGCTCCGTCCGGAGGGCTGGCGCCCCGGGAGCCCCTGAGGCGCGGGCGCCCCGGGCCGGGTGACGCAGGGGGGCGGGGGCGCGGTCCGTTCGGCGCGCGGGATCGGGCCGGAGCTGCTCTGCTGGGTCTGAGGACGCCGACGTACCCGTTCCCGGAGAGAGCCATGAGCACCTATCGAGCCGCACAGGTCACCGCTCCGAACGGCACCTTCGAGCTGGTCGAACGCGAGGGCCGGCCACCCGGGCCGGGCCAGGTCGTGATCGCCGTGGAAGCGTGCGGGGTCTGCCACAGCGACGCTCTCTTCGTGAGCGGCGGGCTACCGGGCGTGTCGTTCCCGGAGGTACCCGGGCACGAGATCGCCGGGCGCCTGGAGGAACTCGGCGAGGGCGTGCGGGAACGCGGCTGGCAGGAGGGCGACCGGGTGGCCGTCGGCTGGTTCGGCGGCAGCTGCGGGCACTGCCGGCCCTGCCGCGAGGGCGACTTCATCGTGTGCCCGAACCTGAAGGTTCCCGGCTGGGCCTACGACGGCGGCTTCGGCGAGAAGGTGATCGCCCCCGTCGACGCCCTGGCCCGGATCCCCGAAGCGCTCTCCGCGAGCGACGCCGGACCGATGGCCTGCGCGGGCGTGACCACGTACAACGGGCTGCGGCGCAGCTCGGCACGGCCCGGGGACCTGGTCGCGGTGCTCGGCATCGGCGGTCTCGGCCACCTCGGCGTGCAGTACGCGGTGGCCATGGGCTTCGAGACCGTGGCGATCGCGCGGGGCGCGGCGAAGGCCGACTTCGCGGAGCGACTGGGCGCCCACCACTACGTCGACAGCACCTCCGGCACCCCGGTCGCCGAGGCGCTCAAGTCCCTCGGCGGCGCCAAGGTCGTCCTGGCCACCGCGGGGCACTCCGAGGCCATCACGGCCACGGTGGACGGCCTGGCCCCCCGCGGCGAATTGGTGGTCATCGGCGCGGACACCGCGCCTCTCGGCATCAGCCCGGCCCAGTTGCTCATGGCCGGCCGCGTGGTGCGCGGCCACCCGTCCGGCACCTCGCGGGACGTGGAGGACACCATGGCCTTCAGCGCCCTGCACGGCATCCGCCCCCTGACCGAGAACGTGCCGCTGGACGACGCGGACGAGGCGTACCAGAAGATGCTGTCCGGCAAAGCCCGCTTCCGGATGGTGCTCACCACCTGACGGGCCGGCGCCGGCCCGTCACCAGGTCAGCCCGTCCAGCGCGGCGAGCAGGGGCGCGGCGCCGTCCTCGTCCCGGACCCGCGCGCCCAGGGCGGCGGCGCGCCGCCGGTAGGACGGGTCCCGGGTGGCCCGCAGCAGCGCCGCGGACAACGCGTCCACGGTCAGGCGGCGCAGCGGTACGACGGCCGGGGCGACGCCCAGGGCGACCAGCCGGGCCGACCAGAAGCCCGCGTCGAACTGGACCGGCACCGGCACCGCCGGCACCCCGGCGCGCAGCCCGGCCGCCGTCGTGCCCGCACCCGCGTGATGGACCACGGCGGCCATGCGGGGAAAGAGCAGCGCGTGCGGTACCTCGTCCACGGTCAGCATGTCGTCCCCGTCGGCCGCGAGTCCGCCCCAGCCGCGCTGGACCACCCCGCGCAGCCCGGCGCGGCGCAGCGCCGCCACCACCCGCGCGCTGAGCCGCCCGGGGTCCGGCACGGTGGCGCTGCCCAGCCCGACGAACACCGGCGGCGGCCCGGCGTCGAGGAACTCCAGGACCGCGTCCGGGAGTTGTGCCCGGGTGTCGTACGGCCACCAGTAACCGCCCACCTCCAGACCCGCCCGCCAGTCCCCGGGCCGGGGCACCACCAGGGGACTGAAGCCGTGGTGCACCGGCCAGAGCCGCCGCTCCCGGGCCCGCCGCGCGGCACCGGGCCGCAGCGGGGGCAGGCCGAGCCGCTCGCGCAGGGCCGGCACGGCGCCGGCGAACACGTGCTCCACGGCCAGGCCGACCCCGTGCCCGGCGAGCAGGTTGACCGGTCCGCCCCAGGAGTCGCCGCCGAGCACCGGCGGGGCGAACTCGCGCGTGGGGGCGAGGGGTTGCAGATAGACACCGAGACTCGGCACACGCAGCCCCTCCGCGATGGTGTGCCCGAGCGGGGCGAGGGAGGAGGACAGCAGCAGCACGTCGCTGTCCCGCGCGGCGTCCAGCAGGTCCTCGGTGAGCCGGCCGACGAGGCGCCGCGCCAGGTCCACCACCCGCAGCAGCTTCCCCGGGCCGCTGGCGCTGCGGTGCAGACCCCGGCCGCGCGGGGACCGCAGTTCCGCCAGCGGATCCACCGGCAGCGTGTGGAACCGCACCCCTGAGCCGGCCGCCAGCGGGGCGAAGCGGCCGTGCGTGACCAGGGTGACCTCGTGCCCGGCCAGGGCCAGCCGGTGCCCGAGCCCCGTGTAGGGGGCGGCATCGCCCCGCGATCCCGCCGTCATGATGGCAACGCGCACGACGGACAGTATGGCCGGTCGGCACGGTCGGCGGGCGCGAGGCGACCACATCGGGACCGGCGGCGGCACCCCCGGTGCGGACCCTGTGCAGGCCGCGCCGGCCGGGAGCGGACCCGCACCTGAGGGCCGGTGCTACACGGCGGCGGACACCACCAGCAGGACCGCCGCCGCGAGCAGCGCGCAGCCCAGCACGCAGCAGGCCAGCAGCCGGCGGCGCAGCGCCCGGTAGCGCGACTCGTACGTCTGCCGCAGCTCCCGCGCCCGCTCGGCCGTGCGGTGCCACGAGAGCCGGGCCAGCGCGAGGTACTCGGCCTCGAACTGCCACAGCACGTCCTCCCGTTGGCTGTCGGTGAGCCAGCCGAGCCGGGAACTGAGGCGTACGGCGGCGGTACGGCCCTCCTCCCGTGCGGCGGCCAGCAGCAGATGGCCCTCGATCTGCCGGACGAGGTCGCGCTCGTCGTGGGCCGTCATCGCGCGGTCAACTCCCGCTCCGGCGACGGGACGCCCGGGTGGTGCAGGTCGAACGCCGGGGACTCGCTGCGGATGCGCGGCAGGGTGACGAAGTTGTGCCGGGGCGGCGGGCAGGAGGTCGCCCACTCCAGCGAGCGGCCGTACCCCCACGGGTCGTCCGTGCCGACCGGCTCGCCGTACCTGGCCGTCTTCCAGACGTTGTAGAAGAACGGCAGCAAGGAGGAGCCGAGCAGGAACGAGAAGACCGAGGACACCGTGTTGAGCGTGGTGAGCCCCTCGGCCGCGAGGTAGTCCGGGATGCGCCGCTGCATGCCCTCCGCGCCCAGCCAGTGCTGGACCAGGAAGGTGCCGTGGAAGCCGGTGAACAGCGTCCAGAAGGTGATCTTGCCGAGACGCTCGTCGAGCATCTTGCCGGTCCACTTGGGCCACCAGAAGTGAAAGCCGGCGAACATCGCGAAGACGACCGTGCCGAAGACGACGTAGTGGAAGTGGGCCACCACGAAGTACGAGTCGGAGACGTGCAGGTCGATCGGCGGGGAGGCGAGCATGACCCCGGTCAGCCCGCCGAAGACGAAGGTGACGAGGAAGCCCATCACCCAGAGCATGGGTGTCTCGAAGGACAGCGAGCCCTTCCACATCGTGCCGATCCAGTTGAAGAACTTCACACCGGTCGGTACGGCGATCAGGAAGGTCATGAAGGA